>NZ_BMIV01000001.1 GCF_014642735.1 Paracoccus acridae
CAGGGTTTCTGGCAAAAGCATACGAAACCCTGCAATTCAAAGCCAACAAAACCGCAGCTTCAGCACACAAAATCAATGCAGTAGAAGTTGTTCAGGCCGGACTAAGAAATGTCAAGGGTATAGCAGTCGCAGCATTGGCCTTGATGGCTGTCGCAGCGCCTGCCAAGGCTGCGATGATCGATTTCACGGCCTATCCTGTTGGAACCTCTGGAACATTGACGGGCAGTGTGGGCTCGATCGACTGGACGCTGACCTCCTCTCGGGGCGAGGTTCGCGCCCCCGAGGCTTGCACCTCTCCGGTGCCTGAACTGGCCTGCGTGAACGACGGCCTGGGCATCTCGGGGTCCGAGATCGTGGGCAACCCCGCAAACTATATCCAGATCGTCTTTTCGCGCAGCGTGGCTTTGGTGGCGACCTGGTTTCTTGACCTGTTCGTTGCCCAGGATGGCAGCAGCGCCGAGATCGCCTATATCACGGCAGGAACCCCCGGTGGCGTTCCCGATGTGACGGTGGTCGCCGACAAGGTTTATCCGGGCGGGAACGGCTATCGCAAGGCTGAAGGCTTCCGGCTGATCGGGACCACCTTCTCGTTCTTCGTGGATCCGACCGGAAACGACAATATCGGTCGGCCCGATGCCGCGCTTGCGGCCGTCAAGATCGCGCCCGTGCCGCTGCCTGCCGCCGGGATGCTGATGCTGGGCGCCTTGGGTGGGTTGGCAGTCCTGAACCGTCGCAGGCAGCGCACCGCCTGATCCGCGGGATGGACTGAAAAGGGGCCGAACATGATGTTCGGCCTCTTTTTTGCCGGGCCGGGCTATGCGTCGCCGCCCCTCAGATGGTCTGGATGGCGCTGAAGCCGCCAAGCCGTCCGGCGATTTCCTCAAGCGACGGGCGGGGGCCTGCGGGACGCGATTCCAGGACGTCGCGCATGGCCCGCAGGTGGTCGCGAGTGGTGCCGCAGCAGCCGCCGATGATCCGCACCCCGAGGTCGCGGGCCAGCCAGGCGTAATCCGCCATGATTTCGGGCGTGCCGTCGTAATGCAGGCTGCCGGCTTCCAGATGCGGGATGCCCGCGTTGCCCTTGGCGATGATCGGCCGTTCGTTCCCCGAGGCCACGAAGTCGCGCACCGTCCGCAGCAGGTCCGCCGCGCCCACGCCGCAATTCGCGCCATAGGCGACGGGCGGATTGGGCAGTCGTTCCACGAGGGCCGAGAGTTGCGCCGAGGTCACGCCCATGATCGTGCGGCCGGCGGTGTCAAAGCTCATCATGCCGCACCAGGGCATGTCGGCCATGCGGGCAGCCTCGGCGGCGGCGCGGAATTCCTGTTCGGAACTGATGGTTTCCACCCACAGGATATCGGCGCCGCCTTCCTTTAAGGCCTCGGCCTGTTCGTGGAACATCTCGACCGCGCGGGCATGGGACAGGGTTCCGATGGGCGCCATGATTTCGCCCGTGGGGCCGATATTGCCCGCCACTACGACCTTGCGGCCCGAGGCGTCGGCGACGTCCCGCGCCATGGCGGCGCCGGCAAGGTTCAGCTCGCGCACGCGATGCGCAGCCCCTTGCAGGCGAAGACGGCTGGCATTGCCGCCAAAGGTGTTGGTCAGGAACAGGTCGGCCCCGGCATCCACCGCGTCCTGGTACAGGCGCCGCACCGCATCCGGGCGGTCGGCATTCCACAATTCCGGCGCGACATTCGACGGCAGGCCCATGTTGAACAGGTTCGTCCCCGTCGCCCCGTCGGCCATGATCCAGTCGCGGCTGGCAAGAAGCTGGGAAAGGGAATCAGGCATCGGGTGTCCTGCGGAGTAATGCGAAAAATCCGTCCGGGGACGGCTGCCAATCATCAAGTCCATGATACGTCTGGTTCCGGCGGGAAACGATTTGGACCAGAACGAAGCAAAGGCCGCGACGGTTTCCCGCCGCGGCCCTGAACTTTGCGTGTGCGGGCGGACCCTTAGCGGTCGTCGTCGCTGTCGTTGGCTGCCCCGATGTCGTCGAACAGTTCGGCGATCTCGAACTCGGCCGCGGCATCGGCTTCGGCGGCCAGATCCTGGATCGACTTGCCCTGCGCCTGAAGCTCGGCTTCCTCGGGCGAACGCGCGACGTTCAGCAGGATGGTCGCCTCGACCTCGGGGTGCAGCACGACGTTGACCTCGTGCAGGCCCAGTTCCTTGATCGGGTTGTTCAGCACGACCTGCTTGCGGTCCAGCGTGAAGCCGGCCTCGGTCGCGGCTTCGGCCGCGTCGCGGGTGGTCACGGAACCATACAGCGCACCGGCGTCCGAGGCGGAACGGATGACCACGAAGGTCTGGCTGTCCAGCTTGTCGGCGATCTTCTGCGCTTCGGCCTTGGTTTCGGCGTTCTGCGCTTCCAGTTGCACCTTGCGGCCTTCGAATGCCTTGATGTTGGCGTCCGATGCGCGCAGCGCCTTGCCCTGCGGCAGCAGGAAGTTGCGGGCAAAGCCCTCTTTCACGTTGACGACTTCGCCCATCTGGCCAAGCTTGGCCACGCGTTCCAGCAGGATGACTTGCATGTCCTCGTCTCCTTACTTCACGACATAGGGCAGCAGCGCCAGGAAGCGGGCGCGCTTGATGGCGCGGGCCAGCTCACGCTGCTTCTTGGCGGACACGGCGGTGATGCGCGAGGGCACGATCTTGCCGCGCTCGGAAATGTAGCGCTGCAGCAGACGCGTGTCCTTGTAGTCGATCGCGGGCGCATTCTCGCCCGAGAACGGGCAAACCTTGCGGCGGCGGAAGAACGGTTTGTTCGCCATGATCAGATCCTTTCAGTCCGCTCGCGGCGTTCGCCGCGGTCACCACGATCACCACCGCGATCACGGTCGCC
This sequence comes from Paracoccus acridae, assembly GCF_014642735.1. Taxonomy (GTDB): domain Bacteria; phylum Pseudomonadota; class Alphaproteobacteria; order Rhodobacterales; family Rhodobacteraceae; genus Paracoccus; species Paracoccus acridae. The sequence continues at coordinate 2,849 of NZ_BMIV01000001.1, forward strand.
ACGGTCGCGATCGCCGCGCGGGCGGTCGCCACGATCGCCGCGGTCACCACGCTCGCCGCGCTCTTCGCGCTTCTGCATCTGGACCGAGGGGCCTTCCTCGTGCTTGTCCACGCGCACGGTCATGACGCGCATCACATCGTCATGCAGGCGGGCAAGGCGTTCCATTTCCTGCACGGCGGCCGAAGGCGCGTCCGAACGCAGGAAGGCATAATGGCCCTTGCGGTTCTTGTTGATCTTGTAGGCGAGGGTGCGGACACCCCAGTATTCGTTTTCGATGACCCGGCCGCCGTTGTCGGCCAGCACGGTCCCGAAATGTTCGATCAGCCCTTCGGCCTGCGTGTTCGACAGGTCCTGGCGGGCGATCAGCACATGCTCGTACAGAGGCATGGCATCCCTTTCAGTTTTTCGGGCGCATTTCATCGACGGGCAATCCTTCCGCACCCGTCACGAGAGGCTGCGCCGGTTGCAAGATCTCGGCGGAAGGATGGGGTCTTATAGCGGCGAATGCCGCATATGCAAGGCGATTCGGGGAACCCGGCCCGGCTATCGCCGGACCGGGCCGGGTGTCATTGCACCATCGGCTGGGGCAGCGGGCTGTCGGACGCGCGCACCGGCAGGATCGGGTGGACCACCTGCGGTTGCTTGCCCGTCAGTGTGCCCAGGAAGGCCACGATCTCGTCGGTCTGGGCTTCGGCCAGTTCGGTGCCAAGCTGCGACGAGGACATGATCTGCACCGCCTCGCGCAGGTCCCAGACGGCGCCGGAATGGAAATAGGGCGCGGTCAGCGCGACGTTGCGCAGCGGTGCTGCCCGGAACACATAGTCGTCGCTGGCCGTCTGCGTCACGGTGAAGCGGCCCCGGTCGCCTTCGGGCAGGACCGATCCGCCGGGCCGTTCCACCACGCCGAAGGGATAATAGTCCTGGCCGCCCACGTTCACGCCGGAATGGCAGGCGGTGCAGCCCGTGTCCATGAAGGCCGCAAGGCCGCGCTTTTCCTGTTCCGTCATCGCCGCGTCATCGCCTTTCAGATAGCGGTCGAAGGCGCTGTCGGGGGTGATGAGGGTCGCCTCGAACGCCTCGATCGCGCGGGCGAAGTTGTCGAAGCTGACGGGCGTCGCCTCGTCGGGGAAGGCCGCCTCGAAGGCCTCGACATAGCCGGGCATCGAGTTCAGCGTGCCGATCAGGTTTTCGGGGGTGTTGTTCATCTCGACCCCGGCCTGGACGGGGCCTTTCGCCTGTTCGGCAAGGTCCGGCGCGCGGCCGTCCCAGAACTGCGCGATGTTGAAGATCGCGTTCAGCATGGTCGGAGAGTTGCGCGGCCCCTGCTGCCAGCCATGGCCGATCGAGGTGGTCAGCCCGTCAACGCCGCCCAAGCCCACGTTGTGGCAGGTCTGGCAGGAAAACAGGCCCGACAGCGACATGCGCGGATCGAAGAACAGCATCGCGCCCAGATCCACCCGTTCCGGGGTCAGCACGTTGTTGGCCGGGGCCTGGGGCGTCTGGGGAATGGGCTCGAACCATTCCAGGGCGGCGGCTCGCAGGTCGGCATCCGGCGGAAGCGCGGTCTGGGCCAGCACGGGCTGCGCAAGCGCGCCCAGTGCGGCGATGGCAAGAAGGGATGTCTTCATGGCTGTCTCTCGTTTCATGTCTCGCGCGCCCGGGATGGATGATGTCAGCCATTCGCGCCCGCCGCCCTGATGCAGATCAAACCGGGACGCTTGCGATGCGCCCGGCGCTGCGCCACGATGCCGCATGGCAGCAGGGCGGGATGGCTTGGATGGCACTTGAGGATGCAAAGAACCAGGTCGATCAGGCCTTTACCCGGAAGGACCCGCGCGGCCTGTCCTTCGAGAACGCCTTCGGCGGCGCCACCAGCTTCCTGCGCCGGCGATACAGCAAGGATTTGGCGGGCGTCGATGTTGCGGTGACGGGCATCCCCTTTGACCAGGCGGTGACGCACCGCCCCGGCACGCGTTTCGGCCCCCGCGCGATCCGCGAGGCTTCAACGCTGCAGGCCTTCGATGCGCCCTATGGCTGGGGCTATGACCCCTTGTCCGTTCTGACGGTGGTGGATTACGGCGACATGGCCTTCGATTACGCCAACACGCGAGAGGTTCCTGCGCGGATCGAGGCGCATCTGGGCACGATCCTGGACGCGGGCGCCGCCCCGATCACGCTGGGGGGTGATCATTCCATCACCCTGCCGATCCTGCGCGCGGTGGCGGCCCGGCGCGGACCGGTGGCGCTGATCCAGTTCGACGCCCACTCTGATACATGGGTGGATGACGACCCGGACCGGATCGACCACGGGACGTTCCTCTACAAGGCGATCCGCGAGGGAGCCGTGGATCCTGCGGCCAGCGTCAGCATCGGCATCCGCACCGACAATCCCGATACGCTGGGCGTGACGATCCTTGACGCGCCGTCGGTGCATCGCGACGGGGTGGACGCCACGCTGGCCCGGATCCAGCAGGTGATTGGCGAGCGTCCGGTCTATGTGACCTTTGACATCGACGCGCTGGATCCGGCCTTCGCGCCCGGCACCGGCACGCCGGTCTGGGGCGGGCTGGCAAGCTGGCAGGCGGCGGCGCTGCTGCGCGGGCTGGCGGGGGTGGACCTGATCGGCGGCGATGTGGTCGAGGTCTCGCCCCCTTATGACACGACCGGGGCCACGGCGATCGCCGGGGCGCATGTGGCGATGGAGTTGATCGCGCTTTACGGCTGGACGCGGCGCTGACCTCGGTCCAGCGGCAGCGGGGGCTGTCTGCCCCCGGACCCCCGAGGGTATTTCGGCAACGAAGAAGTCCTTGTTTGCCTGATCGGGCGCGGGTAATCCCCTGCCATGTTGCCCGAAGATCGCCTGTCCCAGATCGTCCAGCGGTTCGAGTTTCTCGAAGCGCAGTTGAACGCCGGCGCGGCCCCCGACCAGATCGCCCGGATCAGCCGCGAATATGCCGAACTGAAGCCCGTGGTCGAGCAGATCGCCCGCTGGCGCGAGGCCGGGGCCGGCCTGGCCGAGGCCGAGGCCATGCTGGCCGATCCCGAGATGCGCGACCTTGCCGCCGACGAACTGGCCCGCCTGCGGGACGAGATGCCGGCCTTGGAACAGGCGCTGCGCATCGCCCTGCTGCCCAGGGATGCGGCCGATGCCCGCCCCGCCATCATCGAGATCCGCCCCGGCACCGGCGGGGACGAGGCCGCGCTGTTCGCGGGCGATCTTCTGTCGATGTATCGCCGCCATGCCGAACAGCAGGGCTGGACCTTCCAGATGCTGGACCTGACGGAAACCGAACTGGGCGGCGTCAAGGAAGCCGTGGCCCGCGTCGAGGGCGAGGGCGTCTTTGCCCGGCTGAAATACGAATCCGGCGTCCACCGCGTCCAGCGGGTTCCCGAAACCGAATCGGGCGGGCGCATCCACACCAGTGCCGCGACCGTGGCGGTCCTGCCCGAGGCCGAGGAGGTCGATATCGACATCCCCGCCGGCGACATCCGCATCGACACCATGCGCGCCAGCGGTGCGGGCGGCCAGCATGTGAACACCACCGATTCGGCGGTGCGCATCACCCACCTGCCCACCGGCATCGTCGTCACCAGCAGCGAGAAGTCCCAGCACCAGAACCGTGCCAACGCCATGGCCGTGTTGCGCGCCCGGCTTTACGACATGGAGCGTTCGCGCGCCGATGCCGAACGGGCGGCGGACCGCAAGTCGCAGGTCGGATCGGGCGATCGCAGCGAACGGATCCGCACCTATAATTTCCCGCAGGGGCGGATGACGGATCACCGCATCAACCTGACGCTTTACGCGCTGGACCGGATCATGGCGGGCGATCTGGGGGACATCATCGACGCGCTGACCGCCCATGACCAGGCGGCGCGCCTGGCCGCCGAGGGATGAGGCTGTCCGAGGCACGGCGCGATGCCGCCCGGCGGCTGACGACGGCGGGGATCGAAGGTGCGGCCCGCGACGCCGACCGGATCCTGGCTGCGGTTCTGGGGATCGAGCCGGGGCGGCTGCGGTTGCTGGACGACCGCGCCCTGACGGGTGACGAGATGGACCGGCTGGACCGGGGCCTGGCCGCCCGCAGCGCGCGCCAGCCGGTTGCGCAGATCGTCGGTTTTCGCGACTTCTATGCCCATCGCTTCCGCGTCACCCCCGACACCCTGGACCCGCGCCCGGAAACCGAGGTGCTGGTGGATCAGGCGCTTGGCCTGCCCTGGAAAAGCGTCCTGGACCTGGGCACGGGAACCGGGGCGATCCTGATATCCCTGCTGGCGGCACGTCCGGGGGCGCGAGGGCTGGGGACGGACATCTCGGCCGCGGCGCTGGAGGTTGCGCGGGGGAATGCGGCCCGGATCGGGGTTGAGGCGGATTTCACCCTGTCGGACTGGTATGGCGGCGTGACCGGCCGTTTCGATCTGATCGTATCGAACCCGCCCTATATCGCCCTGGACGAGATGGCCGGCCTTTCCGACGATGTGCGGGATTGGGAACCCCATTCGGCCCTGACCGATGGCGCGGACGGGCTGACGGCCTATCGCGCCATTGCGGCGGGGGCTACGGACCACCTGTCGCCCGGCGGGCATGTGCTGGTGGAAATCGGTCCGACCCAGGGCCAGGCCGTGGCCGCGATGTTTGCGCAAGCAGGGGCCGAGACACGGGTGATCCGCGATCTGGACGGTCGCGACCGTGTCGTTCTGGCCCGTTTTTCCGCCTGAAACCCGTGAATCGCCGCATTCATGCAAGTTTTCACTTGTCAGCCCGCGCGGGGCATGATTAGTCGCCCTTGTGCAGGGGGCAGCGATGCCAACGCACGGGTCTGCCTGCAAAAGCCGTTTCCCTGATGAACGCCGATCGCGTTTGTTCGGGCGAAGGTCCTGGGCTGAACAGCAAAGTCCATATTTGTGACGCCCGTGCCGCCCGCGATGCCGTCCAGATCACTGGATCCCGGATTACACTGGAATCACGACAGACAAACTGATGAGATCATCGAAATCCCGTTCGCGCAACAAGTCGAACCGCCAGCGTTCGCTGGGCAATATCGTCAACCGCGTATTCGACAGCTCTGGCCCAGAGGGCAAGGTGCGTGGCACGCCCCAGCAGATCATCGAGAAATACCTGACCCTGGCCCGCGACGCGCAGTTGTCCGGGGACCGGGTGGCCGAGCAGTCCTTCCTGCAGCACGCCGAGCATTACACGCGGATGCTGGGCGAGGCGCAGAAGGAAATGGCCGAACGCCAGCAGTTCCACCAGCCCCGTCAGGACGGGGATGAGGGGCGCGATGTCCCGGCGAACGGCAATGGCGGCCACCAGCACCGCGAGCAGGCTGCGCGCGACCACGGCAGCCGCGACGACAACAACCGTGACAATGGCAACGGCCGCGACCAGGGGCGCCGCGATCAAGGCGGGCGCGACAACGGTCATCAAGGCCAGCAGCGCGACCACGGGTCCCGCGACCAGGGCGGTAACCGCGACCAGGGCCAGCGCGAACATGCCCGGCCCGAGCCGGCGCCCGAGGAACGGCGCGATATGCAGCCCGAACCCGCTTCGACCCAGCCGGAGCCCGCGCCGCAGGAACCCTCGCAGCCCGATCCGGTCATGGCACCCGATGCCGGGGGGTTGCCTGACGCGGTGACCACTTCGGAGGATGAAGCCACCGGCCCGGTCGAGACGCCCGAGGCGGCGGCCAAGCCCGCCCGCACCCGCACCCCCCGCGCCCCGCGCGGCGACAAGCCCGCAGCGCCTCGCGCCCCGCGCGGCCGTCGCAAGTCGGCCGAGGGCGAACCCGCGCCCCAGGAAACCCCTGCCGGCGACGAATAGGATCGAAGGGCCGCGACGAACCGTCAGCGGCCCTTTTCATTGGCTTTGCCGGGCATCCTGCAAAGCGCGGGCCAAGGCGCAGAACCGTTCGAGGTCGATCTCCTCGGCGCGGGCGGTGGGCGGGATCTCCGCCTGTTCCAGCAGCGATTCGATCTGCGGATGCAGGCCGCGCAAGGATGCGCGCAGCATCTTGCGCCGCTGGTTGAAGGCCGCTGCCGTGACCTGCGACAGGACCGCCGGATCGGCGGGATGGCGGGGTTGGGGCAAGGCGGTCAGCTGGACCACCGCCGAATGGACCTTGGGGGCGGGCACGAAAGCCTCGGGCGGCAGGGTCATCACGATGCGGGCATCCGCCCGCCACTGGGCCAGCAGCGCAAGGCGGCCATAGGCCTTGCTGCCGGGCGCGGCGACGATGCGTTCCGCGACCTCTTTCTGGAACATCAGCGTCAGCGACTGCCAGAAGGGCGGCCAGTCCGATGGCGTCAGCCAGCGGATCAGCAATTCTGTCCCGACATTGTAGGGCAGGTTCGCGGCGATTCGGATCGGCGGGGTCAGATGGGCCAGGGGATCGACCTGAAGCGCATCGCCGTGGATCACCGTCAGGCGACCCGGATAGCGGTCGGCGATTTCCTGCAGGGCGGGCAGGGCGCGGGCATCCTTTTCGATGGCAAGGACATGGCGCGCGCCTTCCGCCAGCAGGCCACGGGTCAGGCCGCCTGGGCCGGGGCCGATCTCCAGCACGTCGCACTGGGTCATGTCGCCCGCCTGGCGCGCGATCTTGGCGGTCAGGTTCAGGTCCAAGAGGAAGTTCTGCCCAAGCTGCTTCTTCGCCCGCAGGTCGTGGCGGGCGATCACCTCGCGCAGGGGCGGCAGGTTGTCGATGGTGCTCATGCCCGCGCCACGGCCATGTCGCGGGCCATGCGCAGGGCGGCGATGGTGGATGCGGGGCTGGCAATGCCCTTGCCCGCGATGTCGAAGGCCGTGCCGTGGTCGGGCGAGGTGCGGATGAAGGGCAGGCCCAGCGTGACGTTCACGCCGCCCGCGAAATCCAGCGTCTTGATCGGGATCAGCGCCTGGTCGTGATAGGCGCAGATCGCCGCGTCGTATCGGGTGCGGGCGGGGGCATGGAACATCGTGTCGGCAGGCAAGGGGCCGGACAGGTCGAAGCCTTCGGCCCGCAGGCGCGCAAGCAGCGGTGCCATCCAGTCGGTTTCCTGGCGGCCCATCGTGCCGCCCTCGCCCGCATGGGGGTTGAGCCCCGCCACCGCCAGGCGCGGCGCGGCGATGCCGAAGTCGCGGATCATCGCGGCATGGGTGATGCGGATCGCCTGTTCCAGGACCCCGTCGGTCAAGGCGGCGGGCACGTCCTGCAAGGGAATGTGGATCGTCGCGGGCACCACGCGGCAGGGCGGTTCCACCGTGGTCGAGGCCAGCATCATCGCCACCGGCACGCCCCCCGCCAGATGGGCCAGGTATTCGGTATGGCCCGGAAAGGCGAAGCCCGCGCCTTCCTTCAGCGCCTGCTTGCTGATCGGCAGGGTGCAGATGCCCGCCGCCTGTCCCGCCGATACCAGATCGACCGCCCGGGCGATCACGGCGATCACGCCCGCCGCATTGGCGGGATCGGGGCGACCCGGAACCGCAGGGACGGCGAAGTCGTGGCGCAGGACAGGCAGGTGGCCCGCAGGAACCGGGTCGTCGGGGCGGGCGATTTCAGTGAAGGCCGTGCCTGCCGGCAGGTGCCGGGGATCGCCCATCCAGGCGAAATCGACGCCAGACGCCAGCGCCTGCGGGGCCAGTTCCGGCCCGACGCCTGCCGGTTCGCCGCAGGTCAGGATGATGCGCCGCACCGTCACGGTCGGCGGATCAGGGCTTCGGCGCGCAGTTCGGCCAGATAGGCCTCGGCTGCGGCATTGGCCTTGCGGTTGAAGATCTCGTCCCGGACGGCTTCGCGGGTGGGCAGGGCGTTGGCGTCGGGGATTGCAGCCTCGACCCCGTCATCAGGCAGGGCGGTGGTGGCCACGTCATCGGACAGGTCGGCCGCAAGGGCGGGCTGGCGGGAACATAGCATCACCAGATCGGCCCCGTTGCCGTAATCGACCACGCCTGTTTCGTTCGCGTCCATCGTTGCCAGACGCTGCGCGATCAGCGTGGGGACGGCGCCCTGCGGCACGGTCTGGCGCTGGACCTGGCCCGCTTGGGCGCCCGCCTGGACGTAAAGGTCGTCGCAGGACCGCGTCCGCGCGCCCAGGGTCGCCGCATCCGCCGCCGTGGGCAGGCGCAGGGTGGCATAGTCGATCACCTGTTCGGTGGCGCCGGGGCGCAGCGTGCCCTGGCTGTCGCGCAGATGGAACAACACCACCGCGCCCTCGACGGTCAGGGGCTGGGTCGTCTGGCCGGGTTGCAGGGCCGTGATGACCGGGCGCAGGCTGGGCGGCAGGTTGTCGATGTTCACCCAGGCCAGGCGGCCCCCCGACTGGGCCGAATCGGCGGCGGAATACTGCCGTGCCGCCGCCTCGAATTCGTCGGACGAAAGGCCCGCCCCGGCGATCTGGCGTGCAAGGTTCAGCGCCTGTTCCTCCTGGCCCGGCGGCGCGGGGATGATCAGTTCGGAAATCAGCACCCGCGACAGGATCGGTGTCTCGATCACCCGGCGCAGTTCCTGATCGACCTCGGCCTCGGACACCTTGATCCGGGGCACGACGCGTTCGCGGATCACCTGCCGCCAGACAAGGCCGGCGCTGACGAAATCGCGATAGGCCTGGGGTTCGACACCGGCGCCTTCCAGCGCGGCGGTGAATTCGGCCGCCGACAGGCCCGCGCGGCCGGCGAATTCCTCCAGCCCGTTCTGCAGGCCTTCGTCGGTCGGCACGATGCCAAGCTGCCGGGCGGCATGGTTGCGCAGCCGGTCGTCGATCAGCGCCTGCTGCGCCTGTTCGGCCGTGGTGCCGGGGGCGCCCAGGATCTGCATGAAACGCTGGCGCTGTTCCACCTCATAGCGGGTGATGGCGGCGCTGTTGATATAGATCACCGGCTCGAACGGGTTCTGCGCAAGGGCCGGTGCCGCTGCCGCAAGCGCCGCCGTCAGGGCGAAGCCGGAAAGGAAATGCCGCATCTGCTGGCCCCCGTGTCTTTTGTTGGCGTGTTCGTTTCTTGGCGCGAAGCTTAGCGTATGCAGGATCGGCGCGCCACCGTGCCCGGCAGATCTTCCTGCATCCCGAAGCCGCCCAGCCGGACCGAGAATCCGACACTGGTTTCGGGGTTCACGTTGTCCGAACTGGTGAAGCGCCGGGACACGCCCATTTCGACGGTCAGGCATTCGTTGCGATAGGTGACGTCTAGCGAGGCGCGTTGCGCCTGGTCGGCCACGAAATCGTAGCGGGTCTCGGCGCTGCCCCACCAGCCGTCGCGGATCTGCCAGCCGACATTGGCGACCAGTTCGCTGATGTCCGGAACGGCGGTGTCGTCCTGGGCATAGCCGTCAAGCCACAGATGCCCCGCCGAAAGCTGAAGGTCGTCGCGCAGCCAGCCCAGCCGCAATTCGTTGCGCGACATGTCCAGGTCGTCGTTGAACAGCGCCCGATTGGCGATGGCAAGGCCGGTGCCGCTGTCATACTGGGCCGAGACCAGCCAGTCGGAACTGGTCCCCGACAGGGCGGAATTCGGGGGAAAGTCCAGGTCGGCTTCGGTGCGGAAGACGCGCCCGCCGGTCAGGGCCAGCGACCAGCCGGTCGGATCGAGGCGCGTCCAGGTCACGCCAAGATTGGCGCGCAGGCCGCTTTCGCGGGCATCCCAGCCGGGAAAGCGGCTTTCGGAAAACAGGTTGCCCTCGTCGAACTCGATCAGGCGGCTGTCCTCGTTGGGGATGTCCCCGTCTCCTCCGGGGGGGGAATACAGGATCTGCGCCACCGGTTCGACCATATGCGTGGCCCCGTCGCTGCCGCCGATCAGGGGCCAGCGCAGTTCGACGCCCAGCATGGGATCGGCGCGGGCCTCGAGGTCGTCATAGCCGCTGTCCTGCGCGATGCGATAGATGTCCGCGTTCAGGCCGGCCAGGGCGGCGCCCACCACCCCGCCGGGCAGGATCTCGCTGCGCCGCCAGTCCAGCCCGACCGAGGCGCGGGCCATGTCGCGACCCAGCTGATCCTGGTCCGAGGGGCGGCGATGGGCGTGGACCGACCATTCCAGCAGCCCCTGCCCGCCGATGTAATCGGGCGTGAAGCGGCGCTGCCAGATCACGTCGGCCACCTGCGCGGGAGAGGTGCTGTTGTCCTCGTCCTCGCGCAGCGAGCGATAGTTTCCGACCCGGCCGAAGAACAGCCGGTCGCGGGTCACGCGTTCCAGCGTGAACCCGCTCCACAACCTGTCGGCATCGGTGATGTCGTAATCCAGCAGATAGGCGCGTTCGGACACGGCCTGCACCTGCACCCCCAGCCGATAGCCGCGCGGCAGGTCGAACAGGGCATTGCCGAACAGGTATCCCCGTGTCTCGCCCGGCCGGATATCGTCGCGGGTGATCGCGCCGTTCCATTCGGTGACGCCCTTTGTCCAAGCCTGGCGATAGCGCAGTTCCAGCGTCCTTGTGCGATCGGCCGAGACATAGGGCGTCACCGTCACGTCGGCATGATCGCCCAGGGTGACGAAGTAGGGAACCTTGACCCCGAAGCCCAGGCTGGAGGTGGTGCGGAACTGGGGCCGCAGGAATCCGGTGCGGCGTTCGACGGTGGGATCGGGCGCCGTCACGGTGAAGGGCACGGCGGCCAGCGGCACGCCGAAGGCGCGGAACTGCGGGCGATCGAAGGTCAGCAGCCGCGTTTCCGCATCATGGGTGATGCTGCGGGCGCGGATTTCCCACAAGGGCGTCGGGTCGCTGGCGCAGATCTGGCAGGACGAGGCGACGACCTGGCGCAGGGTGGTCGTCCGGCCATTGCCGGTGCGCGTCGCCTCGGTCGCGGCAAGCTGCAATTCGCGCGCCAGCACCAGGCGGGCGCCGCGGATGATGCCGTCCTGCAATTCGCGGTCAAGCTGGCCGCTGTCGGCGATCAGCACGGCCTCGGCATCGGGGTCGGCCGCGCCGGGTCGGGACAGGTGGATCGGGCCTTCGATGGTCAGGGTTCCCGTCGGCCCGTCCACGACGATGCGCGATGCCACCAGCCGCGCGCCTTGGTACCAGACGACGACGCCCCCCGCCGCGATCAGCGTCCGGTCCCCTTGCAGGACCATGCTGTCGGCCAGGACCGTGGCGGCGTCGTCTTCCGGCCCGCCCGGGTCGCGGGCGGGCAGGGTGACGTCGGCGTCGGGCGCCGCGGCCTGCAACCTGGGGGCATAAGGGGTGCGGTCGCCCAGGATGGCATCGCCCAGGGGATCGGCGGTGGGCGCCAGGGCGGCCTCGTCGTTCCAGCGAAAGCCGCTGGCACCGCCCATGCCGCCCGCGCCAAGGCCCGGATCCTGGCTCAGCATCGTCTGGCCAAGGGCCAGGGACGGCGCCATCATCAGCACGGCCCCGCAGATCCCCCATGTCAGCACGCGCGTTTTCATCCGTCCTCCCGCGCCAGGATCAGCGTCAGCGCCAGCAGACCCCCCACCAACGGCGGCGTCCACCCGGAAAGCCAGGGCGGAACCTGTCCATTGTCGCCCAGAACCTGCGCCAGATTGCGCAGGAAGAACAGCCCGATCCCGGCCCCGAAGGCCAGCAGCACCGCGCCGCCCGTATTGCGGCCGCGCACATGCTGCATGGTGAAGGCGGCGGCGATCAGCACCATGGCGGCCATCAGGAAGGGCCGCGCCAGTTCCATGTGCAGCCAGACCTTGTGGCGGGCGGCGGAAAAGCCTGCCCGTTCAAGGCCCGCGATGAAGCCCGGCAGGTTCCAGACCGGCACCGCCTCGGGGCGGCCGAAGCCTTCGCGGATGCGTTGCGCGGTCAGGTCGGAGGCCAGTTCCATCCGGTCGGCCGATGTGGCGGCGGCCTCGGGATTGGTGTCGGACAGGGGATAGTCGCGCACGTCGGACAGTTCCCACCGGCCGGGCGCAAGGCGCGCCTCCCTGGCCTCGATCCGGCGGACGGGGCCTTTCGCCTCGTCGAAGACCATGAAGGTCGCGTCGTAAAGCGTCGTGGCGTCGGGGCTGGCGCGGCGGGCGCGGATGACGATCTGGCCCGCTTCCTCGGTGCCCTGGGCCACGGCCTGGCGCAGCCAGACGGCGCTGTCGCCCACCGATACGGTCTGGCGGCTGTTTCGGTCGATCTCGGCCACGGCCTCGTCGAAGCGGGCGCCGGTGACGGCGACCAGGGGGTTCAGAACGGCCACCGTCAGCGCGCCGACCAGGATGGCGGTGACGGCGGGCGCGGTCACGACCTTCAGCGCCGAACGTCCCGATGCCCGGATCGCCACCATTTCGGACGTGCGCGCCAGGTTCAGAAACAGGGCGATCCCCGCCAGCACCGTCAGCAGCGGCAGGATCGAATAGAAACTGGACGCGACATTCAGCGCCGCCAGCCCCAGCGCGCCGCCCAGGCCGATGTCGCGGTCGGAGAACCGGCGGATCATCTCGATCATGTCGATCAGCAGCAGGATCAGCAGGAAAACCCCGGTGATGGTGACGAAGGACCGCAGGAAGCGGCGCGCGACATAGCGGGCAAGGATCATGCCGGGGCGCCCCCCTGCCTGAGCCGCCGCGGCCTGCCCGCGATCCACAGCAGGGCGGCGCACATGACCGCCCCCACCGCCGCCGGGACATAAAGCAGGGGCCACAGCGACGGATCGCGCCCGGCCTGGTTCGCCGCCGCATTGGTCAGGAACTGCACCAGGATCAGCCCCAGGATCGCCCACAGCACCTGCCGCCAGACGCCGAAACGCGAATAGCCGCCGATCAGCAGCGTGGCAAAGCCGATCATCGCCGCAACGGGCGACAACAGGGGCTGGGCGATCCTTTCATGCGCCTCGCGCCGGGCGTCGGGGGCCGTGGCGCCGGTCGCGGCCAGCAGCGCGGCGTCCGGGTTCAGCAATTGCAAGGTGCCGTAATCGCGCAGATCGCGGCCCTTTCGCGTCCCGCCCGACAGCATCGCCCCCACGTCATAGCTGAATTCCGCAAAGCGCGTGACGGCCAGCGACTGGCGGTCCCCCGTCTGCCGCAGGTTCTGCGACAGGCCGCGCAGCAGGATCAGCACCGGCCCGGTTTCCGCGCGCACGACCAGGGCTTCCTCGGAAGTGTAGATCACCTGGTTGGCGGGATCGCGCGCATCCTCGATGAACAGATCCAGCAGGCGGCCGTCGCTCGCGATGTCGCGGATGAACAGGGTGATGCCGTCCGCCGGATACTGGAAGCTGCCGGGCCGCAAGAACCGTTCGGTCGCGTCCTGGGCCAGTTCCGCCTGCCGGTCGGCCAGCCGCGCCCGGGCCATGGGCACCAGGCCATGCACCAGCACCGCCACCATCAGTCCCACGAAGACCCCGAAGACCAGCACCGGCCGCGCCAGCCGCCAGGGCGACAGCCCCGCCGCCTGCATCGCCACCAGTTCGGATTCGCCCGCCATCCGGTTCGTCCCGTAAGCCGTGGCCGCGAAGGCCGCCACCGGAAGGACGACCGAGATCACCAGGGGCAGGGTCAGCGCCGTGAATTCCAGCACCACAAGCGCGGTCTGCCCGTCGCTCAGAAGGTCGTCGAACAGGCTGACGGCGCGGTTGATCCAATAGACCGACACCAGCACCAGCGCGAAGAAGCCGAACAGGGTCAGCAACTGGCTGAGGATATAGCGGTCGATCCGGGGCATGTCGGCGGGATGTCCTTGGGCGGCGGTCACATACTTGCTTAGCGGCAAGGGCGGCTCTGGAAAAGGGTGCGCGGGGCGACTAGGCTTTCTTGCGCAGAATGATGAGGACGCCATGACCCACCCTGTCGAGATCACCTTTACCGAAACCGCAACCGACCGTCTGGCCGGGCATCAGGGACGGGTGGCGATGATCGTCGCGCCGGGGGGTGATCTGCCGCCGGGCCTGCCCGAGGCGGCCCATCAGGCGGCGCAGCGGGCGATGGAATCGAAGGCGGGCAAGGCGCTGAAACCCGGCGCAGCGCTGGAACTGGCCTTTCCGGCGGGCATGGCGGCCGATGCGCTGATGCTGGTCGCGCTGCCCGATGACGCCAAGGTGGCGCAGGCGCGCAAGGCGGGCGCCGCCATCGGCGCCAAGCTGGGCAAGGCCCATACGCTGGTGCTGGCGGGCGCGCATCCGCTGGCGAACGAGATCGCGCTTGGCATCGCGCTGCGCGGATACGACTTCTCGGTCTACCAGACCAAGCCCGCGGATGGCGACGGGGATGCAGGCGCCGACCCGATCCCGCAAAGCGTCACGCATGAACCCGAAAACGCCGTCCTTGCCGATGCCCAGGCCGACAGCGCCCCCGAAACCCCGGCCGAGCCGGTGTCGGAAAAGGCCCGCGTGACCTTCATGGCCGCCGATCCCGAAACCCTGGCCAGGGCCGCCCAGGACGCCGCCGCCGTGGCCGAGGGCGTGTTCTTCACCCGCGACCTGGTGAACGAGCCGGCCAATGTCCTGACCACCAGCGATTTCGCCGACCGCCTGAAGGCGATGGAGGAGATCGGCCTGACCGTCGAGGTTCTGGACGAGGACCAGTTGGCCGACCTGGGAATGCGCGCGCTGCTGGGCGTGGGACAGGGGTCGGAAAGCCCCTCCAAGGTCGTGGTGATGCACTGGAATGGCGGCGGGCAGGAAGCACCCCTGGCCCTGGTGGGCAAGGGGGTGGTCTTCGACACCGGCGGCATCTCCATCAAGCCCGCCGCGGGGATGGAGGAAATGACGATGGACATGGGCGGCGCGGGCGTCGTCGCGGGCGTCATGCGCACCCTGGCCCTGCGGCGCGCCAAGGCCAATGTGGTGGGCCTGGTGGGCCTGGTGGAAAACATGCCCGACGGCAAGGCCCAGCGTCCGGGCGACATCGTGCGGTCGATGAAGGGCGACACGATCGAGGTCATCAACACCGATGCCGAAGGGCGCTTGGTCCTGGCCGACGTGCTGTGGTATGCCCAAACCCGCTTCAACCCGTCCGCCGTCATCGACCTGGCGACCCTGACCGGCGCGGTCATCATCGCGCTTGGGCACGACAATGCGGGCGTCTTTGCCAATGACGACGCGCTTGCCGACAACATCCTGGCCGCCGCGCGGGCCGAGGGCGAGGGGGCATGGCGTCTGCCGCTGGGTCAGCCCTATGACAACCTCATCAAGTCGCGCCTCGCGGACATGAAGAACACCGGCGGGCGGGCGGCGGGGTCGATCACGGCCGCGCAGTTCCTGCAACGCTTCATCCGCAAGGGCACCCCTTGGGCGCATATCGACATCGCGGGCGTGGCCCTGCCGCCGGCTGCGACCGACCTGGCGCCGAAGGGCGCGACGGGCTGGGGGGTCATGACGCTGGACCGCCTGATCCGCGACAGCTACGAGGCGAAATAGCCCCATGGGCAACGCGCTGTTCTATCACCTGACCCGGTCCCCGGCCGAAAGCCTCTTGCCGGTTCTGATCGGCAAGTCGCTGGCGGCGGGCTGGCAGGTGGAACTGCGCGGCACCGATCCGGCGCGGATGGAACGGCTGGATCTGCACCTGTGGCAGGGCGACGGCTTTTTGCCGCACGGGCTGGCGGGCGGGCCGCATGACGCGCGCCAGCCTGTCCTGCTGACGCTGGCGGGGCAGGGGGCCGCCAATGCCCCCGCCTGCCTGATGGCGCTTGACGGGGCCGAGGTGGCGCCCGCCGAATGCCAGGCCCTGACCCGCACCTGCATCATCTTCGACGGCGGCGATGCCACCGCCACGGCGCGGGCGCGCGATCAGTGGCGGGTGCTGACCGGCGCGGGCGTGGCGGCCGAATACTGGTCCGAGGAATCCGGCCGCTGGGAACGCAAGCGCTAGGGCTGCGTCAAGATAACGCTTGCCACGCGGGGACCGGATCTGGCATCGCGGAGCCCATGTGGCACAGATTGTCCCCCCGGCTTTTCGGCATGGCCTTTCTGGCCCTGCTGACCCTTGCCCTGGCGGCGGGGCTGTCGGCGCGTCCCCTTCCCTCAGAGATGGACCTGCGGCTTCAGGCCTGGACCATGGCGGGCGTCAGCCTGGACGAGATCCTGTGCGAGGACCACGGCGATGGCAATCGGGGCCACGGCGGGCACTGTCCCTTGTGCAACCTGCCAGCGCCATCGGGCCTGCCCGTGGTCGCGCCGTCCCTGCTGACGGTCGAACAGCGCATCCTGGCCCGGATCGTGCTGCCGCAGATCCGTCGGGCGGCGGGTCATGCGCGCGATCCCGCCCTTCCGAAGCGTGGCCCGCCCCACCTGATCTGAATCAAAGCCGCGCCTCCCGAAAGGGTGGCACATGCTCTTGTCCTTCAGGTCTTGTCCATGTCCCATATCACCGATTCCCCCCGGGCCGTTGCCGCCCGCACCGCGCTGCGTCCATTCCTGCTGCGGATGCATTTCTATGTCGGGCTGTTCGTCGGCCCCTTCATCTTCGTCGCGGCCCTGACCGGGCTGCTTTACGTCCTGACGCCGCAGATCGAATCCTGGCTGTATCGGGACGCGCTTTACACCGACAGCACCGGTCCCGCCCGCAGCCTGGCCGATCAGGCCCTGGCCGCGCGCACGGCCCTGGGCACAGGGCTTGCGGTATCCGCCGTCCGCCCCGCCACGGCGCCCGGCACCACCACGCGGATCATGTTTTCCGACCCCTCGCTTGGCGAATCCGAAAACCGGACGCTGTTCGTCGATCCCGCCACGCTTGAGGTGCGGGGCGACCTGACGACCTATGGCACCACCGGGATCCTGCCCTTCCGCATCGCGCTGGATTACCTGCACCGCAACATGATGCTGGGCAGCCTTGGCCGATATTACAGCGAACTGGCCGCAAGCTGGCTGTGGGTCGCCGTTCTTGGCGGGGTCGCGCTGTGGGCCAGCGGCCCGCGCCGCCGCCGGACGGTCGCCGAGATGCCCGCCCCGCAGCGCCGCCGCTGGCTTCATTCCACCATCGGGCTGGTCCTGTCGCTGGCGTTGCTGTTCGTGTCGCTGACCGGCCTGACCTGGTCGCAGCAGGGCGGCGCGCGGATCGACGCCTTGCGCGCCGGACTGGGCTGGGTCACGCCCTCGGCCAGCACGGCGCTTGAAGGGGCTGCGGTGCCCGCGTCGGACCATGGCGATCACGCGGGACATGGCATGGCGGTTCGGGAAGACCGGCTGGACCAGCTTGACGCCGTGGCCGCCGCCGCCCGGGCGGGCGGGATCGATTCCCCGCTGATCGAGATCCGCCTGCCCAAGCCGGAACAAGCCTGGGTGGTGCGCGAATACGACCGCAGCTGGCCCACCCAGGTGGACACCGTGGCGATCCATCCCGACACGATGCAGATCACCAGCCGCGCCGATTTCGCGGATTTCACGCTGATCCCCAAGCTGGTCCGCTGGGGCATCGACGCGCATATGGGCGTGCTGTTCGGCCTGCCGAACCAGATCCTGATGGCGGCCCTGGCGATCGGGCTGATGGCGATGATCGTCTATGGCTATCGGATGTGGTGGGCGCGCCGTCCCGCAACGGCCGAGCCGCTGTGGGCCAGCTGGCGCCGCCTGTCGGCGGTGCAGCGCCTGGTCTGGGCGGGCCTAGCCGTCGCCCTTGGCTGGGCGCTGCCGGTGCTGGGCGTCAGCCTGGCCTTCTTCCTGGCGATTGACCTGTTGCGGGGGAGAAGAATTAACCAACTGTCATAAAACGCGTTCTTCGCTGGTCCTGTCGATGATACCGACGAATGCAGGTGTTTTCGATAGAAACGAGTGAACGGGATGGGTGATCGTGCGGACTATATTCGGGAACTTGACGGCCTGCGGGCGATCAGCATCCTTCTGGTGCTCGCTGCCCATCTGCTGCCCCTGGGCCCCAAGATCCTGAGCCTGAACAGCGTCTCCGGCCTTTTGGGAATGAGCCTTTTCTTCGGATTGTCCGGCTTCCTGATCACGACCTTCCTTTATCGTTCGCCAGACCAGATCGGGGCCTTCTTCCTGCGGCGTTCAGCGCGTATCCTGCCGCTGCTTTGGCTTTATGCGCTGATCGTTGCGGTTCTGATCCATGGGCGATGGGACAGCTTCCTTGCCGTGGCGTTCTTCACCCTCAACTACAGCGATCCATTGATCCTGCCGGGGATGAGCCATCTGTGGTCGATCTGCGTCGAGTTTCACTTCTACCTGTTCATCGGCCTGACGGTATGGGCCTTCGGACGAAAAGGACTCTGGATCATCCCCATGATGATGCTGGCGATCCTTGTCCTGCGGATCGATGCCGGGGCCTACAAGAGCATCCGCACGCTGATGCGGGTGGATGAGATTTTCGCCGGGGGGATGGTCGCGCTGCTTTGGCAGAACCGCACCCATCCCGTTGCCGTTTCGATCCTGCGGACGATCGGCAAGCTTTTCTGGTTGTGGGTCGTGCTTCTGCTGGCGTCTTGTCACGACGTTTCGGGGCCGCTGATGTATCTGCGCCCGTTGTTGGGGTTCTGCGTCCTCGCTGCGGTCCTGGAACATCAGGAAGGCCCGATCCGCCGGTTCCTGCGATTAGGGGTCTTCGCCTATATCGCCAAGATTTCGTATGCGCTTTACATCTGGCACCCCTTGTTCCGGCTGGGATGGCTGGGCGAGCGCGGCTCGACCGCCTTCTTCTACGGGGTCAAGCGTCCGACCGCGATCGCACTCAGCTTCCTGTTCGCGCATGCGACCACCTTCACGATCGAACGGTTCTTCATCACGCGCGCGCGCAGATGGGAGGGGCAGCTTTTCCAGCCGAAGTCGCGGCCGCTTGACATTGCGGCGGAATGATCACGCCGCCACGTGACCTGCCAGCCGGGCATGCAGATCGGCGCGGCGCAGGCTGGCCTTGGGGCCTTGCATGACGGCGCGACCCCGTTCCAGCACCAGGAAGTCGTCGCCCAGATCCCAGGCGAAGTCGAAGAACTGTTCCACCAGCACGATGGTCATGTCGCCCCGGTCACGCAGGGCGGCGATGACGCGGCCGATCTGGCTGATGATGTTGGGCTGAATGCCCTCGGTCGGTTCGTCCAGCAGCAGGACGCGGGGGCGGGTGATCAGCGCGCGGGCGATGGCAAGCTGCTGCTGCTGGCCGCCCGACAGGTCGCCGCCGCGGCGGTGCGCCATTTCAGCCAGGACGGGGAAGCTGTCGAAGATCTCCTCCGGGATGCGGCGGTCGGCGCGGGGCAGGCAGGCAAAGCCCGTCTCCAGGTTCTCGCGCACGGTCAGCATGGGAAAGATCGCGCGGCCTTGCGGGACATAGCCCACGCCCAGCCGCGCCATCTGCTGGGCCGTGACGCGGCCCAAGGGCTTGCCGTCGAAGGCGATGTCGCCGCCGGACCGTTGATGCCGCCCGGCCAGCAGGTTCATCAGTGAGGTCTTGCCCACGCCGTTGTTGCCCATCACGCAGGTGACCGATCCGGGACGCGCGGCGATGTCGATCCCGTGCAGGATCTGGCTGCTGCCGTAATGCAGGGTCAGGTTGGTGGCTTCCAGCATGTCCTATCGCCCCAGATAGACTTCGATGACATCGGGATTGCGGGTCACATGGTCCAGCGACCCCTCGGCCAGGACGGAGCCCTGGTGCAGCACGGTGACCTTGCAGTTCAGGCGGCGCACGAAGTCCATGTCATGTTCCACGACCACCACGGCCCGCGTCTGCGCCAGACGCACCAGCAGCGCGGTGGTCTGCTCGCGTTCGGCCAGGGTCATGCCGGCGGCGGGTTCGTCGACCAGCAGCAGGCGCGGTTCCTGGGCCAGCAGCATCCCGATCTCCAGCCATTGCTTCTGGCCGTGCGACAACTCGCCCGCCTTGCGGGTGATCTGGGCCGCCAATCCGACTTCGGAGGCAAGTTCGGCCACCTTGCCCGTCGAGTCCACCGACGGCCGCCAGCCAAGTACCGCGAAGGGGTTGCGATTGGCCTTCAGCGCCATGGTCAGGTTGTCGGCGACGGTCTGGTCCTCGAAGACGGTGGGGCGCTGGAACTTGCGGCCGATGCCGGCGCGGGCGATCTGGGCCTCGTTCATCTTCAGAAGGGATTTCGGCGGTGTGCCCCATTTCACGTCACCCGCGTCGGGCCGGGTCTTGCCGGTCACGATGTCCATGAAGGTGGTCTTGCCCGCGCCGTTGGGGCCGATCACGGCGCGCAGTTCCGCGTCCCCGATGTTGAAGGACAGGTTGTCGATGGCCTTGAAGCCGTCGAAGCTGACCGAGATGCTGTCCACCTCCAGAAGGGCGCTCATGCCTTGGCCTCCTTGGCATGTCGTTCGGGGGAAGGGGCGCGAAGCGGGCCGATCCGGTCCACGACCCCGGCGATGCCCTTGGGCGCGAACAACGTGACCAGCACGAAGCCCAAGCCAAGCGCCACCTGCCACCAGTCCACCCAGTTGACCGTGTATCCCGGCAGGTGGATCCCCGGCGCCCGCCCGCCGGTGAACCAGCTTGACAGCAGCGAGACGAAGACCGCCCCGATGATCGCGCCATAAAGCCTGCCCCGCCCGCCGATCGCGACCCAGACGGCCAGGTAGATCGAGGCAATGGGCATCAGTTCCGCCGGGTTGATGATCCCGGCCTGCGGATAATAAAGCGCCCCGGCCACGGCGGTGATCATCGCGGCCAGGGTGAAGACCACCAGCTTGAACCCCTCGACCGGGTAGCCCAGGAAGCGCACGCGGGTTTCGTCGTCGCGGATGGCCCGGACCACGCTGCCGAACTTGCCGCTGACCAGCCAGGCCGCCAGCACGTAAGCCAAGCCCAGGGCCAGGGCAGAGGCCCAAAGGAACCAGACCGACAGCGTCGCCTGATCCACCGCGTCCAGTCCGGGGATGTTCTGCAGGCCTGACAGCCCGTTGTTGCCCCGGAACCCGCTGTCGTTCTGGAACAGCCACAGGGCCAAGGCCAGCGTCATGGCTTGGGTCAGGATCGACAGATAGACCCCGTTCACGCGGCTGCGGAAGGCCAGCCAGCCGAAGACCAGGGCCAGCAGGCCGGGCACCGCCAGGACCAGCAAAAGCTGGATCGGCAGCGAATGGGCGAAGGACCAGACCAGCGGCAGGTCGGACGATCCGACGACGCCGAAGATCTGGTTGGCGACGCCTTCCTGCAGTTCCGCCGTCGTGGGCGGGATCGGGTTCTGGGCCAGCGAGGCTGCGACGATGCCTTCGGTCCGGGCATACATCAGCCACTGCCCGATCAGATAGCCGCCAAGGGCGAAAAACGCCATCTGCCCCAGCGACAGGATGCCCAGGTATCCCCAGACCAGGTCCATCGCCACCGCCGCAAGCGCCAGGCACAGCGTCTTGCCCAGCACCTTCACGGTCGAGGTCGGGACGGTGCCGCTGCCATAGGCCTGGCTCAGCAGGGTAACGGCGACCGTGAAGACGGCCAGGACCGCCAGCACGACCAGGATGGAGGGATTGCGCAGGATGAAGGGCTGCCGGGTCAGCTTTTCGGTCATGGGGTCACGCCTCTGCCGCGCGGCCGCGCTGCGGGATG
Organism: Paracoccus acridae; assembly: GCF_014642735.1. Lineage (GTDB taxonomy): Bacteria > Pseudomonadota > Alphaproteobacteria > Rhodobacterales > Rhodobacteraceae > Paracoccus > Paracoccus acridae. Next base: position 24,219 of record NZ_BMIV01000001.1, read on the forward strand.
ATGCCGCGCGGCCGGAACTGGATGAAGATGATGATGAACAGGATCATGAAGGTCTGGGCGGCGAGCGTGTTCGCGGGGTTCAGGGCCTCGATCACCTTGGACAGCCCGCCGATCAGCGCGGCGCCCGCCAGCGTCCCCCAGATGTTGCCGACGCCCCCCACGACCACCGTCATGAAGCTTTGCACGATGTAGTGCTGGCCCAGTTCGGACGTGACCTGCGCGAACAGCCCGATGGCCACGCCCGCGATGCCCGCGATGCCCGAGCCAAGGCCAAAGGTCATCATCGCGATGCGGTCGGGGTTGATCCCCATCGACGCCGCCATGCCTGGGTTCTGGGTGACCGCGCGGACCTCCAGCCCCAGGCGGGTGCGCTTCATGATGAACAGGAACAGGCCCAGGAACAGCAGCGCCAGCACGAAGATCGCCACCCGGATGGAACTGATCGAGATCACGTCGTTGATCGTGATGGCGCCTTCCAGCCAGGCGGGGGCGGTCAGCGGGCGGGCCTGCGTGCCGAAGATGTTCTTGGCAAGCTGCTGAAGCGCAATGGACACGCCGAAGGTCGCCAGCAGCGTTTCCAGTGGGCGATGCGCCAGGTGGCGGATGACCAGCCGATACAGCAACACCCCCGCGCCGAAGGTCACGGCGAAGGCCAGCGGCAGGGCCAGGACCAGCGACAGGGTGCGGTTGGCGACCAGGGTCTGGACGACATAGCCGGTATAGGCGCCCATCATGATGAATTCGCCATGCGCCATGTTGATGACGCGCATCACGCCGAAGGTGACGGCCAGCCCGATGGCCGCCAGGAAATAGATCGAGGCCAGGGACAGCGCGTCCAGCCCCAGATCGATGCCGGTCATCGCCGCCAGCCGCACCTGCGCGCCGGTCTGCGCGGCGCGGGCGGCATCGGTCACGTCGCTGTCGGGTTCGGCATAGATTTCGAAGAAACGGTGGGCGGCAAGGGCTGCCTCGGCCTCGGCCTCGGTCGCAGCGGGGGGCACGGCGCCCGAGGCTTCAAGCGCCTCGTAGGCGCGGTCGCGGGCTGCCGGATCCGAAAGCTCGGCCACCGGGACGCCGCCCACGCTTCCGTCCACGATATTGGCGGCAAGCGCGTTGCGCTGATCGGCGGGGGTCAGGCGGGGTTGCAGGACGCCCTGGCTGGTCAGCAGGGCGATGGCGGCCTCTCGCGGGAAGTCGGCCTGGCCCACCGTCAGTTCGCGGGCGATGTTAGCCTGCGGCTCGGTGGGGGCGGCGACGCGGGTCGTCGCCAGCAGCGGGTTCAGCGCGGCGCGGAAATCCAGGCCGACATCGCCAGACATCGCCTCGATCGCCGCGACGCGTGCGGCGGGGTTGGGATCGAAGCGGATCGCCAGAAGGGCCGTCACCCGGTCCCGCTGCGCGGCCAGGGCAGGATCGGCCTCGGCCGGGGCGGCGCGCAGAGCCGCAAGATGCTCGGCGGTGCCGTCGCGGGCGATGCTGGCCAGGGCGGCGGCGCGGCGGGCCGGATCGGGGCTGGAAATCTCTCCGGCGACAAGGGCGGATTCGATGATGCCGCGCACGCCGGAATTGGGGCGCAGCATCTTGGGATCGGCGCCGGGAACGGGCTGGCCGGTCACGGCATCGGTGGCGGCGTCGCCGTCCACGATCAGCAGCCGCCCGTCATCCGTCACCCCCAGCGAGCGGTCGGCCCAGGCGGACAGCAGGGCCAGCCCCTCGGGTCCGGTGGCGGCGATCTGCGCCACCAAGGGTTCGACCGTGCGGCGCGAGGGCTTTTCGATCTGGTCCAGGTTCTCGGCCACCACCGCCTGAAGCGCGGGGTTCGCGCTGGCGGGCATCGCCAGAAGCAGCGTCAGGGCAAGGGCGAGGAGGGAGCGGATCATGGGCGCGTTCCTTGGACGAAGGGGGCGGCAGGGCCGCCCCCGCAAGGGTCAATAGTTCGACTGGACCTGCACGCAGGCGTTCGTCTGGGTGTTGAACATGCCGCAGTCCTTGCCCGGCCAGTCGGCTTCCAGCTTGGCGGATTCGGGCAGGAAGTCGGTCCAGGCATCGCCCGGCACGGGTTCGGTCTGGCTGACGATGTCGAACTGGCCATCCTCGCGGATCTCTCCGATCAGGACCGGCTTGGTCAGGTGGTGGTTCGGAAGGACCATGGCGGTGCCGCCGGTCAGGTTCGGAACCGTGACGCCGACGATGGCGTCCAGCACGGGATCGACATCCGTGGTGCCGGCCTTTTCGACGGCGGCGACCCAGGCGTTGAAGCCGATCACGGTGGCCTCCATCGGGTCGTTGGTCACGCGGTCCTCGTCGCCGATGAAGGTTTTCCATTCCTCGATGAAAGCGGTGTTGGCATCCGATTCGGCCGTCTGGAAATAGTTCCAGGCGGCCAGGTGCCCGACCAGGTTCGCGGTATCCAGGCCCGCCAGTTCCTCCTCGCCGACCGAGAAGGCCATGACCGGGATGTCGTCGGCCGAAACGCCCGCCGCCGCCAGCTCCTTGTAGAAGCCCACATTGGCGTCGCCATTGATGGTGGAGACCACGCCGACCTTCTTGCCGTCCGCGCCAAGCGCCACCACGTCGGCCACGATCTTGGACCAGTCCGAATGGCCGAAGGGGGTGTAGTTGACGAAGATGTCGCCTTCCGCCACGCCCTTGTCCTTCAGATAGGCGTCCAGGATGTTGTTCGTGGTGCGCGGATAGACATAGTCGGTGCCCAGCAGCGCCCATTTCTCGACGCCCAGTTCCTCGGCCATGTAATCCACCGCCGGGATCGCCTGCTGGTTCGGCGCGGCGCCGGTATAGATCACGTTCCTGGACGACTCCTCGCCTTCGTATTGGACGGGATAGAACAGCAACCCGTTCAGTTCCTCGATCACCGGCAGCACGGATTTGCGGCTGACGCTGGTCCAGCAGCCGAAGATCGCGTCCACCTCGCTGACGGTCAGCAATTCGCGCGCCTTTTCGGCGAACAGCGGCCAGTCGGACGCGGGGTCCACCACCACGGCTTCCAGCGGGCGACCCAGAAGACCGCCCTTGGCGTTCTGCCGTTCCACCATCATCAGAACCGTGTCCTTCAGCGTGGTTTCCGAGATCGCCATGGTGCCCGACAGCGAATGCAGCACGCCGATCTTGATCGGCTCGCCGTCCTGCGCCAACGCGCCCGTTGCCAATGCCATGGCGGTGGTCAGCGCCAGCATCGCGGACAGTTTGTTCATCATCACCTTCCCCGGCCGTTCGGCCCTGTGTCCCTGTTGTTCCCGTGAAGGCGCGGGGCCTTCGCACCTGCAGCAAGACGGGATTTGCCGGGGCTGAACAGGCCTTGGGCAGGGTTTCGGGCGGGGGATGCGGTAACTGGGTGGACCCTGGGCAACCCTGCGGGCAGTTGCCCGCGCCGCAGGCAGGTTCAGGCTGCGCGCGGCTGCAATCCGCCCTGGTCGATCAGGAAATCGACGATCCGGTCCACCCCCTGGCCGTGGCGCAGTTGCGCCATGATCACCGGGCGGGGGCCGCGCGCCGTTCGCGCATCACGTTCCAGCAAGGCGGCATCCACGCCGACATGGGGCGCAAGGTCGGTCTTGTTCACCACCAGCAGATCCGACCGCGCCAGTCCCGGCCCGCGCTTGCGGGGAATGTCCTGACCCGCCGCCGTGTCGATGACATAGATCGTCAGGTCCGCCAGTTCCGGCGAAAAGGTCGCGGCCAGATTGTCGCCGCCCGATTCGATCAGCACCAGGTCCAGGTCTGGAAAGGCCGCGTTCAGGTCGGCGATGGCGGCCAGGTTGATGCTGGCATCCTCGCGGATCGCGGTATGGGGGCAGCCGCCGGTTTCCACGCCCCGGATGCGTTCGGCGGGCAGGACCTGGGCGCGCATCAGCGCCTCGGCATCCTCGCGGGTGTAGATGTCGTTGGTGACGACCGCCATGGACAGGCGCGGCGCAAGTGCCCGGGCCAGTTGCTCGGTCAGCGTGGTCTTGCCCGCGCCGACGGGGCCGCCGATGCCGACGCGCAAGGGTCCATGATGGGGGCCGGTGTTGGTCATGATCTGAATATCCTGACGGGCATGGTTTCGTGGCGCATGGCGGCGATGTCGGCGCCCCAGCTTGCAGAGGCGAGGTCGTCCCCGGTCGCCGTGGCGGCGCGCGCGGCGGCGGCAAGGATCGCGGGCTGAAGCGCCGCCAGCATCCGCTGGCCTTCGACCGGGCCCAGCGGCATGAAGCGGACGGCGGCGCTGATCAAGGCAGCAGCCTGGGCCTGCAGGAAGGCCGCGATGATCTCCGGGTGCGGCAGGGGCATGGCGGCGCAAGCCCGCCCGAAGGCCACGGGCAACGCCACGGGGGGCTGATGCCGTCCGGTCAGCGCGGCGATATTGGCGGCGAAGGCGGTGCCCTGTTCGACCGTCTCGGTCAGGCGTTGCAAGGTCGGGCAGGCGGCGCGGGCCAGGTCGTCCAGGGCCGCGTGATCGGCGGCGCGCAGCGACAGCGCGACCAGCACCGCATCGGTCCAGCCCGCGCCGAAGTCCAGCCAGTCGGCAAGCCATTGGGCCAAGGTGGCGCGGGTGACGACGCCCGCGTCCATGGCCCATTCCAGCCCCTGAGACCAGGCGAAGCCGCCCACCGGAAAGGCGGGCGACAGGACCTGGGCCAGATGCAGGCGCGCGGCTTCAGGCGTGGTGATGGGCGTGGCGGTGGTCATGCGCGTGATCGTGCGAGGAACCGTGGTCGTGCCCGAAGGTCCGGCCATGTCCATAGGCGCCGCCTTCGGGACGGAAGGGCAGGTCCGCGTGCTGGATCTCTGCCCCCAGCTGGCGCAGCATGGCTTCCAGCACATGATCCTGGCGGATGATCAGGCGGTCGGCCTCGATCCGGCAGGGGGTGTGGCGGTTGCCGATATGCCAGGCCAGCCGCGCCAGGTGGCCGCGGATGACCAGCACCGGTTCGGGCCTGGCGCGCATCACGATGCGGCGGCCGTCCGACAGTTCGAAGGCATCGCCGTCCTCGACGCTCGTCACCTCGGGCAGGTCGACCAGGAAGTCGCCCGTGCCGCTGGCCAGCTTCTTGCGTCGCAGAAGGCGGCCTTCGTAGTCCAGCGCGATTTCGCCGTCAAAGGGGGCGGGGGCGTTGCGGATGATGCGGGTGGCGGTGATCATGGGGTCCCTCAGAACAGGAAATAGCGTTGGGCCATGGGCAATTCCGTAGCCGGTTCGCAGGTCAGCAGCTGCCCGTCGGCGCGGACCTCGTAGGTTTCCGGGTCCACCTCGATGGCGGGCATGGCGGCGTTCAGGACCATGTCGGCCTTGCCGATGCCTCGGGTGTTCTCGACCGCGATCAGGGTCTTGTGCAAGTTGTCCCCCGCGCCGTTTTGCAGGCCCGCCTTTGACACGAACAGCGCGGACGCCCGGCCCGTATGCCCCCACATCGGGCGGCTGAAGATCGGCTGCACGGGGATCGAGCCGTTGGGATCGCCCATCTGCGCCACGCTGATCTGCCCGCCGACCAGAACCATTTCCGGCTTCACGCCGAAGAAGGCGGGCGACCACAGCACCAGGTCGGCGCGCTTGCCCGGCGTGACGCTGCCGATATGGGCGGATACGCCATGCGCGATAGCCGGGTTGAGCGTGTATTTGGCGATATAGCGGCGGGCGCGCAGGTTGTCGTTCTGGCCCGTTTCCTCGGGCAGACGGCCCCGCTGGCGGCGCATCTTGTCGGCCGTCTGCCAGGTGCGGATGATCACCTCTCCGATCCGGCCCATCGCCTGGCTGTCGGACGAGATGACGCTGAACGCGCCCAGGTCGTGCAGGATGTCCTCGGCCGCGATGGTCTCGCGCCGGATGCGGGATTCGGCAAAGGCCACGTCCTCGGGCACGCGGCGGTCGAGGTGGTGGCAGACCATCAGCATGTCGAGATGTTCCTCGACCGTGTTGGCCGTATAGGGCCGCGTCGGGTTGGTCGAGGATGGCAGGACATTGCCCATGCCGACCATGCGGATGATGTCGGGGGCGTGGCCGCCGCCCGCGCCTTCGGTGTGATAGGCGTGGATGGTGCGGCCGGCGATGGCGGCCATCGTGTCCTCGACAAAGCCGGATTCGTTCAGCGTGTCGGTGTGGATCATCACCTGAACGTCCATGGCATCGGCCACCGTCAGGCAGTTGTCGATGGCGGCGGGGGTGGTGCCCCAGTCCTCGTGCAGCTTCAGCGCGCAGGCGCCGGCGCGGATCTGTTCCTCCAGCGGCGCGGGGACGCTGGCGTTGCCCTTGCCGGCGATGCCGATGTTGACGGGCAGGTCGGCGCAGGCCTCCATCATCCGGGCGATGTGCCAGGGGCCGGGGGTGCAGGTGGTGGCAAGCGTGCCATGCGCGGGGCCGGTGCCGCCGCCCAGCAGCGTGGTGACGCCGGAATGCAGCGCATGGTCCACCTGCTGCGGGCAGATGTAGTGGATGTGGCAGTCGAAGCCGCCGGGCGTCAGGATGCGCCCTTCGCCCGCGATGATTTCCGTGCCAGGACCGATGACCAGCGTCACGCCCGGCTGCGTGTCGGGATTGCCCGCCTTGCCGATGCCCGCGATGCGGCCGTCGCGCAGGCCCACATCGGCCTTCACGATGCCTTGGTGGTCGAAGACCACGACGCCGGTGATGACCGTGTCCATGGCTCCGCCTTCGTGCGTGACCTGGGACTGGCCCATGCCGTCGCGGACGACCTTGCCGCCGCCGAACTTGACCTCCTCTCCGGGGATGGTCAGGTCGCGCTCGACCTCGATCAGCAACTCGGTATCGGCCAGCCGGATGCGGTCGCCCGTGGTGGGGCCGTAAAGCGCAGCGTAGTCGGCGCGGGACAGGCGGGTCATAGCACCCCCATGACGTCTTTGCGGAAGCCCTGGACGATGCGGTCGCCCGCGAAGGGGATCAGGCGCACCTCGCGCGACTGGCCGGGCTCAAACCGGACGGCGGTGCCCGCGGGGATCGACAGGCGCATCCCGCGCGCGGCGGCGCGGTCGAAGCGCAGGGCCGGGTTGGTTTCGGCGAAATGGTAATGGCTTCCGACCTGGATCGGGCGGTCGCCGGTGTTGGCCACCATGACCGTGACGGGATCGCGCCCCTGGTTCAGGACGATCTCGCCGGGGGCGGGCAGGATTTCGCCCGGAACAATCCTGCGGATCATTCAGCCCACCATCGCTAGGGCTAGGCCCGCCGCCGCCGTCCCGCCACCCAAGGCGCGCAGGGCCGTGCCGCGTTCCAGTATCCGCGCCGCGCCGATGCCCACCCCATGCAGCGCAAGTGTTGCCACCGCGAAGCCCGCCGCATAGGCGGCCAGCCCCGCCGCGGGGCCTTCCGCCCCATGCGCCCAGCCATGCGCCATGCCGAACAGCGCCACGCCGGGGACCATCGCCGCCAGCGGCAGGCGCGCGGCCATCGCGACAAGCGCGCCCAGGATCACGACCGAGGCCAGGATCATCGGCTCGACCCCTGGAAAGGGCAGCCCGGCAAAGCCCGCGAATCCGCCCGCAATCATGCTGCCGACAAAGGCCAGCGGCAGCGCCCAAAGCGCCCGGCCGCCGGCTTGCGCGGCCAACAGGCCAAGCGCCACCATCGCCAGCAGGTGATCGGCGCCTCCCAGCGGATGCGACAGGCCCGACAGGAACTGGCCCTGGTCGTGATGGCCGACATGGGCCAGGGCGGCCTGCGGCAGCAGAAGGGCGGCGGCAAAGGGGATCTTCTTCATTCAGGCCTCTTGGCGGATCGGGTGGTGGACGGTGACCAGCTTGGTCCCGTCGGGGAATGTGGCCTCGACCTGGACGGACTCGATCATGGCGGGAACGCCCTCCATGCATTGCCCGGCCGAGATGACATGCGCGCCCGCCTGCATCAGGTCGGCCACGCTGCGCCCGTCTCGCGCGCCCTCGACCACGAAATCGGTGATGAGCGCGATCGCCTCGGGGTGGTTCAGCTTGACGCCTCGGGCCAGGCGGCCGCGCGCCACCATCGCGGCGACCGAGACCAGCAGCTTTTCGCGTTCGCGCGGGGAAAGGTTCATCGTCAGACCTGCCAGATGCGGGGAAGGGGATCGGGCCGCAGCGCGGCCAGAAGGCGGATGACCTGGCGGCGCAGCGGCCAGTCGTCGCGGGCCAGGCAGCGGATCACCAGCCGCCCCGGCGGGGCGCTTGCCGCGCCGGTGACGCCGGGCTCGTCCAGGACGGCGCGGGCGCGCGCCAGAAGGTCGGGCGCATGGGGCGCGACCACCGCCAGCGTCGCAAGCGCGCGGGCATCGCCCAGCAGGGCCGTCCCGTGCCGCCGAAGCAGCGCGGCCTCGTCCAGGGCCAGGGCGTCGTGATGGATCAGCCGCCCGTCCCGGCGCACGGTGCGGCGGTCGCGCAGGCGGATGCGGGACGGATCCTCGCCCATGGCCAGGCGGCCCAGCACGATCATTTCCAGCAGCAGGCAGCCGGCGCCGGGGGCCAGATCCACCTGCGTGTCGCGGCAAAGCGCGCTGCCCTCGAACAAGATGGTTTCCTGCGGCAGCCAGTCCAGCCAGCCGCCCGCGCCCACGGTCAGCCGGACCTCGGCCCGCGCCGAGGCCGCCTTGGCGCGATAGGCGCGTTCGGCGGTCTGGGTGGTCGCCAGCACCCGCGCGCCGGGCCGCAGGGTCAGGGCGAAGGACAGCCGGTCGCCCGAGGCCAGCCCGCCCGAGGTGTTCAGAAAGGCGATCTCGGGCAGGCCGGCGGTCATGCGCGGCAGCATGGCCTTGGCTGAACCCGACTGCGCCAGATCGGCAAGCCCGCGCGGGCCCATGACCACATGCGCGGCGCCTGTGCTGCGCTGAAGACGAGGGGCTGGAGGGGCTGTGTCGAACATGCCTTGAAGGGGCGGCCGGACCGGCCAAAGGTCAATCCGGCGCCACAAGGGGCTTTGTCCCCTTCGCTTATTGCCCGGGTTTCTGCCCATCCGACAGGCGTTTCGCCCAAGGTGCGGGCAGTTCTGAAATCAGCTTGCCGCCCTTTGCAGCAGACGGCGGCGCGCAGGGGGGATCGCGCCGACCTCGACCCCCGTGAAGACATGCATGGTGCGCAGCACGGGATCGACGACCGCATGGTCGCTGACCCAGCCGCCCAATGCCAGATAGCTGCGCAGCAGGGGCGGCATCGCGGCCATGGCCCGCCTTGCGTCGGGCGGGCCCGACAGTCGCGCGCGGGCAAAGCGGAAGACGTTCGGCGCCTTCACGCGCGGCAGCCAGCGGCGCGGAGCCAGGTGGCGGGCGCGCAGCATGGCGAAAGCGTCGGCATGAAGGGCCGGTTCGGTTCCCATGAAGCTGGAACAGCCGAACAGCATCCTGATCCCGTTCTCCTCGACGATGCGGGACAGGGCGGCCAAGGCGGTGCGGATGATGTCGGGGTCCTGTGTGCCCGGATGGACGCAGAAGCGCCCGACCTCCAACAGCGGGGCATCGAAGGATTCCAGCGCCGACAGGTCGTAGAACTGCGCCGAATAGCTGCGGGCGATGTCGCCGCCCCCTGCCAGCGGCAGGAAGCGGAAGCAGCAGACAAGCCGGCCGGTCGATGTGTCCTCGACCAGCATGTGGCGGCAGGCGGCGTCCAGGCCGTCGGCGTCCAGCCCGCCGCCATCCGGCCCGTCCGCCGCGCCGTTGCGCGCGACGAAGCACAGCCAGCGCAGACGCTGCGCCGCGCGCAGGTCGTCGGATGTCCGGGCCAGTCGGGCCAGGTATCGGCCCTTGCACAAGGATTGCATGTGACGCCCCTGTCAGCGGAAACCATCATGACGCGATGTCGTGAGCGATCTGCGAAGTTTCAATCGTCCTGCCGGTCGCCCAGGATGTCCTCGACATAGATGCGCTTGACCAGGATGATGCCGACCAGAAGCAGCGGCGTAGCCAGGATGATGCCCGCGAATCCGAACAGGCTGCCAAAGGCCAGGATCGCCAGCACCGTCAGCGCGGGCGGCAGGTCGGCGGCGAATCTCTGGATCAGGGGCATCAGCAGGTTTCCCTCGACCTGCTGGACCACCACGAACAGAAGCGCGACATAGACCGCCATGTCGAAGCCCTGGGTCAGCGCGAACAGCACCGCGGGCACCCCCGACAGGAACGGCCCGACCACCGGGATGATGTTGGTCAGCCCGGCGATCAGGCCAAGCACCAGGGCCAGCGGCACGCCCAGCAGCCACAGGCCCAGCCCCGTCACAAGCGCCACCAGCACCATGTCCAGCGCCTGCCCCCCCATCCAGCGGGCCAGGGCGCGGGCTAGTTCGTTTGCGATCCCGCCCGCGCGGGGGCGATAGGACGGCGGCACCAGGCGCAAGGCTCCGCCCCGGTACATCCCCGCATCCAGCGCCAGGAAGATCGCCACCGTCACCAGCAGCACCAGGTTCGCCACCCCGCCGAAGACCGTGGTCAGCGTCCCGGTCAGATAGCTGAACATCGAGGGCAGGCCCGAGGGCGACGCCTCGCCGCCGGTCGAGGCGTCCTTCACCTGCCGTTCCAGGAACTGCCCGAACGAGCTGTCGCCCAGCCACGCGTTCACCTGTTCCCAGGCGTCGGGCAGGCTGCCGATCAGCTGCCGGAACTGGTCCGAGATCGCCGGCCCCGCCCAGGCCACGATCCCCGCGATGACCAGGACGGCCGCCAGAGCCGACAGCAGCACGCCGGTCTTGATGCCGACGCCCGTGCGCTGCTGCAGGAACGTCCCCCCTGCCCGAAGCGCGATGGCGATCAGGATAGCGCCGAACCCCAGAAGCAGCATGTTCGACCACATCCAGGCGGCGGCCAGCAGGATCGCCGTCGCGAAGGCTATGGCGATGGGGCCGGGATGCAGGCGCGGCTGCGGGGCGGGGGCGTCGGGACGGTCGGTCATGGATCGGGCCTTTCGTCGGTTTTGCGGGCATCATGCCCCCGGCTTGCCCGCAGATACCATCCCTGATAACCGGGCGCGGATGTCTTGACCGGGCGGGACTGTCCCGCCTGCCACAGCAAAAGGGACGCCTCATGGCCATCGAACGCACGCTTTCCATCATCAAGCCCGACGCCACCCGTCGCAACCTGACCGGCAAGATCAACGCCAAGTTAGAGGAAGCGGGCCTGCGCATCGTCGCGCAGAAGCGCATCCACCTGTCGCCCGCCCAGGCCGGCAAGTTCTACGAAGTCCACAAGGACCGCCCCTTCTATGGCGAGCTGGTCGAGTTCATGGCATCCGAACCCGTCGTCGTGCAGGTCCTGGAAGGCGAGAACGCCATTGCCAAGAACCGCGAAGTGATGGGCGCCACCAACCCGGCCCAGGCCGACGAGGGCACCATCCGCAAGGAATTCGCGCTGTCCGTGGGCGAGAACTCGGTCCACGGTTCGGACGCGCCGGAAACCGCCAAGGAAGAAATCGCCTTCTTCTTCTCGGGCCTTGAACTGGTCGGCTGATCGGCCAGACGCCAGGATGCCGGGAAAAGGGGCCGTCGCGGCCCCTTTTTCGTTGGCGCCAAGCCGGGGCCGACATTTTCCTTGAACGGCGATGGTGGCAGGCGCATACCGGCGCAAAGTCCCTGACGGGGTGCCATATGGCAAGCGACGGCGCCGCGCGCGATCATTCCGCGGCAGACCCAGTGTCTGAAGATCATTCCCATTCCAAGGCCGGTCCCGCGCTTGTGCTGGCCTGCCTTGGGGTCGTCTATGGCGACATCGGCACCTCGCCGCTTTATGCGCTGCGCGAATCGCTGGTTCACGCGCACGAGGAGGGCCTGCCCGAAAGCTCGGTCATCGGCATCGTGTCCCTGCTGTTCTGGACGGTCGTCCTGATTGTGACGATCAAGTATGTGGTGTTGATCCTGCGCGCCGACAACAACGGCGAGGGCGGAACCCTGTCGCTGGTCGCCAAGGCCCAGGGCGCGCTGAAGAAGGGGCCGCGATCGAAAAGCCGCCGCCTGCTGATGCTGCTGGGGATCGTGGGGGTGTCGCTGTTCTTCGGCGACAGCATGATCACCCCCGCGATTTCCGTCCTGTCCGCGGTCGAGGGGCTGGCCCTGATCGAGCCGGGCTTCCAGGCCTGGGTGGTGCCTGTCACGCTGGCGATCGTGATTGTCCTGTTCTGGGTGCAGCGCGGCGGCACGGACCGGATCGCGCGATTGTTCGGGCCGGTGATGCTGGTCTGGTTTTCCACGATGGCGGTCCTGGGCATCAGCCATATCGCGGATGACGCCCGGATCCTGCAGGCGCTCAACCCCCTGCGGGCGGCGGCGTTCCTGGCCGATTACGGCATCGCCGCCATGCCTGTCCTGGGATCGGTCTTTCTGGCCGTGACCGGGGCCGAGGCGCTTTATGCCGACATGGGCCATTTCGGCCGCAGCGCGATCCGCATCGCCTGGAGCGTGCTGGTCTTCCCCGCCCTCGCGCTGTCCTATCTGGGGCAGGGGGCGATGGTCCTGGCGCATCCCGAAACCGTGTCGAACCCGTTCTTCCTGATGGCGCCGTCCTGGTTCCTGGCGCCGCTGGTGATCCTGGCCACGGCGGCCACGGTGATCGCGTCCCAGGCGGTGATCTCGGGCGCGTTCTCGGTGGCCGCGCAGGCGGTGCAGATGGGCATCCTGCCGCGCCTGCACATCAACCACACCTCGGACCGGCAGGCGGGCCAGATCTTCTTGCCCAAGGTCAACTCGATCCTGATGTTCGGGGTCGTGGCGCTGGTGCTGTCCTTCGGATCCTCGGCGCGGCTGGCAAGCGCCTATGGCATCGCGGTGACCGGGGACATGGTCATCACGTCCATTCTGGCGGTGGTGGTGTTCCGCTGGGCCTGGAACTGGCGCTGGCCGCTGATCGCCGTTGTGATGGTCCCGGTCCTGGGGATCGAGCTGATCTTCTTCTCGGCCAACCTGCTGAAGCTGCTGGACGGCGGATATATCCCGCTGCTGTTTGCGGCGGTCGCCATTGCGGCGATGGTGATCTGGGTCGAAGGGATGCGACGGCTTCAGGAACGGCTGGCGCAGGACAGCGTGCCCCTTGATGTCTTTGCGGCCAAGCTTTCCAAGTCGCCGCCGATGATCGTGCCGGGCACCGCGGTCTTCCTGACCGCCGACCCGGCGGTCGCGCCGCCAGCCCTGCTGCACAACCTGAAGCACAACCGCGTGCTGCATCAGCGCAACTTCATCGTGAAGGTCGAAAGCGCCACCACCCCCCGCGTCCCCGAGGACGCCCGCCTGCATCTTCAGGACATCGCCCCCGGTTTCTGGCGCGCCCGGCTGGTCTTCGGCTATATGGAACAGCCGAACGTGCCGCGCGCCCTGGCCCAGGCGCGTCATGTCGGACAGAAGTTCGACATCATGTCCACATCCTATTTCCTGAACCGCCGCACCCTGCGTGCGGGGCGGGGAACGCTGATGCCCCACTGGATGGCGCGGGTGTTCGTGACCCTTTACCGGTCGGCATCCGAGCCGACGAACTATTACCGCCTGCCGTCGAACCGGGTCGTGGAACTGGGACAGCAGATGAATATCTGAGGGGCAGGGGCAGGGGCAGGGGCGGGGCAGGGGACGGGTCGGGACCTTGAGGAATGCCCCCGTTGCGCCCCGACCCCCATCCGCGCTATCCCCTTGTGACCCAACACCATGCAGGAGGCCCCCATGCGCGCATTCGTCTTTCCCGGCCAGGGGGCGCAGACCGTGGGCATGGGACGCGAACTGGCCGAGGTCTATCCCGCCGCGCGCGAGGTGTTCCAACGGGTGGACGAGGCCCTGGGCGAGAAGCTGTCGGATCTGGTCTGGAACGGCGACATCGACACGCTGACCCTGACGCAGAACGCGCAGCCGGCGCTAATGGCGACCTCGATCGCGGCGTTCCGGGCCTTGGAAACGGAAGGCTTCGGCATCCAGGACGCCAATTTCGTCGCGGGGCATTCGCTGGGGGAATATTCGGCGCTGTGCGCGGCAGGAGCGCTGACGCTTGAGGACACGGCGCGGCTTTTGCGCCTGCGCGGGCAGGCCATGCAAGAGGCGGTGCCGGTCGGCCAGGGGGCCATGGCGGCGATCCTGGGCCTGGACTTCGCCACCGTCGAGCACATCGCGCGCGAGGTGGCGGGCGACGAGGTGGTGCAGGCCGCCAATGACAACGATCCGGCGCAGGTGGTGATTTCCGGGCACAAGGGCGCGGTGGAACGCGCCGCGGACGCGATGAAGGCAGCAGGCGCCAAGCGGGCGCTGATGCTGCCGGTTTCCGCGCCCTTCCATTCGGTGCTGATGCAGCCTGCGGCGGCGGTGATGGCCAACGCGCTGGCGGGCGTGGACATCCATCCCCCCGCCGTGCCCCTGGTCGCCAATGTCCGGGCCGAGGCGGTGGTTGAACCCGGCGCGATCCGCCGCCTGCTGGTGGAACAGGTGACCGGCACCGTCCGCTGGCGCGAATCCATCGCCAACATGGCCGAGGCCGGCGTGACCGAGTTCTGGGAGATCGGCGCAGGCAAGGCCTTGTCGGGCATGATCAAGCGCATCGCCAAGGATGCGGCTGTGCACAATGTGGGCGCCCCCGTGGATATCGCGGCGCTGAAGGGCTGACGGGGCCTTTTGGGTATTTGGACAACGAAGAAGGATCAGCCATGTTCGATCTGACAGGCAAGACGGCCCTGGTGACGGGCGCATCGGGCGGCATCGGCGGCGCCATCGCCCAGGCCTTGCACGGCGCGGGCGCAACGGTTGCGTTGTCGGGCACGCGCGAGGAGCCGCTGAACGACCTGGCCTCGGCCCTGGGGGATCGGGCGCATGTGGTGCCCGCGAACCTGTCGAATGCTGAAGCTGCCGCGGGGCTGATCAAGGATGCCGCGGCCGCCATGGGGTCGGTCGACATCCTGGTCAACAACGCGGGCATCACGCGCGACAACCTGTTCATGCGCATGTCGGACGAGGAATGGCAGCAGGTCATGGACGTGAACCTGACGGGCGTCTTCCGCCTGTCGCGCGCGGCATTGCGCGGCATGATGAAGGCCCGCTGGGGGCGGATCGTCAACATCACCTCGGTTGTGGGGGCCACGGGCAATCCGGGGCAGGGCAATTATGCCGCCGCGAAGGCTGGGTTGGTGGGGATGTCGAAGTCCCTGGCCTATGAGGTGGCTTCCCGCGGCATCACCGTGAACTGCGTGGCGCCGGGCTTCATCGCCACGCCCATGACCGACAGCCTGACCGACGACCAGAAGGGCAAGATCCTGTCCCAGATCCCCACAGGCCGCATGGGCAGCCCCGAGGAGATCGCGGCGGCGGTGCTGTATCTTGCCAGTCCCGAGGCGGCATATGTCACCGGCGCCACGCTGCATGTGAATGGCGGCATGGCGATGGTCTGACGCAGGTCGGCCACGCAAAAGCGGTTGCAAGAGGGTTCACGGGTGCTATATCCCCGGCTTGAGCAGCAGGGAAACCGCCCTGTGCCAAGGCGAATTATACATTCGCGTATAAAATTGGGCGGATGCCCGCGAGAATGAGGATGTGACATGAGCGATATCGCTGATCGCGTGAAGAAGATCGTGGTCGAGCATCTGGGCGTCGAGGAGGACAAGGTGGTCGAATCCGCGTCCTTCATCGACGACCTGGGGGCCGACAGCCTCGACACCGTCGAGCTGGTCATGGCGTTCGAGGAAGAATTCGGGATCGAGATCCCCGATGATGCCGCCGAAACCATCCAGACCGTGGGCGACGCCGTGACCTTCATCAAGGGCGCGGTCTGATCCGCACCTGCCGATCACCGGCACCATCCAGACGGCGTTCCTGCACCAGCAGGAACGCCGTTTTCCATTGGCGCATGGCGGCCTTGCCGGAACCGCGCACAGTCGCGCGCCGTTGGGGCCGCGCAACATGGAAGGAGCAGATCATGGCTGTCGAACTGAGGGGCCTGACCGACAATGCCCGCAAGACCGCGATTTCGGAACTGAACGGGCGGCTGGCCGATTCAATCGCCTTGGCGCTGGCGGTCAAGCAGGCGCATTGGAACGTGAAGGGACGCAATTTCATCGCTGTCCACGAATTGCTTGACATGCTGCACAACAACCTGCGCGAGCAGATAGACGTCATGGCCGAACGCGTGCAGCAGCTGGACGGGGTGGCGTTGGGCACCGTCGAGAAGGTGTCGGGCAGCACCACCCTGGCCGAATATCCGACCGACCTGACCAAGGCCGAGGATCATATCCGTGCCCTGTGCGACCGTTATCGCGATCACGGGGAAAAGCTGCGCACCGCCATCGACGCCACGGACGAGGCGGGCGATGCCGATACCGCCGACATCCTTACGGCCGCGTCACGCAGCGCTGACAAGGACCTGTGGTTCCTGGAAAGCCATCTGGAGTGACGGCGCCTTATCGGCCCAGCTTCGCGTGAACCTCGTCCAGGTCGATGTCGCCTAGGGGCAGCTTGTTGTCGGGGTTGTCGAAATCGTATCGGAACAGTTGGAAATCGTCCTTGTAGATTTCTCAGATCAGGTGCCGTGACAGGTCGTCGAAGTAGTCGCTGACCTTGTGCGCCCGCTTCGGCCCGTGCCCTTCGGATTCGTTGAACCGGGGCACGGATGCCGGATCGACCGGCACGGGGATCGTCGCCGCGTCCAGAACCTGCGCCATCCCGTCGTTGAAGGCTTCGGTGAAGAAGATGCGGTCATAGCGGCCGCCATTGGCGATGAAGGTGCCGACATGGCCCGAGATGGCCGACCAGTGGATGTCGGGATCCATCGGGCGGCGCCAGCGGATCGTGTCGCGCGCGAACAGCAGGAAGCGGCGGAAGCTGGCGATCTGGTCGAAATCGAAGTTGTTTTCCGGCCCGCCTACGTCGATGCCGTATTGCTGCGCCAGTTGCGGGACCAGATTGCCGCGATAGCGCCGCCCGTTCCGCTGGATCCCGGCGATCTTGTCGAAGAAGGACGACAGAATCCGCGCATAAGGGTTGCGCACGCAGGTGAAGGTCACGGCCTCGTGCCCGGCGACGGCGGCCTCGATCAGGGGCTTGCTGTGGTCTTGGGACCATTTGTGCAGGCCTTCGGCCGCATCGTGGATGTCGCCGTCGAAGAAGCGCCCATGGTCGGAATAGAACATGATCTGCCCGATGGTCGAACAGGCGCATTTCGGCACCACCCGATAGATCATGCTTTTGCTTTCGGTCATCCAGACCCCGGGAAAGCCCATCGTGCCCCACTTCCTCAGATTGCAACCCGGCTTGTCGGCGCGCGTCAAAGGCGTTTACACACAGAAACCGGGAAGGGTGCAAGCACTGTCGCCTTTCTTGCCGCAGCACCTTGAAGACCTTGGATCCATGGCCCGCATCGCCTTTATCCTTCTGACCCACAAGGATCCGCAAGGCGTGGTGGATCAGGCGCGGCGCCTGACGGCAAGCGGCGATCATGTCGTCATCCATTATGACCGCAATGCGCCGGCCGATGATTACCGCCGGATCCGGCAGTTGCTGGCGGACGCGCCGAGGGTCGGCTTCGCACCCCGGCGATACCGATGCGGCTGGGGCGAATGGTCGCTGGTCGCCGCCACCCTGTCGGCGCTGCGCGAGGCCGAGCGTCTTTTTCCCCAGGCCACGCATTTCTACATGCTGTCGGGCGACTGCATGCCCATCAAGTCGGCCGAATATGCCCGCGCCTTCCTGGACCGGGACGAATGCGACTATATCGAAGCCTTCGACTTCTTCGACAGCGACTGGATCAAGACCGGCATCAAGGGCGAACGGCTGGCCTATCGCCACTGGTTCAACGAACGAAAGTCGAAGCGGCTGTTCTATGCCAGCCTGCGGGCGCAGCAATGGCTTGGCCTTGAACGGCCGCTCCCCCCGGCATCCAGGTGATGATCGGGTCGCAATGGTGGTGCCTGCGCCGCCACACGGTCGAGGCGCTGCTGGCGCTGATCGCGGAACGCCCCGACCTGCCGCGCTTTTTCCGCAGCACCTGGATCCCGGACGAGACCTTCTTCCAGACCCTGGTTGCCCATCTGGTGCCCAAGGCGCAGATCCGCCGCCGGTCGCCCACCTGCCTGATGTTCACCGATTATGGAATGCCGGTGACCTTCTACAACGACCATTACGACCTGCTGACGCGCCAGGATTACCTGTTCGCCCGCAAGATCAGCGCCGAGGCGCAGGAATTGCGGGCCAAGCTGGGCGCGCTGTGGCTGGCCGAGGGCGTCAGCTTCGCCATCACGAACGAGGCGCCCCGCCTGTTCCGCTTCCTGACCGGCCGCGGCCGGGTGGGCCGCCGCTTCGCGCCCCGCTTCTGGGAAGATCAGGGTGCGTCGCGCAACCATGTCCTTTGCCTGATCGTGTCGAAGAAATGGCATGTCGCCAAGCGCCTGACGGCAGCCATCCGGGCGCTGACCGACATCCCGGCGGTCGATTACATCTTCAACGAACGCGATGCGGGACTGCCCGACCTGGGGGGGATCGCCTCGACCGTGGCCAAGCGGGAACGGCATCGCCGGGCCCTGGTCCGGCTGCTTTTCGACGATTTCGGGTCGCAACATCTGGTCTTGTGCCTCGATCCCTCGGCCCTGTCTCTGATCGCCGATTTCGCGGCCGACAGATCCGAGACGCGGATCCTGTTCATCGACACCGCCTTTGACGACGCCTATCTGCGCGGCCACATGCGCCGCACCGGCCTGGCGGGGGATGGCACGCCCGACACGGTGATCGAACAGTTGCTGCCGATCGTCGCGGGCGATCTGGCCCACGAGGTCGAACGACTGCGCGACATGGACTTTGCCCGCTTCGCCACCATCGCGTCCGACGCCACCCCCGAGGCGAATGCCCAAGCCATTGCGCGGTTTCTGGATGTTTCCCCCCAGGTCGCGCATGATCTGGCCCGGACGCCGCATCTGTTCACCGACTGAGGAATGCCCATGGCCTTCGATTATGACGACACCAACATCTTCGCCCGGATCCTGCGGGGCGAAATCCCCTGCGACAAGGTCGCCGAAAGCGATCACGCCCTGGCCTTTCGCGACATCCGTCCGCAGGCGCCGGTGCATGTGCTGGTGATCCCCAAGGGCCGCTATGTCAGCTTCGACGATTTCGCGGCCAATGCCTCGGACGCGGAAATCGTGGATTTCATGCGACTTTGCGCGCGGGTCTGCGCATCCGAGGGCGTCGGCCTGGACGACGGCAACCAGGGCTTCCGCGCCATCGCCAATACCGGCCCCCATGGCGTGCAAGAGGTGCCGCATTACCACCTGCACATCCTGGGAGGGCGGGTGATGGGGCCGATGCTGCCGCGCCAGGGTTAGGGGCGCCGGGCCGCGAAATCGGCCATCAGCGCGGCAAAGCCTTCAATCGGCGGAAAGCGCGCAAAGCCATGGGTGGCACCGACGCTCACCCATGGCAGCTTTTCCTCAAGCCAGCATTCGATGAAGGGCGGCTGGTCGCTGCCGCCCTCCAGCATGGTGCTGCGGATGTTGACCAGCGGGCCCAGGAAATCGGCCCGGGTATGGGTCCAGGACAGACAGAAGGCGCAGCAATGGTGGCGCAGTTCGCCCCGCAGCCCGCCCAGGATGGTTTCGCCTTCGATGGAAACGGCATCCTGCGCGTAAAGGCTGCTCAGCGAAAAGGCGCTGGCGGTCATCTGCTGGCAGCCCCGGCAATGGCAGACCATGGTCAGCAGGGGCGGCCCCGACACTGCGATCGTGACCCGTCCGCATCGGCATCCGCCATGTTGTCTGTCAGCGTCCATTCCTTCCCCCGTGCGGCTAGGCTCGCGTCATTTCCACGAACACATCCTCCAGATCCGGCTGCTCGGTCGCGACATCCAGGATGGGGACGCCCGCGCCGCGCAGCGCATCCAGAAGCTGGTCGGCACGGACGCGCGACGGGGGATAGCTGATCGCCAGCCGCCCGTCGCCCCGCCATTCGGGATGCGCGCCATCGGGCAGCGGGGGCAGGGCGATCCGCCCGCCCGTGTCCAGCACCAGCGTCTTGCCGTCGGCCCGCGACAGCAGGCTGCGCGTGTCCTGGCGCACCACCAGTTCGCCGTGGTTGATGATGGCGATCTCGTCGCACATCTGTTCGGCTTCCTCCAGGTAATGGGTGGTCAGGATGATGGTCATGCCCTGGCGGTTCAGGTCGCGGACGTTGTTCCACAGCATCTCGCGCAGGGTGATGTCCACGCCCGCCGTCGGTTCGTCCAGGACCAGGATCTGCGGGCGGTGGACCAAGGCCTTGGCCAGCAGCAGGCGCCGCCGCATCCCGCCCGACAGGTTGCGCGCATAGGCATTGGCCTGGTCTGTCAGGCCCACCAGTTCCAGCAGTTCATCGGTCCAGCGTTCGGATTTCGGCACGCCGTAAAGGCCCGCCTGCACCTCCAGGCTGGCGCGGGGGGTGAAGAACGGGTCCATGTTCAGCTCCTGCGGCATCACCCCGATGGCCGCGCGCGACTGGCGCGGGTTCACGTCCTGGTCGAAGCCCCAGATCGTGACCTTGCCCGCCGTCTTGTTCACCAGCCCGGCCAGGATGTTGATCATCGTGGACTTGCCCGCCCCGTTCGGACCCAGCAGGCCGAAGATGCTGCCTGCGGGAATCGTCAGGTCGATGCCCTTCAGCGCCTGCTTGGCAGGGGCGGACCCCTGGGCGGCATAGGTCTTGCGCAGACCTGCGATCTCGATGGCGTTGGGCATGGGTCTTGTCCCCCGGACAGCTTGCGAAGGCAGGCGGCGCTGCGGTAATGGGAGATAAGACCAGATACCGCCCGCCGCCACAAGAAGGCCAGCCATGACGCAATATGTGATCCCGGAAAACTCGCTGTCCACCGAACAGACGGATCTGTCGGAACTGAAGCTGCCCGCGCCCGCGACCCAGATCGTCACCGCCTGGAAGGTCGCCTGCGACGGGGACGATGCGGGCGGGCTTGGCCATCCGCGCGTCTGGCTGGCGATTTCCCCGGAAACGGGCTTTGTCGATTGCGGCTATTGCGACAAGCGCTTCGTGATCGACCGCGATCACGCCGGGGGCGACCACTAGGGCTGGGACCACGAGGGCTTGGATAGGCGGGGGGCCTTGGTCCCCCGGCAGCGGTCCGAGCAATAGCGGACCTGGTCCCAGTCCCGCGCCCATTTGCGGCGCCAGGTGAAGGGCCGCCCGCAGCAGGCGCAGATCTTGCTGGGCAGGTCGCCCTTGCGAACCATCCTGGGCATTGCCACCTTCTGCATTCCGCCAACCAAGGCGCGTCTGGAAACCACGGCGCGATCGTGCCAGAACCGGGGCCGGAACCGAAAAGGAACATGGCGATGAGCGACGGCTTCGGCAAGGGCTGCCACCTGCACCTGATCGACGGATCGGCCTTCATCTTCCGGGCCTATCACGCCCTGCCGCCGCTGACGCGCAAGTCCGACGGGCTGCCCGTGGGCGCGGTCGCGGGTTTCTGCAACATGCTGTGGAAATACGTGTCCGACGAACGGGGCTCGGACGCGCCCACCCATGCGGCGGTGATCTTCGACCATTCGTCCAAGACCTTCCGCAACGAGATCTACAACGCCTACAAGGCCAACCGCCCCGAACCGCCCGAGGATCTGCGCCCGCAGTTTCCGCTGACCCGCGACGCCACCCGCGCCTTCAACATCGCCTGCATCGAGACAGAAGGATACGAGGCCGACGACATCATCGCCGCGCTGGCTTGCCGCGCGCGCGACGCGGGCGGGTCGGTCACCATCATCAGCAGCGACAAGGATCTGATGCAGCTTGTGGGAGACGGCGTGCAGATGCTGGACCCCATCAAGGGCAAGCCCATCGACCGCGACGAGGTGTTCGAGAAGTTCGGCGTCTGGCCCGACCGCGTGGTGGACGTGCAGGCGCTTGCGGGGGACGCCGTGGACAACGTGCCGGGCGCGCCGGGCATCGGCATCAAGACGGCCGCGCAACTGATCACCGAATTCGGCGACCTGGAAACCCTACTCGCGCGGGCGGGCGAGATCAAGCAACCCAAGCGCCGCCAGACCCTGATCGACCATGCCGAACAGATCCGCATCTCCAAGCGGCTGGTGGAACTGGATTGCAACACGCCCCTGGATTTCACGCTGGACAGCCTGGAGGTGCGCGCGCCCGACGCGCCGACCCTGCTGACCTTCCTGTCGGAAATGGAGTTCCGCACCCTGACCGCCCGCGTGGCCGAACGCCTGGGGGCCGAGGCCCCGGCCGTGGTGTCCGCCCCGGTGCGCGACGCGCCTGCCGCCCCCGACCTGCCGCCCATCGACCGCGACGTCTATGAAACGGTGACCGACCGCGCGGCCTTGGATCGCTGGGTGCAACTGATCCGCGACACGGGCCAGGTCGCCATCGACACGGAAACCACCGGCCTGGACGAGATGCAGGCCGATCTGGTCGGCATCTGCCTGGCCGTGGCGCCGGGCCGCGCCTGCTATATCCCCGTAGGCCACATGGCGGGGGGCGACGACCTGTTCGGGCAGTCGGCCCTGGTCGCGGGCCAGTTGCCGCTGGCCGATGTGCTGGCGGCCCTCAAGCCCCTGCTGGAGGATCCGGCGATCCTGAAGATCGGCCAGAACCTCAAATACGACTGGAAGATGCTGGCCCGCCACGGCATCCGCATGGCGCCCCTGGCCGACACGATGCTGATGTCCTATGCCCTGAACGCGGGCACGCACAACCACGGCATGGACGAACTGGCTGAACGTTACCTGGGCCACAAGTGCATCCCGATCAAGGACCTGATCGGCAGCGGCAAGTCGCAGATCAACTTCGGCCAGGTGCCCATCGACAAGGCCGCCCCCTATGCCGCCGAGGACGCCGATGTCACGCTGCGCCTGTTCCAGCATTTCGCGCCGCTGCTGCCGGTGGAACGCGTCACGACGACCTATGAACTGACCGAACGACCCATCATCCCCGTCCTGGCCGAGATGGAGATGGCCGGCATCCGCATCGACGCCGAGGTGCTGCGCCGCATGTCTGGCGCCTTCGCGCAGAAGATGGCGGCGCTGGAGGATGAGATCTACGCCCTCGCGGGCCAGAAATTCACCATCGGCAGCCCCAAGCAGCTGGGCGAGATCCTGTTCGACAAGATGGGCATGACCGGCGGCAAGACCGGCAAGACCGGCGCCTTTTCCACAAGCGCCGACGTGCTGGAGGATCTGGCCGCCGAGGGCCATGACCTGCCGTCGCGGATCCTGGACTGGCGCCAGATCTCCAAGCTGAAATCGACCTATACCGACGCCTTGCCGACCTTCGTGAACCCGGAGACGGGGCGCGTCCATACCAGCTATTCCATCGCGGGGGCGCAGACCGGGCGGCTGGCATCCACCGACCCCAACCTGCAGAACATCCCCGTCAGGACCGAGGAAGGCCGCCGCATCCGCGAGGCCTTCATCGCCGCCGAAGGGCATCGCCTCGTCAGCCTGGATTACAGCCAGATCGAGTTGCGGATCCTGGCCCATGTGGCCGATATCCCGGCGCTGAAGCAGGCCTTCCGCGAGGGCATCGACATCCATGCCATGACCGCCAGCCAAATGTTCGGCGTCCCGGTTGAGGGCATGGACCCGATGATCCGCCGCCGCGCCAAGGCGATCAACTTCGGCGTGATCTATGGCATCTCGTCCTTCGGGCTGTCGCGCAACCTGCGCATCCCGCGCGCCGAGGCGCAGGAGTTCATCGACACCTATTTCCAGCGTTTCCCCGAAATCCGCGCCTATATGGACCGCACCATCGCCGATGCGAAGTCCGACGGCAGCGTGCGCACCCTGTTCGGGCGGCGCATCAACACGCCGGGCATCAACCAGTCCGGGCCTGCGGCGGGGGGCGCGCGGCGGGCGGCGATCAACGCCCCGATCCAGGGGGCTGCCGCCGACATCATCCGCCGCGCCATGATCCGGATGCCTGCGGCCATTGCGCATCTGCCCGCGCGGATGCTGCTGCAGGTCCATGACGAACTGGTCTTCGAGGTGCGCGAGGATGCCGTGGACGACCTGATCACGGTCGCCCGCGGAATTATGGAAAACGCCGCCGAACCCGCCGTGAAGCTGTCGGTGCCGCTGGTCGTCGATGCGGGCACGGGCATGAACTGGGCCGAGGCGCATTGATGGGCCACGGCCATTCGCACGCGCACGGCCATTCCTACGGCCATCACCACGGCCATCACCACGGCCACGGCGATGCGGCGATCGGCTGGGCGGTCATCGTCAACCTGGCGCTGACGGCGGCGCAGATCATCGGCGGATACGCCGCCGATTCGACCGCCCTGATCGCCGACGGCATCCACAACCTGTCCGACGCCCTGGCGCTTGTGCTGGCCTTCGGCGCGCGTCGCCTTGCCAGGCGAGAGGCCACGCCCGACTGGTCCTATGGCTGGGGGCGGGCGGAAATCGTCGCGGCCTTCGTCAACTATCTGGCGCTGATCGCCATCTCGATCTGGCTGGCGGTCGAGGCGCTTGGCCGCCTGTCCGACCCCCCGCAGGTAGCGGGCGGGCTGGTCATGGGGCTGGCGACCTTTGCCCTGGTCGTCGATCTGGCGACGGCGGCGCTTGTCTGGCGCGCGGCCAGGGACAGCGCCAATATCCGCGCGGCCTTTTTGCACAACCTGGCGGATGCGGGCGTGTCGGTGGCCGTCATCGGGGGTGGGTTGCTGATCTGGGCTTTCGGCTGGAACCTGGCCGACCCGATCCTGACGCTGGCGATTTCCGTCGTGATCCTGTGGCATATCGTCCTGGAGATCGGGCCGGTCTTCCGGATGCTGATGCTGGCCGCCCCGCCGGGCAGCGATCCGGGCGCGGTCCTGTCAGCTCTGCGCGCGCTGCCGGGCGTCAGCGATGCCCATCACCTGCACCTGTGGCAGATCGACGAAAAGCGCGCGGCGGCCTCGGTTCACCTCGTGGTGGAAACCGGCGACCCCTTCGCCGTCACCCGCGCGGCCAAGGCGATGCTGGCGCAGCGCTTCGACATTCCCCACGCCACCATCGAGATCGAGCCGTCGGGCGCCTGCGCCGACCACAAGGACCACCGCCACGCGTGACATGGGGTGCGTGTGGACACGCACCCTCCACGGCTAGACGGCGGACGAATGGCTGGTCGGCGCCGCCATATAAGCGTCCAGCATGTTCGCCACCATCCGGGCCAGCGGGCGGCCTTCGGGCGTGATCCGCAGGCCCCAGGGGCCGACCTCGACCATGCTGCCGAATTGCCCGATCACCGGATCGAAGACCTCCTGAAGCTGAACGGCGGTCAGGCCATAGTCCGCCTGCATTTCCGCCGCATCCACCCGGAAATCGCACATCACCTGTTCGATCATCCGGCCGCGCCACAGATCCTCGGGCGTGAAGGCATGGCCCTTGGTATGGGGCAAGCGGCCCTCGCGCACATGGGCGGTATAGGCGCCGGTCGCGGGCGCGTTCTGCGCATAGCCCTGCGGGAAGCGGGAAATCGACGACGCGCCAAGGCCCAGCAGCACCTGCGCCCCGTCATCGGTATAGCCCTGGAAATTGCGCCGCAGCTTGCCCGTCCTTGCGGCCACCGCCAACCCGTCGCCGGGTCGGGCGAAGTGGTCGATGCCGATCTCGGCATAGCCATCGGCCACGAACAGGTCGCGGGCGGTGTTGAACAGGGTCAGCCGATCCTCGTTGCCGGGCAGGGCATCCTCGGGGATCATCACCTGCCGCTTGGACATCCAGGGCACATGGGCATAGCCGTAAAGCGCCACCCGGTCGGGCGACAGGGCCAAGAGCTTCTGCACCGTTTCGGAAATCCGGGTCCGGTCCTGGTGCGGCAGGCCATACAGGATGTCGGCATTCAGGCTGGCGATGTTGTGGCTGCGGATCAACTCGACCGCCTGGCCGGTCAGTTCGAACGATTGCTGGCGGCCGATGGCGTCCTGGATCTTCGGATCGAAGTCCTGCACCCCGATCGAGGCGCGGTTCATCCCCGAAGCCGCAAGCGCGGCCATGCGGGCGGCGTCGATTTCCGACGGGTCGATCTCGACCGAGAACTCGGCCCCCTCGGCCATCGGCACCACGTCGAAGATCGCGTCCGCCACGCGCCCCATCTGGTCGGGCGGCAGCAGCGTGGGCGTGCCCCCGCCCCAGTGCAGCCGCGACAGCCGCACCCCGCGCGGCAGGTGGCGCCGCAGCAGCGCCAGTTCCGCCAGAACCGTGTCCACATAGGCAATCACCGGATCCAGCGTCTTGGTGCCCTGGGTCCGGCAGGCGCAGAACCAGCACAGCCTGCGACAGAACGGCACATGAAGGTACAGCGAAATCGCTGCGCCCTCGGGTATGGAATCCAGCCAACCCGAGACCATATTGGCATTCATGCCTGGTTTGAATTGTGTCGCGGGGGGATAGCTCGTGTAGCGCGGAACGCGCGAATCGAAGAGACCCAGCCGCTTTAGTTGCGAAACATTGCTCATGTGGGTAGGATTAAGTGATAACGCGCGAGAATGCCTTGACCCAGATCAACCAGAAAACCCCCAGTCACGACAGCGGGGAACGCTGCGGCGACTGCCCGATCCGCTATCGCGCCGTTTGCGCGCATTGCGAAACGGACGAACTGGCGCTGCTGGAGGATCTGAAATTCTACCGGACCTTCGATCCCGGCCAGCCGATCGTCTGGGAAGGCGACCGGATGGAATTCGTGGGATCGGTCGTCACCGGCGTCGCCGCGCTGACGCAGACGCTGGAGGATGGGCGCACGCAGATGGTGGGCCTGCTGTTGCCCAGCGATTTCCTGGGCCGCCCCAACCGAGAGATCGCCGCCTATAACGCCACCGCGGCCACCAAGGTCGTGCTGTGCTGCTTCCGCCGCAAGCCGTTCGAACAGATGATGCGCAGCACGCCCCATGTCGCGCATCGTCTGCTGGAAATGACGCTGGACGAACTGGACGCGGCGCGGGAATGGATGCTGCTTCTGGGCCGCAAGACCGCGCGTGAAAAGATCGCCTCCTTCATCGCCATCATCGCCCGGCGCGAAGCCGCGCTGCACAAGCGCGATCCGGGCGGGCGGATGCAGATCGACCTGCCCCTGACGCGCGAGGCGATGGCCGATTACCTGGGCCTGACCCTGGAAACCGTCAGCCGCCAGATCAGCGCCCTGAAGCGCGAGGGCGTGATCGAACTGGTGGGCAAGCGCGCCATCATCCTGCCCGACTTCAGCCGCCTGGTCGAGGAATCGGGCGACGATTCGGATGGCGGATACTTCAGCTAGGACCAGTCGGCCGGGATCTTCGGCATCGCGCGGACCAGGGCCTGCGTATGGTCGTGCCGGGGTGCGTCGATGATGCGGTCGGTCGGGCCTTCCTCGACGATGCGGCCTGCCTGCATGACCAGGATGCGGTCGGTGATGCCGCGCACCACCGACAGGTCGTGGCTGATGAACAGATAGGCCAGCCCGTGATCGGCCTGCAACCGCGCCAGCAGGTCCAGCACCTGCGCACGGACCTGCACGTCAAGGGCGCTGACGGCCTCGTCCAGGACGATCAGGGACGGGCGGATGATCAGGGCCCGGGCGATCGCCAGGCGCTGCCGCTGGCCGCCCGAGAATTCGTGGATGAACTTGCGGGCATTGTTGGGGTGCAGGCCCACCTCGGCCAGGGCCGCGCCGATACGGTCGCGCCAGTCGGCCGGGCGGCCGGTCAGGTGGAAGGGCTCGGCCAGCAGCCGGTCCACGCGCCAGCGGGGATCGAAGCTGCCGAAGGGATCCTGGAACACCGCCTGCATCCTCGCCCGCAAATCGCGCGGCATCCGGTGGCCGGGGCCGATCGACTGTCCCTCAAGCCGGATCTGTCCGGCCTGCAAGGGATCCAGCCCCAGGATCGCGCGGGCCAGGGTCGATTTCCCGCAGCCCGATTCGCCCACAAGGCCGACGCTTTCGCCGCGCCCGATGGTCAGGCCGACCCCGTCCAGGGCGCGCAGCCCGCCATCGGCAGCGCGGTATTCGCGAACGGCCCCCGTCACCTGAAGCAGCGGCCCGGCCGGGGGCGGGGGCTGGCGGCCGGGTCGGTGGCCCGAGGCCGTGAACAGTTGCCGCGTATAAGGGTGGCTGCGGCTGCGGAACACGGCTTCGGTCGGACCGCTTTCCACGATCCGGCCGGCCTGCATCACGGCGACCCGGTCGGCCATGCCCGCCACCACGGCCAGGTCATGGGTGATCAACAGCAGCGTCATGCCGTCCTGGCGCACCAGATCCCGCAGCAGATCCAGGATCCGCGCCTGGGTGGTCACGTCCAGGGCGGTGGTGGGTTCGTCCGCGATCAGCAGATCGGGGCGCAGGGCAATCGCCATGGCGATGGCGACCCGCTGGCGCTGCCCGCCCGACAATTCGTGGGGATAAAGCGTCAGCGGAAAGCGCGGCGCCGGCAGGCCGACGCGGTCCAGCCCTTCGCGTGCGCGGGCCAGGGCGGCACGGCGATCCAGGCCTTCGTGGATGCGCAGCACCTCGGCCACCTGGTCGCCGATGGTCATCAGCGGGTTCAGCGCCGTCATGGGTTCCTGGAAGATCATTCCGATACGCTTGCCGCGCAAGGCGCGCATGGCGCGTTCGGGCAGCGCAAGCAGGTCCATCCCGTCCAGCAGCACCTTGCCCGATGTCACCGTTCGTTCCGGCAGCAGCCCCATGATCGCAAGGGCCGTCATCGACTTGCCGCTGCCGGATTCGCCCACCAGGCCGGTGATGCCCGGTTGCAGATCCAGCGACACCCTGTCCAGGACAGGCCATCCGCCAATGGACAGGGACAGATCCTCTAGGCGGATCACCGCAGCACCCGCAGCCGGGGATCCAGGGCGTCGCGCAACCCGTCGCCCAGCAGGTTCAGGCCCAGAACCGTCAGCACGATGCATAGTCCGGGGATGACGGCCACATGCGGGGTCAGCGTCACCATGGTCTGCGCCTCGGCCAGCATCCGGCCCCAGCTTGGCGTGGGGGGCTGCGCGCCAAGGCCCACATAGGACAGCCCGGCCTCGGCCAGGATGCCCAGGCTGAACTGGATCGTGGCCTGCACGATCAGCAGGCTGGCGATGTTGGGCAGGACATGCTGCAGGCTGATCAATGCCCGGCCCTTGCCCGCCACCTGCGCCGCGCGGATGTAATCCAGCGTCCAGATGGGCAGCGCCGCACCCCGCGTGACGCGGGCAAAGACCGGGATGTTGAAGATGCCGATGGCGATGATGGCATTCACCGCCGAGGGGCCGAAGACCGCCGTGATCAGGATCGCGATCACCAGGGACGGAAAGGCGAAGACTAGGTCGTTGCCGCGCATCACCAGATCGTCCGGCCAGCGGTCCCGATGCGCCGCCGCCAGCAATCCCAGCGGCACCCCCAGCCCCATGCCGATGGCGACCGCCACAAGCGCCACCACCATCGAGGTCTGCGCCCCCCGCATCGCCATCGACAGGATGTCCCGGCCCAGATGGTCGGTGCCGAACCAATGCGCGGGCGATGGCGGCAGTAGCTTCTCGGCAATGGCAAGCCGGGCGATGTCATGGGGCGTCCAGAAGGCCGACAGCACCGCCGCCGCCAGCGCCAGCCCCGCCAGCAGGGCCCCCAGGATCAGCCCCGTTCTCATGCGCGGCGCAGCCGGGGGTCCACGGCGGCATAGGCCAGATCGACCAGAAAGGTCACGGCGATCACGGCGGCCACCAGCACAAGCACCGCAGACTGCACCACGATCAGGTCGCGCTGCGTGATCGCCTGGAAGATCATCCGTCCCAGACCGGGAAGGTAGAACACGTTCTCGATGATGATGGCGCCCGCCAGAAGAAAGCTGAACTGCATCCCCAGGATGGTCAGCACCGGGATCAGCGCGTTGCGCAGCGCATGGCGGCGCAGGGTCTGGCCGCGTGACAGCCCCTTGGCGCGGGCGGTGCGGATGTAATCCTGGCCCATCGTCTCGACCAGGGACGACCGCAGGACGCGCGCCAGGATCGCGGCCTGGGGCAGGGCCAGGGCGATGGCGGGCAGGATCAGGGAACGCAGCGCGGCCAGGGGATCGGACCATCCCGGAAACCCGCCTGCGGGCAGCCAGCGCAGGTGAACGGCAAAGACCAGGACCAGCAGCATCGCCAGCCAGAAATTCGGCAGCGCGATGCCCAGATGCGCCGCCCCCATCGCCAGCCCGTCGCCCACGCGGCCCCGCTGTGCCGCCGCGTGAAGCCCCATCGGCAGGGCCAGGGCCACGGCCAGCACAAGCGCCAGGACCGCCAGGGGCAGCGACACCTGCAACCGTTCGCCGATCATCGGCGCGACCGGGGTCTTGTAGGTGAAGCTGGTCCCGAAATCCCCCTGCAGGATCGCGCCCAGCCAAGCCGCGTATCGCAAGGGCAGGGGATCGTCCAAGCCCATCTGCTGGCGCAGCGCGGCCAGGGTTTCGGGCTGGGCGCCAGTGCCCAGCATGAAGCTGGCCGGATCGCCCGGCACCAGTTCCACCACCGAAAAGATCACGACCGAGGCGGCAAGCAGGCTTGCCCCCATCACGATCATCCGGCGCAGAAGGTATCGCAGCATGGCGGCCTTGCTATCCTGCCGCGCCGGGACGGTAAAGCGTCAGCCTGCCTCGCCGCGCGGATACCAGTTGGCGATGACCACCTGGCTGCCCGCGTCAGACGCCCCGACGAGGCGCGCGAATTCCTGAACGTCGCTGCCCCGGTGGTGATAGGGAAAGACCGAGACGGGCCGGAAATCGGCCACCGCATCCGCCGCCTGCTGCACCGTCATGGTATAGGGCAGGTTCATCGGCAGAAAGGCGACCTCGATGTTTTCCAGGGCGCGCATCTCGGGCGTGTCCTCGGTGTCGCCGGCGATATAGAACCGCTTGCCGCCGATGGTCAGGACATAGCCGTTGTCGCGCCCCTGGGGGTGGAACTGCTGCTTGTCGGGGCTGGTGTTATAGGCGGGCACGGCCTCGATCCCGATGCCGATGGCCTGGGCCTGGTCTCCATTGGCCATGGCGGTCGCGCGGGACTGCATCTCGGCGGGCAGCATCGCGTGGACGGCGGGGTTGGCGATGATCGCCACGGCGGGCAGGGCCTGCAGGGTCGGCAGATCGTAATGGTCGCCATGCTCGTGCGTGATCAGGATCAGTGTGGGCTGCGGCATGCCGGCATACAGATCCGCGCCGCCGACCGGATCGACATAGATCACGCCGCCCGGCGTCTCGACCACCATCGAGGCGTGATCGACCGGATGGAACACGACCTGCCCGCCTTCGACCGGATAAACGAACGAGGTTTGCGCGGCGGCGGTCTGGGCAAGGGTGATGCGAGGCATGAGGGTCACGCTGGCTGCGGCAAGACCCAGCATCAGGCTGGCGCGGCGGCTGAGGATCATGTTGATTCTCCGGAACAAGAGTGATGGGAACGGGGTGGAACACGGATGGTGGCGACGGGGTTCCCCTTGCGCCGTGGCGCAGGTTAAGACGACGGGACGGCAGAACCGGGGGAAAACGATGACGCATCTGTGGCTGCGGGCCGAAAGCCGCCCGAACGAGGATCGGACAGGCATCACCCCCGAGGGCGTGGCGGCGCTGATCGGCAAGGGCTTCACCGTCACGGTCGAGGACAGCCCCCGCCGGGTGTTTGCGACGGACGCCTATGCCCGCGCAGGGGCCGCCATCGCGCCGCAGGGAAGCTGGCCTACGGCCCCCGACGACGCCATTGTCTTCGGCCTGAAGGAACTGCCCGAAGACGGGATGCCCCTGCGCCATCGGCACATCATGTTCGGCCATGCCTTCAAGGGCCAGCCCGCGGGACAGGTGCTGCTGCGCCGGTTCCAGGCAGGGGGCGGCACGCTCTATGACCTGGAATACCTGACGGATGACGCGGGCCGCCGCCTGGCCGCCTTCGGCTATTGGGCGGGTTATGCGGGGGCCGCGGTCAGCCTGAAGGCCTGGGCGGCACAGCAGGGGGGCGGCATCTGCGCCCCCATCCACGCCTATGCCGACAAGGACCTGTTGCTGGACGAATTGCGCGCGCAACTGGACGCCACGGGCCGCCCGCGCCCGCAGGCCCTGGTGATCGGCGCAAAGGGACGCGTGGGGACGGGCGCGGCGGATCTGCTGGTGGCCCTGGGCGTGCCCGTCACCCGCTGGGACATGGCGGAAACCGCGCATGGCGGCCCCTTCCCGGAAGTGCTGGTCCATGACCTGTTCATCAACGCGATCCTGGCCCAGCCCGGCGCGCCGGTCTTCGTCCCCGCAAGCGCGGTGGCGCCGGGGCGGCGGCTGACGGTGATCGGCGACGTGGCCTGCGATCCGACCAGCGACTTTTCCCCGATCAAGGTCTATGACCGCACGACAAGCTGGGACCAGCCGGTCTTGCGCGTGGCCGAACAGCCGCCGCTGGACGTGATGGCCATCGACAACCTGCCCTCCATGCTGCCGCGCGAAAGTTCCGAAGATTATGCCGCCCAGTTGCTGCCGGTGCTGATGCAGCTTGACCGGATCGACGAAGGCCCCTGGGGCAGGGCCGGGGCGCTGTTCCGGGACCATCGGGACCGCCTGACACAGACGTGATGCGCCGTGTCGGAACGGGGATAGGGATGGCGTGTTGGACGGGCATCCCTGTCATCTGCACGAGGACCGCATGTTCATCCGCCTGACGACTTTTGCCGCTTCGGCAAGCCTGCTGGCCACCGGCGCGCTTGCGCAGGATTTCAATGCCGTGCCGCCGAACGCACCCGATCAGCAGCCCGCCTTCGAAAACCAGACCCGCGCCCCGGTGCTGGCGGGCGACGTGGCGCTGAACCAGACCGTCATCGCGGATGGGCTGGATCATCCCTGGGGTCTGGCCGAACTGCCGGACGGAAGTTGGCTGGTGACGGAACGCGCGGGCAACCTGCGGCTGGTGGGGGCGGACGGCACCCTGTCCGATCCGATCGGCGGGCTGCCCGAGCTTGACACCCGCGACCAAGGCGGCCTTCTGGACGTGACCGTGGCCAATGATTTCGCCGACACGCGCCGCGTCTGGATCAGCTTTGCCCAGCCCCGCGAAGACGGCAAGACCGCCACCGCCGTCGCGACCGGCACCCTGTCGGCCGACAACAGCACCCTGGAAGGCACCGAGGTCATCTGGCAGCAGCAGCCCGCCTGGGATTCGACCAAGCATTACGGGTCGGTCCTGATCCATGACGGGCAGAGCGGGCTGTTCGTGACCACCGGCGAACGCTCGGTCCCCGATGCGCGCGTCTATTCCCAGAATGTCACAACCACGCTGGGCAAGGTGGTCCGCATCGACCCCGAAACCGGCGCGCCGATGGGCGATCCCGGCGTGGCCGAGGCGCTGCCCGAGATCTGGTCCTGGGGTCATCGCAACATCCAGGGCGCGGCGCTTGACGGCCAGGGCAGGCTGTGGACCATCGAACACGGTCCCAAGGGCGGCGACGAATTGAACCTGCCTCAGGCGGGCCGCAACTATGGCTGGCCGCGCGTGACCTATGGCGTGGAATACAGCGGCGACCCGGTCGAGGAAGGCGTCACCCAGATGGAGGGCACCGAACAACCCGTCTATTACTGGGATCCGGTGATCGCACCCGGCCAGATGACCTTCTATGACGGCGAGATGTTCCCCGACTGGCAGGGCGACCTGCTGATCGGAGGGCTGAAGTCGAACGACCTCGTGCGCCTGGAACTGGACGGCGACCGGGTGACGGGCGAGGCGCGCCACCTGCAAGGCATCGGCCGCGTGCGCGAGGTCGAGGTCGCCCGCGACGGCGCCCTGATGCTGCTGACCGATGAAGACAACGGCCGCCTGATCCGCGTCACCCCGGCGCAGAGCGAGAGCTAGAACGCCCCTCAGACCGGGCGGGTCACGTCGTCCTCGGCATCCTCGGGCGAGATGCCGAGGGCTTCCAGCCCCGATTCCAGCAGATCGGCCAGGCGCGGTTCGCCCATCAGGTAATCCTCGGTGGGGGTGGTGCGCTCGATCCGGGCGGTCTCGATGGCTTCCTCAAGCTCTTCGGGCTCGAAGCTTTCGCGCCCGATCCACATGACCGCCACCAAGGATGCCTGTTCATCCTCGTTCAGGTTGGCGATGAAGTCGTGCAGTTCGGACCGGACACCGTGCTGCGGCCTGCTGCCCGAATGCGCCCAGGGGTTGACGCCGCTGTCGTATTCGCGGGCGCGGATGATGATATGGGCGATCTTGTCGGGGCTGATCTGCAGCATGGTTGGCTCCTTCGCTGGCGCGACTGTCGCGCCGTTCGGGGCGCCGGTCAATCCTTGCGTCCGAACAGCCTTTCGATGTCGGACAGGCGCAGCTTCACCCAGGTCGGGCGGCCATGGTTGCACTGGCCGGACCGGGGCGTGCGTTCCATCTCGCGCAGCAGGGCGTTCATTTCGTCGGCGTTCATGCGCCGCCCCGACCGCACCGATCCATGGCAGGCCATTGAGGACAGCACCGCGTCAAGCCGTCCGCGCAGGCGGTCGGAGGCGCCCTGATCCGCCAGATCGTCCAGGATGTCGCGGATCAGGGCGCGGGCGTCCAGACGGGCCAGCATGGCCGGGGTTTCCCGCACCGCGACGGCACCCCCGCCGAAGGGTTCGATGACCAGCCCAAGTTCGGCAAGATCGCCCGCGATGGACAGGATGCGCGCGGCATCGGCTTCGGGCAGTTCCACGATCTCCGGGATCAGCAGGGCCTGGCGGGCGATGCCCGTCGCGGCGGCCTGGACCTTCAGGCGTTCATAGACCAGCCGTTCATGCGCCGCGTGCTGATCGACGATGACAAGCCCGTCTTCGGTCTGCGCGATGATGTAGTTTTCGTGGATCTGCGCCCGTGCGGCCCCCAGGGGGGCATCGAGGGGCGCGGCGCTTTCCTCCTCGGCACGGGCCGAAGGGGCCTCGGCAAATCCCATCGTGGGGGCTTGCAGATCCAGGCTGGCGCGGATCGCCGTGGCCGAGGGGCGATAGTCCATCTGATAGGTGCGCGGGGCGGCAGGGGCAGGGGCGGCGGCGGGTTCGGCCCGGAAGGCCGCCAGCGTCGCGTCGCCCATCGTGGATGACGCGCGATGCCCGGCCGTCGCCAGCCCGTGCCGCAAGGCGCTGACCACCAGCCCCCGCGCGCCTTGCGGGTCGCGGAAACGCACCTCGGCCTTGGCGGGGTGGACGTTCACATCGACAAGCTGCGGGTCGCAGGCAAGATACAGCACCGCCGCAGGATGGCGCCCGGATGCCAGCACGTCCATATAGCCCGCCCGCAGCGCCCCGGTCAGCAGCTTGTCCCGCACCGGCCTGCCGTTGACATAGACATGCTGCGCCACCGCCGCCCCGCGCGAATAGGTGGGCAGCGCCGCAAGCCCCGAAAGCCGCAGCCCGTCGCGTTCGGCGTCAAGGGGGATCGCATTGTCGATGAAATCCCGGCCCATGACGCGCGACAGGCGGATCGTCAGGGCGTCGAACAATTCGCCCTGTTCGGCATCGGCGCGAAAGATCTCCTTGCCGTCGGCGGTCAGGGTGAAGCCCACGAAAGGTTCGGCCATGGCCAGGCGGCGGACGCATTCGGCCACCGCCATCGTTTCGGCCCGGTCGCCGCGCAGGAATTTCAGACGCGCGGGGGTGGCGAAGAACAGGTCGCGCAGTTCGACCACCGTGCCGGGATTGGCGGCGGCGGGCCGCACCGGCGCGGCGCGCCCGCCTTCCACCGCGATCACCGCGCCGTCGCCGCCCCGCATCCGCGAGGTGATCGTCAGCCGTCCGACTGCCCCCAGCGAGGGTAGCGCCTCGCCCCGGAAGCCGAAGCTGCGGATCGCCAGAAGGTCGGTGCCGTCGATCTTGCTGGTCGCATGACGCGACAGGGCCAGGGGCAGATCCTCGGGCGCCATGCCGCAGCCGTCGTCGCAAACCCGGATCAGCCGCTTGCCGCCGTCCTGGATGGCGATGTCGATGCGGCTGGCCCCCGCATCCAGGGCGTTTTCCACCAGTTCCTTGACCGCCGATGCAGGCCGTTCGACCACCTCGCCCGCCGCGATGCGGTTGGCGACGGCTTCGTCCAACTGGCGGATCACGGGCCGGATATGGGGGGCATGGCTGTTCATGCCCCCAAATCTAGCAGCCACCGTCCCCTGTCGCCAGCGATTCTAGTTGGTGGGGGCGGGATCTGTTCCGGCGATCCCCTCAGGGCGGCCGACCAGCACGAAGCGCAAGTCGTCGGCATCCAGCAGGCGGCCCACCACGCGCTTGACGTCCTC
Source organism: Paracoccus acridae (assembly GCF_014642735.1). Taxonomy (GTDB): domain Bacteria; phylum Pseudomonadota; class Alphaproteobacteria; order Rhodobacterales; family Rhodobacteraceae; genus Paracoccus; species Paracoccus acridae. The sequence goes on from NZ_BMIV01000001.1 coordinate 60,316, forward strand.
CGCCGTCACCGCCTCGACCTTTTCATTGCGGGTGTTCACATAGTCGATGGGAAAGCCGATCAGCTGCATCCCGGCCAGAATGCCCGCGATGCTGCCGTTGCCGTCGAAGCGCAGCGGGTATTCGCCCGTCAGATAGGTCTTGGCATCGTTCAATTCCTGGTCCGTGACGCCGCCCTCGGCCATGCGGTCCCATTCCTGGCGGATCAGATCGACCGCCTGTCCGGTGGTGGCGTTCGATCCCGCCATGCCGCCCTGCCAGGTCTGGCCGTAAACGCCGGTGGCAAGCGTCGTGCCGACGCCATAGGTCAGGCCGCGCTTTTCGCGGATCTCCTCCATCAGGCGGGAACTGAAGCCGCCGCCGCCCAGGATGTGGTTGGCGACAAAGGCCGCGAAGTAATCGGGATCGTCGATGGCAAGGCCCGGACCGGCAAAGCTGACGACCGTCTGGGGGCTGTCCCAGTCGATGACGGTGACCCCGCCGGTCAGTTGCAGGTCCGCCGGTTGCGGCAGCGGCGCGGTGCCCTGTTCCGGCAGGCCCCCCAGCACGGTGTCCAGAAGCTGGCCCAGTTCCTCGGGCGTGATGTCGCCCGCCGCACCCACCACCACGCGGTCGCGGGCCAATACGCGGTTCTTGGCCGCGACCAGATCCTGGCGCGTCAGGGCCGCCACCGAATCCATGGTGCCGTTGATCGAGGTGGCATAGGGATGGTCGCCCCAGGCCTGGCGTGCCATTTCCTTGGCGGCGATGGATTGCGGATCGGTCGCCTCGGACCGGATGATCGACTGCACCTGCGCGCGGACGCGTTCGATGGCGTCGTCGTCGAAGCGGGGCTGGGTCAGCGCCTCGGCCAGAAGGGCCGCGGCCTCGTCGCGGTTCTCGTTCAGGGCGCGCATCCCCACGGTCAGCGCGTCGTCGCCCACGTCAAAGGAAAACTGCGCGCCCAGCCCCTCGACCGCCTGGGCAAAGGCCACCGAATCACGGTTGCCCGCGCCTTCCTCAAGCGTGGCGGTCATCAGGTTGATGGCGCCGCGCTTCCCTTCGGCGTCCAGGCTGGCGCCGCCCTTGAAGGAAAACTGCACCGCGACGAAGGGGATGCTGTCGTCCTGGACAAGCCAGGCCTTGATGCCGCCGGGCGAGGTGACGTCCTGGATGTCGATGGCATGGGCGGGAACCGCCAGAACGGCAAGGAAAAGGGCAATGGCGGCGCGGATCATCCTTGCACCTCGGGGCTGGGGGTGTCGGTGGAGGCGGGCGCTTCGGCGGCGGCGGGCGCCGGCTCGGCCGGCAGCAGCCAGCCGGTGACGCTGGCCTTGCTGTCCAGAACGGTCCTGGCCACCCTCATCACGTCATCGGCCGTGACGGCGGCCAGGCTGTCGGGCCAGTCGTTCACGTCCTGGACCGACAGCCCCGTCGCCAGTCCCTGCCCATAGTCATAGGCCCGGCCATGCGCCGAATCGAGCTTGTAGACCCGCGCGGCCTCGATCTGCGTTTTCACGCGGTCCAGGTCGGCGGGGTCGGGGCCCGTTTCCAGGAAGCGGGCCAGGACCTTGTCCAGTTCCGCCTCGGCATCCTCGGGCGTCATGCCGTCGGCGGGAACAAGAGAGATGCCGAAGCTGGTCGGATCAACGGAAAAGCCGTCATAGCCCGCGTTCACCCACAGCGCCTTGCCCTGCATCGCCAGCTCGCGACCCAGGATCGAGGTCTGCATCGAACCGCCCAGCAGTTCCGCCAGAACCGTCAGCGCGGCGGCATCCGCCTGGTCGCCGGGGTTGCGTTCGGGCGCGATGTAGCTGCGCGACATCACCGGCTGGGGGACGCGTGGATCGCTCATCTCCATCCGGCGGGGCGACCGCTGGGTGGGTTCCTGGGGGCGGATGCGCGGCTCTGCCTCTCCCTTCGCGGGGATCGGGCCATAGTATTGCTCGGCCAGTTCGCGGGCGCGTTCAGGGGTCACGTCGCCCGCCAGGATCAGGATCGCCTCGTTGGGGGAATAATGGTTGTCATACCATTCCAGCGCATCCTCGCGGGTCAGGCCCTCCATCTCGGCGCGCCAGCCGATGACGGGGCGGCCATAAGGGTGGTTGTAGTAAAGCGTGGCATAGCGTTCCTCGGCGAACAGGGAACCGGGGTCGCTGTCCACCCGCTGGGCGCGTTCCTCCAGCACGACCTGGCGTTCGGCCTGCCAGTCATCCTCGCCGATGCGCAGGTTGGCCATGCGGTCGGCCTCCATCTCCATCACCAGGGACAGGCGGTCGGATGCGATGCGCTGGAAATAGGCGGTGTAGTCATAGGAGGTGAAGGCGTTGTCCATGCCGCCATTAGCGGTCACGGTCTTCGACAACTCGCCCGGTTCCAGCTTGTCGGTGCCCTTGAACATCAGGTGTTCCAGGTAATGGGCGATGCCCGACTTGCCGGGCGGTTCGTCCGCCGATCCGATGCGATACCAGACTATCTGGACCACGACCGGGGCGCGATGATCCTGGATCACCACGGTTTCCAGGCCGTTCGGAAGGGTGAAATGGGTGATGCCGTTATTCTCGGGGGTGGTCGTCTCGGCCAGGACGGGCATCGCGCCCAGGGTCAGGGCCAGCAGCGCGGGCAGGGTCGGTCTAAGCATGGGGGCGAAACCTCCTTGGTCGAGGCAAATCTGACCAATGACGACAGGCCGCGCAACCTGTCACACGCTAATGTGTCGCGACAGTGATGGGCAGGGACAAGGGGCCATGCGCCTGAAGCCCGGACTTCCAGGCAACGGGACCGTCGATGCGGATGCTTTCCGTGCGGTCCAGAAGGGCGGTGAACAGCACCTCCATGTTCAGCCGCGCCAGGTTGTTGCCCAGGCAGACATGGGGACCCGCGCCAAAGGCAAGGTGCAGGTTCGGCCTGCGCCCGACATCGAAGCGGTCGGGATCTGGGAAGGCATCGGGGTCGCGGTTGGCGCTGGCGTAAAGCAGCCCGAAGGTCGTTCCCCTGGGCCAATCCTGCCCGCAGATCGCCAGATCCTCGGACGCATGGCGGTGGAAGAAGACCAGCGGCGGGGCAAAGCGGAACATCTCCTGCACGGCCAGGGGCATCAGGCCGGGATCGGCGCGCAGACGCGCCATCTGGTCGGGATGGGCCAGCAGCGCATGAAGCCCGCTGCCCATCACGTCGATGGTCGATCCATGCCCGGCGTGCAGGATCTGCATGACGGTCGCGATCAGTTCGTCATGGGTCAGAAGCCCCGCATCCTCGGCCCCGATCATTGCCGACATCAGGTCGTCGCGGGGCCGGGCCTTGCGCGCGGCATGAAGGTCCTGCAGCGCGTCATGGAACAGGCGCACCGCGTCCTCGGCCCGCGCCTTGCGATCGGGGGTGCGGCGGCTCACGTCGAAATAGCTGACGGTTTCCTCGGACCACAGGGTCATCTGCGGGGCAAGCGCGGGATCGGTGCCGATCAGATGGCCGATCACCTGCCCCGGCAGATGGGCGGCAAGATCCGCGATGAAGTCGAAGCGGCCCTGCGGGATCAGCCGGTCCAGCGCGGCATCGACCCACCCGGTGATGAAAGGACGCAGGCTTTCCAGCCGGGTCTTCGTGAAGAAGGGAAACACCGCGCGCCGCAACCGGTCGTGATCCGGCCCGTCCAGTTCCAGCATCGAGGTCTGCACGAAGCGTTCGTGGAACGGCATGTCGTGGAAATTCTCGGCCATCTGGATACGCCGCCTTTCCTCGGGCGGAAGAAAGGCGGTGCCCCGGACCATGCGGCGGTCCGATGCGATGGCGCGCACGTCGTCGAAGCGGGACGCCAGGCGGAAGCCCTGCCAGTCGGGCAGGCCGGGCGTCGCCCGCAGGCGGGCGTAATGCGGCCAGGGGTCCTTGCCGAAACCGGGCTGCGCCGGATCGAAATGCGCCGTCATTCCTCAACAGGCGCGGGAGAGGTCTGGGTGATCGCGCCGGCCCGCTGCCAACGTTGCTGTTCGGCCTGCGAATCAAGCGCCAGGGGGCGATATGCGCGCTGATAGACGGTGGTGCCGAACAGCGCCTCCAGCGGGCGGCGCTTGTTGCGCGACCGCCATTCGGCATCCGCGTCCGCCAGGCGTTCGCGGATGGCCGGATCGGTGCCGCGGCGCGTGGCATGGGCGACCAGGGCACCATCCGCCGCGGCGATGCCCTGGTCGGACAGGCGCGCCGGATTGCCGCCCAGGGCCGCCACCGCATCGGCGTTGGGGTTCGGATCGGTCATGTTGGCCCCGCCCGGCGTGGGGGCGGGCAGCAGCGCCAGATCGGGCGGCATGGTCAGGGGGCGGGTGGGCAGGATGGCGAATTCGTCCGGGCTGTTCTGGCCGGTTTCGATGTTCATCAACTGGTTGCTGCCGCAGGCCGAAAGCCCCATGACGGCCGCTGCCGCAATGCCCCTGACGAAAGCCTGCATGTCCTGTCCCCTCGTTTCTTGCGCCCCGTTCTAGCCGGATTTGCCGGTCCCGTCACGGGGATTGTCCGAGGCCTTGGTGCGCGGCTTGCGGGCAGGCGCCACGGGGTCCTTCTTCTGCGGCACTAGAACCAGCCCGATGGCCCCTGCGAAGATGGCGATGTCGGCCACGTTGAAGCTGTAGGGGTTCTGCCAGCCGGGCAGCGACATGTTCAGGAAATCCGCGACCGCGCCGTAAAGCAGCCGGTCGATCACATTGCCCAGGGCGCCGCCGATCAGCAGCCCCGCCGCGATGCGGGCCAGCTTTCCGGCATCGGCGCGCCAGATCCAGATCCAGACCCAGACCACGATGGCCAGCGCCACGGCGATCAGAACCCAGCGCATCACATCGGTATCCGACGCCATCAGCCCGAAATTGACGCCCTGGTTCCAGGCCATGCGCAGGTTCAGCCAGGGCGGCAGCACGTCGATCTCGCGCAGCCGGTCCAGTTGCAGCACATGGACGACCCAGTATTTCAGCACCTGATCGACCACGAAGATCGTGGTCGCGATCCAGATCACCAGCCGCATGTCGGTGCGGGGCGGGGGCGCGGGCTTTTTCGGCGCGCGCGGGCGCCGCGCCTTGGGCGCCGGTCTGGACGGCGCTGGGGGCGGCGGGTCAAGGGGCAGTTCCTGCTGCATCAGTGCCGGAAATGCCGCTGGCCGGTAAAGACCATCGCCAGGCCCAGGCGGTTGGCCGCCGCGATCACCTCGTCGTCGCGCATCGACCCGCCCGGCTGGATGACGGCGCGGGCGCCCGCTTCCGCCAGGGCCTCGATGCCGTCGGCGAAGGGGAAGAAAGCATCCGAGGCCACGACCGCGCCGATGGTCAGGGGCTGGCCCAGGCCCAGCGCCTCGGCCATGTCCTCGGACTTGCGGCGGCCGATGCGGGTGCTGTCCACGCGGCTCATCTGGCCCGCGCCGATGCCCACGGTGGCGCGGTCCTTCGCATAGACGATGGCGTTCGACTTGACGTGCTTGGCGACGGTCCAGGCGAACAGCATGTCGCGCAATTCCGCATCATCCGGCTGGCGGTCGCTGACGACCTTCAGGTCGGACAGGCTCACATGGCCGTTGTCGCGGCCCTGCACCAGGAAGCCGCCCGCGACCTGGCGGAAGGACAGGCCGGGCGCCCGCGGATCGGGCAGCCCGCCGGTGGTCAGCAGGCGCAGGTTCTTCTTGGCGGCGAAGACGCGCTTGGCGTCCTCATCTGCATCGGGGGCGATCACCACCTCGGTGAAGATCCTGGCGATCTCCTCGGCAGTGGGGCCGTCGAGCACCTGGTTCAGCGCGACGATCCCCCCGAATGCCGAGGTGCGGTCGCAGTCGAAGGCCCGCTTGTAGGCTTCCAGCGCCGTTTCACCCCGCGCCACGCCGCAGGGATTGGCGTGCTTGATGATCGCGCAGGCCGGGCCTTCAACGGGGTCGAATTCGGCGACCAGTTCGAAGGCCGCATCGGTGTCGTTGATGTTGTTGTAGGACAGTTCCTTGCCCTGCCACTGCTTCGCGGTGGCGACGCCGGGGCGGTTGTCCCCGGTGACATAGAAGGCCGCGGACTGGTGCGGGTTCTCGCCATAGCGCAGGGGCTGGGCCAGCGTGCCCGCGAATGCGCGGCGGCGCGGGGTCTCCGCGCCGATGGCACCTGCCAGCCATGTCGAAACCGCCGCGTCATAGGCGGCGGTGCGGGCATAGGCGATCTGCGCCTGGCGCTGGCGGAAGGCCAGGGTGGTGCGGTCGTCATTGGCGTCCAGTTCGGCCAGCAGCGCGTCGTAATCCTGGACATCCACGATCACCGTGACGAAGCCGTGGTTCTTGGCCGCCGCGCGGATCATCGCGGGGCCGCCGATATCGATATTCTCGATGCAATCGTCATGGGACGCGCCCTTGGCGACCGTTTCCTCGAAGGGATAAAGGTTCACCACCAGCAGGTCGATGGGCCCGATGCCGTGGGCCTCCATCGCGGCCTGATGTTCGGCATTGTCGCGCAGCGCCAGCAGCCCGCCATGAACGACCGGGTGCAGCGTCTTGACGCGGCCGTCCATCATTTCCGGGAAGCCGGTCACGTCGGCCACGTCGATCACCGTCAGCCCCGCCTCGCGCAGCGTCCTGGCGCTGCCGCCGGTGGACAGGATCTCGATCCCCCGCGCGTCCAGCTTGCGGGCGAAGTCGATCAGCCCGGTCTTGTCGGAAACGGAAATCAGCGCGCGTCTGATCGGCACGGGATGGGACATGGGGGCCTCGCATCTGGTTTGCGGTCGCTTAGCGCCATGCGGGCCGAAGGTCCAGTGGCGAAGCCGGGGGCGCTTCGCCCCCCGGACCCCCCGAGGATATTTGGACCAGCGTGAAGGAACGTCTTCATTCTGGCCCAAATATCCCGGGGTGAATTGGCCGCAGGCCAAGAGGGGCAGCGCCCCTTGTCCTATCCGGCCTTGCGCAACCGTGCCATGAAGAAGCCGTCCAACCCGCCCCAGTCTGCCCAATGGTCGGGCCGCGTGCGCAACCCGCCTTCGGGCGTGATCCAGTCCGGTTCGATCCCCGGCAGAACCGGCTCCTCGACCCTCAGACCCGGATGGCGGGTCAGGGCCGCGGCGACCTGCGCCTCGCCTTCGTCGGGCAGCAGGGAGCAGACGGCATAGACCAGGCGCCCGCCCGGCGGCAGCAGCGACAGGGCGTGGTCGATCAGCCGCGATTGCAGGTCGATCAGCGCGGGGATGCCCGATCCGTCGCGCAGGAAGGGCAGGTCGGGGTGGCGGCGGATCGTGCCCGTGGCCGAACAGGGGGCGTCCAGCAGGACCGCATCCAGAGGACCGTCGGGCCGCCATTCCAGCGCGTCGGCGGCGGCCAGTTCCGCCGCTAGGCCGCAGCGGCGCAGGTTCTCGGCCACGCGCTTCAGGCGGGCAGGGGTGATGTCCACGGCCGTCACTTGCGCCCCTGCCGCGGCCAGTTGCAGCGTCTTGCCGCCCGGCGCGGCACAAAGATCTGCGATGCCTTCGCCCGCCTGCGGGTCCAGCAGGCGCACCGGCAGGGCGGCAGCGGCATCCTGGACCCACCAGTCGCCCGTGGCAAAGCCCGGAAGCGCAGACACCTGCGCGGGGCCGTGGATGCGCCAGGATCCGGTCGGCAGCAGGTTGGCACCCTCGACCGAAATGCCCGGCTTCGGCGTCAAATCCAGCGGTGCGCCGGCCTGGTGCGCGGCCTCGATGGCGAGGGCGGCCTCCTCTCCATAGGCGAGGGCGACGGGGTCGCGCAGCCAGCCGGGCATCGGCTGCGGCGGCAGGTCGGCCCAGCCCCGGTGCGCCGCCACCTTGCGCAGCACGGCGTTGACCATGCCTGCCGCGGCCTGCCCCTTTTGCCCAAGCCCGCGCGTCAGGGTGACGGCGGCATCGACAACGCCATGCGCCGCGCCCTCCAATTCCAGAAGCTCGATCGTGGCCAGGCGCAGGATGTCGGCGACCTGGGGACTGGGCTTGCGGCTGACATAACCCGCGATCACCGCATCGGCGCGGGACTGGTGGCGCAGCACGGCGGCCGCAAGGCGCGCGGCGCGGGCCTGGTCCTGCGGCGCCAGCGCCTTCAGCGCGCCCGCCTGATCCGACAGGGACAGCCCGTCCCGCACCCCGGCCAGCAGGCGCAATGCGCCCGACCGTGCCATATCCATGCCCCGCTTTGCCAAATCGCTTTCCTTCACCTAAGTCTTGTTGGAAGACTGACCCGGACCCCTTACCCCCGGATGGGAGATCTTTCCATGAGCGAACAGCCCCCGATGGACCGCACCGACCTGCCGCCCGCCGCACAGCGCGCCCTGGCCGAGGCTGCCGAGCGCCGCAAGGCCGCCGCAGAGACCCAGCCCCTGCCCGTCGAATACGGCGGCCGCGAGGGCCCCGAACCCGTGCGATACGGCGATTACGAAAAGAACGGCCTCGCGGTGGATTTCTGAGAATGGATTGGCTGCGCGCGCCCGCCGCCCAGCAGGGCCGTGCGATCATGGCGGGTCTTCTGGATCCCATCGACCAGTCCGAAGCCTATCTGGCCGCGATCAAGGCCCATCCCTACGCGGGGCGCATCTATGCCCGCGTGACGGATGTGCGCGCCCGGTCCGAATCGGTCGCCGCCCATGACCGCGCCAAGCTGGAACTGCGGCGCGGGCTTCTGGACGGCGTGGCGATCAGCTGGAAGGACAACATCGACAGCGGCGGCACCGTCACCGAGGCCGGGTCCAGGCTGCTGGAAGGCCGGGTGCCCCGCAAGGACGCCATCGTGCTGGCCCGCGCGGCGCGGCAGGGCACGATCTGCCTGGGCAAGACCCATATGACGGAACTGGCCTTTTCCGGCCTGGGCCTGAACCCGAACACCGCGACGCCGCCCAATGCGCTGGACCCGGATCTTGCGCCCGGCGGATCGTCGTCCGGGGCCGCGGTGTCGGTGGCGCTGGGACTGGCGGCGGCCGCGATCGGGTCCGATACCGGCGGATCGCTGCGTGTGCCGGCCGCCTGGAACGATCTGGTGGGCTTCAAGCCCAGCCATGATTCGCTGCCCGAGAAGGGCGTGGTGCCCCTGTGCCGCAAATTCGACATCGTCGGCCCCATCGCCCGCACGGTCGAGGATTGCGCCGAACTGTTCGCCCTGATGTCCGGGACCAAGGCGGCCGACCTGCGGGGCGCCGATATCGCGGGACGGCGGCTGATGGTTCTGGACGGCGTGCCCTTCGCCGATGCCGAGGAAGGCCCGGTCGCCGCCTTCGAGAACGCGGTGGACCGGCTGGCCCGCGCGGGCGCGCAGATCCAGCGCGTGCCCAGCGATTGGGTCGCCAAGGCGATGCCCTTGTCGGCGGCGCTGTTCGCGCCCGAGGCCTATGGCATCTGGCGCGCGCAGATCGAGGATGCGCCCGAATTGATGTGGAAGCCGATCCTGGACCGGTTCCGCAGCGGCGCGGATGTCAGCGCCTCGGATTACGTCGCGGCCTGGGAAAGCCTGGTCCGCATCCGCCGCAAATGGATCAAGGAGGTGGCCTCGGCCCATGACGCGATCCTGCTGCCCACGGTGCCGATCCTGCCGCCGAACGCCGCGCGGCTGATGGAGGACGAGGCCGAGTTCGTGCGCGCGAACCTGCTGACCCTGCGCAACACCCGCATCGGCAATCTTCTGGGCCTGCCGGTCTGCACCCTGCCGACCGGGCATCCCGCCTGCGGTATCTCGATCATGGGCCATGCGGGCCGGGACGGACATCTTCTGCATGTGGCGGCAGGGGCCGAGGCTGCCCTGGCGGTGGCCTGACCGGCCGGGCAGGGGGCCTTGGCGCCCCTTTCCCGCCCTTGGACCGATCAACCCCCAGGATGTTTTGCCCAGGCGAGTGGCCGGCTTTCGCTGGACGCAAGGGCACGATCACGCTAATGTTTTCCGGTGATAAACGGGGCCAAAGACCCTGGAAGCGAGGCAGAATGGCGATCCCCGAGCGGTTCTCGAACCTGCCGGAGTATGCGTTTCCGCGTTTGCGGGCGCTGCTGTCCGGCATCGAGCCGGGTTTGAAGCACGGCGAATCCCCGACGGTCCTGACCATCGGAGAGCCGCGCCATGCCATGCCGGACTTCGTGGCCGAGGTGATGGCCGCCAATATCGGGGGATTCGCGAAATATCCGCCGAACGAGGGCACGCCCGGCCTGCTGTCGGCCATCGGCGATTGGCTGGGCAGCCGTTACGGCCTGGACGTGGCGCCCGACCGGATCATGGCGCTGAACGGCACGCGCGAAGGGCTGTTCAACGCGGCTCTGGCGCTGTGCCCCGAAAGGAAGAACGGCGGGCGGCCGGCGATCCTGATTCCGAATCCCTTCTATCAGGTCTATGCGGTCGCAGCCGCCGCCGTTCAGGCCGAACCCGTCTTCGTCCCTGCCATGCCGGAAACCGGCAACCTGCCCGATTACGCGTCGCTTGCGCCCGAAGTCCTGGACCGCACCGCCATCGCCTATCTGTGTTCGCCCGCCAATCCGCAGGGGGCGATCGCGGACCGGGATTACCTGGAACAATTGATCGCGCTTGCCGACCGGCACGATTTCCTGGTCTTCGCCGACGAATGCTATTCCGAGATCTGGCGCGAGGCCCCGCCGCCCGGCGCCCTGGCCGTGGCGACCGCGATGGGACTGGCCGACCGGGTGGTGATCTTCAATTCGTTGTCCAAGCGGTCGAACCTGCCGGGCTTGCGGTCCGGCTTCGTGGCGGGAAGCGCCGCGAATATCGCCCAGATCCGCCGCCTTCGCGCCTATGCGGGCGCGCCCCTGTCGCTGCCCGCCCAGGCCGTCAGCGAGGCCGCCTGGCGGGACGAGGCGCATGTGGCGGTCAGCCGCGACCTTTACCGGCAGAAATACGCGATCGCCGACCGGGTGCTGGGCAACGTGCCGGGATACCGCCCCATCCAGGGCGGGTTCTTCCTGTGGCTGCCGGTCGCGGATGGCGAGGACGCGGCCAGGACCCTGTGGGCGCAGGCGGGGATCCAGGTGCTGCCGGGGGCCTATCTCTCGCGCGAGGTCGGCGGGCACAATCCCGGCAAAGGCTTCATCCGGGTCGCCCTGGTGGCGGATGCGGAGCAGACGGAAACGGCGCTGCGGCGGCTGCGCGCGGTGCTGTATGATGGAACGACGGACGGGGAAGGCTAGGGACCATGGCAAGCTGGCAGGCAAAACACCGCGATCCGCTGTTCGACCAGTCCACGCAGGCGGCGCTGGAACGGCGCGGCAAGGAATTGCTGGGCGCGGGGCTGGTCACTGTCGGCATCCTGATCGCCTTGATGCTGGCAAGCTGGTCGCCCGAGGATCCCAGCTTCCTGTCGGCCACCGACGAGCCTGCGCAGAACATGCTGGGCAGCTTCGGCGCCTATGTCGCATCCCCTCTGATGATGATCGCGGGCCATGGGTCCTGGATGCTTGTCGTCGCCGCCCTGGTCTGGGGCCTGCGCTTCATGCTGCACCGGGGCGAAGACCGCTTTATGCGCGCGCTGTTCACCCCCATCGCGGCGGCGCTTGCCTCGGTCTATTGCAGCACGCTGGTGCCGGCCGAGGCCTGGGAACAGACCTATGGCCTGGGCGGGCATTTCGGCGACATGGTCATGGGCGCGATGCTGAACCTTCTGCCGGTCAAGGCGCAGATCGGGATCCGCGTGGCGGGTCTGGTCGTCGCCCTGGGAACGCTGGCGATGGCGGCCTTCGTCCTGGGCTTTGAGCGGAGGGAACTGCGCGTCTTCTGGCGCCGCTTCGTGGTCGGGCTGCTGACGGCCCATGATCTGGCGATGCGCGGCATCGGCCAGGGCGCCGCCGCCTCGGCGGGGTTGAAGGGCCGCCTGGCCGCCCGGCGCGAGGCCAGGGCGGACGAGCCCTCCCCGCGTGCCCCGGTTGTGGCCCGGCGCAAGTCGGCTGCCCCTGTCTTCGAGCTTGAGGAAGACCTGCCCGAGCCCGAACTGATCGAACGCGATGCCGATTATGACGGCGATGCCCCTTCGGCCGAGGAGGTCCAGGGCCGCATCAGCGACGCGATCCGCACCCGGTCGGGCAAGCCTTCGGTCCTGGCGGTCGTGGCCGCCCGCCTGGCGCGCGAAACCCCGCGCGAGATTGCCGATGAACCCGCCGCCGAGGCGGCACCCGTCGCCATGCCGCCGCTGAAGAAGGCTGCGCCGGCGCGGCCTGCGCCCCTGGCCGAACCCGACCTGCCGTTCGAGGAGGTGCTGAACACCTATGAACGCCCGCCGCTGGCGCTGCTGACCATGCCGTCGGCCAGCGACCAGCAGACCGTGTCCGAGGAAGTGTTGATGGAAAACGCCCGGATGCTGGAGGCGGTGCTGGACGATTACGGCGTCAAGGGCCAGATCACCGAGGTTCGTCCCGGCCCGGTGGTCACGCTTTACGAACTGGAACCCGCGCCGGGCCTGAAGGCATCCCGCGTGATCGGCCTGTCCGACGACATTGCCCGGTCCATGTCGGCCCTGTCGGCGCGCGTCAGCACCGTGCCGGGCCGCACCGTGATCGGGATCGAACTGCCCAATGCCCGGCGCGAAAAGGTGCTGCTGCGCGAGATCCTGGCATCCCGCGCCTTCGGCGACGGCACGCAGCCCCTGCCGCTGGCCCTGGGCAAGGACATCGGCGGCGATCCGGTCGTGGCGAACCTGGCCAAGATGCCCCACCTGCTGATCGCGGGGACCACCGGGTCGGGCAAGTCGGTGGCGATCAACACCATGATCCTGTCGCTGCTCTACAAGCTGACGCCGGACGAATGCCGGCTGATCATGATCGACCCCAAGATGCTGGAACTGTCGGTCTATGACGGCATCCCGCATCTGCTGTCGCCGGTCGTCACCGATCCGAAAAAGGCCGTCGTCGCGCTGAAATGGGTCGTGGGCGAGATGGAGGAGCGTTACCGCAAGATGTCCAAGATGGGCGTCAGGAACATCGAGGGCTATAACGGCCGCGTCCGCGAGGCCTTGTCCCGCAACGAGATGTTCAAGCGCACCGTCCAGACCGGCTTCGACGAGGATACCGGCGAGCCGATCTTCGAGACCGAGGAGTTCAAGCCCGAGACCTTCCCCTATATCGTCGTGATCGTGGACGAGATGGCCGACCTGATGATGGTCGCGGGCAAGGAAATCGAGGCCTGCATCCAGCGCCTGGCGCAGATGGCGCGGGCATCCGGCATCCACCTGATCATGGCGACGCAGCGTCCCTCCGTCGATGTGATCACCGGCACGATCAAGGCGAACTTCCCGACCCGGATCAGCTTCCAGGTCACCTCCAAGATCGACAGCCGCACCATCCTGGGCGAACAGGGGGCCGAGCAACTGCTGGGCCAGGGCGACATGCTGTACATGGGCAACGGCGCGCGGATCACCCGCATCCACGGCCCCTTCGTCAGCGACGAGGAGGTCGAGGAGGTCGTGACCCATCTGAAATCCTTCGGCCCGCCGTCCTACAAGTCGGGCGTGGTCGAGGGTCCCGAGGACGAGGTGGCCTCCGACATCGACGCGGTGCTGGGCCTGGGCGGCGGCGATGGCGGGGACGACGCGCTGTATGACCAGGCGGTGATGATCGTCGCCAAGGACCGCAAATGTTCCACCAGCTATATCCAGCGCAAGCTTGCCATCGGCTATAACAAGGCCGCGCGCCTGGTCGAGCAGATGGAGGAGCAGGGCGTGGTCTCGGCCGCCAACCACGTCGGCAAGCGCGAGGTGCTGGTCCCCGAGTTGTGAGGCCGCGGCATCTATCGCCGCTGATACGGGCGCGTCCTTCGCAGAAGTGACGGCAAGGACAGCGCCAGCAGCAGGGCGGCCAGCGGAAGGGCGAAATAGAAGCCCATGACAAGATAGCCCGTGGCGCCCACCACCCCGCCCAGGACATAGGCCCCTACCAGGAAGACCAGGATGCGCAGCTTTTCCCGGTCTTCCTTCACCCCGCTTTCCGGCCAAAGCCGGCCATAGATCGCGCGTCCGGCTTCGATCCCGATATCCGTGATCATCCCGGTCGCATGGGTGGTCCTTATCCTGGCGCCCGATATCTTGGTGATCGTGGCGTTCTGCATCCCCATGATGCCGCAAAGCCAGGCCAGGGCGAAAATCCGGCCGGCTTCGGTCGTGAACGCCCCGGCAAGGGCAAAGCAGGCGAGGCAGGTTCCCTGCACCGCCAGCGGAAGCGCGAAATGCTTTCCCTTCCTGCGTTCCCTGGCCCAGTTGACCAGGACGGCGCTGATGGCGGCACCCGTGGTGAAGGAAGCGATCGCCAGAACCGCCGTCACCAGGACGACCAGGTTCCCCACAACCAGATTGTCCGCAATCTGCGAAAGATAGCCCGTCATGTGCGACGTGTATTGCGCCAAGGCGAAGAAGCCCCCGGCATTCGAGGCCCCGGCGACAAGCGCCAGAAACAGCGCAAGCCCATAGTCGCGTCCCTGCGACCGCCGGTGGCCGACAAGCAACCTTGCCGCCACAAGCTGTCTGGAGAGATGCCTTGAACGCGTCATCGGTGTTCCCTGCCGGAAAAGGCCGAATGGGCATCGGCTTCGCCGCCAAGAGTGTCGGGGCGCCCTTGCCGCAGCAAGCCCAAACAGACAGGCGGCGCGGGCCGCCGGTGCTGCGGGTCCATTCGCTGGGCATGGCCCCGCCTGTTCCGCATGTGGCCTGCCGCCTCAGTCTCTGGATTGCGGCAGCGGCAGGCGGTATATCCATCCCATGACCCTCTGGACACTCCATTTCCTGAACGCGCGGCACGATCTGACGCGGATCCTGTCCGAAGCCCGGCAGGCCAGCCGCGAGGCGGTGGCGCGGGCCTCGGGCCATGCCGATCTGCCGGATTTCGACCTGGTCGTCCGTGCGCATCGGGACCGGTCCCCCGATGGCGCGGTCCAGGGCCATTGTCCCGCCCCCGGCATCATCGAGATCGCCGTGACCCCCGACCGCTTCGACCCTGTCCAGTTCAGCCGCGCCCTGATCCGCCAGATCGCGCATCTGCTCCGCCAGGAGGGGCCGGGCCATGGCCGGTCCCTGGGCGAGGTGCTGGTCAGCGAGGGATTGGCCGGGCATTTCGTGCTGCAGGTCATGGGCGGTCCGCCCGACGGCCTTGACACCGTACGGCCCGGGCAAGGGGCGATGCGGCAGGCGATGAACGAATGGGCGCGGCGCGATTACGATCATGGCCGCTGGTTCGGGGGCAAGGGCGATCTGCGCCGCGGCACCGGGCACGGTTTGGGCCACCGGATGATCGCCGAGCATCTGGCCCAGGCCGGCGGCGATACGGCCGCGTCCCTGGCGACCGCGCCGGCCGAGCCGTTCCGCCAGATCCTGCGCCGGATCGCGGCCGCCGAGGGTCAGGCCGAGGCGGAACCCTCAGAAGGCTGACGGACGAGGGCTGCGGCCCATGGCCATCCAGCCGCCCAGGGCCAGCCCGGCCAAGGCGCCGCCCAGATGCGCTTCCCAGGCGATCGACGGCATCAGCACGGTCAGCGCCACGTTCAGCACCACCATCACCGCCACCCCGCGCCACAACTGCCCCAAGGGGCGGCGGCGGCGCCAGCCGGTCACGGCGGCATAGCCCACAAGCGCGCCCGCCAGCCCGAAGATCGCGCCCGACGCGCCGATCATCGGCCCGCCATCCGGGGCCATCAGCGCAAACAGCAGCGCCGCCGCAACCTGGGTCACGGCATAGACCAGGGCCATGCGCTGCGGGCCGATCAGCCGGTTCAGTTCCCGCGCAAGCGCCACCAGCGACAGCATGTTCATGGCCAGGTGCAGCAGCCCGGCATGAAGAAAGCCATAGGTGACGAAGACCGACAGGACATGGCCGGGAAACACCCCGTGCCCCGCCCACAGGATCGGCGACCAGAAGCCGCCGAAGATCACCACGGCCTGCCGCACGACGGGATAGCCCAGCAGATCCGCAAGCATGGTCAGCGCCTGGATCCCGCAGCACAGCACGATCACGGCCTTGACCCACCAGGGCAGCCGGGGAGCCGACGATTCCAGAAAGCTGTGATGATCGGTCTGGGCCACCATCAATCAGCCTTGATCTGGCGGGCCTCGGACACCAGCATGATGGGGATTCCCGCGCGGATCGGGAAGGCCAGACCCGCCGTCCTGGACACCAGTTCCTGCCGCGCCGCGTCATAGGACAGGGTCGCGTGGGTCACCGGGCAGACAAGCGCCTCGAGCATGTGGCGGTCGAAGGGGGGCGGGGTCTGGCTCATTGCAGTCGTTCCTCGTTGTCGCCGCCATGAAGGGCGAATTCGATCAGCCCTTGCAGCAGTTCGCGCCGGTCGGCCAGGGAGGGGCTTTCCAGAAGCGCCTGCTTGTCGCCGGGCGAGAAGGGCAGGGCCATCGCCAGGGAATTGATCAGCGCCTCGTCCGGGGCCTCGGCGGCGGCATCCCAGTCGGTCGAAAGCTCGTGCGATTCCATGTAGCGGCGCAGCAGGGGAAACAGGGCGTCGCGATCCAGCGACGGATCCTCCTCGGACCCCTTCAGGTCGCGGCCGAAGGACGACCAGTCCACCTCGGCCATCAGATAGGGGGTGAAACCCTCCTGCACCTCGGTCAGGCGGAACCGCGACACCGCCAGAAGCGAGATCATCTGCCGCCCGTCGTCGGTTTCCGAAAAGGCCACCACCCGACCCGCGCAGCCGATCGCGGCAAGCCCCTCGCCTTCGGGCTGGATCAGGCCGATCAGGCGGTGATCGGTCTTCAACGCGTCGTCCAGCATCTGCAGATAGCGCGGTTCGAAGACATGCAGCGGGATCCGCGCGCGCGGCATCAGCACGGCCCCCGCCAGGGGGAACAGGGGGATGCGCGCGGGCAGGTCGAAGCGGAACCGCATCGGATCAGGCGAAGATCATGGACGACAGGCGGCGGCGGCCCTTTTGCACCAGCGGATCGTTGGGCTTGAGGCTGTCGAAGATGGTGAACAGCTGCGCCTTGGCCGCGCCTTCGTTCCAGTCGCGGTCACGGCGGAAGCTGTCCAGAAGGATGTCGATGGCGTCTTCCACCCGGCCTGCGGCGTGCAGGGCCTGAGCATATTCCAGCCGCGCCTGCTGGTCGTCGGGATCGGCATCGACGCGGGCTTGCAGGGCATCCAGCGGCCCGGCCTTGGCGGCCTGGCGGGCCAGGTGCAACTGGGCGCGCGCGGCCTCGACCGGGGCACTGGTCGCGGCAGGGGCGGGGATGGCGTCAAGGGCGGCCTGCGCGGCATCCGCGTCGCCCGCGGCCAGATGGGCGCGGACCAGGCCCGCCCAGGCATCGTTGCTGGAGGGATCTTCCTCGGCAATGGCGGCAAAGGTTTCGGCGGCGTCGGTGAAGGCGCCTTCGGCCAGCATCTGTTCGGCCGCGGCAAGCGCATCGGCCAGGCCGCCGTCATCGCCCGACAGCGCCGCCAGCTTGTCCACGAACTGCTTGATCTGGCTTTGCGGGATCGCGCCCTGGAAGGCATCGACCGGCTGGCCCTGGAAGAAGGCGTAAACCGTGGGGATCGATTGCACGCGCAGTTGCGCGGCGATCATCTGGTTCTCGTCCACGTTCACCTTGGCCATGCGGACGCGGCCCTTGTGGCGCGCGACCTCGGCCTCGAGCTGCGGGCCGAGCGTCTTGCAGGGGCCGCACCAGGGTGCCCAGAAATCGACGATCACCGGCACCTGCATCGAGGCCTGCACGACCTCGGCCATGAAGTTCGCCTCGGTCACGTCCTTGATGAAGTCGGTGGGTTTGGGGGCGTCGGTGGCGCCGTCAAAGAGCATGGTCATGGGATCCCCAAAGGTTCGGGTCAAACTGTTGGGCGCAATATGGGGGCTGGGGCGTCCAAGGGGAAGGGTTGTTTGGGGCGGCAAGGCTGGGGGACTTCACGTCCCCCAGACCCCCTGTGGGATATTTGCGCCAAAGTGAAGGGATCAGAGATCGAAGGAAGCCAGCACCGGCACATGGTCGCTGGGCTGTTCCCATCCCCGGCAGGGGCGCAGGATGCGGCTGGCATGGGCGGCGTTGGCGATGTCCTGGCTGGCCCAGATATGGTCCAGGCGGCGACCCTTGTCGGCGGTGTCCCAGTCCTTGGCACGATAGCTCCACCAGGAATAAAGCAGCCCGGACGGAATGTCCTGGCGCGTCACGTCCACCCACTTGCCCGCATCCTGCGCCGACAGCAGGTGATCGACCTCGACGGGGGTGTGGCTGATGATCTTCAGCATCTGCTTGTGCGACCAGACGTCTTCTTCCAGGGGCGCGATGTTCAGGTCGCCCACCAGGATCGACTTGCGGGGATTGTCGGCATGGAAGACATCGCGCATCTCGGCCACGAAATCCAGCTTCTGGCCGAACTTCTCGTTCACGGTGCGGTCGGGGATGTCGCCGCCCGCCGGCACATACATGTTGTGGATCGTCACGCCGTTTTCCAGCCGCGCCGCGACATGGCGGGCATGGCCCAGGCTGGCATAGTCGCGGTCGCCCGCATCCGTGATCGGCAGGCGCGACAGGATCGCCACGCCGTTATAGCCCTTCTGCCCGCGCGCGACGATATGGTGGTAGCCAAGCGCCCGGAACTGGTCCAGGGGGATCTTGTCCACCGGCGACTTGCATTCCTGAAGGCAGAGGATGTCCGGCGCTTCCTCGCGCAGGAAGCGGGCGACGAGGCCTTCGCGCAGGCGGACCGAGTTGATGTTCCAGGTGGCGACGGTGAACATGGGCAAGCTCCTTTGGCGGGGGGACCCTAGCCTCGGGGGCGGCCGGTGTCGAGTTGACGCAAGGGCAGGAAAATGCCGCGCCTGTTCTGTCACGGCTTGGTGATCGGGGCAACTGCCGCTAAGCAATGCCATCGGCAATGGGGGACAGGATGCGATTGACGGTGGACGAGGCTTTGGCGCGCGGCGGGGCCGGGCGATTCCAGTGGCGGCTTCTGGGCATCTTCGGGCTGGTCTGGGCAGCCGACGCGATGCAGGTGATCGCGGTGGGCTTTGCGGCACCATCCGTCGCCGCCACCTTCGGACTGGACCGCATCACCGCCTTCCAGATCGGCACGGTGTTCTTTGCGGGCATGTTCCTGGGCGCCTTCGCCTTTGGGCGCATCGCCGACCGCATCGGGCGGCGCAACATCCTGGTGCTGACGGTGGGCATGGACGCGATCTTCGGGCTGGCGTCGGTCTTTGCGCAGGATTTCACGCTGCTTCTGGTGCTGCGCTTCCTGACGGGCGTTGCCGTGGGGGGCACGCTGCCGGTGGATTACGCGATGATGGCGGAGTTCCTGCCGCCCCGGAACCGGGGCCGCTGGCTGGTCTGGCTGGAAGGATTCTGGGCCCTGGGCACCATCGTCGTGGCCCTGACCGCCTGGATCGCGGTGGCGCAGGGGGCGGTGGCGCCCTGGCGCTGGATCTTCGCGGTGGCCGCGATCCCGGCGCTGATCGGGATCTTTCTTCGCATGTGGGTGCCGGAATCGCCCATGTACCTGATCCGCAAGGGGGATGCCGCCGGGGCCAAGGCGGTGATCGACCGGGTGCTGGTCACGAACGGGATGCAGGCGCTGCCGCGCGATGCGGAACTGGTTCCCGCGCCGGTGCCGACGGGGGCCGAGGCCTCGATCTTTTCGGATCTGCTGCGGGCGCGGACCATCGGCGTGCTGGCGGTGTGGTTCCTGGTGTCGCTGTCCTATTACGGCGTCTTCGTCTGGGTGCCGGGCCAGCTTGCGACCGAGGGCTTCGGCTTCGTGCGCGGATACGAATTCCTGGTGGTGCTGGCCCTGGCGCAGGTGCCGGGCTATGCGCTTGCCGCCTGGGGGGTCGAGGCCGTGGGGCGCCGCGCCACGCTGCTGGGGTTCCTGCTGCTCAGCGCCGCCGGTTGCGCACTGTTCACGGTGGCGACCGGCACCGCGATGGTTGCCACCGCGCTGATCCTGATGAGCTTTGCGTTGCTGGGCACCTGGGGGGCGCTTTACGCCTTCACGCCCGAGCTTTACCCCACCCACCTGCGCGGAACCGGCATGGGCACCGCCAGCGCCATGGCGCGGCTGGGCGGGATCCTGGCGCCCAGCCTGCTGGCCTTTGTCTTCGCCAAGGGCTTCGGCTTCGCCATCGGTGTCTTCGCGGCCTTGCTGCTGCTGGGCGCGGTTGCGCTGCTGCTGGTCAAGGCGGAAACCCGCGACCAGGCCATCGCCTGAAACCCGACGCCCCCGCCGCCCGTTGGCCCGTGATTCACCGGAGGATGAAACATGGGCCAACTGGTCAACGGCGTCTGGAAGGACGAATGGTACGACACGGGATCAAGCGGCGGCGAATTCGTTCGCGACACGTCCAAGCACCGCAACTGGGTGACGCCCGACGGCAGCCCCGGTCCGACCGGCGAGGGCGGCTTCAAGGCGGAAAGCGGGCGATACCATCTCTATGTCTCCTATGCCTGTCCCTGGGCGCATCGGACGCTGATCTTCCGGGCGCTGAAGGGGCTGGAGGATCACATCGACGTGTCGGCCGTGCATCCCGACATGCTGTGGAACGGCTGGGAATTCCGCACCGATTTCGACGGCGCGACCGGCGACCTGCTGTTCGGAGAGCCGTATCTCTACAAGCTTTACCTCCGCGCCGATCCCCAGGCTTCGGGGCGGGTGACGGTGCCGGTCCTGTGGGACCGCGACACCGACCGGATCGTGTCGAACGAAAGCGCCGACATCATCCGCATGTTCAATTCCGCCTTCGACACCATCACCGGCAACAGCGACGACTACTGGCCCGAGGACCTGCGCGATCAGATCGAGCATCTGAACGACCGCATCTATGACACGGTCAACAACGGCGTCTACAAGGCCGGTTTCGCCACCAGCCAGGAGGCTTATGACAAGGCCGTCCACCCCCTGTTCGACAGCCTCGACTGGATCGAGGGGATCCTGGCCCAGCACCGCTATCTTGCAGGCGACCGGCTGACCGAGGCCGACTGGCGCCTGTTCACCACCATCGCCCGCTTCGACGCGGTCTATCACACGCATTTCAAGTGCAACCGCCGCCGGATCGTCGATTACCCGAACCTGTGGGGATGGGCGCGCGATCTGTATCAGATGCCCGGCTTGGCCGAGACGGTGCGGCCCGACCACTTCATGCGCCATTACTATTTCAGCCACGACATGGTGAATCCGCATCGCATCATCCCCATCGGCCCCGATGCGGACTGGACCGCGCCGCATGGGCGGGGATGACAAGACGAAGCCCCGGCGCGGGAAGGCACCGGGGCATCAGAGGGAGGGAGAGAGTGTGACCGCATCCGCCGGCCACTGGGCTTCGGGGGATGAACGCAAAGCCGTGCCGGAGGTTCCAGGGTGTTGTTCCCACCTGCAACCCCGGTGCGCGGCTGGCATCGTCAGGCGGCGGAAACCCTTGGCAGGGACCTGTCAACCGTCAGATGCCGGGCGCAGTCATCCACGAACTTCGGAACCGCAATGGAAAACAGGGATAGATGCTGGCCCAGCAGATCGGGTTGGGATGATGAAGGATGAGACCAGCAAGGATCGGGAGAGGGGCTGACCGACCTGGTGCAGACGATTGCGCGCCGCCTTGCCCCGAAGGCCGCGAAAAAACACATCGCCAATGATCTTTCCAGTCAGGGCATTGCAGGCACAGGATGGTCAGGAAGGCCCTGATCCGGCGCCTGTCTGTCCCTGATGGCTGCATTCACGGGAACCCCTGCGCATGGATCCGGGTCGCAAGGCGCTTGCCGGACATGCAAAGGGCCCGGCATCATGCCAGGCCCTGCAAGGTCGGTCTTGTCCGGTCAGGCTACCAGCCGATAGCCCCCCGACTCCGTCACCAGCAGCCGCGCATTGCTGGGATCGGGTTCGATCTTCTGGCGCAAACGATAGATGTGAGTTTCCAACGTGTGCGTCGTCACGCCCGCATTGTATCCCCAGACCTCGTGCAGCAGCACGTCGCGGGCCACCACCCCGTCCTGGGCGCGATACAGGAACTTGAGGATGTTGGTTTCCTTCTCGGTCAGGCGGATCTTGCGGTCCTTGCCGTCGATCAGCATCTTCATCGCCGGCTTGAAGGTGTATGGTCCAAGCTGGAAGATCGCGTCCTCGGACTGTTCATGCGTGCGCAGTTGCGCGCGCAGGCGGGCCAGCAGGACCGGGAACTTGAACGGCTTGGTGATATAGTCGTTCGCGCCCGCGTCCAGGCCCAGGATCGTGTCGGCATCGGTGTCGTGGCCGGTCAGCATCACGATGGGGCATTTCACGTTTAGCTTGCGCAGCTTCTTGCACAATTCGCGCCCGTCGGTGTCGGGCAGGCCCACGTCCAGGATCACCAGATCGAAGATCGCGCCCTTGGCCGCGTCCACGGCGCCCGCGCCGGTGCCGGCCTCGGTCACGTCGAATTCGTCGGTGGCGGTCAGTTGTTCGGCCAGGGCCTCGCGCAGGTCTTCCTCGTCATCGACAAGCAGGATCTTTTTCAGTCCGGGCATGTTGCCTCCTCAATCTCATTGCGCGAGTAGGTGGGCGAGGCTTGCCCGACCGTCCAGCATCATGTCGGAAATCTCACATGGAGTTGTCGGCCGGGGCCTTTATGTTTCAGATTGTTTCAAATTCGCAGGATCGCCGATGAGCCTGATCCCCACCCTGGCCGAAACCGTGTCGCGCGCGCGCAGCGACCTGCGCATGGGGCTGCCGGTGATGATCGGCCCCTGCCTGGTCGCGGCGGTGGAAACCCTGGCGCCCCCGCGGCTGGAGGCGATCCGCGCACTTGGCCGCCCCGTGCTGGCGCTGACCGAACGGCGGGCCGAGACGCTGAAGGCGCGGGCCTATGACGACGGGCTGGCGCGGGTGATCGTGCCCGACAGCGCCGATCATGCCTGGCTGCGGGCGCTTGCCGATCCCTCGGGCGATCTGATGACGCCGATGAAGGGGCCGCTGTTCACGGAACGCGAAGGCGATGCCACCCCGCATCTGGCAGGGCTTGCGCTGGCGAAGTCCGCGCAGCTTCTGCCCGCCGTGCTGGTGGTTCCGTCGGAACCCCTGCCGGGCCTGACGCAGATCGCCCCCGGCCCCTTGCTGGCGCGGCTGGCGCACGAAGCCGCCCTGGCCCCGGTCGCCGCCGCCAATCTGCCGCTGCTGGCGGCGGAACGGTCGCGGCTGCATATCTTCCGCCCCGACGACGGCGGGGCCGAGCATTACGCCATCGAGATCGGCGATCCGCCCCGCGACGCCCCGGTGCTGGCGCGGCTGCATTCGGCCTGCTTCACCGGCGACGTGCTGGGCAGCCTGAAATGCGACTGCGGCCCGCAACTGCACGCCGCCCTGACGGCGATGGGGCAGGCGAGGCAGGGGGTGCTGCTGTATCTGAACCAGGAGGGCCGGGGGATCGGGCTTGCCAACAAGATGCGCGCCTATGCGTTGCAGAACCAGGGCTTCGACACGGTGCAGGCCAATCACCGGCTTGGGTTCGAGGATGACGAGCGCGATTTCCGCATTGGCGCGGCCCTGCTGCGGCGGATGGGGTTCACGCAAGCCCGGCTGATGACCAACAACCCGCGCAAGGTGGCGATGATGGAAAGCCACGGCATCGCGGTGACGGAACGCGTGCCGCTGGTCGTGGGCCGCAACCGCTTCAACGAGGCTTATCTGGACACCAAGGCCGAAAAGTCGGGGCATCTGCTGTGAGGCCCGACGATCTGGTCCTGACGCCGCAAGGGGTGCGCTTTCGCGGGCGGGTCTTTCCGTGCAGCATCGGCAAGCGCGGCGTCACCCGCGACAAGCGCGAGGGCGACAAGGCCACGCCTGCCGGGATGATGCGGATCACCGGGCTTTGGTATCGTCCCGACCGGCTGGCGCGGCCCGCCCCCTGGGCGCGACCCATCGGGCCGGGCGACCTGTGGTGCGACGCGCCGGACCATCCGGGTTACAACCACCATGCCCGCGCACCTTTGAAAGCCAGCCATGAAAAGCTGCGCCGGGCCGATCCGCTTTACGATCTGATCCTGACGACCGACTGGAACTGGCCGGATGCCGTGCCGGGCCGGGGCTCGGCGATCTTCCTGCATCAATGGCGAAGGCCGGGATACGGGACCGAGGGCTGCATCGCCTTTGCGCGTCCGCACCTGGTCTGGATCGCGCGCCATGCGCGGCCCGGCACGCGGGTGATCGTGCCCTAAAGGGCGTTCCTGGGCATCGGCAGATCGCCCCGGTTATAGGGGCCCCAGTCCGTCACCTCGGGATAGAACTGCCTGCGCCAGGCGCGGACGCGCGGGTTCATGCGCCGCCGCCACCAGGGCGGGACCATCGCCACGAAGGTCATCGCCGGATAGCCCAGGGGCAGTTGCGGCGCCTCGTCCTGCCCATAGGTTTGCAGCAGGGGAAAGCGCCGGTCCGGCTTGTAGTGGTGGTCCGAATGGCGCTGCAGGTTGATCAGCAGCCAGTTCGACACCCTGTGGCTGGCGTTCCAGCTGTGGCGCGGCAGGATATGTTCATACCGCCCCTCGCCCAGATGCTTGCGCGTCAGGCCATAGTGTTCGACATAATTCGTCAGTTCCAGCTGCCAGATCGCCACGAAGGCCTGGAAGACGAACAGTCCCAGCCCCTGCAGACCGCCCAGGGCCAGGGCTAGCAGGACCATCCCCCCTTGCAGCATCCCATAGCGCCAGAACGGATTGCGCCGGTCCCAGGGGCTGCGCCCGGCACGGGCCAGCAACCGCCGTTCGGCCCGCCATGCGCTGCGCGGACCCTGCAGGAGAACGCGCCAGAAAAAGCGATAGAACCCTTCGTTATAGCGCGCCGATACCGCATCGCGGGGGGTCGAGACCCAGGCGTGATGGACCAGCAGATGCTCGGTCCGGAAATGGGAATACAGGGTCGAGGCGAGCAGCAGATCGCCCATCCAGCGTTCCACCGCCGTCTTCTGGTGCAGAAGCTCGTGCGCATAGACCATGCCGATGGTGCCGGACAGAACGCCGATGCCGAAGAACAGGCCCAGCTTTTCCGGCGCCGTCAGATGGCCCGCACGGGTCGCATACCAGATGCAGCCGAAGATCGCGGCGAATTGCAGCGGGAACCAGATCACCGTGATCGCCCGATGCCAGAAAAGCCGCGCGATGTCCGTCCGGGGGTCGGGATTGGCGCCACTTTTGCCCAGCACGCCGTCCAGGGCGGTGGTCAGATACCAGGCATAGGCGGGCAGCAGCATGAACCAGAACCCGCCCCAGGCCGCCGCCACCCCGACCAGCGGCAGCATGACCACGGACATCCAGAAAGGCGCGGCGGGCGGCAATCTGCCTGGGGTTGAATCGCTCATGCCCGCGATCTTATGCGGCGATCTCGGCCCGCGCCATATCCCAGACCTTGCGCATCAGGCCCGGCAGCGCCTCTCGGTCGATATGCCGCAGGGGCACCAGATGGCCGCGCGCGGGCGGCCCGTCCAGATCGCCCAGCATCACCTGCAGGGACAGGTTGAAATGGGTGAAGACATGGCGGACATGGCCGATTTCCCGCCACTGCGCCCCGCCCGGCGGCGGCAGGTCGCGCCCGTCCCAAAGGGCCGAAGGGAAGGCCAGCGTGCCGCCCAAAAGTCCCTTGGCCGGGCGTTCCTCGAACAGCACCGCGTCGCCTTGGCGGGCGACCCAGGCGATGCCGGTCCGGTCGGGCTTGGCGGCTTTCGGCGCCTTGCGGGGCAGGCTGGCGGCGATGCCCTGGGCGCGGGCGTCGCAGTCGTGGATCAGCGGGCAGATGCCGCAGGCGGGACTGCGGGGCGTGCAGATGGTCGCGCCCAGGTCCATCATCGCCTGCGCGTAATCGCCGGGTCGCGAGCGTGGGGTCAGCGTTTCCGCAAGCGCCACCAGTTCGGGCTTGGCGCCGGGCAGGGGCGTTTCCACCGCGAACAGCCGCGCCACGACGCGTTCGACGTTTCCATCCACCACGGTTTCCGGCGCGTCATGGGCAATCGCCGCGATCGCGGCGGAGGTATAGGCCCCGATCCCCGGCAGCGCCTGCAACCCCTCTCGCGTCTCTGGGAACCCGCCCGCTGCCGCCACCGCGCGGGCGCAGGCCAGCAGGTTGCGGGCGCGGGCGTAATAGCCAAGTCCCGCCCATTCGGCCATGACCTGCGCGTCGGGCGCGGCCGCCAGATCCTGCACGGTCGGCCACAGCGTCGTGAAGCGTTCGAAATAGGCCTTCACCGCCGCCACCGTGGTCTGCTGCAGCATCACCTCGGACAGCCAGACGCGATACGGGTCGGCCTTGCCGCCGCCCGGGGGCATGCGCCAGGGCAGGACACGCGCATGGCGGTCGTACCAGTCCAGCAGTCGCGGGGCGATCACCTTGGTGTCACGCAATTATCAGTCCCTCGTTTCCGTTGCCCGGCTTTCATCCGGGAAAGCGTCTGATAAGGATATGGGGGTGATAGCCCGGCAGGCAAAGATGGCACGACCGCCCGACCACAATCCGAAACACATGGCCCGCCGCAGGCGCGGCTTCCAGCAGGCCGCGATCCTGCTGGCCGACCGGGTCCAGAAGGCGGCCGAGGGGCGGGGCTTCGCCATGGCGCGTCTTCTGACCCACTGGCCCGAAATCGCCGGACCCCAGCTTGCGGCCATGACCCGGCCCGTGCGCATCAGCCATGCGCGCACCGGATTCGGCGCGACGCTGACCCTGCTGACGACCGGTCCGACCGCGCCGCTGGTCGAAATGCAGCTGCCGCAACTGCGCGAACGGGTAAACGCCTGCTATGGCTATAACGCCGTGCAGCGCATCGTGCTGACCCAGACGGCGGCCAGCGGATTTGCCGAAGGGCAGGCGGTCTTTGCCGCCGCGCCCCCCAAGGCCGCGCCGCCCGATCCGCAGATCCGCGAACAGGCCGACCTGATCGCCCGCCAGTTCCAGGATCCCACGCTGGCCGAGGCGATGGCCCTGCTGGCTGTGAACATCGCAACCAAACGACACCGGAACCACCGAAAGGATTTTCCATGCTGATCCGTTCTGCCGCCGCCGCCCTGGCGCTTGCCTTTGCCGCCCCCGCCGCCATGGCGCAGGACGCCCCTGCCGCACAGGCCGAAACGCTGCCGGACATCGCCCTGGGGGCCCAGGACGCGCCGCTGACCATCGTCGAATACGCCAGCTTCACCTGCGGCCATTGCGCCAATTTCCACCAGGAAAACTGGCCGAAGCTGAAGGCCGAATATGTCGATACCGGCAAGGTGAAATTCATCCAGCGCGACGTCTATTTCGACCAGCCAGGCCTGTGGGCGGGCGTCCTGGCCCGCTGCGGCGGGGACGACAAGTACTATGCCGTGTCCGACATGCTGTTCGACGAACAACAGGAATGGCTGGCCGGCGGCACTGGCGAGGAGATCGCGGCCAACCTGCGCAAGATCGGCCTCAAGGCCGGCATGACCGAGGAACAGATGACCGCCTGCTGGGAAGACACCGCCAAGGCCGAACAGTTGATTGCGACCTTCCAGCAGAACGCCAGCGCCGACGAGATCGAGGCGACGCCGACCTTCATCATCGGCGGCGAGAAGGTCCAGAACCAGCCCTGGGACGGCATCAAGGGCGTCATCGACGCCAAGCTGGCCGAAACCAACTGAGCCGCGAATTGGCCCGCCTGCGACCGGGCGGGCCGTTTCATCCGCGGAATTGCTTTTTGATTGTCGGGACAGCATGATCTGCAGGCGTCAGGATGGCGCGTGGCTTACAGGAAAGCTGTCATGATCAGAGAGTTCAGGGAATTCATCGCCCGCGGCAATGTCATCGACCTTGCCGTCGGGATCATCATAGGCGCGGCCTTCACGGCGATCGTGAATTCCCTTGTGGCCGACCTTATAAACCCGATCCTTGGTCTGCTGACCGGCGGGGTGGATTTCACCAACAAATATTTCGTCCTGTCAGGCAATGTCCCCGAAGGCGCAAGCCTTGCCGCCGCCCGCGATTCGGGTGCGGCAGTCTTTGCCTATGGCGCCTTCGCCATGGCGGTGCTGAACTTCCTGATCATCGCCTGGGCGGTCTTTCTGCTGGTCAAGGCGGTGAACCGGCTGCAACGCATGGCGGTAAGGCCCAAGGAGGAAGTCGCGGCCGGCCCCACGCAAGAAGAATTGCTGGCCCAGATCCGCGACCTGCTGGCGGATCGGACCGCTTGGGCCGACCGTCCCGCGCCGCGGATCTGACCCAAGCGCCGCGCCGGCTTCAGCTTGCCAGCACCTGGTCGGGCGTGATCGCCTCCAGCCCCAATGCCTCGCCCACCGGGGGCGAGGTCAAGTGCCCCTGATGCGTCGACAGGCCCGCGCGCAGGTGGGGATCCTCCAGCACCGCCTGGCGCCAACCCTTGTCGGCAAGCGCCAGCGTGAAGGGCAGCGTCGCGTTTCCCAGCGCCTGGGTCGAGGTCCGCGCCACGGCGCCGGGCATGTTCGCCACGCAGTAATGCACGATCCCGTCCACCTCATAGATGGGGTCCTGGTGGGTCGTCGGGCGCGAGGTCTCGAAGCAGCCGCCCTGGTCGATGGCCACATCCACCAGAACCGCACCGGGCTGCATCGTGCCCAACTGGTCGCGCGACACCAGCTTGGGCGCGGCAGCGCCGGGGATCAGCACCGCGCCGATCACCATGTCAGCCCTGCGGATCAGGTCGGCCGTGGCGGCCGCGTTCGAATATTGCGTCGTCAGCCGCCCCATGAAGATGTCGTCGAGGTATGACAGCCGCGCCACCGAACGGTCCGTGACCGTCACATTGGCTCCCATGCCCACGGCCACCCGTGCCGCCGCCGTGCCGACCACGCCGCCGCCGATGATCACGACATTCGCGGGCCGGACGCCCGGCACCCCCCCCAGCAGCACCCCGCGTCCGCCATTGGCCTTTTGCAGCGCCCATGCGCCCATCTGCGGGGCCAGCCGTCCCGCGACCTCGGACATCGGCGCCAGCAGGGGCAGCCCGCCGCGCGCATCCGTCACGGTTTCATAGGCGATGGCCGTCACGCCCGAGGCCAGCAGGTCGCGGGTCTGGTCGGGGTCGGGCGCCAGGTGCAGATAGGTGAACAGCACCTGCCCGTCGCGCAGCATCGCGCGTTCGGCGGCCTGCGGTTCCTTGACCTTCACGATCATGTCCGCCGCATCGAAGACGGATTTCGCATCCGGCGCGATGCTGGCACCCGCGGCCGCATAGTCGTCGTCCGTGAAGCCCGCGCCAAGACCCGCGCCGCTTTCCACGATGACCCCGTGGCCGCGGGACACGGCCTCGGTCGCGGCGGCGGGGGTCAGGCCCACGCGGAATTCCTGCGGCTTGATTTCCCTTGGACAGCCGATCTTCATGTCATCCTCCCCTTGTTTTGGGCCAGTGTGGCACCGGCCTGTCGCAAGGTGCTGCGAAGGTTTGGCCGGATGATCCCGGTCAGACGCAGAAACAGGTGGAAATCGGCGCGGCGGTCGAAGAATATCCCGTCATGTCCGATCTTGATGCAATAGACCGCCGGATCCTGGCCCTTCTTCAGAAAGAGGGTCGAATCAGCAATGCCGAACTGGCGCTGCGGGTGCATCTGTCGCCATCCGCCTGCCACCGCCGCGTCCAGCGGCTTGAGGAGACGGGCGTGATCCACGGCTATGTCGCGCTGCTGGATGCGCGAAAGCTGCGCCGCCAGACCACGGTTTTCGTCGAGATCACCCTGTCCGGCCAGGCGGACGAGGTGCTGGAGGCGTTCGAAAAGGGCGTGCGCGCGATCCCGGACGTGCTGGAATGCCATCTGATGGCGGGGACCGCCGATTACCTGCTGAAGATCGTGGTCGAGGATACCGACGATTTCGCCCGCATCCACCGCCAGCATCTGGCCCGTCTGCCGGGCGTGGCGCAGATGCATTCGTCCTTCGCGCTGCGGACGGTATTCCGCACGACCGCGATCCCGGTGTGACATGATCCTGGCCCGCCGCCACCTGCTGTCCCTGATGGCCGCCACCGCGGCCTTGCCGTCCCTGGCCCAGGCCCCGCAAGACCCGGTGGACGAGATCATCCATCCCCGCGCCA
Organism: Paracoccus acridae; assembly: GCF_014642735.1. Classification (GTDB taxonomy): domain Bacteria; phylum Pseudomonadota; class Alphaproteobacteria; order Rhodobacterales; family Rhodobacteraceae; genus Paracoccus; species Paracoccus acridae. The sequence goes on from NZ_BMIV01000001.1 coordinate 90,228, forward strand.
GCCATTTCCCCTTCGGCCCACCGGACGCGCAATGGCGGATCCATGTGGGCCTTCCCGATGCGCCGCCCCCGCCCCAGGGATATTCGGCGATCCTGTCGCTGGACGGCCGCAAGACCTTTCCGCAATTCTGGCAGCATCGAGAGGCCAGGGCTGCAAAGGCGCCGGTGATCCTGTTCGCCATCGGATACGAAGGCGCCATCCGCCGCTGGCGCGACCTGACCTCGCGTTCGATGAAGCCGGTCCAGCCGATCCTGTTCTATCGCGCGGCCCCTGCCGACCGCCTGACCGGCGGAAGAGAGGCGTTCCTGTCCATGATCGCCGATCAACTGCTGCCCGAACTGGCCCGCCGCTATCCGCTGAACCGGAAGGACATGACCATCTATGGCCATTCGCTGGGCGGGCTGTTCGTCCTGCACGCGCTGTTCACCCGTCCGCATCTGTTCGCCCGCTATGTCGCCGCCGATCCTTCCGTCTGGTGGAACGCGGGCGAATCGCAGCGAGAGGCGCAGGCTTTCGCGGGCGGTGTCGCGGCAGCGGGCGGGATCGTCGATCCGGCGATCCCCGTGATGATCGCGCAGGCGGGACGGGCACGCCAGGGTCATCCCCACGATCCGACATCACTGATTCGCATCTTGTCGCAGATCCGGGGGATCGAGACCCTGTATCGCCCCTATCCCCAAGAAAATCACGGTTCGCTGATGGCGCCATCGACGATGGACGCCCTGGACCTGCATCTGCGGAAGTAGCGGCTCAGGCGGGTGCCGCTTGGGCTTGCAAGGACAGGCCGGCCGCATGGCCGACCGCCAGCGACAGGAACACCATCTCGCCGCCGTCCTCGAGAATGCCGGCAATTCCGCCGAGTATTGAATAGGCCGGAGTATAGACATGCAGGAAATCGATCGCGCCGGCGCAGAATGCAGCGCCCCCGAGGAAAAGGAACAGCGGAACGGTTAGGCGTCTGATGATGAAGGGGGCCTTGATCCAGCCATAGACCAGCGTTCCGGCAACTGCAATCCCTTCGGCTGCGATGAAGATCAGCTCTCCAGCCCCCGGCGGGAGGTCCAGGCCAGGAGCAATCGCCGCGACCAAGGTCGAAGCAAAGCGTTCGTGCAGTTGGAGGCTGTCGTCCAGCAAGGCAACAACGGAAAAGATGGCAAACCCCAGGAAAATGACCTGCCTGTGCCTGTTCAGCAGCAGCGCTGATAGACCCGCAAGAGCAAGCCATTTGATATAATTCAGTATCTCGCCCAAGGCCCAGTCGCGGTCGATGCGCAGGATCTCGGGGAAGGTGGCAATTGATCCCTGCAGGAACAGCAAGCCGAGACCTGAATGAAGCAGGATCAGGACGGCATCGGCGATCAAGAACCCCATCAGGATCGGAACGTGAAACCTTGTCCCCGTGTGGCGAGGGATGGCGGCCAATCGGGATATGCCTCGGTTGGGAAAACCGTTTCCTGAACTCATGACACTCATACACCACAGAAGATCACAAAAACGTCACACACGTTGATCGTTGAGGCAACTTCGTTTTGGTCGTGGATGGGCCAAACGCAAACCCCCGCGGCTTTCACCACGGGGGTTTGTCATGAAACGCTGTCGCGTCGTCTTGCAGTGCGCCTGGGCGCGACCCTTAAAGGGCGCCTTCGCGCTGGGCCTTTTTCCGGGCCAGCTTGCGGGCGCGGCGCACGGCCTCGGCCTGCTCACGGGCTTTCTTGACGGACGGTTTCTCGAAATGCTGCCGAAGCTTCATTTCGCGGAACACGCCCTCGCGCTGAAGTTTCTTCTTCAGGGCACGAAGCGCCTGTTCGACGTTGTTGTCGCGAACGTTGACCTGCATGTGGTTGTCACCACCTTCCTAGGTTAGAGTTGCAAAGATTGCAGGATGCGCCCCCCTATCAAAGCCGGGCGCCCTTGTCCAGAGAGGCCGCCCATGACCCGAACCGACCGCGACGCCCTTCTTGACGCCGCCCTGGCGCATGTCCCCTTCGAGGGGATGAACGACCGCGCCCTGATGGCGGGCGCCCGCGACCTGAACATGTCGCCCGACCTGGCGCGTGTGCATTTCCCGCAAGGCGGCGCGGGCCTTGCCGCCGCCTATCACCGCCGGGCGGATGCGATGCTGCGCGACAGCCTGTCGCAAACCCCGCCGGGCGGGCGTTTCCGCGACCGCGTGGCCGAGGCGATCTGGCGCCGCCTGATGCTGGTCGATGCGGAACTGGTGCGAGCGGGGGCCGCCACCTTGTCCTTGCCGCAGAATGCCGCGCTGGCGGCCCGGCTGGTCTGGGAAACGGCGGATGTGATCTGGACCGGGCTTGGTGACGCGTCGCGCGACGTGAACTGGTATTCGAAACGCGCCACCCTGTCGGCGGTCATCAGCGCCACGGTGCTGTTCTGGCTGGGGGACGATTCACCCGACCATGCGGAAACCCGCGGCTTCATCGACCGCCGCATCGACGGGGTCATGCGGTTCGAATCGGCGAAATCGACCTTGCGCAAGCTGCCGGGTGCGGAAACGTTGGCGCGGATGGCCTTTGGCTGGATCCGCGCGCCCGGACCGCGCGACCTGCCCGGCCGCATCCGTCCCTGACGCAAGGAGTAGGAATGTTTCCCGATGCCATGAACGCGGTCGAGATCGCCGCGCCCGGTAATGCCGATGCGCTGCGGCTGACCAGCCGCCCGGTTCCGGTGCCGCGCCACGACCAGATCCTGATCCGCGTGGCCTATGCGGGCGTGAACAGGCCCGACGTGCTTCAACGCCAGGGCAGCTATGCCCCCCCGCCCGACGCCTCCGACCTGCCGGGGCTGGAAGCCTCGGGCGAGATCGTGGGCATGGGCGCGGGCGTCACCCGCTGGAAAAAGGGAGAGCAGGTCTGCGCGCTGTTGCCGGGGGGCGGTTACGCGGAATATGTGGCCTGCCATGCCGATCACGCGTTGCGCATCCCCTATGGCCTGGGCCTGCGCGAAGGGGCCTGCCTGCCGGAAACCGCCTTCACCATCTGGTCGAATGTCGTCACGCGCGGCGGGCTGACGGGGGGCGAACGCTTCCTGGTCCATGGCGGCAGTTCCGGCATCGGCATGATGGCGATCCAGATCGCCCGCGCCTTGGGCGCCCGCGTCTTCGCCACCGCCGGCAGCGACGAGAAATGCGCGGCCATCGCTGCCCTGGGCGCTCATCCGATCAATTACCGGACCGAGGATTTCACCAAGGTCATGGCGGCCGAGGACGGGGCGGACCTGATCCTCGACATGGTGGGGGGCAGCTATATCCCCAGGAACATCAAGGCCCTGGCCCTCGAGGGGCGTCTGGTGATGATCGCCTTCCTGGAGGGGCCCAAGGTGGAACTGAACTTCGCGCAGATCATGGCCAAGCGCCTGACCGTCACCGGATCGACGCTGCGCCCGCAATCGGACGCCGCCAAGGCCGAGATCGCCGAAGCCCTGCGCAAGCGGTTGTGGCCGCTGATATCGGCGGGAACGGTCAAGGTCAGGATCGACAGCGAATTCGACCTGAAGGACGCGGCCGAGGCGCATCGGCGGATGGAAAGCAGCCAGCATATCGGCAAGATCGTCCTGAAAGTGGCGGGCGATGGTGCCTGAGGCGCGGGCAGAAGCCTCCGGCGGGGATATTTGAAGCACAGAAGATGGAACAGGCAAACAGGCCTTGCGGGCACCCGTCCTCAAGGCCTGTGGCATCTCCTGTGGCGGTCATCGGCGTCCCCGCCTGTATCGCACGACCACTTAACGCGGCAGATCTTAAGAAACGCTGAACACGCGCCATCTCTTGTGCAAAAATATCCCGGGGGAGTCCGAAGGACGGGGGCAGCGCCCCCTTTTACCGCACCCTTTCCATCAGCACCCGTGCCCGGGAACAGTTGCGCCGCACGTCTGGCGCGCAATCCCGCGGCGTCAGGTCGCGGGTCAGGCAGATGCGGACTTCCTGCAGTGCCTCGGCCTTGCAGGTGACGGTGACACCTGCAGGGGTCAGGTCGGGATTGGCCTCGATGAAGGCCTCCTCGACAACCACGGGCGGCAGGGTGATGTCACGGGGCAGGCCGTCGAACGGCCGGGGGATTTCCACGCTTTCGGCGGCCTGCCGCAGGGTCGAAAGGTATTCCGCCGCCGACAGGCCCGAACAGCGGCCATGTTTTCGCCATTGGTAAAGGGCCAGCCCCGGCGCCATCAGGTCGCCGATGGCCTGCACCTCTCGCCGCGACGGGTCGCGCTCCGGTGTGTCGCAATATTCCGGCCATCCCCGTTCATATTGGGGCCAAAGCCCATGGACCGTGAAGTCCAGGCCGCTGCCCTTGTCGCATTCCCGGGCCCCCTGTTCATCGCCCGTGGCCCGGCACCAGCCCGGCTGCCAACTGAGCGCCAGGACATAGTAATCGAAATCGCCCGCCACCCCATCGGCGGGGGCGGGGACCGGCCACAGGGCCAGCAGAAGCGGGATCAGGAATGCGGCCTTCATGGCGACACCATGCCCTGCACGGCGACTGGCGTCCATCTGACAACGCGAATCCTCTTTTCCCCGCGCGCCGGAATCGCTATATGACCCGACAATTCCCCCCGAAAACGAGGAATGGCACCCGCCAAAAGCCGTTTTTCCGGCCTGAAGCCTGCTGTTCGGGGCAGACACACGAAGGAGATGGACATGAGCAAGCCTTTGATGGCCAAGGCGACCGCCGTCTGGCTGGTGGACAATACCACGCTGAGCTTCAAGCAGATCGGCGATTTCTGCGGATTGCACGAACTGGAAGTGCAGGGCATCGCCGACGGCGACGTGGCGGCAGGCGTCAAGGGCTATGACCCGGTCGCCTCGCACCAGCTTGACCCCGAGGAAATCCGCAAGGGCGAGGCCAGCCCCACCTACAAGCTGCGCCTGAAGCACAACCCCGCCGCCGAAGGCGAGGAAAAGCGCCGCGGGCCGCGTTATACGCCGCTGTCCAAGCGCCAGGACCGGCCGAACGCGATCCTGTGGCTGGTGAAGTTCCATCCCGAACTGCCGGACGCGGCCATTGCCAAGTTGGTGGGGACGACGAAGCCCACGATCGCTTCGATCCGCGAACGGACCCACTGGAACATCCAGAACATGCAGCCGATCGACCCGGTCGCCCTGGGCCTGTGCCGCCAGACCGAACTGGACGCCGCCGTCCAGAAGGCCGCCAAGAAGGCCGCCGCCACCGGCGAGGTGATGAGCGACGACGAACGCCGCAAGCTGGTCAGCACCGAGACCTCGCTCTCGATGAGCGACGAGCCGCGCCTGCCCTCCTCGATCGCGGGGCTTGAGAATTTCTCGCTAACGCGGGACGAGGACAAGGCGCCCGAGCGCGATCTGGACGCCGACAGCTTCTTCAACCTGCCTGACGCGGATGAGGACGAGGACGACGAGGGCCGCTGATCCTTGCCGGTGACGACCATGAAAAAGGGCCGGTGCGTCGATGCGCACCGGCCCTTTTCCGTTCAGGGGGTAATCAGGTCCGGCCGCGCACCAGGCGGACCAGCCAGATCAGGATGCAGGCGCCGATCACGGCGACGACCAACTGCCCCAAAACACTGCCTTCGGCGCTGGAGCCGAGGATCAGGTCGAAGATGAAGTTACCGATCAGGGCACCGATGATGCCGACGACGATGTTCATCAGCAGGCCCATGTTCGACTTCATGATCTTCTCGGCGATCCAGCCTGCGATGGCACCCAGGATGATTGCGAGAAGCCAGCCGATACCTTCCATGACGTGTTCCCTTTCATGTTGGCGACGTGACCCGCAAAGGCCGGGTCTTGCGGGATCAATGCGCCAGGGCCGCGCCGCGTTCCCGCAAGGGTCGGAGATTGTTGCGGTTTGTCACAGCGACAGGCAGATGTATTTCAGCTCCAGATAGTCCTCGATGCCATGGCGGCTGCCTTCGCGACCCAGTCCCGACTGCTTGACGCCCCCGAAGGGCGCCACCTCGGTCGAGATGATGCCGGTGTTCACGCCGACGATGCCGTATTCCAGGGCTTCCTGGACGCGAGTGATGCGGCCGATGTCGCGGGCATAGAAATAGGACGCCAGCCCGAAGATCGTGTCGTTGGCTTTCTGGACGACCTCCTCCTCGGTCTCGAACCGGAACAGGGGGGCGAGGGGGCCGAAGGTTTCCTCGGTCGCGACCTTCATGCGGTCGGTGACGCCGGTGACGACAGTGGGCTTGAAGAACAGCCCCTCCATCCGTTCGCCCCCGGTGACGACCTGGCCGCCGCCGTCCAGCACGTCGCGGATATGTTCCTCGACCTTTTCCACGGCGTCCTCGTTGATCAGGGGGCCGGTGGTCACGCCGTCCTCCAGCCCGTCGCCCACGCGCAGCTTGTCCACCGCCGCCGCAAGCTTCTGCGCGAAGGCGTCATAGACGCCCGCCTGGACATAGATGCGGTTGGCGCAAACGCAGGTCTGGCCGTTGTTGCGGAACTTCGATGCCATCGCGCCTTCCACCGCCGCGTCCAGGTCGGCATCGTCGAAGACGATGAAGGGCGCGTTGCCGCCCAGTTCCATGCTGCATTTCATGACCTGGTCGGCGGCCTGGCGCAGCAGGATCCGTCCCACCTCGGTCGAGCCGGTGAAGGTCAGCTTGCGCACCAGCGGGTTCTCGCAGAACTCCTTGCCGATATCGGAGGACCGCGACGAGGTCACCACCGACAGGATCCCCTTGGGCAGGCCCGCGCGTTCGCCCAGCACCGCCATGGCAAGGGCGGACAGCGGGGTTTCCGCCGCCGGGCGGGCGACGAAGCCGCAGCCCACGGCCAAGGCCGGCGCGACCTTGCGGGCGATCATCGCGTTGGGGAAGTTCCAGGGCGTGATGCTGCCCACCACGCCGATCGGCTGGCGCAGCACGGTCAGGCGCTTGTCGGGCATGTGGCCGGGGATGGTTTCGCCATAAACGCGCTTGGCTTCCTCGCCGAACCATTCGATGAAGCTGGCGCCATAGGCGATCTCGCCCTTGGCCTCGGGGAAGGGCTTGCCCATCTCGGCGGTCAGGATGCGGGCGAGGTCGTCCTGGTTCTGCATCATCAGGTCGAACCACTTGCGCATCACGCCCGCGCGGTCCTTGGCGGTGCGCGCGGCCCAGCCCTTCATCGCCTCGGCCGCCGCCTCGATGGCGCGGGCGGCGTCCTGGCGGTCCATGTCGGCCACCTTGGCAATGACATCGCCGCGGGCGGGGTTGATGACGTCGAAGGTGGCGCCGTCCCGCGCATCGACCCATTCGCCCGCGACAAAGGCGCGGGTTTCCAGCAGCGACGGATCGCGCAGCAGGGTCTTCAGGTCGGTTGAATGTTTGGTCATGGCTGGCTCCGTATCGGTTGCCCAAGATCAGCACGTAGGCATGGTGATGTCAAAGCAGGGGCGGCGCAACGCGTGGCATCAAAAAAAAATCGCGCCAAGGGCGAAACCCGTGAACCATTTGCGCCCGGCCGCGTTGGAACGGTATCGCTAAGCCTTCCCTCTTGGCGACCCTCTCTCTGATCTGGGACGGTGCGCCGGTCGCGCACCGTCCCTTTCTCATGCCCGAAGACTGCTCCAGCAGGGTTGCAGGTCGCCCGGCGCAGGGCTTGCGGCATGCACGCCCCGCGCAATCGCCCGCGACAGGCATGTGGCCGCGGCATGTCCCAGCAGGAAGGGATCGGCAACGGGATCGGCCAAGGGCCTGGCACCGGTCGAGACGGCAAAGACCAGATCCCCGTCGAAAGGGGTATGGCTGGGCACAAGCGCGCGGGCCATGCCGTCATGGGCGGCAATCGCCAGCCGCTGCAGCCCCGCCTTGTCCAGAGCCGCGTCGGTGGCGACGATGGCGATCGTGGTCGCCTCGCCCAGGCGTTTCACCGGCGCAGGTTCATCCGTGGCGGGAAATGCCGGCGGCAGGCCAAGGCCGCCATATTCGCCGTCCAGTTCCCAGGGCGCGGCCCAGAAGTTTCGCGTGCCCCCCACCGTCGCCTGCCCAAGCGCATTGACCACCACAAGCGCGCCCACCGTCACCCCATTCGACAGCCGGGCCGAGGCGGATCCCAGCCCGCCCTTCAGGTTGCCCGTGCTGGCCCCGGTTCCCGCCCCCGCCGTGCCGATGGCGAAATCCGCCGCCGCCTTGGCAAGGGCTTCCCGGCCAAGCGCCGGATAGGGATTCTCGGCCCAGTCCTTGTCGCCGCCATTCAGCAGGTCGAAGACGATCGCCCCCGGCACGATGGGTACCCGTGCCGGACCGACGGCAAAGCCCCGCCCCGCAGCAGCCAGGCCCGCCATCACTCCGTCGCAGGCGGCAAGCCCGAAGGCCGACCCGCCCGACAGCACAAGCGCATCGACCTGGGACACCAGCTTGTCCGGCGCCAGCAGGTCGGTTTCGCGCGTGCCGGGCGCGCCGCCCATCACATGGACCGCCGCCGCGAAGGGCATATCGGCGGTCAGCACGGTGACGCCCGATTTCAGGCGCGGATCGGCGGCATTGCCGACGCGCAGGCCGGGAATGTCGGTGACAAGGTTGCGCGGGGCAGGGGTCATGGCGGTCCTTTCGCTTGCCGACAGTGGTAAGGCGGTCGCCCGACGGGGGGCAACGGCGATTTCCCGACCTTTACACGCCCCCTGCCGCTGCCTATCTATCGCCGTCATGGCCCAGGATCCCGACAAGAACTACAAGATCATCGCCGAGAACCGGCGGGCGCGCTTTGATTACTTCATCGAAAGCGACCTCGAGGTCGGCATCGTCCTGACCGGGTCCGAGGTGAAGTCCCTGCGCACCGGCCAGTCCAACATCGCCGAAAGCTATGCCTCGGTCGAGGACGGAGAGCTTTGGCTGATCAACGGCTATATCGCCGCCTACAAGCAGGCCGGGGTCTTCGGGCACGAGGAACGCCGCAAGCGCAAGCTGCTGGTCAGCCGCAAGGAACTGGCGCGGCTGTGGCAGGCCGTCGGGCGCGAGGGGATGACGCTGATCCCGCTGGTGATGTATTTCAACCACCGCGGCATCGTGAAGCTGAAGATCGGCGTCGCCAAGGGCAAGAAGAACCACGACAAGCGCGAAACGGACGCCAAGCGCGACTGGAACCGCCAGAAGCAGCGGCTGCTGAAGCAGGGCTGACAAGGCATTGCAAGGGGGACCGGCCCCCTGTAGATCAGGCCCGCACCAAGGCGGAGGGGGCCATGCAGGACGATCCGAAAACGCTGGTCTCGACCGAATGGCTGGCGGCGCATCTGAACGATCCCGACCTGCGCATCCTGGATGCAAGCTGGCACATGCCGGCCACGGGCCGCGATGCGCGGGCCGAATATGACACCGCCCATATTCCGGCTGCGCGGTTCTTCGACATCGACGCGATCAGCGACAAGCGCAGCGCCCTGCCGCACATGGCCCCGCCGGTCGAAATGTTCATTTCCCGGATGCGGGCGATGGGCGTGGGCGACGGGCATCAGGTGGTGGTCTATGACAATTCCGACGTGCGCAGTGCCGCGCGGGTCTGGTGGACCTTCCGCCTGATGGGCAAGACCGATGTCGCCGTGCTGGATGGCGGCTTCGCCAAGTGGCAGGCCGAGGGCCGCCCGGTCGAGGACATGGCCCCGATCCTGCGCGACCGCCACATCACCGTGCAGCGCCAGGCGGGGCTGGTCCGCGACGTGACCCAGGTGGCCCTGGCCAGCAAGCTGGGCGATCACCAGATCGTCGATGCCCGCGCGCCCGAACGGTTCCGCGGCGAGGCGCCAGAGCCGCGCCCCGGCCTGCGGTCCGGCCATGTTCCCGGAGCGAAGAACGTCCCCTTCGGGCGGCTGCTGAACGCGGACGGCACCATGAAGGCGCCCGATGCCCTGCGGGCCGAGTTCGAAACCGCCGGCGTCGATCTGAAACAGCCCGTCATCACCAGTTGCGGCAGCGGCATCACCGCCGCCGTGCTGTCGCTTGCGCTGGAACGGATCGGGCACCGCAACCACTCGCTTTACGACGGAAGCTGGACCGAATGGGGCAGCTTCCCGGACCTGCCCATCGCAACCGGAGACGCCTGAATGCTGTCGAACCTGAAACCCCAAGCCCCCGATTCGATCCTGAAGCTGATCGAGGAGTTCAAGGCCGATACCCGGCAGGGCAAGATCGACCTGGGCGTCGGCGTCTACAAGGACCCCCAGGGGGTGACTCCGGTCATGCGGGCGGTCAAGGCGGCGGAACAGCGGATCTGGGAAAGCCAGACCACCAAGGCCTATACCGGCCTGGCGGGCGAACCCGAATACCGCAATGCCATGGCCCGGATGGTGCTGAAGGACGTGCCGGGGGACCGGCTGGCGTCCTTGGCGACGGTGGGCGGCACCGGCGCGATCCGGCAGGCGCTGGAACTGGCGCGGCTCGCCAATCCGGGGGTGACGGTCTATGTGTCGAACCCAACCTGGCCCAATCACCTGTCGATCATGAAGTTCATGGGCCTGCCCTTCGTCGAATACCGCTATTTCGACGCGGAAACGCGGGGCGTCGATTTCGACGGGCTGAAGGCCGACATCGCCAAGGCGGGCAAGGGCGACATCGTGCTGCTGCACGGCTGCTGCCACAACCCGACCGGCGCGAACCTGTCCATGGAACAATGGGACGAAGTCGCGGCGATCTTGGAGAAATCCGGCGCGATCCCGCTGATCGACCTGGCCTATCAGGGCTTCGGCGACGGGCTGGAGGAAGACGCGGCCGCCACCCGCATGATCGCGCAGCGCCTGCCCGAGGTGCTGATCGCGGCCTCCTGTTCCAAGAACTTCGGCATCTATCGCGAACGCACCGGCATCCTGTTCGCTCTGGCGGAAAACACCGCGGCGCGCGATCTGGCCCAGGGGTCGATGGCCTTCCTGAACCGGCAGAACTATTCCTTCCCGCCGGATCATGGTGCGCGGATCGTCAGCACCATCCTGACCGACGATGCGCTGCGCGCCGATTGGGCGGCCGAGCTTGAGGAGGTGCGGAACACCATGCTGGGCCTGCGGTCGCAGCTGGCATCGGAACTGCGCGACCTGTCGGGCAGCGACCGCTTCGACTTCATCGGTCAGCACCGGGGCATGTTCTCGCGTCTGGGGGCCACGCCGGAACAGGTGGCAAAGCTGAAATCGGACGCGGCGATCTACATGGTGGGGGATTCGCGGTTGAACATCGCGGGGCTGAACCAGCATACCGTGCCGGTCCTGGCCCGCGCGATCATCGACGCGGGCATCTGAGGCCCAATCACCCCGGACTGCGCAGCATCTGGTTGACGCCGCGCAGGACGGGGCCCTGGTCGCCCATCTCGACCGTCACGGCACCGGTGATCCGCAGGCGCCCCAGGTCCAGCATCACGCAGGGCCAGTCGGCGCGCGTGGGAAGCTTTTCCGACAGGACCACCATCCGTTTCGCCTGGCAGGCGGCGGGCGCGCGGTCGGCCGCACCCTTTCCGGTGAAATGCCAGATTTCCCAACCCTGCGGCAGGGTGGCCATCCGGTCGCGCTTGTCGCCCTGCCAGGCGGGGCGGGCGGCGGATTCCTCCTGCGTGGCCATGTCGCCGTCTTCCTGCAGCCAGGTGCTGACCACGAAGGCCCCGCCCGAGGGCTTGGACACCGCACGCCCCGCCATGGTCATCAGCCCCACCGCCTCGCCCTCGGGCGCGATCAGAACCAAGGGGCGGCTGGCCGTCAGCCAGATCGCGGTGGATGCCGCCAGCATCGCGATGCCTGCAAGAAAGCCACAGCCCAGCAGGCCGGGCCGCCGCGCGGTCAGGCCTTCGCGCCAACACAGCACCGCCAGCGTGGCCCCGAAGCACATCAGCGGAATCACCGGCGCGGGCGGCAGCGGCAGGGCCGTCACCGCACCGCCCAGGCCCGCCACCCAGTCCGCCACCCACAGCATCCAGCGGGTGCCCAGGCCCATGACCCACAGCGCCGGCTCCGCCAGGCCCACCGGGGCCAGCAGCGCGCCGATCACGCCTGCGGGCATCACCAGGGCGCCCATTACCGGGACGACCAGCAGGTTCGCCAGCAGGCCGTATTGCGCCATCCGGTTGAAATGCGCCGCAGCCAGGGGCGAGGTCGCGATGGATGCCACCAGCGAGGATACGATCAGCATCGCCACCGGCCGCAGCCAGAAGGGCACATGCGGCGAAATGCGCGACCACGGCCCGGCGGACAAGATCAGGGCGACGGTGGCCGCAAAGCTCATCTGGAAGCCGGGATGGGTCACGGCCTCGGGCGAATAGATCAGGATGATGGTCGCGGCCAGGGCGATGGTGCGCAGGGAAATGGCGCGGCGGTCGGCCATGATCGCCAGCAGCATCACCGCGACCATGACAAAGGCGCGTTCCGTGGCGACGCCGCCGCCCGACAGCCACAGATAGGCGGCCGACGCCAGCAGTGCGCCCATCGCCGCGATCTTGTGGACGGCCTGGGGCAGGGGCGCGCCCAGGCCCTGCGCCAGCACCAGGGCCATGCGCAGGGCGGCATAGACGAAGCCTGCCAGCATGGACATGTGCAGGCCGGAAATCGAGATGATGTGGTACAGGTTCGAGGCCCGCATCACCTCGTTCGTGGCTTCCTCGATCCCGGACCGGTCGCCGGTCATCAGGGCCGATGCGACCGCGCCTTCCTGCCCGCCGATGCCGTCCTGAATGGCCCGGCTGATCGCCAGGCGGGCACGGTGCATGGCCCACATGCCCCCCTCGGCCGGTTCCACCGTCAGGATGGGGGTGCGGGTATATCCGACGGCGCCCAGGCTTTCGAACCAGGCAAGCCAACGGAAATCGAAGCTGCCGGGGGATGCCGGGGCAGGGGGCGGACCAAGATGGCCGGTCAGCATGACCCGCTGGCCCAGGGGCGGCAGCGGGTCGGTCTGGTCCATCAGCGACAGCCGCACCTTGTCGGGGGTGCGGTCGGGCGCGGTGTCGCGCAGCACCACGCGGTCCAGCGTGATGCGGATCCGGTCGCGGGCCGAACGGTCGATTTCGACCAGCCGCCCCTCGACCGGGCCGTAATAACGCCATTCCATGATCGGGGCGGCGACCATGGCGGATCGCAACCCGATCAGGCCGAAGCCCGCGATGACCAGCAGCGCCGCCGCGGTGCCGATCCGCAGCCCGTCGGCCAAGGCCCAGCCGATGCGCCCCCGTTCGGCCCAGGGCAGGGCAAGCCGTCCCCCGGCAAATGCCAGAGCGGCCAGACATCCCAGGGTGAACCATGTTCCGCGACCGGGCGCGGCGGGCAGGGCGAACCACAGCGCGATCCCGGCGGCCAGGCAGACCGGGACCCAGGCGAACAGCCCGGCGCGCAACGTGGCCCCCATGCGCGCAGGCCGCACGGTCGCGTGCCGCGAGGCCGCCCGCGTGCCCGAAAAGCCCGGCAGCGCCGTCATGTCGCCCTGGGCGGCCATTCTTGTCCTTTCGCACTGGCTTCTCTATTCCTGCGGCAACGATGGCATGGACAGCTTACCAAAGCGTTAATGCCCGCACCGACCCGAGGAAGGCCGCCATGTCCGACACACCCGCAGACCGCCCCGTCGTCACCCGTTTTGCCCCTTCGCCGACCGGCTATCTGCATATCGGCGGCGCGCGGACGGCGCTGTTCAACTGGCTTTACGCGCGGGGCCGGGGCGGCAAGTTCCTGCTGCGGATCGAGGATACCGACCGCGCCCGGTCCACGCCCGAGGCGACCGAGGCGATCCTGAAGGGCCTGGCCTGGCTGGGCCTGGACTGGGACGGCGAACCGGTCAGCCAGTTCCAGCGCAAGGATCGCCATGCCGAGGTGGCCCTGCAGATGCTGGCGGCGGGCACCGCCTACAAATGCTTCTCGACCCCCGAGGAGATCGCCCAGTGGCGCGAGGCGAACCCGCGCCAGTCCTTCCAGAGCCCCTGGCGCGACGCGACGGACCTGCCGGATGCGCCCCATGCCATCCGCCTGCGCGCACCCCGCGACGGGGAAACGGTGATCGAGGACGCGGTGCAGGGCACGGTCCGCGTAGGCAACGACCAACTGGACGACATGATCATCCTGCGCAGCGATGGAACGCCCACCTATATGCTGGCGGTGGTGGTGGATGACCACGACATGGGCGTGACCCATGTGATCCGGGGTGACGATCACCTGACCAACACCTTCCGCCAGGTCCAGATCTTCGATGCGATGGGTTGGCCGCGCCCGGTCTTTGCCCATATCCCGCTGATCCATGGCGAGGACGGCAAGAAGCTGTCCAAGCGTCACGGCGCCGTGGGCCTGCACGAATTCGCGGCCCTGGGTTATCCTCCGGCGGCGATGCGCAACTATCTGGCCCGCCTGGGCTGGAGCCATGGCGATGACGAGCTGTTCGACGACGCCCAGGCGCGGGAATGGTTCGACCTGTCCGGGATCAACCGCGCGCCGGCCCGGCTGGATTTCAAGAAGCTGGAACATGTCAGCGGCCATCATATCGGCACCATGGCGGACGACGACCTGCTGTTGGTTCTGGATCAATTCCTGGCCGACACGGACGCCGCGCCCCTGACCCCGCAACAGCGGAACCGGATCACGGCGGCGTTGCCGGCCCTGAAGGAAAAGGCCAGGACCCTGCCGCAACTGCTGGATCAGGCCCGCTTCGCCCTGATCGATCGGCCCGTGGAACCGGATGAAAAAGCATCAAAGTCTCTGGATTCGGTATCCCGTGGTATGCTGTCCGCGTTGACTGCCGCAGTGCAGCATGTTAGCTGGACCCGAGACGAACTGGAGCAGGCGGCCAAGCAGGTTGCCGAGGAGAACGGCGTGGGCCTGGGCAAGCTTGCGGCACCCTTGCGGGCAGCCTTGGCTGGCCGCACGACGACCCCCAGTGTGTTTGACATGATGACGGCGCTAGGCCGCGAGGAATCGCTGGCCCGGTTGCAGGACCAGACGGATTTGGCAGGCTGAAGGCCTGCCCTTACATGCCAGGGTCGTCCCCCGTTCAATCGAAGGTCGGCCCGGCCCAGCCGGAAAGGACGCCTTGGATGGCCGACGCGACGAACGCCACACTCAAGATCAACGACTCCGAATACGAGCTTCCGATCCTTCGCCCGACGCAGGGGCCGGATGTCCTGGACATCCGCAAGCTGTATGGGCAGGCGGACGTGTTCACCTATGACCCCGGCTTCACCTCGACCGCAAGCTGCGATTCGACCATCACCTTCATCGATGGCGACAAGGGCGAGTTGTGGTATCGCGGCTATCCGATCGAGCAGTTGGCGGCCCAGTCCCATTATCTGGAGGTCTGCTATCTGCTGCTGTACGGCGAACTGCCGACGGCCGAGCAGATGGTGGATTTCGAACGTCGCGTGACCCGTCACACGATGGTTCACGAACAGATGCACAACTTCTTCCGGGGCTTCCGCCGCGACGCGCATCCCATGGCGACCATGGTGGGCGTAATCGGCGCGATGTCGGCCTTCTATCACGATTCGACCGACATCAACGATCCCTGGCAGCGCGAGGTCGCGGCGATCCGGCTGATCGCCAAGGTGCCCACCATCGCGGCCATGGCCTATAAATACTCGATCGGCCAGCCTTTCGTGTATCCGCAGAACGAACTGGATTACGCCAGCAACTTCCTGCACATGTGCTTCTCGGTCCCGGCCGAGAAATATCATGTCGATCCGGCCCTGGCCCGCGCCATGGACCGCATCTTCACCCTGCACGCCGATCACGAACAGAATGCCTCGACCTCGACCGTGCGTCTGGCCGGGTCGTCGGGGGCCAATCCCTTTGCCTGCATCGCGGCCGGCATCGCCTGCCTGTGGGGCCCGGCCCATGGCGGCGCGAACCAGGCCTGCCTGGAGATGCTGCGCGAGATCGGCACAGTGGACCGCATCCCGGAATACATCGCCAGGGCGAAGGACAAGTCCGATCCCTTCAAGCTGATGGGCTTCGGCCACCGGGTCTACAAGAACTTCGACCCGCGCGCGAAGGTCATGAAGGAATCGGCCGACGAGGTGCTGGAGCTTCTGGGCATCCACGACAACCCCACGCTGCAGGTCGCCAAGGAATTGGAAAAGATCGCGCTCGAGGACGAGTACTTCATCGAGAAGAAGCTTTATCCCAACGTCGATTTCTATTCGGGCATCATCCTAGAGGCGATGGGCTTCCCCACCTCGATGTTCACGCCGATCTTCGCGCTGTCGCGCACGGTGGGCTGGGTCGCGCAGTGGAAGGAAATGATCGCCGATCCGCAGGCCAAGATCGGCCGCCCGCGCCAGTTGTACGTGGGCGAGGGCAAGCGCGACTATATCGAGGTCGGCGCGCGCTGATCGGTCGCAGCTTCGCAGGGGCCCCTTCGGGGGCCCTTTTGCATGGCGGGTCTTGCGAAGGCGCGGGGCCGGTGGCAAGGGATCGGCCATGACAGAGACACAGAAAATCGCATTGGTGACGGGCGCTTCGCGCGGCCTTGGCGCGGCCCTGGCCGAGGATCTGGCCGGGCGCGGCTATCACGTCCTGGCGGTGGCCCGGACGGTGGGCGCGCTGGAGGAACTGGACGACCGCATCCGCCGCGCGGGCGGCAGCGCGACGCTTGCGCCCATGGACGTGGCCGAGGCGCCGGCGATGCAGCAGTTGGCGGAAGCCGTGCTGGGCCGCTGGGGCGGGTTGGATCTGTGGGCCCATGCGGCGGTCCACGCGGCGCCCCTGGCCCCTGCGCCGCATGTGGATGGCAAGGACTGGGCGAAATCGGTTCTGGTCAACATGGACGTGACGCGCGGGCTGATCGCCTTGCTGGAACCTTTGTTGCGCGCGCGGCAAGGGACGGCGCTGTTCTTCGATGATCCCCGTGCGGGACAGAAGTTCTTTGGCGCTTACGGCGCGACCAAGGCTGGCCAGATCGCGCTTGCCCGCAGCTGGCAGGCCGAAGCCGCATCCGTCGGCCCGCGCGTGATCATTGCGGAACCCGCGCCGATGCCCACCGCCGTCCGCGCGCGGTTCTTTCCGGGCGAGGACCGGGGGGCGCTGACGCCTTGCCGGGACGAGGCGGCGCGGATCCTGGACGCATTATGATTTGCGTCCCGCGGAGGCCGGGGGCGCTTCGCCCCCCGGACCCCCAGAGGATATTGTCACACAGAAGATGAGCCAAGCGGCCGGGTTGCCCGATCCAGCCAAGCCCGGTCCTGCGTGTCCAGATGCGGCGACAGCGCGTCACGCACCTGGGCGTGATAGGCGTCGAGCCAGGCGATCTCGTCCCGTGACAGCGCCGCAAGGTCGATCAGCCTTGTGTCGATGGGACACAGGGTCAGGGTCTCGAAGCCCAGCATGGTGCGGCCCGGCTCGGCTTCGGCGGGGGTGACGACGATCAGGTTCTCGATGCGGATGCCGAAGGCGCCTTCGCGGTAATAGCCCGGCTCGTTGGACAGGATCATGCCTTCTTCCAAGGGCAGGGTGCTGACGCGGCTGATGCGCACCGGGCCTTCGTGGACGCAGAGCGCCGCGCCGACGCCGTGACCGGTGCCGTGGTCGTAATCCTGGCCCTGCGACCACAGGTATTGCCGCGCCAAGGCGTCGATATGGGCACCCGCCACACCCTGCGGAAAGCGCGCCCGGCTGATGGCGATCATGCCGCGCAGCACGGCGGTATAGGGGGCCACGACATCGGGCGAGGGATCGCCCAGGGGCAGGATGCGGGTGATGTCGGTGGTGCCGTCGGGATATTGCCCGCCCGAATCGATCAGGAGGACTTCGCCTGCCGCCAGTCGGCGGTTGGTGGCGCGGGTGACGCGGTAATGGGGAAGGGCGGCGTTCGGTCCCGCCCCGCAGATCGTGTCGAAGCTGATATCGGTGATGCCCGCATCCCGGCGCAAGGTTTCCAGCTTCTCGACCACGGCGATTTCGGTCAGGTCGGCCGGTTCCTGGCTATCCAACCAGGCCAGCAGCCGTACCATCGCCACCCCGTCGCGCAGATGAGCGGCGCGCATCCCGTCCAGTTCGGCCGCGTTCTTGCGGGCCTTGGGCAGGATCGCCGGGTCGGACGCGCGGGCGATCTGGGTGTTCGCGCTTTCCAGCAGGCGGAAGGCGGCCTCGGGGGCCGAAGCGGGGTCGATGCGGACCGGACCTTCCAGATCCAGAAGCGCCGGCGACAGGCCTTCGGGGTGCAGGATCGCGACCTGGTTGCCCAGATGGGCGCGCAGGGCATCGTCGAACTTGGCGGGATCCGTGAACAGCGCCAGATGGCCGTCATCCGACAGGACGGCGAAGGATTGCACGATCGGGTTCTTGGGAACGTCGCTGCCCCGGATGTTCAGCAGCCACGAGATCGAGTCGGGCAGGGTCAGCAGGGCGGCGGCCTGACCGTCCTCGCGCAGTTGCGCGGCAAGGCGGGCGCGCTTTTCGGCGGCCGTCTCGCCTGCCACGGCATCGTCATGGGCGCGCGCCCGACCCACAGGCGGGGCAGGTCGGTCGGTCCAGATCGCATCCAGCGGATTGTGGTCCACCGCGATCAGCCCGATGCCACTGTCGGCAAGCGCCTTTTCCAGCGTCTCGATTTCCTGGCGGGTGTGCAGCCACGGGTCGAAGCCCAGGCGCCCGCCGGCGGGCAGGGCCGCGCGCAGCCAGTCCGAAGGCTTGGTTTCGGGCCAGGGCACCGGCGTGAAGTGGTGGGGGTCCACCTGCGCCTTGACCTGCACGCGATAGCGTCCGTCGATGAAGACGCCTGCCCGGTCGGCCGTGACGATGGCAAAGCCCGCGCTGCCGGTAAAGCCAGTCAGCCATGCCAGCCGCGCATCGGCATCGGCCACATATTCGCCCTGGTGCGCATCCGCGCGGGGCACGATAAAGCCGTCCAGCCCATCCGCCGCAAGCCGCGCGCGCAATTGGGCCAGTCGTGCCGGGTGATCCGCATCGCCCGCAGGGTCGTCGAATTTCTGAAAGCTCACAGCTCGATCGCCTTCATGATCTGGGGTTCGATCACGCGCACGCCCGGCAGGCCGTCGATCAGCCCTTGTGCGGATTGTTCCAGCAAGGGGAACGTCTTGTAATGGCAGGGAATCACGGTCTTGAAGTCGAAATACTTCCTGGCCGCCCAGGCCGCGCGCTTCATGTCCATGGTGAAGTGCCCGCCCGCGCACAGGATGCCGATGTCGGGGTGGTGGTATTCGCCCATCCAGGCCATGTCGGCCATGATGTCCGTATCGCCCGAGACATAGATCACATGCCCTTCGCCCGCGATCATGTAGCCCGATTCGTGCCCGGCATAGATCGGCCCGTCGGCCCCATTCAGCGAACTGGAATGGCTGGCGTTCACCATCGTCACCGACGCCCCGCCAAGATCGACCGTGCCGCCCTTGTTGAAGCCGATCCCTTCGATGTCGTGGTGCGTGGACCAGTGGCTGACCAGGTCATAGATGCCCGCGACGGGGATCTTCAGCTCCTTGGCGATGGCCAGCGTGTCGCCGGAATGATCGCCATGGCCGTGGGTCAGAAGGACATGGGTGGCGCCCTGGATCGCCTCGGCCCGGCGGTCCTCGGGGAAGACCGGATTGCCGGAAATCCAGGGGTCGATCAGGATCACGGCATCCTCGATTTCCAGGCGAAAGCCGGAATGTCCAAGCCAGGTTAGTTTCATCGCGGTTCCCTTTGCCAGTGTCGCGCGCAGGTTAGCGGCGGGTCCGGGCGGTGACCAGAGGGGGTCAGGCCCGATACGGTCACGCGGGGGCCGCATCCTCCAGCCGCAGGCGCAGCCGTTCGCGACCGCCCCAGGTGGACAGATCCAGCTTGCCCGCCAGATGGAAGCGCCGCCCCCTTGCGCCGATCAGCGCGGGGCCAAGCGGGCCGTTCATGGCGCCCCATGCCACGGCTTCCAGCGCAGGGCCGCCGGCGCTGCGGAAGGACAAGCGCAGGTGATTGTCGCCCATGGTCGAGGCGCTGTCGATCAACTGGTCGGCAAAGGCAAAGCGCGGCGCGGGGGCAGCCTGCCCGAAGGGACCTGCGTCTTCCAGGCGGCGATACATCTGGGGCGTGGCCCCCGTGCATTCCATCAGGCCCGAGATGCGCAGATCGCGTGCGCCCGTCCGCTGCGCCAGATCGGCGGCGATCAGGTCGGACAGGCGGGCCATGGCCGCGGGGATCATCGCCTCGGCCACGGTCAGGCCGGCGGCCATCATGTGACCGCCGCCCTTGATCAGCAGGCCTTCGTCAGCCAGCCGGTGGATCGCCCGGCCCAGATCGACGCCCGGAACCGACCGGGCGCTGCCCTTGCCGATGCCGTTTTCCACGCCGATCACGACCGAGGGCAGGTCGGTGGCCTCTTTCACGCGCGCAGCCACGATGCCGACGACGCCGGGATGCCAGCCGGGGCCCGCCGCCCAGGACAGGCGGGCATCGCCACGGGCCTCGACCTGGGCCAGGGCCTCGTCGCGCACGGCGGCTTCGATGGCGCGGCGGTCGCGGTTCAGCAGGTCCAACTCGGCTGCCAGCCTCCCGGCCTCGCGCGGGTCGCGGCAGGACAGGCACAGCGCGCCCAGATCGGCGCGGCCCACGCGGCCGCCGGCATTGATGCGCGGCCCCAGCAGGAAGCCCAGGTGAAAGGCGCTTGGCGGGCCGTCAAGACGCGCCACGTCGGACAGCGCCACAAGGCCGGGCCGCTGCCTGCGGGCCATGATCGCCAGACCTTGCCGGACAAAGGCGCGGTTGACGCCGACCAGCGGGGCGACATCGGCCACGGTCGCCAGGGCCACCAGATCCAGCATCGCCATCAGGTTGGGTTCCGGCCGCCCCTGCGCGCGCAAGACGCGGCCCGCCTGGACCAGCGTCAGGAAGACCACGCCTGCCGCGCAAAGATGCCCCAGCGAACCGTCCTCGTCCGCGCGGTTCGGGTTCACGACCGCAAGCGCGGGGGGCAGCGTCTCTCCGCCCAGGTGGTGATCCAGCACGATGATGTCCGTGCCAGCCGCAGCGGCCAGGGCGTCATGGCTCAGCGTGCCGCAATCGACGCAGACGATCAGGTCGTGACTGGCCGCAAGGGCCGCCATCGCGGGTGCGTTCGGGCCATAGCCCTCGTCAATGCGGTCGGGGATATAGAGCGTCGCGTCCCGCCCCTGGCCGCGCAGCCAGTCCAGCAGCAAGGCGGCCGAACTGCCCCCGTCCACGTCATAATCGGCAAAGATGGCGATGCGTTCGCCCTTGACGGCAGCCGCCACCAGCCGGTCCGCAGCAACCCCCATGTCGCGCAGGGACAGCGGGTCGGGCAACAGGTCGCGCAGGCGCGGCGTCAGGAAACCCTCGGCCCCTTCCGCCTCGACCCCGCGTTCGGCCAGGACGCGCGCGACCGCCAGGGGCAGGCCGGTGCGCTGGGCCAGACCCTCGGCCAGGCGATCCGCCGTCCCGTCCGGGCCGACCCATCGCCGATTGGTCAGCGATTGCTCGATTCCCAGAAACGTCACGGCAGCACCTTCTTCGTTGTCGAAATACCCTGGGGCGAAGCCCCTCTTACCTGATCGGGTTGCGATAGATCATCCGCCGGACCGATCCGGTCTTCGACCGCATCAGGATCGTCTCGGTCTGCAGATAGTTCGGCTCGCGCTTGACGCCCGCCACGATGGAGCCGTTCGTCACGCCTGTCGCCGCAAAGATCACGTCGCCCGTCACCAGTTCGTCGCGCGAATAGATGCGGTCCAGGTCGGTGATCCCGGCCTTGCGGGCGCGGCCCTTTTCGTCGTCGTTGCGGAACAACAGCTTGCCCCACATCTGCCCGCCCATGCATTTGAGCGCGGATGCCGCCAGCACGCCCTCGGGGGCGCCGCCCGATCCCATGTACATGTCGATGCCGGTCAACTCGGCCTCGGCGCAGTGGATCACGCCGGCCACGTCGCCGTCGGTGATCAGCCGGATCGCCGCGCCGGTGGACCGGACCTCGGCCACCAGATCCTCGTGACGGGGACGCTCCAGGATGCAGACGGTGATGTCGCTGTCCTCGACGCCCCGCGCGCGCGCCAGGGCGCGCACGCGTTCGGACGGGGACATGTCCAGGCTGACCACGTCGGTCGGATAGCCCGGCCCGATGGCCAGCTTTTCCATATACACGTCCGGCGCGTGCAGCAGGGTGCCGCGTTGCGCCATGGCAATCACGGTCAGGGCGTTCGGCATGTCCTTGGCGGTCAGCGTGGTGCCTTCTAGCGGATCCAGGGCAATGTCCACTTCGGGGCCTTCGCCGGTGCCGACTTCCTCGCCGATATAGAGCATCGGCGCCTCGTCGCGCTCACCCTCGCCGATGACCACGACGCCCTTGATGTCCAGCATGTTCAACTGGTCGCGCATGGCGTTGACGGCGGCCTGGTCGGCCGCCTTCTCGTCGCCGCGCCCGATCAGCCGGGCCGAGGCATGGGCCGCAGCCTCGCTGACGCGGGCCAGGCCCAGCGAAAGCATCCGGTCGTTGAAATCCTTGGGCGCGGTCATGTCCATCCCTCGTTGCGACAGCTTGGGAGGGGTCTTACGCCCCGCCCGCCGCAGCGGCAAGCCTGTCGGCGCTAACGCCTAGGTGTCAGCCAGATCAAGCGCCAGGGCATGGATGCGCCCCACGATGTCGCCCAGGGTGCGGTGGACAAGGCGGTGCCGCTGCACCCGGCCCAGGCCCGCGAAGGCCGGGCTGGCCATGCGGATGCGGAAATGGGTCTGCCCGCCATCGCGGTATCCGGCATGGCCCCGATGGCTTTCGCTTTCGTCGATGACTTCGAGCCGGGTGGGGCCAAGCTCTGCAAGCCTTTCGCGCATTTCATCCGCAATCATCCGTCAAGACCTTTCATGTCGCGTCAAAAACCCTAAACTGCCGCCTCCGAGTCGCAAAGGTGCCCCAATGAGCAGGAACGACCCCTTCGGCTTCGACATCTCGGCCGCGAAGGACAAGAAACGCAAGAACAAGGGCCGTCGCGGCATGTCCGGCGCCTTCGAGACATCGACCCGCACCTGCGACAAGCAGGGCTGCGACGAGCCGGGGCAGTATCGGGCCCCCAAGAACCCCCGCAACCTCGATGACTATTTCTGGTTCTGCAAGGATCACGTCCGCGAATACAACGCGAACTGGAACTATTTCCAGGGCCAGTCCGAGGAGGAGTTCCAGCAGTTCATCGACAACGCGACCGTCTGGGAACGTCCGACCAAGCCCTTTGGCCGTGCCGCGCAGGAAGACAAATGGGCGCGACACGGCGTCAGCGACCCCTTGGAGATCCTGGGCGCCAACGGCACCGCGCCCGAGGCCCGCGCCAAGGCCAGCCGCAAGCTGCCGCCCACCGAACGCAAGGCCTTGGACATCCTGGAAGCCAAGGACAGCTGGACCCGCGCCGAGATCCGCAAGCAGTACAAGTCCCTGGTCAAGGACCTGCATCCCGACATGAACGGCGGCGACCGGTCCGACGAGGATCGCCTGGCCGAGGTCGTCTGGGCCTGGGACCAGGTCAAGGACAGCCGGTTCTTCAAGGATTGACCGGGCAGGGGGCTGCCGCCCCCGTCCTTCGGACTCCCCCGCGGGTATTTTGCAACGGAGAAGCGATCAGGCCGGCTTGCGGCGGACAAGCGCGGCTGCGAGCGCGACAAGCGCGATCAGGATGGCAGGGGAATTGCCCCATTTCATCCAGGGCGTTTCAGGCAGGGCGGCAGGTAGGGGCGTGTCGATCTTGCCCTGAACGCCCAAACCCAGCGACTGCCGGATGCGGCCATGCGGGTCGATGACCGCGCTGATGCCGGTATTGGCCGCACGGATCAGCGGCAGGCCGGATTCGATTGCGCGCAACTGGGCCTGGGCCAGATGCTGGTAAGGGCCGGAGAACTGGCCGAACCAGGCGTCGTTCGTGGCCTGCAACAGCCATTCGGGGCGTTGGCCAAGGCCCCGCAGATGTTGCGGAAAGATCGCCTCATAGCAGATCAGCGGCTGGAAATCGGGGGCACCGGGTGCCGACATGATCGCCGGCCCTTGACCTGCGGAATAGCCGTTGCCCTGCTGCGCCGCAAAGGCGGTGATGCCGACTTGAGCCAGCGCGTCGCCCCAGGGGATGTATTCGCCAAACGGAACGAGGTGGAACTTGTCATAGACCTGGCCCACCGTCGCGTCCGGGTTCAGCGTGACCAGACTGTTGTAGAAGCGGCTGCCGTCACGCCGCTGGATGCCCATCACCAGCGGCGCGCCTGCCGCCTGGGCCATGGGGGGCAGAACCGGGCCTGCATCCTCCAGCAGGAAGTTCACGGCGGTTTCGGGCCAAATGACCAGATCGCGCGCGCCAGGTTCCGCCGACAGCTCCAGCAGGCGCTGGAAGAACACTGCCGCCCATTTCGGGTCCCATTTCAGGTGCTGTTCCGCATTCGGCTGGACGATGCGGAGGATGGTTGGCCTGTCAGAGGGCAGGGGCTGCGCCAGCCGTGCCAGTCCCGCCCCCCACAAGCCGCCCGTCAGCGCCAGCGCCAAGGCCGTGGCCGGCAGCAGGCGCAGCAGCGAGGGAAGCACGGCAAGGGCCAGCGTGATCAGGCTGAGGCCGATGGCCCCCGTCCAGGCGGCGGTTTGGGCCACAGGCGTGTCGATCCAGGCATGTCCCGTCAGCGACCAGGGCAGGCCGGTGAAAATCCAGCCGCGCAACCAGTCAGACAGCACCAAGGCAGAAGCAATGGCCAGGGCCCGGCGGGGAACACCGGTTGCAAGGCGCGCGGCCAAGGCGGCGGGGACTGCCCAGAACAGCGCACCGCCCAAGGCCATCAGGACAAGCGCGAAAGGGGCCATCCAGCCATAGATCGCGGCCTCGACCAGAAAGGGCTCGACGATCCAGGCCATTGACAGGCCGAACCAGCCGACTCCGCCTGCCAGCAGGGGCCAGAAGGCGTTTCCCGGACCTGCGGCGCGGCGCACCAGCAGCGCCAAGGCCAATGGGGTCGCGATCCAGATGCCAAAGGGTTGCAGGCCAAGCGCCGCGATCAGGCCAAGCGCCAGGTCAACCCAAAGCCGCCGAAGCCGCCCTTGTGGCACCGGGACGTGCATCGGTGGCGGTCAGGCGTCCGCTTCGACGTTGGCCTGGGGTTCCGCGGCAGGCGCCTCGTCGGATTTCTTGCGACGGGTGCGCTTGGGCTTCGGGGCCTCCTCGGCCACGGGTTCTACGGGATCCTCGGCCTTCTTGCGGCGGGTGCGCTTGGGCTTCTCGGCAGGCTCGGCCACGGGTTCGGAGGCTTCCGGCGCGGCTTCGGCTTCGGCCTTCTTGCGGCGGGTGCGCTTGGGCTTGGGCGTTTCCTCGACGGCCACCGGCTCGGCAGCAGGGTCTTCGGTGACCGGAGCTTCCGGGGCAGGCGTCTCGGCCCCGGCTTCGGGCGCGATGGCCTCAGCCGGCGCGGCCTGGACCGGATCGGCGTCCGACGGGGCTTCCTCAACCGAGGCCATTTCGACCGATACTGCCTCGACGGGTGCGGCTTCTGTTTCGGGCAAGCCGGCTGCTGCCACTTCGACGGAGGCTGCGGCGTCGGGCCGCGCCTCGGACTTCTTGCGGCGGTTGCGGCCGCGGCGCGGCTTGTCGGCCTGGGCAGGTGCAGCCTCGGCTGTCTCGACCGGCTTCTCGGCGCGGTCCTCCGGCTCGGCAGCGAGCGAGGCGAGCGCGGGGCGCAGTTCGACCAGCATGAATTCGGGAACGTGATCGCCCATGCCCATCACGGCAGGGCCGCGATGATCCTCGCGACGGCCCCGGCGATCGCGCGAGGGATCGCGGCGGTCGTCGCGATGGTCTTCACGCTTGTCGTCGCGGCGGTCGCGCTCTTCCCGGCGCGGTTCCTCGCGCACGGCCTCGGCGCGTTCCTCGCGCGGTTCGCGGCGTTCCTCGTCGCGGTTCCGGTGTTTGTCGCGGCCGCGGTTCTTGTCGCGGCCATTGCGACGATCCTCGCGTCCTGCATTGCGATCGGTCTCGGACAAGGTGAATCCTTCTGGCAGCGGCGCGCGGGGCAAGGTCTGTTTCACAAGATTTTCGATGGCCGACAGGTATTTGTCGTCCGCCGGAGTGGCAATGCTGAAGGCGCTGCCCAGACGTCCGGCGCGACCGGTGCGGCCGATGCGGTGGACGTAATCCTCGGCATGCGAGGGCAGGTCGTAGTTGAAGACATGGCTGACGGCCGGAATGTCCAGGCCACGTGCCGCCACGTCGGACGCCACCAGCAGGCGCAGCTTGCCGTCGCGAAAATTGTCCAGCGTACGGGTGCGGTGGCTTTGGTCCAGGTCGCCATGGATGGGCGCCGCGTCATAGCCGTGCTTGGCCAGCGACTTGGCGACGATGTCCACGTCGGTCTTGCGGTTGCAGAAGATGATCGCGTTCGTCAGCTTTTCGCCTTCGCCGTCGATCAGGGCCCGCAGCAGGTCGCGCTTCTGCTTGGCGGCCAGATCCCGGCGCGAGGGCGCCAGTTCCACCAGCTTCTGGGTGATCGTCTCGCTGGTGGTGGCCTGGCGCGCGACCTCGATCCGCTCGGGGGCGTGCAGGAAGGTGTCGGTGATCCGCTCGATCTCGGGCGCCATGGTGGCGCTGAAGAACAGCGTCTGGCGGGTGAAGGGGGTCAGCTGGAAGATGCGTTCGATATCCGGGATGAAGCCCATGTCCAGCATCCGGTCGGCCTCGTCCACGACCATGATCTGCACGCCGGTCAGCAGAAGCTTGCCGCGTTCGAAATGGTCCAGCAGCCGGCCAGGCGTGGCGATCAGCACGTCCACGCCCCGGTCGATCAGCTTGTCCTGTTCGCCAAAGGATACGCCGCCGATCAGCAGCGCCTTGGTCAGGCGGGTGTGTTTCGCATAGGTATCGAAGTTTTCCGCAACCTGCGCCGCCAGTTCGCGCGTGGGGCACAGGACCAGCGAGCGGGGCATCCGGGCGCGGGCGCGGCCACGGCCCAGCAGCGTGATCATGGGCAGAGTGAAGCTTGCGGTCTTGCCGGTGCCGGTCTGCGCGATGCCCAGCACGTCGCGGCCTTCCAGCGCGGGCGGAATGGCGCCGGCCTGGATCGGCGTCGGCGTTTCATACCCGGCTTCTGCAATGGCTTTCAGCACATTGGGGTCAAGCTTCAGGTCAGAGAATTTGGTCATTCAGGGCTTTCCAAGACTTGTGCGCCACATGTCCGGCGCGATGCGTTCCATTGCCGCGTTGCCCGGATGGCTGGTGCGGCCTGCAATGGGACGCAAGACTCGCACGCCCCTTCAGTCGGCCCGCCGGATGCGGAGCCATGCAGGGACTTAGACCAAGTGGACCGCAACGTCAATGTTTCGGCCCGGAAACGTTGCGAAAAATGCAGGTTTTCGGGCTTTGTGTTGACCAGGACCCGCCCCAGGCGGTAACCCGCGCGGGACAGTCAGGAAAGCGATGATGAACCTATTCACCGATCTGCGCGGCGTCGTTCTGGCCGCGCTGGAGCAGATGACGCAGGCGGGCGAGCTGCCGCAGGGCCTGGATTTCGCCAATGTGGCCGTGGAACCCCCGCGCGATCCCGCCCATGGCGACATGGCCACCAATGCCGCGATGGTGCTGGCCAAGCCCGCCGGCATGAAGCCGCGAGAGATCGCCGACAAGCTGGCAGCCCGCCTGACCGATCCGCGCATCGCGGCGGCCGAGGTCGCGGGGCCGGGCTTCCTGAACCTGCGCCTGTCCCCCGCCGTCTGGCAGGGGGTGGTGGCGACCGCCATCCGAGAAGGCGCCGATTTCGGGCGTTCCGACATCGGGGCGGGGCAAAAGGTCAACGTGGAATTCGTCAGCGCCAATCCCACCGGCCCGATGCATGTGGGCCATGTCCGGGGCGCGGTCTTCGGCGACGCGCTTGCCAACCTGCTGGCCTTTTCGGGCCATGATGTGACGCGCGAATACTATATCAACGACGGCGGCGCGCAGGTCGATGTGCTGGCCCGGTCCGCCTATGAACGCTATCGCGAGGCCAACGGGCTGGAGCCCGAGATCCGCGAAGGGCTTTATCCCGGCGACTATCTGATCCCCGTGGGCGAGGCGCTGAAGCAGAAATACGGCGCCAGCCTGCTGGACAGGCCCGAAGCCGACTGGCTGGCCGAGGTGCGCGATTTCGCGACCCTGGCGATGATGGCGATGATCCGCGAGGATCTGGCGGCGCTTGGCGTGCGCATGGACGTCTATTCCAGCGAAAAGGCCCTGTACGGCACCGGCAAGATCGAGGCCGCGATCGAGCGGCTGCGGTCGCTGGACCTGATCTATCGCGGCGTGCTGGAACCGCCCAAGGGCAAGCTGCCCGAGGATTGGGAGGAGCGCGAGCAGCTTTTGTTCCGGTCCACCGCCCATGGCGACGACGTGGACCGGCCCATCCAGAAGTCGGACGGGGCCTGGACCTATTTCGCGCCCGACATCGCCTATCACTGGGACAAGATCGACCGGGGCTTCGATCAGTTGATCGACGTATTCGGCGCCGATCACGGCGGCTATGTCAAGCGCATGAACGCGGCCGTGAAGGCGCTGTCGAACGGTCGCGTGCCGCTGGACATCAAGCTGATCCAGCTGGTCAAGCTGTTCAAGAACGGCGAGCCGTTCAAGATGTCCAAGCGCGCGGGCACATTCGTCACCCTGCGCGACGTGGTCGAGGAAGCGGGCGCGGATGTCACCCGCTTCATCATGCTGACGCGCAAGAACGACGCAGCCCTGGACTTCGACTTTGCCAAGGTGCTGGAACAGTCCAAGGACAACCCGGTCTGGTATGTCCAGTATGCCAGCGCGCGGGTTCATTCGGTGCTGCGCCGGGCGACCGAATCAGGCATCGATGTCAGTGATTCGGTCTTGGCTTCCGCGGATCTGACCCGGCTGTCGCATCCGGCGGAACTGGATCTGGCGCGGAAAGTTGCCGAATGGCCCCGGCTTGTCGAACATGCGGCCCGCGCCCACGAACCCCACCGGGTTGCGTTTTTCCTGTATGAAATCGCCTCTGACCTGCATTCGTTGTGGAACCGCGGCAATGACGACCTGTCGTTGCGCTTCGTGCAGGATGGCGATCCTGCCACGTCCCAGGCAAAAATTGCGCTGGTTCGCGCAGTTGGCGTTGTTATTTCAAGTGGTCTTGCTATCCTTGGTGTCACGCCGGTCAAGGAAATGCGCTGAAGTCACAAAGCGCCCCGACCGGTCGGAACGGGCAGTCAAGTTCAGGTCGGATCAACCGGCAGGCAGGCAGGCATGGCAGTGATGGATTTCCGCGAAGGCGGCTATGTGTTCTCGCGTCACAAGGTGAAGCGCGAATTCTCGTATGATCAGGGCGGCTGGGACGACCGGCCGCAGGGCGCGCGCATGGCGGCCGACCCCCAGGGCGACGATAGCCTGACCACCCGCTTCGCGCGGCTGACCCATTACCTGGGCGCGGTCGCATCGGTCGCGCTGATGGTGGGGCTGATGGTCTGGGGCTGGCAACTGGTGTCGCGCGATGTGTCGGGCGTCCCGGTGATCCGCGCCATTTCCGGCGACGCGCGCACCACCCCTGCCGATCCGGGTGGCGAACTGACCAACTATACCGGCTATGCCGTCAATACGGTGGCCGAGGGGACCGACCATCAGCCGACCCAGCAGGTCGCCATCGCCCCCGCGCCCGTGGGCCTGTCGGATGAGGATGTGGCCATGGGCCAGCTGGGCGCCACCGCCCGCGAGCCCGTCACCACCTCGGAGGTTCCGCTGAGCTTTGCGGGCGACCCGATCGTGCCGCTGTCCGACAGCGAGGCCCGCGCCCTGGCCGAGGCCGAGGCCCAGCGGCTGGCCATGGCCGACAGCGCCGTCCAGGAAGCCACCATCATCGACGCCCCCGCCAGCGAAGGCCCGGTGAACGAGGCCCTGACCGATGAAAACGGCGCCCCCGCCCAGGCTGCCGCCATTGCCGAGGCCCTGGTCCAGGCCCAGGCCGAGGCCAATCCGGGCGTGCTGACCGCCTCGACCCGGCCCACGCCGCGTCCGCGCAGCACCCGCGTCGCCTCGGCCGGAACCACCGCGACCGATGCGCGCCCCGTGGCGCAGGATCGTCCGGCCGAAGCGCCCGAAGCCGCGCCCGCCGTGGCGCAGGCCAGCGGCCCGCAGGTGCAGCTTGGCGCCTTTGACAGCAGCGCCATCGCCTCCAGCGAATGGAACCGGCTGATGAACAAGCATGTCGTCTTCGGCGGCAAGCAGCAGGTGATCCAGCAGCACCAGTCGAACGGCCGCACCTTCTGGCGGCTGCGTGTCGCGGGCTTCGATTCCCTGTCCGAGGCACGCCAGTTCTGCGCCGCGCTGAAATCGGCGGGCACGGACTGCCTTGCCCTGAACTGATGCCTGCCAACGCCACCATCCTGGGCGGCATCGCCGGAACGGAGCTGACCACGGCCGAGCGGGACTTCTTCCGCGCGGCCGACCCCTGGGGCTTCATCCTGTTCGGCCGCAATGTCGAAAGCCCCGACCAGCTGCGCCGCCTGACGGATGCGCTGCGCGAGGCCGTGGGCCGCGACGCCGTCATCACCGTCGATCAGGAAGGCGGCCGGGTGCAGCGCCTGCGCGGTCCCCATTGGTTCGACTGGCCCGCGCCGCTGGATCAGGCCGCCGCCGGGCCGCGCGCCATGTGGCTGCGCTATCACCTGATCGGGCGGGAACTGCGCGCGGTCGGCATCGACAGCAACTGCGCCCCCACGCTGGACGTGGCGCAGGACGATACGCATCCCTTCCTGCGCAACCGCTGTTTCGGTACCGATCCTGCGACCGTTGCCACCCTGGGCCGCGCCGCTGCCGACGGGATGCTGGCCGCGGGCGTCTTGCCGGTGATGAAGCACATGCCGGGCCATGGCCGTGCCGTCGCCGACAGCCATCACGGCCTGCCGACCGTCACCGCGCCCGCCGATGACCTGGACGCGATGGACTTCGCACCGTTCCGCGCCTTGCGCGACCTGCCCATGGGCATGACCGCGCATATCCGCTTTACCGCATTGGACGATGCGCCCGCCACCGCATCGCCGCGCATGATCGCCCTGATCCGCGACCGGATCGGCTTCGACGGTCTTCTGATGTCCGACGACATCACCATGAACGCCCTGTCCGGGACCGAGGCCGAACGCGCCACTGCCAGCATCGCCGCAGGCTGCGACCTGGTGCTGCATTGCAATGGCACGATCGCCAGCATGGAGCAGGTGGTCGCCGCCGCAGGCCCCCTGAGCCTGGATGCGCAGCGCCGCGCCGATGCCGCCCTGGCGCTGCGTCGCGCACCGCAGGACGCCGATCCCGATGCCCTGATGGCGGAATGGCGCGACCTGACGGCAGCCGTCGCTTGACAGGGAAGCCGCAGGCGCGGATTCTGGCACGCCCGGAAAGACAGCCGAAACCGTGACCGCACCCAACATCCCCTATCTGCGCCCCGTTCCCGACGGCGACAGTGTCGCGCAACGCCGCGCGGGCGAATCGCTGATCGTCGATGTGGACGGTTTCGAAGGCCCTCTGGACCTGCTGCTGACGCTGGCGCGGACGCAGAAGGTGGACCTGATGCGGATTTCGGTCCTGCATCTGGCGGAACAATACCTGGCCTTCGTTGACCAGGCCCGCGCCCTGCGGATCGAACTGGCCGCCGATTACCTGGTCATGGCGGCCTGGCTGGCCTTCCTGAAATCCCGCCTGCTTCTGCCCCCCGATCCTGAGGCCGAGGGACCATCCGCCGAGGACATGGCCGCGCACCTGGCCTTCCAGCTTGAGCGTTTGCAGGCCATGCGCGAGGTCGCGGCGCAACTGATGGCGCGTGACCGCCTTGGCATCAGCCGCTTCGCGCGCGGGGCACCGGAAACCGTGGCAAAACGGCGGCGCACCGAATGGCAGGCGGGGCTGATCGACCTGATGCGCGCCTATGCGCGGCTGAAGACCCGCGACGAATTCCGCCCCTATGCCTTCGACCGGCAGGATGTCTTCACGATGGAACAAGCCCTGGACCGCCTGCGCAGCATGATCGGCTATGCGGGGGATTGGACGGAACTGGCCGACTTCCTGCCCGAAGGCTGGGGCACGGGGGGCGAACGCCGGCGGTCGGCGACGGCCGCGACCTTTGCGGCATCGCTGGAACTTGCGCGCCAAGGCCGGATCGAGATACGGCAGGCGGCTTCCTTTGCCCCGATCCAGTTCCGCCGCAAGCCCGACGGGGACCAGCCGTGACCGATATGCCGCCCCCATCGCTGGATCAGCAGGAACGCATGGTCGAGGCGATCCTGTTCGCGTCCTCGGCCCCCGTCACGGTGCGCGATCTGGCGCAGCGCCTGCCCACAGGCTGCGATCCGGCCGAGGCATTGGCGGGGTTGCGCCGGACCTATGCGGATCGCGGCGTGGTGCTGGAACGGATCGGCGACGGTTACGCCTTTCGCACCGCGCCGGATCTGTCCTTCCTGATGCGGACGGAAACCGTCGAACAGCGCCGCCTGTCGCGCGCCGCGATCGAGACGCTGGCGATCATCGCCTATCACCAGCCGGTCACCCGCGCCGAGATCGAGGAAATCCGCGGCGTGGCCGTGTCGCGCGGCACGCTGGACCAGTTGATCGAGATGGAATGGGTCCGTATCGGCCGCAGGCGGATGACGCCGGGACGGCCCGCGACCTTCGTGGTCACGGAAACCTTCCTGGACCATTTCGGCCTGGAATCCGCCCGCGACCTGCCGGGGCTTGCGGAACTGCGCGCGGCGGGGCTGCTGGAATCGCGCCCGCCTGCGCCGGGGCTGCATGTGCCCCTTGCCTTGCTGGACGGGGATGACGATATGTCAGCCACGGCACCCGCCGACGACCTGTTCGAGGACGAATGACCCGATGAGCCTCCAGTCCATCATCAATACGCTGACCCGCATGGTTTCCCGTCGTGCCCTGAACTGGGGCATCAACAAGGGCATCGACCGCATCGCGAAATCGGGCGGCAAGCCCGCCAAGGTGTCGGCCAAGCAGGCCAAGGACATGCGCACGGCCGTCAAGCGCGCCCGCCAGGCCGCCCGGCTGACCCGCCGCATCGGGCGCTGACACTCGCCTTTGCCGCGCGGCCGCGATAGGGCTGCGCGATGGATGACAGATTCGAGATTTTCCTGGTGGCGACGCCGGGGCTGGAAGCACCGCTGGCCGCAGAAGCCGCCGGCCTGGGCTGGCAGCCGTCGGTGCAGCCGGGCGGCGTGACGATCACCGGCGGCTGGCCCGATGTGTGGCGCGCGAACCTGTGGCTGCGCGGCGCCACGCGCGTTCTGGCCCGCCTGGGCAGCTTTCGCGCGCTGCATCTGGCGCAGCTGGACAAGCGGGCGCGGAAATTCCCCTGGGCCACCGTGCTGCGGCCCGATGTGCCGGTCCGCGTGGAAACCACCTGCAAGGCCAGCCGCATCTATCACGCGGGCGCGGCCACGCAGCGGATCGAACGCGCCATCGCCGAGGAACTGGGCGCGCCGATTGCCCCGGATGCCGGTCTGGTCGTCAAGGCGCGGATCGAGGATGACCTGGTCACCCTCAGCCTGGATACGACGGGCGAATCGCTGCACAAGCGCGGCCACAAGGAAGCCGTCGCCAAGGCCCCCATGCGCGAGACGATGGCCGCGATGTTCCTGCGCGGAATGGGCTTTGACGGCAGCCAGCCGGTGCTGGACCCGATGTGCGGGTCGGGCACCTTCGTGATCGAGGCCGCCGAGATCGCGGCAGGCCTTGCCCCCGGCCGCAGCCGCAGCTTCGGCTTCCAGCAGCTTGCCAGCTTCGATCCTTCCGCCTGGGACGCCATGCGGGGTGCCGTTGCGCCCCGACCCGCGCCCGCGCAGTTCTTCGGCAGCGACTGCGACGCAGGCGCCATCCGCATGAGCCAGGCCAATGCCGAACGGGCAGGGGTCGGCGCATTCACCCGATTCGATTGCCGCGCCATCGGCGACCTGCAACGCCCCGACGGACCCCCCGGCATCGTCATGGTGAACCCGCCTTATGGCGCGCGGATCGGCAACAAGGGGCCGCTGTTCGGATTGCATGCCGCGATGGGGCAGGTGTTCCGGGAACGTCTGCGAGGCTGGCGTGTGGGGATCGTCACCAGCGAAGGCGCCTTGGCCAAGGCGACGGGGCTGCCGCTCGAATCGGGGCCGGTGGTCGCGCATGGCGGGTTGAAGGTGCGGCTGTGGCAGACGGGGGCGCTGTAAGCCGGGGGCCAGCCCCCGGACCCCCGGGATATTTGCGCCAAAGTGAAGGGGCCTAGCGGAACTGCTTGGCCAGCTTCAGCCCCTGGCCCTGATAGTTGGACTTGATGCCCGCGCCATAGAGACAGTCCGGGCGGGCCGCCATGCGTTCATAGACGAGTCGGCCGACGACCTGGCCATGTTCCAGCACGAAGGGCGCCTCGTGGCAGCGGACCTCCAGCACGCCGCGCGCGCCGGTGCCGGTTTCGCCGATGCCGAAGCCGGGATCGAAGAAGCCTGCGTAATGGACGCGGAATTCGCCGACCATCGCCAGATAGGGGGCCATCTCGGCGGCGTAATCGGCGGGTATCGCCACCGATTCGCGGCTGACGAGGATATAGAAGGCGCCGGGATCCAGGATCAGGCGGCCATCGGTCGTATGCAATTCGTCCCAGAAATCGCGGGCCTCATAGGCGCCGATGCGGTCCAGGTCGATCACCCCGCTGTGGGGCCTGGCGCGGTATCCCACCAGATTGCCGCTGGCGGGCTTCAGATCGACCGAAAATCCCAGGCCGTTGTCGATCAGGGCCGGGCCGCCCACCAAGGGCTCGCGGGCGTTCAGCTCACGCAACTGGGCGTCCGACAGAACCGCCTGACCCCGCCGGAGCCGCAACTGGTTCAGCCTCATGCCGGGACGGACCAGGACCGAAAAGCTGCGCGGGCAGATCTCGGCGAAAAGGAACCCGTCATAGCCTTCGGGCAGGCGGTCGAATTCGGTGCCGTCATCGGCGACCAGCCGGGTCAGCAGGTCAAGCCTGCCGGTCGAGGATTTGGCATTGGCCACCGCCGTCAATCCGGCGGGCAGCGCCACCCGTTCCATCAGCGGCACCAGATAAACGCAGCCACGTTCCAGGACTGCACCGTCACTCAGGTCCATCTGATGCATCTGAACGTCGGCCAGGCGGTCCATGACCCTGTTCCCACGCCCCGCCAGAAAGCTGGCGCGCAGCCGATAGGCGACCGATCCCAGCCGCAGATCAAGGCTGGCGGGCTGGATCTGTTCGGGGATGATGGCGGGATCCGCCGAGATCGCGCCCGACCGGATCAGGTCGCGGATGCCGCTGTCGGGAAGAACGCCGTTCATGCTGGTCCTTTCATGCGAAAACGCCCACCCCCGGCAGGGAATGGGCGTTTTCGAAATGGTCGGGCCGGCGAGATTCGAACTCGCGGCCTTCCGCCCCCCAGACGGACGCGCTAACCAGACTGCGCCACGGCCCGACGCGCACCGTATAGAGCGATCCTGCGGCGCTGCACAAGGGCTGCAATGCGGAAATCTGCGCCATAAAGGCCCAGCCGGTCAGCAAAACCGTGCCAGGGCATCGCGCAGCCGCGACAAGGACGCGCGATGATGGGGCGCGGTCGCATCGCTGGGGTGCAAATCGCGCAGCCGGGCGTTCAGCGCCACCATGTCGCCAAGCCACCCGGCGGGCGGGCCGTCATGGAAATGATCGTGGTGGCGGTTCGATGCGGCGTGCGGGACGGACATGGGCCGCCTGCGCATCCTGGATCGCGGTTCGTGCCGGGGAAGGCTGTCGAAATCGTCCTCGACGCCGTCGGGTTCGGGAATGTCGCTGTCGGCCAGAGTTTCGATGGCATCGTTCAGGCGCGCCATGCCGCGTTCGCGGACCGATGCGCCGCGGTCGCGGGCCAAAAGCTTCTTGGCGCCCCGGATCGTCAACCCCTCGTCCCGCAGCACGGTGCAGAGACCCGCCGCCAGACGCACGTCATCGGGGCGATAGTAACGCCGCCCGTCCGGGCGCTTCATCGGCTTCAGCAAGGGAAACTGGGTTTCCCAGTAGCGCAGGACATGCGGTGCCACGCCCAGAAGCCTTGCGACCTCGCCAATAGACCGGAATGCGTCTGCGCCTTTCGTCATTCAGTCAGAACGTCCTTAACCCTTGTTTCCGGCAGCGACGCGATCCTTCATCAGATGCGAAGGGCGGAAGGACAGCACGCGGCGCGGGGTGATCGGCACTTCCTCACCGGTCTTGGGGTTGCGGCCGATGCGTTCGTTCTTGTCGCGCAGGCTGAAGGTGCCGAAGGACGAAATCTTCACCTGCTCGCCCCGAACCAAGGCGTTGGAGATATGTTCAAGAACCGATTCGACCAGTTGGGCGGACTCGTGCCGGGACAGGCCTACGTCCCGAAAAACGGCCTCTGCGAGATCCATCCGAGTCAGCGTCTTGTCACTCATGACTTTTCCCCTTTGATTTCACTAGGATGGTTGGAATTCTTCCCGCTGTCAACGAGAAGGGGGCTTTTTCGTTCCCCCGCGTCACGTGAAGATGGGGCGTCCGGCATTGCAACAAAACCCGCCGATCCTATCTTTCTGCCCTGAGACAAGGAGGCGGTCATGGCCGGTGGATGGGCGCGCGACGATGCGGTGAACGACCAGATCGAGATCAGCACGGCCGAGGCCGTGGCCCGCGCCCGGCTGCGTGCCGGACAGGGCAAGGCCGTCCGCGACAGCGCCATGACCTGCATCGACTGCGACGAGCCCATTCCGCAGGCGCGGCGTCAGGCGCTGCCGGGGGTGCAATTGTGCCTGGATTGCCAGCGCGACCGGGACAGGGCATGGCGCCCCGCAGGCGGCATCAACCGGCGCGGCAGCAAGGATTCGCAGCTGAAGTAAGCCCCTACCAGCGAAGGACGACCGATCCCCAGCTGAGGCCACCGCCGATCGCCTCGGTCACGATCACGTCACCGGGGCTGAAGCGGCCCTGGCCGTCGGCCACCGACAGCGCCAGCGGGATCGAGGCGGCCGAGGTGTTGCCGTGGTCGGCGACCGTCAGCACCACCTTGTCCATCGGCAGGCCCATCTTCTGCGCGGTCGCCGTGATGATGCGCGCATTGGCCTGGTGAGGCACGAGCCAGTCCACATGGGCAGGGGTCAGCCCGGCCTTGTCCAGCGCGATATGCGCGGTCTTGGCCAGTTTTTCGACGGCATGGCGGAAGACCAGGTTGCCCTGCATCCGCAACTGTCCCGCCGTGCCGGTGGTGGACACGCCGCCATCCACATACAGCAGGTCGCGATACTGCCCGTCGCTGTTGAGGTCGCTGGCCAGGATGCCCCGGTCGTCGTTGGTCCCGGCGCTCTCCTGCCCCTCGAGGACAAGGGCGCCGGCGCCGTCGCCGAACAGGACGCAGGTGCCGCGGTCGGTCCAGTCCATGATGCGGGAAAACGTCTCGGCTCCGATGACAAGGACGCGCTTTGCCAGCCCGCCGCGAATCATCGCGTCGGCATTGGCCAGCGCAAAGACGAAGCCCGCGCAGACCGCCTGGACGTCATAGGCAAAGCCATGCGTCATGCCCAGCCCGTGCTGGATCATCGTGGCCGAGGCAGGGAAGGTGTAATCGGGGGTCGAGGTCGCCAGCACGATCCCGTCGATGTCGTCGGGCCGCAGCCCGGCCTTGTCCAGGGCTGCGCGGGCCGCGCGCAGGCCCATGTCGCTGGTGGCCTGGCCTTCGGCGGCGAAATGGCGCCGTTCGATCCCGGTGCGGGTGCGGATCCATTCGTCGCTGGTGTCCAGGCGTTCCTCGAACCAGCTGTTCGGGACCACGCGTTCGGGAAGATAATGGCCGGTGCCGCGCACCACGGAACGAATGGTCACGATGCGGCCTCGGCGCCGGGGGCGCTTGCTGCGGCTTGCGCCACGCGCGCGGCCAGGCGGTCCTGGAAGCCGGACCTTGCCAGCGTGAAGGCCAGCTTGATCGCCGCCGACACGCCCGTCGCATCGGCCGAGCCGTGCGACTTGATGACGGTGCCGTTCAGGCCCAGGAAAATCCCGCCATTGACGCGGCGGGGGTCAATCCGCTTTTGCAGGCGCTTGAGAGAGGTCATCGCCAGAACGGCGGCAAACTTGGACATGATGGAATTCGCGAAGGCGTCCTTGAGAAGCGTGCCGACCAGCTTGGCCGTGCCCTCGCCGGTCTTCAAGGCGATGTTGCCGGTAAAGCCGTCGGTGACGATCACATCCGCGCGCGAAGAGGGCAGGTCGCCCCCTTCGACAAAGCCGACATAGTCGAACCGGCCTGCCTCGGCCGCGGCCAGGATCAGATCCTGGGCCTGCTTCAGTTCGGCGCGGCCCTTGTGTTCCTCGGTCCCGACATTCAGCAGCCCGACGCGCGGACGGTCGAGGCCCAGGCCGTTGCGGGCATAGGACGCCCCCA
This sequence comes from Paracoccus acridae, assembly GCF_014642735.1. Taxonomy (GTDB): domain Bacteria; phylum Pseudomonadota; class Alphaproteobacteria; order Rhodobacterales; family Rhodobacteraceae; genus Paracoccus; species Paracoccus acridae. Next base: position 128,481 of record NZ_BMIV01000001.1, read on the forward strand.
TCAGCGCGTATTGCAGCAGATCGGGCGCGTCGGCGCGGATATCGGCGCCCACGTCCAGCATGATGTTGAAGCCCTGCGGGTTGGTCGAGGGCCAGAGGCAGGCGATGGCGGGACGGTTCACGCCCGGCAGCTTGCGCAGGCGCAGCATCGACAAGGCCATCAGCGCCCCGGTATTGCCGCAGCTGACTGCGGCCCCCGCCTCGCCGGTCTTGACCGATTCGATGGCCGACCACATCGAGGTGCCGTCGCCCTTGCGGACGATCTGGCTGGGCTTGTCTTCCATGGTGACGACGCCACCGGCGTGGCGGATGTCGCAGCGGCCGGCAAGCACCTTGCGGCGGCCGACCAGACGGCGAAGCTCGGCCTCGTCGCCATGCACGATGAAGCGGATGTCGGGGTTCACCGCGGCGCTTTCGGCCATGCCCGCGACAACCGCCGCAGGGCCGCGATCGCCGCCCATGGCATCGACCGATATCACCACGACGTCCCCCCGGTCAGGGGTCGGCGCCGAGGAGAGGGTCACGTCACGGTCGGTCATCTGGCGCGAATGCCAAGCCCGTTCAGGCCGCGTCGTCGTCCAGGTCGATCGTGTTCGCCTGCGCCACGACTTCGCGGTCGGCGTAGTGGCCGCAGGACGGGCAGACGTGGTGCGGACGCTTCAGTTCGCCGCAGTTCGAGCATTCGTTGGGATTGCCGGCAACCAGGGCATCGTGGGAGCGGCGCATGTTCCGGCGGGACCGGGTAACGCGATTCTGAGGGACAGCCATGTCACAACCTCGGGCTAGACGGGATGCAACGCGCGGGCGTCTGGCGCATCCCAGGGATTTGAATTCGAAAATGAACCGCGCAGATACGCCATGACGGCCCCGCCCGCAACCCCTTGCGGCGGGGCAGGCAGGGCTAATTGCACCGGATGGCCCGGTTTGCGCCAGTCTCGGGCGTGCCGTCCGGCGACAACACCCGCTTGATGTGACCCTTGCGCAACGGTCCGGGATCGAATCGCCTAGTCCGTGTCGCGGCTGCGCAGCAGCTTGTCCAGATCGGCAAAGGGGCGGCGGGTATCGGGGGCGTCCTCGTCCGGCGCCGCTTCGAACGCGACACCTTCGGCGCGCGGATATTCGGGCAGGGCTAGGGCCAGTTCCTCGATCATCACGGCGCCCAGGTCGATGAACTGGCCCAAGGGTTCCAGCGTGTCGTCGGGCATCTCCACCTCGTCCCCTTCGGGGGTGGAGATATGGGGAGAATAGTGACGCTCGACCTCTTCGTCCAGGGCGGTCTTGACGGGCTTCAGCGTGACGACGCAGGGCTGCGTGACACGGGCGCGCAGTCGGCCGGTCAGCACCCAGGCCTCGCCCGCTTCGGCGCGGATTTCCCCGGCGAAGGACAGGCGCGACAGGGCAGGGATGCCTAGTTCGGTGGCAATGGCGGCACAGCGTTCCGCATCGGGCACCAGCGAAAAGGGCGTCGGCGCGCGCGGGTTCAGATGCGCCACGCGCAGGCGTTCCGGCTGGTGGGCGGGCTGGTTGGCGGGGGCGGTCATGGCGGGCCTTTGTCTGCTGTCGGTCGGGGTTCCGCACCGGCAGGCGGCGCCAAATCCCCGACGGGATTGTCATTCTTGAGCGCGGTGCCCGAGTTTGCTAAGCCGGGCGGGCCGCGTCAACAGCGCCTTGCAAGGGAAAGACGGAATGACAGCCATCCGGCATCTAATGGTTCTGGCTTTCGTGGCCCTTCTTGGCCTTGCGGCCTGCGCGCCGGTTTATCGCAACCACGGCTTCATCCCCGCGCCCGAGGATCTGTCCCAGGTGGTCGTGGGCCAGACCACCGTGGACGAATTGCAGGGCCTGATCGGCCGCCCGTCCGCCCAGGGCCTGCTGACGGGGTCGGGCTGGTATTACGTCGGATCCCGCTGGCGTCATTTCGGCGCGCTGGAACCGCGCGAGATCAGCCGAGAGGTCGTGGCCGTGTCCTTCGCGCCCAGCGGCGTCGTCACCAATGTCGAACGCTTCGGGCTGGAACGGGGTCGGGTCGTCACCCTGTCGCGCCGCGTGACCGAGGGCAGCGTGACCGAAATCTCGCTGATCGGGCAGCTTCTGGGCAACCTGGGCAATTTCCAGGCGGGCGATTTCATCGACTGACGGCTGCGGGTGCGGTGCGTGCCAGCACGCACCCTACAGCGTCTGCACGATCCGGTCGGCCAGCATGTGCAGGTCGTTGCGGTATCCCGTCCGCGCGGACGGCTGGTCGGGATCCGAGGTCATGGCGATGGCAGCCGCAGGCTGGCGCCCCGTCGCGGGAAAGACATAGATCATCTGCCCGCCATAGCCCCAGCCGTATCTGACGGGACGCCCGCTGGCCTGGCCGATGAACCAGCCATAGCCGTAACCCTGCCCGCTGAAGATCGAGGCGGTGCGCGTCCGCCAGCTTTCTTCGACCCATCCGGCGGGCACGACCTGCCGCCCGCCCGCCTGGCCGCCGCTGGCATACATCGCGCCGAAGGCCAGCAGGGACCGCGTGCTCATCGCCATCTGGTTGCCGCCCAGATAGATGCCCTGCGGGTCGCGTTCCCAATCGGTGATGCGAAAGCCCGGCACCGGATCCAGCCAGTCGCGTGCCAGATCCAGCGTGGATCGCCCCGTCACCCGTGTCAGGATGGCGGACACCAGATGCGTGGATGCCGTGGAATATTGCATCCGCCCGCCCGGATCCTGCGTGAAGGGCGCGGCCAGGGCGGCACGCACCCAGTTGCGGCTGCTGACCCAGGCCCCGTAATTCGCGCCCGACTGGCGCTCCAGCCCCGCCTGCATGGACAGAAGGTGGCCCAGCGTCACGGTTGCCAGCCGCGGATCGGGATCGGCGGGCAATTGGTCGCGCAGGATCGGCGCGATGGGCTGGCCGGGGCCTTCCAGCAGGCCGCGTTCGATCGCGATCCCGGCCAGGGCCGAGATGATTGACTTTGAGGCCGACTTGATGTTCGTCGGGCTGTCCGGGGTGAAGCGGCCATAGCCGCGGGCCGCGACCTCGGTCCCGCCCGACCAGACGGCGACGGCGCGCAGGTTTTCCAGCCGTTCGGCGCCGTCAAGGATCGGCGTCAGGCGGGATTGCGCCAGGGCAGGCGCGGCAAGCAGCGGCGACAGGCTGGCGGTCAGCAGAAGGGTGCGTCGGTTCATCTGCCCTATATGCGGCGCCCTGCGGTTGCGGCGGAATCACGGTTGCGTCAGCTTGGGCTTGTCCGGGGGGCGCGGCGCGATTAGGGCAGGGGCGTTCCCCTTGCCGCTGCGAAAGGCTCCGCCATGACCGCGCTTGACGATCTTGCCCCGGTTCCCTTCCACGACGCCGACGCCCCGCAGCGGGCGCGGATGCTGTCGCGGCTGGCGGATACGGAACTGGCCGTGGCCCTGGTGGCGGAACCCCAGGGCGATCAGGTCGAACTGCGCATCTTCCCGCTGGAAACCGGCTCCGTCGCGCTTGCCTGCGATACCGAGGATCGGCTGGCGGGCTTTTTCGGCGGCCCCGTGGCCTATGCGGCGATGCCGGGGCGGGTGCTGGCGGGCCTTCTGAAATCCGAAAACGCGGGCCTGCTGGTCAATCCAGGCCTGCCGTCGGAGATGCTGCTGGACGCGGCGATGCTGGACTGGCTGACCGGCGCGCTGTCCGCCGCGCCCCAAGCCACCGATGCCCGGTTGCGCCTGACCGCGCCCGCGCCTGCCGTGATCGAAGCCCTGGCGCAGCCCCTGGCCGAACGGCTGGGCGACATGCGCGGTCTGATCGCGGGTGCGGCGCTTGCGGGCACGGGCGACGGCCATGTCGTCCTGGTCGCAGGCGCCGATCCGGCCCATCAGCCCGCCATCGCCAAGGCCTTGGCCGAGGCGCTGGCCTTTCTGCCGGAACAGCCCGGCGGCGTGGATGTCAGCTTCACCGATGCCGCGCTGCCCCCGCAGGTCCTGCGCTTCGACCTTTCCCAGCCCGAAGCGCCTGCCGCCCCGCCGCGCCCGAAAGGTCCGCCGATCCTGCGCTGATCGGCCAAGCACGGTTGCGTGATCGCCCCCAAGCTGCCAGAACCGGACCATGAAGACGCAACACAAAGCCCTGTCCGTCCACCTGCTGACCGCCACCGGCGCCGTGCTTTCGATGCTGGCCATGCTGGCCGCGGTCGAGGAGAAATGGGCGCTGATGTTCCTGTGGCTGGTCGTGGCCCTTGTGGTTGACGGCATCGACGGTCCCCTGGCGCGCAAATACGACGTCAAGATCCATTCGCCGAACTATGACGGCGTGCTGATGGATCTGATCATCGATTATCTGACCTATGCCTTCATCCCGGCCTATGCGCTGTTCAAGTCGGGGCTGCTGTCGGGCTGGACCGGCTGGCTGGCGATCATCGCCATCGTCTATGGCAGCGTGATCTATTGGTCCGACACCCGCATGAAGACCCGGGACAATTCCTTTTCCGGCTTTCCGGGCTGCTGGAACATGGTGGTTCTGGTGCTGTTCGCGACCGATCCGCACTGGACGGTGATCCTGCTGATCGTTGCCGCCCTGACGGTGGGGATGTTCCTGCCGATCAAGTTCATCCACCCGGTGCGCACCGAACGCTGGCGGGCCATATCGCTGCCCATCGCGATCCTGTGGTGCGTCTTTGCCGCCCGCGCCGCCTGGGTCGATTTCCACCCCGACAGCTGGGCCAACTGGGGGCTGGTGATCACCTCGCTCTGGCTGATGCTGGCGGGGGCCGCGCAGCAGTTGATGCCCGAACGCGCCCAAGGGGGACGCCCATGATCCATGCCCTGAAACCGCTGGCCGCCCTGGTGCTTCTGGCCCTGCCGGCAAGCGCCCAGGACGCCATCACCCTGGGCATGGTGCTTGAACCCCCCAATCTGGATCCCACCGGCGGGGCGGCGGCTGCGACCGACGAGGTGGTCTATGCCAATGTCTTCGAGGGGCTGACCCGCTTCGGCCCGAACGGCGCCATCGAACCCGGCCTGGCCGAAGGCTGGGACGTGGATCAGGACGGCCGCGTCTATGTCTTTCATCTGCGGAACGGCGTGACCTTCCACGACGGCGCCGCCTTTGATGCCAGCGACGTGGTCTTCACGCTGGACCGCGCGCGGGCGCCGGATTCGACCAATGCCCAGAAGGCCCTGTTCCAGGGGATCGAAGCCGTCGAGGCCGTCGATCCCCTGACCGTCCGCATCACCCTGACGGCGCCGGACGGGAACTTTCCCTTCAAGATGGCCTGGGGCGACGCGGTGATGCTGGATCCGGCAAGCGCTGACGGCCTTGCCACGAACCCGGTCGGCACGGGTCCCTTCCGGCTGGACCAGTGGGTGCAGGGAGACAGGATCGTGCTGTCTGCCTTTGATGGATACTGGGGCGACAGGCCTGCGCTGCAAACCGCGACCTTCCGCTTCATCCCCGATCCCTCGGCCGCCTTCGCGGCGATGATGGCGGGCGACGTGGACGCCTTCCCGAACTTCCCCGCGCCCGAGACGCTGCCCCAGTTGCAGGCCGATCCCCGCTTCAAGGTCATCGTCGGCACGACCGAGGGCGAGACGATCCTGGCGATGAACAACGCCCGCGCGCCCCTGGACGACATCCGGGTCCGCCAGGCCATCGCGCACGCGATCAACCGCCAGGACATCATCGACGGCGCGATGTTCGGATACGGCACCCCCATCGGCAGCCATTTCGCGCCCCACCATCCCGATTACGTCGATCTGACCGGCCTGTCCGGTCATGATCCCGAAAAGGCCAGGGCCCTGCTGGCCGAGGCGGGCACCGGCCCCGTCACCCTGCGTCTGGCCTTGCCGCCCACGCCCTATGCCCGGCGCGGCGGAGAGATCGTGCAGGCGCAACTGGCCGCCGTGGGCATCCAGACCCAGATCGCCAACATGGAATGGGCGCAATGGCTGGAAACCGTCTTCAAGGGCGGGGATTTCGACCTGACCATCATCAGCCATACCGAGCCCCTGGACATCGATATCTATGCCCGGCCGGATTATTACTTCGGCTATGCCAAGCCCGAATTCGTCGCGCTGATGGACCGGTTGCAGGCGGCGGTGACGCCGCAGCAGCGCGGCGACCTGTACCGGCAGGCGCAGGAGATGATCGCGAACGATCACGTCAACGCCTTCCTGTTCCAGCTTGCCAAGACGGGCGTGGCGGACGCCCGGATCGAGGGCTTGTGGGAAAACGCGCCCACCCAGGCCAATGACCTGACGAAGGTGCGGTGGACGAACTGACGCCTGCCAGGGGGGGCAGCCTGAACCTGCCTTGACCTGGGGGTCATCGCATCCTAATCCCCCCTTGTCGAAAAGATTCGAGACCGGTTCGGTTATTCCGGTCCCTGCCTTGGCAGGATCAAGTCGTGCCCGCCACGAACCCACGGCACCATCGCAACCATGGTGCTGTCATGTCCGGGGCCTTTTTGTCCGTTCAAGCAGTGCCGCATCGCATCCGGACGAACATGGACAAGAAGACCCTTATCATCGCCCAAATCATCATCACCTGCCTGATGGCCTTTTCGATGTCCGGCGTCATGTCGGCAGTTGGCCTGGGATTGACGCGGGAATGGCTTTACGCCTGGCCCGGGCAATTCGCCATGGCCTGGCCGATCGCCTTCGTGCTGACCCAGGTGGCCACCCGCATCGCCTTTCCGCTGGCCTTCCGGCTGCGCCGGTTCCTGTGACCGGGCGGCAGGGGCCAGGGGCGCGGCGGGGGATTTCACCCCGCCCCCTGCGCCCTGCAGGGCGGCAGCATGGGCAGGGCGGCCGCCATTTCCGCAATTCCCTCTTTTCATCGCGGGTTTCCGGCGGCATAGTCCCGGCCATGACCCGGATGCTGGACATTCCCGTTGCCCCGACCGCGCCCCATGGCGCGCGTCTGGCCGTGAACCTCCGCGGTCTGCTGCTTCTTACGCTGCGCTGAGCGGGTCTCCGGGCCGCCGCTCAGCCAGGACGTGCCCGGGCAAACCCAGCGACAGAACCTCCGTAAGAAAGCACATCCCATGACCGACAAGAACCGCGTCGTCATCTTCGACACTACCCTGCGCGACGGCGAACAGTCGCCCGGTGCCACCATGTCCCACGAGGAAAAGCTGGAAATCGCCTCCATGCTGGACGAGATGGGCGTGGACATCATCGAGGCAGGCTTCCCGATCGCCTCGGAAGGCGATTTCGCCGCCGTCAGCGAGATCGCGAAGCAGTCCAAGAACAGCGTGATCTGCGGCCTGGCCCGCGCGCAACTGCCCGATATCGACCGCTGCTGGGAGGCCGTGCGCCACGCCCGCCGCCCGCGCATCCATACCTTCATCGGCACCTCGCCGCTGCACCGGGCCATTCCGAACCTGGACATGGACCAGATGGCCGAGCGCATCGAACAGACGGTGACCCACGCCCGCAACCTGTGCGACGATGTGCAGTGGTCGCCCATGGACGCGACCCGCACCGAACACGACTATCTGTGCCGCGTGGTCGAAATCGCCATCAAGGCGGGCGCCACCACGATCAACATCCCCGACACCGTGGGCTATACCGCGCCGCGCGAATCGGCCGCGCTGATCCGCATGTTGCTGGAACGCGTGCCGGGCGCCGACACGGTGGTCTTCGCCACCCATTGCCACAACGACCTGGGCATGGCGACCGCCAACGCCCTGGCTGCGGTCGAGGCAGGCGCGCGCCAGATCGAATGCACCATCAACGGCCTGGGCGAACGCGCCGGCAACACCGCGCTGGAAGAGGTCGTGATGGCCCTGAAGGTGCGCCACGACATCATGCCCTTCACCACCGGCATCGACACCACGAAGATCATGGGCATCTCGCGCCGGGTGGCGCAGGTCTCGGGCTTTCCGGTGCAGTTCAACAAGGCCATCGTCGGCAAGAACGCCTTCCTGCACGAATCCGGCATCCACCAGGACGGCGTGCTGAAGAATGTCGAGACCTTCGAGATCATGCGCCCCGCCGATATCGGGCTTAACGAAACCAACATCGCCATGGGCAAGCATTCCGGCCGCGCCGCGCTGCGCGCCAAGCTGTCCGACCTGGGCTATGACGTGGGCGACAACCAGTTGAAGGACATCTTCGTGCGGTTCAAGGCCTTGGCCGACCGCAAGAAAGAGGTCTATGACGAGGATATCGTGGCCCTGGTCCAGGACGCCACGGCCAATACCGGCGACGACCACCTGCAGGTCAAGCACCTGCGCGTCGTCTGCGGCAGCGACGGGCAATCGGCCGACCTGACGATGATCGTGGACGGACAGGAAAAGACCGTCCACGCCACCGGCGACGGCCCGGTCGATGCCTGCTTCAACGCGGTCAAGCAGATCTTCCCGCATAACGCCACGCTGAAGCTGTATCAGGTCCATGCCGTGACCGAGGGCACCGACGCCCAGGCCACCGTGTCCGTGCGGATGGAGGAGGAGGGCCGCATCGTGAACGGCCAGGCCGCCGATACCGACACGATCCTGGCATCCGTCAAGGCCTATGTTGGCGCCCTGAACCACCTGATCGTGCGCCGCACGCGGGCGGGCAGGGACGGCAAGGAAATCAGCATGTATTCGCACTAGGCCGTACGGGCGGAGGAGTGGCCTCCGCCCTTCATTCCGATTAGGTGCCGTGTCCGATTGCGGCAACCTGCCCGAAAAGACACCCGCAATGCGTGTTCTGCCTCGTTGACGGACACGTCAATCGATGCGACATCGGCATTGCCCGGATCGACGGTCGCGGCAATGCGGACGGGTTCGGCAGGGCAGGTATAGTTTTGCCTTTTTTCAATGGTTTGCGTCTGTTTGGCGCATGTTCACGAGGTTTGTGATGCGGGTTTTTCGTCTCGCTGCGGCTTTGGCCGTGACAATGGCTGGTGCGGCTGGGGCCGCCACGCTGCACGAAGGCACCGGTGCGGACGCATTTTCGGGTGACTGGAAGAATCCGACGGTGGTGGCAGCGGGGATCGACACGATCTCGGGCAGCTGGAACGGTCAGAACGACTATGACATGCTGTCCTTCACCTCGTTGAAGAAGGGCGCGCAGACCGTGACGCTCAGCTTCTCGCCCATGAAGCCGATCGGGGACACGGACTGGTCCTTCTCGGCCGGGGGCAGCCTTTATTACAAGACCTCCGCGCCCCAATACAGCGCATGGGAAGGAACCCAGTTCGGGTCGGTGAACATCCAGCACTGGAACCGCACGAAGGACTTCACCTATTCGCTGAATCTCGGCGACGATTTCGGCGGCGTGCTGTACCTGTCGCTTTACGGGACGCATGGCAGCCTGAACTACAACATCTCGGTTCCGGGCAATGCCTTGAGCCTGCCCGAACCTCAGCCCGCCCCGGTTCCGCTGCCCGCCGGTGCGGCGCTGCTGCCCGGGGGCCTTGCGGCCCTGGCGGTCCTGCGCCGTCGCAAGAAGCGCTGATCCCCCGCCCCCAATCCGTCGAAAGGCGCCCGCGACCTGCGTGGCGCCTTTTTCATGCGCCCGTCTTCTTCGATGCTGCCTGCAGGCAATCGCGCATCACGGGAACAGGGCTTTCCCGCCGCGCCCCGGGCTTCTATATGGGGGCACCGCCGTGCAGGCGAATCCGCGCGGCGATGGCGCTTGGCGACGGGCAAGAATGGGGACAGCCGGTGAAACCGGCGCGAAAGGATACGGGCATGGCATTCGGCGGTTTGTTTTCGACCGACATCGCAATCGACCTCGGGACGGCGAACACGCTGATCTATGTCAAGGGCAAGGGCATCATCCTGAACGAGCCCTCGGTCGTGGCCTATCACGTCAAGGACGGCAAGCGGCAGGTCCTGGCCGTGGGCGAGGACGCGAAACTGATGCTGGGCCGCACCCCCGGTTCCATCGAGGCGATCCGGCCGATGCGCGAAGGCGTCATCGCCGATTTCGACAGCGCCGAGCAGATGATCAAGCACTTCATCAAGAAGGTGTTCAAGCGCAGCGGCTTTTCCAAGCCCAAGGTCATCGTCTGCGTGCCCCATGGCGCAACCCCGGTTGAAAAGCGCGCGATCCGCCAGTCGGTTCTGTCGGCGGGCGCCCGCAGGGCTGGGCTGATCGCCGAACCGATCGCGGCGGCCATCGGGGCGGGGATGCCCATCACCGAACCCACCGGCAGCATGGTCGTGGACATCGGCGGCGGCACGACCGAGGTCGCGGTCCTGTCGCTGGGCGACGTGGTTTATGCCCGGTCCGTCCGCATCGGCGGCGACCGCATGGACGAGGCGATCATCAATTACCTGCGCCGCAACCAGAACATGCTGATCGGCGAATCCACCGCCGAGCGCGTCAAGACCAGCATCGGCACCGCCCGGATGCCCGACGACGGGCGGGGCGCCACGATCATGGTGCGCGGCCGCGACCTGCTGAACGGCATCCCCAAGGAGATCGAGATCAGCCAGGCCATGGTCGCCGAAGCCCTGGCCGAACCCATGCAGGCCATCTGCGAGGCCGTGATGGTCGCGCTGGAAGCCACGCCCCCAGATCTGGCCGCCGATATCGTGGACCGGGGCGTGATCCTGACCGGCGGCGGGGCGATGCTGGGCGACCTGGATCTTGCGCTGCGCGAGCAGACGGGCCTGTCGATCACGCTGGCCGACCAGCCGATGAACTGCGTCGCCCTGGGCACCGGCAAGGCGCTGGAATACGAAAAGCAACTGCGCCACGTCATCGACTACGACAGCTGAGGGGCCGACCTGTCGGGGGCTGCCTGAATGGCACGCAAGCGTCCAGATTTCACCACCCCCGTCCGGCGCGTGCTGATCGCGCTGCTGGCGCTTGTGCTGATCGCGCTGTTCCTGTTCTGGCGCATCGACAGCCCGCGCGCCGAACGGATGCGTGTCGCCATCATCGACCGCGTGATCCCCTCGTTCGACTGGGCCATGGCGCCCGTCACCCAGGTCAGCCAGATGATCGGCGGGTTCCAGTCCTATGCCCGGATCTATGAACAGAACCAGGAACTGCGTCGCGAATTGCAGAAGATGCAGGCCTGGAAGGAAGCCGCCGTCCAGCTGGAACAGGAAAATTCCAAGCTGATGGCGCTGAACAACGTCCGCATCGACCCCGCCCTGACCAGCGTCACGGGCAGGGTCATGGTGGACAGCGGGTCCGCCTTTCGCCAGTCGGTGCTGCTGAACGTCGGTGCCGACGACGGCATCGTCGAGGGCTGGGCCACGATGGACGGGCTGGGTCTTGTGGGACGCATTTCCGGGGTGGGCAAGCGGACCAGCCGGGTGGTGCTGCTGACCGACCCGTCTTCTCGCATCCCCGTCACCATCCAGCCCTCCGGCGAACGGGCGCTGCTGACGGGCGACAACACGCCGCTGCCTTTCCTGGACTTCATCGAGATGCCCGACAATGTGCGGCCGGGCGACCGGGTCGTCACCTCGGGCGATGGCGGGGTCTTTCCGCCGGGGCTTCTGGCCGGGCAGGTCGTCCAGGGCAGCGACGGGCGGATGCGGCTGCGCATGGCCGCCGATTACGGGCGGCTGGAATTCCTGCGCGTGCTGCGGTCCCATCCGGCGGAAACGGTGGTGGATTCGGGCGCGGTCATCACGCCGGGCGACCAGGGCTTCATCGGCCCGCAGATCCCCGCATCCCCGGTCGAGGCCGCGGCCATGTCCGACCCCCTTGCCGCCGGAACGGATTGATGAACCGGCAGGTGCTGATCGGCACGGTGCTGTTCTGCGCAGCGATGGCGGTGCTGCTGTTCCTGCGTCTGCTGCCGCTGTCGGCCGGGGCCGCGCGCCTGCCCGGCCCCGACCTGGGTCTTTGCCTGGTGCTGGCCTGGGTGCTGCGCCGTCCCGACCAGCTGACGGCCCTGGCGATCGTGCTGGCCTTTGTCGTCCAGGACATCATCCTGCTCAATCCCCTGGGGCTGTGGCCCGCCATCATCCTGATGGGGACCGAGGCCGCACGCTTGCGTGAGGCCCGTTGGCGGGATGCGCCATTCATGGTTGAATGGCTGCGCATCGCGGTGCTGATCGGCGCCATGATGCTGGGCTATCGTATCGTGCAGGTGCTGTTCATGATGCCGGTTCCGGCCTTGGGTCTGGTGATCCTGCACTACATCGCCACCATCGCTGCCTATCCCCTGGTGGTGCTGGGCGCGCGCGCGCTGCTGGGCCTGCGCCGCATCACCGATATCGAGGTCGAGCAGATGAGGGCCGCGCGATGACCAAACCCCCCCGCCCCGGCGACACGGATGGCCGCAGCATCACGCGGCGGGGCCTGATGCTGGCGGGAATCCAGTTGGGCGTGGTCACCACCCTGGCGCTGAAGCTGCGGTCGATGCAGGTCGAGCAGGCCGAGCAATACCGGATGCTGGCCGACGGCAATTCCATCAAGATCCGCCTGCTGGTGCCCGCGCGCGGCCTGATCCACGACCGCAACGGCATCGTGATCGCCGGCAACGAACAGAACTATCGCGTGACGCTGGCGCGAGAGGAGGCGGGCGGCGATGTCGAACCCGTGCTGCGAAGGCTGGCCCGCCTGATCCCCATCAGCGACGCCCGCATGGCCGAGCTTCTGGACGAATTCGCCAAGCGCAGCGCCGTCACGCCCATCGTCCTGGCCGACCGCCTGACCTGGGAACAATTCAGTTCCATCGCCGTCAACGCGCCGTCGCTGGCCGGGGTCACGCCGGAATCCGGGCTGTCGCGCGTCTATCCCCGTGCGGGCGATCTGGCGCATGTGCTGGGCTATGTGGGTCCCGTGTCCGATTACGACCTGTCCAAGATCGAGGATCCTGATCCCGTCCTGATGCTGCCGGAATTCCAATTGGGCAAGGTCGGCTTCGAGGCGCGGATGGAGGACGTCCTGCGCGGCAAGGCCGGTCAGCGCCGGGTCGAGGTAAACAGCGCCGGCCGCGAGATGCGCCAACTGTCCCGCCAGGAAGGCGATCAGGGCGCGACCGTGCAGATGACCATCGACGCGCAGTTGCAGAACTATGCGGCCCAGCGCATGGGCACCGAAAGCGCCGCCGCCGTGGTGATGGACTGCCAGACGGGGGATATCGTGACGATCTGTTCGTCCCCGTCCTTCGATCCGAACAAGTTCGTGCGCGGGATCTCGTCTTCGGACTACAAGGCGCTGATGAACCATGACCACCGCCCGCTTGCCGACAAGACGGTGCAGGGGGTCTATCCTCCGGGATCGACCTTCAAGATGGTCACCCTGATGGCCGGGCTGGAGGCCGGGGTCATCAATGCCGGAACGCGCTTTTATTGCCCCGGCCATACCGAGGTCGGCGGACGGCGGTTCCATTGCTGGCGGCGGGGCGGGCATGGCAGCGTGGACGCCGTCACCAGCCTGTCGCACAGCTGCGACGTCTATTATTATGAACTGGCCCAGAAGGTGGGCATCGACCGCATCGCCGCCATGGCCCGCAGGCTGGGCCTGGGCCAGCGACACGACCTGCCCATGTCCGCCGTGGCCGAGGGCATTGCCCCCGACCGCGCCTGGAAGCAGGCCCGCCACGGCCAGTCCTGGCAGGTGGGCGACAGCCTGAATGCATCCATCGGGCAGGGCTATGTGCTGGCCTCGCCCCTGCAGCTGGCGGTGATGACCGCGCGCATCGCCACCGGGTTGGAGATCAGGCCGCGGCTGGTCCGCGCCATTGACGGGGTGGCCCAGCCGGTTCCCGAGTTCCCGGACATGGGGCTGAACCCGGCCTTCCTGCGCGTGGCCCGCCTGGGCATGGACGAGGTGATGAATTCCGCCAGCGGCACCGCCCGGCGCTCGCGCATCATCCGCGAAGGCTGGCGCATGGCGGGCAAGACCGGCACCAGCCAGGTCCGCAACATCACCGCCGCCGAACGCGCGCGGGGCGTGGTGTCGAACGACCAGTTGCCTTGGAACCGCCGCGACCATGCGCTGTTCGTCTGTTATGCGCCGTATGAGGCGCCGCGCTATGCCGTTTCGGTGGTCGTCGAACATGGCGGCGGCGGATCGGCGGTGGCGGCGCCCGTTGCCCGCGACATCCTGTTGTTCGCGCTGAACGGCGGGTTGCCGCCGCTGGACGCCGTGCCCGACGATCAGCGCGCCGCGATGAAGGAACGTCACGACGCCATGCACCTGTTCGCGCCCGAGGCGCCCCGGCTGACGCGGGCCTGACGCCATGTCCTATCTCGACTACAAGGTCGCCCAGACGCCCACCGGCATCCGCAAGATCCTGCATCTGAACTGGCCGCTGGTCTTCCTGATCGCCGCCGTGGCCAGCATCGGCTTTCTGATGCTGGTGTCCGTCGCGGGGGGCCGCGTGGACACCTGGGCCGAGCCGCAGATGTACCGCTTTGCCGCCGGCATGGTCATCATGATCGCGCTGGCCTTCGTGCCGATGTGGTTCTGGCGCGGCATCTCGGTCCCCGCCTATGTCTGCTGCTTCCTGCTGCTGATCGCGGTGGAGCTGGTGGGCACCATCGGCATGGGCGCGCAGCGCTGGATCGACATCGGCCCGATCCGCCTGCAACCGTCCGAGCTGATGAAGATCGCGCTCGTGCTGCTGCTGGCGGCCTATTACGACTGGCTGCCCGCGCGGCGGGTGTCGCGGCCCCTGTGGGTGCTGATCCCGGTGGTGCTGATCCTGGCGCCCACGGGTCTGGTGCTGATCCAGCCGGACCTGGGCACATCGATCATGCTGGTGGCGGGGGGCGGCATCGTGATGTTCGCGGCGGGCGTGTCCTTGTGGTATTTCGGCGTGGTGATCGCGGCCGCCGTGGGGCTGGTCGTGGCGGTGCTGGAAAGCCGGGGCACGGACTGGCAGCTTCTGAAGGATTACCAGTTCCGCCGCATCGACACCTTCCTGGACCCGACCGCCGATCCCCTGGGCGCGGGCTACAACATCATCCAGAGCCAGATCGCCCTAGGGTCGGGCGGCTGGTCGGGGCGGGGCTTCATGCAGGGCACGCAGTCGCGGCTGAACTTCCTGCCCGAAAAGCACACCGACTTCATCTTCACCGTCCTGGCCGAGGAGTTCGGCTTTGTCGGCGCCATGTCGCTTCTGGCGCTGTACACGCTGATCATCGGCTTTTGCCTGTATTCGGCGCTGACGAACCGCGACCGCTTCGCCGCGCTGATCACGGTGGGCATCAGCGGGACGTTCTTTCTGTATTTCTCGATCAACATGGCCACGGTGATGGGGCTGCTGCCCGCCAAGGGGTCGCCCCTGCCGCTGGTCAGCTATGGCGGGACGTCGCTTATGATCCTGATGCTGGGCTTCGGGCTGGTGCAGGCCGCCCATGTCCACAGGCCGCGATGACGATGCGCGTCCTGTTCGCCGCCCCCGATGCGCTGTGGCCCGCCTGGGCGCCCGCCCTGATGCGCCTTGCGCCCGAGATGGAGCTGGTCCGCGCCGACGATGCCGTCGATCCGGCCCGCATCGACGCCATCATCTTTGCGCCGGGCGGGTCCCTGGACGACCTGTCGCCCTTCGTCAACGCGCGGCTGGTGCAAAGCCTGTGGGCCGGGGTCGAACGCATCGTGACCAATCCGACGCTGACCCAGCCCCTGGCGCGGATGGTCGATCCTGGGCTGGCACGCGGCATGGCGGAATATTGCACCGGCTGGGCCTTGCGCGCGCATCTGGGGATGGACCGCTATGCGCAGGACGGCGAATGGCGAAACGGCCTGACCCCGCCCTTGGCCTGCGACCGGCAGGTGACGATCCTGGGCATGGGCGAACTGGGCCGCAGCGTGGCCGCCATGCTGGACGGCATCGGCTTTCCGGTGTCGGGTTTCAGCGCGTCGGGCCGACCGGTGCCGGGGGTGCGGGTCTTTGGTCCCGACGACCTGGACCGGGCCTTGGCTGCGGCCGAGATCCTGATCGCCCTGCTGCCCGACACGCCGCAGACGCGCGGGCTTCTGGATGCCGATCGGCTGGCGCGGCTGCCGCAGGGGGCCTGGCTGATCAATCCGGGGCGCGGCACGGTCCTGGATGACGAGGCGGTCTTGGCCGCGCTGGACAGCGGCCATCTGGGTCACGCCGTGCTGGACGTGTTCCGCGCCGAGCCGCTGCCCCGCGACCATCCCTTCTGGTCCCATCCCCGCGTCACCGTCACCCCCCATATCGCCGCCGAGACGCGGGTGGAAACCGCCGCCCCCGTTGCCGTGGAAAACCTGCGCCGCGCGATGTCGGGGCAGCCGGTGCTGTATCTGGTGGATCGCGACAAGGGCTATTGAACCGAAACCCGTTGTCATTTGTTAACGCGCCGGTAAGGTCAGCTATTGCGACATTCCGGCAAGGGCAGGTATGTCAGGGGGACAACTGGAAAGCCGGTGCTTCATGACCAAGGACGATTCCCTGCGCCGCGTTCTGATGACCGGGACGCGTGACCTGCATGATCGTCTGGATCAGGCGGTCGGCACATTTGCCGACGACGGTGCCTATCGCGCATTCCTGTCCGGCAGCTATGCCTTTCGCGCGGCCGTCGAACCCGCGCTGACCGGCGAGGACTGGCCGTTGCAGCGGCTGGCCCCGGTGATCGCGCAGGACCTGGCCGATCTGGACCAGCCCCGCCCCGCGCTTCCCCATGCGCCGGTGCTGGCAGGCCCCGCCGCGCAGGCCGCCGCCCGCTATGTGCTGGAGGGGTCCGCCCTGGGTGCGCGGCTGCTGGCACGGCGCGCGGCGGATCTTGGCTTCACCTCGGTCCATGGCGCGCGCCACCTGGCGGCGCAGACCGAATCGCCGCATCGCTGGCGGCAGTTCCTGGACTGGATGGAGCGCGCCGACCTTCCCGCAGCGCCTGCCCTTGCGGCAGCGCGGGCCGTATTTGGGGTTGCGCTCTGCGCCTATGGCGTCAAGTCTGCGACATGAACGAA
The DNA here is from genome assembly GCF_014642735.1 of Paracoccus acridae. Classification (GTDB taxonomy): domain Bacteria; phylum Pseudomonadota; class Alphaproteobacteria; order Rhodobacterales; family Rhodobacteraceae; genus Paracoccus; species Paracoccus acridae. The sequence continues at coordinate 145,286 of NZ_BMIV01000001.1, forward strand.
AACACCGCATCCGACGCGTCCCTGGTCGGCAAGCCCATCGACCTGACGAATTGCGATCGAGAGCCGATCCATATCCCCGGCAGCATCCAGCCCCATGGCTGCCTGCTGGGCTGCGACAATGCGGGCCGGGTCGTCCTGTATCATTCGGACAATGCCGCCGCCCTTCTGAACCTGGCCCAGGCACCACTGGACCAGCCGCTGACCGAGGTGCTGGGGTCGGAAAACGTGCATCGGCTGCTGAACGCCCTTGCCGTGTCGGGACGAAGCCCCCGTCCATCGCTGATCTTCGGCATGACCGTGAACGGGCGGACGCTGGATGCCACCATCCACCGCTTCAAGGGCCGCACGATCATCGAATTCGAACCGGCGTCCGAGCGGTTGGGCACGATCATCAGCCTGTCGCGGACCGTCATCGAACGGCTGCGCGTCATGAGCGACGCCGAACGGCTGATCCAGCAGGCGGCGATGCTGATGCAGGCACAGTTGGGATACGACCGGGTGATGGTCTATCAACTGGGCGAGGACGGCGCAGGCAAGGTGGTGGCCGAAGCCAAGCTGGACGAACATGAAAGCTTCCGCGGCCAGTATTTTCCCGCCGGCGACATCCCCCAGCAGGCACGGGCCCTGTATCTGCGCAATCCCATCCGGGTGATCGGCGACGCGTCCTTCGTGCCGGTGCCGATCTGGGCCGGCGATTCCCAGGACGAGCCGCTGGACCTGTCCTATGCCCATCTGCGAAGCGTGTCTCCGATCCATTGCGAATACCTGCGCAACATGGGTGTGTCCGCATCCATGTCGGTCTCGATCATCATCGACGGCGCCTTGTGGGGGCTGATCGCCTGCCACCATTATTCGCCCAAGATCCTGACCATGGCCGACCGCGCCGCCGCCGAAATGGTGGGCGAGTTCTTCTCGATGCATCTGGACGCCCTGACCCGCCGCCAGACCCGAGAAGCCGAGCTGGCCGCCCGCAGCGCGCTTGACGACCTGTTGGTCGATGCCCGCAAGAACGAGGATGCGACCGCCGCCCTCCATGCCCGCCTGCCGGAGCTGGCAAAGCTGATCCCCGCGGACGGCATCGGGATGTGGCTGGACGGCTGCTGGACGGCGCTTGGCCATGCGCCCGCCGAACGCCACATCGCCCCGATCCTGGCCCTGGCCGAAAGCCTGCCCGAGGGCCAGGTCTTCTCGACCGACAACCTGGCCGGGCTGGTGCCGGTGGATGCGTCGGCGGCCGGGATCGCGGGGCTGATGGTCGTGCCGCTGTCGCGGCGCCCGCGCGATTTCCTGTTCTATTTCCGCAAGGAGGCCGTCCAGACGCTGGACTGGGCGGGCGATCCGAACAAGACCTATGTCACCGGCAAGTTCGGCGACCGGCTGACGCCGCGCAAAAGCTTTGCCATCTGGAAGGAAACCGTTCGCGACCGAAGCCACCCCTGGTCCGAAAGCGACCGCCGCTTTGCCGAGGCGCTGCGCATCGCCGTGGTCGAGGTGCTGCTGTTCAACAACGAGCTTCTGGCAGACGAGCGTACCCGTGCCGCCGTCCGCCAGCGGGTGCTGAACCAGGAACTGAACCACCGGGTCAAGAACATCCTGGCGGTGATCCAGTCGCTTGTCAGCCGCAAGCCCAAGGACGGCGAAGCCCTGGCGGATTACGCCAATGCCCTGCGCGGGCGCATCCAGGCCCTTGCCTTTGCCCATGACCAGGTGATCCGCGACGACCAGGGCGGGATGCTGCACGACCTGCTGGGGGCGGAACTTGGCCCCTATGCGGACGACGGCAAGCCGATCCGGATGGACGGGCCGGCCGTGGTCCTGGACGGGCGGGCCTTTTCCGTCATGGCGCTGATCTTCCACGAGATGGCGACCAATGCCGCCAAGTACGGCGCCCTGTCGCAGCCCGGCGGCCATCTGTCGGTGGACTGGCGCATCGACGCGGACGGCCATTGCCGCATCCGCTGGACCGAGGACGGGCTGCACGGGGTGACGCCCCCGGAACGGACAGGCTTCGGTTCCGCGCTGATCGAGCAATCGCTGCCCTTCGATCTGGGGGGCGAGGCGCGGATCGCCTATCGCCCGCAAGGGATCGCCGCCGCCTTCATGCTGCCCGCGGATTTCCTGCACCCTGCCGATCCCGGTCCTGCACCATCCCTGCGCCCCGCGGTCCAGGCTGCCCCTGCCGTCCAGGCTGCCCCCGCCTCGGCCCTGACCGGACGGCGCGTCCTGCTGGTCGAGGATCAGACCTTGATCGCCATGGCCCTGGAAAGCGAATTGCAGGACCACGGTTTGCAGGTCACGGGACGTGCCGCCACGGTCCAGGCCGCCCTGGCGATGATCGACAGCGACGCGCCTGATCTGGCGGTTCTGGACGTGAACCTGGCGGACGAGGATTCGCTGCCCGTGGCCGAAGTCCTGCGCGACCGTGCCATCCCCTTCGTCTTTGCCACCGGCTATGGCGGGGGGATCGGCCTGCCCCAGGGCTTCGGGGCCATCCCCATCGTCGGCAAGCCCTATCAGGTGGGCGACATCCTGCAAAAGCTGGCCGAGGCCGAACGGCAGGGCAGGTGACAGGGCGGTTAGGTAATCCCTGGCCGCAACCCTGCCATGTTTGCGCAACTTTCGGGACGTTCGGCATTCTCTTTCCGCAGCATTTGGGTTAGCGCAGCCCGTCCGGCATCTTCCGCGATGCTGGCCTTTCCCTGACAAGCGGACGATGAACCATGACTGATCAGACCATCACTGCGCCCGCCACGGCGCGCGGCACGCCCGTCAACTCTCCTGCACGGGTGCTGCTGGCCAGCCTGATCGGCACGACGATCGAATTCTTCGATTTCTACGTCTATGCGACGGCTGCCGTGCTGGTCTTCCCGACCCTGTTCTTCCCGGCCGAGGACGCGACCACCGCGTTGCTGGCATCCTTCGCCACGTTTTCCATCGCCTTCTTCGCGCGTCCCTTCGGCGCCATCGTCTTCGGCCATTTCGGCGACCGCATCGGCCGCAAGGCCACGCTGGTCGCGGCGCTGCTGACCATGGGGGTGTCCACCGTCATCATCGGCCTGCTGCCGACCTATGCCCAGATCGGCGTCGCGGCGCCCGCGCTTCTGGCCCTGTGCCGGTTCGGGCAGGGCTTCGGCCTGGGCGGCGAATGGGGCGGGGCGGTCCTGCTGGCGACCGAGAACGCCCCGGAGGGCAAGCGAAGCTGGTATGGCATGTTCCCCCAGCTTGGCGCCCCGGTCGGGCTGTTCCTGTCGTCGGGCTTCTTCTGGGTGCTGCTTCACTTCATGTCGCAGGAAGACCTGCTGGCCTGGGGCTGGCGGCTGCCCTTCCTGGCCTCGATCATCCTGATCGTGCTGGGCCTGTGGGTTCGCCTGTCCATCACCGAGACCCCGGAATTCGCCGAGGCCGTCAAGCGCGACCAGCGGGTGTCCGTCCCGGTCGTGGAACTGTTCCGCAACCACAAGCGCAGCCTGGTCCTGGGCACCTTTGTCGCGCTTGTGACATTCGTGCTGTTCTATATCTGCTCGGCCTGGCTTCTGTCCTATAACGTCAAGGTGCGCCAGGTCACCTTCATGGACGCGCTGCTGATGCAGATCTATGGCTCGGTGATCTTCGGGCTTGCGATCCCGATGGCGGGCAAGGTCGCGGATGCGGTCGGACGCCGTCCGTTCCTGGTCGTCGTCACGGTGCTGATCGGCATCTTCTCGTTCTTCCTGGCGCCGCTGATGGGCGGGGGGCAGGGCGGGCTTTACCTGTTCGTGACCCTGGGCATGTTCCTGATGGGCCTGACCTATGGCGTCATCGGCGCCGCCCTGGCCGCGCCCTTCCCGACGCGGGTGCGCTACACGGGGGCGTCGATCACCTTCAACTTCGCGGGGATCTTCGGGGCCTCGCTGGCACCCTATGCCGCAACCTGGTTGCAGCAGACCTATGGCCTGGCCCATGTCGGCTATTACATGCTGGCGGCATCGGTGATCACGCTGATCTGCATCCTGGCATCGGGCCGGGACGAGGTCTGAATGGCCGAAGGGTTGCGCGGGCGGCAAGCGGCCACCGTGCTGATCGGCGCCGCGGGCGTGGCGCTGTTCTGGCTGCTGCACCTGCCGCTGCCCTTCCTGTTCGGACCGATGATCGCGTCGCTTGCCGCCGCCCTGCTGGGCGCGCGGCTGGCGGGGCTGGGGCAGATGTCGGTCGCGGCACGGTCCGTGCTGGGCGTGGCCATCGGCGCCTCGGTGACGCCCGCGCTTGTGGCGCAACTGCCGTCGATGCTGGCCTCGGTCGCGATCATCCCCGTCTATGTCGCGGCGATCGGCCTGGTGGGCGTGCCGTTCTTCCGCCGCTTCTGCGGCTTCGATCTGGTGACGGCCTTTTATGCCGCGATGCCGGGCGGCGCGGCCGACATGACCATCTTCGGGGCCGAGGCAGGCGCCAACATCCGCCAGGTCTCGCTTGTCCATGTCACGCGGCTGCTGGTCATCATGGTTGTCGGGCCGCTGGTGCTGGTATCGGTTTACGGTGTTGAACTGACGCACCCGGTGGGTCGGCCCGCAGCCGACATCCCCCTGTCCGAACTGGCGGTCATGGCGGCTGCCGCCCTGATCGGCTGGAAGGTCGCGGAACGCCTTGGCCTGTTCGGCGCGGCGATCCTTGGCCCGCTGATCCTGGCTATGGCGCTGTCGCTGGCGGGCGTCCTGCACATGCGCCCCCCGCGCGAGGCGCTGCTGGCCGCGCAGTTCCTGATCGGCATCGGCATCGGCACCAGCTATGTCGGCGTCACGCTGCGCGAGTTGCGGGAAACGGTGGCGGGTGGCGCGGTCTTCGTCCTGATCCTGGCGGTGATCGCGGGCGCGGTGACGGAATTCGTGACCCTGACCGGCCTTGCCCCGCCGGTCGAGGGGTTCCTGGCCTTCATGCCGGGCGGGCAGGCGGAAATGTCCATGCTGGCGCTGATCGCGGGGGCCGATCTCAGCTTCGTGGTGGTCCACCACATCACGCGGGTGATCCTGGTCCTGACGGGCGCGCCGATCCTGTTCGCGCTGGTCCGGCGCCGCCGCCCCTAGGCAACCTCAGGCCAGTGTCCGGCGCATGGCGGCGATCAGGTCATGGAAGCGGTCCCCCTGCACGATGACGTGATCGTGCAAGGCCCGTGCCGCGCCGTCACCGTCACCATCCCGGATCGCCGTCACGATGGCGTCGTGTTCCGCAAACGACCGCCCCATGCGGTTTCGGACCTGCAACTGCATCCGCCGATAGGGTTGAAGCATGGCATGCAGCCGCGCGGCTTCTTGCACCAGGAAGGCGTTGTGCGTGGCGCGATAGATGCAGTGGTGGAATTCCGAATTGCGCGCGTAATAGGCCTCGACCTCGCCCGCCTCGGCCAGGCGGCGGCAATCGTCGTGGACCCCCTGGAAGGCGTCCAGTTCCGCCTGGGTGATGCGGCGGGCGGCCAGGCGGCCGCAGCTTGCCTCGATCTCGGCCATGACCTCGAAGCGTTCGGCCAGTTCCTCGGGCGACCACTGGCTGACGAAGGTGCCGCGCTTGGGCATGACGCGCACCAGCCCCGATGCTTCAAGCTGCTGGAACGCCTCGCGGATGGGGGTGCGGGAACAGTCGAATTCCTGCTCCAGCGCCTCGGGGTCAAGGCGGGTGCCGGGCAGGTATCGGCCTGCCACGATGGCGTCTTCCAGGGCGCGCCTGATGCGCAGGGTGTTGGGAACGCTGGTCAAGACTTGCCTCCTTGCCGGTCCAGCCTAGCAAACAAGCCTGAAACATTCATCACCCATTCTGTTATATACATCACATCGGCGTGGGCGTATAACGTCGTTAATCCGAGGATTCGTGTGGAGGCGGATCCCCAAGTTCATGCAGGAAGGGGAGAACCGCATGACACCACATCTGATTTCCATCTATGCCCTGGTCCTGATGTTCGTCGTGGCGACCATCTGGCCGATCAACATGGGCGTTCTGGCCTTTGTCGGGGCCTTTCTGGTCGGCACGCTGCTGGCCGCGCAGACGACCAAGGACATCCTTGGGGGCTTTCCCAGCGGGCTGTTCCTGACCCTGGTGGGCATCACCTGGCTGTTCGCCCTGGCGCAGAACAACGGCACGATCGACTGGCTGGTGCGCATGGCGGTGCGCGCGGTCAAGGGCCGCATCGGGGCGATCCCCTGGATCATGTTCGGCATTTCCGCGCTGCTGACCGCCGTGGGCGCAGTCAGCCCCGGCGCGGTGGCGATCGTGGCGCCCATCGCGCTGGGCTTTGCCTTCCGATACCATATCAACCCGCTGCTGATGGGCCTGATGGTCGTCCATGGCGCGCAGGCCGGGGGCTTTTCGCCCATCAGCATCTATGGCGGCATCACCAACGGCGTGGTTCAGGAGGCAGGCTTGCCCTTGTCGCCGCTGACGACCTTTGCGGCAAGCTTCTTCGTCAACGCGGCGGTGGCGGCGATCCTGTTCATGGTCCTGGGCGGGCGGGCGCTGATGACCGCCCGCGACACCATCGAGGCCATGCCTGTCCCGCATGTGGAAATCGCCCGCGCCGCCACCGGCCCGCAGATCTTCGGTGACAGCGAGGCGCAAGCCCTCACCAAGCGCGTGAGCCAGGAGGCGGGCGGCGATTCCAACCGCCTGGTGGCCGAGGTCGAGGAAGGCAACCAGCCCGACGGCACGCCCTATCAGATCTTCACGCTGCTGGGCCTTGTCCTGCTGGCGATCCTGGTGCTGGCCTTCAACCTGGACATCGGCTTTGTCGCGCTCAGCATCGGGCTGGCGCTGGCGCTGTGGAACCCGACCATGCAGAAGCGTGCCATGGCGCAGGTCGCCTGGCCGGAAATCATGCTGATCACGGGTGTCTCCACCTATGTCGCGGTGCTGCAGGAGATGGGCACCATCGACTTCGTGGGCGACAGCGTGGCCGGCATGGCCTCGCCCCTGCTGGCGGCGCTGATGCTGTTCTTCATCGGCGCGGTGGTGTCGGCCTTCGCATCCTCGACCGCGGTCCTGGGGTCGCTGATCCCGCTGGCGGTGCCGTTCCTGCAAGGGGAAAGCGGCGTGGGCGCCGTCGGCTTCATCGCCGGGATGGCGGTTGCGTCCACCATCGTCGATGTCAGCCCGTTTTCCACCAATGGCGCCCTGGTGCTGGCGAATGCGCATGGCGTGGACAAGCAGGCCTTCTTCCGCAAGCTGCTGAACTATGGCGCCATCGTCACCGTGGTGGCGCCCGTGGTGCTGTGGCTGATCTTCGTCGTGCTGCCGGGCTGATCCCCCGGCACCCTTGAAAGGAGAGACCGCGTGACCAGGACCGTGCAGACCCCCCGGACGACCCGCTTCGGCGACCTGTTCGACATGCTGACCGACCGCGGCCGCGCCCTGCTGCGCTGGCGCGATCCGGCGGGGCGGGTGACCGCGCCCCCCGGCCTGCCCGAGATGGGCGAGTTGCTGCTGTCGCGCCGTGGCGAGGCCTCGGGCGTGGCCCTGGCCCGCGCCCTGGTCACCGCCTTCGAGGACGCGGACGAGGCCCGGCGCCTGGAATTCCTGGCGACCCTGGCCGACCGCTTCGGTCCCGATCCCAAGGCCATCGGCAAGGCGATGGAGGATATGCAGCGCGATCCCGGATCGGCCGAGGCGATCGAGGCGCTGCACATCGCCTCGGAGCCCCGCCGTCAGGAACTGCTGCGCCGCCTGAACCTGGCGCCCGGCGGCACCGCGGCCCTGGTGCGGATGCGAGAGGAACTGCTGCGCCACCTGAAGGACAACCCCGCCCTGCGCCGGGTGGACAGCGATTTTTCGCATCTGTTCGCGTCCTGGTTCAACCGGGGTTTCCTGGTGCTGCGCCATATCGACTGGAACACGCCCGCCGCGATCCTGGAAAAGATCATCCGCTATGAAGCCGTCCATGCGATCCAGAACTGGGACGACCTGCGCAACCGCCTGCAACCGACCGACCGGCGCTGCTATGGCTTCTTCCACCCGCAACTGGTCGATGAACCGCTGATCTTCGTCGAGGTCGCGTTGACCCGCGCGATCCCCGACACCGTGGCGCCGCTTCTGGATCTGGACCGCACGCCTATCGACGCGGACGGTGCCACCACGGCGGTGTTCTATTCCATCTCGAACACGCAGAAGGGACTGGCGGGGGTGTCCTTCGGCAACTTCCTGATCAAGCAGGTGGTCGAGGAACTGAAGGCCGAACTGCCCGACATCCAGACCTTTGTCACCCTGTCGCCGGTGCCGGGCTTCGCCGCCTGGCTGGCCCGCGAGCGCGAGGACGGAAAGATGCTGGACGACGATCTGCGCGCGGCCCTGAAGCCCCTGGACCAGCCGGGCTGGCATGTGGACCGGGACACGGCAGAGGCCCTGCGCGAACCGCTGCTGGCTGCGGCCGCCGTCTATTTCTTGCAGGCCCGCGACGCCAAGGGCCGGGCGGTCGATCCCGTCGCGCGGTTCCACCTGGGCAACGGCGCCTGCCTGGAACGGCTGAATTTCGGGGGCGACGTTTCGGCCAACGGCCTTCGGCAATCGCATGGATTGATGGTCAATTACCTGTACGATCCCGACCGGATCGAGTCCAACCACGAAGCCTTTGCCGAACGCACCGAAATCGCCGCATCCGACGCGGTCCGCCGCCACCTGCCCGCCGGGCAGGCCACCACCAGGAAGGAAAAGCCATGAACGCCAACCTGTTCGACATTCTGGAAACCGGCATCACCGATCCCCATGCCGCCGCCATCGAGACGGCCGGGGGCGAGCGTATCAGCTATGGCGATCTGGTCGCGCGCACCGGCCGGATGGCCAATGCGCTTGTGTCCTTGGGCGTGAAGCCCGGCGACCGCGTGGCGGCGCAGGTCGAAAAGTCGGTCCAGGCGATCATCCTTTATCTGGCGACGGTGCGTGCCGGTGCGGTCTTCCTGCCGCTGAACACGGGTTATACGCCGTCCGAGATCGACTATTTCATCGGCGACGCCACGCCCGCGATCCTTGTCAGCGACCCGGCCAGGGCCGATGCGCTGTCGGATGCGGCGGCGCGGGCGGGTGCGCGGATCATGACTCTGGATGCTGCCGGGCAGGGCAGCCTGACGGATGCCGCGGCAGGCCAGCCAGCCGATTTCGCCACCGTCGCCTGCGGTTCGGACGACCTTGCCGCGCTGCTCTACACGTCGGGGACGACGGGGCGCAGCAAGGGGGCGATGCTGACGCATGGCAACCTGGTGTCCAACAGCATGGCTCTGCGGGATGCCTGGCGATACACCGCGCGGGACGTGCTGATCCATGCGCTGCCGATCTTTCACACGCATGGCCTGTTCGTCGCCACCAATGTGACGCTGTTTTCCGGCGCCAGCATGATCTTCCTGCCGAAGTTCGACCCCGACCGGATCATCGCGCTGATGGACCGGGCGACGGTGCTGATGGGCGTGCCGACCTTCTATGTCCGCCTGCTGGGGGACGACCGGCTGAACCGCGACACCACCGCCCCCATGCGGCTGTTCATTTCCGGCAGCGCGCCGCTGCTGGCGGAAACGCATCGCGAATGGCAGGCCCGCACCGGCCACGCGATCCTGGAACGCTACGGGATGACGGAAACCAACATGAACACGTCCAACCCCTATGACGGCGACCGGATCGCGGGCACGGTGGGAATGCCCCTGCCGGGGGTCGAGATCATCGTGACCGATCCCGAAACCGGCGCCGAACTGCCCGGGGGCCAGATCGGCATGATCGAGGTGCGCGGCCCCAATGTCTTCAAGGGCTATTGGCAGATGCCCGAAAAGACCGCGGCCGAACTGCGCGGCAACGGCTTCTTCATCACCGGCGATCTGGGAAAATTCGACGACCGGGGCTATCTGCACATCGTCGGGCGCGGCAAGGACCTGATCATCACCGGCGGCTACAACGTCTATCCAAAGGAGATCGAGTCCGAGATCGACGCCCTTCCCGGCGTTGTCGAATCCGCGGTGATCGGCCTGCCGCACCGCGATTTCGGCGAAGGGGTTACGGCAGTGATCGTCCCCACCGCCCGGGACGCCACCGACGAAGGCAAGGTCCTGGCGGCGCTTGACGGGCGGCTGGCCAAGTTCAAGCAGCCCAAGCGGGTGCTGTTCGTGGACGAACTGCCGCGCAACACCATGGGCAAGGTGCAGAAGAACCTGCTGCGCGATCAATTCGCCGACCTGTATCGCTGAACGGACTTCGGAATCATGGCACGGGGCGGGCGCGGCTCGCCCCGTTTTCCATTCGGTGCTTTCTTTTTCTTGTCAGCTGGTCCATCTGCGTCTAATGAAACGTAATAACATATCATTTTGTGGAGCGAGAATGATGGATCAATCCTGGCAAATGGCGGCGGCGGCTTTGGTGGCTGCGCTTGCCTTGGGTACCCCGGCAGCGGCGCATGATCACAAGGACGGCCATGCCCATGCCCACGATCACTCCCATGCGGACAAAGCGGTCCAAGACGGCTATTTCGACGACGCGCAGGTGCGGGATCGTCCCCTGTCCGACTGGGAAGGGAACTGGCAGTCGGTCCATCCCTATCTGGCGGATGGCACCCTGGATCCGGTGATGGCGCACAAGGCCGAACACGGCGACAAGACCGCTGCCGAATATCGCACTTATTACGAAGTGGGCTACAGGACGGATGTGGACCGCATCGACATCGACGGGGACATCGTCACCTTCCATCGGGACGGCAATTCCGTCCAAGGCCGCTATCAGGCCGACGGGCACGAGATCCTGACCTATGCCAAGGGCAATCGCGGCGTCCGCTTCATCTTCGAAAAGGTTCACGGAGACGAGGCCGCGCCGCAGTTCATCCAGTTCAGCGATCACCGTATCGCGCCCGAGGCGTCCGATCATTTCCACCTGTATTGGGGCGACGACCGCGCCGCCCTGCTAGCCGAGGTGACGAACTGGCCGACCTTCTATCCTGCCTCCTTGGACGGCCAAGGCATCGTGGCGGAAATGCTGGCGCATTGATGGCGTAGGGTGCGTGACATCACGCACCCTAGGGCGCGCGGGCAAGCAGGTCGCGAAGTTGCGACGGGAACAGTTGGAGGATCAGCGTTTCCGTCATGGCCGTGCCCTTGTGATCCACATAGGCGCGCAGGTCGATGGGGGCATCACTCGTGTCAGCGAAGGACAGGTCGAATAGGGCGCGCCAGTGATCGGTGCCCACCACGGGATAGACGGCGGTATTCGACACCTGCGCCTGTGCCGTCGAGACGGCGATGGACAGCCCGTCATCGCGGGACAGGCCCGCAAGGTTCGGCCCCTTGAAGTCGCAGACGACCTTGACCACGCCCTTGGGGCGCGGCTGGCCCGGCACCCCGCCCGCGCCAAGGCGGCTGGCGGTGAAATGCGCGATGGCGCTGGTGGCCGGGTTGTCGCGCACCCAGTCCAGACGATAGGCGAAATCGTGGCTCTGGCCCCTGGCCGTCGGCGCGGCGGGTTGCCAGAAGGCCACGATGTTGTCGTGGATTTCGTCGTCGGTGCGCAGTTCGGTCAGCACGACGGATCCGTCGCCCCAATCGCCCTTGGGCGTGATCCAGGCGCTTGCGCGGCGGTCGTAGAAGACGCCGTCGTCCTGGTATTGCGCGAAATCGCGTTCCCGCTGCATCAGGCCGAAGCCCTTGACCCCCGGCGCGGCAAAGCTGTTCACCATCGTTCCGGGCGGGTTGTTCAGGGGCCGCCAGATGCGTTCGCCATTGCCCGCCAGGATCTCCAGCCCGTCGGAATCATGCACCTCGGGCCGCCAGTCGGGCGAGACATGGGGCGTGTTCTTGCCGAACCAGAACATCGAGGTCAGCGGCGCGATGCCCAGGCGGTCCACCGCATCGCGCAGGAAGACCGTTGCGGTGATGTCCTGGGCCACACCGTCGCCGCGGCGCGATTCGATGCGATAGGCGCCGGTCGCCCGCGGGCTGTCCAGCAGCGCATAGGTGGTCAGGTCGCCGTTTTCCGCAGGTTCCAGCCAGAAGCGGGTGAACAGGGGAAATTCCTCGGGGCCATCGGGGATCGCCGTGTCGATGGCCAGGCCCCGCGCCGACAGTCCGAACTGCCCGCTGTATCCCGAGGTGCGCCAGTAGGAGGCCCCCAGAAAGGCCATCCAGTCGATTTCCGTCCGGGCGTCCTGCACCCGAAACCCCGCGAATCCCTTGGTGCGCGTCAACTGGCGGGCCGGATTGCCTTCGGGAATGTCGAACAGGTCCAGCGAGAAGGGAACCTCGGTCGCCATGCCGTCCTCGACCGTGAAGATCCGCACGGGATTGCGGAAATACATGCCGGGAAAGAACGCCTGCACGGGCGAGGTATCGCCCTGACCCCGCCACAGGCTGCGCTCGGGACGGAAACGGACCTGATTGTGGCTGTCGTAATCCACTTGGTCCAGGATCTCGGGATCGGCGATCTCCTCGGGGGCATGGGGTCTTTGGGCCATGTCGCGGGCCATGTCCCGCAGCCAGTCAAGGGAAAAGGGCTGGCTGCCGCCCGCCGCGCCCTGTGCCAGTGCCAGATGCGGAAGCAGGAAGAAAGCCCCGCTGCCCAAGGCGGCTTGCAGGATATGGCGGCGGCTCAGGTGGTCGGTCGGCATGGAAACCCGGATGACAAATCGTTCCGCGGCATCACATGTTTGCTTCCGGCGCAAATGCAAGTGCAGGCCGAATGGTCGGCGATCCCTTGCCGCCGAATTGCCCGACCCTGCCGCACCCGTGCCATCGGGGGGGCCGGGGCCGCCTATCGCCGCCCGGCCTTTGCGTCACCGGATGAAGTCAGCGCCATCCGATTGGTTCAGGCGCCTGTCTTCGACCACCCGCCGGTTGGTGCCCAAAGCTGCTGAACGGGTCCAAGGCCGACGGGTCGATCTTGTCGTCGCCATGTTCGAGATCGGTGATTCGGTCGATGCCGCCGTCGCCGGCTTAGTTGGGCGACATGCTGCGCGACCCGGCGCGCGATCTCCAGCGCCCGGCTGGTGGCCCTGCCAAAGGGCTTGGCAGCCTGCATGACCCATGCGACATCTGCCGCATGGGACGTTTTGTCTGGATGATTTGCCTTCTTCTGGCCGCGCCTGCGGCGGCCGAGGGGCTGCGCGTGGCGACCTATGATCCCGGCCTGACGCGCAAGGGACCGGGCCTGCTGCTGCGCGACATCCGGCGCGACGATCCGCAGGTGCTGGCGGCGGCCCAAGTGATCGCGGCGGCGGCGCCCGACGTGATCCTGCTGACCGGCATCGACTGGGATCACGACGGCCTGGCCCTTGCGGCCTTTGCCCAAGTCCTCGGGCAGGCCGGCCACCCGATGCCCCACAGCTTCGCCGCCCGTCCGAACAGCGGAATGCCGACCGGCCTTGACCTGGACGGCGATGGCCGGACCGGAGGGGCGGGCGATGCGCAGGGTTTCGGGCAGTTCACGGGGCAAAATGCCATGGCCGTCCTGTCGCGCCTGCCGCTGGGCCAGGTGACGGATCATACCGCGGCCCTGTGGCGCGACCTGCCGGGCAACCTGATGCCACCCGCGGCGCCCGATGATCAGCGCCTGTCGTCCACGGCGCATTGGGACGTGCCGGTTCTGACCGACGCGGGTCCGCTGCACCTGCTGGCCTGGTCGGCGACCCCGCCGGTCTTCGACGGGCCCGAGGATCTGAACGGCCGCCGCAACCATGACGAGGCGGCCTTCTGGCTGCACCATCTGCCGCGCGCCCCCTTTGTGCTGCTGGGCAATCCGAACCTGGACATCGTCGATGGCGAAGGGCGGGCGCAGGCCATGACCGCGCTGCTGGACCACGCCCAGGATCCGCAACCGAAGGGGACGTTCCAGCCGGAACAGACGGGGGCCAATGCGGGGCAGGGCGGCGATCCCGCCCTGGACACGGCGGTCTATGATCCCGCCGGACCGGGCAACCTGCGGGTCGATTATGCCTGGCCTGCAAGGGGGCTGCGGATCATCGACAGCGGCGTGGTCTGGCCTGCGCCCGGCGAATCCCTGGCAGCGACGGTCGAGGCCGCCTCCAATCACCGGCTGGTCTGGGTGGACATCGACCTGGATTCGATGGCGGCCCAAGCCGGTCGTTGACCTGCGGCGGGAATATGGACCCGCCAAAGCGGCTCGGGATCGGGTCGGCAGCATTCCGTCAGGAATGGCCGGGAGACGCAAATCCCGGCCGCGGCAATGCCGTCCGATTCAGGCATTGCCTGGAACGCCGGCAATCGTCACGAAGGTCTGGTTTGTGTGGGTCGAACCTGTGGATCCTTCTGCCATAGGGATCGTGCCGTTGCGCAGTCCTCAGGCCGCACCTATCCGCACCACTGGGTAAGTTTCCCCCGCCATCGTGGGTGCAAGAGCCGCCCTGCGACATCAGGCGGTCAATACTTCGGTGCCTTTTCATCCGCGCGTCGCTGTTCCGACAGGTTCAGCAGCACCTCGGCCCGGCCGAATTCTCGGGCGGCGTCGCGGCGGGCGGCCTCGAACCGGGGCTGCATCCGGGCAACCTCGGCCTCGGCCTGGCGCAGTTCGCGCGCGCTGCGACCCGCCTGGGCATTGGCGATGCGAGCCTCGGCAACGGACAGGGGGGCGCCGCTGCGATAGCTTTGGTCAAGGGCGGTGCGCATCGCCTCGGCGTGGCTTTGCGTCTGCTTCATGTGCAGGCTGAAGGCCGCGAACCGCTTCAACTCGCGTTCCGCCTTGATGCGGGCGATCCGTTCCAGTTGCGCCAGCTTGTCGCTTTCCCGTGTCATCCGGCCCTCACCACCCCGCCCTTGCCTTTTCGCGCATCTTTTCGGCGAAGCGGATCGCGGCGGCGACGGCGGCGAACTGTTCGCGGCGGATTTCCTGGCCGATCTCGACGGTGGCGTGGATCGCCCGCGCGCAGGGCGGGTCCGAAAAGATCGGCACCTTGCCCTCGCGCGCGCGTTCGCGGATCCGGGCCGCGACCTCGTCCGTGCCCTTGGCCAGGCACACCGGCGCCCGCCCGCTGCCACGTTTCCATTCCAGGGCCACGGCGTAATGGGTGGGGTTCACGATCACCACATCGGCTTTGGCGACATCGGCCAGCATCTGGTTGGTGGCGATATCCACCGCGCGCTGGCGGCGGGCGGCCTTGAAATGCGGATCGCCTTCCGAATCCTTGTATTCGTCTTCCATTTCCTTGCGGCTCATGCGGTTCTTGCGGCGGTGGTCGAACCACTGCCAGCCCATGTCCAGGCCCGCGAACAGGACCGAGATCGCCAGCGCCAGGGCCAGCACCCGCCCCAGCAGCACGCCCAGATCGGCGATCCAGCGATCCCCCGCCAGCGGGCTTGCGGCCAGATGTCCCAGAAGGTTCCGGAACAGGAACCAGCCGCCCACGCCCACAAGCGTCACCTTGCCCAGCGAGATGCCGAAGTTCACCAGGCCTGACTTGCCGAATTTCTGCGCCGCCGTCTTCATCGGGTTGATCCGGTTCAGATCGAAAGCCAGCTTCGTCGGCGCAAAGACCAGCCCCCGCCCGCCGATCAGCGCCACCACGATCACCAGCGACGGCACGGCGGCCAGTCCCAGCACCGCCCAGCCGGCATATTGGCCCAAGCCCACGGCCATTGCCCCCGTCGTGCCGGGCGTCCAGCCTTCGGACCCCAGGGCACGCGTCGCCATCGTCATCCAGGCCTTGACGGCAAAGCCCGCCCCCACCGCGAAGGCAATCCAGGCCCCAAGATACATCGCCGCCACGTTCAATTCGGCCGAACGGGGGATGTCGCCCTTTTCGCGGGCACGGCGAAGTTTCTGTTCGGAGGCCTCGAAGGGCTTGTCGTCGTTCTCCTCGCTCATGGCGCACCTGGCAGCATGTAGCCCAGGACGGCATCGGCCCACAGCCCGATCAGAACGGGCGCCAGAAGGGCCAGAGCCGCCAGGGCCAGCATGATCGCGGCGGGCGAGCCGATGAAGATCACCGGCAGGGCAGGCATGACGCGGTTGATGACGCCGGACAGCGCCTGGAACATGAAGCCGCCCAGCGTGAAGGGCGCGGCCAGAAGCATGGCGATCCAGAAACTGCGGGCCACCAGGCGGATCGCCTCGGCGGCAAGGCCGTCCGCGTCGGGCCAGCCGCCGGGGGGCCAGATGGCCAGGCTGTCGGCCATCAGCTGCACCAGCATCACCGGAAGGCCCAGCACCATCAGCACCGCAAGCCCGGCCAGATGGACCAGGTTGCCGATCGGATGGGGCGCGGCCTCGTTCTGGCCGCCGATCAGTTGCGAAAGCGATGCCGTGGCCGCGATGGCCGATGTCGCGATGTCCAGCGACAGCGCCAGCAGCCGCAGGCCCATGCCGGCGGCCAGCCCGATCAGCGTTTCGCCCGCCGCCTGCCCCAGGGTCGCCAGGGTGTCGCCCGGGGCGGGAACGGGCGGTATCAGCCCCGCCAGCATCGGTGTCACGGCCATGGCGGCGGCGGCGCGGACGCGGACCGGAATCACCCGTTCCCCCAAGCCCGGCAGGACCAGGACCAGGGCCTGCACGCGCAGATAGACCAGCACCCAGGTCCAGCTGAAGCCCGGCAGCAACTGGGACAGTTGGTCCCACATCAGCCGACCTCGATGGTGCCGACAAGGCGCAGTTCGGCGCCGGGGTCGATTTCCTCCAGCCCCAGGACCGGCATGGCGATGCCGTTCGATCCCAGAACCGCCCGCAGCATCCGGCGGCGATGATCGGGGGCCACCAGCACCGTCTGCAAGGCCGGCTCGACCGCTGCCATGGCGCGGCGCGCGGCTTCCAGCAGCTTGCGCGACAAAGCGGGCGTGATCGCCCCGCCGCCCGCGCGGCCGGTCTCGGCATCGGCTCGGACGAACTCGGCCTCCCAGGCCGGATGCAGTTGCAAGGCCGAGACGGCGCCCGCCGGGTCGCTGTATTGCTGCGTGATCTGGCCGCGCAGCCGCTTGCGGACCAGTTCATAGACCGTCTCGATCGAATCGATGGCCCGGAATTCGGCCATGGCATCCACGATCAGCGGCAGGTTCCGGATCGAGACCTTTTCGTCCAGAAGCGCGCGCAACACCGCCAGAAGCGTCTCGGGCGAGACCTTGTCGGGGATCATGCCGTCGAAATAGCGCCGGTTGCGTTCGGCCCGCGCGGGGTCGGACAGGGACTTCAGCTCCTCGATCTGGCGCTGCATGGCGCCAAGGGTCAGCAGCGCCGAAAGGTTGGCCTTCACGACCTCCATCAGATGCGTGGACAGAACCTCCATGGGGGTGACGACGGTTGCCCCCTGGGTCGCCGCCTCGTCCTGGGCGTCGCGGTCGATCCAGCGCGCGGGGCTGAGATAAACGGGTTCGCGCACCGCCTCCCCTTGCAGGCCCTGCAGCACATGATCGGGTCCAAGCGCAAGGATCGCGCCCGGGCGCAGGCTGCCGCGCCCGCGCACGACGCCGTGGATGCGGATCTGATAATCGCCCGGATGAAGGTCGTCGGTGTCGGTGATGCGCACATCGGGAAGGATCAGCCCATAGGCGCGGGCGATATGGATGCGCAGGTTGGTGATCCGGCTGCCAAGGCCGCGCGCCTGATCGAGCGAGATCAGAACGAGGTCGCTGCCGATCTCGACGCTGATCTCGTCTGTGTCCAGGACATCGCCGATCCGGGCGGCGGGGCGGGGGGCTGCGGCATCCGCTTGGGGTTCCGGGAGGGCCGGGGGGATCGTGCCCTTTCGGTAAAGCCGCCAGCCGCCGAAAGCCAGGGCGCCCGCGATGGCCAGGAACAGCAGGCGCGGCATTCCCGGAACGAAGGACATCAGCAGCATCGCGGCGGCGACCACGGCGGCGGGCTGCCAGCCGCGGATCAGCTGATGCGACAGCATCCGCGCGGTCGTGTCGGTGGCCCCGCCCCGCGACAACAGCAGGGCCGCCGCCATTGAGGTGATGACGGCGGGGATCTGGCTGACCAGCCCGTCGCCGATGGTCAGGTGGGAATAGGTCGCCATCGCCTCGCCC
Source organism: Paracoccus acridae (assembly GCF_014642735.1). Classification (GTDB taxonomy): domain Bacteria; phylum Pseudomonadota; class Alphaproteobacteria; order Rhodobacterales; family Rhodobacteraceae; genus Paracoccus; species Paracoccus acridae. Next base: position 163,228 of record NZ_BMIV01000001.1, read on the forward strand.
ACGGGCATTCCATGGGCCACGATGCCGATGCCCAGGCCCACCAGCAGGTTGACCAGGGTGATGACGATGCCTGCAACCGCGTCGCCCTTGACGAATTTGGACGCCCCGTCCAGCGAGCCGAAGAAGTTGATCTCCTGCTGGTCGCGCGCCCGGCGGGCCTTGGCCTCCTGGTGGTCGATGGCGCCGGCGTTGAGATCCGCGTCGATGGCAAGCTGCTTGCCGGGCAGCGAATCCAGCGCAAAGCGCGCCGCGACCTCGGCCATGCGGCCGGAACCCTTGGTAATCACGATGAAGTTCACGATCGAGATGACGGCAAAGACCGTCAGCCCGACCATCAGCGAGCCGCCCGCGACGAAGCTGGCAAAGCCGTTGATGATATGGCCCGCCGCATCCGTGCCGGTATGGCCCTCGGTCAGGATCAGCCGGGTGGAGGACACGTTCAGCGACAGCCGGATCACCAGCGTGACCAGCAGCAGCATCGGGAAGGCCTGGAAGTCGGTCGGCCGGTCAACCAGCGAGGCCATGACAAGGATCAGCGTCGCCGCCGCGATGGACAGCGCGATGCCGAAGTCCAGGACCGAGGACGGCAGCGGAATGACCATCGACAGGACGATCACCACCAGACCGCCCGTGACCAGGACCGAGGTGTCGATGGATTTCAGACGACTGCTGGCGCTGCTCATGGCGTGGCTTCCTGGCCGGGCGCGGGATCCAGGATATCAGGCAGCGCCCAGGCGTTGCTCGTCAGCAGGCCTGACCGGCGCAGGAAGACCAGGGCCTGCAGCCGCGCCTCGGGCGGCATCCGCATCAGCCGCGCGCGATAATCGGGGGGCAGGGCCTCGCCCTCCAGAAGCCAGTCCGTCGCGTCATCGGCCAGGGCCGCGGCATCGGGCAGCAGGGCCGGTTCAGCCGGGGCGCTGCCCGACAGCGCGATCACCATCACCATCGCCCCGATCATCACGCCGCCTTCTTGAGATCGCGCAGCGCGGCCTCCAGCGTGTTGAAGCTGGGCCGGACGTGATCGGGCACGGTCTGGCGGCCGACCTCGACGCACAGGTTGGTGGCGTGCTGGTGCAGGCCTGCGATCAGCACCGACTTGATGACGTCGAAGAAGGCCAGATCCTGCTTGAGGACGCCGCCCAGACGCCCCGCCAGGGGAGCCACGAAGCCATAGGCCAGGAACACCCCCAGGAAGGTGCCGACCAGGGCGCCGCCGATCATGCCCCCCAGCACGGCGGGGGGCTGGTCGATCGCGCTCATGGTCTTGATCACGCCCAGAACCGCCGCCACGATGCCAAGCGCGGGCAGGGCGTCGGCCATGCTTTGCAACGCGTGGGGGACATGCATCGCGTCCTCGCGCAGGCCGGCCAGGCGGCGCGCCAGCATGTCCTCGACCTGGTAGGGATCGTCATAGTTCAGGCTGGCCGACCGCAGCGTGTCCGCGATCAGCGAGACGACCTCGTGATCGGCCAGAAGCCGGGGATAGGCGGTGAAGATGGACGATTCTGTCGGATTTTCGATGTGCTGTTCCAGGGCCACGGGGTTTTCGCGCGCGATCTTCAGAAGCTGGAACATCAGGCACAGCACGTCCTGATGGTCGGATTCGGTCCATTTCGGCCCCTTGAAGGCCTGGATGATCCCTTTCGGGGTATGTTTCAGCGTGTGGCTGTCATTGGTCAGCAGATAGGATCCGATGGCCGCCCCCCCGATCATCATCATCTCGAAGGGCAGGGAATGGGTGATCACGCCCATCTTGCCCCCGGCCAGGATATAGCCGCCAAAGACCATGGCGAAGGTGACGACGATGCCGACGATGCCGAACATGGGCTTTCTCTCCTAGTCGTTCTGGACGCTGCGCGCGCCCATCTGGGCGGTCAGCAGCGCGGCCTGGCGCGGCTCGACCGAGGCGATGATGCGGGCGCCGGTCTCGGGCTGGACGCGCATCAGGATCTCGGCTGCGAAATCGGGGGGCAGGTTGGTCAGGACCGCGGCGGCCTCGGCGGGCTTCATCTGGTCATAGACGGCGACAAGGCGGTCGATGTCCTGGCGCACGGCTTCGGACGCCGTGTCGCGGCGCGACCGGATGCCGGATTTCTGCTGGCGAAGCTCGGTGGCGCGGGCCTTCAGGGCGGCTTCTGCGGTGGCGATCTCGGCCTTGCGGGTGTCCAGCGCCTCCATGTAGCGCTCGATTCGCAGGGCGCGATCGCGCAGTTCGGTGGCCAGGGCCACGGCTTCCGGGACATCGGTGCAGCCTTGCAGCAGGTCCCCCGAACTGGCCGAGGCCGCGAAGAACCGCGACAGATCCCCCGCCTGCCAGATGGCCGCGCCCGCAGGCACCGCAAAGGCCAGCGTCAGCATCATCAGCGCGGATCTACGCATCGGCGGCCACCACACGCTTGCGCAGCCGGCGCATCGGGATGACCGGGGCGGGCGCCGCCACGGGCGACTGGGCCTGAGCCTGGGTGATCTTCTGGCGCAGGTCCCACAGGGCGCGTTCCTTGCGGGCCGAAACGATCTCTCGCGACAGGGCTTCGGCGGCGGCGGCGGCCTCGGTCTTGGCGTCGCGGACGGCGCGGTCCAGCCGGTCGACCTCGGCCGCCATGACCGCGATCGCGCCGCCCAGGCCGGTTTCCAGGTCGTTGAGCCGCCGCAGCCTGCGCGACAGGATCATGCAGAAGGCGCCAAGCCCCAGCGATGCCGCCAGAAGCGCGGCTTGAAAGGCATGTTCCAGTATCATTTGAAGCGAAACTCCGTAATCAGCAGGTCCTTGATCGCCTCGGTTCCGAGGACATAGCGGGATCGGGTCAGCAGTTCGGCGCGGATGATCTCCAGCACGCCGCGCTTGTCATAGGCGGCGGGGTCGATCCCCGAGAGAAAGCTCGTGAAGGCGTCCGACACACGCGGCATCAGATGCGCCACCTGGGCCTGGTGGGCGCTGTCGGTCTCGATGCTGGCCGAAAGGACCAGGCTCTGGCCCGATCCGCCGGGGATCTTCAGGTCGATGGCGGGGACGGGCACGAAGACCACAGCGGGCAGGGCGGGCGCTTCCTCTTTCGGGGCAAGGATCGCTGCGGGCGACCACAGCCCCAGATAGGTCGAGGCGAAGCCGCCCCCCGCCAGAACCGCGGCCGCCAGGATCGGGATCAGCTTCTTCTTGCCGGACGGCTTGGCGGCGGGGTCGATGGTCGCATCGGTCATGGTGATTCTCCGTCGTGACAAGACGGAATTAGCACCCCGCGACTAACCAAATCTTAACGACGCCCATGCGATCACCATCGGGACAAGGGAACCTGACGCTGATTCGAAAGGGCCGGTTTTGCAAAAATTGCAGGACTATTGGACAGAGCGAAGCTCTCAACAGAAAGCTGTCCTGGTGGCGGCGTTTCTGGCGACATTCATGGCCATCGCGGGCTTTGCCTGGATGGCCAACCGCCCCTCGATGAGCCTGCTTTACGGCGGCCTCGATTCGGCTCAGGCGGGCGAGGTGGTGGCCGGGATCGAGCGGGCCGGCGTGGCCTACGAGGTGCGCGGCGATTCGATCTGGGTCGATGCCGCCAGCCGCGACAAGCTGCGGATGGATCTGGCGGCGCAGGGCCTGCCCGCCGCCGGCGGCGCGGGTTACGAACTGCTGGACGGCATGTCGGGCTTCGGCACCACCTCGCAGATGTTCGACGCCGCCTATTGGCGCGCGAAGGAGGGCGAGCTGGCCCGGACGATCCTGGCGCTGCCCAACGTCAAGACCGCGCGTGTCCACCTGGCGATCGAAACCGGGCGGGGTTATCGCCGCGACGGGCAGGGCAGCGCGTCCGTGACCATCGCCACGAACGGCCAGGCCATCAGCCGAGAGCAGGCGGCGGCGCTGAAATTCCTCATTTCCTCGGGCGTGCCGGGGATGGCGCCGGAAGCGGTGACGGTCATCGACACCCGCAACGGCATCGTCGCCGCCGGCGAGGACGAGGCGGGCGCCGACCGCGCGGCCGAGATGAAGCGCAATGTCGAACGCATCCTGGAACCGCATGTCGGCATCGGCAATGCCATCGTGGAACTGAACCTGGATGTCGTCACCGAAACCGAGTTGCTGACCGAACAGCGTTTCGACCCTGACAGCCGCGCGCTGATTTCCCAGGTGACCGAGGAAACCACCGACCAAAGCAACTCGACCGGCACGGGCGCGGTCACCGCGGCCTCGAACCTGCCCGACGGCGATGCGGCAGGGGGCGATCGGTCCGAGGCCAATCGCCAGGAAACCCGCCAGCAGGCGAATTACGAAGTCACGCGCACCACCCGCGAAGTCTCCCGCCAGCCCGGATCGACGCGGCGGCTGACCGTGGCGGTGCTGGTCAACGGCGTGGCTGCCGAAAACGCCCAGGGCGAAACCCAGATGGTGCCGCGGCCGCAGGCGGAACTGGACGTGCTGCGCGAACTTGTCGCCTCGGCCGTGGGCTATGACGAGACTCGGGGCGACCAGATCACCGTCAAGTCGCTGCCCTTCACCGGCCTGGGCGAAGGCGGAACGGCGGCTGCGCCAGGCTGGATGGACCGGCTGGAACTGAACGGCCTCGCACGGATCGGGCTGATCGGTCTCTTTGCGCTGGCCCTGGTGTTCCTGGTGCTGCGCCCGATCCTGAAGGGACGTGCCCCGCGGCCCGCGCTGGATGACAGCCGCCCGCCCGCCGAGGCCCCCGCCCTGACGGGAACGGTCCTGCCTGCCGCAGAGGTCATCGCGGAACCCGTCGCCCCTATCGTGCCCCCGCGCGCGCCTGAACAGCTTGCGCTGCCCCCCGGCGACCCGGTGGCCCGGCTGCGCAACATGATGAAGGAACGCCATGACGAAAGCGTCAAGATCCTGACCGGCTGGATCGACAACAAGGAGAATGCCCTTTGAGCCTCGCCGTCTTCAAACTCGAATCCTTCGGTGCGCCGGCCCAGGGGGCCTTGACCTTCGGCCGCGACGCCGTGGACCAGGCCTTTGCCGACGGGCTGGCCGAAGGCATGGCCCGCCAGCAGGACGAACAGGTCCGCACCCTGAATGCCGGACTGGACCGGCTGGCCCGCGCCCTGGCCGATGACGAGGCGCGCCGGACCGAACTGCGCCGCGAGGCGGTCGAGGCGCTGGCGCCGATCCTGGCGCAGATCCTCGACTGCCTTGCCCCTGCCGGCGAATCGCGCCGCCTGGAAGCCGCCCTGACCGAGGAGTTGCTGCGCCTGTCCCGGTCCGCCCCGCCTCTGCGTGCCTCCATCACCTGTGGACCATCGCTGCGCGCGATGGTGGACCGCTGCCTTGCCGAATGCGGGCTTGAGGGCATCGAGGTCACGGCTGGCGAGGCGGAGCGGATTTCGCTGTCGCTGCAGGGGGGCCGGATCGAACTGGATCCCGCAGGCGTGACACAGGACATCCGCAGGCTGATTGCCGAAATCAACGGGGACGAGACATCATGGACGCATTGAATCATCTGATCGACACCGACGCCATCCAGGTCGAGGTGACGGTCCGGCTGGGCCGCACCCGCCAGACGGTCGCGCAGCTTTCGTCGCTGCGGGCCGACGACATCCTGCTGTTGGATCAATCCATCGACGAAGGGGTCGAAATCTGCGTGGGCGACAAGGTCATCGCGCGGGGCGAACTGACCGCCGACGCCACCGCCGAGGACCGGCTTTGCGTGCGCATCCTGCCCGCGCCCGGCGCCGCATGATCCGCAGCACCGACTTGGCGGCACTGGTGGCAATGCTGCCCGCCGCCGCCCTGGCGCAGGACGGGTTCGGGCAGGTCGCCCAGCAGGTGGGACAGGGCCTGGGCCAGAACGCCGTGCTGCTGGTGGGGGCGCTGACGGCGCTGTCTCTGGCGCCGGCCATCGCCATCATGGTGACCTGCTTTCCCTTCATCGTCACCGTGCTGTCGATCCTGCGCCAGTCGATCGGCCTGCAATCCTCGCCGCCCAACATGCTGATCGTCAGCCTGGCGATGTTTCTGACCTGGTTCATCATGGACCCGGTCCTGCGCGAAGCCTGGGCGGTCGCGGGCGCACCCTTGCAGGACGGCTCGATCACCCTGGGCGAGGCGATCCGGCGCGGGATCCTGCCCTTCCAGGACTTCATGGCCGCGCGCACCGATCCCGACACTTTGGCCGGCCTGGCCGAGATCGCGCCCGGCAGCGGCGATCGCAGCACGCAGCTGTCGGTGCTGATCCCGTCCTTCATGCTGTCGGAAATCCAGCGCGCCTTCGAGATCGGCTTCCTGATCGCGCTGCCCTTCCTCATCATCGATCTGGTGGTGTCGGCCGTGCTCATGTCGATGGGCATGATGATGGTGCCGCCGGTCGTGGTGTCTCTGCCTTTCAAGCTGGCCTTTTTCGTGGCCGTGGATGGCTGGTCCATGATCGCGGGGGCCCTGGTGCGCAGCTATCAATAGGTGGTCCGGGGTTGCGCGGCTACGGCGTTCCGGGCAAATCCGGGCCGGGACGTCAGGAGGCCGGGGCATGGCGGCAGGATCCAAGGAACAGCCGGGGACGCGGCCGCGGATGAGCGTGGATCTGCGCGGCATCGGCGTGACCCTGGCCGGGCGCGCGGTCCTGCGGGACGTGACGGCCCGACTGGCCGAGGGGCGGATCGGCATCGTCGGGCGCAATGGCTCGGGCAAGACCACGCTGGCGCGAGTAATCGCGGGCCTGATCGTGCCGGATGCGGGCGATGCGCGGACCTTTGGCATCGACATGGCGAAAGACCGCCGCGCCGCCCTGAAAGACGTTGGAATCATTTTCCAGAACCCTGATCACCAGATCATATTCCCGACCGTGATCGAGGAAATCGCCTTTGGCCTGGCCCAACAGGGCCTGCGCCAGTCCCAGGCCGAGGCCGAGGCGCAGCAGATGCTGGTCCGCTTCGGCAAGGCGCATTGGGCGGATGCCGCGACGCACAGCCTGTCGCAAGGGCAGAAGCAGCTTTTGTGCCTGATGTCGGTGCTGGCAATGCGGCCGGGGGTGATCGTCATGGACGAGCCCTTCTCGGGCCTCGACATTCCGACGCGGCTGCAACTGATGCGCTATCTGGACGGCATTGCGGCGCAGGTGGTGCTGGTCACGCATGATCCCGCCCAGGTGCGGGGCTTTGACCGGATCCTGTGGCTGGAAGGGGGGCGTCTGATTGCCGACGGTCCGCCTGCGCAGGTGCTGCCCGCCTTCGAGGCGCAGATGCTGGACTGGGGAGGCATGGATGATCTCGCTCACCTCGCCCATTAGGACCTGGGCGCACCGGGTGCCGGCGGGGTTCAAGCTGCTGGCGCTGTCGGTGCTGACGGTGCTGTTGTTCCGGCTGGACCTGACGGGGCTTGTCTTGGCGGCCCTTGGGGTCGCCTGCCTTTATCTGTCCGGGGGCCTGGCCTTCGCCGCGCAGGGGGCGCTTCATCTGCGGATGCTGTGGCCTTTCCTGCTGCTGATCGCCCTGTGGCATGGCGTGACGGGCCAGATCCAGGCGGGCGCGGCCATTGCGCTGCGCCTTCTGGCCGCGCTGGCGCTGGCGAATTTCGTCACCATGACCTCGCGGCTGACCGACATGATCGCGGTGCTGACCTGGCTGCTGGCGCCGCTGCGCCGCCTGGGTCTGTCCACCCGCGCGGTCGAACTGGCCATCGCCATGGTGTTGCGCTTCACCCCGATGCTGGTCGAGAACGGGCAAAGGCTGGCGATGTCCTGGCGGGCGCGGTCGCGCCGGCGGCCGAACTGGCGGATCGTGATGCCGATGGCCGCCTTGGCACTGGACGACGCCGACCATGTGGCCGAAGCTTTGCGCGCGCGGGGCGGGATTCTGCCCGACATCCACCGGAGGGACTGAGAATGGAACGAGGCATGACCCGGATCGCGCTGTTCGCGGCGCTGATCGCAGCCCTAGGGCTGATCCCCAGCCTGACGCTGGCCTTCGGCGTGCCGATCACCGCGCAAAGCATGGGGGTGATGCTGGCGGGCGCGATCCTGGGCGCGAAACGCGGCGCGCTGGCCGTGCTGCTGTTCATGGTGCTGGTGGCGCTGGGCCTGCCGCTGCTGGCGGGCGGGCGCGGGGGGCTTGGGGCCTTTGTCGCCCCGACCTCGGGGTTTTTCCTGGGCTGGCCGGTCGCGGCCTTTGTCATCGGCCTGATCGTGGAACGGCTGCGCAGCGGGCCGCTGGCGGTCACGGTCGCGCTGGCCTCGATCATCGGCGGCATCCTGGTGATGTATGGCTTCGGCATCGTCGGGATGTCGATCGCGCTGGACAAGACCCTGGCGGAATGCGCGGTGCTGGTCACGGCCTTTGTTCCGGGCGACATCGTCAAGGCGGTGCTGACCGGGCTGATCGCGCAGGCCCTGGCCCGTTCCCGGCCCGCCGCCCTGTTGTCGCGACAGTAGAACGGCCGGAATTTTCGGTGAAAGATCAAAGAGTCTTTGACCTGTCACGCGGCAGGGATATGCTTCGGGGCGGTTGACCGGCGCCCATGGGGGCGGACGGTCAGGTTCCTGCCGTTCCAGGGGAAAGGCCCTGCCGGACGGCGCTATTGGGGGTTGTTAGACATGAGCAGACTTGATCGCCGCGGGCTTCTGAAGGGCGCGGGTGCCGCCGCGGGCCTGGCCCTGGCCGCGCCGCTGGTGGCGCGTCCGGGCTTTGCCCAAGGCTCGGGCACGGTGAACATCTTCGCTTGGTCGGGCTATCTGAACGACGAAATCCTGGGCGCCTTTGAAAAGGCCACGGGAATCAAGCCGAACTATACCGGCTATGGCACGAATGACGAATTGCTGAACCAGTTGCGCGCCAACAATGGCGGCGGCTTCGACCTGATCTGGCCGACGGTGGACCGGGTCCCGAACTATGTCGAATTCGGCCTGGTCCAGCCGGTGGACGAATCCAAGATCGAGGTGGCGAAGGTCCTGCCGAGCGCCTGGGAAAATTCGACCAACCTGGGCGCGGTGGTGGACGGCAAGCGTTACCAGGTGCCGACCGACTGGGGCACCGAGGCCGTGGCCTTCGACCGCGACCAGATGCCGCTGGAATACGGCCAGGCCTCCTATGGCGATATCTGGGGCGAATCGGCGGCAGGCAAGGCCACCGTGCGCGCCCATTCCGCCCTGGTGGGCCTGGGCCTGTGGCTGGAAGCCGAGGGCAAGCTGCCGCGCCCGCTGCTGGACGCCTTCACCAGCCCCGAAGCGCAGGTCGAGATCTTCGACGTGATCCTGGCCGAGGCCGTGGCCCGCAAGGGCAACATCATCCAGTTCTGGAACAACGAGAACGAGGCCCAGGGCGCCTTCCGCGTCAATGGCGCTGCCGTGGGCCAGACCTGGGACTCGACCGCCGCCGCCCTGTCCAAGGAAGGGCTGCCGGTGGGCTTTGTCGCGCCCAAGGAAGGCGCGCTGGCCTGGATGGAAGGGCTGTCGATCCCGGCCGGGGCCGAGAACCTGGACAACGCCTATGCCTTCATCAACTGGTTCCTGACTCCGGAAGCGGGGGCGATGTACACCAACGCCACCTCGATCAACTCGACCGCCGTCGGGTCGGCCGACCTGCTGTCGGACGAGGCAAAGGCCTTCTTCGCCGCCGCCTATCCGGGCGACGCGCTGGAGAAACTGTGGTGGTGGCCGATCCAGGAAAGCTGGTACATCACCAAGCGCAACGAATACCAGGACCGCTTCCTGTCGGCCTGATGACGCATGGGACAGGGGGCAGCCCCTGTCCCCACCAAGAACACACGGGGGATGGATGTCGCATTCGGTCGAGCTTGACGGGATCGGGATGAGTTTCGGTTCGACGCGCGCGGTCAGCGACGTGTCCTTCACGGTCGGGGCGGGAGAGTTCTTTTCGATCCTCGGGCCCTCGGGCTGCGGCAAGACCACGATCCTGCGGATGATCGCGGGGTTCCTGGAACCGACCGAGGGGCGCGTGCTGATCGGCGGGCGCGACATGCGCGGGCTTGGCCCGAACCAGCGACCGACCGCGATGATCTTCCAGTCGCTGGCCCTGTTCCCGCTGATGCCGGTCTGGGAAAACATCGCCTTCGGGCTGGAGGCGCGCGGCATGGGCAAGGCCGAGCGTCGCAAGCGCGCCGATGACCTGCTGCGGCTGATCGCGCTGGAAGGATACGGCGACCGGATGCCGGGCGAGTTGTCCGGCGGGCAGCGCCAGCGTGTCGCCATCGCCCGCGCGCTGGCTGTCGAACCCGATGTCCTGCTGCTGGACGAACCCCTGTCTGCGCTGGACCTGAAGCTGCGCCAGCACATGCGGGCGGAACTGCGCAGCCTTCAGAAGCGCACGGGCGTCACCTTCATCTATATCACCCATGACCAGTCCGAGGCGCTGGCCATGTCCGACCGCGTGGCGGTGATGTCGGCGGGCCTGCTGCAGCAGGTTGCCACCCCGCGCCAGCTTTACGACAACCCCGCCACCCCCTTCGTCGCCAGCTTCGTGGGCGAGACGAATGCGATCAAGGGCCGGGTCAGCGCCATCGGCGACGGCGTGGCGCGGGTCGATACCGCACTTGGGCCGCTGCACGGGCGGGCGGATGGAACCCTGGCCATCGGGCAGGCCGCGACGCTTTATGTCCGCCCCGAGGCGCTGGTGCCCGGCGTCGGCGCCAATACCCTGCGCGCCCGTGTCAGCCGCATGGATTTCGAGGGCGCCTTTGCCCTCGTCCACGGCCAGTTTTCCGACGGGGCGGCGCTGACGGCGGCGGTGCCTTCGACCCGGCTGGCCGATGCCCCCGCGCCGGGAACGGATGCCAGCTTCTTCTTCGCCCCCGAACATGCGGTGGTGCTGGCCGATGCGTGATCTTTACGCGCGCTTCGGCGGGGGCCTGGCGACGATCTTCTTGTCGCTGGTGTTGATCTGGCTGGCGGCCATGGTGCTGGCGCCGAACCTGATGATGATCGACTATGCCCTGCGGCCGAACCTGCCCCCCGCGCAGATCGGGTCCGAGGCCGATACCTGGTCGCTGGACAATTTTCTGTATCTGGCGAATGAAGGGGTGCATCGCGCGATCTTCTTCAAGACCGTCTGGGCAAGCGCCCTAGTCGCGGCTTTGACCCTGGTCGTCTGCTATCCCATCGCCTTCTGGATGGCGCAGCGCGCAACGCCGGGGCAGTTGTCCATCGCCCTGATGCTGGTCATCATCCCCTTCTTCATTAACGAGGTTCTGCGCACGCTGGCCTGGTTCATCATCCTGGCCTATCGCGGGCCGCTGAACGCGGTGCTGCAGGGGATCGGGCTGATCGACGCGCCGATCCGCTGGCAGGGCGACGGCGGCGTGCTGGCGGGGATGGTCTATGCCTATATCCTGTTCATGCTGCTGCCGATCTATAACGCCATCGAAAGCCTCGACCGGTCGCAGCTCGAGGCCGCGCGGGATCTGGGATCGCCCACCTGGCGGACGCATTGGCGGGTGGTCATTCCCCATGCCAAGGCGGGCATCGCCACGGGCTGCGTCTTCACCTTCATGCTGGCCGCCGGATCCTATGTCGCGCCCGCGCTGCTGGGGTCGCCGGGAAGCCGCTGGTTCACCGAGATCATCTACAACTGGTTCTTCGAAGGGGGCGACTGGAACCGGGGCGCGGCCTATGCGCTGACGCTTCTGGTGCTGTGCCTGGCGGTGGTGCTGGTCACGCTGCGGCTGTTCCGGGTCAACCTGACGGATGTGGCGAAATGACGGCGGATCGCATTTTCCGGGGCCTGTTCGTCCTCTATCTGCTGGCCTTCGTGATCTATCTGTTCGCGCCCCTGCTGATCATGTCGGTCGCGGCCTTCAACACCAGCCGCTTTCCCACCGTGATCCCCTGGCAGGGCACGACGATGGACTGGTTTTCCGCCATGTGGGCGGATGCCGCGATGTGGAGGGCGCTTTGGACCTCGGCCATCGTGGCGGTGCTGGTGGTGGTCGTCGCGCTGCCGGTGGGCACGGCCGCCGCCCTGGTTCTGACCACGCTGCATTCGCGGGCGCGCAGCGTGGCCTATGCGGTGATGGTGTCGCCCTTGCTGACGCCGGGGGTGGTGATCGGGATTTCCACGCTGATCCTGTGGCGGCAGGTGGGCGTGGGCGGGGGGATCGCGCTGATCGTGGTGGCGCAGACGACCTTCATCATCTGCTATGTGATGCTGATGGTCATGGCGCGGCTGCAACGCTTCGACCGCACGCAGGAGGAAGCGGCCCTTGGCCTGGGCGCGTCGCGGGTGATGGTGTTCCGCCGGGTGCTGCTGCCCTTCCTGCGGCCTGCGCTTCTGGCATCCGGGGGACTTGCGATCCTGCAATCGGTCGAGAATTACAACACCACCCTGTTCGTGCGCGGCTTTGAAACGCCGCTGACCGTCTTCATCGCCACCAAGGTCCGCACCGGCCTGACCCCCGCTGTCAACGCCCTGGCACTGGTCATCATCGCCGCCACCATTATCGGCGCCATCGCATACGAGATCGCTCGGCGCCGGCAGGTCACAGCGCGGCCGCGTTCCTGATCGGGCTGCGCGACATCTGCGCCACCGCGTCCCGCAGGCGTTTTCCCAAGGGCGACAAGGGGCGGCGCTTCAGGTCCAGCAGGAAATAGGGCGACACGCGAATGGGCCGGGGCGTCGGGATGATGGTGAAGCCCGCCCCGACCGGCGGCTGGATCAGAAGCTCGGCCACCTCGTGCGAGACCGGAGTGATCGCGTTCGTCTGCGCCAGATATGCAATCGTCAGCAGAAGCGACGGGCTGTTGACGATGTTGGCGGGTTCCGACAGGCCCACGCTTGCAAAGGCCGCCAGCGTCGCCTCGCGGATGGGGGCGCCCCGCTGCTGCATGATCCATTCCTGGCTTGCCAGTTCGGTCAGCGTGACCAGTTGCGCCCGGGCAAGCGGGTGATCGGCGCGGGCCATCAGGGCCACCTTTTCATCCGACATGGGCAGGATGTTGAAGCTGTCGCTGTCGAAATCCGGCAGGATGCGACCCAGCACGAAGTCCATCTCGCCAGCCGCCAGCTGCATCAGCAACTCTCGCGAGGGCATCACGTCCACGGTGATGTCGGCGCCGGGGCTTTCTTCCTTGATGCTGCGGATCGCGCTGACAAGATAGCTGATCGCAGGCCCCGTCACCGCGCCGACCCGGACCGACCCGGCATAGCCGCCGCGCAGGGCGTTCACATCGGCCTCGATGCTGGCCATCTCGCGCAGGATGACGCGGGCGCGCCGCAACACGGCGGTGCCGATCTCGGTCGCCTCCATCCCCTTGGGCTGGCGAACGAACAGGGCGGCGCCGACCTGGCGTTCGGCATCGGCCAGCATCCGCGAGGCTGCGGGCTGGGTCATGGCCAGCTGGTCGGCCGCCATCTGCAACTGGCCGTGCAGCGCGATCTCGTGGACCAGGCGAAGTTGGGCGGGTTTGAGCGCGCGAAACGACATATCTATTTGGTTATCCAGGCCGGCTATTTTCTCATTTTACTGTCATGCCACCTTTGCGCTAGATCTTTCTGACCTATGAGGGATGCGCGGCCAGCGACGCCGCGCCAGGGAGGATACAGATGAAGTTCAGAACCGCTGCGGTCGCGCTGGCGATCGGGGTTTCGTGGCTGGCGACCGGTGCCATGGCCGAAACCATCGGCATCGCCATGCCGACGAAATCGTCGGCCCGCTGGATCGACGACGGCAACAACATGGTCAAGCAGTTGCAGGAAGCAGGCTATGACACCGACCTGCAATATGCCGAGGATGACATCCCCAACCAGTTGGCCCAGGTCGAGAACATGATCACCAAGGGCGTCGATGTCCTGGTGATCGCCGCCATCGACGGCACGACCCTGTCGAACGCCCTTGAAAACGCCGCCGCCGCCGACATCAAGGTCATCGCCTATGACCGCCTGATCCGCGGGTCGGAACATGTCGACTATTACGCGACCTTCGACAACTTCAAGGTCGGCGTCCAGCAGGCGACCACCCTGGTGGACGGACTGAAGGAACGCTTCCCGGACGTGAAGCCTTGGAATGTCGAACTGTTCGGCGGCAGCCCCGACGACAACAACGCCTTCTTCTTCTATGACGGCGCGATGTCGGTCCTGCAGCCGCTGATCGACGACGGATCCATCGTGATCGGCTCGGGCCAGACCGGGATGGAGACCGTGGGCACGCTGCGCTGGGATCCGGCCGTGGCGCAGGCGCGCATGGACAACCTTCTGTCCTCGAACTATGCCGACAAGCAGGTCCATGGGGTGCTGTCGCCCTATGACGGGCTGTCCATCGGCATCCTGTCCTCGCTCAAGGGCGTGGGCTATGGGTCGGGCGACATGCAGATGCCCATCGTCACCGGCCAGGACGCCGAGGTCCAGTCGGTCAAGTCGATCCAGGCGGACGAGCAGTATTCCACCATCTTCAAGGACACCCGCGAACTGGCCCGCGTCACCGTGGGCATGGTCGATGCCGTCCTGAAGGGGACCGAGCCCGAGATCAACGACACCGAAACCTATGACAACGGCGTCAAGGTCGTGCCGTCCTATCTGCTGGAGCCGGTGCCGGTGACGAAGGCCAACATCAAGGAGGCTCTGGTCGACTCCGGTTACTACACCGAAGACCAGCTGAAGTGACCCTTGCGGGGCGGGCCAAAGCGTCCGCCCCCCGATCGACCGGCACCTTGGGAGGGGATGCGAATGACGAAGCTGAGACAGATGCTGACCGTTGCCGCCATCGCGCTGACGGTCCCGCTGGCTGCGGTGGCGGCCGACGAGAAGGTGGGCATCTCGATGCCCGAAAAGGTCACCGCGCGCTGGGTCGCCGACGGTGAGAACATGGTCAAGCAGTTCCAGGAGGCCGGCTATCAGCCCGACCTGCAATATGCCAACGACGACATCCCGACGCAGCTGAACCAGATCGAGAACATGATCACCACCGGCGTCAAGGTGCTGGTGATCGCGGCGCTGGACGGCACGACGCTGTCGAACGCGCTGGAAAACGCGGCCGCGTCCGACATCAAGGTCATCGCCTATGACCGGCTGATCCGCGAGACGCCGAATGTCGATTATTACGCCACCTTCGACAACTTCAAGGTCGGCGTGATGCAGGGCACCGCGCTGGTGGAAGGCCTGAAGGAACGTTTCCCGGACCAGAAGCCCTGGAATGTCGAACTGTTCGGCGGCAGCCCGGACGACAACAACGCCTATTTCTTCTATGACGGCGCCATGAGCGTGCTGCAGCCGCTGATCGATTCGGGCGATATCGTGATCCCCTCGGGTCAGATGGGGCTGGACACGGTCGGCACGCTGCGCTGGGACGCGGCCACGGCGCAGGCGCGCATGGACAACATCCTGTCCGCGAACTACGGCGACAAGGAGGTTCATGGCGTGCTGTCGGCCAATGACGGGCTGGCGCGCGGGATCATCTCGTCCGCGAAGGGCGTGGGCTACGGCTCGGGCGACCTGAAGATGCCGATCATCACCGGCCAGGACGCAGAGATTCCCGGCATCAAGGCGATCATCGACGGCGAACAGTATTCGACGGTCTTCAAGGACACGCGCGAACTGGCCAAGGTCACGGTCGGCATGGTCAACGCCATGCTGGAGGGCAAGGAGCCCGAGGTGAACGACACCGAGACCTATGACAACGGCGTCAAGGTCGTGCCGTCCTATCTGCTGGAGCCTGTCTCGGTCACCGCCGACAACTGGAAAGAGGTTCTGGTGGATTCGGGCTATTACACCGAAGACCAGTTGAAGTGATCAACGGCGGTCCCGGCTTGCGCCGGGACCCCACATGATCGGAGGAACACGATGACAGCCATTCTTGAGATGCAGGGCATCACCAAGACCTTTCCCGGCGTCAAGGCGCTGAGCAACGTGAACCTGTCGGTCCGCGAAGGCGAGATCCACGCGATCTGCGGGGAAAACGGCGCGGGCAAGTCCACGCTGATGAAGGTGCTGTCGGGCGTCTATCCGCACGGCAGCTATGACGGCGAGATCCTGTATGACGGCAAGCCCGCCCGGTTCCGCGACATTCGCGACAGCGAACAGGCGGGCATCGTCATCATCCACCAGGAACTGGCCCTGGTGCCGCTGCTGTCCGTGGCCGAGAACCTGTTTCTGGGCAACGAGGTCGCCACGGGCGGCGTGATCAACTGGCCCCTGGCCTATCAGAAGACCGAAACCCTGCTGAAGAAGGTCGGCCTGACCGAGGCGCCGACCACCAAGGTCGAAAAGCTGGGCGTGGGCAAGCAGCAGCTTGTGGAAATCGCCAAGGCGCTGGCCAAGAACGTGCGCCTTCTGATCCTGGACGAACCGACCGCCGCGCTTCAGGAAAACGACAGCCAGAAGCTTCTGGACCTGATGCTGGAACTGAAGGGGCAGGGCGTTACCCAGATCATCATCAGCCACAAGCTGAACGAGATCCGCCGCGTCGCCGACCGCGTGACCGTGATCCGCGACGGATCCACCGTGTCCACCCTGGACCGCAGCGAGATCACCGAGGATCGCATCATCCGCGACATGGTCGGCCGCGACATGGCGCATCGCTATCCCGACCGTACGCCCAGGATCGGCGAGGTGCTGATGGAGGTGCGGAACTGGTCGGTCATGCACCCGGACCAGCCGCGCCAGGTGATCCGCGACGTGTCCATGACCGTCCGCAAGGGCGAGATCGTGGGCATCGCCGGGCTGATGGGGTCGGGGCGCACCGAATTCGCCATGAGCCTGTTCGGCCGCAGCTATGGCCGCGACATCCGGGGCGAGGTGAGCCTGGCGGGCGGCACGCCGGACCTGTCCACCGTGTCCAAGGCCATCGACGCCGGGCTGGCCTATGTGACCGAGGACCGCAAGGCCCTGGGCCTGATCCTGGACGAGCCGATCCTGCGCAACATCTCGCTGGCGAACCTGGAAGGCGTCGCCAAGGGGGCGGTCCTGTCGCGGGGCCGCGAACAGCAGGTGGCCGAGAAATACCGCAAGGCCATGAACATCCGCACGCCCAGCGTCTTTCAGCGGGTCGTGAACCTGTCGGGCGGCAACCAGCAGAAGGTGGTGCTGTCCAAGTGGCTGTTCACCGATCCCAAGGTGCTGATCCTGGACGAACCGACCCGCGGCATCGACGTGGGCGCCAAGTTCGAAATCTACAACATCATGAACGAGCTTGCGGCCCAGGGCCATGGCGTCGTCATGATCAGCTCGGAGATGCCCGAGCTTCTGGGCATGTGCGACCGAATCTATGTGATGAACGAGGGCCGGATCGCCGGCGAGCTGACCCGTGAACAGGCCAGCCAGGAACGGATCATGGCCCTGATCCTGCAAGACGGAATGAAGGGGGAGGCTGCATGAGCACCGCCGAGACCAACAAGCCTGCCACGACAGGCATCGGCGCCCATCTGGGCAGCCATCTGCGCGAGAACGGGATGATGCTGGCGCTTGTCGCCATCGTGCTGTTCTTCTTCGTGATCGTGCGCGCGACCCAGGGGGTGGACTTCCTGTCGGCGCAGAACATCACCAACCTGTTCCTGCAGAACTCCTATGTCATCATCATGGCCCTGGGGATGCTTCTGGTGATCGTGGCGGGCCATATCGACCTGTCGGTCGGCTCCGTCGCGGCCTTCACGGGCGCGGTGGCATCCGTTCTGATGGTGCGGATGGGCCTGCCGGTGCTGGTGGTGATCCCGATCGTGCTGGTGGTGGGCGGGCTGATCGGCGCCGCCCAAGGATACTGGATCGCCTATTGGCGCATTCCGTCCTTCATCGTGACGCTGGCTGGGATGCTGGTCTTTCGCGGCCTGACCCTGTGGCTGCTAGGCGGCCAGAACATCGGCCCGTTCGAGCGGTCCTTCCAGGCGCTGTCCACCGGCTTCATTCCCGACCTGTTCGGCCCGGACAAGCCGAACTTCACCGCGCTGATCCTGGTCGCGGTGGCCGCCGCCGCGATCGTCTGGACCGGCGTCCGCGCCCGCGCCCGCGAGGCCGAGTTCGGCATCACCCCCGAGCCCGCGGGCTTCTTCTGGGCGCGCAATGCCGTGGTGGTGGTCGCGCTGCTGTTCGTGGGCTGGAAGCTGGCCAGCTTCCGCGGCCTGCCGAACGTGCTGCTGGTCATGTCGGTGCTGATCGTCCTTTACGCCTTCTTCACGGAATCCACGACGACCGGGCGGCGAATCTATGCCCTTGGCGGGAACGAGAAGGCGGCCAAGCTGTCGGGCATCAAGACCGAACGGCTGGTCTTCTTCACCTTTGTCAACATGGGCGTGCTGGCCTCGCTGGCCGGGATGATCGTCACCGCCCGCCTGAACAGCGCCACCCCCAAGGCCGGCGTCGGGTTCGAGCTTGACGTGATCGCGGCCGTGTTCATCGGCGGCGCCTCGATGTCGGGCGGGGTGGGGCGCATCATCGGGGTCGTGGTCGGCGCGCTGATCATGGGCGTGATGAACAACGGCATGTCTATCATGGGCATCGGCATCGACTATCAGCAGGTCATCAAGGGGCTGGTGCTGCTGGCCGCCGTGATCTTCGACGTCTACAACAAGAACAAGCAAGGCTAGAACCATGTTTCTGTCGCAACTGAAAAGCCCCGGCGGGGACCGGGTTGTCGCCGCACGCGAGAACGACAGCGCCTGGATCGTGCCGGGTGCGCGTTCCACCCGCGATCTGGCCCTGGCCGCCATCGCCGCCGGCCACGGCCTTGCGGCCGAGGTGAAGGCGCGCGGGCAGGGCGAGGCCGTCGATCTGGCCGCCGCCCTGGCCGAAGGCCGGGTGCTGCTGCCGCTGGACCACGACGATCCCGCGCATCTGCACCTGACCGGCACCGGGCTGACGCATCTGGGCAGCGCCGCCACGCGCAACTCGATGCATGCCAAGACGGACGCCGAGGCGCTGACCGACAGCATGAAGATGTTCCGCATGGGGCTGGAAGGGGGCAAGCCACAGGGCGGTGCCGCCGGCGTTCAGCCCGAATGGTTCTACAAGGGCAATGGCGTGAACGCGATTGCCCCCGGCGCGGCCTTGGTGTCGCCGGGCTTCGCCCTGGACGCAGGCGAGGAGCCGGAGATCGCGGGCCTTTACCTGATCGGGCCGGACGGCACGCCCTTCCGGCTGGGCTTTGCGCTGGCGAACGAATTTTCCGACCATGTGACCGAACGCGGCAATTACCTGTGGCTGGCCCATTCCAAGCTGCGCCCGGCCAGCTTCGGTCCCGAGATGCTGGTGGGCGATCTGCCGCAGCATGTCGAAGGGACCAGCCGCATCCTGCGCGACGGCCAGGCGATCTGGGAAAAGCCCTTCCTGTCGGGCGAATCCAACATGTCGCATTCGCTGGCGAACCTGGAACACCACCACTTCAAATATGCGCTGTTCCGCCAGCCGGGCGACGTGCATGTCCATTTCTTCGGCACCGCGACGCTGTCCTTCGCGGACGGGATCAAGGCGCAGACGGGCGATGTCTTCCAGATCGAAGCCCCCGACTTCGGCCTGCCCCTGTCCAACCCGCTGGACCAGCAGCAGAACGGCGAAATCCCTGTCGCCGTCGCCACTCTCTAGAGGCTCAAGATGACGTTCAAACCCGCCCCCTGGCCCCGCCAGCTTCGTTCCCAGCACTGGTATGGCGGCACCTCGCGCGACACGATCTATCATCGCGGCTGGATGAAGAACCAGGGCTGGCCCCATGACCTGTTCGACGGGCGGCCCGTGATCGGCATCATGAACACCTGGGCCGACCTGACCCCCTGCAACGGCCATCTGCGCGAACTGGCCGAAAAGGTGAAGGCGGGCGTCTGGGAAGCCGGCGGCTTCCCGGTCGAGGTTCCGGTCTTTTCCGCATCCGAAAACACCTTCCGCCCGACCGCGATGATGTTCCGCAACCTGGCCGCCCTTGCGGTCGAGGAAACGATGCGCGGCCAGCCCATCGACGGCGCGGTGCTGCTGGTCGGCTGCGACAAGACCACGCCGTCCCTGCTGATGGGCGCGGCCTCGACCGACATCCCGTCGATCGTCGTCACCGGCGGGCCGATGCTGAACGGATATTTCCGGGGCGAACGGGTCGGCTCCGGCACGCATCTGT
Source organism: Paracoccus acridae (assembly GCF_014642735.1). Classification (GTDB taxonomy): domain Bacteria; phylum Pseudomonadota; class Alphaproteobacteria; order Rhodobacterales; family Rhodobacteraceae; genus Paracoccus; species Paracoccus acridae. Next base: position 183,206 of record NZ_BMIV01000001.1, read on the forward strand.
GGAAGTTTTCCGAGGCCGTGAAGGCCGGAGAGATGACGCAGGAGGAGTTCCTGGAAGCCGAGGCCTCGATGTCCCGCTCCACCGGCACCTGCAACACGATGGGCACGGCATCGACCATGGCAAGCATGGCTGAGGCGCTGGGCATGGCGCTGTCGGGCAATGCCGCGATCCCCGCCGTGGACAGCCGCCGCCGCGTGATGGCGCAACTGTCGGGCCGCCGCATCGTGCAGATGGTCAAGGACGACCTGAAGCCCTCGGACATCATGACGCGGGCTGCCTTCGAGAACGCCATCCGCACCAACGGCGCCATCGGCGGGTCCACCAATGCGGTGATCCACCTGCTGGCCATCGCAGGCCGGGTGGGCGTGGACATCACGCTGGATGACTGGGACCGCTGCGGCCGCGACGTGGCGACCATCGTGAACCTGATGCCGTCGGGCCAATACCTGATGGAGGAGTTCTTCTATGCCGGCGGCCTGCCCGTCGTGCTGAAACGCCTGGGCGAGGCCGGGCTGCTGCACAAGGACGCGCTGACCGTCAGCGGCAGCACGATCTGGGACGAGGTCAAGGATGTCGTCAACTGGAACGAGGACGTGATCCTGCCCGCCGACCGCCCGCTGATGGCCCAGGGCGGCATTGCCGTGCTGCGCGGGAACCTGGCGCCCAGGGGGGCGGTGCTGAAGCCGTCCGCCGCCAGCCCGCATCTGCTGGTCCATCGCGGCCGCGCGGTCGTCTTCGAGGATATCGACGACTACAAGGCCCGGATCGAGGACGAGGCGCTGGATATCGACGAGACCTGCGTCATGGTGATGAAGAACTGTGGCCCCAAGGGCTATCCCGGCATGGCCGAGGTGGGCAATATGGGCCTGCCGCCCAAGGTGCTGCGCAAGGGCATCACGGACATGGTGCGGATTTCCGACGCGCGCATGTCGGGCACGGCCTATGGCACGGTGGTCCTGCATACCTCGCCCGAGGCGGCGGCAGGCGGTCCGCTGGCCGTGGTCCGCGACGGCGACATTATCGAACTGGACGTGCCGAATCGCCGCCTGCACCTGGACATTCCTGATACGGAACTGGCCGCGCGCCTTGCCGCTTGGCAGCCCAGCCATGAATTGCCGACCAGCGGCTATGCCTGGCTGCACCAAGCGCATGTGGAAGGGGCCGATACCGGGGCGGATCTGGACTTCCTCAAGGGTTGCCGGGGCAATCCGGTCGGACGGGACAGCCACTGATGAAGATCGCGTTAGTCGGCATCGGGAAGATCGCGCTGGACCAGCATGTGCCGGCGCTTGATGTCAGCCCCGACTGGGAACTGGCCGCGACCGTCAGCCGAAAGGGCACGGTCGATGGCGTCGAGGCCTTCACGGACATCGGCGCCATCCTGGATGCGCGGCCCGACATCCCGGTGGTCAGCCTCTGCCTGCCGCCCGTTCCCCGCTTTGAGGTGGCGCAGGCGGTGCTGCGTGCGGGCCGTCACCTGATGCTGGAAAAGCCCCCCGGCGCCACCCTGGCCGAGGTTCACGCCCTATGCGACCTGGCTGAACGGCAGGGCGTCACCATCTATGCCACATGGCATTCGCGCATGGCGATGGCCGTGGCTGCCGCGCGCGACTGGCTGGCGGACAAGACCGTCCAGGACGGCCGCATCACCTGGCGGGAAGACGTGCGCAAGTGGCATCCGGGCCAGGACTGGATCTTCGAGGCCGGCGGCATGGGCGTCTTCGACCCCGGCATCAACGCCCTGTCGATCTTGACCGCGATCCTGCCCCAGCCCGTGCGCCTGCTGTCCGCCGACCTGGATTTTCCGGCCAACCGCCAGGCACCCATCGCGGCGCGGTTGCGGTTCAGCCAGGGCATCGACGCCGATTTCGACTTCCGCCAGGAAGGCCCGCAGACCTGGGACATGGAGTTTCAGACCGACGGGGGCCGGATGGCGCTGCGCATGGGCGGCAACCGGCTGGAAATCGACGGCCGCCATGTCCAGGGCGCCGACGACATCATGGGCGAATATCCCGCGCTTTATGCGCAGATGGCAAGGCTGGTTTCCGGCGGAAACCGGGACGCAGACCTTGCGCCCATGGTTCTGGTGGCCGATGCCTTCACCCTCGGGCGGCGCAACAGCGTCGCGGATTTTCATTTCTGAGGATAATGCAATGACCTTCACCCCCCATGGCAAACATCTGGTCGCAGGCGAATGGCTGACGGGCGAAGGCACGTTCCGATCGTCCCCCGCCCATGGCGACGGCCACGATTTCAGCGCCGGCACCGCCGATCTGGTGAACCGCGCCTGCGAGGCAGCCGAGGCAGCCTTTGCCGCCTATGCCGCGACCAGCCGAGAGGAGCGCGCCCGCTTCCTGGACGCCATCGCCGACGAGATCGAGGCACGCGCCGAGGCGATCACCGCCATGGGCACGGCGGAAACCGGCCTGCCCGAGGCGCGGCTGCAGGGCGAGCGGGGCCGCACCACGGGCCAGTTGCGCCTGTTCGCGGACCATATCCGCAAGGGCGATTACCTGGACCGCCGCCACGATCCCGCGCTGCCCGACCGCCAGCCCCTGCCGCGGCCCGACCTGCGGCTGATCCAGCGTCCGATCGGCCCGGTGGGGGTCTTCGGGGCCTCGAACTTTCCCTTGGCCTTTTCGACAGCAGGCGGTGACACCGCATCCGCGCTGGCGGCGGGATGCCCGGTCGTCGTCAAGGGCCATCCCGCCCATCCCGCCACGGGCGAGATCGTGGCCGAGGCGGTCCATGCCGCCGTCCAGTCCACCGGAATGCCTGCCGGCGTCTTCAACTTCATCCATGGCAACACGCATCATGTCGGCGCGGCCCTGGTCCAGCACCCGCTGATCAAGGCCGTGGGCTTCACCGGCAGCCTGCGCGGGGGCCGGGCGCTCTTCGATCTGTGTGCCGCGCGGCCCGAGCCGATCCCCTTCTTCGGCGAGCTTGGCAGCATCAACCCCGGCTTCATCCTGCCCCAGGCGCTTGCCGCGCGGGGTGCCAAGCTGGCGGAAGGCTGGGCGGGCAGCCTGACCATGGGCGCGGGCCAGTTCTGCACCAATCCCGGCCTGATCGTGATGCCCAAGGGCGTTCTGGCCGAAGCCTTCGCCAAGGCCGCAGGCGACGCACTGGCCAAGATCGGGCCCCAGGTCATGCTGTCCGACGGCATCGCCGAGGCTTACCGCGCGGGCATCAACCGTGCGGCGGGGGTGGCCACGCCGGTCTTCGAGGGCGAAAGCCATGGCCGCAACGCCCTGCCCGCCATCTACAAGACCACGGCCGAGGAATTCCTGCGCGATCACACCCTGGCCGAGGAGGTGTTCGGTCCCATGGGCGTGATCGTCACCGTTTCCGACGGAGACCAGATGCTGGACGTGGCCGAGGCGATGGAAGGCCAGCTGACCGCGACCCTGCATCTGGATGATGGCGACATCGACCTTGCGGCGCGGCTGATGCCGATCCTGGAACGCAAGGCGGGCCGCATCCTGGCGAACGGCTGGCCCACCGGGGTCGAGGTCGCGGACGCGATGGTCCATGGCGGGCCTTATCCCGCCACGACGAACTTCGGCGCGACCAGCGTGGGAAGCATGGCGATCCGCCGCTTCCTGCGCCCGGTCAGCTATCAGAACATCCCCGAGGCGCTGTTGCCCGAGGATTTGCGGGGCCTTTGAGGCCCTGCATCAATCCGTCGGCGAAAAGACCGGCGAGATCATGAAAGGGAGGAAAAAACCATGACCATCAAGACCCTGTTGGGCACGGCGGCGTTTCTGGCCGTCACGGCCGGCGGCGCCCTTGCCGAAGGAGAGACCGTCGGTTTCTCGCAGATCGGTTCCGAATCCGGCTGGCGGGCGGCGGAAACCACGCTGACCCGGCAGCAGGCCGAGGAACGCGGGATCCAACTGCAATTCTCGGACGCGCAGCAGAAGCAGGAAAACCAGATCGCCGCGATCCGGTCCTTTGTCGCGCAAGGCGTGGACGCGATCCTGCTGGCTCCGGTCGTGGCAACCGGCTGGGATTCCGTCCTGCAGGAAGCCAAGGAGGCCGAGATCCCCGTGGTCCTGCTGGACCGGCAGGTGGACAGTTCCGAGGATCTCTATCTGACCGCCGTGGGATCGAACCTGGTCCATGAAGGCGAGGTCGCGGGCGAATGGCTGGCCAACGAGGTCGGCGACCGCGAATGCCGCATCGTCGAATTGCAGGGCACCACCGGATCCAGCCCCGCCATCGACCGCAAGACCGGCTTCGAGAACGCGATCAAGGATCACCCGAACCTGACCATCGTGCGCAGCCAGACGGGCGACTTCACCCGCGCCCTGGGCAAGGAGGTCATGGAAAGCTTCCTTCAGGCCGAAAACGGCGGCAAGGACATCTGCGCGCTTTACGCCCATAACGACGACATGGCGGTGGGCGCGATCCAGGCCATCAAGGAAGCCGGCCTGAAGCCGGGCGAGGATATCCTGGTTGTGTCCATCGACGCGGTCCCGGACATCTTCAAGGCCATGGCCGACGGCGAGGCCAATGCCACGGTCGAACTGACCCCCAACATGGCCGGCCCCGCCTTCGACGCGCTTGCGGCATACTGGGCCGACGGCACCATGCCGCCGAAGTTCATCCAGACGGAATCGAAGCTGTTCACCCAGGCGGACGATCCGGCGGGCGAATACGAACGCCGCAAGGGCCTGGGCTACTGATCGCCTGTCTGCCGGGCCGCCGCCATGCGGCCCGGCAACCATGCCGAAGGGGGCGACATGCTGCTGACCATCCGGTCCCTGACCAAGACCTTTCCCGGCACGCTTGCGCTTGACGCCGTCGATTTCGACCTGCGCGCGGGCGAGGTTCATGCGCTTCTGGGCGAAAACGGCGCGGGCAAGTCCACGCTGATCAAGTGCCTGACCGGCGCTTATCGCCGCGACGGCGGCACGGTGACGCTGGACGGCGCGACCATCGACCCGCAGTCCACGGCCCATGCGCAGGAACTGGGCATCGGCACCGTTTATCAGGAAGTGAACCTGCTGGCGAACCTGACCGTGGCGCAGAACCTGTTGTTCGGCCGCGAACCGCGCCGCTGGGGCCTGATCGACGGCCGCGCGATGCGCAGGCAGGCCCGCGCGATGCTGGCGGAATACGGGCTGGATCTGGCCGTGGACCGCGACCTGGGCACCTATTCCGTGGCGATCCAGCAGATCGTCGCCATCGCCCGCGCCGTCGCCCTGTCGGGCAAGGTGCTGATCCTGGACGAACCCACCGCCAGCCTTGACGCGGCCGAGGTGCGGATGGTCTTCGACGTGGTGCGGGGCCTGCGCGAACGCGGGCTTGGCATCGTCTTCGTGTCGCATTTCCTGGACCAGGTCTTCGACCTGACCGACCGAGTGACGGTCCTGCGCAACGGCCGCAAGATCGTGACCACCGACACCGCCAGCCTGGACCGCGTGCGCCTGATCGAGCACATGCTGGGCCGTGAACTGGAGGATGCGACCGGCGATCAGGCCGTCGCGCGCGGCCCCCGCCCGCCGATGCTGGACTTCAGCGGCCTGGGGCGGCGCGGCACCATCGAGCCCTTCGACCTGGCCGTGGGACAGGGCGAGGTCGTGGGCCTTGCCGGTCTTCTGGGATCGGGACGCACTGAATCCGCCGAACTGCTGTTCGGGTTGCGCAACGCCCATTCCGGCACCGCGACCGACCAGCAGGGGCCGCTGGACCTGCGCAGCCCGCGCAGCGCCATCGCCGCAGGCTTCGGCTTCGTCCCCGAGGAACGCAAGACCGACGGCATCGTCGCCGACCTGTCCATCCGAGAGAACATCATCCTGGGCCTCCAGGCCCGGCGCGGCTGGGCGCGGCCCATCCCGCGCGCCGAACAGAACCGGCTGGCCGACGACTATATCAAGCGGCTGGACATCCGCAACTCGGGCCGGGAAAAGCGCATCGGCGAACTGTCGGGCGGCAACCAGCAAAAGGTCGTGCTGGCCCGCTGGCTGGCGATGAACCCGCGCTTCCTGATCCTGGACGAACCGACCCGCGGCATCGACGTGGGCGCGCATGCGGAAATCGTCCGCCTGATCCATCAGCTGGTGGACCAGGGCATGTCGCTTCTGGTCATCAGCAGCGAGATCGACGAACTGATCGCCGTCTCCGACCGGGTGATCGTGCTGCGCGACCGCCGCCATGTCGCCGAACTGACGGGCGACGAGATCGCCCCCGGCCGCATCATGCAGGCCATTGCCGCCACGGAGGCCGCGTGATGGACCTGCTGAAACGGCTTGCCCCGCAACTGATGGCCCTGGCCGCCCTGGTGGCGGTGGTGACGGCCTTTTATCCGGCCTTCCTGGATGTCTCGCTGACCGACGGGCGGCTGGTCGGGCCGGTCATCGACGTGCTGAAGCGCGCAGCCCCCGTGGCCTTGCTTGCCGTCGGCATGACGCTGGTGATCGCCACGCGCGGGATCGACCTGTCGGTCGGCACGATCATGGCGATCTGCGGCGCGGTCGCGGCATTCGCCGTGGCCTCGGGCTGGGGGCTGCCCGCCGCGCTGCTGCTGGCCCTGGGCGCCGGCGCGCTTGCCGGGCTGTGGAACGGCACGCTTGTGGCGGTGGTGGGCATCCAGCCCTTCGTCGCAACCCTGATCCTGATGACCATGGGGCGCGGCGTCGCCCAGTTGATCACCGAGGGGCGCATCCTGACCTTCACCGACCCGGGCTTCGGCTGGATCGGATCGGGGGTGGTGCTGGGCCTGCCTGTGCCCACGATGATCTGGATCGTCACCGCCATTGCCGCCGCGCTTCTGATGCGCCGCACCGCCCTTGGCCTGCTGGTCGAGGCGATCGGCATCAACCGCCGCGCCAGCACCCTGGCCGGGGTGAACGCGACCGTCCTGCTGATCGCGGTCTATGTGGCATCCGGCCTTTGCGCGGCCTTGGCGGGGCTGATCGTCACGGCCGACATCCGGGGCGCGGATGCCAACAATGCCGGGCTGTGGCTAGAACTGGACGCGATCCTGGCCGTGGTGATCGGGGGCAATTCGCTGCTGGGCGGGCGCTTTTCCATCGCGGCATCCATCATCGGGGCGCTGATCATCACCACCATCAGCATCGGCATCCGGCTGATCGGCTTTCCGTCGGAATACAACCTCATCATCAAGGCCGGGCTGGTGCTGGTGATCCTGGTCCTGCAATCGCCGCGCATCAGCGCCGAATGGCGCCTGTGGCGCGACAGCCACCGCGCAAGCCGCGAAGCCACGCAACGGAGGCAGGCATGAACACCCGCGCGCTGCCGCTTTACGTCACCATCGGGATCTTCCTGCTGGCCTATCTGGTCTTCTGGCTGCAATTCCCCAATATCCTGTCCACCCGGGTCGTCGGCAACCTTCTGACCGACAACGCCTATCTGGGCATCGTCGCGGTCGGCATGACGCTGGTGATCCTGTCGGGCGGCATCGACCTGTCGGTCGGATCGGTGATCGCCTTTTCCGGCGTCTTCATCGCGGTCCTGCTGCGCGATACCGGGCTGCATCCGCTGGCCGTCTTTGCCCTGCTGCTGGGGCTGACCACCGCCTTCGGCGCGGGCATGGGCTTTCTGATCGACCGGCTGGCCATGCCCGCCTTCATCGTCACGCTGGCGGGCATGTTCCTGGCACGCGGCGCGGCCTATATCCTGTCCATCGACTCCGTGCCGATCCAGCATCCCTTTTATCAGGCGCTGCAAGGGGCCTATTGGCTGATGCCCGGCAAGGGGCGGCTGACGCTGATCGGCGTGCTGATGGTCCTGACCTTCGTCCTTGGCATGATCGTCGCCCACAAGACCCGCTTCGGCGCCTCGGTCTATGCCCTGGGCGGGGGCGAGGCCGCGGCGCGGCTGATGGGGGTCCGGCAGGGGCGCACTACGGTGCTGGTCTATGCCTTTTCGGGGGCGATGGCGGGACTGTCGGGCATCGTCTTCTCGGTCTATACCGGGTCGGGCTATTCGCTGGCGACGGTGGGGACGGAACTGACGGCCATTGCCGCCGTGGTGATCGGGGGCACGCTGCTGACGGGGGGCGCGGGCTATATGTTCGGGACCTTCGTGGGCGTGCTGACGATGGGCCTGATCCAGACCTATATCGTCTTCGACGGCAGCCTGTCGTCCTGGTGGACCAAGATCGTCATCGGGATCCTTCTGCTGGCCTTCATCCTGCTGCAAAAGGGCCTGCTGAAACTGTCGCAGATGCGGCTGGCCCAGGACGCCATAAGGGGAACATGATGATCCACGACAACCGCCAATGCCGGCTGGGCGAGGGAGCCTTCTGGCACCCCGAGCGCCGGCAGTTCTTCTGGTTCGACATCAAGGGCAAGCGGCTTTTGTCGCAGGACGACGGCCAGCCCGTGGAATGGCGCTTTGACCGCATGGCCTCGGCCGCCGGCTGGATCGACCGTGACCGGCTGCTGATCGCGACCGAGACGGGGCTGGCGATCCTGTCGCTGGCCGACGGATCGCTGGCAGATGTCGCGGCGGTCGAGGCCGACAATCCCGCCACCCGGTCGAACGACGGCCGCGCGGACCCGCAGGGCGGATTCTGGTTCAGCACGATGGGCCGGAACGGCGAGGCGGGCCTTGGCGCGATCTATCGGTATTACCGGGGCGAGATCCGCAGGCTGGTCGCACCGGTCACAATCCCGAACTCGATCTGCTTCTCGCCCGACGGGGGGACGGTGCATTATTCGGATACGGAGGGCGGCATCGTCTGGCGCCAGGGCCTTGACGACCAGGGCTGGCCCGTGGGCGAGGCGCAGGTGTTCCTTGACCTGTCCGCGCAGGACTGGTCGCCCGACGGCGCGGTCACGGATGCCGAAGGGGGCTTCTGCTGCGCGATCTGGGGGCAGGGGGCGGTGATCCGCTTCGACGCCCAGGGACGGCAGACCCATCGTTTCGACGTGGGCGGGCGGCAGTCCTCCTGTCCGTCCTTCGGCGGCGCGGACCTGTCCGACCTGCTGGTGACGACCGCCTTCGACGGGATCGAGGATCCCGACCCGGCGCAGGGCAAGACCTATCTGGTGCGGACCGGCCTGACCGGCCTTCCCGAACCGCAGGTGATCCTGTGAGCCACTGGACCCTGCCCGATGGACGTTCCGTGGACCGCCTGACCCTGCGCGGCGGCGGGCTGATGGCGCAGGTGCTGACGCTGGGCGCGACCGTGCAGGATTTGCGCATGGACGGCGTGGATCACCCGTTGGTCCTCGGCTGCCCCGATCCGGCGGATTACCTTGGCGACGGGATCTACATGGGCGCGATCGTCGGGCGCTTTGCCAACCGCATCGGCGGGGCGCGGTTCACGCTGGACGGTCGGGAATACCGCACCGATGCGAACTTCAAGGATCGCCACACGCTTCATGGCGGAAAGCACGGCACGAACTGGCATGTCTGGACCGTCGAGGATGCAGGAGACGACAGCGCCACCCTGTCGCTGCTGCTGCCGGACGGAGAGATGGGCTTTCCAGGCGCCATGGCCGTCCGCGCCGCGATCGCCTTGCGCGACGGCGCGCTGATCTTCGACCTGTCGGCCGAGAGCGACGCGCCGACGCCCTGCAACCTGGCCCATCACGGCTATTTCAACCTGGATGGCGGGGACGATGTACGAAGCCACCGGCTTCGCATTGCGGCCGACCGCTATGTTCCGGTCGATGACGACCTGATCCCCCTGCCGGGCACAGCGCCGGTCGAGGGCACGCGCTTCGATTTCCGGCAGGCGCGCCAGATCGAGCCGGGCGAATACGACCACAATTTCTGCTTGTCGGATGGCACCGTCGCCCCGCGCGTGGTGGCCGAACTGACCGGTCAATCCGGCGTCCGAATGCAGATCGAGACGGACCAGCCGGGCCTTCAGGTTTATGACGGGGTGCATTTCGACGGGCTGGCGGGGCTGGAGGGCCGCCGCTATGACCGCTTTGCCGGTGTCGCGCTGGAAACCCAGGGCTGGCCCGACGCGCCGAACCGGCCCGATTTTCCCGATGCGATCCTGCGCCCCGGCGAGACCTGGCGCCACCACGTTGCCTATAGGTTTTCCCGATGACGGCGCTGATCGGTATCGACTGGGGCACGACCTCGTTCCGGGCCTGGCGAATGGGGCAGGGGGGCGAGGTGCTGGAGGAGGTCGGCGACGGCCCCGGCATCCTGGCCGCAAGCGCCCTGCCGGGCGGCTTCGGTCAGGCGCTGCGCGACCGCATCGGCCTCTGGATGGACGGCACGCCGGTCATCGCCTCGGGCATGATCACCAGCCGCAATGGCTGGGTGGAAACGCCCTATCTGCCGCTGCCCCTGGACGCGGCCAGCTTGGCCCGCAGCCTGACCCTGCATGACGGCATCCATTTCGTCACCGGCGCGGTCAGCGACCCCGACGGCCCCGCCCCCGACGTGATGCGCGGCGAGGAGACCGAGATCATCGGCCATCTGGCGGGCGGGGGCGGGGACGGCCTGTTCGTCCTGCCCGGCACCCACAGCAAATGGGCCTGGGCCGAGGGCGGCAGGCTGGTGGCCTTCCGCACCGTGATGACCGGAGAGGTCTTCGGGGCGCTGCGCGATCACACCATCCTGGGGCGCCTGGTCCAGCCGGGGCCGGGCAGCGGGGACGCCTTCCGCCGGGGTGTCGAGGCCGGGCGGCAGGACGGCGCGCTTCTGGGGCGCATCTTCAGCGCCCGGACGCTGGCGCTGATGGACCGGCTTCCGCCGGACCAGATCGCCGACTACCTGTCGGGCCTGCTGATCGGGGACGAGGTCGCGCATGGCCTTCGCGACGCCAGCGGCCCCGTCACGATCATCGGGCGCGGGGATCTGGCCGCGCGCTATCAGACGGCCTTTGCGGTGCTGGGGATTTCGGCGGATGTGGCGCCGCCGGGCATGGCGCGGCGGGGGCTTTGGGACATTGCCCTGAAAGGGGGACTGACATGACCGACTTCGACACCGCCTTTGCCGCGAACCCGCTGATCGCCATTCTGCGCGGCCTGCGCCCCGATGAGGCCGCCGACACCGCCCTTGCCCTGACGGGTGCGGGATTTTCCATCCTGGAAGTGCCGCTGAATTCGCCCGCCCCCCTGGACAGCATCGGCCGGATGGCAGCGGCCGTTCCCGATGCGCTTGTGGGCGCGGGCACCGTGCTGACGTCCGATCAGGTGGGCCAGGTGGCCGATGCCGGCGGGCGCATCGTCATCGCCCCGAACTTCGACCCCCGCGTCGCCGCCGAGGCGCGCCGTCGGGCGCTGGCCTATTGCCCCGGCGTCGGCACCGTCAGCGAGGCCTTTGCGGCGCTTGAGGCGGGGGCCGTCGCGCTGAAGCTGTTTCCGGCCGAGATGATCCCCCCTGCCGCCGTCAAGGCCATGCGGGCGGTCCTGCCGCACGGGACCCGCCTGCTGCCGGTCGGCGGCATCGGCCCGGCCACCATGGCGGACTATGTCCAGGCGGGGGCGGACGGGTTCGGGCTGGGATCGGCGCTTTACAAGCCGGGCCAGGATGCGGCGACCACGGGCCGGCGGGCGCAGGATTTCATGGCGGCCTGGCGGGCCTTGGGCACGTTGACTTAAGTTAAGCCTGTCCTTGCTGCGGGAACATTGCCCGGAGGGGGTGCGTTTGGGCCCGGTGCGCCGCAGGGGAAGGCGCGACAACATCCGGGAGAATCAGATGAAACCCATGACCACAGGGATCGTCGGGGCTGCCTTGCTGGCAATGACCGCTGTTTCCGCACAGGCCGATTGCGCCGCCGAACTTGCGCGCCTGACCGAAGCGGGCGGTGCGTCCGGCAGCGCATCCGAAGGAATTTCCAAGGACGGATCGCTGGCGCCGCTGGAAGGGGCATCCGATGCGGGTGCCACCGGTGCCGCAGCCACGGGTTCCATGTCCACCGACACGACGACCAGCGATGCCACGGCCACCGGCGCGGCAACCACCCAGTCCGCGTCCAGCGACCCGGCGGCAGCAGGCGCAGCGGACACGGCCGAGGCGGCCGGCATGAACAGCGCCGCACCCGATGGCAGCACATCGACCGATACCGCCGCCACCGGCGCGACATCGACGGATACGGCCGCTGCCGAGGGCGAGGGGATCGCCAAGGACGGAACCCACACGCCGCTTGAGGATGCCTCGGGCCAGCAGGCGGGCGTCGCCATGTCGGGCGCCGATGCGCAGGCCCAGCAGGAAGGCCAGCCGACCGCGGCCGAACAGGCGGGTCAGGTTTCCGGCGGGTCTTCGGCCGGCACCGGTGATCAGTCCGTCCGTGACGCCCATATCCAGGCCGCGCGTGACGCCCTGGCCGCAGGCGACGAAGATGCCTGCATGCAGGCCGTCCAGGCCGCGCAGTCGTTCTGAGATGATCCGGGGCGGGGGGCGTTGTCCCCTGCCATATGCGCCGATCTTGGCCGTTCGGGCGAATAAGGCTGGAATGAGGCGCCGCTTTCTGGTGAGAGGGGCGCCATCACAGCCTTGGCCCGGACGGACGATGCGATGAGCATACATCTTTACCCCAACGACCTTCCCGACGACCTGACGCTTGGCCCGGTGGTGGCCATCGACACCGAAACCATGGGCCTCGACCCGAGGCGCGACCGGCTGTGCCTGGTGCAGCTGTCGTCGGGGGACGGGAACGCGCATCTGGTCCAGATCGAGCGCGGTCAGACCGAGGCGCCGAACCTGTGTCGGATGCTGACCGATCCGAAGGTCCTGAAGCTGTTCCATTTCGGCCGCTTCGACATCGCCGCCCTGGAAAACGCCTTTGGCGTGGTGACCGCGCCCGTCTGGTGCACCAAGATCGCCTCGAAACTGGTGCGGACCTTCACCGACCGGCATGGGCTGAAATACCTGCTGAGCGAACTGGTGAATGTCGATGTCAGCAAGCAGCAACAGACCAGCGACTGGGGCGCCCCGGATTTGACGGATGCGCAACTGGAATATGCCGCATCCGACGTGCTGTATCTGCACAAGCTGAAGGAAGCGCTGGAGGAGCGCCTTCGGCGAGAGAACCGCATGGGCCTGGCGCAGGCCTGCTTCGACTTCCTGCCCGCCCGGGCCCATCTGGACCTGCTGGGCTGGGGGGATGAAAACGACATCTTCCGGCACTAGATGGCAAGGCCGGGGGCTGTCTGCCCCCGGACCCCCGAGGATATTTGCGGCACAGAAGACAAGGCAGACGCGTGGCGGATTACATCGAGACGGCGCGGCGGGTGATCCGCTGCGAGATCACCGGGCTTGAAGCTTTGGCCCTGGGGCTGAACGGCGACTTTGCCCGCGCGGTCGATCTGATCCTGGGCGCACGGGGTCGCGTGATCGTGTCGGGCATGGGCAAGTCGGGCCATGTCGGGCGCAAGATCGCGGCCACGCTGGCATCCACCGGGACGCCCGCGCAATTCGTCCACCCGGCCGAGGCGAGCCATGGCGACCTAGGCATGGTGATCCAGGCCGACGTGGCGCTGGTGCTGTCCAACAGCGGCGAGACGCCGGAACTGGCCGACCTGATCGCCCATACCCGTCGCTTCAAGATCCCGCTGATCGGGGTCGCCTCGCGGCCTGAATCGACCTTGCTGCGGCAGGCGGATGTGGCGCTGGTGCTGCCCGTGGCGCCCGAGGCCTGCGGCAGCGGCATCGTGCCCACGACCTCGACCACCATGACACTGGCGCTTGGCGATGCCCTGGCGGTCGCGCTGATGGAACACCGCCAGTTCACGCCCGAGCATTTCCGCACCTTCCATCCGGGTGGCAAGCTGGGGGCGCGGCTGGCCAAGGTGGGCGACCTGATGCACCGCGACATGCCCCTGGTGTCAGAAGACGCGCCGATGTCGGACGCGCTTCTGGTCATCAGCCAGAAGGGCTTTGGCGTGACGGGCGTGACCGACGGGGCGGGGCATCTGACCGGCATCATCACGGATGGCGACTTGCGGCGGCACATGCAGGGCCTGCTGGATCACCGCGCGTCCGAGGTGATGACCGCAAGCCCCCGCGTGATCGCCCCCGATGCCCTGGCCGAGGCGGCCCTGGCACAGATGCAGGACCGCAAGATCACCTGCCTGTTCGTTGTGTCCGAGGATGTGCCGCAGGGCATCCTGCATATCCACGACTGCCTTCGCGCCGGGATCGTGTGAGCCCATGAACCGTACGCGTGTCGTCCGCTGGCTGCGCGTGCTGCTGCCCTTGCTGGCGCTGGTCATGCTGTCCACGCTGTTTCTGTTCTCGCGCAATGGCGGCAGCGAATCGCGCATCCCCTATGCCGACGTGGATGCCGAGGCGATGGCCCGCGATCACCGGCTTGTGGCGCCGGAATATGCGGGCGTGACAGGCGACGGCGCCCAACTGACCCTGCGCGCGACCCAAGCCTCTCCGGGCGAGGGGGAAGCGCAAGCCCAGGATCTGCGCCTGGACTGGCAGCGCCCCGACGGACTGCGCGCCGACCTGACCGCGCCGCGTGCCGGGGTCGCGGACGGGACCATCCGGCTGGACGGGGGGGTGCGGATGACCACATCCTCGGGCTGGACGCTGGATGCCCAAAGCGCCGAGGCCGCGACCGACCGGTCCCGCATCGCGGCCGAGGAAGGGGTCGAGGCCGAGGCGCCCTTCGGAGCGATCTCGGCGCAACGAATGGAGCTTGTGCCGGATGGGGACCGGAACGCTTCGATCTTGAATTTCTCGGGCGATGTCCGTCTGATATACCAACCCTGACCCATCGAAGGACAAGCCGATGCTGCGCCCCCTGCTGACAGCCCTGATCCTTGCCGCTTCGCCGGCTTTGGCGCAGAACGTCACCTTCGGGGGGATGCGCGCCGATATTTCCGCCCCCGTCGAGGTCGCGGCGGACAACCTGTCGGTCAACCAGGCCGACGGCAGCGCGGTCTTTACCGGCAATGTCGTGATCGGCCAGGGCGAGATGCGCCTGTCCGCCGACAGCGTGACGGTCATCTATGCCGAGGGCGGGCAAAGCCGCATCCGGTCGCTGGAGGCCAGCGGCAACGTGACCCTGGTGTCGGGCCAGGACGCGGCCGAGGCAGAGGCCGCGACCTATGACGTGGAATCGGGCAATGTCACGCTGACGGGCGACGTGGTGCTGACGCAGGGGCAGAATGTGCTGACGGGCGATACCATGCAGGTGAATCTGGAATCGGGCACCGCGCAGGTCCAGGGCCGGGTGCGGTCGGTCCTGCAGCCGGGCGGCAACTGATGCGGGGATCGGCGGCACGAAGCGGCGACGGGCTGAAGGTCCGGGGGTTGCGCAAGTCCTATCGCAACCGCCCGGTGATCCGCGATGTCTCGGTCGATCTGGCGCGCGGAGAGGTGGTGGCCCTGCTGGGTCCGAACGGATCGGGCAAGACCACCTGCTTTTACTGCATCGCAGGCCTTGTTCCGCCCGATGCGGGACAGGTGCTGATCGACGGCCGTGACGCGACCCGCCTGCCGATGTTCCGCCGCGCGCGCCTGGGCATCGGCTATCTGCCGCAGGAAATGTCGATCTTTCGCGGCCTGACGGTCGAGCAGAACATTATGGCCGTCCTTGAGGTCGTCCACGAGGATCCCCGCCACCGCCGCGACCGGCTGGAAGAGCTGCTGGGCGATTTTTCCATCGAGCATCTGCGCGCCGCGCCCGCCCTTGCCCTGTCCGGGGGCGAGCGCCGCCGGGCCGAGATCGCGCGCTGCCTGGCATCCGATCCCAGCTTCCTGCTGCTGGACGAGCCTTTCGCGGGCGTCGATCCGATCGCCGTGGGCGAGATTCGCGGATTGGTCCATGACCTCAAGTCGCGCGGCATCGGCGTGCTGATCACCGACCATAATGTGCGCGAAACGCTGGGCATCGTGGACCGGGCCTATATCCTGCATGACGGGCATGTGCTGATGTCGGGTACGACCGATGAGATCGTGGCCGACTCCCGCGTCCGCGAGGTCTATCTGGGCGAGGGGTTCCGCATGGCCTAAGGGCTGCGCGCGTGAATTTGCGTGACCTTTGCAGGCGCCCCGTTGACAGACGCCCTGGCCTGTCACCAGATTGACATATGCGGGACGCGCAGGAACCGTATCCCGCCACCCCCGTTTCCGCCATGTGCCGGCAGACGGGCCGGCGCATTTGAAGACGGGCAACCGAGAGGAAAGACGATGCGCTATACCATCAGCGGAAAACAGATCGACATCGGCGATGCGCTTTCGACGCATGTGAAGTCCCAGGTGGGCGAGACGATTGACAAGTATTCGCAGCGCCCGACGGATGCGACCGTCACCTTTTCCAAGGATGCCCACCAGTTCACCTGCGACGCCGTCGTGCATCTGTCCACCGGCCTGAACGTGACGGCGCGGGGTGCCGCCACCGAGATCTATGCCGCATTCGAGGCTTGCCGCGAAAGGATGGACAAGCAGCTTCGCCGCTACAAGCGCCGTCTGAAGGACCATCACAAGGACAGGTCCGAGCCGGTTGAATTCGGCCAGGCAGGCATGTATGTGCTGGCCGCTGACGAGGATGAATGGGAAGCGCAGGACAGCGGCCTGCAACCGATCATCATCGCGGAAATGGAAACCCGCGTCCCGACCCTGTCGGTGGGTGACGCGGTGATGCAGATGGAGTTGTCGGGGACGCCGCTTCTGGTGTTCCGGAACGAAAAACACGGGGGCGTCAATGTGGTCCACCGCCGCGAAGATGGCAATGTGGGCTGGATCGACCCGCGCGGCAATGGATAAGGCCGCCGCGCGGCATCCCTGACTGAATCGATGCGCCTCTGCCTTCGCAGGGGCGCTTGAGCCTTGGGAAAGACGCGAAGCCATGCAGTTGACCGAAATCCTCAGACCGGGCGCCGTGCGGTCCCTGGGCCAGGTTACGTCGAAAAAGCGCCTGTTTCAGGAACTGGCCGATCTGGCCCATGCCGAATACGGCCTGAACGCGACCGAGGTTCTGGATGCGCTGCAGGAACGGGAAAGCCTGGGGCCGACCGGTGTGGGGCAGGGCGTGGCCTTGCCGCATGCGCGCCTGCATGGGCTGGACCGGGTGGTGGGGCTGTTCGTGCGGCTGGACAAGCCGCTGGATTTCGACGCGGTCGATCGCCAGCCGGTCGATCTGATCTTTGGCCTGCTGGCGCCCGAGACCAGCGGCGTCGATCACCTTAAGGCGCTTGCGCTTGTGTCCCGCACGCTGCGCGACACCGATCTGCGCGCGAAGTTGCGGGCGAACGACGATCCGGTGGCCTTGCATGCGGTTCTGGCCGCCCAAGGGGTCAAGGCGGCTTAAAGGCTTTGGACTTGGGCCGATTCGGTCCTATACAGGCCCTTCCACCAGTCAGGAGGGCCGATGATGAACAAGCCTGTCAGTGACACGTCCGAACCACGCGGCGCCACCCGCTTGCGCGAATTCACCCGTCATGAACGGGAATCGGGCATGCATCCGGCAATCATGGCCTTGCGGTCGCGCCCGGTGGCCAGGGCCGAGGCGAACCGCAAGTTCGTGGAATATGCCCGGATCGAACGCGGGCAGATGAGCTGAACAGACAGCAAGGCCGTCCGATGGGGGCGGCCTTTTTTCAGACAGGCCGCCTGTCAGTTGTCGTTCCTGCTTGGCGGGTCGATCCTTCCAGACGAGACAAAATTCGAGACGGGAACCAGGTCCTTTGCCGACAGGCCGCTGGTGGCGAGGTCGTAGGGACTGTACAATTTGCCGGCTTCCACCTCGACCTGGGAAACCTGGGAGGGTCCCGGATCAGGTTCGGGCCTTTCATGGGCATCCTGCGCCAGACCCGCCTGGGTCGTGACGGAAAGCAGGGACGCGGTAGCGATACAAACAAGCAATCTTGACATGGCGAACTCCATTGGCCGAGGCGCGTCGCGCACTCGATTGTTCAGGGTAAGGTGCCGTCCCTCGCGACACCGTTTCAGGCGGCGCGGCATGGGAACGGCACAGGAATGCCAGCGCCGGTGAGACGGCGTCGTGAGGATGCTGGCATTGGAAGGTCTTGCAGTAAGCCTGGTCATCAGGGGTCAGGCGGACCCGCCTGTCGCAAGGCATCCGACCGCAGGTTACGGCCAGGAACGCCCGCGCCGGTTTGAAGTCACGCAATCAGCGTAGGCATTCGGATGTGCCGCTTCAAGGAACAGGCCTGGCGCAGGGCAATAATCCGATTTCGCTTTGGTTCAGTTGCCGGACCGGAAGCACATGATCGGGTGCTTCCGAATTCCTGTCATTG
Source organism: Paracoccus acridae (assembly GCF_014642735.1). Classification (GTDB taxonomy): domain Bacteria; phylum Pseudomonadota; class Alphaproteobacteria; order Rhodobacterales; family Rhodobacteraceae; genus Paracoccus; species Paracoccus acridae. The sequence goes on from NZ_BMIV01000001.1 coordinate 201,358, forward strand.
TCTTTGGCCCTTCTCCCATTGACCAACCCGCCGAAATTCCCGCGATCGAAGACCGGAGCCTTGTTGTCATCGGAAAGGCGATTCCCGCCAGGCCACAAGAATATCGGCGCGGCATTAGATTATTATGTTGCGCCACATTTTTCAATTATATACGCAATGAAATCGAAGATAATATATGCGATTTTAAATAATCATTTGTTTGCGTGGAATAGAATAATCATCTTGTGAATATGAAACTGGATCCCAGGATTGCCGCAAGAAATCGCGATTTATGGAAAACCGATTTTTCTCAAAGGACACCCGTTTTGAAAACAACAGTTTGACGTCTGATAGCTGCGAGACGCGGACAGACACGCATCCGCGGTCAAAATGAAAAAGGCCACCCCTTGGGGTGGCCTTCCCGCCGTCAGGCCCTCACAAGCCGTTCATAGTCCTCGGCCACCTTCCGCGTGGTCTGGCCGACCTGGAAGTGCCAGTCGCCGATCTGTCCGACGGGCGTGACTTCGGCCGCGGTGCCGGTCAGGAAGCATTCCTGGAAATCCTCCAGTTCCTCGGGGCGGATGCGGCGTTCGTGGACCGTCGTGCCGTTGTCGCGCAGCATCTGGATGATCGTCTGGCGCGTGATGCCGTTCAGGAAGCGGTCGGCCTGGGGGGTGTGGACCTCTCCGTCGCGGATGAAGAAGATGTTGGCGCCGGTCGCCTCGGCCACATAGCCTTCCCAGTCCATGAACAGCGCGTCCGAACAGCCTTTCGCCTCGGCCGCGTGCTTGGACATGGTGCAGATCATGTAAAGGCCGGCGGCCTTGGCGGCGGTGGGAATGGTTTCGGGCGACGGGCGCTTCCATTTCGCCACGTCCAGTTTCGCGCCCTGCCATTTGGCGTCGCCGTAATAGCTGCCCCATTCCCAGACCGCGATGGCCATGCGGATCGGGTTGCGCGCGGCGGACACGCCCATGTCCGGGCCCGAACCGCGCCACATCACCGCGCGGACATAGGCGTTGGTCAGCCCGTTGGCCTTCAGCACGGCCTCCTTCGCGGCGTCGATCTCGTCCGCCGTATAGGGGGATTCCATGTCCAGCAGGCGCGCCGATTCGATCAGGCGCAGCGAATGTTCGTGGCCCTTGAAGATCTTGCCGTCATAGCACCGCTCGCCCTCGAAGACCGAGCTTGCATAATGCAGCGCATGGGTCAGGATATGCACATTCGCTTGGCGCCAGTCGACCAGTTCGCCATCCATCCAGATCTTGCCGTCGCGATCGTCATAGGCCGCCGTCATCTTTCTCTCCAATCCCGCCGGGCTTTGCGTTTCTTGCGACAACTGGCCCGGAACCAAACATTTGTTGCGCGAAGTGCTTGACGCCTAGCAATCGAATCTTGGAAAGTCAACAAGACTGCCCTATCAAGGCAGCGTTCGGGAAAGGGGAAGCCATGGCCGAGACGATGCGCGTGCATACCCTTGGGGGCGAGGATCTGCTGTTCCTGACGGACGAGCAGATCCGGCGCGGGATCGAGGCGATGTTCTTCGCCTATCGCGCCTTCACCGCCGACCCGGACCTGATCCTGGCGGGGATGGACTATGGCCGGGCGCATCACCGCGCGCTGCATTTCATCCACCGCGATCCCGGCCTGACCGTCACGTCCCTGCTGGCCGTGCTGGGGGTGACGAAGCAGTCGCTGAACCGCGTGCTGCGCACCCTGATCGAGGATGGCCTGGTCGAAAGCCGCGTCGGCCGGCGGGACCGGCGCGAACGTCTCCTGCACCTGACCGCCGAAGGCGCGGCGCTGGAGCGCCGCCTGTCCGAGGCGCAGCGGGCGCGGATGCGCCAGGCCTATCGGGCGGCCGGACCGCAGGCGGTGGCGGGGTTCCGTCAGGTGCTGGAAGCGATGATGGACCCCGATACGCGGGCGCAGTATCAGTCGATGAAGGATCTGCCCGAATAAAGGCCCGCCATGAGCCAGAACGATGCCCATCTGCTGATCGTCGATGACGACGAACGCATCCGCGCGCTGCTGGGGCGGTTCCTGCGCAAGAACGGTTTCCTGGTGACGCTGGCCCGCGACGCGGCCCAGGCCCGCCGCCTTCTGGCGGGGCTGGAATTCGACCTGATCGTCATGGACGTGATGATGCCCGGCGAGGACGGCTTTGCCCTGACCAAGTCCTTGCGCGAACGGCTGACGACGCCGATCCTGCTTCTGACCGCGCGCGGCGAGACCGCCGACCGCATCACCGGGCTGGAGGTGGGCGCGGACGATTACCTGCCCAAGCCCTTCGAGCCGCGCGAGCTGCTGCTGCGCATCAGCGCGATCCTGCGCCGCATCCCCGCGCCCGAGATGCACCAGCCCAAGTTCCTGACACTGGGCGCGCTGCGATACGACATCGACAAGGGCGAGTTGTGGCAGGGAGAGAATCACCTGCGCCTGACCGGCACGGAACAGGCGCTGCTGCGCCGCCTGGCCGCCAGCCGGGGCGAACCCGTCAGCCGGGCCGACCTGATCGAGGATCTGGGCCGGGGCGGCGCGGACGAGGCCGAGAACAGCGAACGCGCCATCGACGTGCAGATCACCCGCCTGCGCCGCAAGATCGAACCCGACCCGCGCGAGCCGCGCTTTCTGCAAACCGTGCGCGGCACGGGCTATATGCTGGTGGTGGACTAGTGGACCATCCGACCTGGCACGGGATCGAACTGGACGCGGAAACGGCGCTTGCCCTGCTGGAATGGCAGGCCGAGATGGGCGCGGACGAACCCCTGCTGGATGCTCCGCTGGACCGCTTCGACCTGCCGGCCCCTGTGGCGGCACCCAGGATCCCGCTGGCCGCGCCCGTGGCGCCGGTGCTGTCGCTGACCTCGGAGGATGACGACCTGCCCGCCCGGGTGGCCCAGGCCGAGGCCTTGGCGGCGCAGGCCGGGACGCTGGACGCCCTTGCCGCCGCCCAGGAAGCCTTTGACGGGATCGAGCTGAAGAAGGGCGCGCGCAATTTCTGCTTTGCCGACGGCAACCCCGCCGCCCGCGTCCTGATCCTGGGCGAGGCGCCGGGCGACGAGGAGGACCGCCAGGGCCGCCCCTTCGTGGGCCGCGCGGGACAGTTGCTGGACCGGATGTTCGACGCCATCGGCCTGTCCCGCCGGGCGGTGGATGCGGAAAAGGCGCTGTATATCACCAATGTCCTGACCTGGCGCCCGCCCGGCAACCGCGACCCCCAGCCGGACGAGATCGCCGTCAGCATGCCTTTCCTGCGCCGCCATATCGAACTGGCCGCGCCCGACCTGATCGTGCTGATGGGCAACATCGCTTGCGAGGCGGGTCTGGGACGGCGCGGCATCCTGCGGCTTCGCGGAACCTGGGACCAGGCCTTCGGCCGTCCCGCCCTGCCAATGACGCATCCCGCCTATCTGCTGCGCAACCCCCCGGCCAAGCGCGAAGCCTGGGCGGATCTCTTGTCCCTGTCGGCGCGGCTTGACGGGCTGTCCTAGCCCGCGCAACCCCGCATCTCGACCGCGCCGGCATCGTCGATCACCGTGAAGACCAGCCGGTCGTGGGACAGATCGAAGGGCGCGGCCTCGGGCGGCACGAAATCGGTCACGAGGGTGGTCATGTCCGGGGTGACCCGCATCTGCGTCCCCGAGGTCCAGACATCGCTGTCGGCCAGTTCCACCGCCGCCAGCGTCAGAGGGCGGGGCAGGGTGGCGGTCACGCGCATTCCGTCTTCGATGGCGGCGACCGTGCAGGCGGGCTGTTCCGTGGCAGGACCGGGAACGGTTTCCATCGCGGACAGGATGGCGGGATCGGCCGCATCGGCGGGCGGGCTGGCCGTCAACGTGACATGGGCCGGAACGCAGATGTCCTTGCACAACCCGAAATCGACGCTGACCGCCAGATCGACGGGCTGGACCGGGTCGGCGGGCCGGGCGGTAAAGGGCAGCACCAGCCGGTCGTGATAGCCAAGCGCCACGCCGTCGCCCGACGGGATCGCTTCGGGGGCGGGCCAATGCAGGGTCAGATCGGCAAGGTTGGCCGATCCCGACCAGTCGAAGGTCGGGGGCAGGCCGCTGTCGCCCGGATTTCGCCAATAGGTCTTCCAGCCGGGTTGCAGCCGGAACTCGATGGCCCCCATGCGGCTTCCGTCAGACAGGATCCAGCCTGGCAGGATACGGGCATCCGCCAAGCCGGGCGACGGGCTTTCGGCCGCCAGGGCCGTGGCCGACAGGAACAGGCAGGCGAAGGACAGGGATCGGATCATGGCCCAGCGATAACGGTTGGCGGTACAGGGATGAAGTCACAATCGCGCGCAGGCCTTGCAACGATACGGCCCAGAACCGATCTTGAACGGGAAGGAGAACCGATGAGCAGTCCCGACATGCACGGCAGCCGACCCGTCGGCATCCAGAACCGGACCAACCTGACCGGCAAGATCCTGATCGCCATGCCGGGCATGGCCGATCCCAGGTTCGAACGTTCGGTCGTGCTGATCTGTGCCCATACCGACGAAGGCGCGATGGGGCTGGTCCTGAACCGGCCCATGCCGGAAATCGACTTCGGCGACCTGCTGGAACAGCTTGGGATCGCCACCGATGCCTCGGCCAGGCGGATCGAGGTGCGGTTCGGCGGCCCGGTCGAACCGGGGCGGGGCTTCGTCTTGCACAATGTCCCCGAACATGGCGACGACCCGGAAGGGCGGCTGCGCATCGGCCGGACGCTTGCCATGACCACGACCCGCGACATCCTCGAGGATCTGGCCCATGGTCACGGGCCGGCATCCGCGGTTCTGGCGCTTGGCTATGCCGGTTGGGGACCGGGGCAGCTGGAACAGGAAATGCTGCAGAACGGCTGGTTGACGGGCGACGGGGCCGAGGATCTGATCTTCAGCACCGCCCATTCCGACAAGTGGCAGGCCGCCCTGCGCGCCCAGGGCATCGACCCGTCGCTGCTCTCTGCGGCGGCGGGCCGGGCCTGAGGCGCCGCCTTATTCGGCGGCGCTTTTGCGGGGCAGCACCCAGTTCGGGCGCGGGAAGTGGCAGGTATAGCCGTTGGGGAACCGTTCCAGGTAATCCTGGTGTTCGGGCTCGGCCTCCCAGAAATCGCCCACAGGCTCGACCTCGGTCACGACCTTGCCGGGCCACAGGCCTGACGCGTTGACATCGGCGATGGTTTCCAGGGCCACGCGCTTCTGATCCTCGTCCGCGTAATAGATCGCCGAGCGATAGCTGGGGCCGATGTCGTTGCCCTGCCGGTTCGGCGTGGTGGGATCGTGGATCTGGAAGAACACTTCCAGCAGCTTGCGATAGGTGATGATGGTCGGGTCGAAGACCACCTCGATCCCCTCGGCATGGGTGCCGTGGTTGCGATAGGTGGCGTTCGGCACGTCGCCCCCGGTATAGCCCACGCGCGTCGTGATGACGCCCGGCAGGCGGCGGATCAGATCCTGCATTCCCCAGAAGCAGCCCCCGGCCAGAACGGCGCGTTCGGTCATCGTGCGGCCTCCTCGACCTGGGACAGATAGGCGCCATAGCCCTCGGCCTCCATCCGGTCCCTGGGGACGAAGCGCAGGGATGCCGAATTGATGCAATAGCGCAACCCGCCTGCCTCGCGCGGGCCGTCGGGGAAGACATGGCCCAGGTGGCTGTCGCCGTGCTTCGACCGGACCTCGACCCGGATCATGCCATGGGACGTGTCGCGCAATTCGGTGATGTTGTCGTCGATGGGCTTGGTGAAGGCGGGCCAGCCGCAGCCGGAATCGTATTTGGCCGAGGATGCGAACAGCGGCTCTCCCGATACCACGTCCACATAGATGCCGGGCTCGAAATGATGGTCGTATTCGCCCGTGAAGGGACGTTCGGTGCCGTTCTGCTGGGTGACGCGATACTGCTCGGGCGTCAGCCGCGCCAGGGCGTCGGCAGTCTTTTCATAGGCCATGCTTGTCCTCCGCTGGTCCTTCGTTGCCCCTATATGGGAACGAAGGGGCGATCCGCAAAGGTCAGCCGCAGATCGCCGCCTTCGCCGCCGCGTATTCGCAGGCCAGCCGGTCGATGCGGGTGGCGGCGGGCACGATGTCGCGGACCGCGCCGATCCCCTGGCCCGACCCCCAGATCTGGCTCCAGGCCTTGGCCTTGGACGAGCCGCCGCCGAAGTTCATGGCCGATGCATCGGCGGTTTCCAGGTTGTCGGGATCCATCCCCGCCGCCCTGATCGAGGGGGCAAGATAGTTGCCCGACACGCCCGTGAACAGCGAAGAGGTGACGATGTCCATGGCTCCGCTTTCGGTGATCATCCGCTTGTAGTCGGCGGGCGCATTGGCCTCCTCGGTCGCGATGAAGGGGCTGCCGATATAGGCCAGATCGGCCCCCATCGCCTGCGCCGCCAGCACCGCGCGCCCCGTGGCGATGGCGCCCGACAGCAGCAGGGGGCCGTCGAACCAGTCGCGGATTTCCTGGACAAGGGCAAAGGGCGACTGCGGACCGGCATGGCCGCCCGCGCCTGCCGCCACCGCAATCAGCCCGTCCGCGCCCTTCTCGATGGCCTTCCTGGCAAAGACGTTGTTGATGACGTCATGCAGCGCGATGCCGCCGCAATCATGGGCGGCCTGGTTCACCTCGACCCGCGCGCCCAGGCTGGTGATCCAGATCGGCACCTTGTGGCGGTGGCAGATCTCGATGTCGCGTTCCAGGCGCGCGTTGGAACGATGCACGATCTGGTTCACCGCGAAGGGCGCGGCGGGCCGGTCGGGATTGGCCTGGTTGTGGCGGTCCAGCTCCTCGGCGATCCGGGTCAGCCAGGCGTCCAGCAAGGGGGCCTCGCCGTCGCTCTCGCGCGCGTTCAGCGCGGGAAAGCTGCCGACGATGCCCGCCTTGCATTGCGCGATCACCAGATCAGGCCCCGACACGATGAACATGGGCGAGGCGACGACGGGAATGCGCAGGTTGGACAGGATAGGCGGCAGCATGGGATCCTCCGGGTTTGCGCGACGATGGCCTGCGTGCCGGGATCGGGCAAGCCTGACGCGGCGGAAAAACCGGGTCCGCCAGTGAACCCGATCCAAGTCCGGGGGTTGAGATCATGATCTTCGTTGCAAAGGAGAATGCGTGCCGATGCAGCCGCTGGCCCTGTCCCTTCCCGTTCTGACCCCGGACACCGCCCTGTTCCTGGATTTCGACGGCTGCCTGGTGGACATCGCACCCCGCCCGGACGCGGTGGTGATCCCGCCGGGCCTGCCGGAACGGCTGGCGCGCCTGCACGATGCCCTGGACGGGGCCGTGGCGCTGATCTCGGGGCGGGATGTCGCGGATCTGCGCCGTCACCTGCCTGATTTTCCCGGTGCCATCGCGGGCAGCCACGGGGCGGAACTGGCGCTGTCGGGGCAGGTGATCGAGACCACGCATCAGGCCGATCTGGACCCGGACGCGCTGCACCGGGCGGCGGCCGATGCGGTGGCGGATCATCCCGCGATCCTGGTCGAACGCAAGCCGCATGGTGTGGCGCTGCATTACCGCGCCGACCCGTCCCTGCGCCCGGTGGTCGAGGAGGTGATGGCCCGGCTTGCCGATGCGAACCCGGACTTGGTCCTGCAACCCGCCAAGATGGCCATGGAATTGCGCCCGGCCGGCAGCGGCAAGGACGGTGCCCTGGACCGGCTGCTGGCGATGGCCCCCTTTGCAGGCCGCGTTCCCGTCTATGCGGGCGACGACCTGACGGACGAGGTGGCGATGGCCCGTGCCCAGGCCCTGGGCGGGCAGGGGATCAAGATCGGCGCGGGCGAAACCGTCGCCCGCCATCGCCTGCCCGATCCCGCCGCGCTTGCCCGCTGGCTGGACGACGCGCTGGAGGGGTTGCGCTGATGTCGCGTCTGGTCGTCATATCGAACCGTATTCCCTTGGGGGACAGTCCGTCCGGCGGGCTTGTCGTCGCCCTGGAAGACGCCTTGCGCACATCCGGCGGGCTGTGGGTCGGCTTCTCGGGCGAGACGGTGGAGGACCCTTGCGAAGAATTGGCCTTTCATGAAGGGGCGGCTTTCCAGCGCGCCTCGTTCGACCTGACGGTCCAGGATCACGACGACTATTACCTTGGCTATTCCAATTCCGTTCTTTGGCCGGTCTGTCATGGCCGGCCGGACCTGATGCGGATCCTGCCGGAATATCTGGAAGGCTATCGCCGGGTGAACGAACGCATCGCCCGGCTGCTGGTGCCGCATCTGCGGCCGGACGACCAGATCTGGGTGCAGGACTATCAATTGTTCCCCTTGGCCCAGGAACTGCGTAAGCTGGGGGTGCAGGGTCCGATCGGTCATTTCCTGCACATCCCCTTTCCCGGACCCGCCGACTGCGCCACCCTGCCCAATCCGGCCGAACTGTTCGAATGGCTGTCCCATTACGATCTGGTGGGCTTTCAAGCGCAGCGTGACCTGGATCGCTTCGCGACAAGCGCCCGCAGCCTGGCGGATGCCGAACAGCTGTCCGACACGGATTTCCTTATCGCCGGGCGCCCCCTTCGCGCGGGCGTCTTTCCCATCGGCATCGACGCGGCGGCCTTTGTCGCCGAGGCAGGCAGCGCCCGAGAGGAAGACCGGATGCGCAGCCTGACGGGCGCCCTGTCGATGATCGGCGTGGACCGGCTGGATTATTCCAAGGGCATCCCGCAGCGATTCCGGGCCTTCCAGTATCTGCTGGAAAACGACCCCTCGCTGACGGAAAAGGTGATGCTGCTGCAGATCGCCCCGCCCACGCGCGAATCCGTGGACGCCTATCAGCAGATCCGCGAGGAAACGGAACATCTGGCGGGCCGCATCAACGGCCAGTTCGCCACCGTCAACTGGACGCCCATCCGCTTCATCCACCGCCCGATCCCGCGGAACGAACTGGCGGGCCTTTACCGCCAGGCGCGGGTGGGCCTGGTCACGCCCCTGGCCGACGGGATGAACCTGGTCGCCAAGGAATATGTCGCGGCCCAGGATCCCGAAGATCCCGGCGTCCTGATCCTGTCGCGCTTTGCCGGCGCGGCCGAGGTGATGGAGGATGCCCTGATCATCAACCCCCACGATCCGGGGGAACTGGCCCAGGCGATGCAGCAGGCGATTGACATGCCCCTGGAGGAACGCCGCGCCCGCCATTCGGCCCTGCTGAAAAGGGTGATGGAACAGGATGTCGGCTGGTGGTCGGCGGCCTATCTGGACGCGCTGTCCCAGGTCCGAAGCTGATATTCAATCCGAGATCGGACTCTTGAGCTTTCGCCGGGCAGGATCAGCCGGTGCCGCGACCCTGATCCGCAGCCTTGCGCACCTTGGCGATGCGTGCGGCCATGGCCTGTGCCTTGCGCCGGTGATAGCGGCGCACGACCGGGATCGTCAGGTAATAGGACAGCACGGCGGCGATCCCGCCCAAGACCGCGCCGCCAACCGCATAAGGCAGGAAGATCTCTTGCCAGAACTCGGAAAGCCCGCTCCAGCTGGTCGGACCGGGGCCCACGGCGGACATGACGTTGTGCCAGGTTTCCGCCGTGGCATGGGCGAATTCGCGAAAGATCACCTGCGGCGACATGTCGCCTGGCAGGCCCAGCAGCGTCCGCCCCAACCCGACCGCGCCAAGCGCGATAAAGGGCGTGGTCAGCGGATTGCCCGCGAAGGTGCCGACAAAGGCCGCCAGCACGTTGCCCCGGATGGCCAGCGACAAAAGCGCGGCGACGATGAAGTGAAAGCCGTGCAGCGGGGTGAAGGACAGGAACACCCCCGCCGCCATGCCGCGCGCGATGCGATGCGGCTGATCCGGCAGGCGCCGCAACCGATACCACAAATAGGTGGTGGACCGGCGAAACCCGCCCGGCGGATAGACGAATTCGCTGGCCAGTTGCCCGTATGTGCGCGGCTTGCTGCGCTTGAACACGGTTTCGTTCCCTTATTTCTTAACGCGACATCCGTTCAGGGCTTCTTCGCGATGTCACGGATACGAGCAACCTGCGCGACATCGCTTTCGGCTTCAAGCGCGGTCAGAAGGTTGTGCAGATGTTCCTGGTCGCGCAATTCGACCTCGACCTCGATGCGGTAGAAGTCGGGCTTGCGGTCCAGGAATTCAAGGTTCGAGATATTGGCCCCCTGCGCGCCGATCAGGCTGCAGATGCGGCCCAGCACCCCGGCATCGTGGCGGATCGTCAGGTGCAGCACGGTCGAATAGACCGCCGGGTGCCTGCCCGCGCGCCATTGCACATCGACCCAGCGGTCAGGGCTGTCTTCGTATTCCGCAAGAACCGGGCAGTCGATGGCATGGATCACCACGCCCTTGCCGCGATAGGTGATGCCGACGATCCGTTCGCCGGGCAGCGGACGGCAGCAGGGCGCACGCTTGAAATCGGCATCGGCCTCGACCCCGGCGAAGGGGCGGGTGCCGTCGATCTCGTCCTGATGGGCGGCCAGGTCGGGATACAGGACCTGCAGCACCTCCTTGGCTGAATTCTCGGCGCTGCCGATGCGGGCCAGCAATTCGTCGCCGTCGGCCAGGCCCATCTGCTTGGCGGCGGTGCGCAGCGCCTTGTCGGTCACCTTGCGGCCGACATGTTCGAAGCTGACGCGCACCAGTTCCCGGCCCAGGCGGATGAAGCGGTCGCGGTCCTCCTCGCGCAGGGACCGGCGGATGGCGGACTTGGCGCGGCCGGTGGCGACGATGTCCAGCCAGGTCGATTGCGGGCGCTGCCCCGACGCGGCGATGATATCGACTGACTGGCCGTTCTTCAGCCGCGTCCACAGGGGCACGCGGATCCCGTCCACCTTGGCGCCGACGCAGGAATTGCCCAGCCGCGTATGGATCGCATAGGCGAAGTCGATGGGCGTCGCCCCCTTGGGAAGCTGGATCACGTCGCCCTTGGGCGTGAAGCAGAAGACCTGGTCCTGGTACATCTCCAGCTTGACGGCTTCCAGGAACTCGTTGTGGTCCTCGCCCTCCAGCCGGTCGGTCAGGGCGTCGATCCATTCGGCGGGATCGACCGCGAAGGGGTTCTTGGTGCGCACCCCGTCGCGATAGGCCCAATGCGCGGCAACCCCGGCCTCGGCCACCTCGTGCATCTGCCGGGTGCGGATCTGGACCTCGACCCGTTTGCCGTCGCGGCCCGATACGGTGGTATGGATGGACCGATAGCCGTTGGACTTGGGCTGGCTGATATAGTCCTTGAACCGCCCCGGCACGGCGCGCCACCGCTGGTGGATCACCCCAAGCGCGCGATAGCAGTCCATGTCGGACCGGGTGATGATGCGGAAGCCATAGATGTCGGACAGCCGGGAAAACGCCAACTGCTTTTCCTGCATCTTGCGCCAAACGGAAAAAGGCTTCTTGGCGCGGCCGAAGACATCGGCCTCGATCCCCTCTCGTTCCAGTTCGACGCGGATGTCGGCGGTGATCGCCCCGATGATGTCGCCGCTGTCCTTTTGCAGGCTGACGAAGCGGCGGATGATGGAATTGCGCGCCTCGGGGTTGATGACCTTGAAGGCAAGGTCTTCCAGTTCCTCGCGCATCCACTGCATCCCCATGCGCCCGGCCAGGGGCGCGAAGATGTCCATCGTCTCGCGGGCCTTCTTGACCTGCTTTTCGGGGCGCATGGACCGGATGGTGCGCATGTTGTGCAGCCGGTCGGCCAGCTTGACCAGGATCACGCGCAGGTCGCGCGACATGGCCATGAACAGCTTGCGGAAATTCTCGGCCTGTTTGGACTGCGCGGAGGACAGTTCCAGGTTGGTCAGCTTGGTGACGCCATCGACCAGATCGGCGATTTCGGGGCCGAAGGCGGCCGTCAGGTCTTCCTTGGTCGAGCGGGTATCCTCGACCGTGTCGTGCAGAAGGGCGGTGACGATGGTCGCATCGTCCAGCCGCATTTCCGTCAGGATGGCGGCGACGGCGATGGGATGGGTGAAGTAAGGCTCGCCCGAATGGCGGAACTGCCCTTCATGCATCCGCATCCCGTATTCATAGGCGTCGCGGATCAGGCGGGCATTGCTGCGCGGGTTATAGTTGCGGACAAGCGCGATAAGGTCTTCGACGTCGATCATTCTTGGCCGAAGACCCCTGTTCGTGTCGCCTTAACGCTGGTTCGCTTCCAGCATCATGCGCAGCATCCGTTCCTCGGATTCCTCGTCGGCGGGCTTGGGCCGATCCACCTCGACCCCCAGCAGCAGGGCCATGGCGTCTTCTTCCGGCTCATCGACCTCGATCTGGGTCTGGGTCGATTCGATCATCCGTTCGCGCAGGTCGTCCACGGGCTGCGTTTCCTCGGCGATCTCGCGCAGGGCGACAACGGGGTTCTTGTCGTTGTCGCGGTCCACCGTGGGCGGGCTGCCGGCGGTGATTTCACGCGCACGATGCGAGGCAAGCATCACCAGATCAAAGCGGTTCGGGACTTTGTCAACGCAGTCTTCAACCGTTACTCGGGCCATGTCTCACCTGTGCAGTTGCGAATCGGATATCCGGGCGGAAACCGAGGTTGTGAACGTCATGGCTGGAATTGTCAAGAACAGACAAGCCCGCCGCCCGGCGGCAGCGGTGTCATGCCCGACATGGCATCGGGTCCAAGCGCAGCCAGCATCCGCGACACGCTTAGTCCCGTCAAGGGGTGGCGCCAGCCGGGGGCGATTTCCGCCAGGGGCGCCAGGACGAAGCCGCGGTCCTGCATCCGGGGATGGGGCAGGATCAACCTGTCGGGGGCCAAGGTCTGCTGGTCGGCTGCGCCAAGCCCCATCCAGTGCCGCACCGTTTCGGGATCCGGCAGGATCAGGCCGTCAAGCGCGATCAGATCCAGGTCCAGCACCCGCGCCGACCAGCGGCCGGTGCTGCGGTCGCGGCCGAACCGGGCCTCGATCCCGTGCAGGCGGTCCAGAAGGCTGGCCGCGTCCAATCCCGTGCGGATGGCGGCAACGGCATTGGCGTAATCTGGGCCGGATCCCGCCGGGACGGCGGGGGTCCGCCAGATGCGGCTGATGGCCGCTATTGAAATGTTCGGTTCAGCATGCAGAATGTTCAGGGCTTCGCGGAGAGATCGTGCGGGATCGCCTGCGGCGGACGGCAGGTTCGCGCCCAGGGAAACGATACCGAAAGACAAGTTTTCCATGAGGCCCCTTTGTTCTATGAAGTCCTGTGTTTAACACGCGTGTGCAAGGTTGCGCGCCCGTCGGACCGCGCAGTCCCATTGAAGGCAAGTACTATGTTTTACAAGGACGATCGCCTGGCGATCTTCATCGACGGAGCCAACCTTTACGCTTCGGCGAAGGCTCTGGGCTTCGACATCGACTACAAGCTGCTGCGGCAGGAATTCGACCGGCGCGGCAAGCTGATGCGCGCCTATTACTATACCGCCCTGATGGAGGGCGAGGATTATTCCCCCATCCGCCCGCTGGTGGATTGGCTACACTACAACGGCTATTGCGTGGTCACGAAGCCCGCCAAGGAATATACCGATACGCTGGGCCGCCGGAAGGTCAAGGGCAACATGGACATCGAACTGACCATCGACGCCATGCAGCTTGCCCCCCGGCTGGACCATGCCGTGCTGTTTTCGGGTGATGGCGACTTCAAGCCCCTGATCGAGGCCTTGCAGCGCCAGGGGGTCCGCGTCTCGGTGGTATCCACCATCCGCAGCCAGCCGCCGATGATCGCCGACGACCTGCGCCGGCAGGCCGACAACTTCATCGAACTGGACGCCCTGCGTGACATCGTGGGCCGTCCGCCGCGCGAACAGCAGGCGTCGTCGGAAGGCTAAGGCATGTCCCGGCCCCGCATGGGGCCGGGCAACGGGATCAGACCAGCCGCCCTTCTTCCATCGCGGCCCGTACGAAGCCCGCAAACAGCGGCGCAGGCTCGAAGGGCTTCGACTTCAGTTCCGGGTGGGACTGCACGCCGATGAACCAAGGGTGGTCGGGATATTCGATCACCTCGGGCAGCTTGCCGTCGGGGGACATGCCCGAAAAGCACAGGCCCGCCTGTTCAAGCGCTTCGCGATAGGTGGCGTCCACCTCGTAGCGGTGGCGGTGGCGATCCTCGATCTCCGTGGCGCCGCCATAGACTTCGCTGATCTTCGAATTGGGCGTCAGGATGGCGGTATAGGCGCCCAGCCGCATGGTGCCGCCCTTGTCGTCGGTCACCTTGCGCTGCACGGTGTAATTGCCCTGCACCCATTCCTTGAGATGATAGACGACGGGGGTAAAGCGCGTCTTGCCCGCCTCGTGGTCGAATTCCTCGGACCCGGCGTCGGGCATCCCGGCCAGGTTGCGCGCGGCCTCGATCACGGCCATCTGCATTCCCAGGCAGATGCCCAGATAGGGCACCTTCTTTTCCCGCGCGTATCTGGCAGCGGCCAGCATCCCCTCGGTCCCGCGTTCGCCGAAGCCGCCGGGCACGATGATGCCGTGGTATCCGTCCAGAAGATGCGCGCCTTCGCCTTCCAGCTTCTCGCTGTCCACCCAGTCGGCCTTGACGCGAACCCGGTTGGCCATGCCGCCATGGGTCAGCGCCTCGGCGATGGATTTATAGGCATCCTCAAGCTGGGTGTATTTCCCGACCACGGCGATGTTCACCTGGCCCTCGGCATTCTCCAGCCGGTCCATGACGTCTTCCCACTTGGACAGGTCGGGACGCGGGGCGGGGCTGATGGCGAAGGCGTCCAGGACGGCGCGATCCAGGCCCGCGCGGTGATAGGCCAGCGGCGCCTCGTAGATGGTCTTCAGGTCATAGGCGGGGATCACGGCGTCGGGGCGGACATTGCAGAACAGCGCGATCTTGGCGCGTTCCTTTTCCGGGATCGGGTGTTCGGACCGGCAGACCAGCACGTCGGGGGCAAGGCCGATGGATTGCAGTTCCTTGACGCTGTGCTGGGTGGGCTTGGTCTTCAACTCGCCGCTGGCCGCCAGATAGGGCAGCAGCGTCAGGTGCATCAGGATGCACTGGCCGCGCGGGCGTTCGTGGATGAACTGGCGGATCGCCTCGAAGAAGGGCAGGCCCTCGATGTCGCCGACCGTGCCGCCGATTTCGCAGAGCATGAAATCGACCTCGTCATCGCCGACGGACAGGAAGTCCTTGATCTCGTTCGTGACGTGGGGGATCACCTGGATGGTCTTGCCCAGGTATTCGCCGCGACGTTCCCGTTCCAGCACGTTGGAATAGATGCGTCCCGAAGACACGCTGTCGGTGCGGCGCGCGCTGACGCCGGTGAAGCGTTCGTAATGGCCCAGGTCCAGGTCGGTTTCCGCGCCGTCGTCGGTCACGAAGACCTCGCCATGTTCAAAGGGCGACATGGTGCCGGGATCGACGTTCAGATAGGGGTCCAGCTTGCGCAGTCGCACCGTGAAGCCCCGTGCCTGCAGCAGCGCGCCCAATGCCGCCGATGCCAGGCCCTTGCCGAGCGAGGACACGACGCCGCCGGTGATGAAGATGTAACGCGCCATGAAGGCCCCCGTGATTCCTGAAAGCGTGATTTCGCAAGTTCAAAATGGTTGCGGGTCCTGCGACCTGCATCACGGGACCCGAGATATAGCCGATTCGCCCCGTGGTCGCAAGGAACCGCAAGTTGATGTGGGGGCGGGATCAGCCGCCCCTAGTTGTGGTGTGACTTAGTTCGCCGGGGCTTGGGCCGGGGCGACGGGCGCCGGGGCCTCGGGCTGGGCCGGGGTGGCGGCCTGCGGTTCTGCGGGCTGGGTCGCTGCGGGTTCGGCGGGTGCCGGGGTCGCAGGCTCGGCCGCAGGCGGGGCCACGGGTTCGACCGCGGGTGCCGCAGCCTCGGGCGCGGCGGTGTCAGCCGCAGGCGCATCGGGCGCGGGCGGGGTCAGGGGATCGCCGCCGGTCGTGGAGGAGGGCGGCGGAACATAGGCCGGGGCCGCCGGCAGCGTGGATTCCTGGCGGCTGGCCGGAACGCCCAACTGGTCCATGATCGAGCTGTTGGACACCTGCCGCGCGGCGATGATGGTCAGCGCGATCGAGGTCACGAACAGCGCGATGCCGAAGAACCAGGTCAGCCGGGTCAGGGCGTTCGCGGCCTGCCGGCCGGTCATCACGCCGCCGCCACCGCCGCCCATGCCAAGCCCGCCACCCTCGGACCGTTGCAGCAGCACCACGCCGGTGAGCAGCACGGCAAGGATCAGATGGATGGTCAGGACGACGTTTTCCACGGCTTTCGGCCTTTCGCTTTCGGACGCGCCTATCTAGTCATCCGGGCAGATGTTGGCAAGCAGAGTAAACCCATGCCCGCGCTGATGATCCAGGGCACCGGATCGAATGTCGGAAAGTCGCTGCTGGTGGCGGGCCTGTGCCGCGCCGCGCGCAACCGGGGCCTGTCGGTCGCGCCCTTCAAGCCGCAGAACATGTCGAACAACGCAGCCGTGACAGCGGATGGCGGGGAAATCGGCCGGGCGCAGGCGCTCCAGGCCCGCGCCTGCGGGCTGGAACCGCTGGCCGACATGAACCCGGTGCTGCTGAAGCCCGAAACGGATACCGGCGCGCAGGTGATCCTGCAGGGCCGCGCCATCGCGCGCGCCGAGGCGCGAGATTATGCGACGCTGCGTCCCCGGTTGCTGGCGGGCGTGCTGGACAGCTTCGCCCGCCTCTCCGCCGCCCATGACCTTGTGATCGTCGAAGGCGCAGGCAGCCCGGCCGAGGTGAACCTGCGCCCCCGCGACATCGCCAACATGGGCTTCGCGCGGGCAGCACGGGTGCCCGTGGTGCTGGCGGGCGATATCGATCGGGGCGGGGTGATCGCGCAGATCGTGGGCACGCAGGCGGTGATCGACCCAGCCGACGCCGCGACGATCCGGGGCTTTCTGGTCAACAAGTTCCGGGGCGACCTGCGCCTGTTCGACGACGGCTACCGGATGATTGAGGGGGCGACCGGCTGGCGGGGCTTCGGCGTTTTGCCCTGGTTCGCGGACGCGCACCGCCTGCCGTCCGAGGATGCGGTGGATCTGCGAGCCTCGGCCGGGCAGGGGCTGCATGTGGTCTGCCTGTGCCTGTCGCGGATCGCCAATTTCGACGACCTGGACCCGCTGGCGGCGGAACCCGGGGTGCGCCTGACCATGCTGGGTCCGGGCCGGGCGATTCCCGGCGATGCCGACGTGGTGGTGATCCCCGGCACGAAATCGACGCTGGGGGATCTCGCCTTCCTGCGCGCGCAGGGCTGGGACATCGACCTTGCCGCTCATGTGCGGCGGGGCGGGCATGTGCTGGGTCTCTGCGGCGGCTTCCAGATGCTGGGGCGGGTGGTCCGCGATCCCTTGGGCAGTGATGGCGTCGCAGGAGAGGTCGCGGGCCTTGGGCTTCTGGACGTCGAAACGGTCATGGCGCCCGACAAGCGGCTGGAACGCGTGACCGGGACCGCGCTGGGACAGACCGTCACCGGATACGAGATCCACATGGGCCGCACCACCGGCCCCGATTGCGCGCGGCCCTTGGCCCATGTTCCCGGCCCCGACGGTGCTGTCAGCCGCGACGGGCGGATCATGGGCACCTATCTGCACGGGCTGTTTTCCGACGACGGCTTCCGGGCCGCCTGGCTGGCGCGGCTGGGCGCGGCATCGCAGCCGGGATATGAGGCAGGGGTCGATCAGGCGCTGGACGATCTGGCCGACCACCTCGAGGCGCATCTGGACGTGGGCGGGCTGCTGGCGGTTGCCGGTTTGTGACGGGCTTGACGCTGGACGAAGCGGCCCCGGCGCGCTACCTCGGGGGGATGGAACACGCAAAGCCCCCCCTGATGCTGTATCTTGCCGCCCCGCGCGGTTTTTGCGCGGGCGTGGACCGCGCGATCAAGATCGTGGAACTGGCGCTGCAGAAATGGGGCGCCCCCGTCTATGTCCGGCACGAGATCGTTCACAACAAGTTCGTAGTGGACGGGTTGCGCGACCAGGGCGCGGTCTTTGTCGAGGAACTGGACGACGTGCCCGACGACCGCCCGGTGATCTTTTCCGCCCATGGCGTGCCCAAGGCGGTGCCCGCCGAGGCGCGGCGGCGCAACATGATCCATGTGGACGCGACCTGCCCGCTGGTGACCAAGGTCCATAACGAGGCCGCGCGCCATCACGCCGAGGGCCTGCAGATGGTGATGATCGGCCATGCCGGCCATCCCGAGGTCCTGGGCACCATGGGCCAGTTGCCCGAGGGCGAAGTGATCCTGGTCGAGACGGTCGAGGATGTGGCGCGGATCACGCCCCGCGATCCCGAACGGCTGGCCTTCATCACCCAGACCACCCTGTCGGTCGATGACACGGCGGAAATCGTGGCGGCCTTGCAGGCGCGGTTTCCGGCCATTGCCGGTCCGGCAAAGGAAGACATCTGCTATGCCACCACCAACCGGCAGGCGGCGGTCAAGGCGGTCGCGCCCAAGATCGACGCGCTGCTGGTGATCGGGGCGCCGAATTCGTCCAATTCCAAGCGCCTCGTCGAGGTCGGTCGGGCGGCGGGCTGCGCCTATTCGCAGCTTGTGATGCGCGCCGACCAGATCGACTGGCGCGCCATCGACGGGGCGACCGCCGTGGGCGTCACCGCAGGAGCAAGCGCGCCCGAGGTCTTGGTGAACGAGGTGATCGACGCTTTCCGCGCGCGCTATGACGTGACGGTCGAGATCGTCGAGACGGCGCAGGAGAATGTGGAATTCAAGGTGCCGAAGGTCTTGCGGGAAACCGCCTGAGGCACGCATGCGCCGGGGGCGCTTCGCCCCCCGGACCCCCCGAGGATATTTGGACACAAGAGATGCCAGGGATGCGGCTTTATTCCATGCCTTCGTCGGGCAACAGCTACAAGGTGCGGCTGCTGCTGGCGCTGTTGGGGCGGACGGTCGAAACGGTTGACGTCGAATACATGACCGAGGCGCTGGAGGGGGCCAAGGCCTTGGGGCGGCTGCCCTTCGGCAAGGCACCGGTGCTGGAACTGGATGACGGGCGGCTGCTGCCCGAATCGAATGCGATCCTGTGCTGGCTGGGCGAGGGGACGGGCTTCGTGCCCGCCGATCCCTTTGCGCGGGCCGAGATGCTGTCCTGGATGTTCTGGGAACAGAACCAGCACGAAGGGGTGATCGCCGTGCGCGCCGCCTTGCGGACCTATCCCCATCGCCGCGCCCAGGCCACGCCCGAGCGGATGGAGGCGCTGCTGGACAGCGGCCACGCGCTGCTGCAGGTGATGGAGGACCGGCTGGCGGGGCGCGACTGGCTGGTGGGCGATGCGGCCAGCCTGGCCGATATTTGCCTTTACGCCTATACCCATACAGCGGGCGAACGGGGCGGCTTCGACATGGCGCGCTTTCCTGCCGTCAATGCATGGCTGGCCCGCGTGGCGGCCCTTCCGGGATATGTGGGGTTGGATGGCTGAGCTTTTCGCCTGGACCGACGGCGCCTGCAGCGGCAATCCCGGCCCCGGCGGCTGGGGCGTTCTGATGCGCGCCATGGATGGCGGCAGGATCGTCAAGGAACGCGAGCTTGCCGGAGGCGAGGCGCTGACCACCAACAACCGGATGGAACTGATGGCCGCGATTTCCGCGCTCGAGGTGCTGGCGCGGCCAAGCACGATCACCATCACCACCGACAGCGCCTATGTGAAGAACGGCGTGACCCAGTGGATCCACGGCTGGAAGCGGAACGGCTGGAAGACCGCCGACCGCAAGCCCGTCAAGAACGCCGAATTGTGGCAGCGCCTGGACGAGGCGCAGCGCCGCCACACCGTCACCTGGGCCTGGATCAAGGGCCATGCCGGCCATCCCGAAAACGAGCGCGCCGACGAACTGGCGCGGGGCGGCATGGCGCCCTTCAAGCCCGCCAAGGCCGCCGGGTGACGCAGGGCGTCCTGATCCCGCTGCTGGATTACGCGGCGGTTCTGGTCTTTGCCCTGACCGGCGCCCTGGTCGCCAGCCGGGCGCAGCTGGATCTGGTGGGCTTCATCTTCTTCGCCACCCTGACCGGGATCGGCGGCGGCACGGTGCGCGACCTGGTCCTGAACCGCGACACGGTCTTCTGGGTGGGCCAACCGGAACTGATCCTGCTGACCTCGGGCGCGGCGGTGCTGGTCTTCTTCACCGCGCATCTGTTCGAAAGCCGCTATCGCCTGATCGTCTGGCTGGATGCCTTTGCCTTGGCCGTGGCCGTCCCGGCAGGCGCGGGGGCTGCCCTTGCAATGGGCGTCAGCCCGGTCGTCGTGGTGGCGATGGGCGTCGTCACCGGCACCTTCGGCGGGCTGATCCGCGACGTGGTGGGCAACGAACTGCCCATGGTCCTGAGGCAGGGAGAGCTTTATGTCACCGCGGCCTTTGGCGGCGCGGTCGTCGCCGTGGCGCTGATCGGCGTGGGGATGCCCCGGCCGATGGCGCTGATCTTCTGCGGGCTTGTGGTCATGGCCCTGCGCGCGGGCAGCCTGTTGCTGGGGTGGAGCCTGCCGACCTATCGCGCCCGTCCGCCCAGGACCGACAGGAACAACAGCTAGCGCAGGACGGGCGGGCCCATCCGGCGTTCGCGCAGGTCCTCGACCCCCATGCGCAGTCCGGCGCCGATCCGATGCGCCAGGGCCGACCAGGCCCGCGCCGGACCGGGCGGCAGGCTGCGGCGCAGGGTTTCGTCGAACAGCGCCAGCCAGATCGGGAAGTGATCGGCCCGCACGTCGCCCGCCTGCATGTGGACGCGCATCGGATTGCCGTCATAGCTGCGTTCGTAAAGGATCGCGTTGCGCCAGAAGGCGGCGATCCTGGCCTCGTGCGCGGGCCAGTCGGTCACATGGCGGGCAAAGACCGGGCCCAGGACCTCGTGCCGGCGGACGGCGCGGTAGAAGACGGCGACGACGCGGTCGATCTGGGCGGGGGTGACGTCGAAGCGGGGCGGGATCATGGCGGCGGGTCCGTTGGTCAGGCCCTTCATGTGGCGTGGCGCGCGGCCTGGCGCAAGGCGCGGTTTGACCCGGCGGGCGGTGGCTGCTACCCGCGCGGCCTGCGAAAGGAAGTCCCCATGACCCATTACACCGACGCCCTGACCCAGCTTGGCGCCAGGACCGACCTGCCCGCAAGCCCCGACCGGGCCGTGCTGGAACGCGTGCCGAACCCCCAGGCGGGCGAGCTTTACGCCGTGCGCTTCACCCAGCCGGAATTCACCAGCCTGTGCCCGATCACGGGCCAGCCGGACTTTGCGCATCTGGTGATCGACTATGTCCCCGGCGACTGGCTGGTCGAGTCGAAGTCGCTGAAGTTGTTTCTTGGCAGCTTCCGCAACCACGGCGCTTTTCACGAGGATTGCACCGTCGGCATCGGCAAGCGGCTGGCCGAGACCATCGCGCCGCAATGGCTGCGGATCGGCGGGTATTGGTATCCGCGCGGCGGGATGCCCATCGACGTCTTCTGGCAGACGGGCGCCGCGCCCGCCGGGCTGTGGCTGCCCGACCAGGGCGTGGCGGGCTATCGCGGGCGGGGCTAGCGCAGGTTCCGCCAGATCATCAGCAGGGCGTCCGACAGATCGCCCGCGCGTGCCAGCAGGTGTTCGCGTTCAAGGCCGGGCCCGGCCTGGGCGCGGTCCAACCGGTCCAGCAGGCGCAGGATGCGGCGGCGATGGGTGCCGGTCGCGACCTGAAGCGGATCGGCGATCAGTCCCGCGAAGGTCGTGACCAGCGATCCGAGCACCGCCAGCGCCAGGCCCGTCAGGATCACCTCCCATGGCGAAAGCTCGACCGGGAAGGCCCAGTACCAGGCCCGGCCCAGCCGCTCGCCCAGCAGGAAGTCGCCGACGGCGGTGGAATGGGCGCGCATCTCGGCCAGCGGGCCTGCCAGCGAGATCACGCCGGGCGTGGCGCGGTTGAACAGAAGCCAGCCCGAGGCCAGCACGATGACCGAGGTCGTGATCTCGGACACGGCATTGCGGGTCTCGGCCAGGGCGGCCGCCGCCTGGCGGGTGATGGCGGGCGGGGCGGCGGGGCCGATGCCCTGCGCGTCCAGATCGGCCACCAGGCCTTCCAGGTCGGCCTGGATCACCCGCCCCATGTCCGATGGCAGAAAGACCCGCCGCGTTGACAGCCAGGCCCCCGCGCGCCGCAGTCCCAGCCGGGGCAGCGCCCAGCCCCCCAGCCGGGTCAGCAGGAAGACCGGCGACAGCATCACGTTGACCGGCGCGCGCAGCAGATCCCAGCCGAGCGCCGCGCGGTGCAGCCGCAGCGTGCCCCGCGGCCCGTATCGGGCGCGGACAAAGCGCGACACGGCGGCGCGGCGGCGGGCCATGGCATCGTCGGTCAGGGTTGCGGGCAAGCGGGCGGCTTTCTATAGAGGTCGGCATGGAATTTCTGGCGTTCGGACCCCGAATTAGCAACCCGGTGGCGTGAGGTTTCGCGCCGCCGGGTCGCCGCATGTCCGAACCCCCCGACCGATCTCATGCCCTCGAAGGATGCCCCGATGGCCGCCGATACCACCGCCGACACCGTTTCCACGACCGACGCCCCCGATTACCGCGACAGCGTGTTCCTGCCGCAGACGGATTTTCCCATGCGCGCGGGCCTGCCGCAGCGAGAGCCCGAATGGCTGGCCCGCTGGGAGAGCATCGGCATCTATGACCGGCTGCGCGAACGCGCCGCCAATCAGGAGGGGGGCCGCACGCCCTTCATCCTGCACGACGGCCCCCCCTATGCGAACGGGCACCTGCATATCGGCCACGCGCTGAACAAGACCATCAAGGACATCATCGTGCGCAGCCACCAGATGATG
This sequence comes from Paracoccus acridae, assembly GCF_014642735.1. Classification (GTDB taxonomy): domain Bacteria; phylum Pseudomonadota; class Alphaproteobacteria; order Rhodobacterales; family Rhodobacteraceae; genus Paracoccus; species Paracoccus acridae. The sequence continues at coordinate 224,023 of NZ_BMIV01000001.1, forward strand.
GGCCGCGACGCGCGATACGTGCCCGGCTGGGATTGCCACGGGTTGCCGATCGAATGGAAGATCGAGGAGAAATACCGCGCCGAGGGCCGCGACAAGGACGCCGTGGACGTGGTCGAGTTCCGCCAGGAATGCCGCCGCTTCGCCGATGAATGGATCGACATCCAGCGGCAGGAATTCAAGCGCCTGGGCATCACCGGCAAGTGGGACGATCCCTATCTGACGATGGATTTCCACGCCGAGGCGGTGATTGCGGCCGAGTTCATGAAGCTGGTGATGAACGGCGCGCTGTATCAGGGGTCCAAGCCCGTGATGTGGTCGCCGGTGGAGAAGACCGCGCTTGCCGAGGCCGAGGTCGAATACAAGGACCACACCAGCCATACGATCTGGGTGCGGTTCAAGATCGTTGAGGTCAATGACGCCGAGTATTCTCGAGGTGAGATGACTCAGGCCGAAATGGCTGACGCACTACAGGCAAGAAATCATGAGCTTCGCGGGGCGTCGGTGGTTATCTGGACGACCACTCCGTGGACTATTCCACAGAACCGTGCAGTGGCATTCGGGCCTATGCTGACGTACGGGCTATATAAGATCATCAAAGTTGGTGAGGGCTCGCAGGCTGCCGAAGGTGAACTCGTCATCTTGGCAGACAAGCTTGCTGCGGATGTTATGCAGGCAGGCAAGGTAGAGGAATATACTAAAGTTCGTGGCCTTGAGGCTGATACTCTAGCCACAATAACTCTTGCCCACCCCCTGCGCGGCGTCGAGGGCGGCAATGGCGAATGGGACTATGACGTGCCCCTGCTGCCGGGCGATCACGTCACCGACGACGCGGGCACGGGCTTTGTCCATACCGCGCCAAGCCATGGCGACGACGACTATCAGATGGGCCTGCGCTTCAGGCTGCCCATGACCTATAACGTCGAACCGGATGGCAGCTATCGCGCCGACCTGCCGCTGTTCGGCGGGCAGGCGATCATCGACGCGGACGGCAAGGACGGCCCGGCCAATGTCAGCGTCATCAAGCAGCTGGCCTATGCCGGCGCGCTGCTGGCCAAAGGCAAGATCAAGCATTCCTATCCGCACAGCTGGCGATCCAAGGCGCCGCTGATCTATCGCAACACGCCGCAATGGTTCGCGGCCATCGACAAGCCGCTGACCGACGGCATGAACGAATACGGCCAGACGATCCGCACCCGCGCGCTGACCTCGATCGACAAGCTGGTGAAATGGTGGCCGCAGACCGGGCGCAACCGGATCCATTCCATGGTGGAGAACCGCCCCGACTGGGTGCTGTCGCGCCAGCGGGCCTGGGGCGTGCCGCTGACCTGCTTCGTGCGTCGCGGTGCCAAGCCCACCGACGACGACTTCCTGCTGCGCGATGCCCGCGTGAACGACCGCATCATCGCGGCCTTCGAGGCCGAGGGCGCGGATGTCTGGTACCGCGACGGCTTCAAGGCCCGGGTTCTGGACGGCATCGTGAACCCAGACGATTACGACCAGGTCATGGACGTGCTGGACGTGTGGTTCGATAGCGGCTCGACCCATGCCTTCGTGCTGCGCGACCGGGCGGATGGCGCGCCCGACGGCGTCGCCGACGTGTACCTGGAAGGCACCGACCAGCATCGCGGCTGGTTCCAGTCCTCGCTGTTGCAGGGCTGCGCGACCAGGGGCCGCGCGCCCTATCGCAATGTGGTCACCCATGGCTTCACCCTGGACGAGAAGGGCATGAAGATGTCCAAGTCGCTGGGCAATACCATCGTTCCCGCCAAGGTGATCGAGCAATACGGCGCCGACATCCTGCGGCTGTGGGTGGCGCAGGCGGATTACACCGCCGACCAGCGGATCGGGCCGGAGATCCTGAAGGGCACCGCCGACAGCTATCGTCGGCTGCGCAACACGCTGCGCTTCCTGCTGGGCGCGCTGGACGGGTTCACGGATGCCGAAAGGATCGCGCCCGACCAGATGCCGGAACTGGAACAATGGGTGCTGCACCGGCTGGCGCAACTGGATCATGCGGTCCGCAAGGGCTATGACCAGTTCGACTTCCAGGGCGTGTTCCAGACGCTGTTCCAGTTCTGCACCGTGGATTTGTCGGCCTTCTATTTCGACATCCGCAAGGATTCGCTTTACTGCGACGCCGCGACGGACCCGCGCCGCCGGGCCGCGCGGACGGTGCTGGACATCCTGTTCCATCGGCTTGTGACCTGGCTGGCCCCGATCCTGCCCTTCACGACCGAGGATGTGTGGCTGTCGCGCTTCCCGTCTGATGACGACAGCGTGCATCTGCACGATTTCCCCGACACCCCCGCCGACTGGCTGAACGAGCCGCTGGCGGTCAAGTGGGACCATGTGCGCCGCGCCCGTCGCGTGGTGACGGCCGCGCTGGAGGTCAGGCGGTCCGACAAGACCATCGGCGCCAGCTTGGAGGCCGCGCCGGTTGTCCATGTCGAGGACGCCGACATGCTGGCCGCGCTGAAATCGGTGGATTTCGCGGATGTCTGCATCACCTCGGACCTGTCGCTGACCGCCGACCCGGCCCCGGCCGAGGCCTTCCGCATGGCGGAAACCCCCGGCATCGGCGTGGTCTTCGAACTGGCGGAAGGGGAAAAATGCCAGCGGTGCTGGAAGATCCTGCCCGATGTCGGCACGCACAAGCATCCGGGTGTCTGCGCCCGCTGCGAGGACGTTTTGGCCTGAAGCCATCGACCATGCCTCGCCCGCTTGACGCGGGCGAGGCCCCGGCCCATCCTGCACGATGTGCAAACCGACCGGCAGGACATGATGCAAAGCCCCGACCCCGCCCGCTATGACCGGATGCAATACCGCCGCTGCGGCCAGTCAGGGATGCTGCTGCCGGCGATCAGCCTGGGGCTGTGGCACAATTTCGGCCATGACACCCCGCATGATACCAAGCGCGACATCTGCCGCACCGCCTTCGACCTGGGGATCACGCATTTCGACTTGGCCAACAACTATGGCCCGCCCCCCGGCAGCGCCGAGGAGGCTTTCGGAGAGATCCTGCGGACCGATTTCGCGGGCCACCGGGACGAGATGGTCATCAGCAGCAAGGCCGGTTGGCGCATGTGGCCCGGTCCCTATGGAGAATTCGGCAGCCGCAAATACCTGATCGCGTCCTGCGACCAGTCCTTGAAGCGGATGGGCCTCGACTATGTCGATATCTTCTATTCGCACCGCTTCGACCCCGACACGCCCCTGCAGGAAACCATGTGCGCGCTGGACCACATCGTGCGGTCGGGCCGGGCGCTGTATGTCGGCATCAGCAGCTATAACAGCGCGCGCACGCGGGAAGCCGCGGAAATCCTGCGCGACCTGGGCACGCCCTGCCTAATCCACCAGCCCTCCTACAACATGCTGAACCGCTGGATCGAACGCGACGCGCTTCTGGACACGCTGGAGCATGAAGGCATGGGCAGCATCGTCTTCACGCCCCTGGCGCAGGGGATGCTGACCGGCAAATACCTGAAGGGCATTCCCGCCGACAGCCGCGCGGCACAAGGCAAGTCGCTGGCGCCGGACTGGCTGACCGATGACCTGGTCCGGCGGCTGAACGGGCTGAACGACCTGGCGGCGGAACGCGGACAAACGCTGGCGCAGATGGCCGTGGCCTGGACCCTGCGCGACAGCCGCGTGACCAGTGCGCTGATCGGGGCGTCGCGCGCGTCTCAGGTCGCGGATTGCGTGGGCGCATTGGACCGGCTGGATTTCACCGCCGAGGAACTGGCCCGCATCGACGACCTGTCGGTGGGCGGCGACGTGAACATCTGGCGCGGCTCGACCGAGGACGCGGGCGAGGGGTGACAGACAGCGCGCCCCGACCGTGCTAGGCTGGGATCGGTCAGCAAGGGGATCGCCATGCCCGTGGTCAGCGTCAGCCTGATGAACCTGCCGGGGACCGAGGCCGCCGTGGGCTGGGCGGGCAGCCATTGCATCATCGCCGACCGGCCCGAGGGTCGCGCGGGCGGCATGGGCCTGGGCTTCAACGGCGCGCAACTGCTGGCCTTGGCGATCGGGGGCTGCTTCTGCAACGACCTGCGCTATATCGCGCACAGACGAGGGGTGGGGATCGCCTCGGTCGCGGTCAAGGTGCATCTGACGCTGGAGGGCGATCCCCCGATCGCCACGGCGGCCGAGATGGTGGTGAACTGCACCATGGAGGATGGATCGGACCCGCAATCGCTGATCGACGAGGCGAGGGACAGTTCGATGGTCGGCTGTTCGCTTCCCCGTGGCATACCCGTTTCGGTATCGACGGGGCAGGGCGGCTAGTCCCACCACCAGCCGTTCTTCTTCAGCGCCTGCCGGATCGGTTTTTCCCTGGGCGGCAGCCCGCCTGCGAACAGGGGCCGGACCTTGTCGCGCCCCTTGCCCTGATAGATCAGCTTTTTTGCCGGTTCCCAGTCCTTCAGCCGCCGCTTGATGCGGTTGGGGGTTACCGCGGCCTCAAGCACGTCCAGCACCCTGTCGGATTCGCGCGCATAGAGCAGCGGCAGCTTGCGGTAATGACAGGTGACATCGCCATCCAGGCCCGCCAGTTCTGGACCGGGTCGCCCGCCGCCAAGGCTGTGGATCACCAGCGGCAGGATCACCTGGTCCAGCCAGGGATCGAGGCTCTGGCAGGCCAGTTCCTCGGGCGGGTCGCGCCGCACCGACAAGGCCCAGTCAAGGAAGCGTTTGCCGAAGACGGCCGGGTCGGGACCGAAGAACCAGCCCGCGTTGAAATACAGGTATCGTTCCCAATGCTCGTCCGGCTGCGACAGGTCCAGCGAGGACGGGAAATCCAAGCCGAAGCGGTCGTAAAGCGATTTCCAGATGGCCCCATGGCCCGGCCCGTAAAGCGGCGGTTCGGGCCATGTGCCTTCGCGCCGCATCGACGCCGCGGGGGGGCCGTTGAAGGGCACCCGGTCCAGCGGACCCGTCACCAGCGTGTCGGTGTCGAAGAAGGCGAAGGGTTCCCCGGCAGGCAGGACCGACAGCGCCTCGATCTTGTTGCCATAGGGATAGGCCGCGCCGAAATGACGGGCGGTGAAGGGCAGGGTCTCGGCACCCAGGCTTTCCAGGATGGTGCGCGTGTCATCGCCCATCAGCGTGTCGTGACCGGCCCAGGCGCCTTCGGGACGCGGTTCGGCCACGATCAGGCGGCCGGTGAAGCCGGGGGCGGCATGGCGCAGGCTGGCGGCAAAGATGATCGCCTCGAACTCCAGCCGACCGGCCTGGGCGACGATCAGCACGTTCGGGGGCAACGTGTCCGGCCCCATCACTCTGCCAGCAGGTCGAAGATGGCCTCCTTGGGCCGGCACAGGCGCGCGCCCTGGGGGCCGAAAACCACCGGACGTTCGATCAGCGCCGGGTGTTGGGCCATGGCCGCGATCAGCGCATCGTCGGACAGCGCCGGATCGCCCAGGCCCAAGTCGTCATGGGGCGTGTTCCTGCGCCGCAACAGGGCACGCGGCGCGATCCCCAGCCGATCCAGCGCGTCGCGCAATTCGCTGGCCGAAGGGGGCCGGGCCAGATAATCGCGCACCTCCAGATCCACGCCGGCATCCTGGAGGGCCTGCAGGACGAAGCGCGAGGTCGAGCATTTCGGATTATGCCAGATGGTATAGTCAGCCATGATCGCAACCCTAGCGTGTGCCGTCGGGGATGGGAAGCGCACTGGTCGCCTTGATCTCCTCCATCGACAGAAGGGCGGTGACGTTGTGGATCTTCACCTCGCCGATCAGCGACTGGTAGAAGCGGTCATAGGCGCGCGCGTTCCGAACCTGCACCTTGAGGATATAGTCGATGTCGCCCGCCAGGCGGTGCGCCTCGATCACCTCGGGGCGTTCGCGAAGCGCCTTGAGGAAGCGCGCGGCCCAGGTCTTGTCGTGTTCGCTGGTGCGGATCAGCACGAAGAAACAGGCTTCCAGCCCAAGCGCCTCGGGGTCCAGAATCGCCACCTGGCGGCGGATCACGCCGGCCTCTCGCAGCTTGCGGATGCGGTTCCAGACGGGGGTCTTGGACGCGCCCACCCGGTCGGCGATCTGGTCCAGCGACAGGCTCGCGTCCTCCTGCAACAGGGACAGGATTTTGCGATCCACCTCGTCCAGGCGGAAATTGGTTTTCGGGGAAGCCGAAATCTGTGGAAGCTGTTCCGTCATGTCCGACCATAAGGGCTGAATGTCCTTATTTTCCCGACCCTATCGTAAAGATCCAGAACAAAATTCTATATTGGATAGACCAATCCGAAAGGGTCCGTATCATGAGCAAAGCCTTCGTCCCGACGGCCGCGAAACCCGGCGTCATCACCGCAAACGATCTGCGCGAAGGCCATAACGTGTGGATGTGCGAGGACGGATGGACCGCCGATCCCGCGCAGGCGACCCTGTTCGAGGACGAGGCCATCGCCGATCTGGCGCTGCTGAAGGCGGTGGGCCAGTCCAACATCGTCGTCGGTCCCTATCTGGTCGAGGCGCGGCGCGGTCCCAACGGCCCCGAGCCGACCCATTTCCGCGAGGCCTTCCGGCAGCGCGGGCCGTCCAACTATTTCCACGGCATCCAGACCCTGAAGCAAGCCAAGCAGTCCGAGGCCAGCAATGTTTGACGTCCGTCCCGTCGATACCGACTATGTGCGCCACCGCGCGGCCCAGTTCCGCGCCCAGGTCGAACGCCGCCTGGACGGCAGCCTGACGGAAGACGAATTCCGGCCCCTGCGCCTGATGAACGGCGTTTATCTGCAACTGCACGCCTATATGCTGCGGATCGCCATTCCCTATGGCACGATCAGCCCCGACCAGATGCGGATGCTGGCCCATCTGGCCGAAACCTATGACAAGGGCTATGGCCACTGGACGACGCGGCAGAACATCCAGTTCAACTGGCCCAAGCTGGTGGAAATCCCCGACATGCTGGACAAGCTGGCATCCGTCGGGATGCACGCGATCCAGACGTCGGGCAACACGATCCGCAACGTCACGACCGATGCCTTCGCAGGCGCGGCGGCCGATGAATACATGGATCCGCGTCCCTATGCGGAGCTGCTGCGCAGCTGGTCCACCGACCATGCCGAATTCCAGTTCCTGCCGCGCAAGTTCAAGATCGCCATCAGCGGCGCGCAACGCGACCGTGCCCTGGTCGCCGCCCATGACATCGGGCTGCGCCTGATTCAGAAGGACGGCCAGACCGGGTTCGAGGTCTGGGTCGGCGGCGGCCTGGGGCGTACGCCCCTGCTGGGCAAGGTGATCCGCGACTTCCTGCCCGAGGGCGACCTGCTGGCCTATATCGAGGCGATCATCTCGACCTACAACCTGTCGGGACGGCGCGACAACAAGTACAAGGCCCGCATCAAGATCACCGTCCACGAACGCGGCCTGGATGTCTTCAAGGCCGAGGTCGAGGAGGAATTCCAGAACCGCCGCCGCGACTTCCAAGGCGCCGACCGCGAGGCTTTGGCGATCTTCCGCGACCGTTTCGCCGCGCCCGCCTTCCGCAACGGCCCGACCGATGGCTATGAGGCCGAACGGGCCAGGAACGGCGCTTTCCGCAGCTGGACCGACACCAACCTGCACGCCCACAAGATCGACGGCTATGCCAGCGTGATCGTCACCTTCAAGACGCATGGCGAGACGCCGGGCGATGCCTCGGCCGACCAGATGCGCCTGCTGGCCGATCTGGCGGAACAATACGGCCATGACGACCTGCGCATCAGCCATGACCAGAACGTCGTGCTGCCCCATGTCCACAAGTCGGACCTGCCCGCCGTCTATGCGGCGCTGCAACAGGCGGGGCTGGCGGTGGCCAATGCCGGGCTGACCAGCGACATCATCGCCTGCCCAGGGATGGATTACTGCACGCTGGCCACCGCGCGATCCATTCCCATCGCCCAGGAAATCGCGACGCATTTCAAGGATGCGGGGCTCGAGGACGAGATCGGCAAGCTGAACATCCGCATCTCGGGCTGCATCAACGCCTGCGGGCATCACCACCTGGGTCATATCGGCATCCTGGGCCTGGACCGGGCAGGGGTGGAAAACTATCAGATCACGCTGGGCGGCGACGGATACGACATCCCGGCCATCGGCGAACGCGCGGGCGCGGGCTTCCCTTATGACCAGGTCGTGCCCGCCATCGACCGGCTGCTGCGCGCCTATCTGGAGGTCCGCGCGGATGCCTCCGAACGCTTCATCGACGCTTATCGCCGTCTTGGTCCCGCCCCCTTCAAGGCCGCGCTCTACCCCCAGCCTGCCGATGCTTGACGGAAACCTGGACACGCGGGCGGGGCGGCTGAACGACCGCTATCGCCACCATGCCGCGACCGAGGTTCTGCGCCGCGCCGTCAGCGACCCCGACCTGGGGCGTGTGGCGCTGGTGTCGTCCTTTGGCGCGGAATCGGTGGTGCTGCTGCACATGGTCAGCCGCGCGGCGCCGGGGCTGCCGGTGCTGTTCATCGACACGCAGATGCTGTTTCCCGAAACGCTGGAATACCAGCGCGAGGTGTCGGCTAGGCTGGGCCTGACCAATGTCCAGGTGATCCGTGCCGCCGATGCCGAAGTCGCGCGCCAGGATCCCGACGGCACGCTGCACCGGTTCGACGCCAATGCTTGCTGCGACCTGCGCAAGACGGTGCCGCTGGAACGGGCGCTGTCGGGCTATGACGCCTGGATCACGGGCCGCAAGCGCTTCCAGAACAGCGACCGCGCCGCGCTTGAATTCTTCGAGCCCGAGCCGCCCTCGCGCCTGCGCATCAACCCGCTGGCCCATTGGCGGGCCGAGGACGTGCAGGAATACATGGTCGAGAACAACCTGCCGCGTCACCCTCTGGTCGCGCGGGGCTATCCGTCCATCGGCTGCGCGCCCTGCACATCGCCCGTCAAGCCGGGCGAGGATCCGCGCGCCGGACGCTGGCGTGGGCAGGACAAGACCGAATGCGGCATCCACTTCATTGGCGGCAAGATCGTCCGCGGAAAGGTTCCGGCATGAGCGAACGACTGAACAGCGAACGCGTCATCGCGCGCGACGACGGCTTTCACCCCCTGACCGAGGAGGCGCGGGTGGTGCTGGCGCCCGACACCCCGCTTGACGAACTGGCGGATCATTTGCACCGCGACCTGATCGCCATCGACTTCCCGACCTTCAGCGACGGTCGCGGCTTTTCCCTGGCCCGCCGGCTGCGCGAGCTGGGCTATACCGGCCGTCTGCGCGCGGCGGGGCGCCTGATCGCCGATCAATATGCCATGGCCCGCCGCGTCGGCTTCGACGAGGTCGAGGTCGCCCCCGACATCGCCGCCCGCCAGCCCGCCGAACAATGGATCGCGCGCGCCGACTGGCGGGACTTCGATCACCGCGCCAAGCTGGTAGGCTAGGGGTTTCGCCCCGCCGCCCCATAGACTAGAACACGCAGGACTTCCCATGACCCTGGACATTCCCGTGGCCGACGCCGCCCACCAGACCACCCCCAAGACGCTGCCCGACGCACAGACCGTGACGGCGGTCAGGCACTGGACCGACAGCCTGTTTTCGTTCCGCGTGACGCGCCCCGCGTCCCTGCGCTTCCGGTCCGGTGAATTCGTGATGATCGGCCTGCTTGGCGACAACGGCAAGCCGTTGCTGCGGGCCTATTCCATCGCCTCGCCCAACTGGGACGAGGAATTGGAATTCTATTCCATCAAGGTGCCGGACGGGCCGCTGACCTCGAAATTGCAGCACATCCAGCCGGGAGACGAGATCATCCTGCGCCCCAAGCCCGTGGGCACGCTGGTCCTGGACGCGCTGCTGCCGGGCAAGCGGCTGTGGTTCCTGGCCACCGGCACCGGCATCGCGCCCTTCGCGTCGCTGATGCGCGACCCCGAGACATTCGAGCGTTACGAGCAGGTCATCATGATGCACACCTGCCGCACGGCGGACGAACTGGCCTATGGCCGCGAACTGGTCGAGAACCTGAAGCACGATCCCCTGCTGGGCGAGATCTATGGCGAGGATTTCGCCAACCGCCTGGTCTATTACCCCACCACCACGCGGGAACAATCGCCGCGGATGGGCCGGATCACCGACAACCTGACCTCGGGCAAGGTGTTCGCGGATCTGGGCCTGCCGCCGATCAGCCCGGACACCGACCGCGCCATGGTCTGCGGCAGCCTGGCCTTCAACGTGGATGTGAAGGCGGTGCTGGAAGGCTTCGGCCTGCGCGAGGGGGCGAATTCGGACCCGAAGGAGTTCGTGGTGGAGAAGGCTTTCGTCGGCGACGGCGTCTAGAAGAAAGCCGGCAAGACACGGAAAAGGCGCGGCAGGACCGCGCCTTTTTTCGTTTGAGACATTCCTCCGATCACATCTTGGTCACGCGCATGTTTGGAACCGGGTTCCCGGCATGCTGGTTATTCCGGCAACCGATGATCCGTTCGAGGGAGAGGAGTCCCCATGCGCCGCATGATCAACAACACCACTGCCATCGCCGCCTGCCTGTCGCTGCTGGTGCCGCATGCCGCCCTGGCTCAGGGCGCGCCTGCCGGTGGCGAACAGCCGCCGGTGCCGCCGGTCCAGGAACAGCCCGCAGCGGAAGCAGCCGAAGCGACCGCTGAACAGCAACCCCCGGCGGCCGCCGAGGCAGAACCCGCAGCGGAACCTGCCCCCGAGGCCGAGGCACAGCCGGAACCCGCGCCCGAGGCGGCTGCCGCCCCCGAGGCCGAACCGGAACCCGAACCAGCCCCCGAACCAGCCCCGGCCGAGACGGCTGCCGAACCTGCCCCGGCTGAACAGGCCGCACCCGAGCCTGAACCTGCCGAGGCCCCGGAAGCCGCGTCGGCCCCGGAACCGGCCGCCGCGCCCCAGCCCGAAACCCAGCCTGAACCCCAGGCAGCCGAGGCCCCGGCCGAGCCGGAGGAACGGCCCGCGCCTGCCCAGCGGGAACAGCAGCAAGAGCGTCCCGCACAGGCCGAAAACCGTCCCGCCGATCAGGAGGGCAAGTCGCAGCGCGCCCAGGAACGCGCCGCGCGTCAGGCGGATCAGGAGGAAGCAACCCGTGAGGGTCAGGCCGAACGTCCTGCCGCCGCAGCCCGGCAGCAACAGCAGGAACCTCCGGCGGAAGCCGAGGCGGCAAGGCAGCAGGACCAGGAACGTCCCGCCGCGGCCGCCCGCGAACAACAGGCCGAACGCCCGCAGGCCGCCCCGGCGGCCGGCAGCGACCCCTTGGGCGAGGCGCTGGAGGCGGAACAGAACGGCGACGCACAGGCCGCGGCCCCCGGCAACGATCCGGCCCAGACCCAGGCCCAGGACGCACCTGCCGCCGACAATGCGGCTGACGAAGACGCCCTGACCCGCGACCAGGCGACCCCGCCCGCCGCCCCGGAACAGGCTGCCGAAGGTCAGGCCCAGCCCCCGGCCGCAGCCGGACAACCGGCCGGGTCCACACAGGCCGCTGCCCCTGGCGACGCTCCTGAATCCGGGGCCCCTGTGACCGAAGCTGCCCGGCAGGCGGCCCAGGAAACCGCCGCCCCCACCGCAGCGGCCCTGAACGAGGATCAGCAAGGCGAGGTCGTCGAACAGCAGATCACCGAAGAAAACAGCCGTTCGTCCGACGAGGATTTCGCGACCAGCCTGCGCGACGCCCTGGCCCCGCAAGGGGACCAGCAGGCTGCGCAACGGAATGATGACGATGACGATGACAACGACCTGGCCAAGGCCCTGTTGCTGGGCCTGGGCGCGGTCGCCGTCGGAACCTATCTGAACAACAACCGGCAGGTCGCGCTGTCCGCCCCTGACCGGGTGGTCGTAACGCGTCCCGATGGCAGCCAGGAACTGATCAAGGACGAGGTCGCGCTGCTGCGCCAGCCGGGATCGACCGTGACGACCGAAAACTTCGACGACGGCTCGTCGCGGACGGTGGTGACCCGCAGCGACGGCAGCCGCGTCGTGACCATCCGCGATGCCGACTTGCGGGTGCTGCGGCGCACGCTGGTATCGGCAGACGGCACGCAGACCCGGCTGATCGACGACACCGCGCCGGTCGAACCCGTGGACGTGGCGACCTTGCCCCGCCCGGCCCCGGTCGCGCCCACCGCCGCCTTCCAGGACGAAGCCGCGCTGCGCGAAGCCCTGCAAAGCGAGGTCGCCATCGACCGCCGCTTCACCCTGGGCCAGATCCGCAGCATTCCCGAAGTGCGCGCCCTGGTTCCGCCGGTGACGATCGACGCCATCACCTTCGACACCGGTTCGGCAGCGATTTCCCCCGATCAGGCACGGCAGCTTTCGACCCTGGGCAACGTGATCCAGGATGCGATCGCCCAGAACCCGCGCGAGATGTTCCTGATCGAAGGCCATACCGACACGGTCGGGGCGGATGCCGCCAACCTGGCCTTGTCGGACCGGCGGGCCGAATCGGTCGCCCTGGCCCTGACCGAGTATTTCGACGTGCCGCCGGAAAACATGGTCGTCCAGGGTTACGGCGAACAATTCCTGCAGGTTCGCCAGGAAGGCGATGTCCGCGAAAACCGCCGTGCGGCGGTCAGGCGGATCACCGGCCTGCTGCAGACGGCGGAAGCGCAGTAACGACCAAGGCCCCGGCGATTGCCGGGGCCTTTTCGTCAAAGATGGCGGGGGAATTCTATCTTGGGGCAGCGGTCCTGAATGACCGTGATGCCCCTTGCCCGTGCCTTGGCGGCGGCGATGTCGTCGCGGATGCCCAGTTGCAACCAGATCGACTTCAGGTCGGGAAGGTGAGCCAGGGCCTCATCCACGATGGGTCCGACCGCCTCGGACCGGCGGAAGATGTCGACCATCTGCACATGGGCCGATTTCGGAATATCCGCCAGGCGGGCATAGACGGTCTCGCCCAGGATCGTGCCGCCCGCATGTCCGGGATTGACCGGGATGATCCGAAAGCCGTTGGCCTGCAAATAGCGGGCCACGCCCCAGCTTGGCCGCATCTCGTTGGGCGAAAGTCCGACGATTGCCACGATCCTCACAGTGCGGGCGATCCGTGCGATATCCTCGTCGTCCTTGAAGTCGACTTCCATGACGGACCTCCCCTCCTCGTCCAAAAGTTGTAGAACACTTGCATAGAAAAGGCGCCCGGTCCAGAAGCCTGGCCGGGCGCAAGTCGCGGAACGAGGGACAGTGATCTGAACATGACGGTTCCGAGGTCATGTTCCAAATGGTAAATGGGCAACACCCCGGAAAAGTTCCAGAGATATCGCAGGTTCGTGATTGAAATCGCCGCGCGAACCCTAGCGGGTTTTCCAGCTTTCCTGGGCGCGTGCCAGAATGTCCTGGGGAGCCTGCTGCAGCTTGCGGGCGGACCGGTGCGACCCGACAAGATATAGTTTTTCTCCGATCACGACGAAGTGTCGGGGGTCACCCTGCACCCTGCGCCCTTCCGAAAGGGCGACGGGGCACAATCCGCCGAATGCCGGGGCAAAGCTGCGCGGATCGGCCTCGAAACGGTTGCGGTTCTCCTCGGAGGCGAAGTGCCAGAGCTGGCCCTTCCACAGCGTCGAAATGTCGCCCCTTCCGGGAACGGCCCGACCGTTTTCCACAAAGCCGACAGGATCGAATCCGTCGATGGCCCAGTCCTGGGCAAGGACCGGCAGGGCAGACGCCGAAGTCAGGATCAGCGAGAGAAGCAGCGTTTTCATGATTCAGCGTTTTCTTGGCGGCAGGATGCCTAATTGGCACCGCAGGCCGCGATTCTCAACGCTGCGGCGGAAAATGTCGCAGCGATGTGATCCCTATGCCATGCTGGCCGCATAGAGCGCGACCGCCGCCGCGTTCGACACGTTGAGCGATCCGAAATCGGCGGCAAAGGGAATGCGCGCGACATGGTCGCAGCTTTTCATGGTCAGCTCGCGCATTCCCGGCCCCTCCGCCCCCAGGACCAGGCAGACCGCCCGACCGGGAAGCGTGCCCAGCAAGTCGGGCAGGGCGGTCGTTCCGGTCCCGTCCAGGCCGATCAGGATGAAGCCCATGCCCTTGAGTTGCGACAGCGCCTCGGCCAGGTTCGGCACGCGCAGATAGGGTTGGCGTTCCAGGGCGCCCGATGCGGTCTTGGCCAGGGCGCCGGTTTCGGGTGCGGAATGGCGCGCGGGCGCGATGACCGCGCGCGCGCCGAACACCTCGGCCGACCGCAGGATGGCGCCGATGTTGTGGGGGTCGGTCACGCGGTCAAGCGCCACCAGCAGGGGCCGCCTTTCGCCCGCAGCCTCGCGCAGAACGACATCGCTGAGACCGCCCCATTTCAGGGGCTTCACTTCCAGCGCGGCGCCCTGGTGGACGCTGTCCGGTGCCAAGGGCACGGCCTTTGCAAAGACGCGCGGATCGGTGATCTCGGGCGCCATGCCATGAAGATCGCCCAGCCGGTCCACCGCATTGGGCGTCACCACCAGCCGCAGCTTTTCACGACGGGGATTGGCCAGCGCGTCGCGCACCGCGTGCAGGCCGAACAGCCAGACGGTTTCCGCCGCAGCCGCACGGCGAGCGCGTTCCTTGTCGATCACCCAGGTGGGTTTCTTGGATTTTCCCGGTCGCTCGGTCATGCGCGCATCCTTTCGGCTGGCCCCTTCATCGCGCGGGATGCGCACCGGGCGCAAGGCCCCGAAATCCGCTTGACGCCCCGTGCCCGGCCCGCTAATGACCCCCCACGCCGATTGGCTCGGCGGGCGACGTGCTGCAAGGTGCGGCAGCGGACTGTAACTCCGCCGGGGAGACCCATGCCTGGTTCGATTCCAGGGTCGCCCACCACTTCCCCTGGTCATCAGATTCGGAATACCCTGCCCGTGGGTCAGGATCGAAGGCTGTCCAGCGGGATGGTCTTTCCGAAGCCTTCCTTCTTGGGGAACATCTGCCTGACATCGGCGTCCGAGGGTGACTTGTCGGCCAGGGCCTTGCGCGCCTCGAAGATCGCGATGTCCTTCTTGATCGCCAGGACGCGGGCCAGGATCCGCGGGATCTTGACCGCTTCCAGCGTGGCGGCAACGGCGAATAGCAAGGCCAGCGATTGCAGGGCGCGCCGCGCCGCATCGGGAACCTGGATCAGGAAATAGGGCAGCCGCCACGGGGTATCGGGGACGACCGCGATCACCATCAGCAGCGCCACGACAGCCGCGACAAGGCCCAGGATCGAAAACAGGGTATGAACGGCGCGCGAAAGTTCCTGCGCCAGTTCGTCGATCTTCATGACCGAACGTCCCGATGACGACAGGCTGCCGATCACAAGGGACACCGTCGGAAGGATGCTGGCCGACACCAGCCCCAGAAAGGTCACGAGCATCCGGGACGGATCGCCGATCAGAAGCGCCGGCGGCAGGATTGCGCCGGCTGCCAGGCCTGCGGTCAGTGCAACAACTCTTGGCCCTCGAAGCGGCAATCTATCTTCCCGGCAGCGGCCCATTCCCTCAGGGCCTCGACGATCCTGAGCATAGCATCGGTCGGATCAAGAAGCGATCCTTCCGTTGCGATGTCCTTCACGACCGACAGCTTGACCATGCCGCCCTGTTCCCGACCGTCGCCCTGCAGGCCCAGATCGGCGGGATCAAGATTGCGCAGCACTTCTTCAATGGCCGCCCTGGGGATGCGGACCTTGTGGCGCCGGTCCTTGATGAAGACCTTCAGCAGCCCTTCGACCCGGCCCCCTTCGGGCACCTCGGCCTCGAGCCGGGCAAGCGCCTCGTCCTGCCAGCCCATCATGCGCAGCATGTCGAAGACCGTGGCCCCTTCGTCGCGGGCCTCGCCCACGGGCCGGGTGAACAGGTCCCCCGCCCCGGGGCTGCGGTACCGGGGGCGGGCGGACAGGGTCAGGTCGCTGAATTCGCTAAGCCCCTTTTCCCCGGCCGCCAGAAACCGTGCCAGAAGGATGATGCGCTCCTCGGCGTCCAGTTCCCCCGCCTGCCGCAGCAGGGCGGTGACATAGCGTTCCAGCATGGATGCCTTGACGGCCGTGCTTTCGATCAACCCGACATGGTTCCGGTTGACCGCGAAATACAGCACCCCCTTCACCACCCGCGCGCCCCGTCCGATATCGACGTTCTGGACCAGGAACTCGTCCGTGTCGTCGTCCAGCGACTGCAGCACCGCCTGGATATCCGCCCCCGCCTTGACATGGATGATCTGGCCGCAAAAGACCGGCCCGTCCCAGGTGGGGGGCGAGGAAACCTTGTTCAGGACGACGTGGCTGCCATCCCCGTCCAGGTCGATCGCCCTCAGCCGGGCGTTCTCTCCGATCAGGTGATTCTCGGCCCGGCGGCGCAGGACATCGACCAGGGTTGCCTTCAGGTCCATTCCCCGCAACGCGCCATCCGCCCTGGCTTCCCGGTATTGAATGGTCGCCCGTTTCGGCAATGCACTGCTCCTGGTTGATTCTGGAACAGTATTGCACGTTAACAAATAGAACGAAACAAGAACATTGTGGGCGTGGGATCAGGAATTTGTCACCTGTCGCAAATACCGGACCTCCGACCCACTGCCTTGGGGGAGGTGCGCTAGCCCGACCGTTCCCGAACGGCGCCCGTGGACACCGAGAGCGCCGGATCCTCGACGTGGCCCATCACCCCTATACGCGGGCGCGGCTCTCGGCCAGTCTGGGCCCGACCCGGCGGTGCAGTCGCCCGCCACCAGGAGAACGCATGAAGCCCGCAGAAAAGCCACATGTCTTGATCGCCTATCCGCTGCGCCCCCGTTTCATGGAGGTGCTGAAGGCGCGCTATACCCTGCACCGTCTTGACCTGGCCACGGACAAGGGCGCGCTGCTGGAGATGGCCGGCCCGGTCTGCACCGCGATGGTGGTGAACGGGCATGTCGCGGTCGATGCGGCGATGCTGGACGGGCTGCCCGCATTGAAGCTGGCCGCCTGTTCCTCGGCGGGGTTCGACATGATCGACCTGGAGGAGATGTCGCGGCGGGGCATCACGCTGACCAACACCTCGGTCGCCCTGGTCAATGACGTCGCCGACATGGCGGTCCTGCTGATGCTGGCGGCGCGCCGACGGCTGGTCGAATGCGACGCCCATGTCCGTTCGGGCGATTGGACCCGCAAGGGGATGTTCCCGCTGACCATGTCAACCGCGGGCAAGCGGGCGGGGATCCTGGGCCTTGGCAATATCGGCCTGGCGATCGCCCGGCGCTGCGAGGCGATGGGGCTGAAGATCGGCTACTCTGGGCGCAATCCCAAGCCGGGCGTGAACTATGACTATTTCGGCGATCCGGCGGCCTTGGCATCATGGGCCGACATCCTGCTGGTGGCGACGCCGGGCGGGGCGGGAACCACGGGCCTGATCTCGGCCACGGTTCTGGATGCGCTGGGACCGCAGGGCACGCTGGTCAACGTCTCGCGCGGTTCGGTGGTGGACGAGGCCGCGTTGATCGCGGCCCTGCGCGATGGCCGCATCGCCAATGCGGGCCTCGACGTCTATCTGAACGAGCCTGACCCGGATCCGGAACTGACCGCCCTGCCGAATGTCACGCTTTTTCCGCATCATGCCAGCGGGACCGAGGAAACCCGCGACCGCATGTCGCAACTGACCATCGACAACCTTGACGCCTTTTTCGCCGGCAAGCCGCTTCTGACGCCGGTCAACTGAGGCGGGAGGTCCGCTGGCCGTATCGGCTTGCGCCTGTCTGATCCCGTATCAAGTCGGCCCCGACAGATCGCCGGGCCGGTCAACGTCATGGGCCATGCGCGCGTCGATGGGGATCAGCCGATCCAGCGGCAGGGTCGCCAAGAAATCCCGCGCGCCCTGATCGCCATCCGACGGGCCAAGGGCGCGGCCGAAATCGGCGGCGGCGATATGGGCCGGCGGCATCCGCCTGTCGCCCCGCAGACAGGCGCAGCTTTCCCCTGACGCCAGCAACCGCTGCAACAGCGCGGCCGGGACGTTGGGCATGTCGCCCAGGCAGATCAGCAGGCCATCCGCGCCCGCATCCCGGGCCTTGCGCAAGGCAAGGCCGAAGGATGCCGACATGGACAGTCCGGGCGGCAAGGGATGCAGGGCAAAACCGCCCGGCAGGACTGCGCCGACATCGGGTGAAGAAATCACCGCCCCCAGGCTGTCGCAGCCCGACTGCTTCAACGCCTCGGCGGCCCAGGTGATCAGCGGCCGCCCCTGCCAGGGGGCAAGCAGCTTGTCATCCGCGCCGAAGCGCAGCGACCGGCCAGCCGCCAGGATCATGCCCAGGCGCATCAGGGCGTCACGGCCACGACCGGATCGCCCGCGGCCATCACCACCTCGGCCAGGACCGAGATCGCCAGAAGCCGGGGGTCGCGCGACGACGGGATCAACCCGATGGGACCGCGCACCCGTTCCAGAAGATCGGGCGGCACGCCCATCCGGGCCAGATGCGCCAACCGGGTGGCCTGGGTCGCGCGGCTGCCCTGGGCGCCGATATAGAAGGCGGGTCGGTCCAGAAGCGCGCGCAGGATCTGGGGTTCGTAGTCGTGGTCATGATAGAACAGCAGCGCCGCGCAGCGGTCGTCGGGGACAAGCTCCTCGAAATCGGGCATCGGACCCAGGCGGCGGACGGTGCAGCCCATCGCCTGGGCCGCGTCCAGGTTGCGATCCTCGTGCGACAGAAGCACATGCTCGTACCCCATGGATTTCACCAGATCCGCAAAGACGGCCGCCTCGGCGCCGGCACCGAAGATTACGAACCGGATGGGCGCCTTGAAGGGGATGACGACATCGCCCGCCGCCCTGCCGGGCGCGGCATCAAGGGACAGGCGGCCGTCAGGCGACAGTCTCAGCGAGACGGGGCGGCGGTCGGCGCGGGCGGCGGACAGGTCCGCCAGCACGTCGAAGTCGCCGACCCGGAACAGCATCACCTCGATCGCGCCGCCGCAGGGCAGGCGCAGGTCGATAAAGGGCGACCCTTCGCCATAGCGCAGGTGCAGGGGCCTGCCGTCGGCCCGGACGCGCTGCGCCTGCAGGATCAGGTCGGCCTCGATGCAGCCTGATGTCAGGGTGCCGGCGAAGCTGCCATCCGCCGCGATCGCCATGGCCGTTCCGGGGTTGCGATAGGCGGGTCCATGGGTGGCGGTCAGAATCGCCATCACCGTTCCCGGCCCTGCCGCAAGGGCCGCCTCCCATGGGTCCAGCAGGGCAGGGTGGCTGGCGGTCCGGGCCGTCCAGGCAGGGCTGGGTCGCAGGTCCATGGCACGATCTTTCATTGTGGGGACGCAGGAACATCGTTGACGATCCGGCCTAGCATGAAGGGGACACATCTTTCCATCATCGCCCCCGGATCGAGTCTGACGAACCGCGCAAAGGGGCGTGGGGCCAAGGCGACTGGCGCGGGCCAGCCGATCCCCACGGCACGGCTGGCCTTGCCCGAGGAAAGGCACAGACACCCGACAACCCCGCGCAGCCCGGAATGGCAAGAGGTCGGGCGGCAAGACAGAGGCTTGCGGCCACCCAGGCAGGCACGAAATGAAAAGGTTCGAACATCACGAACCGACAACGCTGCAGGGGGCATTCGGGTCGATGAAAACCTTGAGCGACGGCATTTTTCTGCTGGCTGCGACCCTGTTCGTTGAGATCCGCGGATGGCTGAGACCCGAGCGAGCAAGCAATTCGGGGATCTTCGGGCCGTGGTCGGATAGGCTGGACCCATGGCAGATGCCGCATACGCCAGGGGATCACCATGGGGGTAACGCACCCACGCCGAGGCGGCTTTGGCGGCCCCGGGGCATGTCCCGACTATGACGCCGCCGGTCCCGCCGCGCTGTCATCCAGGCTAAGCACCGCGACCGCCCGGTTGACGGCGGTCGTGAACAATTGCCGCGCCGTGCCGGAATGGTCCGCCGGCCCGGGTGCGGCCCGCGCCATCAGGCCCACCGGACCCTCGGTCAGGCGGGTCGCGACAGGCAGGCGCACCAGCCGCCCGGCCGCGACCTCGCCCGCCACCACCCCGGCCGAGATCAGCCAGACCGCATCGCTTTGGGCGGTCAAGGCCAGGCCGAAGGCGCCCGAGACCGTTTCGATCCGGCGCGGGGGCAGGGTCACGCCCTCGGCGATCAGCAGCCTTTCGACGATGGGCCGGATCGCGGCCCAGGGTGGGGGATAGAGCACCGTCCAGTCCCCGATCCGCCGCAGGTCGGGGTCGGACAGGATCGGATGGCCGGGTCGCACGACGACCGCCACCTCCTCGAGGTAAAGCTGCGTGAAGCTGAGGCCGCGCATCGTGGCGGGATCCCCCAGCCGCCCGATCACCAGATCCAGCCCGCCGCCCCGCAACTGGTCGGTCAGCGCCTCATGCGATCCGTCGGCCACGGTCAGGTGCAGGTCGGGGGCCAGCCGCGCCATCTCGATCGCGATCTGCGGCATCAGGCGCGCCGCCACCGAGGGCAGCGCCCCCACCGTCAGCGCCAGGACGCCCTTGCCGCCGTCCCGCAGCCCCGACATCCCCTGTTCAAGCGCGGACAGGCTGGCCTGGGCATGGGCCAGAAAGAACGTGCCCTGAGGGGTGGGGGCAACGCCGCCCCTGTCGCGGGTCAGAAGCTGGACGCCCAGAATGGCCTCGAGTTCGGCCAGGGTGCGGGAAATGGCGGGCTGGGTCAGCGACAGCCGCTCGGCCGCGCGCTTCAGGCTTTGCTGGCGCAGGATCTCGGTGAAGGCCTGCAGGTGGCGGATCTTGATGCGACGGTCCACGCTTGCCAATTCTGGTAAGTATCCGCGCTGTTATCTCATTTTACATGGCGCTTTGCACATGCAATCGTGGTCCTGCGAATGGGGGGCGTTCGCGGCGGCAGCGGGGGATCATGCGCACACAGGTTGCCATCATCGGCGGCGGTCCGGCCGGTCTGCTGCTGGGGCAATTGCTGCACCGGCAGGGCATCGACGCCGTGGTGATCGAACGCAAGACCCGCGACTATGTCCTGGGCCGGATCAGGGCCGGCGTCCTTGAAGCCGGGCTGGTGCGCCTGATGGAGGAGGCGGGCGTGGCCGACCGTCTCCATGCCGAGGGGCACGTTCATCACGGCACCCGGATCGCCGTGGACGGCCGGATGTTCCATGTGGATTTCAGCGGACTGACGGGAACCCCGGTCGTCGTCTATGGTCAGACCGAGGTGACGCGCGACCTTTACGACGCCCGCGAGGCTGCGGGCCTGCCGACCGAGTTCCGGGCCGAGGACGTGGCGATCCACGGCGCCGACACCGACAGCCCCCATGTCACCTTCACGCGGGATGGAACCGGGCATCGCATCGACTGCGATTTCGTGGCGGGCTGCGACGGTTTTCACGGCATCAGCCGCCAGACGATCCCCCTGACGGTCCGGCGCGAATACGAGAAAACCTATCCCTTCGGCTGGCTGGGCGTGCTGTCGCGGACGCCGCCGGTCCATGACGAACTGATCTATGTCAGTTCCGAACGCGGTTTCGCGCTCTGCTCGATGCGCAACGACAACCTGTCGCGCTACTACATCCAGTGCGCCCTGTCCGACCATCCTTCGGACTGGACCGACGCCGCCTTCTGGGCCGAACTGAAGCGCCGCCTGCCGCCCGAGGTGGCCGACCGGCTGGTCACCGGCCTCAGCATCGAGAAATCCATCGCGCCGCTGCGATCCTTCGTGACCGAGCCGATGCGGTGGGGCCGTCTGTTCCTGTGCGGCGACGCCGCCCATATCGTGCCGCCCACCGGGGCCAAGGGCCTGAACCTTGCCGCCAGCGACGTGCATTACCTGCACGAAGGGCTGCGGCAATTCTATCGCGACAACGACTGCACGGGCATCGACGCCTATTCCGAACGCGCCCTTTTGCGGGTCTGGAAGGCGGAACGCTTCAGCTGGTGGTTCAGCGGCCTTTTGCACCGCTATCCCGACATGTCGCCCTTCGACCTGAAGATGCAGCAGGCAGACATCGCCTTTCTTCGCGACAACCGGGCGCAGCAGCAGGCCTTTGCCGAGAATTATGTGGGGCTGCCTTACTGATGGAAACGACGCGGGCGAACGGGTCGATCTGCATGTCGCTGCCGCGCCTTCCCAAGGGCCGCGCATCCTGCGATACGACAGGCGCGAAGGATGCGGACCCTATCCCCTGCGTGGAAACGCCCATGCGTCACCCAGCCATCCTTACCCGCTTTCTTCAGGAGATTGGCCATGTCCAACCCGCATGACACGGGAATGACCGTCAGGCGGCAGGTGCTGGGCGATGCCCATGTGGACCGCGCCGAGGCGGGCACCACCGACCTGGACCGGCCCTTCCAGGACCTGATCACCGCATCCGCCTGGGGCACAGTCTGGGCCAGCGATGCCATCAGCCGGCGCGAACGGTCGATGCTGACGCTGGCGCTGCTGGCCGCGACCGGCAATTTCGACGAAATACCCATGCATATCCGCGCCACCGCCCGCACTGGCGCCTCGCGCCGCGACGTGGCCGAGGTGTTCCAGCATGTCGCGATCTATGCCGGCGTGCCCTGCGCCAATCACGCGCTGAAGCTGGCCAAGCAGACCTATGCCGAGATGGACGCGCAAGACACCCAGATGAAAGGCCAGCCATGACGCCCGCCGAATTCTATCAGCGCGACCGCCGCCTCCAGCCGCCCGCGCTGACGCCCGACTACAAGACCTCGGTGGCGCGAAGCCCGCGCCTGTCGCTGATCTCGCTGGAAAACACCGCAAGCGAGATCACCGGCCCGACATTCGGGCATGGCGACATCGACCCGATCGACAACGACCTGATCAAGAACCATGCCAGGACCGGCGACCCGATCGGCGAACGGATCATCGTCCACGGCCGCGTCCTGGATGAAAATGCCCGCCCCGTCCCCAACACCCTGGTCGAGATCTGGCAGGCCAATGCCGGCGGGCGGTATCGCCACAAGAAGGACAGCTATCTGGCGCCCATCGACCCGAATTTCGGCGGCTGCGGGCGCACGCTGACCGATGGGACCGGCTATTACTTCTTCCGCACCGTCAAGCCCGGCGCCTATCCCTGGCGCAACTGGATCAACAACTGGCGGCCTGCGCATATCCATGTCTCGGTCTTCGGCACGGCCTTCTGCCAGCGGCTGATCACACAGCTTTACTTCGAGGGCGATCCGCTGATCGCGCAATGCCCCATCGTCCACACGATCCCGGACCCGGACGCGATCCAGCAGTTGATCGCGCGGCTGGACATGAACGCCTCGGTGCCGCTGGATTGCCTCGCCTACAAGTTCGACATCGTGCTGCGGGGCCGACGCTCGACCCTGTTCGAAAACCGGCTGGAGGGGAACTGACATGCGCCAGACGCTGGATTATCTGCGCGAGACCGCTTCTCAGACGGCAGGGCCTTATGTCCATATCGGCCTGGCGCCCGGTGCCGCGGGCTTCGACATCTACCGCGAGGAACTGGGCCGCGACATCGCGGGGCCGAACGCCAGGGGGCAGCGGATCCGGGTCGAGGGTCTGGTGATCGACGGCATGGGCAGCCCCGTCAAGGACGTGCTGATCGAGGTCTGGCAAGCCAATGCCGACGGCATCTATCCCACGCCCGACGGCGGCGCGGTCGAGGATGGCTTTCGCGGCTGGGGCCGGGTCATCACCGATTTCGAGACCGGCGAATGGTCCTTTGAGACGGTGAAGCCCGGCGCGGTCGCTGGCCGCCATCCCACGGTGTCCAGCGTGGCGCGGCGGGTGCGGGATACCCATCCCGACTGGATGGGCAGAACCGATGAGGCCGCGGCAAGGATGGCGCCGCATCTGAATTTCTGGCTGGTGGCGCGGGGCATCAATATCGGGCTGAACACGCGGATGTATTTCCCCGACGAGGCCGAGGCCAATGCAGCCGACCCGGTTCTGAACCTGATCGAGTGGGAAAAGCGCCGCGCCACCCTGATCGCCACGCGCGGGGAGGACAAGGCCGGCCTTCCGGTCTATCGTTTCGAGATCCGCCTGCAGGGGGACGACGAAACCGTCTTCTTCGACATTTGAAGGACCGTGCCATGACCGATCCCTGCATCCTCTGCGTGGCGATCACCGGATCGCTTCCCGCCAGGGTGCGCCGCGCAGCCTGGATCGCCGAAGGGCAGGAACGTCCCGCAGCCCCCTGGCAGCAGGCGCGCGCGATGGCGGGACTGCGGACCGCATGATGTTGACCGACGGGCAGTTCAGCGACCCCGACCTGGCTGCCATCATGGGCGCCCCCGCCCAGGTTGCCGCCATGGGCCGGGTCGAGGCGGCCCTGGCCCAGGCCCAGGGGCGGCTTGGAATGATCCCCCTTGGCGCCGCCGACCGGATCGCGGCGGTCGCTGGCGGTTTTGCCCCCGATCCCGCGACGCTGATCGCCGCTGCCGCCACGGCGGGCATTCCCGCCCAGGCCTATGTCGCCGCGCTGAAAAAGGCCTGCGACAAGGATGGCGCCTTTGCCCATTACGGCGCGACATCGCAGGACATCCAGGACAGCGCGCTGATCCTGCAACTGCGCGATGCCCTGGCGGTGATCGAGGATCGGCTGACCGCCCTTGACTGCGAACTGGCCGCAAGGGGCGATGCCTTTGGTGCCCAGCCGATCCCGGCCCGGACCCGCTTCCAGATCGCCGCGCCGACCACGCTGGGGGCCAAGATCGCCGTCTGGCGCGCACCCCTGTTGCGGCATCTTGCACGCCTGGCCGAACTGCGCCCGCGCCTGCTGACCCTGTCGCTTCACGGCGCGGCGGGGACCGGTGCGGCCTTCGGCGCGGATGCCGCCGCCTTGCGGGCGGATGTGGCGCGGCAGTTGGGCCTCGCGTCGTCCGACGTGCCCTGGCACGCGGCGCGCGACACGGTGGCGGAACTGGCGGGCTGGCTGTCGCTGGTCACCGGCAGCCTGGGCAAGATCGGCGCCGACCTGATCCTGCTGGGCCAGTCCGAGATCGGCGAGATCAGCGCGGGCACCGGCGGCGGATCCTCGACCATGCCGCAGAAGTCGAACCCGGTCGCGGCCGAGGCCCTGGTCGGCATCGCCCGCCTGAACGCGGGCGGCGTGGGGATGATCCATGGCGCGATGATCCACGCGCAGGAACGCGACGGTTCGGCCCTGGCGGTGGAATGGCAGACGCTGCCCGACATGGTGGTGCGCACCGGCGCAGGCCTGCGGCTGGCCCTGGAGTTGGCGCGCAGCCTGACGCCCAACCCCCGCCGCATCGCCCGGACCTTCGATGCCGACCGGGGCGCGATGCTGGCCGAGGCTGCGGGATTTTACCTGGCGCGCCACATGCCGCGCCCCGACGCGCTGCGCATCGTCGCCGAGGCGCTTCGGCAGGTCGCGGCAAACGATGCCGATACCCTTGCGACCGCGCTGTCGCGCCTTCAGCCCGGCCATGACTGGGCCGCCATCCTGGCGCCCGGCCGCAACACCGGCAAGTCTTGACGATCACCATGGGGAGGAGAACCACATGACACGAACGACCCTGCTGGCCACCGTGGCCGCGCTTTGCCTGGGCACCGCCGCGACCGCGCAAGAGGTGACGCTGCGCGTCCACCACTTCCTGTCCGCGGACGCGCCGATCCAGACCGGGGTGCTGGAGCCTTGGGAAAGGATGGTCGAGGAACAGTCCGGCGGGCGGATCGACGTGCAGATCTATCCCTCGATGCAACTGGGCGGCAAGCCGCCGCAACTGTTCGACCAGGCGCGCGACGGGGTGGTGGACGTGGCCTGGACGCTGTTCGGCTATACCCCCGGCCGCTTCCCTGTGTCCGAGGTCTTCGAACTGCCCTTCCTGTCGGGCAGCGCCGCGGAAACCACGGCGGCCTTGCAGGAATACCAGGCGAAATACATGGGCGACGAGCTTGCGGGCGTGCATCCGCTGCTGATCCACGCGCCCTCGGCCTATAAGCTGCACACGAAGGACAAGGCCGTGGCCTCGCTGGCCGATCTGGCCGGGCTGAAGGTCCGCGCGCCGTCCCGCACCATGACCGACGGGCTGAACGCCCTGGGCGCGACCGCCGTCGGCATGCCCGTCCCCGAGGTGCCGCAGGCGCTGACCAGCGGCGTGATCGACGGCGCCGTCATCCCGTGGGAGGTTTTCGGCAGCCTGCGCATCGAAAGCGTCACCCGCAACCACACCGAGTTCGGGACCGAGAACGGCGGCCTGTCCTCGGCCGTGATGGCCCTGGTGATGAACCAGGCGGTTTACGACGGGCTGCCCGACGATCTGAAGAAGGTCATCGACGACAATTCGGGCGCGGCCCTTGCGACGCTTGCCGGCACTGCCTTCGACGAAGCCGAAAGGGCCGAACGCCAGAAGGCCGTCGATGCGGGCAACACCATCACCGTCATCCCCGAGGACAACCTGGCCGAATGGCGGGACGCCAGCCAGCCGGTGATCGACGCCTGGGTCAAGACCATGACCGATGCGGGCCATGACGGCCAGGCGATGCTGGACGACGCCCGCGCGATGCTGGACAAGGCGCGCGCGCAGTGAAGCCGGCAGGGGGCGACATGACCAACCCGGCGACGCTGAGCGAACACGCCCTTCCGGTCCCGGTGCCGGGCTGGCTTGCCGCCCTTTGCCGCTTCTTCGCCGCTGTCGGGGGGCTGGTGATCCTGGCGATGATGCTGATGACGGTTGCCAGCGTCATCAAGCGGTCGGTCCTGGGGGCGCCTGTCCCCGGCGACTTCGAACTGGTCGAACTGGGCAGCGCCATCGCCATCTTCTGCTTCCTGCCCTGGTGCCAGGTCAGCGGCGGCAACGTGCTGGTCGACTTCTTCACCAGCAAGGCCAACCCCCGCACCAATCACCTGCTGGAGGCGCTTGGCGACCTGCTGTTTCTGCTGATCGCCGCGCTTCTGGCCTGGCGGCTGTTCCACGGCGGGGCCGAGATGCGGCAATACGGCGAACAGACCATGGTGCTGCGCATCCCCCTTTGGTGGGCATTCCCTGTCATCATCCCGGCCATGGCGCTGCTGGTCGCGACCTGCGCGGCCACCATGGTCGGCCATCTGCGAAAGGCCCGGACATGACGGGGATCGCCGCCGGACTGACCTCTTTCGCGGTGCTGCTGGCCCTGATGGCCGTGCGCATCCCCATCGGCGTGGCGATGCTGGCCGTGGGGCTGGGGGGCTATGCGATGTGGACGGGCACCACGCCGCTGCTCGCCTTTCTCAAGACCTCGACCTTCTACCAGTTCTCGACCTATTCGCTGTCGGTCATCCCGCTGTTCGTGCTGATGGGCGAATTCGCGACCAAGGCGGGGATGAGCCGCGCGCTTTATCGCACGGCCGCGGCCTTCCTGGGCCATCGCAGGGGCGGGCTGGCCATGGCCTCGATCGGCGGCTGCGCGGCCTTCGGG
The DNA here is from genome assembly GCF_014642735.1 of Paracoccus acridae. Lineage (GTDB taxonomy): Bacteria > Pseudomonadota > Alphaproteobacteria > Rhodobacterales > Rhodobacteraceae > Paracoccus > Paracoccus acridae. Next base: position 251,246 of record NZ_BMIV01000001.1, read on the forward strand.
GCGATCTGCGGGTCGTCCCTGGCCACCGCCGCCACCATGGGCCAGGTCGCCCTGCCGGAAATGCGCCGCTACAACTACAGCGGGGCGCTTGCCACGGGATCGCTGGCGGCGGGGGGGACGCTGGGGATCCTGATCCCGCCCTCGGTCATTCTTGTCCTTTATGCGCTGATGGCGGAAATGAGCATCGCCAAGATGTTCGTGGCCGCGATGGTGCCGGGCGTGCTGGCGGCGGTGGGATACATGCTGGCGGTCGCGGTCTTCGTGCGCCGCCACCCCCAGGACGGCCCCGCCGGCCCCCGCGCCACCTGGTCCCAGCGGCTGTCCGCCCTGCGCGAGACATGGTCGCTGATCCTGATCTTCACGCTGGTGATCGTCGGCATGTACCGGGGCTGGTTCACGCCCACCGAGGCCGCGGCCGTCGGCGCCTTCGGCACGGGCGTTCTGGCGGTCCTGCACGGGGGAATGCGCCTGCCGGGCATCATGGATTGCCTGCGCGGCACGGCCGGAACCTCGGCCATGATCTTCCTGATCCTTCTGGGGGCCGAGATCTTCAACGCCTTCCTGGCGCAGACCCAGACACCGATGCTGCTGGCCTCGGCGATCAAGAACTCGGGCCTGTCGCCCATGATGATCCTTCTGGCGATAATGGCGCTGTACCTGGTGCTGGGTTGCGTCATGGATTCCATGTCCATGCTGCTGCTGACGATCCCGATCTTCTATCCGATCATCGGCGGTCTCGACTTCGGGATGTCGCGCGAGGAAACGCTGATCTGGTTCGGCATCCTGGCCGTTGTCGTGGTCGAGGTCGGCCTGATCACCCCGCCCGTGGGCATGAACGTCTTCATCATCAACGGCTTGGCGCGCGACGTGCCGATGATCGAAAGCTTTCGCGGTGTTTTGCCCTTCCTGATCAGCGACATGATCCGCATCGCCATACTGATCGCCTTTCCGGTCATCAGCCTTGGCCTTGTGCGGCTCTGGAACTGAGGGCTTCCTGCAGCACCCTGCGCGTCCCCTTTCGGACCGGTGGCAGGATCGGTCGCTTGCTCACGCGCGCCGATCCGATCCGTATTCCGTCGGGGGATCGCAGGACAAAGCGGCAGGAACGGGGAAGCAGGGAACGAACATCCCCCGTTCCTTTGCATCGCAGACGATTCCGTTCCCCTCGGCGGGGATCTTTGGAATGGCCTCTGGCAGTTCGAACGCCCAATATCGACAATATCAGTCGTTATTAGGAAAGCGAAATGCCCCAACGCATCATCGGCTTCTCGGGCAGCGTCAGCAGTCCCTCGCGGACACGGGCCCTTGTGGATCTGGCCGTGTCTCGCGCCGCCCGCCGTTTCGGCTGCAGCGCAGCCACCTATGAGATTTCGGACCTGCAGCCATCCCTGGGGCAGAGCCAGTCACTCGATCAGATGGACCCGCTTGCGCGCAGGGTCATGGACGCGATCCTGTTGGCGGATGCTCTGGTCGTGGGCACGCCGGTCTACAAGGGCAGCTTCACCGGCCTGTTCAAGCACATGATCGATCTGATCGATCCCGCCGCCCTGGCGGGCAAGCCCGTGCTGCTGACCGCCACAGGCGGCGGCAGCAGGCATGCCCTGGTGATCGAACATCAACTGCGTCCGCTGTTCGGCTTTTTCGAGGCCGCGACCCTGCCGACGGGTGTTTATGGCGAGGGCAGCGACTTCCGCGACGGGGTTCCGGCCTCGGACGCGCTGCTGGCGCGGCTGGACCGGGCGGTCGAGCAGTTCACGCCCTGGCTGTCCACCGCCCGGACTGCGGTCATTTCCGCCGCCTGATCCCGATCGAAACCCATGACCTTTCCACCCACCCTTCGCGGTGGGGCAGCCCCCTGCATCCTGAAGGAGTGTATCATGACCCGCAAAATCCGCCTTGGCGCCTTTCTGCCGGGCAGCGGCCAACATATCGCCGCCTGGCGTCATCCCGACCAGCCTGCCGATGGTGCGACCAGCTTCGCCTTTCATGCCGAACTGGCCCGAGAGGCGGAGCGTGGCCTGTTCGATGCCTATTTCCTGGCCGACGGCCTGGCCGTGGCCTTCGGCGGCAGCACCGAAGGGGGCAATGCCAAGGTCGCCGGTTTCGAGCCGGTGACCCTGTTCGCGGCCCTGGCGCCCCTGACCAGGAACCTGGGCTTCATCGCCACCGCCTCGACCACCTATGAGGAACCCTACAACACCGCCCGCAAGTTCGCCTCGCTGGACCTGATCTCGGACGGGCGGGCAGGGTGGAACGTGGTGACGACCGCGACCGAGGCGGCGGCCCGGAACTTCAACCTGGACCGGCAGCTTCCCCATGCCGACCGCTACAAGCGCGCGGCCGAACATGTCGAGGTCGTCCGCAAGCTGTGGGACAGCTTCGAGGATGACGCCTTCATCCGCGACAAGGACAGCGGTGTTTTCTATCACCCCGAACGCGTCCATCATGCCGATCACGCGGGCGAGCATTTCAAGGTCAAAGGCCCGCTAAATGTCAGCCGCAGCCCGCAGGGCCATCCGGTCATCGTGCAGGCAGGCCAGTCGGACGACGGGCGCGGCCTTGCCGCCGCCACGGCCGAGGTGATCTTCACGGCCCACCAGCGGCTGGATACCGCCCAGGAATTCTATCGCGACATCAAGGCCCGCGCCCGTGGCCTGGGGCGCGACCCCGGCCACATCCTGATCATGCCTGGCGTCTCGCCCTTCGTCGGCCGGTCCGAAGCCGAAGCGCGCGAAAAGTACGACCGCCTGACGAGCCTGATCCTGGAGGAGGACGGCATCGCGCTGATCAAGGGGCTGACCGGTGGGTCACTGGACCTGACGGGCCATGACCTGGACGGGCCGCTGCCGGAACTGGAACATACCGAAGGCAATCAGTCGCGCCAGGCCCTGATCCGCCAGATCGCCGACGAGAACGGGTTCACGATCCGCCAGCTTTACCAGTGGGTCGCCTCGGCGCGGGGACATTTCACCGTGGTGGGCACGCCCGTCCAGATCGCCGACACCCTGCAGGAGTGGTTCGAGAACGAGGGCGCGGACGGCTTCAACATCCTGCCGCCCTGGTTGCCGGCGGGGCTGACCGACTTCGTGGACCTGGTGATCCCGGAACTGCAGCGGCGCGGTCTGTTCCGCACCGAATACGAAGGCCGAACCCTGCGTCAGAACCTGGGCCTGCCCTATCCCGTCAACCGCCACGCCGCCGCCCGCGCGGCCCTGCAGGCGGCGGAGTAAGGCGATGACGCTGCATTCCGTCGATACCCCGGCCAAGGGCAGGCCATTCCCCGTCGCCGCAGTCTCGCGCCGGGCGGCGGTCGGCGCACAGGGCTTTCTGTCCCGCTATGGCCTGCTGATCGCCTTCCTGCTGTTGTGGCAGGCGTCCAGCACGCGGGGCTGGGTCAACCCGGCGGTCTTCCCGCCGCTGGACACAATCATGGCGGCCTTGTGGAAGGGTCTGGCCTCGGGCGCGCTGCTGGATGACATCGCCATCAGCCTTCAGCGGTCCGGGCTGGCCTTCGGTGCGGCGGTCGTGATCGGCATTCCCCTGGGCCTTTTCATGGGCCAGATCGCCGCAGTGGAACGCGCGCTTGAGCCGATCCTGCAACTGTTCCGCCAGACCTCGGCCCTAGCGCTTTATCCGGTATTCATCCTGCTTCTGGGACTGGGCGAGGCGTCCAAGGTCTTCGTCATCTTCTGGGCCACGCTGTTTCCAATCCTTCTGGCGACCATCGGCGGCGTGAAGCAGGTGGACCGCAGGCTGGTCGAGATGGCGCGGACCTTCGGCGCCAGCCGCCTGACGGTGTTCCGCCGGGTGGTCCTGCCCGCGTCGGTGCCCGCGATCTTCGTGGGGCTGCGGCTTTCCGCCACCACCGCGCTGCTGCTTCTGATCGCGGCCGAGATGATCGGCGCGAACAAGGGCGTCGGCTTCCAGGTGATGAACGCCCAGTACAACTTCCAGATCCCCCTGATGTTCGGGGCGATCTTCCTGCTGGCCGCGCTTGGCCTTGTCGCGAACGCCGTCCTCGTCCTTTTGCAGCACCGTCTGTGCCGCTGGGCCGAGGCCACCCGCTGATCCTTCCCCTTCAAGGAATACGACCATGACCTTCGCATTTCGCAATCTTGCCCTGACCACGGCCCTTGGCCTTGCCTTCGTCCCCGCCGCGCAGGCCGATGTGACGATCCGCTATCTTGCCAGCCATGGCGGACTGTCAGCCCATGAACTTGCCGCCGAACTGGGCTATTTCGAGGGCACCGGCATCACGCTGGAAAATGCCGGCTATGCCAGCGGCGGCCCCGAATCGCTGATGGCCCTGGCGGGCGGCAGCGTGGAACTCGGCAGCGCCGCGACCGCCGCCGTGCTGAATTCCATCGCCGGAGGGGCCGACTTCGTCGCGGCATATCCCTCGAACGGCATCAACGACCAGGTCCAGTCGATCTTCTATGTGCTGGAGGACAGCCCCATCAGGACCATCGAGGACATCGCGGGCAAGACCGTCGCGGTGAACACGCTGGGCGCGCACCTGGATTATACCGTGCGCGAGGCGCTGCACCAGAAGGGGCTGCCGCAGGACGCGGCCAACCTTGTCACCGTGCCCGGCCCGCAACTGGAACAGGTGCTTCGGTCGGGCCAGGTCGATGTCTCGGCCTTCGGCTATTGGCAGACGACCTTCGAGGGACTTGCCCGCGAGCATGGAGGTCTGCGCGCCGTCTTCGACGATACCGACGTTCTGGGAGAGATCGCCGGCGGCTTTGTCGTCCTGCGCCGCGACTGGGTCGAGGCCCACCCGGCCGAGGCACAGGCCTTTGTCGAGGGTTCGGCCCGCGCGCTGGATTATGCGCGCGACAATCCCGAAGAAACCCGCGCCATCTTCGCCCGCGTCCTGGACGGCCGAGGAGAGAACCCCGAGGTCGCGCAGTTCTTCCAGGGCTATGGCGTGCGCGAGGGCGGCCGCGCCACCGAACGGGACCTGCAATTCTGGATCGACGTCCTGGAACGCGAGGGACGGCTTGAACGTGGCAAGCTGAAGGCTGCGGACATCCTGCTTGCTCCGGCGCAAGATCTGGCGGCCAAATGACGATGGTCGCGCATCAGGCCAGCCGGGGCGATGCGGTCGCGATCCGCGGCCTGTCGAAGTCCTTCACCCTTGGCGGCAAGACGCTGCCGGTCCTGCGCGACCTGAACCTTGGCATCCGCGCGGGCGAAAGCCTTGCCATCGTGGGTCCGTCGGGCTGCGGCAAGACCACGCTGCTGCGGGTGCTGGCCGGACTGGAACAGCCGGATGCAGGCCAGGTCCTGATCGACGGCCACCCCGTCCGGGGCGTCGGCACCGAACGGGCGATCATCTTCCAGGAACCGCGCCTGCTGCCCTGGCTGACGGTGCTGGGCAATGTCTCCTTCGGGCTTGAGGCGCGCGGCGTTCCCAAGGCCAAGGCAGAGGCAGAAGCCCGCCACCACATCCGCCTTGTGGGACTGGCCCCGTTCGAGAACGCCTTGCCGGGACAGCTTTCCGGCGGCATGGCCCAGCGGGTCGGCATTGCCCGCGCCCTGACCGTCCAGCCAAAGATCCTGTTGCTGGACGAACCCCTGGGGGCGCTGGATGCCATGACGCGCATGACCATGCAGGACGAACTCGCCCGCCTTTGGCAGGAACAGCAGGCGACGATGATCCTGGTGACCCATGACCTGGAGGAGGCGATCTTCCTTGCCGATCGGGTGCTGGTCATGCCGCGCGAGAAGGGCGGCGTTCCCCGCCTGATCGACATCGACCTGCCCCGGCCGCGCGACCGCAGCGAAGCCCGCTTCGTCGCGATGCGCCGCCGCCTCATGGCAGAGTTCGGCTTGCACTGACCTGCCCTGCGGCGGCTGCGTGAAACTGGGCGCGGGTTGCCGCGTTGGGGGACCATGTCCGGCCACCGCCCCCAGACCCCTGACGATGTGGCCGCTGCCTTTCGCGCGGCTGTCGGCCGCTTCGCGCCTGACCGGCCCGTGCTGGTGCTGGGACATTTCGACGCCGACGGGCTGTCCGCCGCCGCGATCCTGGCGCAGGCCCTTGAACGCGCGGGCCGCCCGGCGGAAATCCGCATCACCGGCAAGGGCGAAAACCCCTGGTCGCCCGACCTCCGCAAGGAACTTGAGCCGCGGCGCCCCGGCGGGCTGGTCGTCACCGATCTGGGCATCCGCGACGGCGAGATCCTGCCCGGCGTGCCCACGGTCCTGGTCGATCATCATGTGCCCACCGGCACCCCTGGCGCGGCGGCGGTGATATCGGGAAACGGCTGGACGCCCGAGCCGACCTCGTCGCTGCTGGCCTTCTGGTGCGCGCAGGGGTTGGGAGAGGCCGACGACCTGCTGTGGCTTGCCGCCATGGGGCTGATCGGGGACATGGCCGACGATGGCTTTCCCGAACTGGCCCAGGCGCAGGGTCGCTACGGCAAGACGGCGCTGCGGGATGCGGTGTCGCTGGTCAACGCGCCGCGCCGGACGGCCCGGGCCGATGCAAGCCCGGCGCTTGCGCTTCTGCTGAAATGCGCCTCGCCCAAGGAACTGCTGAAGGGCGGCCACCCCGAAACCGCGCTGCTGCAGGCGGCCAAGGCCGAGGTCGCGGCGGAACTGGAGGCCGCCCGGCGTGCGCCGCCCAAGGTCCGGGGCGACGTCGCGCTGATCCGCTTTTCATCGCCATGCCAGATCCATCCGCTGGTCGCGCAATCCTGGCGCGGCAGGCTGCGGGACAAGATCGTGCTGGCCGTCAATACCGGCTATCGCCCCGGCTGGGTCCACTTTGCCGCGCGCAGCGCGACCGGCGCGGACCTGATCCGGTTTCTGGCCGATCACCGCCCCCCCGGCGCGGGCACGGAATACGGCAGCGGCCATGCCCAGGCCACGGGCGGCGCGCTGCGTCCCGCCGACTGGGCCGACTTCGCCGCCAGGATCGGCTTCCCCGAGGAGATTGCGCATGACTGATCGACCGCTGCGCCTGGGCTTTCCCGTCAAGGTGATGGGACGGCCGGGCATGAAAAGCAACGACACCCGCCGCTGGCAGCAGAACCCGCACCTGAAGACCTCGCTGGAACATGTGGACGCGATCTTGGATTATCTGGTCGAGGTCGGGATCGACATGTACCGCTTGTCCTCGGATCTGGCGCCCTATGCCACGCACCCCGACATGCCCCAGTTCCACGGCATGGTGGCCGAAAGCGATGCCGAACTGGCGGCGCTTGGCCGCAAGGCGCGCGACCTGGACATCCGGCTGTCCTTTCATCCGTCGCAATTCGTGCTGCTGAACAGCCCCGATCCGGCGCTGACGGCGAAAAGCATCTGGGACCTGGCCTCGCAGGCCGAGATGCTGGACCGGATGGGCATGGGGCCGGAAGGTGTCCTGGTGACCCATGTGGGCGGTGTCTATTACGACCGGGAAGCCAGCCGCGCCCGCTGGATCGAAGGCTACAACCAATGCCCCGACCATGTCCGTCGCCGGCTGGTGCTGGAAAACGACGACATCCGCTTTTCCGCCGCCGACGTGCTGTGGATCCACGACCGCTGTGGGGTGCCGCTGATCTTCGATTACCAGCATTTCTGGTGCCTGAACCCCGAAGGGCTGGCGCTGCGGCCGACCCTGGAACGCTTTGTCCGGTCCTGGCCCCAGGGCGTGCGGCCGAAGATCCACTTTTCCTCTCCCAGGACCGAACTGCGCGAGATCAAGCGAAAGGTGACGGACAAGGAACGCGCGGCCCTGAGGGCCCAGGGGACAAGCGGCGGCGGCGCGCTGACCAGGGATGTCGTTAAGGCCACATCCCGCTTCAAGACGGTGCTGTTGCCGCCCATCTGGACGGGCCATGCGGATTTCACCAATCCCTTCGAATTCGCGACCTTCATGCGCGAGGCCCAGGGGCTTGATTTCGACGTGATGCTGGAAGCCAAGACCAAGGATTTGTCGCTGTTGAAGCTGCGGGGCGACCTGTTCCGCTATGCCTCCGATGTGGCTGCCCGATTTGGCCTGGGCCCGGACGACGCGGCAGGCCTGGAAGAGGCCGGGGACATGGGCGAAGACGCGGCCGAGGCCCAGGACATGCCGGACGTGGACGAGGGCGATCAGTTGGACGCGCCCAGGCGAATGGGGGCCTGAACCTTGCGCGACGCAACGAATGTCCCGGCCTGCATCCGGGCAGGCGCCATCGGTGTCGCTGAAACCTTCACCCTGGACCGGAGGCCGGACCATGTCATTCACCGATGAGGATCGAGAAGCGGTCGCGGTCATCGCACGCCGCCACGGCTTCAGCCCCCGCGCGGCCGAGACCATGCTGTCCGCGCTTGTCGGAGGCCATGCCCGGCAGGCGCAGTTCGACCATCCCGAATTCGGCGGCATGGGGCAATGGTCCGGCGGCGGGATGCTGATGATCGGGGACATGTTCAACAGCGCCCTCAAGTCCCGTGTCGGCGATCTGATCCGCAACCTGACCGACCTTGCGCAGGCCCTTGCGCAACGCCCGCCCGCATCGGTCCCGGACGCGTCCGATCCCGCCTGGCCCCCCGACCTGGGGGTGCCGTCCGCAAGCGGAAGCCAGAACGGCGTGGATTATGCGGTCTTTCCCGCCGCACGCCGCTTGGCCATCCGCCGGAACGGGCAGGTGTCGCTGTATGATACCGGCGATCACCGGATCGGCGGCGTGTCCCAGCAGCAGGGCGGAACATCTTCGCTTCTGTTCACCAGCCAGCACGGCCCGGTGCCGCTGGACAGCCTGGTTCCAATAGCCGCCTTGCCGGGGCCGGGCGACACGCCCGGCGATCCCGCGCGGTCGGATGCAGCCCACCCGACGGATGCTGCGATCCTTGCCACCATCGAGCAGCTTCACGCCCTGCTGTCCCGGGGGATCCTGACGCAAGCCGAATTCGACGCGAAAAAATCGGATCTGCTGAACAGGCTTTAAGGGGGACTGCTTGCCGCCGTCCCGATCCCGCGACCTTCTCGAGGTGATGCGAAAGCCGTCCCCGACCAGCCGCTAGACCGGCAACCGAACGGACCGGCCGATTGGCCCGGATAAGGGCGGCGCAGTCCCAAGCCGAATCCGCCGGTGCCCTGGTGCCGGTTCTGCAACGGCTGATTGTCACCGCCAAGACCGCATCTGGATACGGCTTTGTCGGCCGTGCTTATCCCGCAGCCCGTGGCGGCATGGCGGGTCATGGCGGTGCACGAGAACGGGAGAACCGCTTGGGGCAAGGCCAGGCCCAGGCCGTCACCAGCGGCCGGGCCTGCCTGACCGCGGCAGGCAGTCGGCCCTTCGCTGTTCGATTGCGGTTTTGCCCCATGTGTCTAATCTGCCCGCATGAATCCGCCCCTGCTGACAAATGCCGATGCACGCCGGCTGTTCCTGGATCGACACCTGCTGTTGCGGCCGCAGCCTGGTCCAGCCACGGGCGGTGATCTGGCGGGCGTGCTGACGGATCTGGGTTTCGTCCAGGTGGACGGCGTCAACACGCTGGCGCGCGCGCATGACCTGATCCTGTGGTCGCGACGGGGCCGGTATCGTCCCCTGGCGCTTGATCGTCTTGTCTCCCGCCAGCGTCTTGCCTTCGAACACTGGACCCATGATGCCGCCATCATCCCGATGCAGTTCTATCCGATGTGGCGGCTGAAATTCGCGCGCGACGAGGCAAGGATGCAGCAACGCTGGCCGGCCTGGCGCGGCGAGGGCTGGGACCGAGAGATTGATGCCATCCTGCGACGCATTGCCGACCAGGGACCTGCCAGCACCACGGATGTCGGCCCGGACAAGGGGGGCGGCGGGGGCGGATGGTGGGACTGGCACCCCTCGAAGACGGCGCTTGAATATCTCTGGCGATCGGGGCGGCTGGCGATCAGCCACCGCACAGGATTTCGCAAGATCTACGACCTGTCGGAGCGGGTGATCCCGGCCGAATACCGCAACATCCAGCTTGATCCGCCGCAGATCATCGACTGGGCCTTGTCGGCGGCCTTGGACCGGCTTGGCTTTGCCACAAGCGGCGAACTGGCCGCCTTCTTCGAGATCGCCACCCGTGACGAGGCGAAGCAATGGTGCGCCGATGCCCTGGCCGCGGGTCGGATCGTCGAAATCGACGTGGAAATGGCCGACGGAACCCGGCGGCGCAGCGTCTCGACAGTGGCATCGCTGGATAGGCTGTCGATGTTGCCCCCGCCATCGCAACGGGTGCGGCTGCTGTCGCCCTTCGATCCCGCCTTGCGTGATCGCGCAAGGGCCTGGCGGTTGTTCGGCTTCCATTACCGGATCGAGATCTTCGTGCCCGCGCCCCGCCGCCGATACGGCTATTACGTGTTCCCGGTCATGCAGGGCGACCGGCTTATCGGACGGCTCGACGCGAAACGCGACGGGGGCGTGCTGACCGTGCGGGCCTTCTGGCCCGAGAAGGGGGTCAGGCTGGGTCGCGCCAGGCAGGCCGGACTTCTGGCCGAACTGCAACGCGTCCTGCCCTTGGCCGGGGCGACCGAGGTCCGCCTTGGGCCCGACTGGCTGAAGGAAGTGGGCGACCAGGCGGCACCGGCCTGAGCCTTGGGTTCCGGGCAGGGCGGTCGTTAACCCATTCTTTCTGATTCTGCGCCAAGATGTCTCTATGGCGGCATGTGCTGCCGGGCAGGCGGCAGGCATGCGGGATACACCATCATCGCTGACCGAAGATCCGTGATGCCATGCAGGCTGACGAACGGAAGGCGGACATGGACCAACTGACCTCGATCGCGGCGCGCATCGCCGACTTGCGCCTGACCCGGCATTTCGGCCGCGTGCATTCGATGCAGGCCGGCCTGATCCGGGTCGAGGGGCTGAACAGCCATGCCTCGGTCGGGGACAGGGTGATGATCTCCCTCCAAAAGGGCCAGGTCGCCGGAGAGATCGTGGGCCTTGCGCCGCGCCATGCCGACGTGCTGCCCGAAGGCGACGCCGAGGGGCTGTCCGTGGGGGCAGAGGTCGAGCTGCTGTTCGCGCCGACCATTGCGCCCTGCGACGCCTGGATCGGGCGGATCATCGACCCGCTGGGACAGCCGCTGGACGGACGGCCCCTGACCCTGGGCCGCGAACCCTTGCCCTATCGCCGCGAAGCCCCTCCGGCGGTGCGCCGAAAACGGCTGGGGACGCGTCTGCCCACGGGGTTCGCGGTCTTCGACACGCTGCTGCCCCTGGTCAAGGGCCAGCGGATCGGGCTGTTCGCCGGATCGGGCGTCGGCAAGTCCACGTTGCTGTCGGGCCTGGCCAAGGGCGTTCAGGCCGATGTCGTGGTGATCGCCATGATCGGCGAACGCGGACGCGAATTGCGCGAATTCGTGGAAAAGACCCTGGGACCGGAAGGCATGGCCCGGGCGGTCATCGTGGCCGCGACATCCGACCGATCCCCCTTGATCCGGCGGCGCTGCGCCTGGGCCGCGATGGCGGTGGCGGAACATTTCCGCGACCAGGGCCGCCATGTGCTGTTCCTGGCCGATTCGATCACCCGCTTTGCCGAAGCGCATCGAGAGATTGCCCTGGCTGCCGGCGAACCCCCCAGCTATCGCGGCTTTCCTCCCTCGGTGTCGAACCTGATCATGGCCCTGGCCGAAAGGTCCGGTCCGGGGCTGGAAGGAACGGGCGACATCACCGGCATCTTCAGCGTACTAGTGGCCGGTTCCGACATGGAGGAGCCGGTGGCCGACATCCTGCGCGGCACGCTGGACGGGCATGTGGTGCTGGACCGCACGATCGCGGAACGCGGGCGCTTTCCGGCGATCGACGTGGTGAAATCGGTGTCGCGGTCCTTGCCCGATGCCGCCACCCCTGACGAGAACAGGATGATCGGCAAGGCCAGGGCCGCCTTGGGCGCCTATGCCGAATCCGAACTGATGATCCGCGCGGGCCTTTACGCCGCGGGCGCCGATCCCCGCCTGGACGAAGCGGTGAAGCTGTTTCCCCAGCTTGACGATCTGGTCACGGTCAAGACCCCCGGCATCGCCGAAAGCTTTGCCGCGCTTGCCGCGGCCCTGCGGGTTTCCGCCCAGGCCCGGCAAATGCCGCGGGGCTGAAACCAACAGCCAAGCAACTGAGTTAGCTTAATGAATGTTAGGTCGGTCGCGGCGCCATTGCGCCGGAATGGGTGATTTGCCAAACCACGCGAAAGGATGGTGACCGAATTGGCAATTACCGAGTATTTTATCCGCTATCTTCAAAGGCGTGACAGTCTCGGCCCGAATGACCTGGAACGTCTTCGCGCATTGAAGACCGAACATGCCAGCTTTGCCGCGGGCGAGGTCATCGTTCCCGCCGGCAGCAGCCCCAGCCGCAGCTGCATGATGCTGCGCGGCCTGTCGGCCCGGTCGCATGCCCTTGTGGGAAGGCCCGACGACCGCGTCATCACGGCATTGCATGTTCCGGGGGATTTTGTCGATCTTCATGCCTTCATCATGTCAAGGATGGATCATTCCATCATCGCCATCGGTCCGGCCGAGGTGGAATTCATCGATCATGCCGAACTGATCGAAACCACCAGGAGCTTTCCCCATCTGGCCCGGCTCTTGTGGATGACCACCATGCTGGATGCGGCGATCCACCGGCAATGGCTGGTTGCCGCCGCGTCCCTGCGATCTAGTGCCCATCTGGCCCATCTTCTGTGCGAGATTTACGTCCGGCTGCAAACTGTGGGGGTGGCCTCGGACCGCCAGCTGCACCTGCCGCTGCTGCAGCGCGAACTGGCGGATATCCTGGGCTATTCGCCGATCCATGTGAACCGCGCGGTCCGGGATCTGCGCGACCGGGGGCTGATCCGCTGGCTGGGGGCGGATATCACCATCATCGACTGGAACGGGCTGGCCCTGCTGGCGCGCTTCGACCCGTCCTATCTGGATCTGGAGCGCACGCCCCGCTGATCACTGGCACAGCCGCCAGTCGCTGCGCCGCGCCGCCACGTCAAGGTGCAGGTGGTCGTCATGCGCATCGTTCGATCCGGGTCCCAGCACGGTGGTGAAGAACAGGCATCCTGCCGCCCGCACGGTGCGCTGGAACGCCTCGGCCATGTCGCCTGAATCGGCGCGCGGCTGGACGATCAGCGGATCGGCACCATCCAGCACGAAGCCCGCGATGTCGATGGCATTGCCAAGCGCGTGTTCCGACAGCTTGGGCTGGTCCGCGCCGGTTCCCACACGCGGCCGGCAGTCATAGGATGTGCCAAGCTGCAAGCCCGTGACACGCGGTGCGCCGGGCAGCATCATGGCCGCCGGACGCACGAAATCGCGCGCCCAGAACCCAAGCGCACGCGCCGTGTCGCAGCGCATGACCGCACCGCCCTCCAGGCTCAGGTCGGGCAGGATCCGTTCCACCCGGATCGGGCGGGCAATGCCGCAGTCGGGATCCTCGGGGTCGGTGATGGCCGGTTCCTTGGTATAGACGGTCCCCAGAAAGGACAGGGCCAGCATGCAGGCGGCGTATTCCTGATCCGTTTCCTGCACGACGAACCAGCCGGGCGGGGCAGGGGGACCAAAGACCAAAGCCGGTTCCTGCGGAACGTCCGGCCCAGCCTGCGGTTGCGCTTCCTCGGGACCGGGACGTTCGGGCGGGCGGTCCTGCGCGGCGGCAAATGCCGGCTGGCACAGGGCCAGGGCGCACAGGATCGCGCGCCAGCGGATCACGGTTGTTCGTCCACGGGCGGCAGCACGAAACCGCTGGGAAGGGCGCCCGTCAGGGCATCGGTCAGCGGATCGCCCGTCGGGGCCAGGGCATCCGCCTCCTCCTCGGAGGTGTTTTCATAGACAGGCTCGGCCGGGGCGCGCTTGGCCGCCAGCGGATCGGCATAATCCAGCGGGGCGGCGGGGGCCGTTTCCGCAGGCGCCGTGGTGGTTTCCGCCGCGACCGCCGGTTCGGCGGATGCGGGGGCAGGCGCGACGTTGCCACCGGTCGCGTCGGCGATGGTCATGCCTTGGGGCAGGAACTCCACCGTCGTCTTGTCTGCGCTGACCATGCGGGCCAGTTCCTCGGCATCCCAGTTGGTCAGCCGCACGCAGCCCATCGACTGATTGCGGAACAGGGTGGACGGGGTGGGGGTGCCGTGGATGCCATAGGTGGGCTTGGACAAACCGATCCAGACGGTTCCCACAGGCCCGTTCGGCCCGGGCGGCACCACCAGCACCTTGTCGTTGTCGCCCTGCTGGAAGTTCTTCTTCGGGTCATAGGTATAGTTCGGGTTCAGCGCGACCGTCTTCACCTGATGCGTCCCCGAAGGCGAGGGGGTCGCCGACGATCCGATGGTCGCGGGGTAATCGACCAGCAGTTTTCCGTTCGCATCGAAGCCCGCGACCCGCCGCGTGTTCACATCGACCAGGATCCGCGCGACGCTGCCGCGCATCCGGCTGCCGGTATCGACGACCTTGATCGTGTTGCCGGGCACCAGATCGACGCCGGGATTCAGGAAGGCGATGAATTTCTCATCCATGTGGAACCGCTCGCCCAGGCGTTCGGCGACACTGGTATGGGCCATGGCGGCCATTTGCGCCTTTTCGGCGTAATCGGTGGGAATCGCGTCCACAAGGCCCTGCGCGTCTTCCGCCGTGATGGTGTAATCCTTGGTCGCGGGCAGGGCCGCGAAGGATTGCAGCAGGTTCCAGACATGCGGGTCCATCACCCCGTCGATGGGCAGGCCCGACCGGCGTTCGAAGGCCATGATCGCGCTCTGGCTCATGCCGCCCTTGAAGCCGTCGATCACGCCCGGAGAGATCCCGGACCTGTCCAGCAGAACCTGCACCTTGGTCGTCAGCGCCGACCGCCCCGAGGGCAGATCGCCCCCCGCATAGGACGCGGCCTCGATATCGGCGGAGGTGAAGGGCAGATCCGTCTGGGCCGTCGCGGGCAGCGCAGACAGCGCCGCAAGGATCAGGGCAAGCGGGATTCGCAGGGTGAATCGCGGCATCAGAATCTCCGTCGGGTCAGGCGCAGCATTCCGCGTCTTTCGCGGAACCGCCAGATAGACCGCCAGTCACATTCCGGTCAATTCCAGTTTGAGTTTGCCGCATCGCCGCACTAGCCTGCCGCTGCGCCGGCGGATCCGGGGGCAGGACGGGCGGACCAATTCGACCATGAAGATGATGGGACTTGCCGCCGTGGGCACGACGATCGCCTTGATTTCCCTGGAACGTCCGCGTCGATGTCGCTGATGCTGGAACAGGCCTGGGACCGGGTAGCCGCGCTTCTTGCCGCGCCGGATCTGCTGGCGGTGCCGCTGGTCCTGCTGCTTGGCAACCTGGCCTTTTACGCGGGATTTGCCACGCGGGTCCATGACGGCGCCGCCGTGCTGTTGCAGGGCAGGCGCGGCGGTCTGGCCGTCGCGGCGATCCTGGGATGCGGGGGCTTTGCCGCGACCTGCGGATCATCGGTCGCTTGCGCTGTCACCATGTCGCGCATCGCCGTCCCGCCGATGCTGCGCGCGGGCTATGATCCGCGACTGGCAGGTGCCTCGGTCGCGGTGGGCAGCACGCTGGGGGCGCTCTTGCCGCCCTCGATGCTGCTGATCCTGTGGGGCCTGCTGACGGACACCCCGGTCGCCGCGATGTTCCTGGCGGGGCTGCTGCCTGCGGCCCTGTCGCTGGCGGGAATGATCGCGGTCGTGTTGTGGTGGGTCCGGCACGACCCGGACGCCGCGCCCCTGTCGCGATCCATGCCCTTGTCGCGCAATGACGCGCTGCGCGCCCTCTGGCCTGTGCCCGTCCTGTTCGGGATCCTGGTGGGCGGGATCTGGTCGGGCCGCCTGACCCCGACTGCCGCCCTGTCGGCCTGCACGATCCTGACGCTGGCTTTCGCCGCCGTCCAGGGCCGCCTGACGCCTGATACCCTGTGGCCCGCCCTGCGCGACTGCCTGCAGCAGACGGCCACGATCCTGCTGACCCTGATCGCGGCGCGGCTGTTCCTGTTTTTTCTGGACATGACCGGCGCCCCGGATCTGCTGGCGCAAGGCCTTGCCCAGGGCTTGCCGCGCCTGGTCGTGATCCTGTTGCTGGGCCTGGCCTGCGTCCTTCTGGGGCTGCTGGCCAAGCCCATGGCGATGCTGGTCCTGACCCTGCCTTTCGCCCTGGCCATCGCCAGGGCCTATGGCCTTGATGCGGTCTGGGCGGGCATCCTGATGGTCAAGATGATCGAGATCGCGCTGATCCTGCCCCCCTTGGGGCTGAACGCCCTGGTGATCGCTGCAGTGGTCCGCGACCTGCCGTTGCGCAGCGTTCTTGCAGGCCTGGGCCGGTTCCTTTTCCCGGACCTTCTGGTCCTTGCGGCCTTGGTGCTGTTTCCGACGCTGGTCTAATCCTCGCAGACCAGGCGGTGCTGGGGCGGATAGAACTGGCGGGCAAAGGACACCGGCGTCGTGTCGGAACAGTTCGTGCGTTCGATCGTCAGAACCGCCGTTCCTTCATCGATTTCCAGGTGGCGGGCGCAGTCCCCCTTGGCGGCATCCGCCAGGATCGAGAACCGGCCATGCGTCAGGGCGACCCGGCTGGCCAGCCATTCATGGGCCGACTGGTCCTCGACATCCCGTCGCGTCAGGGGCGGCAGGAGCCGGGTGTTCAGCCAGATCGCCTCGCAGCAATGCGGCTGTCCGTCGGCGGTGTACTTGGCCTTGATCAGCAGCAGTTCCTGGGATGCGGGCACCTGCAGCGCACGGGCGGCAGCCGGGGTGGGAAGCTGGGTCGTGAAACTGGCCAGTTCATAGGAATAGACCGCTCCCGTGGCCTCGATCTCGGTCCGGATCGCGGGCATGTCCAGCACCGTGCGCCGGGCCGAGGTCGAGGCCACCCGCGTGCCGACCTTGCGGCGGCGTTCGATGATGCCGCTGTCGGCCAGTTCCCGCAGCGCCCGGTTCACCGTGGCGCGCGCGCAACCCAGGCTGACGGCCAGTTCCTGTTCGGTGGGGATCAGCTCCCCCGGAGGCCATTCCCGGCTGCGGATCCGTTCCAGGACATCGGCCCGGACGGACTGCCAGGTATTCATGCGTCTTCCACCCCCCGCCGCGCCCGACGAACGCAGCGAGCGCACCAGGTTGCCTGGGATCTTTGCCATTTTAACTTTTTACTCTAAACATATACATCCTTACTGTCGGCGGCGGGCGACGTTAAGGGAAGCTGTCCAAATCGTCAGTGGGCGTGCTTTGGCCAAAGCCCGCTTGCGCCCGCCCGCATGGCTGCTATTGCATGATATGCAGACAAACCCAGGGGTGATGATGCGCGCCAATGCCAATGCCACCGCCGCGAATTCCATGGCCGTTCCCGGCACCGCCTGGGGCATCCTGACCGCCATCAGCCTGTGCCACATGGTCAACGACGTGATGCAGTCGATGCTGGCGGCGATCTATCCGCTGCTGCAGGTCGAATTCTCGCTGACCTATGCGCAGATCGGGGTGATGACCTTCGCCTTCCAGGTCACGGCATCGCTGCTGCAACCCCTGATCGGCATGGCGACCGACCGCCATCCCCAGCCGCGTTCGCTGCCCTTCGGCATGGCCTCGACCTTTTGCGGGGTGCTGCTTCTGGCATTCGCGCATCATTATGGGATGCTTCTGGCGGGGGCGATGCTGATCGGCGTCGGTTCGGCGGTGTTTCATCCCGAAAGTTCGCGCGTGGCGCGGCTGGCGTCGGGCGGGCGCTTCGGGACGGCGCAGTCGCTGTTCCAGATGGGCGGCAATTTCGGGCAATCGCTGGGTCCGCTGCTGGCGGCCTTCATCGTGGTGCCGCTGGGCCGCCCGGCGGTGGCCTGGTTCGCCGTGGCCGCGGCCCTGGGCGCCGCCCTGCTGTGGCATGTGGGCCACTGGGCCGAGGGGCGCCGCCGCGCCGCCACCGCCAAGCCCGACACCGCCCTGCGCCTGCCGCGCGGCATCGTGATGCGGTCCATCGCCGTGCTCGCCATCCTGACCTTCACGAAGAACATCTATACCGCCTCGATGAGCAGCTATTTCACCTTCTTCACCATCGAGAAGTTCGGCCTGTCCACGCAGGGCGCGCAGATCATGCTGTTCCTGTTCCTGGGGGGCATGGCCGGGGGCGTGATGCTGGGCGGCCTTGTCGGCGACAGGATCGGGCCCTTGCGGGTGATCTGGTTCTCCATCCTGGGGGTGCTGCCCTTCACGCTGCTGCTGCCGCATGTGGGCCTGGTGGCGACCGGGGCCTTGGCCATCGTCATCGGGCTGATCCTGGCCTCGGCCTTCCCGGCCATCGTGGTCTTTGCGCAGGAACTGGTGCCCGGCCGGACCGGCACCATCGCGGGGCTGTTCTTCGGCTTCAGCTTCGGCATGGGCGGCATCGCCGCCGCCGCCTTGGGCGTGCTGGCCGATGCGCAGGGGATCGAACGGGTGTTCTTCCTGTGTTCGTTCCTGCCGATCCTGGGGGTTCTGACGATCTTCCTGCCGCGACCGGGGCGACTGATCGGCGGATGACGCCAGGGCCGCTGTTCTTCCACATCAGCCCCGATGGCTGTGGAGAGGCGCGGCTGGCCCGCCTGTTTCGTCGAAACGGCCATGCGGCCGTCTGCCACGACGGGGGACGCCTGGCCGAGGATATCCTGTTTGCCAAGGCAAGCGGCGGCGATGCCCTGACCCGCTGGCCGGGAACGGTGCTGTTTTCGGGCCTCTACCGCCATGCCCCGCACTGGCGTCCGCCGCTGGAGGCATGGCGCCATTTTCCCTGGCTGGCCGACCGCTTCCCCCAGGCGCACTTCATCCTGACCCTGCGACAGGTCGAGGACTGGATCCGCGACCGGCTGAACCGCGACAACGGGGCGGCGGCGCGCTGTTATGCCCATCACCGGAACTATGATCCGGCCGACCTTCCCGCGCTGTGGAGGGCAGACTGGCACGCCCATCAGGCTGCGGTCGAGGCGTTTTTCAAGGACGATCCGCGCCTGATCCGCGTCGATCTGGGTCGGGACAGTCCGGCGGATCTGGCGGCAAGGCTGGACCCGTTGCTGGCCCTGCCGGATGCCGGCTGGCAGCAGGGCTGGTTCCCCAAGGCCGACGATCCGCCGGATGCCGGGCCGGCCCCATCGAAGCATAAGGCCGAACAGCTGGATCTGGATTATGTGCGCCGGGTTGCGGATTTCTGCCTGGGCCGCCGAGAGCCGAGCGTGGGGCAGGGCGGCCTGTCGGAATATTTTTCCATCTGGGATGGTCGGAAGACCGTCACGGACCGGAACGGCAACAAGCGGCGCATGGCGGTTCTGGACGATGTGGCGGTGTCCGCGCCTGACCGGCCCTTCAAGCTGATCCGGGTCGAAGGGGTCATCAACGATGCCTTGCGCCTGGGCCGCCCCATGCCCCTGCGCATCGACATGGAGGATTCGCGGTGGTTCGGGTCCCCGCAGGGCGATCCCCTTCCGGCGCCGGTGCTGTGCCACAACCGCCGCAGGGGCGCGCGGAATGCGGTGCTGTGGCCCTTGCCGGACCAGCATGCCATCGGCCTGCCAGGCTTCGATCCCGCGGCCGTGCCCGACCCCATACCGTGGGAGGACAAGCTGGACCGGGTCGTCTGGCGGGGCATGATCTCGGGCAGCGAAAGGACGGGCGGGGTCAAGCCGGGTCCCGCCTCGCATGTGCTGCTGCGCGACCTGGCGGCGGCGGGGGACGATCCGGCGCGGCGGCAGGCGGCCTGGGACCGGCTGTCGAACACCAACAGGCTGGCTTTCGTGCGGCAATGGTTCGATCACCCCGATTTCGACCTGGGCGTGGTGATGGCCTGGGGCTATCGCCAGTTCGCAAGCGATCCGTTTCTGGCGCCTTACTGCACGCCGCGCCAGGATCGCGGGTTCTTCCACCGCTTCCGCTATCAACTGTGCATGACCGGCTATGACCACGGCTCGAACTTCATCGCAGCCATTGACAGCCAGTCCGTCCTGCTGGCCGAGGAGGACGGCTGGGAAGTCTTCTATTCCGGCTGCTTCCAGCCGTGGAAACACTATATCCCGCTGGAACGCTATTGCGCCGACATCGCCGAGAAGCTGGCCTGGGCGCGCGCAAATCCCAGCAAATGCAAGGCCATGTCCGCCGCCGCCCGGCAAGAGGCCGCGTTGCTGCGCCGTCCCGCCACGCGGCGCGCGATCATGGCCCGCATCCTCGACGGTCTGGCGGCGGCGGGGTAAGCCAAGGCCAAAGGAGGAACCCATGACCACCATCCGCATCGAACCCATCACCGCCGAAGCCTTCGCCCCCTTCGGCGACCTGCTGACCCCCCGCGCCACGCCCGACCGCATGATCAACGCGGGCCGCTGCGAACGCCACCATGCGCTTGCCACCGTGGAACGGCATGGGGGCGAGGCGATCATCTCGATCTTCCGGTCCGAAGCCGTCAGCCTGCCTTATGACTGCACGCTGCTGGAACGGCATCCGCTGGGCAGCCAGGCCTTCATGCCGCTGGGGCCGGATGCCTGGCTGTCGGTCGTGGCCCCCGACGACGGCGGCAGGCCCGGCGTGCCCCGCGCCTTCCTGGTGCCGGCGGGCATGGGCGTCAACCTGCGCGCGGGGGTCTGGCATGGCGTGCTGACGCCGCTGGACCGGCCCGCGGATTTCCTGGTCGTGGACCGCGAGGGCGAGGGCGCGAACCTTGAAGAGGTCGCCATCGCCCCTGTAACCATCACCGCATGATTCTGCCCGATTTCAGCTTTGAACTGACCGTCCTGTCGCGCGGCGCCCGCCGCGTGGCGGGCGTGGACGAGGTCGGGCGCGGCCCCCTGGCCGGTCCCGTGACCGCCGCCGCGGTGGTGCTGGACCCCGACAACATCCCCGATGGGCTGAACGATTCCAAGAAGCTGACCCCCAGGCGGCGCGAGACCCTGGCCGAATGGCTGGCCGCCAATTGCGACCATTGCATCATCCATGTCGGGGTCGAGGAGATCGACCGCCTGAACATCTATCACGCCTCGCATCTGGCGATGTGCCTGGCGGTGAAGGGCCTGCGGCATCGGCCCTGTCACGTCCTGGTGGACGGCAACCGCGTTCCCCGCGACCTGTCCTGTCCGGGCGAGGCCATCGTGGGCGGCGACGCGCGCTGCGTGACGATTGCCGCAGCGTCCATCCTGGCCAAGGTGGCGCGTGATCGGCTGATGGTGGATTTGGCGCAACAACATCCCGGCTATGGCTGGGAGGCGAACGCGGGCTATGGCACCCCCGCGCACAGGCAGGCCCTGCTAGATTTGGGCGTGACCCCCTATCATAGGCGTTCGTTCCAGCCGGTCCACAACATCTTGTGTAAAGCCCTAGAGGCAAACCCTTGATTCAAAAAACAAATTGACGCCGATTCGGGTCTGAATCATGTTAACGGGATACCAGACCGGCAGAAAGCCGGCGATTTCCCCCTGAGGCGAAGATGATAAAGACCAAGGATCAGCGCATGGCAGCCGCGCGACCGCTTCCCGTAAATCAAATCCTGGCCGGCGATTGCATCGAGGTGATGAACGCGCTTCCCGAAGCCAGCGTGGACCTGATCTTTGCCGACCCGCCCTATAACCTGCAATTGCGGGGCGACCTGCACCGGCCGGACAATTCCAAGGTCGATGCGGTGGACGACCATTGGGACCAGTTTTCCAGCTTCGCCAGCTATGACGCCTTTACCCGCGACTGGCTGGCCGCCGCGCGCCGCCTGCTGAAGCCCAACGGGGCGATCTGGGTCATCGGCAGCTATCACAACATCTTCCGCGTGGGGGCCGAGCTTCAGAACCAGGGCTTCTGGATCATGAACGACGTGATCTGGCGCAAGTCGAACCCCATGCCGAACTTTCGCGGCAAGCGGCTGACAAACGCGCATGAAACGCTGATCTGGGCGGCGAAGTCCGAATCCTCGAAATACACCTTCAACTACGAGGCGCTGAAGTCGCTGAACGAAGGCACGCAGATGCGGTCGGACTGGGTGATCCCGATCTGCAACGGCGGCGAGCGCCTGAAGGACGCGGCGGGCGACAAGGCCCATCCCACCCAGAAGCCCGAGGCGCTGCTGCACCGCGTCATCATCGGCACGACCAATCCGGGCGACGTGGTGCTGGACCCGTTCTTCGGCACCGGCACGACGGGTGCCGTCGCCAAGATGCTGGGCCGCGACTTCATCGGGATCGAGCGCGAGGAAGCCTATCGCACCGTGGCTGAAAAGCGCATCGGCCGCATCCGCCGCCTGGACGCCGAGGCGCTGGCGACGACGAAGGCCAAACGCGCGGAACCGCGCATCCCCTTCGGCCAGGTGATCGAACGCGGGATGCTGCGCCCGGGCGAGGAACTCTATTCCATGAACAACCGCCACAAGGCCAAGGTTCGCGCCGACGGGTCGCTGATCGGCAACGACGTGAAGGGATCCATCCACCAGGTCGGCGCGGCTCTGGAAGGGGCGCCAAGCTGCAACGGCTGGACTTATTGGCATTACCGGCGCGAGGGGCGGATGATCCCCATCGACATCCTGCGCCAGCAGATCCGCGCCGAGATGGAGGGCGAGGTGTCCCGCCCGAACTGAGACCCAGGGTTCGCCAGGTTCCCCCGGCTGCCGCCAAGGTGGAACCCCCTTGCCCCGCCATCCTTGGGTGGCGGGGCTTTTTCACGCGGTCAGACCCAGGGCCGGGCCTGGGCCATCTGCGTTTCGAAACTGTCGATGCTTGGGGCCTTTTCCATGGTCAGCCCGATGTCGTCCAACCCATTCAGCAGGCAATGCTTGCGGAAGGGGTCGATCTCGAAGGCGAAGGACAGGCCGTCGGACGTCGTGACGGTCTGGTTTTCCAGGTCCACCGTCATGCGGGCATTGGCCCCCTTGCGCGCATCCTCCATCAGCGCATCGACGGCGTCCTGGGGCAGCACCACGGGCAGGATGCCGTTCTTGAAG
Source organism: Paracoccus acridae (assembly GCF_014642735.1). Lineage (GTDB taxonomy): Bacteria > Pseudomonadota > Alphaproteobacteria > Rhodobacterales > Rhodobacteraceae > Paracoccus > Paracoccus acridae. Next base: position 274,077 of record NZ_BMIV01000001.1, read on the forward strand.
CAGTTGTTGAAGAAGATGTCGGCGAAACTGGTCGAGATGACGCAGCGGATCCCGAAATCCAGCAGTGCCCAGGGCGCGTGTTCGCGCGACGACCCGCAGCCGAAATTGTCGCCCGCCACCAGGATCTGCGCATCGCGGTATGCAGGCTGGTTCAGCACGAAGTCGGGCAGTTCGTTGCCGTCACGGTCATAGCGCAGCTCGTCGAACAGATTGACCCCAAGGCCCGACCGCTGGATCGTCTTCAGGAACTGCTTGGGGATGATCATGTCGGTGTCGATGTTGACCAGCGGCATGGGTGCCGCGATGCCGGTCAGGGTGGTGAACTTGTCCATTGTGGTTCCTTGGGTGGTTGTATCCGGCCCCCCGTTGCGTCAGAGGCCCGGGGCAGGCGTCATTGCAAGGGGCGGAATGGGATCGTGGTTGGAAGCTGGTTGATCGACTGTGTCAGCGCCCGCTGGACGCCGCAAATCGGGGATCCGACCGCAACCGGATGGCTGACGGTCCTGATCTATGGCTTGGGCACCGTTATGGCCTTCCTGGCCTGGCGCCGCCTGCCCAAGGGGCAGGGCAGGGGCTTCTGGGCCGTGGTGACGCTGATCCTGGCATTCCTTGCGGTGAACAAGCAACTGGATCTGCAATCCGCCGTGACCATGACCGGCAAATGCCTGGCGCGCGCCCAAGGCTGGTATGACCACCGCCGCCTGGTGCAGCTGGCCTTCATCGCCGGGGTGCTGCTGGCCTTGGCGGTGGGCTTGGTGGCCGGGCTTCGCAGCCTGCGGGGGCAGATGCGGCGCAATGCGGTGGCGTTGACCGGGCTGGCGGTCCTGTGCGCCTTTGTCGCCATCAGGGCGCTGAGCTTTCATCACGTCGACCGCCTGATCGGCCTTCGCGATCACGGGATCAGCGTAAATTTCCTGCTGGAGAACAGCGGGCTTGCCCTGATCGTCCTGAATGCCGCCGCATTGCTGCGCCATCCCGCGCGCCGCAGCACGGCACGCGCCACGGGGCGGGGCTGAGCGCCCCGCCGCAAATCGGATGAATGTCCCCGCCATCGCGGCCCCTCAGGCGGGCTGGGCCGCGAATTCCCGGATATCGACCAGATGCCCGGCCACGCCCGCCGCCGCCGCCATGGCAGGCGACATCAGGTGCGTGCGGCCCTTGTAGCCCTGGCGGCCCTCGAAATTGCGGTTGCTGGTGGCCGCGCAGCGTTCGCCGGGGGCAAGCTGGTCGGGGTTCATGCCCAGGCACATCGAACAGCCGGCAAGGCGCCACTCGAAACCGGCATCCTTGAAGATCTGGTCCAGGCCCTCCTCCTCGGCCTGGGCGCGCACAAGGCCAGAACCCGGCACGACCATGCCGCGCACGCCGGCGGCCAGCCTGCGACCGCGCAGCACGTCGGCCGCGGCGCGCAGATCCTCGATCCGGCCGTTGGTGCAACTGCCGATGAAGACCGCGTCGATGGCGATGTCGGTCAGGCGCGTGCCCGGCGTCAGACCCATGTAGTCCAGGGACCGGCGCGCCGCCTCGACCTTGCCGCCGGTGAAATCCTCGGGGGCGGGGACCGTGGCGGTGATGGGCAGCGCGTCTTCGGGGCTGGTGCCCCAGGTGACGGTGGGGGCGATATCTTCGCCGCGCAGGGTGACGACCTTGTCCCAATGCGCGTCGTCGTCGCTGTAAAGCGTCTTCCACCAGTTGACCGCCGCTTCCCATTGCGCGCCTTTCGGCGCATGGGGCCGGCCCTTGACGTAATCGAAGGTCGTCTGGTCGGGCGCGATCAGGCCCGCGCGGGCGCCGCCTTCGATGGCCATGTTGCAGATGGTCATGCGGCCTTCCATCGACAGGGCGCGGATCGCCTCGCCGCAATATTCGATGACATGGCCGGTGCCCCCCGCCGTGCCGGTCTTGCCGATGATCGCCAGCACCACGTCCTTGGCGGTGACGCCGGGGGCGAGGCGGCCCGTCACCTCGACCTTCATGTTCTTCGACTTCTTCTGAATCAGGGTCTGGGTCGCCAGCACATGCTCGACCTCGGACGTGCCGATGCCATGGGCAAGCGCGCCGAAGGCTCCGTGGGTGGCCGTGTGGCTGTCGCCGCAGACCACGGTCATGCCGGGCAGGGTCCAGCCCTGTTCGGGGCCGACGATATGGACGATGCCCTGGCGGATGTCGTTGACCGGGTAATAGACCACGCCGAATTCACGGGCGTTGCGGTCAAGCGCATCGACCTGGATGCGCGATTCCTCGTTGTCGATGCCCTGTTCGCGGTCCCAGGTGGTCGGCACGTTGTGGTCGGGAACGGCGATGGTGCGTTCGGGCGCGCGCACGGTCCGGCCCGTCATGCGCAGCCCTTCGAAGGCCTGCGGGCTGGTCACCTCGTGGACCAGGTGGCGGTCGATATACAGAAGGCAGGTGCCGTCGTCCTGGCGGTCCACCACATGGGCGTCCCAGATCTTGTCGTAAAGCGTGCGTGCGGATGTGCGTGCGGATTCGGTGGTCATGTCGTGTTGGCTTTCGGCTGTGATGCGGTCATGGCAAACGGCTTGGCTGCGGCGGAACCGCAGCCCGTCACAGTCGGGCGGTGACGCGCCGCGTCGCCCCGAAGAACCGCGACGGCAGGCGGGCGCGGTCATGGATGTCGAAATAGATGAACCCGGACATGCGCGATCTTTTATGCCCCTTTCGGCGTTGACGCAATATTCCAGGCGGCGGAGGGGGGATGGAGCCGTTAGGTCCGGACATCGTGGATGCCGCCCAGGGCCTCTGGTCGCGCATCGCCCTGTTCTTCGAGATGATGATCCTGCCCATGCGGCTGTATCAGCTGGCGGCCATCGCCGCGCTGATCCTGCTGTCCTGGCTGGTGGGCCGGGTCGCGTCGGGGCTGTGGGGCGCCTGGCTGCACGATCGCGTCGATTGGCCCAAATGGCGGCTGCGGCTGGGGGTGCTGATCGGGCGCAGGATGGGGCTGATCATCTTCGCGCTGCTGGCCTGGACGGTGGTCATCGTCATGCGGGAAATCACCTGGCCCTCGCGCAGTGCGCTGATCGCGCTGGCGGCTTCCATCGCGACGGCCTGGCTGGTGATCTTCTTCGCGATGCGCCTGGTCGCCAACCGCCTGCTGCGTCGGATCATCAGCTGGATCGCCTGGATCTGGGTCACGCTGTTCCTGCTGGACCTGACCGATCCGGCGGCCCGCTTCCTGGACAGCTTCGCCATCACCATGGGCGATCTGCGCCTGTCCGCGCTGACCGTGCTGAAGGCCCTGGTCGTGACGGGGCTTTTGATCGCCGCCGCGCGGGCCTTGTCGCGGATGATCACCGGCCGGCTGGCCCGCAACGAGGACATCTCGCCCACCATGCGGGTGCTGACCGGCAAGCTGTTGCAGGTGGTGCTGTTCAGCCTGGCGGTCGTTGTCGGACTGCGGGCGGTGGGCTTCGATCTGACCGGCCTTGCGGTCTTTTCGGGCGCGGTGGGCGTGGGTCTGGGATTCGGGCTGCAGAAGGTCGTGTCGAACCTGGTGTCGGGGGTGATCATCCTTCTGGACAAGTCCATCAAGCCCGGCGACGTGATCAGCCTGGGCGACACCTTCGGCTGGATCCAGGAACTGGGCGCCCGCTATGTCAGCGTGGTTACGCGCGACGGCAAGGAATACCTGATCCCGAACGAGGATCTGGTCACCGGGCAGGTGGTGAACTGGTCCCATACCGACAACTTCGTGCGGCTGGACCTGAAGTTCCGGGCCTCCTATGACGACGATCCCCACAAGGTCAGCGCCACGGCCATCGCCGCCGTCAAGACGGTGCCGCGCGTCATGTCGAACCGGCAGGCGGTCTGCTGGGTGACGGGCTTCGGCGACAGCGCCATCGACTATGTCCTGCGCTTCTGGATCGACGATGCCTCCAAGGGGCTGACCAATGTGCGCGGAGAGGTCTATCTGGCCTTGTGGGACGCCTTCAGGGACCAGGGGATCACCCTTCCTTTCCCCCAGCGGGAAGTTCGGCTTGTCAATCCCTCCCTGCGGGTCCAGAGGGTCACACCGCATTCCGATGAAATGGAATCGGACCGGGAACATTGAGATGGGCTGAAAAGTTGCTATCTTTGATCCATCCCCTGCGCCGGGGGCGATCGGCGCGCTGACCGGAGGATTTAACCCTGTCACAAGACGTCTCGCCGGCCACGGGGCCGGCTGCGACCCCCGCGCCGCAGGATCTGACCAGCGACCAGATCCTTGCTCGCATCCTGTCCTCGCTTGACGACGACAAGGCCGAGGACATCGTCACGATCGACCTGCGCGGACGATCGGCCATGGCAGATCACATGGTGATCGCATCGGGCCGCAGTTCCCGCCAGGTGGGTGCCATCGCCGAAAAGCTGGCCGACCGCATGAAGCAGTTGACCGGCCGAACCCCCCGGATCGAGGGTAAGGACACCGGCGACTGGGTGCTGATCGACACCGACGACGTGATCGTCCATGTCTTCCGCCCCGAGGTGCGAGAGTTCTATCAGCTTGAAAAGATGTGGATGCCGGCCGACGCGCTGAGCCGCGTCCGCGATCAGGCCCGCCCGGCGCACTGACCGGCGAACCGGATGCGCATCGACATCGTCGCGGTCGGGCGGCTGCGCAAGGGCCCCGAGGCCGCGATGGTGGCGGACTATCTGGACCGTTTCGCCAAGACCGGGCGCAGCCTGGGCCTGCCGCCCGTCACCATCCACGAGATCGAGGACAAGCGCGGCGGCGGCATGGCCGCCGAGGCCGAACTGCTGTCACGGGCGATCCCCCAAGGTGCGGCCCTGGTGATGATGGACGAGCGTGGCGACCAGCCGACCTCGCCCGAGTTCGCCGGACGACTGGCCGATTGGCGGGACCAGGCGCGCGATCTCTGCTTCGTGATCGGCGGTGCGGACGGGCTGAACCCGGCGCTGCGGGCACGGGCCGACTGGCAGATCAGCCTCGGCCGCATGGTCTGGCCGCATATGCTGGTGCGGGTGATGCTGGCCGAACAGCTTTACCGCGCCGCGACCATCCTGGCGGGATCACCCTACCACCGTGCGTGAACAGGCCGGCGGGGGATGAAGGTGAATGCGCGTTTTCACTTTGGCTCAAATATCCCGGGGGTCCGGGGGCTGGCCCCCGGCCTTCCGGTTGCCGCAACCGCCGCGCCAGCGTAACAAGGCGCAAATCATCCGAGGGGCGATATGACGAAACCTGTGGTCCTGTGCATCCTTGACGGCTGGGGCATCTCTGACCGGCCGGACCAAAGCGCGCCGGATCAGGCCGCGACCCCGAATTTCGACCGGCTGATGCGCGACTGCCCCCATGCGACGCTGACGACCTTCGGTCCCGACGTGGGCCTGCCGCGCGGCCAGATGGGCAATTCCGAGGTGGGCCACACCAATATCGGCGCGGGACGCGTGGTTGCCATGGACCTGGGCCAGATCGACCTTGCGATCGAGGATGGCAGCTTCGTCGGCAACGACGCCCTGGTGCGATTCGTCGAACGGCTGAGGGCGACCGGCGGGACCGCGCATCTGATGGGCGTCGTGTCCGATGGCGGCGTGCATGGCCATGTGGTCCATGTCCAGGCCGCCGTCCGCGCCATCGCCGAGGCGGGCGTGCCGGTCGTCCTGCACGCCATCACCGACGGGCGCGACGTGGCCCCGCAATCGGCCATGGGCTTCATCACCGAGGTGCAGGGCTCGCTGCCCGAAGGCGCGCGGATCGGCACCGTCATCGGCCGCTATTACGCGATGGACCGCGACAACCGCTGGGAACGGATCGAACGCGCCTATCGAGCCATCGTGGCCGGGCGGGGCGAACCCGCGCTGTCGGCCGACCTGGCCGTGACCGCCGCCTATGCGCGCGACGAGACGGACGAATTCATCCAGCCCTTCATCATCGACGGCTATAACGGCGCGATGGACGGGGACGGGTTCTTCTGCCTGAATTTCCGTGCCGACCGCGCGCGGGAAATTCTGACGGCACTTGCCGATCCGACTTTCGACCATTTCGACACCGGCGACCGCCCGGAATGGGCGGCGCTTCTGGGCATGGTCGATTACAGCACCCGTCACGACGAATTCATGACCACCGCCTATCCCAAGCGGCAGGTGGTCAACACGCTGGGCGCCTGGGTCGCCGCCAAGGGCCTGCGCCAGTTCCGCCTGGCCGAGACCGAGAAATACCCCCATGTCACCTTCTTCCTGAACGGCGGCAAGGAAACGCCCGAACCGGGCGAGGACCGCTTCATGCCCGCCAGCCCCAAGGTCGCGACCTATGACCTGGCGCCCGAGATGGCGGCGGACCAGGTGGCCGACAAGCTGGTCGAGGTGATCGGCGCGGGATACGACCTGATCGTGGTGAACTTCGCCAATCCCGACATGGTGGGCCATACCGGCAGCCTTGCCGCCGCCACCCGGGCCTGCGAGGCCGTGGACCGGGGCCTGGGCCGGATGCTGGATGCCCTGGACCGGGTCGGCGGGGCGGCGGTGATCTGCGCCGACCACGGCAATTGCGAAACGATGATCGACCCCGCGACCGGTGGGCCGCATACCGCCCATACCACCAACCCCGTGCCGGTGATCGTCCACAACGGCCCGGCAGGCGCCCGGTTGCGCCACGGCCGTCTGGCCGATCTGGCGCCCACGATCCTGCATCTGATGGGCTTGGACAAACCCGTTGAAATGACCGGCGAAAGCCTGATCGTGACCTCATGAAGCCGTTTCTTCCCCTGATCCTTGCCGCGCTGATCGCGGCCGCGCCGTCCTTGTCGGCCCAGGAAACCCAGCCTTCGGTCACGGCGGCCGTGACCGAGGCCGAGGACGCCGCAGCCCAGTTGCGCGCGGCGGTTGAGAAACTGGCCGATGCGGTGTCCGCCGACGATCAGGTCGTGGCGCTGACCGAGGTGATCCGCGGCTATGAACAGGGGCTTGCCGCCCTGCGCGACGGCTTGCGGCAGGCGAGCGCCCGAGAGGCCGATCTTCGCGCCCGGTTCGAGGCGCAGCGCGGGCGCCTGGCCTCGGTCCTGGGGGCGATGACGGCGCTGCAGCAGGCGCCCGAAACCACCATGCTGCTGCATCCGGCGGGCGCGCTTGCCAATGCGCGCTCGGGCATGGTCCTGAGCGACGTCACCCCCGGCCTGCGGACCGAAGCCGAACGGCTGCAGGACGACCTGGCCGAGATCGCCACCGTGCGCGACCTGCAGGCCGGCGCGGCGCAGATGCTGGGCACGGGCCTGGCTTCGGTCCAGGAAGCGCGCAGGCTTCTGGCAAGCGCCGTCACCGACCGGTCCAGCCTGCCGGTCCGCTATGCCGATGCGCCCGCGGAACTGCAGAAGCTGCGCGATGCGGCGCAGTCGCTGGACGAATTCGCGGCAGGCGTTTCCCGGCTGCAACTGGATGTCGGCCCGCCGATGGAGGATTTCGAGGGCGCCCAGGGCACCCTGCCGCTGCCGGTGGTGGGCACCATCCTGCGCCTTTACGGCCAGCCTGATGCGGCGGGCGTCGAACGTCCCGGATGGGTGATCGCCACGCCCCCGGCCGCCCTGGTCACGACGCCCTGGGCCGCCACGATCCGGTATCGCGGCCCGCTTCTGGATTACGGCAATGTGATGATCATAGAGCCCGCGCGCGGTTATCTTCTGGTCTTCGCAGGCATGTCGCAGGTGTTCGGGGAAGTGGGCGACGTTCTGCAGGCGGGCGATCCGATCGGCCTGATGGGCGGGACCGAGGCATCGGCGCAGGAATTCGGCGCGCAATTCGTGGCCGATGCCGCCATCGGCGGCAATGCAGGGCGAACCGAGTCCCTGTATCTTGAATTGCGCAAGGGACAGGAAACTCTGGACCCGGCGGAATGGTTCGTGCTGAATCCCGTCGTGGAGCCTGAACAGGATTGAAGGCAGGAAAGGCCGTCATGAAACATTATCTGATCGCAGGCGTGGGTGGCGTTCTGGCCGGTGCGCTTCTGACTACGCAGATCGCCGGACCGCTGGTGGCGCAGGAAACCGGTTCCAACGCCTCGATCTATGAACAGCTTGAACTGTTCGGCAACGTGTTCGAACGCGTCCGCGCCGACTATGTCGAGGCGCCCGACGACAAGGAACTGATCGAGGCCGCGATCAACGGGATGCTGACCTCGCTGGATCCGCATTCGTCCTTCCTGTCGGCCAACGACTACGAGGACATGCAGACCCAGACCCGCGGCAGCTTCGGCGGCCTGGGGATCGAGGTCAGTCAGGAGGAGGGCCTGGTCAAGGTCGTATCCCCCATCGACGACACGCCCGCCGCGCAGGCCGGGGTCAAGTCGGGCGATTTCATCACCCATGTGAACGGCGAATCGCTGATGGGCCTGACGCTGGACCAGGCGGTGGACATGATGCGCGGCCCCATCGGGTCCGAGATCACCGTGACCATCCTGCGCGAGGGCGAGACCGAGCCCTTCGACCTGACCATGACCCGCGACACGATCAAGCTGACCGTGGTCAAGACCCGGATCGAGGGCAAGTCGGTCGTGCTGCGCGTGTCCACCTTCAACGACGAAACCTATGACACGCTGAAAGCCGAACTGGACAAGGCCGTGGCCGAGGCAGGCGGCATCGACAAGGTGACGGGCTTTGTGCTGGATCTGCGCAACAACCCCGGCGGCCTGCTGAACCAGGCGATCAGCGTGTCCGACGCCTTCCTGGATTCGGGCGAGATCGTCAGCACTCGGGGCCGCAACCCCGAGGAAAGCGAACGCTGGAACGCGGAAGCCGGCGATCTTGCGCAAGGCAAGCCGATGGTCGTGCTGACCAATGGTGGTTCGGCCAGTGCATCGGAAATCGTCGCGGGCGCGTTGCAGGATCACCGCCGCGCCATCGTCGTGGGTGAAAAGACCTTCGGCAAGGGATCGGTCCAGACGGTGATGCCGGTCACCGCCGACAGCGCCATCCGCCTGACCACCGCGCGGTATTACACGCCGTCGGGACGGTCGATCCAGTCGCTGGGCATCCAGCCCGACATCCTGGTGGCACAGCCCGCCCGTCCGCCCGCCTCCGAGGACGAGGAGGAAGGCCCCCGCAGCCAGTCGAACTTCGGCCGGTCCGAGGCCGACCTGCGCGGCGCGCTGAACAACGATTCGGTCAGCGACGACGAGAAGAAGCAGATCGAGAACGAGGCCGCCGAAGTCGAGGCCACCGCCAAGCTGCGCGAGGAAGATTACCAACTGGCCTATGCGGTCGATATCCTCAAGGGCCTGGCGGCAGTCGATTTCCGCGCCGACCAGGTGCCGACCGCCGCCACCCCCGCCGTCACGGGCGAGGGGTCGGGGACCGAGGGAACCGGGGCGGCCAAGACGAATGGCTGATGGGGAACGGACAGGGCCGGGGGGGCTTCCCTATCGGCCCTGCGCGGGGGTCGTTCTGATGAATGCCGAGGGGCTGGTCTTCGCGGGCCAGCGCATCGACATGCCCGGCGCCTGGCAGATGCCCCAGGGCGGCATCGACGAGGGCGAGGATCCCCGGCAGGCCGCCCTGCGCGAGTTGGTCGAGGAAACCGGCGTGTCCCCCGACAAGGTCGAGGTGCTGGCCGAAACCCCCGGCTGGGTTCATTACGACCTGCCGCCCGAGCTTCTGGGCAAGGTCTGGAAGGGCCGATACGGCGGGCAAAGCCAGAAATGGGTGCTGATGCGGTTCAAGGGCGACGATGCCGATATCCGCATCGCCACCGACCATCCCGAGTTCCAGGAATGGCGCTGGATGCCCGCTGCGGCGCTGCTGGAAAACATTGTGCCCTTCAAGCGCGGGGTCTATGAGGAGGTCCTGGCGGCGTTCAAAGGCTGGCTGCGGTAGGGGCGCGGCAGATGGCCGGGAAAAACCGGCCTGGTCAATTCGGTGCCGATCGCCAGCCCTTCGACTTCGGAATCTGCAAGACCTGCTCGTGACCTGTTCAAGGCCACGAGCCAGGCCGGCCGAAGGATCGGGCTTCAGAACTTCCAGGATGCCCGGACATTGGCGCTCCAGGCGTCGGCATCAATGCCGGAGCCGCCGATATTGGAGAAGTTATGCTCGAGCAGTTCCAGGCTGACATTGGCCTGAGGAGTGACGGCATAGGCCGCACCAAGGCCGTAGAAACCGCCCCAGTCATCGCCGAGACCATCCACATTCACCTTTGCGGTACCTGCGGCAAGATAGACCAACGTCCGCCCGAGATCGTAACCAGCGGTCGCCTTCAAGCGCATCACCCGGTCCACGGAGATGGCGCCGGGAACAAGATCGATATCCGTCCAATCATGCTCGAATTCGCCGCCGAGAACCCATTGACCGGCATCGAACCTGTAGCCGGCATGGATGCCGTAGGCGGTGTCGTTTTCCTTGATGCCGGGGACATCGGTATCCACCTCGAGACTGCCGATCCCGGCACCCGCGTAGAACCCTGACCAGTCGTCGGCAAATGCCGAAGTCATCGAAAGCGCCAGAAACGCCGCGCCCGCCGCAAGATGCTTTCTCACTGTTCCCTCCACGTTAACGTTGATTCGAGCGAAACGCCGCTTTCGCGGATGTATCGGGGCGATGCGCGCGTCGGCCCCTAGTGTATCAACTTTCCGCGTCGGCATTTTCTGACGATCATGTGAACGAGGCTTTGGACACCGGTGCCAAACCCCGACGCCCACATCGCAGAAGCAGTCGTTTCGGTTTGGCCCATCAAAGCGAAAGAGCGCCCTTTCGGACGCCCCTCTTGCTTATCGCCGCAACTGGCCCAGCAGGATCGAGGTCGGATAACCGTCGGGCGTCACGCCGATGGACCGCTGATAGGCCGCGACCGATTCCATCGTGGCGGACCCGAATAGCCCGTCGATCTCGCCCTGGTAGAAGCCCTTGGCGCGTAGGCGCTGCTGGATTTCCTGCCGTTCCGACGTGGACAGCGGGCGGTCGTTGCGGGGCCAGGATCCCTGGATGCCCGGACGGCCCGCGATGCGTTCGCCCAGGAAGGCAACGCCAAGCGCGTAGTTGTCCGAGTTGTTGTAGCGCAGGATCGACCGGAAATTGTCGAGGATCAGGAAGGCCGGGCCGTTCGCCCCCGCCGGCATGATGATGGACCCGTTGCCGCTGGGCAGCGCCCCCCCGCCGATCCGGCGCACGCCCTGCGCGGCCCAGTCCGACCGCCGCGTGCCCTTGCCGACCAGGCTCATGTTGAAGCCCGGCGGCAGCTGCACCTCGGCCCCCCAGGCCTGACCCGGCACCCAACCGTTGCGGCGCAGGTAATTCGCGGTCGAGGCAAGCGAGTCGGTTGGATCCTCGGACCAGATGTCGCGGCGGCCGTCGCCGGTGAAGTCCACGGCATAGTCCAGATAGGACGTGGGCATGAACTGGGTATGGCCCATCGCGCCCGCCCAGCTTCCCAGCATGTGTTCGGGATCGGTGTCGCCTGCCTGCAGGATGCGCAGCGCGGCGATCAGCTGGTTCTGGAACATCTCGCCCCGGCGGCCGTCATAGGCCAGGGTCGCCAGCGAGGGGATGATCTGCATCTTGCCCCGGTTGGCGCCGAAATTCGATTCCATCCCCCAGACGGCCAGCACGATTTCGCGCGGCACGCCGTAGCGTGCCTCGATCTGGGACAGGGTGCCCGACAGTTGCGCGGCCTTCTGGCGGCCGGTGGTGACGCGCACGTCCGACACGGCGCTGTCCAGATACAGCCAGACCGGGCGGCTGAATTCGGCCTGCTTGCGGTCCAGCCGGATCACCTCGGGGTTATAGCGCGCGATCCGCATGGCGCGGTCATAGGTCGCGGGCGACACGCCCGAAGCCACGGCGCGCGACCGGAAGGACTGCACGAAACGCTGCAGGCCCGCCTCGTCGCCGGGGGATGCGGCGGGGATCGGCGCGGGCGTGACCGGGGCGCTGCCGGACATGTTGCCGGGCGCGCGGTTCATCGGGCCTGCGCAGGATGCCAGGACACCCACCAGGGCGGTGGTCAGGAAGATGCGGGAAAATGTCATTGGGGATCGCCTGTCGTGACTGCTGCTTTTGTTGTTGGGGGGCAGTCTAGCGAATACACTTTCGGTTGAATAGGGCCGCTGCGCCGGTCAATGCAGCGTCTCGCCGTCGTCGGACGCCCGCTCGCCTTTGAAGAAGGGCTGCATCTGCGCGATGATGACCGAGTTCTCGTCCAGGGCACGCTTCATCAGGGCGCATTCCTCCTCGTCGATCTCGTGGCCCTCGGCCAGGCGTTCCTCCAGCGTGCCGTATCCGGTCACGTCCAGGGGCGAAAGATCCGCCTGCTTCAGGATTGCCACTGTTTCGCGCACCGCCTCGGCCTCGTCCCGGCCGGCGGAATAGCAGATCAGCGCAGCCCCGGTCGATCCCTCGGGCAGGCCGTCGTCCTTGGTCCGGCCCACCTCGACCAGAAGGGTATAGACGTTCATGGGCTGGGCCTCCTTGCTGCGTTGCCTTGGAACATCATGACTGACGCGCGGGCGCAAGGCGATGGCCTGTCTTTTCGCGCGCCCTTGCCGCCGCTAGGGTGGCGCGCAACAAAAAGGGGGCACAGGAATGAGCAAGAGCCTGGCACGGGTTCGCACGGCCTTGGACAGGGCAGGCCTGGCCGTCGAGATCCTTGAAATGGAGGACAGCACCCGCACCGCCGAGGAAGCCGCGCGGGCGGCGGGCTGCGCGGTGGACCAGATCGCCAAGTCGATCATCTTCCGGGGCGAGGAGACGGGCCATGTCGTGCTGTTCCTGACCGCCGGGGGCAACCGCGTCGATCCGGCCAAGGCGACCGGGGTGGCGGGGCAACCCCTGGGCAAGGCCGATGCCGCCCTGATCCGCGAGGAAACGGGCTTCGCCATCGGCGGCGTGGCGCCTGTCGGGCATCTGAAGCCCGTGGCCGCCTTCTTCGACCCGCGCCTTCTGGATTTCAGCGTCGTCTGGGCGGCGGCGGGGACGCCGCGCCACATCTTCGCCATCCCGCCCGCCCGGCTTCTGGATCTGACCGGGGCAGGGCTGGCGGATTTCACCGGCTGACCAGAAGCCTGTCCAGCAGCGGACTGTCGGCCCGTTCCAACCCTTCGATCACGTCGAAATGGTGCAGGCCCGGGTCGATCACGCAATCGGTGGGGGCGCCGAGGCCCGCCCAGATGTCGGCCAGCAGGCGGGCCTGGCGGATGAACTCGGGCCGCTCCATTCCGCCGACCCAGGTGGTCACCGGGATGCCCTGGCGCGGGGCCAGCAAGGCTGGGCTTTCGGTTGCTGCCTCGGCCGCGTCCAGCCGCAGCGTCTCGTTCATCGCGGTCCGCATCAGCGGGCGCAGGTCGGTCAGGGGGGAAATGGGAACGCAGGCCGTGACCCGCGCCGCCACCGCATCGGGCAGCGTGGCGTCGTCGCAGATCATCCGTGCCGCCAGATGCCCGCCCGCCGAATGGCCGGTCAGCGCGATGGGGCCGCCGATTGCGCCCGCAGCCTCGGTCACCGCCGCTGCCACTTCGCGCGTCATCCGCGCGATCCGCGCCTGGGGGGCCAGGGTATAGGCAGGCATCGCCACTGCCCAGCCACGCGCCAGGGCGCCCGCCGCCAGATGCGACCACATGCCGGGGTCGAACCGCATCCAGTATCCGCCGTGGATGAAGACCATCAGCCCGTTCGGCGTGCCGCCGGGATGAAACAGATGCCCGCGTCCCAACGGCTGAGGCCGGTGGGCTTTCCTGAACGCTGCCGCGGCGGACTGCCAGCGGGGCACGAAGCCCTCGGCCTGCGGGATATGGGCGCCGTTGGCATAGGCGTCGTCCCAGTCTGTGACGTGATAGATCATGCTGCCCTCTCTTTCCGGCAGAAAAGGCTGCTGCTAGCTTGCGGTCAAGATGGAGAAAGCCATGACCGATTTCGCCGCCACCCGCCGCGCCTTCCACCTGCCCCGGGGGATCACCTATCTGGACGGAAACTCGCTGGGTCCGATGCCTGTCGCGGCCCGCGACCGGGTCGCCCGGATGATGTCGGATGAATGGTCCGAGATGCTGATCACCGGCTGGAACAAGGCGGGCTGGTATGTCCAGCCGCGCAAGGTCGGCGACCGCATCGCCCGGCTGATCGGCGCGGGGCCGGGACAGGTGGTGATGGGCGACACGCTGTCGATCAAGGTGTTCCAGGCCCTCAGCGCCGCCATGGCCCTGCGCCCCGGCCGCCGGGTGATCCTGTCGGACAACGGCAATTTCCCGTCGGACCTTTATGTGGCCGAAGGCCTGGCCCGCGCGATGAGGGCCGAATTGCGCGTCGTCGCCCCCGAGGAGGTCGAGGCCGCGATCACCCCCGACCTGGCCGTCCTGATGCTGACCGAGGTCGATTACCGCACCGGCCGCCGCCACGACATGGCCGGGCTGACGGCCCGCGCTCATGAGGCCGGAGCCCTGGCGCTGTGGGATCTGGCCCATTCCGCAGGGGCGGTGGATGTGGATCTGACCGGCGCTGATGCCGATTTCGCGGTCGGCTGCACCTACAAGTATCTCAATGGCGGACCGGGCGCGCCGGCCTTCATCTGGACCCACCCCCGCCACGCCGATGCCGCCCAGCCGATCCTGCAAGGCTGGATGGGCCATGACGCGCCCTTCGCCTTTGACCTGGGCTATCGGCCCGCGCCGGGGATCGAACGGATGCGCGTCGGCACCCCCCCGGTGATCGCCCTGACGGCCTTGGACGCGGCGCTGGACGTGTGGGATGGGGTCAGCCTTGCCGACCTGCGCGCCCGGTCGATCGAACTGACCGAGGCCTTCATCAAGGGGGTCGAGGCCGCCTGCCCGGAGGTCGCGCTGAATTCCCCGCGCGATCCGGCCCGGCGCGGATCGCAGGTCAGCTTCCGTCACCCCCAGGGCTATGCGGTCATGCAGGCGCTGATCGCGGCGGGCGTCATCGGCGATTTCCGCGCGCCCGACGTGCTGCGCTTTGGTTTCGCGCCGCTGTACAACGATCTGGACGATGTCGGACGGGCCGTCGATACCCTGGCCCGCATTCTGCGCGACGGCAGTTGGGATGATGAAAGGTTTCGGCAAAGGGCTGCCGTGACGTAGGGGCAGGGGGCTTCCCTCGGGCCTGTTTGTGCCGCACATATGCGACATTTGACAGGATATGTTTCATGTGGTCGGATCGGTTTGCATGGGTCGTCTTCGCGTTTGGCCTGCCCGGATGTCCGGCGCTTGCGCAAGGCGACCTGCTGCGCGTCGAACTGGTCGCAGCCCAGGAACAGACGGTCAGGCTTGACCTGCAACTGTCCGGCAGCATCGCGGCGACAGACAGCGTGCAGATGAGCTTTCGTCAGGCCGGGCGCGTGACCCGCGTGCTGGTGGACGAAGGCGACCGCGTGGCCCGGGGTCAGGAACTGGCGCGGCTGGATTCGGTCCAGCAGGACGAAGCCCTGCGCGTGGCCAGGGCGGGGCTGGATGCCGCGCAGGCCGGGCTGTCCCAGGCCCGCCAGGCCAGCGATCGCGCCGAAGGCCTGCTTGCGCGTGGCGTCGGCACCCGCGCTGCGCGCGATGATGCCCTGCGCGTCCTGTCCGAGGCGCAGGGAACGCTGGAACGCGCGGAAAGCACGCTGGACCAGGCCCGAAGGGCGGTTCAGGACACCATCCTGCGCGCGCCCCAGGACGGGGTCGTGACCGCCCGCGACATGGCGCCGGGCCAGATCGTCGGTGCCGCGCAACCGGTCCTAACCCTTGCGGTTCTGGACGGGCTGGAAGCGGTGTTCGACGCCCCCGACCATCCCCGGCTGGACAACGCCATGGGCGGACAGGTCCGGCTTGACACCATCGACATCGACCACCCGGAAATGCAGGGCAGGGTCACGGAAATCTCGCCCCTGGTGGATCCTGCGACAGGAACGGTGACGATCCGCGTTGCCATCGAGGATGTGTCCGCCGATACCGCCCTGCTGGGCGCGGCGGTGCGGGGGCACCTGGACATTGCCGTGGATCGGGGCATCGCGGTGCCCTGGACGGCGCTGATGCGTGACGGCGACCATCCGGCCGTCTGGCGCGTCGATGCCGACAACCGCGTCAGCCTTGTGCCCGTCACCATCGGTCAGTTCACCAATGGCGTCGTGTATCTGTCCGACGGCATCGCGCCGGGCGATGTCGTGGTGGGCGCCGGCTCGCAATTGCTGTATCCCGGACGCCAGGTCCAGAAGGCCGAGGTGCTGCCGTGAAGGCGCTGATCGTCCTGGCGGCGACCCTGGCATTGTCCTTGCCCGCCCATGCGCTGGGATGGCCCTCCTGGCTGGGCTTCGAATCCCGGGCCGACGAACCCCTTCCCCCCCGCCCCGTCGTGTCCGAGATTGTCGAGGATCGGGGCCATGACGCACGCTGGGTTCCCGGCGTGGTGGCGTCCCGGACGCAGGTGACGATGGCTTTCCAGACGCTTGGCCGGATGGTCTCGCGCCCGGTCGATCTGGGCGACCGGGTCGAACAGGGGGATGTGCTTGCCAATCTGGCATCCGAGGATCTGGCCGCGACGACCCGCGCCGCCGAAGCCGCCCTTGCCGCGGCCGAGGTTCAGCGCGACACCGCCCGCCTGGCGTTGGAGCGCGCCCAGGCCCTGGTCGCCCGCAACGTCGCCAGCACCGCGCAACTGGAACAGGCCCAACGCGCCGCCGCCGCCGCCGAGGCCGGGGCCGAACAGGCCCGCTCGGCCCTGGTTCAGGCCCGCGACGCCGAAGGCTATGCCCGCATGACGGCGCCTTTTTCGGGCGTGGTCAGCGCCGTCTACGAAGTTCCGGGCAGCGTTCTGGGTGCGGGAACGCCTGTCCTGCAACTGTCGGCCGAGGATCAGCGCGAAGCCGTGATCGACCTGCCCGAAGCGGCCCTTGCGGGCTTGCCCGTGGATGCGGTCTTTTCGATCTGGCAACGGACCGATCCCGACCGCCAGGTGCGGGCGGTCCTGAACCGGGTCGATCCGATCGCGGATGCAGCGACCCGGACGCGCAGGCTGTATCTGACCCTTCCGGCGGATGCGCCGTTTCGCCTGGGCGCCCTGATCCGGGCGCGGCTGGGCACCGCCAGCGAACCGGTGCTGACATTTTCCAGCGCGGCGATCTTCCAGCGGGACGGCAGGCCCCATGTCTGGCGCGTGCAGCGCCGCGAGAACGGCGCCCATGTCGAGGCCGTTCCCGTTTCCATCGCCGGAGATTTCCAGGGCCGCATCCTGCTTGCACAAGGGTTGGAGCCGGGGGACGAGGTGGTCATTCGGGGCGTCAATTCCCTGACGGACGGTCAGCCGGTCGGGGAAAGGGTCCAGCCGTGAAGCGTTTCAACCTGTCGGACTGGGCGCTGAACCATCGCAGCTTCGTCTGGTTCCTGCTGATCGTCTCGCTGATCGCGGGAACCATCAGCTACAACAACCTGGGCCGCGAGGAAGACCCGAACTTCACCATCAAGATCATGGTGATCAGGGCGGCCCTGCCCGGCGCCACCGTGGAAGAAACGCTGACCCAGGTCACCACGCGCATCGAAACGAAGCTCGAGGAACTGGACGAGCTGTATTTCACCCGGTCCGTCACCATGCCGGGCCAGGCGGTCGTCTATCTGGAACTGCTGCCGACGACGCGGGGTCCGCAGGTGCCCGAAATCTGGAAGCGCGTGCGCCAGATGATGTCGGACATCCGCCCGGACTTCCCCCAGGAATTCGCGGGCTTCCAGTTCAACGACGATTTCGGCGACGTGTTCGGCAACATCTATGCCTTCACCGCCGACGGATACAGCCCGCGCGAATTGCGCGACCGGGTGGAACGCATCCGCAAGCAGGTCGCGGCACTGGACGCCGTTGGCAAGACCGAGATCCTGGGCGAACAGGCCGAGCAGATCTATCTTGAATTCTCGGCGGCGCGTCTGGCCGCGCTTGGCCTGAACCAGCAGCAGGTCGTGGCAACCCTGGCCCAGCAGAACGCCATCGCGCCCTCCGGGGTGATCCAGGCGGGACCGGAACAGGTGCTGGTCCGCGTGGGCGGCCAGTTCGACGACGCGGAGGCGATCGCCGCCGTCAACCTGCGCGTGGGCGAGCGGTTCTTCAACCTGGGCGACGTGGCCACCGTCCGGCGCGGCTATGAAGACCCGCCGCAATCGCTGTTCCGATACAACGGCCAACCCGCCATCGGCTTGCAGATCGGGATGCGCGACGGCGAGAACATCCTGGAATTCGGGCGTGAACTGGATGCGCTGATGGCCCGCGTCGAGGCCGACCTGCCCATCGGGATCGAGATGGCCAAGGTTGCCGACCAGCCGCATGTGGTGGAAGACGCGGTCGGCCACTTCGTCACCGCCCTGGCCGAGGCGGTGGCGATCGTGCTGGTCGTCAGCTTCGTCAGCCTGGGCTTCCGCGCGGGCTTCGTCGTGACGCTGACGATCCCGCTGGTGCTGGCGATCACCTTCGTGATCCTGGATCTGTACGGCATCACGCTGCAACGCATCTCTCTGGGGGCGCTGATCATCGCGCTTGGGCTGTTGGTCGATGACGCGATGATCGCCATCGAGACGATGATTTCCCGGCTGGAGATCGGCGAATCGCTGGAAAAGGCCGCCAGCTATGCCTGGACCTCGATCGCATTCCCGATGCTGACGGGGACGCTGGTTACCGTCGCCGGCTTCATCCCGATCGGCTTGAACAGTTCGGCCGCGGGCGAGTTCACCTTTTCGCTGTTCGTGGTGATCGCCGTGTCGCTGGTGGTGTCCTGGGTGGTGGCCGTGCTGTTCGCGCCCCTCCTGGGCGTGACCTTCCTGCGCCGCTATGACGCCCATCATGAACAAAAGCCAGGCTGGTTGCGGCGGCGGTTCCACGCGGTGCTTTGGTGGTCGATGCGCTTCAAGTGGATCGTGATCGTCGTCACGCTGGCGTTGTTCGCCCTGTCCGTCTGGGGAATGCGCTTTGTCGAGCAGCAGTTCTTCCCCACATCGGACCGGACCGAGGTTCTGGTCGATATCGTCGAGCGCCAGAATACCTCGATCGCCAGGACGCGCAAGGACATGGACCGCCTGGAACAGGTCCTTGCGGGGAACGGGGACGTGATGTTCTGGACATCCTATGTCGGCACCGGGGCGCCGCGCTTCGTGCTGGCGATGGATGTGCCGACGCCCGGTCCCTATATGGGCCAGATCGTGATCCAGACCCCGGATCTGGCGGCCCGGGACCGGGTCAAGGCGCTGCTGATGGACAAGGCCGCGCGCGAATTTCCAGGTGTCGATATCTATGTGAAGAACCTGGAAATTGGGCCTCCGGTCGGCAAGCCGGTGCAGTACCGGGTCAGCGCGCCCGATGCCGACGCGGCCCGCGATGCCGCCCGCCGACTGGCCGCCGTCCTGGCGCAAGAGCCGCGGCTGCGCGACATCTCGATGGACTGGAACGAGCCTGCCCGCGTGGTGCGGCTGGAAATCGACCAGGACCAGGTGCGGCGGCTGGGCCTGACCAGCCAGGACGTGGCCGACACGCTGTCGGCGCTGTTTTCGGGCCAGCTCATCACCCAGTTGCGCGACGACATCTTCCTGATCGACGTCGTGGGACGGGGGCAGGCCGAAGACCGCACTTCGATCGAATCCATCCGCAACCTGCAACTGCGGCTGCCGAATGGCGGGGGAACGCCGCTGTCCTCGGTCGTGTCGCTGGACTATGCGACCGAACAGCCGCTGATCGCGCAGCGCAACGGCCTGCCGACCGTCACCGTCAAGGCCGCCATATCCACCAAGGACCAGCCCGCCACGCTGGTCAACGCCCTGGTCCCGGCCGTGGCCGAATTTCAGGCCAGCCTGCCCACGGACGTGACCATCACGGTGGGCGGAACGGTCGAAACCTCGGCCGACAGCCAGGAACCCATCGCCGCCGTGGTGCCGGTGATGCTGCTGGTCATGGCGCTTCTGGTGATGGCGCAGATGCAAAGCTTCCGGCTGTCGCTGATCGTCTTCGCCGCCGCGCCCCTGGGCCTGATCGGCGTGGTCGCGGTGCTGGTGCCCTTCGGCGTGCCGATGGGCTTTGTCGCTATCCTGGGAATCCTGGCGCTGATCGGCATCCTGATCCGCAATTCCATCATCCTGGTCCACGAGATCCAGGAGCTGCTGCACAAGGGCCGCAGCCAGTGGCAGGCCGTGTTCGAGGCATCCGACAGCCGCGCCCGGCCCATCCTGCTGACGGCCGCGGCGGCATCGCTGGCGCTGATCCCGATCTCGCGCCAGGTGTTCTGGGGGCCGATGGCGTTTTCGATGATGGGCGGCATTATCGCGGGCACGCTGATCACGCTGGTCTTCGTGCCCGCGCTCTATTGCGCGGTGATGCGGGTCAGGCCCGACCCGCAGGGCCAGGGCCAGGGCCAGGGCTGACCGGCGCCGGTCAGTCCAGGACCGGGAAGAACTTGTCGGACAGCGTGAAGATCTCGCAGCCGTCGGCGGTCACGCCGATGGCATGTTCGAACTGCGCCGACAGCGACTTGTCGCGGGTCACGGCGGTCCAGTCGTCGGCCAGGACCTTGGTTTCGGGGCGGCCCAGGTTGATCATCGGCTCGATGGTGAAGAACATGCCTTCCTCCAGCACCGGGCCTTTGCCGGGGCGGCCGAAATGCAGCACGTTGGGGGGCGCGTGGAAGACCCGGCCCAGCCCGTGGCCGCAGAAGTCGCGCACCACCGACATGCCGCGTCCTTCCGCGTAAGACTGGATGGCCGCGCCGATATCGCCGAAGGTGGCGCCGGGGCGCACGGCCTCGATCCCTTTCATCAGCGCGTCATGCGTGACCTGGATCAGCCGCTTGGCTTTGATCGGTGCCTTGCCCGCCACATACATCCGGCTGGTGTCGCCATACCAGCCGTCCACGATCACCGTCACGTCGATGTTCAGGATGTCGCCATTCGCAAGCACCTTGTCGCCGGGAATGCCGTGGCAGACCACATGATTGACGCTGATGCAGCTTGCATGTTCATAGCCGCGATAGCCGATCGTGGCCGAGGTGACATCCAGTTCCGCGATGCGGCGGGTGATGAAATCGTCAAGCGCGCCAGTCGTCACGCCCGGCTGGACCAGGGGCCCCACCTCGTCCAGGATCTGCGACGCCACGGCCCCGGCCTTGTGCATCCCGGCGAAATCCTCGCGCGCGTGGATGCGGATGCCTTCCTTGGTGATGTGGCTCTGGTCCATCGAAGATCCCTTTCGTCTGGCCGCATAGATAGACCCGGAAGCCCACTTGTTCCAGCCCCGTGCGTGCGCATAGATGCAGGCAGCACAGGTTTCAGGGGGCGGGGCGATGCAATCCGACAATCCGACGGCGGCGATCCTGGTGATCGGGGACGAAATCCTGTCCGGCCGCACCCGCGAAGGTAACGCCCATCATCTGGCGCAGGTGCTGTCCGCGACGGGCTTCGACCTGCGCGAGATCCGCGTGGTGGCCGACGATCATCCCCGGATCGTCGCGGCCATCCGTGCCTTGGACCGCAGCCTGGGCGGGGATTACGACCTGTTGTTCACCAGCGGCGGGATCGGCCCGACGCATGACGACATCACCGCCGATGCCGTGGCCGACGCGCATGGCACCACGGTCGAAATCCACCCCGAAGCGCGCGCCCTGCTGCAGGCCCGCTGCGACCGGATGGGAACCGAACTGACGGAAAACCGCCTGCGCATGGCCCGCATCCCGGTGGGCGCCACGCTGATCGACAATGCGGTATCGGCCGCGCCGGGTTTTTCCATCGGCAACACGCATGTCATGGCAGGCGTCCCCGAGGTGTTTCGCGGCATGGTCGATTGGCTGATCCCGCGCCTGTCCGCCGGCCGCCCCGTGCAGTCGCAAAGCGTCGAGGTCCGGCGCGGCGAAAGCGACGTGGCCGAGGGGTTGAGGGCCGTGGCGGACGATTATCCCGACTTGTCGCTGGGCTCATATCCCTTCCAGGATCCGACCGGCTGGGGCACCAACCTTGTGGTGCGGGGCCTTGATGCGGATCGCGTGGCCCAGGCGATGGCGGCGCTGAAACAGCGGCTGGGCCTGTGATGGACGCGGCCCTGGCCCGGGCCTTCGAGGAGACCTGGCCCGCGGCGGAATACGCCGATGCCGGGGGTTTCCGCCTGGGCCGGGGCCTGGGTGCAGGCGGGCGGGTCAGTTCGGCCCGGGCGGTGGGCCCTTGGAAGCCGGACGACATCGCCGGGGTCGAGGCGATCCATCGCGGCTGGGACCAGCCCCCGATGTTCCGCGTCCTGGACGGGGATGCGGCCCTGATCGCCGCCCTGACGGCAGCCGGATACCGGCGCGAGACGCCGACCGCGATCATGCAGGCACCGGTCGCCTTGCTGGCAGGCCAGACAATTCCTGTCCTGACCACCTTCGCGATCTGGCCGCCCCTGGCGATCCAGCGGGACATCTGGGGGGCGGGCAACATCGACCCGATGCGGCAGGCGGTCATGGACCGGGTGTCCGGTCCAAGGACCGCCATTCTGGGCCGCATCGACGACCGCGCGGCGGGCGCGGCCTTTGCCGCGATTGCGGCAGGGGTGGCGATGGTTCATGCGGTCGAGGTGCTGCCCGCCTTCCGCCGCCGCGGCCTTGCGGGCTGGATGATGCGGCAGGTGGCCCAATGGGCAGCGAACCACGGGGCGACCCGGATCGGCCTGGCCGTCAGCCGGGCCAACGGCGGCGCCAGGGCCACTTATGACCGGCTGGGGTTCACCGAGGTCGCCGGATATGCCTATTACGCCAAGAACCTATAGGGCGGCGCGGATGCTGGCGGCGATCAGCGCGGGCACCTGGGGCGCAAGGCCGATGGGGTCCAGGCGCGGGCCGGTGAAGCCCGCCTGATCCAGTGCCTCGGGCAGGTCGTCCAGCACATGTTCCGCCCGCAGCGCGAAGAAGGGCAGGCTGACCGCGCGGTCCAGCCCGCGCGCGGCATCGGCGATGAATGGTTCCTGTTCCACGAAGCCTGTGACGACGCGGGCGAAATGCGGCGCGATGGTTTCGGCCAGGGCGGTCGTGATGGTGAAGGACGCCTGAGAGCGTTGCGAGCCGTGCGCCGACAGCAGCAGGGTCGTGTCCTGCGGCGTCCATCCCTGTTCGGTTGCCGCAGCGTGGGCCTGTGCCACGATCAGGCCGGGCAGGGCCGGGTCGGTGCCGAAGGGGCGCAGCACCCGCGCCTTGCCTGCGCCGGCCTGGGCCAGCCTGCGGGGCAGTTCGCTGCGCGTGAACCAGCCTTCGGCCATGAACATCGGATAGATCAGGCAGTCGTCGTCGGCCGCCGCCGCCAGGGCGCCCGGCATCGCCAGCGTCGCGCCCACGACTTCGCAGCCGGGATCACAGGCGGCGACATGGGCGGCCAGATCCTCGATGGCCTGCTGCTGGGGGCCGGGATCGCCGGGCTGGCCGTGCGAGACGATGACGGCCTTGGAAACCATGGCGCGCGTCATTGGCGGAAATGCCGGGCCAGGGGCTCGGGCATCGGAAACTCCTCCAATGCCCGCGCGCGGCCTTCGGGGGACATCTTGGCGGCGGTCTTCTGGATGATGCGGTCCATCTTCTCGTCCGGGATGGCCGCCATGAAGTCGCCCAGATACCAGCGGATGAAGGTGAAGCAGATCACGTCCTCAAGCGCTTGCACCTGATCGTCGCGCTTGAGGCCCTGCTTGGTCAGCATCCTGCGGGCCTGGTCGATGTCGTCCTGGCTATAGCCCGCATCCGCCATGATCCCCGCGATGCGGTCGGCATGGCGGCGGCCCTGTTCCTGGCGCCATTGCAGATAGCCCGCCCGGTCCATCGGATAGGCGTCGCGCGGCAAAAGCCAGCGTTCGATATGCTGCCCCCGGCAGGCGATGCGCAGCACCTCCGAAGCCTGGGGAAAGAGGTGCTGCTGTTGTTCCGTCATCCGCTGGCCGTAAAGCAGGTTGGCGGGCTGGCCGTCGTCGAGGTTCGGGTCCTGCGCATTGGCGGCGTCGATGGCCTGGAAGGCGTGGTCAAGGCGTGTGGTCATGGCGCGTCCTTTTTGCCGCAGTTTCACCTTCTGGCGCTGCGCTTCGCAAGCGGCTAGAGGAAGGACATGACCGGATGGACCGAATATATCGCCGCTTGGGCCTGTTTCCTGGGCGCCCACATGATCCCCGCGCTGCCGGGGCCGCGCGGCTGGCTGGTCGCCCGACTGGGGCGGCGGGGCTATCTGGCGGCCTTCAGCCTGCTGTCGATCGGGCTTCTGTACTGGCTGATCCTGGCTGCGGGACGCGCGCCCTATGTGCATCTGTGGGACCAGCCGGGCTGGAGCCGCTGGCTGGTCAACATCGCCATGCCCGCCGCGATCCTGCTGGGGTCGCTTGCGGTCGGCATGTCGGGGCTGGTCGCGGCCTTGGCGCTGTGGGCGGGTTCGCATCTGGTCGCCAATGGCGATCTGGCCCATGCGGTCTTCTTCGGCGGGATGGGGGTCTTTGCCCTGTCGGGCGTGGCGCGGTCGGGGTTGCCAGGCGCGTTCCGCGTGACCTGGCAACGGCTGCTGCTGGCCGTGGTGATCTGGGCGGCGCTGTTGCACCTGCATCCGCTGGTGATCGGCGTGTCGCCGCTGCCTGCCTGACGGCAGGCAAAGGCCGGGGGCGTTTCGCCCCCCGGACCCCCCGAGGATATTTGATCCAAAGTGAAATCAGGCCAGGCGAAAGCCGTCGGGGATGGCGTCATGGCCGTCCAGGATCAGGTCGGCCATCACCTGCGCGATCTTGGGCGCCATGCCGAAGCCGATCTTGAAGCCGCCATTGGCGACGAAATGGCCGGGGCGGCCCGGCCAAGGGCCAAGGATCGGAGCGCGGCTGCGCGCGCGAGGGCGGGCGCCCGCCCAGCGGTCGATCACCGGGGCGTCGCGCAGTTGCGGGCAGATCGCGCGGGCCTTGGCGACCAGGGCGTCGATCCGGTCGTCAGGGTCCAGGTGGTCATAGTCGTTTTCCGATGTCGAGCCGACCGCCACCGTGCCATCCGCGTGGGGCACGATGTGCAGGGTTTCGGCAAAGACCTGCGGTGCATCCGGCACAGCGTATCGCAGCAGCGCCGACTGGCCCTTGACGCCCTTGCCGATCGGGCGGCCCAGGTCGCGCGACAGATCCGCAAGCCCCGGCGTGCCGGTCGCCCAGAGGACCGGACCGGCCGGGTCACCGGGGGCCTGGCCCTCGACGATCTCTCCGCCCCGGTTGCGGATCGCCTGGGCAAGCGCGGCTCCGGCGGCGCGGGGCGCAAGGCGCGCGGTCAGCCGGTCGAACAGCCAGAGGCCCGAGGGGCTGTCGGGCACCAGGTTGCCCGCCGGGGCCTTGGTCAGGTGCATCGCGCAGTTCGCGGGCCAGCGGTCCGTCGCAGCGGCGATGCGGCCGGCCAGGCGGTCTGCGGCGGCGGCATCGGCCAAGGGTTGCAGCCGGCCGGTGCGGGCAAAGCCGGTGGGCAGGCCAGCGGCTTCCCCGACCCCT
This sequence comes from Paracoccus acridae, assembly GCF_014642735.1. GTDB lineage: Bacteria > Pseudomonadota > Alphaproteobacteria > Rhodobacterales > Rhodobacteraceae > Paracoccus > Paracoccus acridae. The sequence goes on from NZ_BMIV01000001.1 coordinate 299,465, forward strand.
GCCCAGAAGGTGGGGGCCATCAGCAGGCTGTCCAGTTGGAAGGCCTTCTTGGGATTCCAGTTCTCGGGCGCGTGGGGGGCAAGCGCGCCCACATGGCCGCCCGATGATCCGGCGCCGATCCGCGCGGCCTCGATCAGCCGGACGCTTGCGCCGCGCCGGGTCATCTCCCAGGCGCAGCAAAGGCCGAAGATGCCGCCGCCGATGATCGTGACGCTTGTCAAGACATGTCCCTTTCCCCTAGCTGCGGGCATGAGCGCGTTATCCGATCCCGACCCCGCCCGCCACCCGCAGCTTGACTGGCGCGAGGGCGGCATCCCCGTGTCCACCCGTTTCGACGACCCCTATTTCAGCCTTGCGGGCGGGCTGGCGGAAACGCGGCATGTCTTTCTGGACGGCAACGAGTTGCCCGGGCGGCTGCGGCCGGGCTTTCACGTCGCGGAACTGGGCTTCGGGACCGGGTTGAACTGCCTGGCCCTGGCGCAGGTGGCGACAGTCCCCGTGGTGATGACCAGTTTCGAGGCCTGGCCCATGAGCATCGCGCAGCTTGAACAGGCCCATGCCGCCTTTCCCGAACTGGCGGACCTTGCTGCCCGGCTTCGCGCAGGCTGGGGGTCCGATGAGATCCAGGTGGGCCAGGTCCGGTTGCGGCTGGTGATCGGGGATGTCGCGCAGACCTTGCCCGGCTGGCAGGGCAGGGCGGATGCCTGGTTCCTGGACGGCTTTTCCCCCGCCAAGAACCCCGAGATGTGGGGGGACGAGATCATGGCCCATGTCGGGCGCTGCACCGCGCCGGGGGGCAGCTTTGCGACCTATACGGCGGCGGGTGGGGTGCGGCGGGCGCTGACCGATGCCGGTTTCCGGGTGGAACGCCGCCCCGGCTTTGGCCGCAAGCGCCACATGAGCGTGGGTGTCAGGCCCTAGCGGCCCACGCGCGGGATGCGGGTGGGGGCATAGACCACCTCGGGGTGCGGCGGGTGGCCGTGGGTGCGTGCCCAGAAGGCCCGTCCGCCAAGGCGCAGGAAGTGCGGCAGGGCCAGAACGACCCCCGCCAGAAAGCCCCCGGCATGGGCCCAATAGGCGACGCCGCCCCCGGCGGTGGGGGTGGTGTAGCCGCCGAAGACCTGGATCGCCAGCCAGACGCCCAGGACGATCCAGGCGGGCAGGGTGAAGACCTTGAAGAAGATGATGAAGATCGCAAGGATATCGACCTTGGCGCGGGGAAACAGCAGCAGATAGCCGCCCATCACGCCCGCGATGGCGCCCGATGCCCCGACCATGGGGATGGTCGAGAACGGGTCCGCCGCAATCTGGGCCGTAGCCGCCACCAGCCCGGCCAGCAGATAGAAGACCAGAAAGCCAAGGCGGCCAAGCTGTTCTTCCAGGTTGTCGCCGAAGATGTACAGAAACAGAAGGTTGCCGACCAGGTGCATGATCCCGCCATGCAGGAACATGTGGGTCACCAGCCCCCACAGCAGTTCCCCATTGACCACCGCCAAGGGATAAAGCGCCAGCCGCACCCACAGCCATTCGCCCCCCGCCACCATCGGCAGGGTGGACAGATACAGGATGATGTTGGCCGCGATCAGCCCATAGGTGATCCAGGGCCTTTGTTCCGACGGGTTGTGGTCCCGGATCGGAAACACCGGGCTATTGCCCCTCGGACCGGGCCAGGGCGATGCGTTCGCGTCCCTCGGGGTCGGTCAGGGCGAGGCCGTCGCCAGTGCGGCGGGCGGCCGTGATGCTGCCCATGGCATTGCCGAAGCGAACCTCGGCCATGTTGCGGTCCTGTTCGGCGCAGGCCATGCGGGTCATGACCATGCCGCTGACGCCCATGGCGCCACCGTTTTCGGTCAACTGGCCGCTGTAGCGGTTGCAGGGCGCGCGCCCGGTGACGCGGCCGCCTTCGCCCACCTCCAGCGTGACGCCGGCGGGGGCGGGGGCGCCGTCGATGCGGGTGACCACATAGCTGTCGCCGGGACGCAGCATGGCGACCGACCGTTCGCCCGCGTCCTGGCAGGCGGCAAGGCTGGCCATGGCGGCAAGCAGGGCAAGGGGGCGGGTGATCGTCATGCGGTCCTCGGGCAGCGTGCAGGGCCAGCATCGCCCGCCCCGCCGCCCGGCGCAAGGGCGGGCCTGTTCGGGGCAGGAATGCTGCGCTAGCATCCGCCAAACCCGAAGGGAGAGCGATTCCGATGACGACCATGACCGACCGCAAGAACGCCGCCATTTCGCGCGGCGTGGGCATGACTACCCAGATCTATGCCGAACGGGCCGAGAATGCCGAGATCTGGGACAAGGACGGCAACCGCTATATCGACTTTGCCGCCGGGATCGCGGTCGTGAACACCGGCCACCGCCATCCCAAGGTCATCGAGGCCGTGAAGGCGCAGCTGGACCGCTTTACCCATACCTGCCACCAGGTCGTGCCTTATGAAAACTATGTCGCGCTGGCGGAACGGCTGAACAGCCTGGTTCCCGGCGATTTCGACAAGAAAACGATCTTCGCCACCACCGGCGCCGAGGCGGTGGAAAACGCCATCAAGATCGCCCGCCATTATACCGGCCGCCCCGGCATCGTCAGCTTTGCGGGCGGGTTCCATGGGCGGACCTTCATGGGCATGGCGCTGACCGGCAAGGTCCAGCCCTACAAGGCGGGCTTCGGGCCGATGATGCCCGATGTCTGGCACCTTCCGTTCCCGAACCCCTTGCACGGTGTTTCCAAGGAGGATGCGCTGAAGGCGCTGCAGCAACTGTTCAAGGCCGACCTGGAACCCGCCCGCGTGGCCGCCATCATCGTGGAACCCGTGCAAGGCGAGGGCGGCTTCTACGAGGTGCCGCAGGGTTTCATGGCGGAACTGCGTGCGCTGTGCGACCACCACGTGATGCTGCTGATCGCGGACGAGGTGCAGACCGGTTTCGCCCGTACCGGCAAGCTGTTCGCGATGGAACATCACGGCGTCGCGGCCGACCTGGTGACCATGGCCAAGGGCCTGGGCGGCGGCCTGCCGATCAGCGCCGTCACGGGGCGGGCCGAGGTGATGGACAGCCCCCATCCCGGCGGCCTTGGCGGCACCTATGCAGGCAATCCGCTTGGCGTTGCCGCCGCCCATGCCGTTCTGGACGTGATCGAGGAAGAAGGCCTTTGCGACCGCGCCACCCGCCTGGGCCAGCGCCTGAAGCAGCGTCTGGCCGCCGCGCGCGACCGGATCCCGCAGATCGCCGACATCCGCGGCCCCGGCTTCATGAACGCGGTCGAATTCAACCTGCCCGGCAGCGGCAGTCCCAACCCCGACTTCACCAACAAGGTGCGAGAGGAGGCGCTTAAGCGAGGCCTGATCCTGCTGACCTGCGGCGTCTATGGCAACGTGGTGCGCTTCCTGGCGCCCCTGACCATCCCGGACGCGGTGTTCGAGGAGGCGCTGGATATTCTGGACGAAAGCCTGCTGGCCGCAAGGGGGTAGGGCATGGACGCCGGGCCTGTCGAAACAGGCAGGCCCTTGCTTTCGCCAGCCAAAGACCAGTCCCTGCAAAACACCCCCGGCACCCTTGCTGGCCCGGCGTCGCCGATTACATGCAAGGGGCCGATGGATTTTCGCCTTGTTCTTGACCAAGGACGATTGTCTTTAGGGGCGCAGCCCGATCAGGAATTCAAGGAACGGCCATGGCGGAACGCAAATGCATCGGGGTTATCCTGGGGTCGATCCGGGAAGGGCGCATCAACGACCGCGTGGCATATTGGGTGATCCGCCAACTGGAAATCCACGGCTTCGCCACGCGCACCATCGACCCCGCCGATCCCGACCTGCTGCCGGTGCAGATGGGGGACGGGGCGGCGATCAGGCGCCTGCGCGACCGGATGGCCGACCTTGACGGCTTCGTCATCGTGACGCCCGAATACAACCACGCCGAACCCGGCCACCTGAAGACGCTGATCGACAGCGTCACCGCCGAATGGTGGGGGCGGCCCGTGGGGCTGATCGGCTATGGCGGCCTTTCGGGCGGGTTGCGGGCGCTTGAGGCCTTGCGGATCATCCTGGCGGAACTGCATACCGTCACGCTGCGCGACACGGTCAGCTTCGCCTCGCCCTGGCGGAAATTCGACGAACTGGGGCACATGACCGATCCCAACGACGCCGCCGCGGCCGAGGCGGCAATGGCGGTCTTTGCGCATCGGCTGGACTGGTGGGTCGAGGCCCTGGCGAATGCGCGCCACGCGCGCCCCTATCACCCCGAGGACGAGTGAAAGGACAAGACGATGACCGCGATCATCCAGATCGAGAACCTGTCCAAGCAATATGACAGCGGCACCCGCGCGCTGAGCGACGTGTCCCTGTCGATCGAGGAGGGCGAGATCATCGCCCTGCTGGGCCCGAACGGGGCGGGCAAGACCACGCTGATCTCCATCATCTGCGGGCTGGTGGTGCCGACCGGAGGCCGGGTGCTGGTGGGCGGCCACGATATCCGCACGGACTGGCGCGCCGCGCGCAAGCTGATCGGGCTGGTCCCGCAGGAAATCGCGCTGGAGCCGTTCGAGAAGGTCATCAACTGCGTCCGCTTCACCCGCGGCCTTTACGGCGAAGGCCCCGACGACGCCTATATCGAACAGGTGCTGCGCAGCCTTGCCCTGTGGGACAAGCGCGATGCCATGACCCGCGAATTGTCGGGGGGCATGAAGCGGCGCGTGCTGATCGCCAAGGCCCTGTCGCACCGGCCCAAGGTCCTGTTCCTGGACGAACCCACCGCGGGCGTGGACGTGGCCCTGCGCCGCGAGATGTGGGAGGTCGTGGACCAGCTTCGCCGCGACGGCGTGACCATCATCCTGACCACCCATTACCTTGAGGAAGCCGAGGAAATGGCCGACCGCATCGGCGTGATCAACAAGGGCCGGCTTCTGCTGGTCAAGCCCACGGCGGACCTGATGGGCGAATTCGGGAAGAAGACCCTGACCATCGAACTGACCGCGCCCTTGACGATGATCCCCGATGAACTGCTGGGCCGCGGCCTGCGCTTGTCGCCAGACGGCCGTGCGCTGACCTATGAATACGACACCCGCGCCGACCGGACCGGCATTGCGCGCCTGCTGGGCGATCTGGCGGGGCAGGGGATCATGGTGCGCGACGTATCCACCCGGCAGTCCAGCCTGGAAGAAGTGTTCATGACGCTGGTCAGCGAACCGCGTCAGGAGGTGACGGCATGAGCGGTGTCAACTGGCCCGGCGTCTGGGCGATCTTTCATCACGAGATGATGCGGTTCTTCCGCACGGTCATGCAGTCGCTGCTGTCGCCGGTCGTGTCCACGGTGCTTTACTTCGTGGTCTTCGGCGCCGCCATCGGCGGGCGCATCCAGTCGGTCGAGGGCGTGGAATACGGCGCCTTCATCGTGCCCGGACTGATGATGCTGACGATCCTTCAGCAGTCGGTCAGCAATGCCAGCTTCGGCATCTATTTCCCCAAGTTCAGCGGCACGATCTATGAATACCTGGTGTCCCCCGTGGGCTGGATCGAGGTGACGCTGGGCTTTGTCGGTGCAGCGGCGATGAAGGCCGTGCTGATCGCCCTGGTGATCCTGCTGACCAGTTTCTTCTTCGTGGGGGTCCACATCCTGCACCCGTTCTGGATGCTGGCCTTCCTGATCCTGACGGCCACGGGCTTCAGCCTGCTGGGCTTCATCATCGGCCTATGGGCGAAGAGCTTCGAGCAGTTGCAGATCGTGCCGATGATGGTGATCACGCCCTTGGTGTTTCTGGGCGGCGCGTTCTATTCGGCGGACATGCTGCCGCCATTCTGGGAAGGCGTCGCCAAGCTGAACCCGGTCCTTTACCTCGTGTCGGGCTTTCGCTGGTCGTTCTTCGGCCTTGCGGACGTGCCGGTGGGCGTGTCCCTGGTGGCGGTCAGCCTGATGATCGCGGTCTGCTGCCTGGCGATCCGCTGGATCTTTGCGACCGGCTGGCGGCTGCGCGAGTGAGCCGGTCTGCTGGCCCCGACAGATCTTGGCCTGCGGATCCAGCCTGACATATTGCTGGGCGGTGATCACCTGCATCTCCAGTGACCGGTTCCAGCCCCCGAACCAGCGGTCGCGGATGCCGCCGCGATAGTAGTTGCCCATGATCTCGTCCACCAGCGGCGGGATGATCTGGGTGTTCGGAATGCGCGGGGCGTGAAAGCCGATCCGCGACATTCCCCCAAGGCAGGAATTGGGCAGCGTCGTCAGGATCGTGCAGGCCGATCGGCAATAACCCCGGATGCGGACCGTCTTGCCCGATTGGGCCAGCCTTTCGCGCAGTTGCACCATCTGCAGCACATTGCCGCCGCGGTGGTTCACCACGTCGATGAAGCGGCCGCGCTCGACGATGTCGGCTTGGGAAGCGGCGGGGATTGCGGCGCTCAGCGCGGCAGCCAGGGTCAGGATCAGGCGAAATCGTGTCATGGGGCCATCTTGCCGATTGATCGCGCAAGGGAAAATCACGTTCTGGCGACGGTCCTGCCCCTTGCACGCCGACCCAACGTCAGACCAGCCCGGGCGGTTGCGCCATCACGATATCCGCCAGCACCATCGACCCCAGCACAAGGCCGATCACGATCCATCCACCAATCTTCTTCATGCCCTTCATGATGGGCCGCAGGGCGATCCTGAAAAGCCCGCCTCGCGGGAATGTCAGGGCAGGGCCGTCTCTCCTCTTTTCTGATCGCACCGAATCACCTATTTGCGGCGGATGCACATGAACCCGCCCGACCTGCGCCCCGACCTGGCCCGCGCCCGCATTTCCGATGACAGCCTTCTGGGGCGCCGCGAAGGCCAGCCGACCATCGGCATGGTCTCTCTGGGTTGTCCCAAGGCGCTTGTGGACAGCGAACGCATCCTGACCCGCCTGCGGGCCGAAGGCTATGCGATCAGCCCCGACTACAAGGGGGCGGATGCGGTGATCGTGAACACCTGCGGCTTCCTGGACAGTGCCAAGGCGGAGTCGCTGGACGCCATCGGCGAGGCGCTACGCGAGAACGGCAAGGTTTTGGTCACCGGCTGCCTGGGGGCGGAACCCGAATACATCACCGGCGCGCATCCGAAGGTCCTGGCCGTCACCGGCCCCCATCAGTACGAGGCTGTGCTGGATGCGGTCCATGCCGCCGTGCCGCCGCAGCCCGATCCCTTCATCGACCTGCTGCCCGCATCGGGCGTCAGCCTGACACCGCGCCATTACAGCTATCTGAAGATTTCGGAAGGCTGCAATCACAAGTGCAAGTTCTGCATCATCCCTGACATGCGCGGACGCCTTGTCAGCCGCCCGGCCCATGCCATCGTCCGCGAGGCGGAAAAGCTGGTGCAGGCGGGCGTCAGGGAACTGCTGGTCATCTCGCAGGACACCAGTGCCTATGGCCTTGACCTGCGGCACGCGACGGATCGGGGGCACCGCGCCCATATCACCGACCTGGCGCGCGATCTGGGATCGCTGGGGGCCTGGGTGCGGCTGCATTACGTTTATCCCTATCCGCATGTGCGCGACCTGATCCCGCTGATGGCGGAAGGGCTGGTGCTGCCCTATCTGGACATCCCCTTCCAGCACGCCCACCCGGATGTGCTGCGCCGCATGGCCCGGCCAGCGGCCGCGGCCAGGACGCTGGACGAGATCGCCGCCTGGCGCGCCATCTGCCCCGACATCACCCTTCGGTCCACCTTCATCGTCGGCTATCCCGGCGAAACCGAGGCCGAGTTCCAGACCCTGCTGGACTGGCTGGACGAGGCGCAACTGGATCGCGTCGGCGCCTTCCAGTACGAAAACGTCAAGGGTGCGCGGGCCAACGACCTGCCCGACCATGTGCCTGCGGAGGTGAAGCAGGACCGCTTCGACCGCTTCATGGAAAAGGCGCAGGCCATTTCCGAAGCCAGGCTGGCCGCCAAGGTCGGCACCCGGCTGGAGGTGATCGTGGACAGCGTGGACGATCAGGGCGCCACCTGCCGCACCAAGGCCGACGCGCCGGAAATCGACGGCAACCTGTTCATCGACGAGGGTTTCGATACGCTGTCGCCGGGCGACATCGTGACGGTGACCGTGGACGAGGCCGGCGAATACGACCTGTGGGGGCGGCTGTAACGGCAGCCACCTTGGCGGTGGCGGCGGGCGGGCCTGTCCGATAAAGGGTATCGGGAACAGCTAAACCCCTGACCGGAGGCCGGTTTGACAAGCGCGTCCGACGATCTTCTGGCCACCGCAGGCGCGGTGCGGTTCGGCACGGTCCTGGCCGATCCGCCCTGGCAGTTCCAGAACCGCACCGGCAAGATAGCCCCCGAACACAAGCGCCTGTCGCGTTACCCCACGATGACCCTGGACGATATCTGCGCCCTGCCGGTGGCCCGCATCGCCGATGCCCGGTCGCATCTTTATCTGTGGGTGCCCAATGCCCTGCTGCCCGAAGGGCTGAAGGTGATGGAAAGCTGGGGATTCACCTACAAGTCGAACCTGATCTGGTACAAGACCCGCAAGGACGGCGGCCCCGACCGGCGCGGCGTGGGCTTCTACTTCCGCAACGTGACCGAGATCCTGCTGTTCGGCGTGCGCGGCAAGGACGTGCGGACGCTGGACCCGGGCCGCAGCCAGGAAAACGTCATCGCCACCCAGAAGCGCGAACACTCGCGCAAGCCGGACGAGCAATATCCCCTGATCGAGGCCTGCAGTTGGGGCCCGCGCCTGGAAATGTTCGCGCGCGGCCCGCGCAAGGGATGGACCGTCTGGGGCAACCAGGCCGAGGATTACCAGCCCGACTGGCCGACCTATTCCAACCATTCCCAAAGCAATGCGGTGAAACTGCGGTGAGCGATGGGGGGCCGATGCCTGACGGGCAGCCGCGCAAGCCGGGCGCGCTGTGCATCGGCGCGCAGAAGGCGGGCACAAGCTGGCTGGCGCAGATGCTGGGCCAGCACCCGCAGGTCTGGATCCCGCCTTTCAAGGAGGTGCAGTATTTCAATCACCTTTTCATCCCTGAACACCGCCGCTGGATCGCCTGGCATTACCGCCAGAAACCGCAGGAAATCCGCGACCGCCATGCGCGGCGCGGCATCCCCATGCCGCCGGAACTAGACGCCTATCTGAACGGCGCAACGCGTGGAAAAATGTTCCACAACCAGTGGTACAAGCGCATCTTCGCGCCTGCGCCACCCTCTGCCATGCCGATGGACTTCACCCCGGAATATTCGACCCTGCCGGTCGAGGGCGTGGATTATGTCGCGAACTTCCTGCCCAAGGCCAAGATCATCTATCTGATCCGTCATCCGGTGGACCGGGCCATTTCGCAACTGCGCATGAACCTGCAACGCGAAAGGCGCCAGCCCCGGACGCTTGCCGACTGGATGGCGGAACTCGACAATCCGGTGCTGTATGACCGGGGCGATTATGCCAGCTATCTGCCCCGCTGGCAGGCGCGGTATCCCGGCATGCTGGTCCTGCCCTTCGGCCGCATCGCCCGCGAGCCGCAAGCCGTGATGGATGCGGTCGAGGCCCATTTGGGCATCAACCCCTGGCCTTATGCGAACATGACCGAAAGGGTCTTTGCCAACCGCGATTCGCTGCAACTTCCCTCGCAGGCCATTGCAGCCCTGGAAACCCGCCTGGCCCCGCAACTGGACTTCCTGAAAGATCACCTGGGCGCCGATTTCCTGGCCCAGACACGCTGACCTTTTCCCGGCCCCCGCTTTCGCCTACATAGCCGCAAAGCTTTGGCAGGAGATTCCGATGGCGTCCTATCAGTTCGTCTACCACATGGACGGCGTGTCCAAGACCTATCCCGGCGGCAAGAAGGTCTTCGAAAACATCCGCCTCAACTTCCTGCCGGGCGTCAAGATCGGCGTCGTCGGCGTCAACGGCGCGGGTAAATCGACCCTGCTGCGCGTCATGGCCGGCTGGGACAAGGATTTCACCGGCGAGGCCTGGGCCGCCAAGGGCGCGACCGTGGGCTACCTGCCGCAGGAACCGGAACTGGATCCGGCGCTGAACGTGCGCGGCAACGTGATGGAAGGCGTGAAGGCCAAGCAGGCCAAGCTGGACCGCTATAACGAACTGGCCATGAACTACTCGGACGAGACCGCCGAGGAGATGGCGCGCCTTCAGGACGAGATCGACGCCGAGAACCTGTGGGATCTGGACAGCCAGGTGGACGTCGCGATGGAGGCGCTGCGCTGCCCGCCGGACGATGCCGACGTGACCAGCCTGTCGGGCGGTGAACGCCGCCGGGTGGCGCTGTGCAAGCTGCTGCTGGAAGCGCCCGACATGCTGCTTCTGGACGAACCGACCAACCACCTGGACGCGGAAACCATCGCCTGGCTGCAAAAGCACCTGATCGAATACAAGGGCACGATCCTGATCGTGACCCATGACCGCTATTTCCTGGACGACATCACCAGCTGGATCCTGGAACTGGATCGCGGCCGCGGCATCCCCTACGAGGGCAACTATTCCGCCTGGCTGGAACAGAAGGCCAAGCGGCTGGAACAGGAATCGCGCGAGGACAAGTCCAAGCAGAAGACCCTGGAACGCGAGCTTGAATGGATCCGCGCCGGCGCCAAGGCGCGCCAGGCCAAGCAGAAGGCCCGGATCAACGCCTATAACGAACTGGCCAGCCAGTCCGAGCGCGAGAAGCTGTCGCGCGCCCAGATCATCATCCCGAACGGTGAACGCCTGGGCAACCGCGTGATCGAGGTGTCGGGCCTGAAGAAGGCCATGGGCGACAAGCTTCTGATCGAGGATCTGGACTTCGCCCTGCCGCCCGGCGGCATCGTGGGCGTGATCGGCCCGAACGGCGCGGGCAAGTCCACGCTGTTCCGCATGCTGACCGGCCAGGAAAAACCCGATGCCGGGGAGATCGCCTATGGCGACACGGTGCAACTGTCCTATGTGGACCAGTCCCGCGATGCCCTGGACGCCCAGAAAACCGTGTGGGAGGAGATCTCCGGCGGGGCCGAGCAGATCGTCCTGGGCGACGCGTCGATGAACAGCCGCGCCTATTGCAGCGCCTTCAACTTCAAGGGCGGAGACCAGCAGAAGAAGGTGGGCCAGCTCTCAGGCGGCGAACGCAACCGCGTCCACATGGCGAAGCTGCTGAAATCCGGCGGCAACGTGTTGCTGCTGGACGAACCGACCAACGACCTGGACGTGGAAACCCTGCAGGCCCTGGAAGCCGCGCTGGAGGATTTCGCTGGCTGCGCCGTCATCATCAGCCACGACCGCTTCTTCCTGGACCGTCTTTGCACGCATATCCTGGCTTTTGAAGGGGATGCGCATGTCGAGTGGTTCGAGGGGAACTTCGAGGCTTATGAAGCCGACAAGGTACGCAGGCTTGGGCCGGACAGCATCGAGCCGAAGCGGGTGAAGTACAAGAAGTTTGCGCGGTAAGATGTAAGCAAACGTAGGGTGCGTGCTTCGCACGCACCGTTCCCGTGCAGTGATGGTGCGTGAAATCACGCATCCTACCTATGACCGGCGGTTAACCCCCCATCCACCGGTGCGGTTTAGACCAATCTTCGCCAGAACACGCAACGCCTTCCGGCGTTGCGCAGCCTTCAGGCGTTGACCGGCGGCTTGCCGGGGCAGTTTGCCAGGATCGTGGTGCCGGGCGCGGCGGCTTCGGGCGCCAGGGTCGGCGCGGCGAGGGCCGGGGCTGCCAGCAGGCAGGCGGTCAGGGTCGTCAGGGCAAGTTTCTTCATGGACGTTCCTTTCCTGTCATTGGGTAACGCAGCGTGACCCGAATCGCGCCTGCCGCAAACACACAGCCGCGTTACCGGACCTTGCCCGTCCATCCCGGCGGACGCTTGCCCACCCAGTCGAAGAAGCGCCGCAAGTCGGGATGGGCGCGCAGCGCCTCGACCGTGGCATAGTTGCGGGCGAGTTCCGTCTCGCTCAGCGTCTTGTGGATGGTCTTGTGGCAGACATGGTGCAGCAGCACCGTTTCGCCGCCCTTGCCGCCGCGCAGCTTGGGGACCAGGTGATGGCGGCTTTGCGGCACGCCCGGCGGGATCGGGCGCAGGCACAGCGGGCAGACGGGATCATCCGCCATGGGGTCACGCTGCGGCCAGCATCCGGTCGAAACTGCACAGCGCCAGGCCCTCGGCCGTCAGGTAGTCGAAATGCCGTTCCAGGGCGCGTTCCACGTCGGACCGGCTCGCCTTGGACATGCCGCGCTTGCGCAGGATCTCGGGCGCGTGGCGGGGGGTGTCATTGTCGCCGCGATGGGTCACGATATTTGGGAAATGCGGGTCGGTGACGGCCACCAGCCGGGTCGGGATGGCGTAATGTCCGTAATCGAAGATCGTGCGCGACGAATGCCGGATCGCCGCGCCCGCGCTGAAGAAGGGGCTGTACCAGTTATAGATGCCCTCGGTCGGCCCGTCGGTGATGCAATAGAAGATCGACGGAAAGCTGACCGCGAAATGGGCATTGCGCCACATGCAGGCGGCGTGGCGACGCAACCGGCGGATGTAGTCCCGGGACACGCAGTCGTCGTCGTCCAGCCGGAACTGCACCGTATCGGCCAGATCCAGTCCGATGTCGGGGGCGGCCTGATGGATCGCCTCGGACACATGGATGGGCGGCAGGAAGCGCAGCACCACCTGCTCGACCCCGCGGCAGATAGCCTCGAGCCGGGCGCGATATCGTTCCGGCATCCGGTCCGAGGACACGACCAGCAGACGGAAATCCGCATCGCTTTGGTTGGCAAGTGACCGCAGGGTCAGATGTTCGAACGTCGCCAGCCGGGATTCCAGGCGTTCGGGCGAAAACAGGTCTTTCGACTGTTCCAGATAGATCGCCTCGAGCGCCTCGTCAGGCTGGTTCCGATAAGCCTTCCAGTCCCCCCGGCCCAGCATGGAAAAGCGGCAGACGCCCAGGATCCTGATGTCGCGATCGTTCATGGCCTGTCCTTCGGATTCATGTGATGCGGCCCCACCCCGATGCGGACAAGATCGCCCTGATGCTTCGCCGCGATCCCCGACAGGCTTTCGGCCATGTCCTGTTCCGTCGGACCCTGCCATTGCTTGGGATCGTCGATCAGCCCGTGCCGGTGCAATCCCGTTGCAAGGGCTGTATGATCAAGCTCTCCCCAGCTCAGATGGTTCGAGGAGGCCGCGCCGTTTTCCACCCAGTTTGCCGCCAGGGCGTCGATGATGACCGGATCGCGCCCGATCATGCCGCTGATCTGGGCGGCGATGGCTTCATGGGCCTTGTTGTCACGGCGCAGGATGAAGGCGATCGTTTTCGAGGGATCGGCCACCATTCCCGCGATATGAAAGGCGGAACTGTCCACGCCGACGATATGGGTCGCCGACTTGTAGAAGCGCAACTGGTCCCGAAGATCCATCTTTTCGGGATGCATGACCGTATAGCCGTTCTCGATCATGTTGCGTTCGATGGTCCTTTCGCACAGAACGCCGCCGCGGCCGTTGAACTTCGTGCGCGAGATATAGATCTTGCGCGGCGGGTCCTGCGGCAACGCCTGCGCCATCGTCTTCATGGTGTCGCGGAATTCCGGGGTTCCCCTGGCGATCCGTCCCAGCCCGAAGCCTTGCCCCGGAACCACAAGTTCCTCGACCACGACCGGTTCGCGGACCAGGCGTTCCGGCGCAGTCACGCCCAGAAGCCCCCATAACTGTGTCTGATAGGCCTGGAAGGCCAGCAGCTTGTCGTGCTTGGGGATGAACAGGACGCTGTCAATGCCAGGCTGGTCATAGGCCCAGCAGCGAGACATGGTTTCGGTCATGAAATGTCCGAAATGCCCGTAATACAGACCGCCCCACAGATGGCGCCCCGAAAGCGCGGCCGCGGGTCTTGCGGGCTTTTCCAAGGCACGCGTCATGCGGATGCCGCCGCGCCAGGTCGAGGCGTGAAGCACGTCCTCGCCCTCGGCGGTCACGACACCGCAACACGGACGCCCGACCGCCTGATCGGGTGGAAAGACCCAGGCATTCTTCAGGGTCACGAACTCACGCGACCAACCGGTATCGGGAAGTGGTTCGCTCATCGCTTGTTCTTGCCCCCGGCCGATCCGTTCCGTACGCAATGGTCTTAGACAATCGGAAGCCGTGATTAAAGCCGGAACCTGACCGGCGGCTAGACCCACTCCCAAGGCCGGGTGAATTCCCCCAGCTTCGCCTTGACCGCATCCTCGTCCATGGCCCCGCCGCGTGCCAGCCGCGCCACCAGGCCGCGCTTCTTGTCCTCAATGACCTCGGACACATGGGCGCCGGTGCCCTCCAGGGCGGCGTCATAGATGCGCTTGATCGCAAGGCGGCGCAGATCGGGCTTGAAGATCTTGCCCACGGCGGTCTTGGGCAGTTCGGGCAGGATCTCGACATGCTTGGGGATGGCGGCGCGTTCGTGGATGTGGGTCTTGGCGTGATCCAGCAGTTCCGCCTCGGTGGCGGTGGCCCCGGCCACCAGTTCGACATAAACGCAGGGCAGTTCGCCCGCGAAGCTGTCGGGCTGCCCGATGGCGCCGGCAAAGGCCACGGCGGGATGGGACAGCATCGCCTCCTCGATCTCGGCGGGGTCGATGTTGTGGCCGCCCCGGATGATCAGATCCTTGGCCCGCCCGGTGATCCACAGATAGCCGTCGTGATCCAGCCGCCCCAGGTCGCCGGTGCGCAGATAGATGTCCTCGGCGAACAGTTTGTGGTTCTTGTCGGCCTCTGTATAGGTGGACCCCGGAAAGACGCCGGGATTGGCCACGCAGATCTCGCCCACGACGTCGGTGGGACATTCATGCACCTTGCCCGCGTCGTCGTGGTTGAGGATGCGGACATGGGTATAGGGCAGGGGAATGCCGACCGAGCCGACCTTCTTCATGCCGTCCACGGGATTGCAGCTGACAAGGCAGGTCGCCTCGGTCAGGCCGTAACCTTCGGCGATCTCGACCCCGGTGGCGGACTTGAAGCGGTTGTAAAGCTCGATCGGCAGGGGGGCCGACCCCGAGATCGCGGTTTTCAGCGATGACACGTCGGCATTGACCGGCCGCTGCATCAGCGCAGAGATCGCGGTCGGCACGGTGATCAGGAAGGTCGCCTGCCAGCGTTCGATCAGCTTCCAGAAGTTGTCGAAGACACCGTCGCCCCGGTATCCGGCCGGGGTGGGCATCACCACATGCGCCCCCGAGGCGATGCAGGACATCAGCACCGGATAGGCCGCGAAGACGTGGAACATCGGCAGCGGGCACATCAGCACGTCGTTTTCGTCGAACAGCAGCGATCCGCCCAGCCAGCCGTTGTAGATCATGCCCGAATACTTGTGCTGCGCGACCTTGGGCGTGCCGGTGGTGCCGCCGGTGTGGAAATAGGCCGCGACGCGGTCCTGCTGCACGTCGTCGAAATCCAGGCGCGTGTGCTTTTCGGCACTGGTGGCGGCCTCGAAGTTCAGCACCTTGGCCTTGTGGCGGCGCTTCACGCGCGGGCGGATCAGCGGCACGATCCAGCGTTTCAGCCCGCGCAGATGGCGGTTCAGGTCCACCTCGATCACATGGGTGACGTTCGGGGCCAGGGCCACCGCCTCGGCCGCCTTCTGGGCCACGTCGGTCTTGGGGAATGCGCGCAGCGTCACCAGCACCTTGGCGCGGGTTTCGCGCAGGATGCCCGCGATCTGCTGGGCGTCCAGCAGCGGGTTGATCGGGTTGACGATGCCGGCGGTCGCGCCAGCCAGCAGGACCACCGGCGTCTCGATGCTGTTGGGCAGAAGATAGGCCACGGTGTCGGTCGGGCCGACGCCCAGCTTGCGGAACAGGTTGGCGGTCTCGGTGACGCGTTCCAGCAAGTCCTGCCAGGTCAGGGTCGTGGCGTGGCTTTTCGGATCGGACAGAAGCTGGAAGCTGATCGCGGGCCGGTCGGGAAAGCGTTCGGCGGTGCGGGCCAGAAAGCCATGGATCGTGACCGGCAGGCCCCGCGCGTCGTAAGGCATTTCCGCTTCCAGGGCGTTGCGGTCGTCATAGCTGCAAAAGCGCGTCATATTTCCCCCTCCCACCGGGATCACCCTCCTGATCCCGCTTTTCAATACAATGGGCTATCGGCGGGAAAGGGGGCAATAGGCTTGTCCGCGGGGCGCGGCGAAACGCGGCGTCAGGTCGTCATTCCTGCGGGATGCGCAGGGTCTGGCCCGGATAGATCTTGTCGGGGTCCGTCAGCATCGGCCGGTTCGCCTCGAAGATGGCGTTGTATTTGCTGGCGCTGCCCAGATAGGCCTTGGCGATGGCCGAAAGGGTCTCGCCCTTCTTGACGGTGTGGAAGACGGGGGCCTTGCCTGCTTCCACTCCGGCCTCGGGCAGGTCGGCCTCGACCTTGGCGATGCCTTCGATGTTGCCCACGGCCAGGATCAGCTTTTCAAGGGTCTCGCGGTCGGCGCCCTTGCTTTCGATCTTGACGGTGTCGCCGCCGCGCAGGGTCAGGTGAACGTCGTCCTTGTCCAGGTTCAGCGCCCTGAGTTCCGCCTTGAGCGCCGCGACCTTGCGGGTCGTTTCGGGATCCTGCGGGGCCTTGCCTGCCGCAGGGGCCGGGGCGGGCTTTGCCTCGGCGGCTTCGGCTTTGCCAAAGACCGATTTCCCGGCGTCCTTGACGAAATCCCAGATGGCCATGATGCGTCCTTTCGGATGTTTCTGAATGGTTTGACAAAAAACGCGGGATTGATCCAAGCGTTCCATGTGGCCATTCCGCCTGGTTTCGTGCATACAACAACTGTGCATTGTTAATTCATTCACAATTTCACCCGTAGGATGCACCCCGCTTAAAAAGGTGAAACCATGCCTAATCCCTTGCAAATGTCTGCCGTCCTGGTCTGCGCCGTCCTGGCTGGTTGCGCACAGACCCCGTCAAATCCCAAGAACAGTGGCGATGATCCCCATGCCATGCAACTGATGTCCGCGGGCCAGGCGACTTGCCTGGCGACCAGTCCCGGCCAGAACGACCATGGCGCGGCGGCCACCAACGCGCTGCGCAGCGCGGCCGGATTGCCCCCGGTAAGGCCCAATCCCGTCTTGGCCCGGGTCGCGGCCCAGCACGCCTGCGACATGGCGCAGCGTGGCCGCATGACCCATATCGGC
Source organism: Paracoccus acridae (assembly GCF_014642735.1). GTDB lineage: Bacteria > Pseudomonadota > Alphaproteobacteria > Rhodobacterales > Rhodobacteraceae > Paracoccus > Paracoccus acridae. Next base: position 316,525 of record NZ_BMIV01000001.1, read on the forward strand.
AGCAGGACGGCCGGTCCAGGGCCGCGCGTCAAAGCGGCGGGCTATGCGCCCCGCATCACGGCGGAAAACATCGCGGCGGGGCCGTTCTCTCAGGAACGGGTTCTGGCGGAATGGAACGCGTCCAGCGGGCACCGGGCCAATATCCTGATCCCGCAGATGCGCGATTACGGCATCGGCCAGGCGATCGGGCCGGATGGCAAGACGCGGTTCTGGGCGGCGGTCTATGCCGCGCCGAAGTGATCAGGCCGGTTCGGGCAGGACCGGCATGTCCGTGAACTGCATCCGCGCCAGCCGGGCGTAAAGCCCGCCTTCGGCCACCAGGGCGTCATGGGTGCCCTGGGCGACGATGCGGCCCCCATCGAAGACAACGATGCGGTCGGCCTTCTTCACCGTGGCCAGCCGGTGCGCCACGACAACCGTGGTGCGGCCTTCGGACAGGCGGTTCACGGCGGCCTGCACCAGCGATTCCGATTCCGCATCCAGCGCGCTTGTGGCCTCGTCCAGCAGCAGGACCGGCGCGTCGCGCAGGATGGCGCGGGCGATGGCGATCCGCTGTCGCTGGCCGCCAGACAGCATGACCCCGCGTTCGCCCAGCGGGGTGTCGTAACCCTGCGGCAGGGCGGTGATGAAGTCATGGGCATGGGCCGCACGGGCGGCGGTCTCGACCTCGGACGCGGGGGCGTCGGGGCGGCCGAGGCGGATGTTTTCCAGCGCGGTCGTGGCGAAGATCACCGGATCCTGCGGCACCAGGGCCATGGCCTGCCGGAAATCCGCCCGCGCCATGTCGCGAAGGTCGATGCCGTCCAGCGTCACCCGCCCCGCAGCCGGATCCCAGAACCGCTGGATCAGCTGGATCACCGTGGTCTTGCCCGCACCCGATGGGCCGACCAGGGCCACCGTCTCGCCCGGCCGGATGGTCAGGCCAACCCCCTCCAAGGCCGAGACATCGGGCCGCGTGGGATAGCGGAAGCTGACGCCTTCCAGCGCGATATGGCCGCGCACGGGGCGTGGCAGGGGAAGGGGACGGGCGGGATCGGTCAACGCATCCTCGGCCGCAAGCAGTTCGCCCAGGCGTTCGGTCGCACCCGCCGCGCGCTGCAATTCGCCCCAGATTTCCGACAGCGCCCCGGTCGAACTGGCGACAAGGATCGCATAGATCACGAACTGCACCAGTTGCCCGGCGGTCATGACGCCGGTCTGGACGTCGCGCGCGCCGATCCACAGAACGCCGATCACGCCCGCGAAGATCAGGAAGATCACGATGGCCGTCATCACCGCCCGCGTGCGGATCCGCGTCAAGGCCACGCCGAAGGACCGTTCGGTCACGTCGTCGAAGCGGGCGATGCTGCGCCCTTCATGCGTATAGGCCTGCACCGTCTGCGCCGCCAGCAGGGTTTCCGACGCCGCGCCCGAGGATGCCGCGATCCAGTCCTGGTTGGCGCGCGACAGCCCGCGCAGCCTGCGGCCCAGCACGATGATCGGCACCAGGATCACCGGGATGATCAGCAGCACCAACCCCATCAGCTTCAACGAGGTGAAGGCCAGCATCCCAAGCCCGCCCGCCAGGATGATCATGTTGCGCAGGGCGATCGACAGGGACGACCCGATCACCGACTGGATCAGTGTGGTGTCGGTGGTGATGCGCGACAGGATTTCCCCGGTCATCACCCGTTCGAAGAAGCCCGGCGACAGGGTGACGACACGGGCGAAGACCGCCTTGCGGATATCGGCCACGACCCGTTCGCCCAGCCGGGTGACAAAGTAATACCGCGCCGCCGTGCCAAGCGCCAACGCCGCCACGATCAGCAGGGCTGCGCCGAAATATTCGTCCAGCAGTCCCGCCCCGTCGTCGAAATTGTCCACCACCCGGCGCGCGGCCAGCGGCAGGACCAGGCTGATGGCCGAGGTCGCGGCAAGCGCGATCAGCGCCAGCACCACCTGCAGGCGATAGGGCCGCAGGAACGGTCCCAAGGCACGCAGCGCACCCACGCGCTTGCTGGTGGGCCGGTCGTGAATGATTGTCGTGCCGCGTGCCATGTCTGCCTTGTCCGGTAGCTGTGCCCCCAGGGGTTTAGGGGCTGGCAGCCCTCAGGACAAGCGCGGGGCGCCGGGGATCAGACTTCCGTTCGCAAGCTGGTCCGCGATCCGGTCCACCGCCCCCGCCAGCTTTTCGTCGATGATGTGCAGGTATTGCGTCCAGTCCGACAGGGTCTGCAGTTCGGCCGCACCGTCCGAGATGCCGCGCAATCCGATCAGCGGCACCCCGAAATGCTGGGCCGCGCGCAGATGGGAAAAGGTTTCCATGTCCACCATGTCCTCGGCGATGTCGTCATAGGCCGCGCCGCTGACGATGTTGGCGCCGGTGGACAGGGTCGCGGCCGGAATCCCCTCGACCCGGTGGGGCAGGGCGACCCGGACCGGCAGATCCAGCAGCGGCGTGCGCCCCTTTTCGAAGCCCAGGGGCGATGCGTCCATGTCGCGATAGGCCACCACCGTGGCCTGGTAAACCTCGGCCTGTTCCAGCCGTGCCGATCCGGCCGATCCCAGCGACACGATCAGCCGGGGCAGGTCCGCCATCCCGGCCAGGGCGGCCGTCAGTTGCACGGCAGCCTCGACCGGGCCGATGCCGGTGATCAGGGGGTCGATCCGGGCGCGCAGGGCGGGGCCGTATTCGGCCTCGGCCGCCATGACGAACAGGACAGGGATATCCGCGATCAGGGTGGGGGACTTGGGCATGAAACCTCGTGGCGCTTGCCTTGGCAGGGGTGGCACGGGGCGGGGTCGCGGGTCAAGCATTGGCCCTTGCGGGGCCTTCGGCATCCGTGTCAGGTGCGGCCCATGGGAAAGGTCAGCGAACTTTATCGGCAGCGCGTGGCAGAAGGCCGGATCGAGCCGGATCCGGCGCAGCTTTCCGTTCTGCCGCATCTGGACCGCGTCCTGGACGACATCGCGGCCACGCCCGCGCCCGAAAAGCGGTCGGCCTGGCGCGTCTTCCTGGGCGTCGGCAGCCCCCCGCCCCCGGTCCCTGCGGCCAGGGGGCTTTACCTTTGGGGCGGTGTCGGGCGCGGCAAGTCGATGCTGATGGACCTGCTGGCCGAGGCCGCGACGGTGCCCGCCCGGCGCGTGCATTTCCACGAATTCATGCAGGAGATCCAGGCGGGCCTGAACCGCGCCCGCCAGCGGGGCGACCAGGACACCGTGCGTCCCGTCGCGCTTGAGGTCGCGGCTAAGGTCCGGCTTTTGTGCTTCGACGAGATGCAGATCACCGACATCGCCGACGCGATGATCGTCGGACGGCTGTTCCAGGTCCTGCTGGAACAGGGAGTGGTGATCGTCACGACATCCAACCGCGTGCCCGAGGATCTGTACAAGCACGGGCTGAACCGGCAGCTTTTCCTGCCCTTCATCGACCTGATCCGCCAGCGGCTTGAGGTCGTGTGCCTGGACAGCCCCGTGGACCACCGGCAGGGCCGGGCGACGGGCGGGCAGGTGTGGTTCTGCCCGGCCGATGCGTCGGCCAGGGCCGCGATGGACGCGATCTGGGACGACCTGACGGGCGGCGGCAAGGGCGAGGCCCGGCGGATCGAGGTCGGCGGGCGCAGCTTCACGCTGGAGGCCTTTGCTGACGGCGTGGGCCGGTCCAGCTTCTGGGATCTGTGCGGCAAGCCGTTGGGACCGGCGGATTACCTGGCGCTGTCGCGCGAGGTGCAGGTGCTGATGATCGACGGGATCCCGCGCCTGTCCGCGTCCAATTACAACGAGGCCAAGCGTTTCGTCACCCTGATCGACGCGATCTATGAAGCCAAGGTGCGGCTGGTCGCCAGTGCGGCGGACCAGCCGGAACAGCTTTACAACGAAGGCGAGGGCAGCTTCGAGTTCGAGCGCACCGCCAGTCGCCTGCGGGAAATGCAGGACGCGGGCTGGGGGCAGGGGGCCTAGGGCCTTCAGCCGTTTTCGCGCAGCACCCGGCCCGCGAGATAGAGCGATCCGCAGATCAGGATCCGCGCGTGTGGATCCTGCGCGGCGATGGCCGAAACGGCGGCCGCCGCATCTTCGGCCATACCCGCGATCATGCCGACGCTTGCCGCGACGCCCGCAGTGGTGGCAGCGGGCAAGGTGTTCGGCTCTCCGGGGATGTCGATGGCGGTCAGGGAACAGGCCTGCGCTGCCAAGGGGCGCAGATAGCCCGCGATGTCCTTGGTGTTCAGCATCCCGCAGACAAGATGCGTCGGGCGCGTGGGCAGGGCGGCAAGCGTGGCGGCAAGCGCCTCGCCCCCGGCCGGATTGTGGCCGCCGTCGAGCCACAGTTCGGCCTGCGGACCGGCCAGATCGACCAGCGGGCCGTGGCGCAGCCGCTGCATCCGGGCGGGCCATTCGGCCTGCGTGACCGCCACGCGGGCCTGGGCATCGGTGGCGCCCAGCTGGCGCAGCGCGGCAAGGGCGGTGCCGGCGTTCTGGATCTGGTGCGGGCCGATCAGGTTCGGCAACGGCAGATCCCACAGCCCGTGGTCGTCCTGATAGACCATGCCGCCCCGGTCCGGCGCGATCATCCAGTGCTGGCCATGGGCGAAGACCGGCGCGGTCAGGCCGGAGGCCCTGGCCTCGATCACGCGCAGGGCCTCGTCGTCCTGCGGGCCCACGACGACGGGAACGCCGCGCTTGATGATGCCCGCCTTTTCACCCGCGATCAGCGGCAGCGTGTCGCCCAGATATTGCGTGTGGTCGATGCTGACGGGGGTGATGACCGTCAGGCGGGGGGTGTCGATCACGTTGGTCGCGTCCAGCCTGCCGCCAAGGCCGACCTCGAGCAGGGTATAGTCCGCGGGGCTGCGGGAAAAGGCCAGGAAGGCCGCTGCCGTGGTGATCTCGAAGAAGGTGATGGGGTGGCCGTTGTTGGCGGCCTCGCATTCCTCCAGCGCGGCAGCCAGGTCTGCTTCCGCGATCAGATCGCCCGCCAGGCGGATGCGTTCATGGAAACGCGCTAGATGCGGCGAGGTATAGGCATGGACGCGGGCGCCCCCAGCCTGCAGCCCGGCCCGGATCATCGCCTGGGTGCTGCCTTTGCCGTTGGTGCCCGCGATGTGGATCACCGGCGGGATGCGGCGTTCTGGGTTGCCGAGCGCCGCCAGCAGCCGGTGCATCCGATCCAGCGACAGGTCGATGACCTTGGGATGCAGGGACATCAGGCGGTCCAGGATGGCGTCGGAATGGCTCATGGCAGATCAAGCCGGGGGCCAGCCCCCGGACCCCCGGGATATTTGGACACAGAAGATGGTCAGTCGGCGGGCGCGGGTTCCGGCTGGGCGGGTTCGACCGCAGGCGAAGGCAGGTCGGCGCGGGTCGGCGCGGACAAGCCCCCCACCATGCGCAGGATCGAGACCAGTTCGTCGCGCAGCTGCTTGCGGTGCGTCACCCGGTCCAGCATCCCGTGTTCCAGAAGGTACTCGGCGCGCTGGAAACCCTCGGGCAGTTTTTCGCGGATGGTTTGTTCGATCACGCGGGGACCGGCAAAGCAGATCAGGGCGTTGGGTTCGGCGATCTGGATGTCGCCCAGCATCGCATAGCTGGCGGTGACGCCGCCCGTGGTCGGGTGGGTCAGCACGACGATATAGGGCAGGCCCGCCTCGCGCAGCATTTCCACCGCGACGGTGGTGCGGGGCATCTGCATCAGGGACAGGATGCCTTCCTGCATCCGGGCGCCGCCTGCTGCGGAAAACAGCACCAGGGGACGCTTGGTCTTAACGGCCCGTTCCGCGGCGGCGATGATGGCGTTGCCCACATACATGCCCATCGACCCGCCCATGAAGCTGAAGTCCTGGGCTGCGGCGATGATGGGGGTGCGGCCGATCTCCCCCTCGGCGACCAGCATGGCCTCTTTCTCGCCGGTGGATTTCTGCGCGGCCTTCATGCGGTCGGGGTATTTCTTCTGGTCGCGGAACTGCAGCGGGTCGGCGATGGGTTCGGGAACCTTCACTTCCAGGAAGGCGCCGCCGTCGAACAGCGCGGTGAAGCGGTCGCGCGGGCTGATCGCCAGGTGGTGGTCGCAGCTGGTGCAGACGTTCAGGTTGTCCGACAGTTCGCGATGGAACAGCATCGTCCCGCATTCGGGGCATTTGGTCCACAGGTTCTCGGGCACCTCTCGGCGCGAGAACAGCGAATTGATGCGCGGACGGACGTAGTTGGTGATCCAGTTCATTCGCGGGCGGCCCCTGCTGTTTTCAAGCCCCCGAGATAGGCCGCGACGGGGGGAATTGCAATTGCCGTGGCGGGCGGGAATGATGCGCGGCATGTGGACCTCGTTCCTTGTCATGCTGCATACGACGGTCACGCTGGCCCTGATCGCGCGCGTCCTGATCCGCCCGCGGCTGGATCCCTCGGTCCGCCTGGCCTGGATCATGGTGATCGAGGCGCTGCCGGTCGTGGGCATCCTGTCCTATGTCCTGTTCGGAGAGGTGCGCCTGAACCAGGCCGAGGTGCAGCGCATGGCCGACGTGCGCGACAGGCTAACGAACCTGCGCATCCCGAACCCCGCCGTGATCGCCGAGCCCCCGCATTACGCGCTGCCGGTGGTGGCTGCGAATGCGGCCGTGGGGGGCATGTCGGCGCTGACCGGAAACCGCATCCGCCTGCTGGAGGAAGGCGATGAGGCCATCGACCGGATGATCGACGCCATCGACCGCGCCACGGATCACGTCCATATCCTGTTCTATATCTGGCTGCCCGACCATTCCGGGCAGAAGGTGGCCGAGGCCGTGGCCCGCGCCGCCAGCCGTGGGGTCGAGTGCCGGGTGATCGTCGATGCCCTTGGTTCGCGCCTGCTGGTCAGGTCCCCCCTGTGGATCCAGATGCAGGAAGCCGGGGCCGAATGCGTCACGGCCTTTCCCTGGGGCCTGCCCTTCATCAGCGTGCTGTTCCGCAGGCTGGATCTGCGCAACCACCGCAAGATCCTTGTCGTGGACAACCGCATGGCCTTTTCCGGCAGCCGCAACTGCGCCGACATGGCCTTCGCCATCAAGCCGCGCTTCGCGCCCTGGGTCGATATCGTGATGTCGGTCGAAGGCCCGGTCGTGCGGCAGTTCCAGTCGGTCTTCCTGGGCGACTGGATGAGCTATACCGGCAAGGATCTGGGCTATATGCTGCTGCCCGTCGAACCCGTCGCCGATCCGGGCGACATCGCCCAGGTCATTCCCACGGGACCGGACCGGCGGCAGGGCTCGATCTCCGACTGCCTGGCGGGGATGCTACACGCGGCGCGCGACCGGGTGGTCATCACGACCCCCTACTATGTCCCCGACACCGCCCTGGATGCCGCCGTGCGCGCCGCCGCCCGGCGCGGGGTCGAGGTCACGATGATCCTGCCCGCGCGCAACGATTCCATCGTGGTGGGCGCGACCAGCCAGGGGTTCTATTACGGGCTGCTGTCGGCAGGGGCGCGGATCATGCTGTTCCAGGACGGGTTGCTGCATTCCAAGATCATGACCGTCGATGGCCGCATGGGCATGGTCGGCAGCGCCAACCTGGACCGCCGCAGCTTCGAGTTGAACTACGAGGTGAACATGGCCGTCTTCGACCTCGAATTCATCGAGGAACTGGATGCGCGGCAGGACAGCTATGTCGAACGCTCGCGCGAGATCACGCTGGAGGAGGTTCGCAACTGGTCGGTCCTGCGCCGGTTGCGCAACAACCTGCTGGCCCTGGCATCGCCCTTGTTGTGAGGAAGAATGGAGCAAGACGACATCACCGCGCGCCTGTCCCGGCTGAACGGATGGACGCTTTCATCCGACGGACGCGCGATCACCCGGCGCTTCGACTTCAAGGGCTTCGCCAAGGCGGTCGAGATGGCGAACCTGGCGGCCTGGCTGGGCAACAAGCGGGGCCACCATCCCGATGTCGCCTTTGGCTGGGGCTATTGCCAGGTGTCCTTCACGACCCATGACGCGGGCGGCCTGACCGAGGCCGATTTCGCCTGCGCCGCGCGTCTGGACGAACTGGTTGCGTGACGCTTGTTCGCCTTCCGGTTGCGGTTTATTCAGGCGGCGCAAGGAAGGGGGCCGCGATGAAGCGTTTGTTGGAGATCCTGCAATCGGACCGAAGCCGCGTCGATTGGGCGCGTCTGGCCGATCGCCAGGACCGCAAGCCGCGCCCCGTCGATCCCGAATTGCGGGAACGCGCGCAGGCGCTGCATCGCCAGTTGGGGCGGTTCCTGCAAGCGTCGGACCCCTGGATGCTGCGCCCGGTCGGGGTGCCGGATGCGGATCTGCCGCCCGGCACGGACTGGCACTGGCGTCCCCGGCTGTTCATGGGCCGGATCAGCCCGCAGGCCATCGCCGCCCCCGGGAACGGCCACCGGCTGGGCGAGGATGCGGCCCTGTGGCACGACTGTGGTCACAAGGCATTGATCCTGCGGCAACGATCCCGTCCTCGGCCGGGGCAGGCGGCTTGTCATGGCCTGGTGATCGAGATGCTGGGCTTTTCCGGCAGCTTCCTGTCGCTGGCCCTGGACCTGCCGGCCGAGGCGCTGGACGGCCTGGCGGCCGAGCGGATCCTGCGGCTGGATACGGTGGTGGATGCGGAACGGCCGATCACCCTTTATGCCCGGATCAACCTGGTTCAGGGGCCGAACACCCAGACGGTGCTGCGCCAGCTTGGCCACCCGGTCGCGGGGCAGGGCGCGGCGCGGCAGGCGGAATTCGACCTGGCCTATGCCGACTTGGCCAACCGGCCGGTTGAACGGGCCTGGCTGGACCTGATCTTCGAGGCCCCGCGCATGAACGCCGTCACTGTCAACGATGCGGTCCTGTCGGGCCGCGCGCGTGCGCAGGCTTGAAGGGATGGGCATGACGTTCGAAAGCCATGGCGTATCGGCCGGATGCTGGACCGGCACGCTGCAATCCGACAGACGCCCTGCCTCCTTGTCCGTGACCCATCGGGGGGCGGTGGTGGTCCAGGCCGCCTTGCGCGAGGCAGGCCCCGGCGTCTGGGCGGTTTCGGCCGGCCTTCCGCCCTCGGTCATCGACAATGGCGTCCACAGCCTGTTGCTGGTGGTCGGGGACAGCGTGCTGGCCAGCCTGACCCTGGTCGCGGGAACGGTTGCGGGCGACGACCTGCTGGCCGAGGTGGCACAACTTCGTGCCGAACTGGACCTGCTGAAACGAGAGTTCCGCCGCCTTGCAACGGGCGGCTGAGGCGATGTCACGGGCCTGACACGCTTTCTTGCGAAAAGCCCCTGCCGTCTCTATATCGGCCGTTCCGCTTTCAGCCAAAGGTTCGCATGGCCGCGATGCAGACGCCCTTCTATCTGATCGACAAGCCGGCGCTTCGCCGCAACATGGAACAGATCGCCCGCCTGCGCGAGGCGTCGGGCGCCAAGGCGCTGCTGGCGCTGAAATGCTTTGCGACATGGTCGGTCTTCGACTTCATGCGCGACTACATGGACGGCACCACATCATCGTCGCTGTTCGAGCTGCGCCTGGGACGCGAGGAATTCGGCAAGGAAACCCACGCCTATTCCGTCGCCTGGGCCGATCACGAGATCGACGAGGCGGTGGGTTACGCCGACAAGATCATCTTCAACAGCCTGTCCCAGCTTGACCGCTTCGACAACAAGGCGGCGGGGATCGCGCGCGGGCTGCGCCTGAACCCGCGCTTTTCGACCAGCGGCTTCGATCTGGCCGACCCGGCGCGGCCCTTCAGCCGCCTGGGCGAATGGGATCTGTCGCGGCTGGAACAGGCGATGGACCGCATCAGCGGGGTGATGATCCATTACAACTGCGAAAACCGCGACTTCGACCTGTTCGACAGCCAGCTGACCCGGATCGAGACCGAGTTCGGCGAGATCCTGAAGCGCCTGGACTGGGTCAGCCTTGGCGGCGGCATCCATTTCACGGGCGAGGGCTATCCGATCGACCGGCTGGCCGACCGGCTGAAGGCCTTCCAGGACCGCTTCGGCGTCCAGGCCTATCTGGAACCGGGCGAGGCCAGCATCACCGGCACAACCTCGCTGGAGGTGAGCGTGCTGGACGTTATCGACAACGGCAAGCAGGTCGCCATCGTGGACAGCAGCATCGAGGCGCATATGCTGGATCTGCTGATCTATCGCGAAACGGCCAAGCTGCCGCAGTCGGGCGACCACGAATACCAAGTCGCGGGCAAGACCTGCCTTGCGGGCGACATCTTCGGCGATGCGCGCTTTCCGCAGCCCTTGCAGGTCGGCGACCGGATCAGCATCGCGGACGCGGCGGGCTATACCATGGTCAAGAAGAACTGGTTCAACGGCGTCGCCATGCCCGCCATCGCCATCAGGGAAGACGACGGCAGCATTCGCACCGTCCGCGAATTCCCCTATGAAGACTACAAGTCCAGCCTGTCCTAAGGCGCCCTCTCTGCAACCCCGGAAAGGATCCAGAATTGGCCAAGAAGAACGTCCTCATCATCGGCGCGGGTGGCGTCGCGCAAGTCGTGGCGCACAAGGTGGCGCAACAGGCTGCGGAATTCGGCGAGTTGCACATCGCCAACCGCACCCAGGCACGCGCTGACGCGATCATCCAGACCCTGCGCGACAAGGGCCACCAGATGCCCTTCACCAGCCATGCGCTGGACGCGATGGATGCGGGCGCGGTCGAGGCCCTGATCCGCAAGCTGGACGCAGGGATCGTCATCAATGTGGGGACGGCCTTCATCAACATGACCGTTCTGGAAGGCTGCATCCGCGCGGGCGCGGCCTATATCGACACGGCCATCCACGAGGATCCCGCCAAGATCTGCGAAACGCCGCCCTGGTACGGCAATTACGAATGGAAACGGCGCGAGGATGTGGCGGCGGCCGGGATCACCGCGATCCTGGGCGCGGGCTTCGATCCGGGCGTGGTCAACGCCTATGCCCGCCTGGCCGAGGATGAATATTTCGACAAGATCGACAGCATCGACATCGTGGACATCAACGCCGGTTCCCATGGCCGCTGGTTCGCCACGAACTTCGACCCCGAGATCAACTTCCGCGAATTCACCGGCGTGGTCTATTCCTGGCAGGGCGGCGAATGGCGCACCAACCAGATGTTCGAGGTCGGCCGCGAATGGGACCTGCCGGTCGTCGGCAAGCAGAAGGCCTATCTGTCGGGCCATGACGAGGTTCACAGCCTGTCCGCCCGATACAAGGACGCGGACGTGCGCTTCTGGATGGGTTTCGGCGACCACTATATCAACGTCTTCACGGTGCTGAAGAACCTGGGCCTTCTGTCCGAACAGCCGGTGAAAACCGCCGAGGGGCAGGAGGTCGTGCCCTTGAAGGTCGTCAAGGCCGTGCTGCCCGACCCGGCCAGCCTTGCCCCCGACTATACCGGCAAGACCTGCATCGGCGATCTGGTCAAGGGCAGCCTGGACGGCAAGCCGGGCGAGGTCTTCATCTACAACGTCGCCGACCACAAGGAAGCCTTCAACGAAGTCGGCAGCCAGGGCATCAGCTATACCGCCGGCGTCCCCCCGGTAGCGGCGGCGGTGCTGGTCGCCCGCGGCATCTGGGACGTGAAGAAGATGGTCAATGTCGAGGATTTGCCGGCACGGCCTTTCCTTGAACTGCTGGGGCAGATGGGCCTGCCCACGCGGGTAATCGACGCCACCGGCGACCACCCGATCTGACGCGACTGCCCGACCGGCATCCACGGCGGCCCGGAACGTCCGGGCCGCCGCTTGCGTTCGAACCCGGCATGGATTCAGGGGGGCGCATTGGCCGACAAGCGATACAGCTTCCCGCGTTTCGGCGCGGATGGCAGCGGCGCCAGCGAACGCGCGGCGAACTGGGCGGTCATCGGAATCTTCCTGATCCTCGCCTTTGCCGCCATCGCGGCGGGCCGCGACTTCCTGATGCCGGTCACGCTGGCGGTCCTGCTGTTCTTCGTCTTCACGCCATTGCGGCGCCTGGCCCGGCGGCGCGGCATCCCGGACTGGCTGACCGCGACAGGTGTCACGCTGGGGCTTGTGATGGCGGTCGCGCTGATCGCCTATGCCGCCAGCGGGCCGATCAGCCAGGCTACCCATAACCTGCCCATGATCAGCACCCGGCTGGAACACAAGTTCGAGGAGGTGCGCGCCTCGATCGAGGATTTGCAGAAGGCAGCCGAGAAGATCGACGAGGTCCAAAGCGGCGGCAGCGATGCCGGCGCCACCATCACCGTCGAACAGGAAACCGACAGCACCCTGAAATCGCTAATCAAGTTCACGCCGACCATTGCCGGGCAGGTGGTGTTCACGCTGGTCCTGCTGTTCTTCATGCTGGGGTCGGGCGATCTTCTGTATCTCAAGATCGTGCAAAGCTTCGATTCCATGTCCGAAAAGCGAAGCGCCTATCTGGCCCTGCGCCAGATCGAGGATTCGCTGGGCAACTACCTGGGCGCGATCACCATCATCAACGCGGGCCTGGGCCTAGCCATCGGACTGGCGATGTTCGCCTGGGGAATGCCCGGCGCGCTGCTGTTCGGCCTGGGCGCCTTTGTGCTGAATTTCATCCCCTATCTGGGGGCGATCGCCGGCGTCGCCACGGCGGGGCTTGTCGCCCTTGTGGTGATGCCCGGGGTCTTCTGGCCGATGATGGTGGCGGGAACATACATGATGCTGACCGCGCTGGAAGGGCAGGTGATCACGCCCTATTTCGTGTCGCGCCGGTTGCAGATGAACACGGTGGTGGTGTTCCTGGCCGTCGCGCTGTGGGCCTGGCTGTGGTCGGTGATCGGCATGATCATCGCGGTCCCCGTGCTGGTCGTCATGCGGGTGCTGGCCGACTATGTGCCGGGCTGGGAAAAGTTCGGGAATTTCCTGGCGGGCGAGGATCCCCCCGCCATCGAGGACGAGGACGAGGAAGAAGCCCGAGAGATCGTCGAGGCCGGTTCCGGGGCCGAGGACGAGGCTTCCGCACGGGCCGTGACCGCCGAAGTGGTCGAGGACAACGAGACCGTCTAAGACGTCCCCGGACTTTTTCCGAAACACAGAAAAACTTTTCACGCATCTTGGAAAGCGGGCCTTCATGGCGTAAATGACGGCAAAGTGCGCAATGGTATACCGTTGCCCGACGTGGAAGGAGAGCGCGATGACCGACACCCGTTACACCCAAAGGCATGGCCTGGACGTGGCCGAGGAACTGGCCGCCTTCGTGGAAGGCCGCGTGCTGCCCGGCACGGGCGTCGATGCGGACCGCTTCTGGTCGGGCTATGCCGGGTTGCTGGCGGAATTCTCGGCCGAGAACCGTGCGCTGCTGCAGCGTCGCGCGGAATTGCAGTCCCAGATCGACGCCTGGCACAAGGCGCGCGGCAACCAGCCCTGGGACACGGCGGCCTATCGCGCCTTCCTGACGGAAATCGGCTATCTCGTCCCCGAACCCGCGCCCTTCGCCATCGACAACGGCCGGATCGACCCGGAAATCGCGCAGGTCGCCGGGCCGCAACTGGTCGTGCCGGTCAGCAATGCCCGCTTCGCGCTGAACGCCGCCAATGCCCGCTGGGGATCGCTTTACGACGCGCTTTACGGGTCGGACGTGATGGGACCGCCGCCTGCGCCGGGTCCGCTGGATCCGGCCCGCCGCGACGCCGTGGTGGCGCGTGCCGCACAGTTTCTGGACGAGACCTTCCCCCTGACCACCGGCAGCCATGCCGAGGTGTCGGGCTATCGCGCCGATGCCGAAGGGCTGAAGGCCACGATCGAATGGTCCGAGGTGACGCTGCGCGATCCGTCTGCCTTTGTCGGTCGCCGGGTCGAGGGCGGGGACACCGCCCTGGTCCTGCGCCACAACGGGCTGCATGTCGAACTGGTCATCAATCCCGATCATCCCATCGGCGCCGCGTCCCCGTCGGGACTGCGCGACGTCATCATGGAAGCCGCGCTGACCGCCATCCAGGATTGTGAGGACAGCGTGGCCGCCGTGGATGCCGAGGACAAGGTCGGCGTTTATGCCAACTGGCTGGGCCTGATGAAGGGCGACCTGACCGATACCTTCGAAAAGGGCGGCAAGCAGATGACCCGCCGCCTTGCCGGGGATCGCGATGTCACGCGCCCCGACGGCAGCACCATCACCCTGCCGGGTCGCGCGCTGCTGCTGGTGCGCAACGTGGGCCTGCTGATGACGACCGACGCGGTTCGCCTGGACGGGCAGGACACGCCGGAAGGGCTGATGGATGCGATGGTCACGGTGGCCTGTTCGCTCCACGACCTGAAGAAGTCCGACGGGCCGCGCAACAGCCGCGTGGGGTCGATCTATGTGGTCAAGCCCAAGATGCACGGCCCGGACGAGGCCGCCTTCGCCGACCGCACCTTTGCCAGGGTCGAGGAAATCCTGGGCCTGCCCGCCAACACCGTGAAGTTGGGCCTGATGGACGAGGAACGCCGCACAAGCGCCAACCTTGCCGCGACCATCCATGCCCTGCGCAACCGGCTGTTCTTCGTCAACACCGGGTTCCTGGACCGCACCGGGGACGAGATCCACACGTCCATGCAGGCGGGCGCCTTTGCAGGCCGCGACGCCGCGCGGAAATCGGGCTGGCTCAAGGCCTATGAGGATCGCAACGTGCTGATCGGCCTGAACGCCGGGCTGCGCGGCAAGGCCCAGATCGGCAAGGGCATGTGGGCCAAGCCCGACGCCCTGGCCGAGATGCTGGAGGCCAAGATCGGCCACCCCCGCGCGGGTGCGAACACCGCCTGGGTGCCCAGCCCCACGGCGGCGACGCTGCACGCGCTGCATTACCACATGGTCGATGTGGCCGCGCGCCAGGACGAACTGGCAGGCCAGCCGGTGCCGGATCTGGATGTGCTGCTGACCCCGGCGCTGATGGGCGATGCGCCCTTGTCGCAGGATGCGATCCTGCGCGAACTGGACAACAGCGCCCAGGGCATCCTGGGCTATGTGGTCCGCTGGGTCGATCAGGGCGTCGGCTGTTCCAAGGTTCCCGACATCGACGACGTGCCGATGATGGAGGACCGCGCCACCTGCCGCATCAGCGCGCAACTGCTGGCGAACTGGCTGGAACAGCGGCTGATCACCCGCGACCAGGTCGAGGACGCGTTGCGCCGCATGGCGCTGAAGGTGGACGAACAGAACGCGGGCGATCCGAACTATCACCCGATGGCCCCCAGCTTCGACGGCCCCGCCTTCGAGGCCGCGCGGGATCTGGTGCTGACGGGGACGACGCAGCCCTCGGGCTATACCGAACCCGCGCTGCACGCGCGGCGCCGGCAGGCCAAGGCGCTGCGGGCTAGCCCCGCGTCGTCATCCATACGCCGGCCAGCGTGACGCCAAGGCCCGCGAACATGGCAGTGGTCAGGGGTTCTGAAAACAGCGCCCATGACCAAAGCATGGTGACCGGCGGGCTGAGATAGATGGCGGCGCTGACCCTGGCCACCGGGAACAGGCGCAGCATGGTGTAATAAACGCCGTAAGCTGCGAAGGTGCCCAGAACCACCAGCCAGGCCATGCCGATGGCGAAATCCCGCGTCATCGGCGGGGCCAGGTCGCCCTGCCATGCCGCGCAAAGGCCGAACAGCGCCGCCCCGGTCAGGGAATGGATGCACAGGCTTTGATGCACCGGCAGGCGCAGGCCCGGCCGCTTCCTGTGCAGCACCGTGGCCAGGGCGAAGACCAGCGTCGATCCCACCGTCAGGGCATAGGCCCAGGGCGGGGCAGTCCCCAGCCCCAGGCTGTCGAAGGACACGATGAACACCCCCAGGACCGCAAGACCGGTGCCTTGCCATTGCCGCGCGCTGAGCCTTTCGCCCAGGACCGGCTGAGACAGCACGGCGACGGCCAGCGGCAGCAGGTCGGAGATCAGCGCGACAAGTCCCGTCGGCACCCGCTGCCCGATCGCCAGGGCGAAGCCGCCCAGGTAGAGAAAGACGGACATCACCCCGAACAGCATCTGGTCCAGGATCTGACGCGGCCGCAGCCTGGGCCCGACGATCAGCGCGAAGGGCAGCAGGATCAGGCCCGACAGCAGCGTGCGCCAGAACAGCAGCAGGGCGATGCTCGCTTCCTCGCTGGCGAAGCGGATGCCGACGAAGCCCGAACTCCAGCTGATCACCAGAAGCGTGGCCATGACCGGCCAGAGAAGCGGGTGCCGCGAAACGGGCAGGGAAGGCGCGGTGAGGGTCATGGAGCGATCCTTTGGCAGGGTGTCGTCCTGCCTTGGTAGGTTGCACCTTTCGGGAAAGCACATGACAAATTTCGATCATGTCATGATGTCAGATTTTTCCATGGCATGGTCGGAAGTCTTTTAAGCTATGATATGCTGGAGTTGCCGAACCATATTCGCGGAAACGTCATGACCGATCTCAACGGCCGCCGTCTGGAAATTGATGCCCTGCGCGCCCTGCAGGCCGTCCGCCATCACGGCGGCGTCACCCGCGCGGCCGAGGCGCTTGGCCTGTCGCAATCGGCCGTCAGCCACAAGATCAGGCGGCTGGAAACAAGCCTTGGCTGCGATCTGCTGAACCGCAAGCCGGGCGCGGCCGTCTTTACCACTGCCGGAGAGGATCTGCTGGACTATGCCGCCCGCATCCTTGGCCTGCATGACGAGGCGCTGCTTTCGCTGTCCAGAACCCCCCTCTCCGGGCGCATCACCCTGGGCATGACCGAGGATACGGCCTGTTCCGATCTGGCGCGCATCCTGGGCCGGTTCCGCCGCCTGCACCCGGACGTGACCGTCCGCAGCAAGGTCCGCATGAGCCTGGTCCAGCAGGCCATGCTGGATGCCGGTGAACTGGACGCCGCCATCGTGCAGGTCTTCGCGCATGATCTGCGGGCCAGCGACGTGGTGCTGTTTCGCGAAAGGCTGAACTGGGTCAAGGCGCCGGATCTGGTGCTGCCCGCCGAGGGCCCGATCCCGTTCGTGTCCTTCGACGAACAGTGCTTTTATCGCCGCTGGGCGTCCGGCGTCGGCCAGGGGTCCGAGGACATGCTGGAGACGGTCTTCGAATGTGCCAGCGCGGCGGGGGTGGTGGCGGCGGTCACCGCGGGCATGGGCATGGGCCTGTTGAACGACCGGCACCTGCGCCCCGAGATGGAGGTGGTCAGGGGCCGTCTGCCCGATCCGCCGGATCTGGCCTATGTCATCCGGCGCGCGCGCAAGACCCGCAACCCCGCGCTGGATACGCTTGTGGCCGAGATCGAGCGCGAGATTGGCCGCTATGGCGGGCTGATGCTGGCGGGCTGAAACAGGGGATCACCCCTGCTTCTGGAATTCCAGTTGCCGCGCCGCCCACAGCGCCACTGCCGTGGCGACGGCGCCCGACAGCAGGTAAAGCCCCGCCGCGAACAAGCCCAGCGTCGTGGACAGGAACAGCGCCGTCAGGGGCGCCAGCCCGGCGCCGAACAGCCAGCCCAGAGCGGATGCAAAGGCCGAATCCGTGTAACGGTTGCGGCTGTTGAACATCGACGCCACCGCGCCCGACGACAGGCCGAAGCTGATCCCCAGGACCAGGAAGCCCAGGATCATATAGGCGGAAACGCCGGTCTTGCCGCCACTCAGCAGCAGGGGGGCCATCAGGCTGAAGACGCCGATGCCAAGCGATCCCCACAGCAGCACCCGCCGCCGTCCGAACCGGTCCGACAGCCAGCCC
This sequence comes from Paracoccus acridae, assembly GCF_014642735.1. Classification (GTDB taxonomy): domain Bacteria; phylum Pseudomonadota; class Alphaproteobacteria; order Rhodobacterales; family Rhodobacteraceae; genus Paracoccus; species Paracoccus acridae. The sequence continues at coordinate 334,117 of NZ_BMIV01000001.1, forward strand.
GACACCAGCACCGAGACCAGGCCGAAGGCCGCGCTGAGGGCCGTCAGGTTCAGGAAGAAGGTCAGCGTCTCGTCGGTATACAGAAACACCCAGGACAGCGGGAACACCGTCACCATGTGGAACATCGCAAAGCTTGCCAGCGGCACGAAGGACGCAAGCCAGATCGCCCGCCAGTCGGATTTAAAGGTCGTGCGGATGCGGGTCGGCTGCAACTCGCGCGTTTCGAACGCTTCCTGGAACTCGGGCGAGGCGACGATCCGCAACCGGGCGAACAGCGCCACCACGTTGACCGAGAAGGCCACGAAGAACGGATAGCGCCAGCCGAAATCCAGGAAATCCTCGGCCGAGAGGGTCGAGACCAGATAGGAGAACAGCAGCGCCGCCACGATCAGCCCGATCGGCGCGCCCAGTTGCGGCACCATGGCATAGAAGCCGCGCTTTTCCCTGGGCGCGCTCAGCGCCAGCAGCGAGGAAAGCCCGTCCCAGCTTCCGCCGATGGCAAGGCCCTGGCCGATGCGCAGCACCGCCATGATGATGATCGCCCATTCGCCCAGCACCGCATAGGACGGCACCAGCCCCATGGCGACCGTGGAGGTGCCCAGCAGGAACAGGGCCAGCGTCAGCTTGGCGACACGCCCCTGCTTGCGGTCGATATACATGAAGATCGCCGTGCCGATGGGACGGGCGACAAAGGCCAGCAGCACCAGCATGAAGGACAGCAGCGTCCCCGTCAGCGGATCGACGAAGGGAAACAGCCGCGCCGGGAACACGATGACCGAGGCGATGGCGAAGACGAAGAAGTCGAAGAATTCCGAGGTCCGCCCGATCACCACGCCCACCGCGATGTCCGAGGGCGAGACATGGATGTCGTCGGCGTCCTTGCCGGGGCTGCGACGGTCATGGGTTTCGGCAGATGTCGCCATTGCGTGAACCACTTTGGATTGGGCCAGAAGGCATGAAGGGCAAAGGCAGGCGGAATCCTAGCGGGATTCGCCCTTGGTCGGGACGATCAATGCTACAAAATGCCGGGGATGGACACGCGACAAATTGTCTTATGTTTGATCCAGATCAATGAACTTATCTCAGCCGCAACTTCAGGGCGTCGTCGTCCGAACGGCGCGCGATTCGCGCGGGTCCAACGGGGTCATCACCACATGACACATTTCTTCAAACGTCTTTCCTGGCTTGCACCGCTGCCGCTGCTGGCGGGGTGCGAGGCGGTCGTGCTGCGGCCATCGGGCGACATCGCGGCGCGGCAGGCGGAACTGCTGGTGCAATCGACGCTGCTGATGCTGATCATCATCGTGCCGGTGATGGCGCTGACGGTGTGGTTCGCCTGGCGTTACCGGGCGTCGAACCGGCAGGCGACCTACAATCCCGACTGGGACCATTCGACCAAGCTGGAACTGGTGATCTGGGCCATCCCGCTGCTGATCATCGTCTGCCTGGGCGCGCTGACCTGGGTCGGCACGCATCTGCTGGATCCCTATCGCCCGCTGGACCGGATCGACGCGCAAACCCCGGTCAGCAACCAGCAGCCCCTGCAGGTGCAGGTCGTGGCGATGGACTGGAAATGGCTGTTCATCTATCCCGAACAGGGGGTGGCGTCGGTCAACGAACTGGCGGTGCCGGTGGACCGGCCGGTCCAGTTCACGCTGACCGCGACCTCGGTGATGAACGCCTTCTATATCCCGGCCATGGCGGGGATGATCTATGCCATGCCTGGAATGCAGACCACGCTGCACGGCGTCTTCAACGAGGCGGGCGAATACCAGGGGCTGGCCTCGCATTATTCGGGCCACGGCTTTTCGGGGATGCGGTTCAAGGCCCATGCGCTTGACGGCGCGGGCTTCGACAGCTGGGTGGCGCAGGCGGCCGACAGCGGCGAGACGCTGGACCGCGCCCGCTATCTGGAACTGGAAAAGCCCAGCGAGAATGTCGCGCCCATGGCCTTTGCCCCCGTCGATCCCCAGCTTTTCAGCCGTGTCGTGAACATGTGCGTGGAAGATGGCCGCATGTGCATGGCCGAGATGATGGCCTATGACGCGCAGGGCGGGCTGGGCCTGCCGGGCATCGCCAACGTCACCGTTCTGGCCGAAGCCGGACGCGGCACGCCGCGCCCCGTCCTGGGCCTGCCGCCCTTCCAGGTCACCGGCATCTGCACCGTCGAGGAACTGGACCGGATGCTGGCAAGCGCCGCCCCCGCCGAAAGCACGCCGCGCGACATGTCGCCCCTGCGCGGCCGGGCGCTGGAGGCGCCGCAGGGCATCCTGGGCCGCAACCTGATCCCGAACCGCCTGACCCAAACGACGCCGCCGGCCGGCGCCGACCAGAATCTGTAGAGGCCGAAGATGGCAGTCCCTTCCAATATCGAGACAACCTTCCTGCTGGGCCGCCTGGACTGGAACGCGATCCCGCAGGATCCGATCGTCTGGGCCACCGGCGTGGTCGTCGTCATCGGCGGCGCCGGGCTGTTGTGGATGCTGCACAAGTACCGGCTGTGGTCATACCTGTGGCACGAATGGTTCACGACGGTCGATCACAAGAAGATCGGCATCATGTATGTCGTGCTGGCCCTGGTCATGTTCGTGCGCGGTTTCGCCGACGCGATCATGATGCGGCTTCAGCAGGCCATCGCCTTTGGCGGGTCCGAGGGCTACCTGAACTCGCACCACTACGACCAGATCTTCTCGGCCCACGGGGTCATCATGATCTTCTTCGTGGCGATGCCCTTCGTCACGGGGCTGATGAACTATGTCGTGCCCTTGCAGATCGGCGCGCGGGACGTGTCCTTCCCGTTCCTGAACAACCTGTCCTTCTGGATGACAGTCGGCGGTGCGGTGCTGACCATGGCGTCGCTGTTCGTGGGGGAATTCGCGCAGACCGGCTGGCTGGCCTTCCCGCCGCTGTCGGGCCTGGGGTCCAGCCCCTATGTGGGCGTGGACTATTACATCTGGGGCCTTCAGGTCGCCGGGGTGGGGACCACGCTGTCGGGGATCAACCTGCTGGTGACCATCATCAAGATGCGCGCGCCGGGCATGACCATGATGCGGATGCCGATCTTCACCTGGACCTCGCTTTGCACGAACATCCTGATCGTGGCGTCCTTCCCGGTGCTGACGGCCACGCTGGTCCTTCTGACGCTGGACCGCTATGTCGGCACGAACTTCTTCACCAACGATCTTGGCGGCAACGCCATGATGTATGTGAACCTGATCTGGATCTGGGGCCACCCCGAGGTCTATATCCTGATCCTGCCCCTGTTTGGCGTCTATTCCGAGGTGGTGGCGACCTTCACCGGCAAGCGGCTGTTCGGCTATACCTCGATGGTCTATGCGACGGTCTGCATCACCATCCTGTCCTATCTGGTCTGGCTGCACCACTTCTTCACGATGGGGTCTGGGGCGTCCGTGAACTCGTTCTTCGGGATCACCACCATGATCATCTCGGTGCCCACGGGCGCCAAGATCTTCAACTGGCTGTTCACCATGTATCGCAGCCGCATCCGGTTCGAATTGCCGATGATGTGGACCATCGCCTTCATGCTGACCTTCGTGATCGGCGGCATGACGGGTGTGCTGCTGGCCGTGCCGCCCGCCGACTTCGTGTTGCACAACTCGCTGTTCCTGGTGGCGCATTTCCACAACGTCATCATCGGCGGCGTGCTGTTCGGGCTGTTCGCGGCGGTCTATTACTGGTGGCCCAAGGCCTTCGGCTTCCGGCTGGATCCTTGGTGGGGCAAGGTCAGCTTCTGGTTCTGGGTCGTGGGCTTCTGGGTCGCCTTCGCGCCGCTCTACATCCTGGGGCTGATGGGCGTGACGCGGCGGGTGCGGGTTTTCGACGATCCCAGCCTGCAGATCTGGTTCGTGATCGCGGCCTTTGGCGCCGTCCTGATCGCCATCGGCATCGCCGCGATGTTCATCCAGTTCGGCGTCTCCATCGCGCGCCGCGACCAGTTGCGCGACGAGACGGGCGATCCCTGGGACGGGCGCACGCTGGAATGGGCGACATCCTCGCCCCCGCCCGCTTATAACTTCGCCTTCACGCCGGTCAGCCACGGGCTGGACACCTGGTGGGACATGAAGCGTTACGGCCAGACCCGGCCGCGCGCGACCTATGTGCCCATCCACATGCCCCGGAACACCGGGACGGGCGTCATCATCGCGGGCCTGTCCACGATCTGCGGCTTTGCCCTGGTCTGGTATATCTGGTGGCTGGCGGCGCTGTCCTTCGCGGGCATCGTGATCGCCTCGATCATCCATACCTTCAACTATGCCCGCGACTACCACATCCCGGCCGAGGAGGTCCGCGCCACGGAAGATGCGCGCGACCGCCAGCTGGCAAGCGCAGGGGTCTGATCCATGAACACAGCCACCCAAGCCCCGGGCGACTTCTGGGAGGTCGAGCCGCACCACCACCACGAGGGCGCGTCCACAAGCATCGGCTTCTGGATCTACCTGATGAGCGACTGCCTGATGTTCGCGGTCCTCTTCGCGGTCTTCGGGGTCCTGGGCGGCAGCTATGCCGCCGGTCCGGGGCCCAAGGACCTGTTCGACCTGGAACTGGTGGCGCTGAACACGGCCTTCCTGCTGCTGTCCTCGATCACCTATGGCTTCGCCATGCTGGCGATGGTCAAGGAAAACACCCGTGGCACGCTGATGTGGCTGGGGATCACGCTGGTCTTCGGGCTGCTGTTCCTGGCCGTCGAGATCTATGAGTTCCAGCACCTGATCCACCTGGGCGCGGGGCCGCAGCGCTCGGCCTTCCTTTCGGCCTTCTTCGCGCTTGTGGGCACCCACGGGCTGCACGTGGCATTTGGCTGCCTGTGGCTGGTCACGCTGATGATCCAGATCCGCCAGCGCGGGCTGATCCCGGCCAACCGCCGCCGGCTGGCCTGCCTGTCGATGTTCTGGCACTTCCTGGACGTGATCTGGATCGGCGTCTTCACCTTCGTTTATCTGCTGGGGATGATCTGATGGCCTCGATTGAAGCCCAGGGCGACAAGCACCGCGCCGAACGCCACGCCGAACGGCATGGCGACCATCACGACGACGGCCACGATCATGGCAGCGTCCGGTCCTATCTGACGGGCTTCGTGCTGTCGGTGATCCTGACCGCGATCCCCTTCGCCATCGTCATGGCCGGCGGCTTTGAAAGCCGCTTCCTGACCGCCGCCGTGGTGGTGGGCATGGCGATCGTGCAGATCCTGGTCCACATGGTCTATTTCCTGCATATGAACACGCGCAGCGACGAAGGCTGGACCATGATGGCGCTGATCTTCACCGTCGTGATCCTGGTCATCGTCCTGGCCGGGTCGCTGTGGGTCATGTTCAACATGAACACGAACATGATGCCCCAGATGAACCACGAGGCCCTGGGACTGGGATCGTGACCGCCCGCCGCCGCCCCGTCGCCCTGCTGGTCGCGGCGGGGATCGTCTTCCTGGTCCTGATGGGCCTGGGCATCTGGCAGGTGCAGCGGCTGGCCTGGAAGACCGACCTGATCGCCCGCGTGGACGCGCGGGTGGCGGCGGCCCCGGTTCCGGCGCCGCCGCCTGCCGAATGGGCGGGGCTGACGGCCGAAGGTGCCGAATACCGCCGCGTCAGCGTCGGGGGCGAATACCGGCCCGACAGCGACGTGCTGGTGCAGGCGGTGACGGAACGGGGGCCGGGCTTCTGGGTGATGACGCCGCTTGTCACCGAAGACGGCTGGACGGTGCTGGTCAATCGCGGCTTCGTCGCCGCCGACCGCCGCGACGACCGCCCGCTACCGCAGGGTCCGCAAGGTGTAACAGGGCTGTTACGCCTGTCGCAACCCGACGGTGCCTTCCTGCGCGCCAACGACCCGGATGCGGGCCGCTGGTATTCCCGCGACACCCAGGCGATTGCAGCGACGCTGGGCCTGCCCGATGTCGCGCCCTATTTCATTGACGCCGACCGCGCGAGCGATGCCCAACCCATCGGCGGACTGACCGTGATCGCCTTCCGCAATTCCCACCTGACCTATGCCTTGACCTGGTTCGCGATGGCGGGCGGGTTGCTGGTCCTGGTGGCCTATGCGCTGCGGCGCTAGGCGTTTTCCGACCAAAGTGGCAGGGGAAATCCCGCATTAGCACTGGATCGCGATCCCACGCAGTTGCACAGTAGGCAAGTTCAGCGCGAGGGGAGGAAGCGATGGACGATCACAGCGAACCGACCCATGCCGTCCGCCGCCTGGGGTCCGAGATCGGCGCCACGCTGATCGGGCATGCCGTTCTGGTGGAACGCCTGCTGGTCGCGCTCTTGGCCGGGGGCCATGTCCTGATCGAAGGCCCGCCGGGCATCGCCAAGACCCGCGCCGTCAAGGCGCTTGCGGCGCATCTGCCGGGCAGCCACGCCCGCATCCAGTGCACGCCGGACCTTCTGCCCTCGGATCTGACGGGCACGCAGGTCTTCCGCCCCGAAACGGGCGGCTTCGACTTCATCCCCGGCCCGATCTTCCACAGCCTGGTGCTGGTGGACGAAATCAACCGCGCGCCGCCCAAGGTGCAATCCGCCCTGCTGGAGGCCATGGCCGAGGGGCAGGTGACATCCGGCGGCGTGACGCGGCCCTTGCCCGATCCCTTCATGGTCGTGGCGACCCAGAACCCGATCGAGCACGAAGGCACCTTCCCCTTGCCCGAGGCGCAGCTGGACCGCTTCCTTCTGCACCTGCGGCTGGACTTGCCGGGGGCCGAGGCCGAGCGCGCGATCCTGGACCTGGTCGAGGCCGAGGCGGTCGCCCCGGCCGCGCAGGCGGGCACCATGATCCGCGCCGCCGACCTGGCCCAGGCGCGGACGCAGGTCGCGCGCGTGCATCTGGCCCCGGCGCTCAAGGACTTCATCGTGCGGCTGGTCATGGCGACGCGGGCCGGCGGCGCGGTGGCGGAATGGGTGGAACATCCCGTCTCGCCGCGCGGGACGCTGGCCCTGGCGGCGGGGGTCCGCGCCCGCGCCTGGCTGCACGGCCGCGACCACGGGTTGCCCGAGGATGCCGAGGCGCTTGCCGCCGACGCCCTGTCGCACCGCCTGATCCCCGCCTGGTCCGCCAGCGGCGAAGGCCGCACCGCCCGCGGCATCGTGGCCGAGATCCTGCGCCAGGTGCGCCCGTGGTAGCCTTGCCTGCCGGACTGCCCGATGCGCCGGGCATCCGCCTGACGGCGGCCGAGCTTCTGGCGCTGCGCGATCAGGCCCCCGACCGGGGCCGGCACCGCCCGCTGACCCGCCGTGCGGGCGCGGTGCCGGCGCGGACGCCCGGTGCGGGGATGGACCTGCGCGAAATCCGCGCCTATGTCGCGGGCGACGATCCCCGGCGGCTGGACCCCGCCGCCACCGCCCGCACCGGCCATCCCCATATCCGCAGCCTGCACGAGGATCGCGACGACACGATCCTGTTGGTGGCGGACTTCCGTGCGCCGATGCTGTGGGGCACGGGCGCGGCGCTTCGGTCCGTCCGTGCCGCGCGGCATCTGGCCCAGGCGGGCTGGCGCGTGACGGCGCGCGGAGGTTCGGTCGCGGCGCTGGTGCTGGCGGGCGGGCGGGCGGGCGAGATCGCGGGCGCGGGCGGGGACGGGCACATGTCCGCGATCTGCAAGGCCCTGGCCCACCAGCACGACCAGGCGCTGGCGGCCCCGGCGGTCCCGCCGCTGGCCGAGGGCCTGGCGCGTGTCCTGCGGCTGTCGCCCTCGGGCGGGCAGGTGCTGGTCGCCACCGGCCCCGATGGATGGCAGGGGTCCGAGCCGATGCTGGCGTCGCTGGCCCGTCGCCGGTCCCTGACGCTGGCGCTGATCATGGACGAGGCCGAGTTGCAGCCCCCCGGCCGGTCCCTGGCCGTCAGCGACGGGCATCGCAGCCGCCTGGCCCGGCTGGCGGTTCCCGATCTTGCCGCCGACCTGACCCGCCTGCGCGCCTTGGGCGCCACCGTGACCGAGGTCATGCCATGACGCGCGAGGAGTTGCTGGCCCAGCTTTCGCCGCCGCGCCTGCCGCTGGACATGGCGGTGCTTGGCTGGCGCGAAGGGCTTGCGCTTCTGGGCCTTGGCCTGCTGGCCGGGCTGCTGGTGGCCTTGGCCTTGCGGCCGCTGACGGCCCGCAAGCCGTCGCGCCGCGCCCTGATCCGTGCCACGCGCGGCATGGCGCCCGAGGCCCGCATCCTGGCCATCGCCCGCATTCTGGGCAAGCTTCCAGAACCGCTGCGCGCCGCGGCCTATGGCGCGGTCCCCGCCCCCGACGATGCCGCCATCGAGCGCATCGCCCTGCGCCGGACCCGCCGGGGATGAGCCTTGCCTGGCCCTGGCTGCTGCTTCTGCTGCCGCTGCCGCTGATCGTCCGCCGCCTGCTGCCGTCCCTGGACGTGCCCCGGCCCGCGCTGACCCTGCCGCCGCATCTGCTTCAGGCGGCCCGGCCGGCCCCTGCGGTGCGCAGGCGCGGTCCCTGGCTGGCAGGGCTGGCCTGGATCGCCCTGGTCCTGGCCCTGGCCGGACCCCGGATCGAGGTCGCCAGCGACGTGATCCCGGCATCGGGGCGCGACATCGTGCTGGTCATGGATCTGTCGGGCAGCATGCTGAAGGAAGACTTCTTCCTGGACGACCAGCCCGTCACCCGGCTGGAGGCGGTGAAGCGCACCGCATCTGCCTTTGTCGCCGCGCGGCGGGGCGACCGGATCGGCTTGGTGATCTTTGGCGAACGCGCCTATTTCGCGGCGCCCCTGACCTTCGACGTGGATGCCGTGGCCCGCGCCATCACCGAGGCGCAGATCGGCATTTCCGGTCGCGGCACCGCCATATCCGACGGGCTGGGCCTGGCCGCGAAACGCCTGTCGCGCAGCGATGCGCCCACGCGGGTGATCGTGCTGATGTCGGACGGGGTGGACACCTCGGGGACCGTGCCCGCCATCGAGGCCGCGCGGCTTGCCCATGACCACGGCATCCGCGTCCATTCCATCGCCCTTGGCCCCGAGGATCTGGAAAATCAGCCCCAATCACGCGACGCCGTGGATGTGGCGACCCTGCGCGCGGTGGCCCAGGTGGCGGATGGCGAAAGCTTCCGGGTGCGCGGCACCGACGACCTGCAGGCCGTGGCGGAAAGCCTGGACCGGCTGGAGCCGAACCCTTCGGCCCGCCCGCCGATGCGGCTGTGGCAGCCCCTGTGGGTCTGGCCCGCGACGGTCGCCGCCCTGTGCCTGTTCCTGATCGCGGGGAGGCGGCGCGGATGGACGGGCTGATCCTTCTGCGACCCTGGTGGCTGCTGGCGCTGCTGCCGCTGGCGGGGCTGGTCCTGATGCGGCTGGCGCGGTCACCCGATGCCGGGGGATGGGAAGGCGTGATGCCCCGCGAGATGCTGCGGGCGATGCAGGCGCTGGGGCATCTGGGCGGCCGGCAGCCGTTGTGGATGCGGCTGCTGGTGCCCCTGGCGCTGGCGGTGCTGATCTGCGGGCTTGCGGGTCCGGCCCTGCCGCGCACCGACGCGCCGGTGCTGGCGCAGGCGGATGCGGTGGTGCTGGCGGTGGATCTGTCGCCCTCGGTCGCGCAGGGGGCGGGACTGGATCAGGCCAAGATCGCCGCTGCGGGGCTGGCGCAGGGGTTGTCCGGCCGCCCGGTCGGGCTGATCCTTTATGGCGGCGAGGCGTTCACCGCATCGGCGCCCACGCTGGACATCGCGACATTGCAGACGCAGATCGGCGTCCTGGACGCGGACACCATGCCCGGCAAGGGCAGCCGCCCGGCGGCGGCCATCGGCATGGCGACGCAGATGCTGGCCGGGCTGCCCCGCGCCGATCTGGTGCTGATTTCCGACGGCGGCGGGGTGGACAGCCAGGCCCTGGCCGAGGCCGACCGGCTGGCGGGGCAGGGGGTGCGCATCTCGGCCCTGCGGCTGGACGGGCGCGCGGCGGATGCGCCGCCCCCGCCGGCTCCCGATACCCTGGACCGCCTGCTTCGCGGCGGTGAGGCCGCGTCCTGGGATCAGTCGGACCGGCTGGCGGCGCGGCTGATGCGCAGCGGCGGGTCCGTCCGCGATCCGGTCCTGCAAGCCCTGCAATACCGCGACCTTGGACCTTGGCTGGCGATGCTGGCGCTGCCCGCCCTGCTGGTGATGCTGCGGAGGCTGGAATGAGGCCCCTGCTGGTCGCAATCGCCGGTCTAGCCGCCCTCGCGGTCGCGGGGCCCGGCGCGCTGGGGCGGCTGGCCCTGCATGCCGGGCTGGACCGCCCTGCCGCCTGGCTGTTGTCCGATCCGGCGGCGCGGGGCGTGGCGCTGTATCGGCTGGGCGATCATGCGGGCGCGGATGCGGCCTTTGCCCGGGCGGGGCGGACGCAGACCTATAACCGGGGGCTGTCGCTGGCGGCCCTTGGGGATTACCCGCTGTCGGTCGCCTATTTCGACGCGATGCTGTTTGCCAATCCCGCCGACGAACAGGCGCGGCGCAACCGCGACCTTGTCGCCGCGATGTATCCCCCGCAACGCGGCGATTCCACCGTGCCGGGCCGCATCAAGGGGGCAGGGCGGCTGGACGCGGGGGATATCCCGATCTCGGATCTTCTGGCCAATGCATCGGGACCGGAATGGGAACGGCGGCTGGACGCCAAGGGCCTGGCCGCGACCGACCAATGGCTGGACGCCATCACCGACGACCCGGGCGAGTTCCTGAAGCTGCGCATCCGCGCCGAATTCGACCGGCGCGCCCAGATGGGCCTGATCCGCCCCGAGGAGGGCGATCCATGGTGATCCGCATCATCCTGGCATGGCTGGTAACGGCGGGCGCGGTCCTGGCCCAGGGCGACACGCGCCTGATGATCCTGCACGACCACGGCAACCCGGTCGTGTCGGAAATGGTCGAACTGACGATCCGGGGCGAATACGACCTGACCGTCTCGCTCGAGGACATGCAGTTCCCGAATTCACCCGATTACGACTGGATCCAGATCGCGCGGGACGATTGGCACAAGGATCGCGTGAACGGGCGGCTGTTGCAGATCTTCGAACGCAGGATCGCCTTGTTCCCCCGCCGCGACGGGGCGATACAGGTCGGCCCGATCAGCCACAAGCTGACCTATGTGCAGAACAACGGCCAGCGTGCGGAAACCACCGTCACCGCCGCGCCCATCACCTTGGGGGTCAGGCCCTTTCCCGCCAACACGCCGCCCTTGTCGGCCAGCCGGCTGGTACTGACCGATGAACTCTCTGCCGAACCGGGCCGGTTGAAGAAGGACGAGATCCTGACCCGCCGCGTCACCATCGAGGCGGTCGGCGCCCTGGCCCATCACCTGCCCGCGCGTCCCGACCTGTCCGAACCCTGGCTGATCCTGTTCAGCCAGCCCGAAACCCGCGAAACCGTCCTGACCGAGGCGGGACCGGTCGCACGCGTGGTCTGGGAATGGCAGTTGCGGCCCCGCACCGGCGAACCCGCCATCCTTCATGCCCAGGCCTTCCCCTGGTTCGACACCGACAACCGACAGGTCGAGGTCGCGCCGCTGAAGCCCATCCCCTTCGGCTTTGCGGGCTTCGGGTCGAACTTCGGCGCCTCCGACCAGGTGGCCTGGCGCAACTGGCCCTTGGCCGCGCTGGCCTTGGGCGGGGGCATGGCGGCGTCGCTGGGCCTGATGCTGCACGGCCAGGGATTGCTGCCCGTGGCGGCGATCAGGACGCGCCTCCGCCGCCTGCTGCCCGGACCCCATGCCCGCGCCATGCGCCGGGCAGCCGATGCCGGGGATCTGGCCGCCCTGCGCGACGCCGCCGACCGGCACCTGCGCTGGCGCGGACAGCCCGCGCCGCCGATCCTGGCCGACTTGGACCGACAGCTTTATGCGCCCGATCCCCCGCCCGGCTTTGACGCCCGCCGCTGGCTGGCGGCGTTCAGCCGGACATTGCGACGGGGCTGACCACCTGGGACTTGCCAGTCGTTCCGCCTTGGGCCACCCTGCAGGCCATGCAACCCCGCCCCGACGCGGGGACCAGGGAAACAGGGAACCACCATGAAACATCTTCTGACCCCGCGCGCGATCCTGCTGGCATCGGCCCTGGCCATCGCGCCTGCGGCCTGGGCGGAAACGCCCGCCGACACGCTGGTCGTGGCCGCCGCCATCGACGACATCATCAGCCTGGACCCGGCCCAGAGCTTCGAGTTCTCGGGCAATGACGTGAACCAGAACACCTATGACCGCCTGGTCGATTTCGACCCGCTGGACATGGAAGCGGGCTTCAAGCCGTCCCTGGCCGAAAGCTGGGAAGTGTCCGAGGATGGAATGTCCATCACCTTCACCATGCGCCAGGGCGTGACCTTCCATTCCGGCAACCCGGTCCGGGCCGAGGATGCCGCCTGGTCGCTGCAGCGCGCGGTCAAGCTGGACAAGACCCCGGCCTTCATCCTGACCCAGTTCGGCTTCACCGCCGACAACGTGGAAGAAAAGATCACCTTCGACGACACCAGCCTGACGCTGCACCTGGACAAGCCCTATGCGCCGACCTTCGTGCTGAACTGCCTGACCGCCAACATCGCCAGCGTGGTGGACAAGGAAACGGTCATGGCGAACGCCCAGGGCGATGACCTTGGCAACACCTGGCTGAACACCAACGAGGCGGGTTCAGGCCCCTATGTCCTGGCCGGCTGGCGCCCGAACGAAGCCGTGCAGTTCACCGCCTATGAGGATTATTTCCAGGGCGCCCCCGCGATGAAGCGCGTGGTGGTCCGCAACGTCGCCGAATCCAGCGCGCAGCGCCTGCTGCTGGAACAAGGCGACATCGACGCCGCCCGCAACCTGTCGCCGACCGACGTGGAATCCGTAGGCGCGGTCGAGGGCGTGAAGATCCAGGACGAACCGCGTGGCCGGATCCTGTATATGGGCCTGAACCAGAAGGATCCGGTCCTGTCGAACCCCCAGGTCATCGAGGCGATGAAGCACCTGGTCGATTACGATGGCATCGCGAACAGCTTCCTCAAGGGCACCTTCGTGCCGCACCAGTCCTTCCTGCCCAAGGGATACTTGGGCGCGCTGGAGGATATGCCCTGGACCTATGACGTCGCCAAGGCCAAGGCCCTGATCGACGAGGCGGGGATGTCCGGCAAGACCATCACCACCAAGGTCCGCGACCTGCGCGAATATGTGGACGTGGCCCAGGCCCTGCAGGCATCGATGGCCGAGGCAGGCCTGACGCTGGAAATCCAGCAGATGACCGGTGCGCAGGTGCTGGACGCCTATCGTGCCCGCGACGTGCCGATCTTCCTGGGCGAATGGGGGCCGGATTATTCCGACCCGAACACCAATGCCGCGACCTTCGCCTATAACCCCGACAACAGCGACGAGGCGCAGGCGACCGGCCTTCTGGCCTGGCGCAACGCCTATGAAGTCCCGGCCGAGATGAACGAGGCCACGGTCGCGGCCACCCTGGAACAGGACGCCGACAAGCGCGCCCAGATGTATATCGACATCCAGAAGCAGTATCAGGCCGAGGCCCCCATCGTGCCGCTGTTCCAACGGGTCGAGAACACCGGCCTGCGCGACACCGTGCAGAACTGGAATTCCGGCGGGTCCGTGACCTCGGTCATGTATCGGCAGGTTACGAAGGGCGAATAAGGCTTGGCCGTTTCCGACACCGATGCCGCCGGCCGGGGGACAGCTTTGCCCCCCGCGCCGAACTCTGATGCGCCCAACCACCGCGCCGCCGCCCGTCGCCGCCGCGCGCGCAGCATCGGCGGCACGCTGTTGTCGCTGGCCCTGACCATGCTGGGTCTGCTGCTGGTCACCTTCATCATCGGCCGGGTCATGCCCATCGACCCGGTGCTGAAGGTGGTGGGCGACCGCGCGTCCCAGGCGCAATACGACGCCGCCTATCAGGCGATGGGGCTGGACCAGCCGCTGTATGTGCAATTCGTGCGCTATCTGGGCGATGTGCTGACAGGCGATTTCGGCCGGTCCATTTCCACCGGCCAGCTTGTCGTGGACGACATCAAGCGGGTCTTTCCCGCCACCTTCGAACTAGCGACCCTGGGCACCCTGATCGGCGTGCTGATCGGCGTGCCGCTGGGCGTGATCGCCGCCGCGCGTCGCGGCGGGATCATCGACCAGGTGGCCCGGGTGGTGGCGCTTGTGGGCTATTCCATGCCGATCTTCTGGCTGGGGCTGATGGGGCTTCTGGTCTTCTATGGCATCCTCGGCTGGGTCGGGGGGCCGGGGAGGCAGGGGATCATCTATGACGGGATGGTGCCGACCGTGACCGGACTGATCCTGGTCGATTCGCTGATCGCGGGCGACTGGGGCGCCTTCAAGGACGCGTTTTCCCACATCATCCTGCCCGCCAGCCTCTTGGGCTATTTCAGCCTGGCCTATATCAGCCGCATGACCCGCAGCTTCATGCTGGAACAGCTTTCGGCCGAATACATCACCACCGCCCGCGTCAAGGGCCTGTCCGAACGCGCGGTGATCTGGCGCCACGCCTTCCGCAACATCCAGATCCCGCTGATCACCGTGATCGCGCTGTCCTTCGGGTCGCTGCTGGAAGGATCCGTCCTGACCGAGATCATCTTCAGTTGGCCGGGCCTGGGCCAATACATCACCAAGGCGCTGCTGTCGGGCGACATGAACGCGGTCCTGGGCGGCACGGTGGTCGTCGGCACCTGCTTCGTGGTGCTGAACCTGTTCAGCGACATCCTGTATCGCGTCCTCGACCCGAGGTCGAAATGAACCAGGCCAGACCCGCCCCATCCCGAAAAGAATGGCTGCTGTCGGATGCGCCCCAGACCCGCAGGCAGGCGCGGCTTGGCGCGCTTTATCAAGGCTGGCTGACCTTCCGGGGCAACAAGCTGGCGATGCTGGGGCTGATCGTGCTGGTCGGGCTGATCGGCATGGCGATCTTGGCCCCCTGGATCGCGCCGCAAAGTCCCTTTGCCCAGAACCTGGCGAACCGGCTGCAGCCGCCATCCAGCGAACACTGGCTGGGCACCGACGCGCTTGGCCGGGACATCCTGTCCCGCCTGATCCACGGCTCGCGGATCACCCTGTTCATCGTCGGCACCGTGGCGCTGATCGCGCCGATCATCGGGCTGTTCATCGGCACGGTGGCGGGTTTCGCGGGCGGCTGGGTGGACCAGGTGCTGATGCGGATCACCGACATCTTCCTGGCCTTCCCCAAGCTGATCCTGGCCCTGGCCTTCGTGGCAGCCCTGGGTCCCAGCATCGGCAACGCGGTCCTCGCGCTGGCCCTGACCGCATGGCCGCCCTATGCCCGCCTTGCACGGGCCGAGACGCTGACCGTGCGCAATGCCGACTTCATCGCCGCCGCGCGCCTGCAGGGGGCGGGTCCCCTGCGCCTGCTGATCAGGCATGTCTGGCCGCTGTGCATTTCCTCGCTGATCGTGCGCGTCGCGTTGGACATGGCGGGGATCATCCTGTCGGCGGCGGGCCTGGGCTTCCTGGGCCTTGGCGCGCAGCCGCCGATGCCGGAATGGGGGGCGATGATTTCCGACGGGCGGACCTATATCCTGGATTTCTGGTGGGTTGCCGCCATGCCGGGGATCGCGATCTTCATCGTCTCGATGGCCTTCAACCTGCTGGGCGACGGCTTGCGCGACGTCCTGGATCCCAAAGGGGCCAAGGAATGACGCTGCTGTCCGTCCGCAACCTGCGCGTGACCTTCCCCACTCGCCAGGGCACATTCGAGGCCGTGCGCGGCGTCAGCTTCGACCTGGGCCGCGAACGGCTGGGCGTGGTCGGCGAATCCGGGTCGGGCAAGTCGATGACGGGCCGTGCGATCCTGGGCCTTGTCCGCCCGCCCGGGCGCGTGACCGCCGACCGAATGGCGCTTGAGGGCCAGTCGATCCTGAACCTGCCCGAACGCCGGATGCGCAAGATCCGGGGCAGGCGGATCAGCATGGTCATGCAGGATCCCAAGTTCAGCCTGAACCCGGTGATGACCATCGGCGACCAGATCGTCGAGGCCTATCGCCTGCACGCGGGCGGCAACCGGGCCGCCGCCCGGCAAAAGGCGCTGGACATGCTGGCCGCCGTCCAGATTCGCGATCCCGAACGGGTCATGGGCGCCTATCCGCACGAGGTGTCGGGCGGCATGGGCCAGCGGATCATGATCGCGATGATGCTGGCCCCCGACCCCGAGATCCTGATCGCCGACGAACCCACCTCGGCCTTGGACGTGTCGGTCAGGACCGAGGTTCTGAACATCATGGACCGGCTGGTCCGCGACAGGGGCATGGGGCTGATCTTCATCAGCCACGACCTGAACCTGGTCGCGCAGTTCTGCGACCGCGTGCTGATCATGTATGCGGGCCGGATCGTGGAGACGCTGGCCGCACGCGACCTGCACCAGGCCCGCCACCCTTATACCCAAGGCCTGCTGAACAGCCTGCCCCGCCTTGACGCGCCGGTGGGCCGCCTGCCGGTCCTGCAGCGCCAGGACAGCTGGCGCAACGGCGACACGATCACCGAAAGCCTGGAAACCGAATTTCCGGGTGGCCTCTGATGCTTCTCTGTTGTCCAAATACCCAATCCCGCCGGAGCCGCCCATGCTGACGGTCGATCACCTGAACGTCTGGTTCGGCCACCATCCCGACCGGGTGGACGCCGTGCAGGACGCCAGCTTCAGCGTCGCCCAGGGCGAAAGCTTCGGCCTTGTGGGCGAATCCGGGTCGGGCAAGTCCACCATCCTGCGCGCCATCGCCGGGCTTATCGACACCTGGTCCGGCACCATCAACGTCGCGGGCAGGCCCCTGACCGCGCGCAGACGCGACCGGGCCTTCTATAAGACCGTGCAGATGGTTTTCCAGGATCCCTATGCCAGTCTGCATCCGCGCCATTCGGTCGATGCCGTGCTGTCGGAAACGTTGCGCCTGCAGGGGATGGACGACATCGACCGCCGCATCGCGCGGCTTCTGGACGATGTGGGCCTGGGTCGCGGCTTCCGCTTCCGCTATCCGCACCAGTTGTCGGGCGGACAGCGCCAGCGGGTCGCCATCGCCCGCGCGCTTGCCGCCGAGCCGCGCCTGCTGCTGCTGGACGAACCCACCAGCGCGCTGGATGTCAGCGTGCAGGCGGAAATCCTGAACCTGCTGGCCGACCTGCGCGCCGAACACGGCCTGACCTATGTGATGGTCAGCCACGACCTGGCCGTGGTGGGTCATATGTGCGACCGGCTGGCCGTCATGCAGGGCGGCCGCATCGTCGAGGTGATGGAGGTTGGCGCCCTGCGCCAGGGCACCGCGCGCCAGGATTATACCCGGCAGCTGATCGCCGCGTCCCAGGGCTATGCCCGCGCCTGACCCGCTTGCGTCCCTGTGTGCTATCGCTAACGTGCGCGCGACAGCAGGAAAGGATGCACCATGAAGCGCGTGACACTGGGTGGCAGCGATGTCGAGGTCAGCGAGATCTGCCTTGGAACCATGACCTTCGGCAACCAGACCCCTGAATCCGAGGGCCATGCCCAGATGGACCGCGCCCTGGATGCGGGCATCACCTTCATGGACACGGCCGAGATGTATCCCGTGAACCCCGTCCGGCGCGAAACCATCGGCCTGACGGAAACCATCCTCGGCAACTGGCTGGCCCGCAGCCGCAATCGCGACCGGGTAGAGATCGCCACCAAGATCACCGGTCCCAGCCAGATGGTCCGCGATGGCGCGCCTTTCGACGGCGGCACCGTGGCCGCCGCCATTGACGCCTCGCTGAAGCGGCTGCAGACGGATAGGATCGACCTTTACCAGATGCACTGGCCGGTGCGCGGCAGCTATGCCTTTCGCCAGAACTGGACCTACGATCCCTCGAAGCAATCCAAGCAGCGGACGCTGGACCACATGGCCGATGTGCTGGGGGCGCTGTCGGATGCCCGGAAGGCGGGCAAGATCCGCGCCCTGGGGCTGTCGAACGAATCCGCCTGGGGCCTGGCCCGCTGGTGCGACATGGCCGACCGGCTGGACGCGCCGCGCATGGCAGCGATCCAGAACGAATATTCGCTGCTTTATCGCCTTTATGACACCGACCTGGCCGAAACGGCCGTGAACGAGGATGTGACGCTGCTGGCCTATTCCCCGCTGGCCGCGGGTCTGCTGACCGGCAAGTATTCCGGCGGCGCGGTGCCGGAAGGCAGCCGGGCGGCTGTGGACAAGGCCACGGGCGGGCAGGGCAACCTGGGCGGGCGCAAGACGCCGCAAGCCATCGCCGCGACCGAAGCCTATCACAGGCTGGCGGCGGATCACGGCTGGGACGGGGTCCACATGGCGATCGCCTGGCAACTGACCCGGCCCTTCAAGGTCGTCCCGATTATCGGGGCCACGCGGATGGACCAGTTGGACCACCTCCTTGCGGGTCTGGGCAAGCCCTTGCCCGACGATCTGCGCAAGGCCATCGACCGGCTGCACAAGCAGTATCCGCTGCCCTATTGATGAACCGCCGCCATCCCCTATCTTCTTGAACACAGGCGATGAAATGGGGGAACAGGTGATGGCGGGCAATCCGTATGAAGCCTTGGGGCTGACGAAATCGGCGACCGATGCCGAGATCAAGAAGGCCTATCGCCGGATCGCCAAGTCGGATCATCCCGACCTGAACCCCGATCCGGCGGCGACTGCCCGCTTCAAGGCCGCGTCCGCCGCCTATGACCTGCTGAAGGATCCCGAACAGCGCCGCCGTTTCGACGCCGGGGAGATCGACGCCCAGGGCCAGGAACGCGCGCAGCGCCGACCGTGGCGCGACCATGCCGAGGCGGCGGGCAACCCCTATGCCCGCAGCTATGGCTTCGAATCCGATCCCGACCTGTCGGGCGTTTTTTCCGACCTGTTCGGGCGGCGCGGCTTTGGCGGCTTCGGCGGCTTCGGTCGTGGCCCCGAGGATCCGCGCGATTTCCATGTGCGCGGGCAGGATTACCGTTTCTCGCTGCAGGTGGATTTTCTGACCGCCGCCAAGGGCGGCAAGACCCGTATCACCCTGCCCGAAGGCGGCGACCTGGAGGTGACGATCCCCAAGGGCACCCGCGACGGCCAGACCATCCGGCTGAAGGGCAAGGGCGGGCAGGGCCTGGGCGAGGGCGGGCCGGGCGACGCCTATCTGACGATCAGCGTGGCCCCGCATCCCGATTTCCGGCGCGAGGGCGACGACATCCTGTTGACCCTGCCGATCAGCTTGGACGAGGCTGTCTTGGGCGGCAAGGTCGCGGTCCCGACCATCGACGGGCCGGTCAACCTGACCATCCCCAAGGGCGCCACCAGCGGTCAAAAGCTGCGGCTGCGCGGGCGCGGCATCAACGGGGGCGACCAGCAGGTGGAACTGAAGATCGTGATGCCGCCCAAGGTGGACGACGATCTGGCCCGCTTTTTCCAGGAATGGCGCAAGAACCATCCCCATGATCCGCGCGCAGGCATGAAGATGGGGGGCAAGTGACATGACCCGTCATTTCTCGGAAACCGAGGTGGTGGCGATCCTGGACGACCTGAACCCCGCCCGGCTGCGATCCTTCGTGGCCGCCCGCGTCGTGACCCCCCTGCAGACCCCCCAGGGCCAGGCCTTCAGCGAGGCGGATCTGGCCCGGCTGCAACTGCTCTGCGACCTGTCCGAGGTTTATGACCTGCCCGACGATGCGCTGGCCATGGTCATGTCGTTGATCGACCAGTTGAACACCGCGCGCGGCGACATGCGCGCGCTGATCCAGGCCGTCGCGACCGAACCCGACGAGGTGCGCGGCCGCATCATGACCCATGTCCGCAGCATCAGGGTGACGGGCAGGGGCTGAGGTGTTTCAACGCCGCCGATAAACTGCCCGTCGATCTTGCAGATTGTGCATGACATCTGGCCGCGCTAAGGCAGTCCCATGTCCCGCTACCTGCCCCATATCGCCGCGACCCTGTCGCTGGGCCTGCCGCTGATCGGCAGCCATCTGGCGCGCATGGCCATCGGCGTGGGCGATACGGTGATGGTCGGCTGGTACGGGGTCGAGGCCCTGGCGGGCCTGGTCATCGCCACGTCCTTTTTCCACATCCTGTTCTTCCTGGGCATGGGGTTCGGCACCGGCGTCCTGGGCCTGATCGCCACCGCCATCGCCCGCGGCGACGAGACCGAGGTGCGGCGCGAGACCCGAATGGCCCTGTGGCTGTCCAGCGGCTTCGGTCTGGCGGTCATGCCCTTGATGTGGTTTTCCGAACCGATCCTGTCCGCGCTGGGGCAATCCCCGGTCGTCGCGGCCTATGCCCAGGAATATCTGCGCATCGCCGGCTGGGGCCTGGCGGTCGTCCTGTGCCAGTTGACGCTGAACTCCTATCTTGCGGCGATGGAGCGGACGCAGGTGGTGATGTGGGTGACGCTGGCGGGCCTGCCGGTGAATGTCGCGCTGAACTGGGTCCTGATCTTCGGCAACCTGGGGGCGCCGGAACTGGGCGTCGCGGGTGCGGCCATCGCCAGCCTGACGGTGCAGTGCCTGCAATTGGTCCTGCTGGTGACCTATGCGGCCTGGCTGCCGATGGCGCGCAAGTACAACCTGTTCCAGCGCCTGTGGCGGCCCGACTGGTCGGCGCTGCGCCGCGTGGCCTCGATCGGGCTGCCCATCGGCCTGACCATGGTGGCCGAGGGCGGGTTGTTCGTCGGATCGAACATCATGATGGGCTGGATCGGCACGCAGCAGCTGGCAGCGCACGGGATCGCGCTGCAGATCACCTCGATCGCCTTCATGGCGCATCTAGGCCTGTCCAATGCCGCGACGATCCGCGTGGGCCAGGCCAAGGGGCGCAACGATCCCGCCTTCATGCGCGACGCGGCCATGACCGTCACCTGGATGTCGCTGGCCTTTGCCTGCTTGACCATCGTGCTGTTCCTGACCGCCGCCGTGCCGCTGGTGCGGCTGTATCTGGACCCCGCCGATCCCCAGGCCGAAGCCATCATCCGCATCGGCGCGGGCCTGCTGTTCTTCGCTGCCCTGTTCCAGCTTGCCGACGCGCTGCAGGTGCTGGCCCTGGGCTTCCTGCGGGGCGTCCACGACACGCGCGTGCCGATGATGATCGCGGGCTTCAGCTATTGGGTGGTGGGAATGCCCGTCGCCTGGGGGCTGGCCTTTCCGCTGGGCTTCGGCCCCGCCGGGCTGTGGCTGGGACTTTGCGCGGGGCTGACACTGGCCGCCGCGCTGCTGCTGGCGCGGTTCTGGCAGGGACACGCGCGCGGGGTCTGGACCCGTCCCGCCACCGCGGTCTAACCTGCGCCCGATTGCAAAAGGAGACTGCCCATGCGACCCGTCTTCGTCCAGTTCCGCTGCGAGCCCGGCAAGACCTATCAGGTCGCCGAGGCCATCTATGACCGCGAAGTGGTCAGTGAACTGTATTCCACCTCGGGCGATTACGACCTGATCGCCAAGGTCTATATCCCGGAAGACGAGGATGTGGGCCGCTTCCTGTCGGACAGGCTGTTCGACATCCCCCATATCAGCCGCACGCTGACCACCATGACCTTTCGCGCCTTCTGATGATCCGCCTTGCCCCGATCCCGGCGGGCCTGCCCGCCACCGTTCCCTTTGTCGGGCCGGAAACCCTGGAACGCCAGTCCGGCCGCCCCTTCGCCGCCCGTCTTGGCGCCAATGAAAACGGCTTCGGCCCAAGCCCGCGCGCCCTTGCCGCGATGCAGGCGGCTGCGGGCGAGATCTGGAAATACGGCGACCCGACCAGCCACGACCTGATCCAGGCCCTTGCCACCCATCACGGCGTCCGGCCGGAAAACATCGTGGTGGGCGAGGGGATCGACGGGTTGCTGGGCCTGCTGGTGCGACTGACCGTCGCGCCGGGCGACGTGGTCGTCACCTCGGACGGGGCATACCCGACCTTCAACTTCCACGTCGCGGGCTTCGGTGGCAGCCTGGACAAGGTGCCATACCGAAACGACGCCGAGGATCCACAGGCCCTCCTGGACCGCGCCCGGCAGGTGGGGGCGCGTCTGGTGTATCTGGCCAATCCCGACAACCCCATGGGAAGCTGGCACCAGGGCACGGTGATCCGGGCGATGCTGGACGATCTGCCCGAAGGCGCGCTGCTGATCCTGGACGAGGCCTATGCCGAATTCGCCCCGGCCGATGCCATCCCGGACATCGCCGCCGACGATCCGCGCGTGATCCGGATGCGGACCTTTTCCAAGGCCTATGGCATGGCGGGGGCACGGGTGGGCTATGCCATCGGCCACCCGGACCTGATCGCCGCCTTCGACCGGGTTCGCAACCATTTCGGCGTGAACCGCATCGGCCAGGCAGGCGCGCTTGCCGCCTTGCAGGACCGTGACTGGCTGGCCCGGACCGTAGCGCAGGTGGCGACCGCCCGCGCCCGGATCGGCGCCATTGCCGGGGACAACGGCATGACGGCGCTGCCTTCGGCCACCAATTTCGTGGCCGTCGATACGGGTCGCGACGGCGCCTTCGCCCGTGGCCTTGTGGATGCGCTTGCGGCCCAGGGCGTGTTCATCCGGATGCCCGGCACAGCGCCCCTGAACCGCTGCATCCGCATCAGCTGTGCGCCCGACGCCGAACTGGACAGCCTGGCCGAGGCCTTGCCCCGGGCCATCGCGACGGTCAGTCGCGCATGAAGCGGCGCCGGGCTTCCTCGGCGATGGCCTGGCGCATCTGAAGCCGCGCGATCTCGGCCAGAAGGGCCGTGCGTTCGGGACCTTCCGGCAGGCTGGCCAGGCGTTCCTGCGCGGCGATAACCTGCTTTTTCAGCACGATCTCCTCGGGCAGGACACCGGCTTGGGCCATGATGCGAAAGCCCACCGCGGTGCCGTCCTCGCCCGCCGGGCGGTCGGGCAGGGGCTTTCCCTCGCCTTCAAGGCCCGAAAGCTTCCCCTCGGCCCTGGCCTTCAGCATCATCCGTTCGGCGATCCGGTCCAGCCAGCCCATCCCGGCACCCCCTGAAGCCTTGTTTCGGTCCCCGGCCCAGCACCGGGGGCCGAGGCGTATTGTCACATCGCGGCCAACTGCACCAAGGCCGCCTTCAGACGCGCGATGTCGTCGTCAAGCGCCGCAAGCTTGTCGCGGGTTTCCTCGATCACTTCAGGTTCGGCGTTCTCAACAAACTTGGGATTGCCAAGCCGCTTGCGCAGACCGTCTGCGTCCTTTTCGGTCTTGCCGACGGCCTTCTGCAGACGCGCGGTTTCGGCCGAAACGTCGATCACGTCGCCGATGGGCAGGGCAAAGCTGGCCCCCTGCGCTGCGACCGCAATCATGCCCTTTCCCGCCACGCCATCGATCGGCGCGTTGACACGGGCCAGACGCTCGATCAGCGGCCCATTGGCGGTCAGCGCCGCGCGTGCGGCGGCATCGGCCTCGGTCACGATCAGGTCCAGCTTGGCGCCTGCCGGAACGCCCATCTGGGCACGGGCGGAGCGCACCGCCTCGATCAGCGAAATCACCCAGTTCATCTGGCGGTCGGCATCCGCGTCGATCAGTTCGGCGCCATAGTCGGGCCAGTCGCCATGGACCAGCATCTTCGACCGATCCCCGGTTAGGGACCACAGTTCCTCGGTCACGAAGGGCATGATCGGGTGCAAGAGCAGATAGCACTGGTCCAGCACCCAGCCCATCGTGGCGCGGGTTTCGTCGGCATACTCGCCGTCGAACAGGGGCTTGGCGAATTCCACATACCAGTCGCAGACCTTGCCCCAGACAAAGGCGTAAAGCCCGTTCGCCGCGTCATTGAAGCGATAGCTTGTCAGCGCCTCGTCGGTGGCAAGGCGGATGCGCGCGACCTCGCCGATGATCCAGCGATTCACGGTGTGGCTGGGCTGGGGCAGGGCGCCGCCGCCGCGCACGCCGTTCATCTCGGCAAAGCGCGTCGCGTTCCAGATCTTGGTGACGAAGTTGCGCGCGCCCTCGACATGCTTCGGCCCCAGCTTGGGGTCGCGACCCATCGCGGCCATGCCGGTCAGTGTCATGCGCAGCGCGTCGGCGCCGTATTCGTCGATCAGCGACAGGGGATCGATGACGTTGCCTTTCGACTTCGACATCTTCGCGCCCTTTTCGTCCCGGACAAGTCCGTGGACATAAACGGTGCGGAAGGGCACGTCACCCGCGACCTCAAGCTGCATCATCATCATCCGGGCGACCCAGAAGAAGATGATGTCGAAGCCGGTGACGAGAACATCGGTCGGGAAATACCGGCGCAGTTCCGGCGTGTCCTCGGGCCATCCCAGCGTGCCCAGCGGCCACAGGCCCGAGGAAAACCAGGTGTCCAGCACGTCCGGGTCGCGCCAGACCGGATAGACCAGCCGGGTCGGATCCTGGGTCAGGTTGTAATCGGCCAGACCACGCGCGAAGGCGTCGATGGCGGCCTCGCGGTCCGTGCATTCGACGATGCGGGCGATTTCCAGCGGTTGCGGCAGACCGGCGATGGCGTCGCGGAACCGTTCCGCGACATCGGTGAAATTCGCCGCCGCCTGCTGGATTTCGCCGCGATGGACCAGGCCTTCTTCCAGTAGCGCGAAGATTTCCACGTCGTCCAGTTCGCCGTCGCGATCGTCATCGACCTGGCCTTCAAGCGACAGGTCGAGACCATACCACACCGGGATCTGGTGGCCCCACCAAAGCTGGCGGCTGATGGTCCAGGGCTCGATGTTTTCCAGCCAGTTGAAATAGACCTTCCGGTGCTGCTCGGGCAGGATGCGGGTCCGGCCGTCGCGCACCGCATCAAGGGCCGGGCCGACGATCCGGGCAGTATCGACGAACCACTGGTCGGTCAGCATCGGCTCGATCACCACGCCGGACCGGTCGCCGAAGGGCTGCATGATGGGCTTCGCCTCGACCACGGGGCGGCGTTCCAGATGCTCTGCCCCGGTTTCCTTGTCGATTTCCTTGTGCAGATAGGTGACGGCAAGACCTTCGGCGTTGATCTGGTCAACAACCTGGCGCCGCGCCTCGTACCGGTCCAGGCCGCGCAGATCCTCGGGGACCAGGTTCACGTCCGACACGTCGCCCACATCCTCGCCCCGCGCGGCGCGGGTCGCGATGGCGGCGCTGTCGGCATAGGACAGCCCATCGGCGCGCATCGCGCCCTTGGTGTCCATCAGCGCATAAAGCGGGATGTTGTTGCGCGTCGCCACGCCATAGTCGTTGAAGTCATGCGCCCCGGTGATCTTGACCGCGCCGGATCCGAAGTTCGGGTCGGGGTATTCGTCGGTGATGATCGGGATCAGGCGGCGGTGTTCGCGCGGCCCCACGGGGATCTCGCACAGCTTGCCGACGATGGGGGCATAGCGCGCGTCGTCGGGGTGGACGGCCACCGCGCCGTCGCCCAGCATGGTTTCGGGCCGCGTCGTGGCGATGCTGATATAGTCGCGCGTCTCGCGCAGGGTGACGTTCCCGTCCGCGTCGCGTTCGACATATTCATAGGTCTCGCCCCCCGCCAACGGGTATTTGAAATGCCACATGTGGCCCGGAACCTCTCGGTTCTCGACCTCGAGATCGCTGATCGCGGTCTCGAAATGCGGATCCCAGTTCACCAGCCGCTTGCCGCGATAGATGATGCCCTTGTCGTAAAGGTCCAGAAAGACCCGGATCACAGCGTCGTGGAAATTGCCTTCCTCGCCCGCAGGGGCGCCGGGCGCGCCCGACATGGTGAAGGCGTTGCGCGACCAGTCGCAGGATGCGCCCAGGCGCTTCAACTGGTTGATGATCGTGTCGCCGGATTCCCGCTTCCAGTCCCAGATCTTGGCGGTAAAGGCCTCGCGCCCGATGCTGCGACGGTCGGGTTCCTGGCGCTGCGCCATCTGGCGTTCCACGACCATCTGGGTGGCGATGCCCGCATGGTCCTGGCCGGGCTGCCACAGCGTGTCGAAGCCGCGCATCCGGTGCCAGCGGACCAGGATGTCCTGCAGCGTGTTGTTGAAGGCGTGGCCGATATGCAGGCTGCCGGTGACGTTCGGCGGCGGGATCATCACGGTGAATGTTTCGGACCGTCGGGCATTGGCCCCGGCGGCGAATGCGTTCGCCCGTTCCCACTGGGCGCTGATCCGCGCCTCGGCGGCCTTGGCGTCAAAGCTTTTGTCCATGCTCATGTCGGCAGATCCCCTTCGCTTGGGGATGGATTAGCGAAAGAGGGGACAAAGGCCAAGAGAGGCGGTGCAGCCTTATCCGGCGGCCCTTGCGCCGTCCGCCGCGCGCCAATGCGCCATCTGAGAGGCCAAGGCCTTGCGGAAGGCGGGCCGGTCCGTGGCGCGTTCGACATAGGCCGCAAGCTGGTGCAGGTCGTCCAGCAACCCGTTCTGCGCCGGAAGGCGCAGGATGTCGGCCATCAGCAGGTCGGCCACGGTGAAATCCTTGCTGGTCAGCCAGGGCCGGTCGCCAAGGGCGGCCTGCACTTGGGCAAGCCGCTGCCGCACCAGGGGTTCGCGACGGGCGGCATGGGCGTCATCCTTGTCGAAGAACCTGGCCAGGATCCAGGCCATGATGAAGGGCTCGACGCTGTTCAGCGCGGCGATCAGCCATTGCTGGACATGGGGTCGCTGCGCGGCGGGCATCAAGGCCGTGCCTTCCGCCAGGTGCAGCAGGATCGCGCCGGATTCGAACAAGGTCAGGTCGCCATCGCGGATAAAGGGCACCTGGTGGAACGGCTGATGGGTGATCGGCCGTGCGATCCTTCAGCGGCACGGTTTCGACGGCATAAGGCCGCCCCAGTTCCTCCAGCAGCCAGCGCACGCGGATGTCGCGCACGAAGCCGCGGGGGAAATCGGGCACCCAGTCATAGGTGGTCAGCACCAGGGTCATGGCGTCTCCTCCAGCGGGCCGACCACGGCGAACCACGCGCCCTGCGGATCGGTGGCGACGGCGATATGGGCGCCGCCCGGGACCGGGGTCGGACCATGCTGGACGCTGCCGCCCCCGTCCCGGATGCGCCGGGTGGCCGCATCCACGCCGTTCACGCCGAAATAGACCAGCCAGACGGGCCGCGGCGCATTGCCCAGCCCCATCATGCCGCCGATATCCGCGCCATCATGGCTGAAAAGCTGGTATGTGCCCATCGGCCCCATGTCCATCGCCTGCGATTTCCGCCAGCCGAAGACGCGGGCATAGAAGTCGAAGCCCGCGACAGGATCGGTGGACATCAGTTCGGTCCAGTTGCCGTGGCCTGCCTTCTGCTGGTCGAAGGCGCGCGTCTCGTTCCCGTCTTTCATCGGCAGGGGGGCCAGGATGCCGAAGGCCGCGCCCTGCGGGTCCGAGGCCACGGCGAAGCGGCCGGTGCCGGGAATGTCGGTCGGTTCGACATGGATCCGGCCGCCTGCCGCGCGAATGTCGCGGGCCGTGGCATCGGCGTCCTCGGTCCCCAGATACAGGGTCCAGTTCGGCGGCATCCCGTCCATGCCGTCGGGGATCTCCATCAGGCCCGCCACCAATTGATCCTCGGCACGCGCAAGGTGATAGGCAAAACCCTCCATCCCGCTGTCGCCGATCTGCCAGCCCAGGACGCGGGCGTAGAAATCTTCCGCCTGGGCAAGCTGGTCCTTGGCGGTGGTCAACTCGAACCAGACGGGATGGCCATGCAGGCGGGGCATCAGCGGCCCCCCGTCTTGCTGTCGAAGACGGGCGTGAAGCCGCCCCAGAACATCCGCATTCCGTCGAAGGGCATGTCCGGCATGTCCATGTCGGCCATCTCGGCCTCCATCTTGCGGCTGGCCTCGTCGCAGGTCTCGCGGTCGGGCCATTCGATCCAGGAAAACAGCGGCACCTCGCCATCCTGGGCCTGGGTGGCGCGATAGAAGTCGGTCTGCTTGCCATGGGGCACGTCCTCGCCCCAGCATTCGACCTGATAGGTCGCGCCCATGCGCCGGAACATCTCGGTCGCGCCGTTGGCCATGTCGATATAGGCCTGCTTCCGGCCCTCGGGCGCGGCCAGGACGAAGCCCTGGACATAGCTGCCGGGCCTGCTTTCGCCCACCTGGACGATGGGCGCGAATCCGCCCCAGAACATGCGCGCGCCGTCGAAGGGCATCTCTGGCATCTCGTGCAGGTCGTCGCCGCCTTCCATGCTGGCCCAGGCGGCATCGCAGGTTTCCTTGTCGGGCCATTCGACCCAGGAAAACAGCGGCACCTCGTCGTCCCTGGCCTGGGTCGCGCGATAGAAATCGGTCTGCTTGCCGTGCTTCACGTCCGTGCCCAGACATTCGACCATGCGCAAGGCGCCGCGTTTCTGGAACCAGGGCCAGCCGGCCTTGGCATGGGCGATGAAGGCGTCCCTGTTCGACTGGGGGACCGCTGCGACGAAACCCGAAACATAGGTCATGACATTCCCTCCCGTTCAGCCCCTTGGGGCAGATGAGTCGCAGCCTGTCAGTTGCAGTATGAAAAAGCAACTGATACTCTGAGGCCATGAACAGGACAGGCCAGACCCCGCGCATCCGCTATGACGAAGGATGCCTTGCAGCCCATGCGCTGAACGTCGTCGGCGACCGATGGGCGCTGCTGGTCGTGCGGGAACTGATGCTGGCGCCCAAGCGGTTCCAGGCGATCCGCCACGGATTGCCGGGCGTCACGGCGGCGGTGCTGACGCAGCGGCTGGCGCAACTGATCGACGCAGGCGTGGTCACGCATGACGGCGGGCTGTATGGGCTGACCGATTCCGGGCGCGGCTTGATGCCGGTGCTGCAGGCGATGTGCCGCTGGGCCGCGCTGCATCCGGGCCATGATCCGCGCCGCTTCATCAGCCCGGCGGCCCTGGTGATCTCGATGACGGCGATGATGCTGCCCAATGACGCGCAGGCGACGGCGGGCATGGAGATGGGGCACGAAGCCTTTACCCTGTGCCTGGCGAATGGCGTCCTGCACCCCCAGGCCGGGGCAGGGGCTTCGGATTTCACGCTGTCGGGCAACGGCAACAGCCTGGCGCGCGCGGTCTATGGCCCGGTGCCGCTGGCCCGGCTGGCCCAGGACGGGGTGATCGGACTGGCGGGCGATGCGCAGGCCGCCCAGGATTTCGTGGACCTGTTCCGGCTGCGCTAGACGCTTATACCGCCCGGTCCATCTTGGTGGTCAGGTGGATCAGGCTTTCCGACGACCGCACCCCGTCCAGGGCGCCGATGCGGTCCAGCGCCTCGTCCAGTTCGGCGGTCGATCCGCTGACGATCTGGACCAGCAGGTCGATCCGCCCGCTGGTGGTATGGATCCGTTCGACCTGCGGCATCGACTTCAGCCGCGACAGGACCGCGGGCTGGCTGCGCGGTTCGATGGCCAGAAGCACGGTGGCGCGGATACGCCCCAGCCTGGCCGCGTCGCCCAATCTCAGCGTATAGCCGGCGATCGCGCCCGAGGTTTCCAGCCGTTCCAGACGCGCCTGCAGCGTGGATCGCGCGACCTTCAGCCGCCGCGCCAGCACCGCGATCGAGGTGCGGGCGTCCTGCGACAGCAGCGCCACGATGTTGCGATCCAGGTCATCCATCGCTGTAATCCGGTGCTTTCGTCAAATTGACATGAAGTTCGTCATAATAACCGGTACAGGGCGCGGATCTACCCTTTTCATCGGTGAAATTGGAACCGAAAAGCGCCACCTTGGGTTGGGGGGCTTCATGCCCGCGACCCGATCACATCGAACGCGCGAAAGGATCCCGTGCAATGGGGACACAGAAGACCGTCTGGGACAATCCGGCCGAGATCATCCGCCATCTTCAGCCCGACCATCCGGTGATGGCCTTCGCGCCCACGGTGTTGCAGGACCGGGCGCGGCAATTCCTGACGGGCTTTCCGGGCCTTGTGACCTATGCCGTGAAATCCAACCCCGATGAGGCCGTGATCCAGAACCTGGTGACTGCCGGCATCCAGGGCTTTGACGTCGCATCTCCGTTCGAGATCGACCTGATCGGCCGCCTGGCCCCCCGCGCGGCGCGCCATTACCACAACCCCGTCCGGTCGCGCCGGGAAATCGCCCATGGCGTGCGCGAAGGCATCCTCGCCTGGTCGGTGGACAGCCGCAGCGAGCTGGACAAGCTGTTCGAACAGGTGCCGACCCATGTGGACGGGCAGGGGGTCGAGATCTCGCCCCGCTTCAAGCTGCCGGTGCTGGGCGCGGCCTATGACTTCGGTTCGAAATTCGGCGCGACGCCGGACTTGGCGGCGGATCTGCTGCGGCTGGTGGCGGAACGGGGCTATGTCGCCTCGCTGACCTTCCATCCGGGCACGCAATGCACCGACCCCATCGCCTGGGAAAGCTATATCCGCGTCGCGCGCGAGATCTGCGACATGGCGGGCGTCCGGGCGCATCGGCTGAACGTCGGCGGCGGCTTTCCGTCGCATCGCGTCGTGGGCGTTGAACCCGACCTGCAGTCGATCTTCACCAAGATCGGCGACACGGTGTCCGAATGCTTCGGCGATGATGCGCCGGCCCTGGTCTGCGAACCGGGGCGCGGCCTTTGCGCCGATGCCTATGCGCTGATCGCCCGCGTCAAGAGCGTGCGCGACGGGGCCAATGTGTTCCTGAACGACGGCGTTTATGGCGGGCTGGCGGAACTGCCGATCATCGGCAACATCGACCGGATCGAGGTGCTGACCCCCCAGGGCAAGCCCCGCACCGGCGACCGCAACGGTCGCGTGATCTTCGGGCCGACCTGCGATTCGGTGGATCGTCTGCCGGGCGAACTCGGCCTGCCCGACGACATCGCCGAAGACGATTACGTCATCTTCCACGGCGCGGGCGCCTATTCGGTGGTGACCAACACCCGCTTCAACGGCTTCGGCGCCATGACCCGTGCCACGGTGATGGGCTTCGAATAGGCCACATCTTCTGTGTGCAAATATCCTCCGGGGGTCGGGGGGTGGAAAACCCCCCGTCGCCACGATGCGGTTCAGGCCACCGCGCCCAGGTTCAGCGGCTCGACCCCAAGCGCCCCGCAGACCGCCAGCGTCAAATCGGGCCGATTCAGCGTATAGAAATGCAGCCGGTCCACGCCGCCGTCCAGCAGGGCGCGGCACAGATCCGCGCAGACCCGTTCCGACAAGGCGCGTTCCGCCGCCGGACCTTCGGCGGCGGCTTTCGTGAACGCCTCCTCGGCCCAGCCCGGCACGCTGGTGCCGCAGGTCGCGGCGAAGCGTTTGGCCCCGGCCCAGCCCTGGATCGGCAGGATGCCGGGGATGATCGGCGCGTCGATGCCCGCCGCCGCGCATTTGTCGCGAAAGCGGAAGAAGGTATCGGCATCGAAGAAGAACTGCGTGATCGCGCTGGTCGCGCCCGCCTCGATCTTGCGCTTCAGCCAGAAGACGTCGGCATCGGTGCCGCTGCTGTCCGGGTGCGGTTCGGGATAGGCGCCGACGCGGATCGTCATGTCGCCGCGCGCGGCGATCGCCTCGATCAGTTCGACCGTGTTGGTGAAACCGTCAGGATGCGGGGTGAACCGGTCCTGCCCCTTGGGCGCATCGCCGCGCAACGCCACGATTTCCCGGATCCCGGCTTCGGCATAGGCCTGCACGATCTCCATCGTCTCGGCCCGCGTGGCCTCGACGCAGGTCAGGTGGGCGGCGACGAGGATGCCGTAATGGCGGTGGATCGTCGTCACCGCCTCATGCGTCAGCTTGCGGGTGGTGCCGCCCGCGCCATAGGTGACGGACACGAAATCCGGGGCCAGCGGCGCCAGGCCCCGCGCGGTCTCCCACAGCCGGAAGGACGCATCCAGCGTCTTCGGCGGAAAGAACTCGAAGCTGATCTTGGGGCGGGACATGGCGATTCCTTTGGCTTTGGCCGCTTGTGCCACGCGCCCGGCCGTGAGACAAATTCATAATCCTCAAGATCAACATGAGTCTGCCTCACCATGCATCTGGAACTGCGCCATCTGCGGACCGTCCGCGCGATCCATGAACAAGGCGGCCTGGCCCGCGCGGCCGAGGTCCTGAACATCACGCAATCGGCCCTGTCCCATCAGGTCAAGGCGCTGGAAGAACAGGCGGGGGTGGACCTGTTCGTCCGCCGGGCCAAGCCCATGCGCCTGTCGCCATCCGGGATGCGCCTGCTGCGGCTGGCCGAACAGGTCCTGCCCCTGGTCCAGGCCACCGAGGACGAATTCAAGGGGGTCGAGGCTGGGCGCATCGGGCGGCTGCACATTGCCATGGAATGCCACGCCTGCTTCGACTGGCTGCTGCCGGTGCTGGACATCTTCCGCCGCACCTGGCCCGAGGTGGACCTGGACATCCGCCAGCGGCTGGCCTTCGGCGCGCTGCCCGCCCTGTCCCGGCAAGAGGTCGATCTGGTGATCTCGTCCGACCCCGAGGATCTGCCGGGCATCGTCTTCCAGCCGCTGTTCGACTATTCCCCGACGCTGGTGGTGCCCGCCGATCACCCGCTGGTCGCCAAGGGTTATGCCGAACCGCAGGACCTAGCGGGGGAAACGCTGATCACCTATCCGATGGACCGGGCGCGGCTGGACGTGTTCAGCCAGTTCCTGACGCCTGCCGGCGTGGAACCCGCCCGGCAGCGCACCGTGGAACTGACCGCCGTGTCGCTGATGCTGGTCGCATCGGGGCGCGGCGTGGCGGTGATGCCCGACTGGGTCTTGCGCCGCGAATCCGCCAATGCGGAAATCGCCATGCTGCCGCTGACGCAAGGCGGGATCATCAGGCGGCTTTACGCGGCGGTGCGGGCCGAGGATCTGGCCCAGCCCTATATGGCCCATGTGCTGCGCCTGTCGCGGACCGAACCGCTGCGGATGCTGCGCGGCGCGGCGGCATAGGCGGCGCGGGGACCTAGCGCATTCCCAATCCGGCGCGCATCATCAGGCGCCGCACCGGGGCGATGCCGTAAAGCCCGCCAAGCGCCGCCGCGCGCAGATCGCGCAGGGGGCGCAGGGATGCCTGGCTGGCACGGTTCAGCGCGTCGATGCCCAGCAGCCGGGCAAAGGCTTCGGGACGGCGGGCGCGGTCGAAGGCCGTCAGGCCGTCCGGGTTGCCCGGATCATCGCCCGACAGATCCAGCAGCGACGACAGGTCGGCCAGGCTCATGTTCAGGCCTTGGGCGCCGATGGGCGGGACCACATGCGCGGCCTCGGCGATCAGGGCGGTGCGGGGACCGGTGAAGCGGTCGGCGATCTGGCTGATGATCGGCCATTGCGTCAGCCGAGTCTCCAGCGTCAGCCGGCCCAGCACCCCGGCCGAACGTGCGTTCATCTCGGCCGCGAAGGCGTCGGGCGGCAGGGCGGCAAGGCGCGCGACCTCGCGCCCGTTTTCCATCCAGATCACCGCCGAACAGGGCTTGCCGCCGCGGTCGGGCAGGGGCACCAGCGTGAACGGCCCGCCGGACCGGTGAATCTCGGTCGAGACATTTTCGTGCGGCACCTCATGCGTGACGGCAAAGGCAAGCGCCTTCTGGCCATAGCGGAAGGTCCGCACCCCGATGCCAAGGGCTTGCCTTACCGGCGAATTGCGCCCGTCCGCCCCGACCAGCAGCCGCGCCTGGATGCGCCGCCCGTCTGTCAGCGTGACAAGGGCGCCCGTATCGCGGGCCAGCACCGCCGCCGTGCCCGTGCCGGGCTGGAAGCGGACATTGTCCATTTCCGCCAGCCGGACGGTGATCTCGCGCCGCAACAGCCAGTTGGGCAGGTTCCAGCCAAAGGGCTGGTTGCCGATCTCGGCCGCGTTGAATTCGCGCGTCAGGCGCGGGGCGGGCGTGGCGCCGCCCGCATCGACGATCCGCATGACCTGCAAGGGCGTGGCATGAGGCGCCAGGCGGTCCCACAGCCCGATCCGCCGCAACAGCGCGACCGAGGGGGTCAGGAAAGCCGTGGTGCGCAGGTCGGCGCCTTCGGCAGCCTCATCCGTGATCGGCGGCGCGGGATCGACGCAGATCGTG
The DNA here is from genome assembly GCF_014642735.1 of Paracoccus acridae. GTDB lineage: Bacteria > Pseudomonadota > Alphaproteobacteria > Rhodobacterales > Rhodobacteraceae > Paracoccus > Paracoccus acridae. The sequence goes on from NZ_BMIV01000001.1 coordinate 367,904, forward strand.
GAAAATCCCCGCGCGCCGAAGGCCGCCGCGGCGATCAGCCCGGCGATGCCGCCGCCGGACACCAGGATATCGACCGCCTCGATGTCGCCTGCCACCATGTGCCGTTCAGTTCCCGGCGGTGAACATCAGCATGACCGCGAAAACGGCCACGGTCAGCACCAGGCCAAGCAGGCCAAGCACGGGAAGGCCGAACTGGATGACGGCCAGCACGGCAATCGCAAGAACGGCCAGCAGCAGGGCGATGATACGGAGCGTCAGGCGATTTCCGTCTTTGTCGGCGGTATGGGTCATGGAAAACCTATGGGATGGGCGCGCGTCGGGGGACATTGTGGCGCAATCACCCCTGCGCCGCAATGCGACGCAAGAACGCAGTCAGGTCGTGGATATGGTGATCGACATGGCCGGGCACCGGCGCGGCCAGAAGATCCGGCCCGTGGCGGCCCGGCCCGACCAGGATCGTGCGCATCCCGACCCGGTGCGGATAGGCCAGGTTGCGGGGGTCGTCCTCGAAGAAGGCGGCGCGGGTGGGGTCGATGCGCGCGTCGTCGATCACGATGCGAAAGGCTTCCTCGCGCGGCTTGGGATGGAAATGCGTCTCGGCGATGCCATAGATCGCCTCGAAGATGGGGGCGGGCGCGTCGCTGCCCACAAGGCCCAGGCCGCGCGCGCCCAGCACCTTCTGCGCATAGGCGGAATCGCCGTTGGTATGGACCAGCTTGCGCCCCGGCAGGGCGGCGATGGCGGCGGCAAGGTCCGGGGCGGGCAGCAGGGGCGCGAAGTCGATGTCGTGGACATCCGCAAGATAGGCCAGGGGGTCGATGGCATGTTCGGCCATCAGCCCCGCCAGCGTGGTGCCGTGCCGCGTCCACCAATCGCGCCGCATCTGGTCGGCGGCATCGCGTTCCACCGCCAGGGTGCGCATGACGTAATCGGTCATCCGCGATTCGATCTGCGGGAACAGCGCCATGTCCGGCGGATAAAGCGTGTTGTCCAGATCGAAGATCCAAGTATCGACATGCGTGAAATCCATGGCCATGGCCTAGCCCGGCAACAGCGCCCTTGCAATCGCCCAAAGCCCGGCCAATCGTGCGGCCCATGAAGGACGCATATTCCCTGATCCTGGCCGCGATCGAATCCGGCACCTATCGCCCCGGCGACCGGCTGGTCGAATCCGAACTGGCCGAACGCTTCGGCGTCAGCCGCACCCCCGTGCGCGAGGCTTTGCAGCGGCTGGAAACCCAGGCCATGCTGGTGCGCGACGGGCGCAGCCTGATCGTCGCATCGCTCGACCACAACCAGCTGGCCGAGCTTTACACCGTCCGCGCGGAACTTGAGGCGCTGGCTGCCCGCCTTGCCGCCCGCCACGCCACGCCGGAAGAAGTGCGCGTCCTGGCCCAGATGGTCGCCGAGGACCAGCGGGCCGTCCGCGACCCCGAGGCGCTGGCCCGCGCCAACCGGCGCTTTCACCACCAGATCCATCTGGCGTCCCACAACCGCTATCTGGTCCAGCAGCTTGACCTGGTGCATCGGACCATGGCGCTGATGGCCAAGACCTCGCTGGCCGCCGAAGGGCGGGGCGAAACCGCGCTTGCCGAACACAAGCGCATCGTCGATGCCATCGCGGCGGGCGACGGGGCGGCGGCGGACAAGGCGCTGCGGCAGCATATCTCGATGGCCTGGGAAACCCGCCTGAAGCTGGAGGCGGCGGTGGATCGTGACTGACGCGCCCCGAGGTGGGCCGCGACTGATCCAGACCCAGGCCGACTTGGCCGAGGGGGTGGCGCATCTGGTCGCGGTCTGTCCCGTCTGGGCGCGGGTCGCGCCGGATCTGGGCCCGCTGCCGCTGCTGCGCCGCGCGGATGGTTTCGAAGCCCTGGCCGATGCTGTGGTGGGGCAACTGATCTCGACCTCGGCCGCGGCCGCCATCTCGGCCCGGCTGGCGGCGGCGGGGCTGATGAGCCCCGAGGCGATCCTTGCCGCGCCCGAGGAAACCTTGCGCGCGGTGGGTCTGTCGCGTCCCAAGGTCCGTTACCTGAAAGGGATCGCGGCGGCAGGCCTGGATTGGGACGGCCTGCGCGCCATGCCTGACAACCAGGCCGTCGCCATCCTGACGGCGCTGCCCGGCATCGGGGCCTGGACGGCCGAGATCTATCTGAAGATGGCGCTTGGCCGGCCCGACGTCTTCGCGGCGGGCGATCTTGCCCTGCAGGAGGCTGCGCGGATGATGTATGGCCTGGATGCCCGGCCCACGGCGGCCGGCCTGCGGCGCATGGCCGAAGCCTGGCGGCCCTGGCGCGCGGTTGCGGCCCGTGGTCTCTGGGCCTATTACCTGCGGGCCAAAGGCCGCGAGGGAATCCGATGACCGTTCTGAAATCCGCCCGCAAGGGTCCGTCCAAGGCCGATGCGGTCGTTGTGTTCCTGCATGGATACGGCGCGGATGGCGCCGACCTGCTGGGTCTGGCCGATCCGCTGTCGGCGCATCTGCCGGGCGTCGCCTTCCATGCCCCCGATGCGCCGGAACGCAGCGTCAACAATCCCTTCGGCTACCAATGGTTTCCGATCCCCTGGCTGGACGGGTCGTCCGAGGCGCAGGCGAAGGCATCCATGGCCAAGTCCATCGACCTGCTGAACGCCTGGCTGGACAAGGTTCTGGCCGACGAAGGCCTGACGGCGGACCGGATGGTCGTGGTGGGCTTTTCGCAGGGCACGATGATGGCGCTGCATGTCCTGCCGCGCCGCGACCAGCCGGTGGCCGGGATCATCGGTTTTTCGGGCCGCCTGCTGGTCCCCGAACTGCTGCCGACCGAGGCGAAGGTCAAGCCGCCGGTCCTGCTGCTGCATGGCGACCAGGATGCGATGGTGCCGTTCCAGGACATGCAGCTTGCCGGCGAGGCGCTGGAGAAGGCGGGCTTCGACGTCTATGGCCATGTGATGAAGGGCACCGGGCACGGGATTTCGCCCGACGGGCTGTCGGTGGCGCTGTCCTTCGCGAAGGACAGGCTGGGGAAATAAGCCGGGGGTTTCACACCCCCGGACCCCCGTGGGATACTTGGGCACAAAAGATCAGGACCAGATCGCCGGATCCGCCAGCTCGATGGAATTGCCCGCCGGGTCGCGCAGATAGATCGACCTTGCGCCGTTCGGCCAGCGGAAATCGGCCTCGATGGGGATGCCCTTGACTTCCAGGTGGTCGCGCCAGGCGTCCAGCCGGTCGGGCGCCACGGCCAGGCAGAAATGGCCGGGCCCGCGCGCGCCATGCGGCGGCACCGGCAGCCGGGCATCGGGCTTTGGCGGCTGTGCGGTGGCCGCGGGGTTGAAGACCAGCAGGACCTGCCCAAGCGCGACGCGAAAGAACACATGCCGTCCCGGCACGGTCTGGAACGGTTCCAACCCCATCACGTCGCGCCAGAATGCGGTGGCCGCGTCCAGATCCTCGGCATAAAGCGCGGATTCCAGGGTTCCAAGCACGGGGGGCGGCGTCTGCGTCATGAAACGCAGCCTGCCATTCCGGCGGGCAGGGGGCAACCGTCATGCCCCTGTCACCGGCGCGGTTTATCCCTGCCGCAGGGCAAATAGATCCGGGGACTTGCCAGATGCCGGACGCGATATATAGTCAAGGAAACGGATCTGACGGGGCGCCCCCGGCCACCCAGGGGGGCAGGCGGAAAGGCAGCATGCTGGATCAGCGACATCAGACGGATTTTCGAACCCAGTTCGTGCGCGAACCTGCAAGCCTGCGCCATCACCCCGCACTGGTGCTGAACGCGGATTACCGGCCCCTGTCCTATTACCCCCTGTCGCTGTGGCCCTGGCAAGAGGCGATCAAGGCCGCCTTCCTGGACCGCGTGGACATCATCGCCGAATACGAGGAGGTGGTGCGAAGTCAGCGCCAGGTGTTCAAGCTGCCCTCGGTCGTCGTTCTGAAGGATTATGTGAAACCCCAGAAGCGCGTAGCATTTACGCGCTTCAATCTTTTTCTGCGGGACGAATTCTGCTGCCAGTATTGCGGGGCCAAGGGCGACCTGACCTTCGATCACGTCGTGCCCCGGTCGCGCGGGGGCGTGACCAGCTGGGACAACGTGGTCGCCGCCTGTTCGCCCTGCAACCTGCGCAAGGCCAACCGCAGCCTGCGCCATTCGGGGATGAGCCTGCGCCGCAAGCCGTGCCAACCCTCGCCCGAGGAGATGCACGCGGCGGGCCGGCGCTTTCCGCCGAATCACCTGCATGAAAGCTGGATGGATTTCCTGTATTGGGACGCCGAGCTGGAAAGCTGACGGCCCCGCCCGTCAGGCGTCGTGGTCGTGCCGGTCGCCCTGGGACAGATGCAGGGCGGCCGCGGCCGACAGCGTGACCATCGCCAGGACCACCACGGGCGCACCAGCCGAAAAGGCCGCCCACAGGGTCAAGGCGGCGACAAGGATGACTGCGGCGATCAGGACCAGGAAGTGCGGCAAGGGCATGGCGGGTCGTCTCCTCATCCTGAATATGGGATGAAGATTGCGCTTTGAAAAGACGATGCGGAAAATGCGCGCCAAATTGTCGCGCATCCCCGTGTCAGATCAGGCCGGCATGGTCCAGCGCCGCGTCGATCAGGCGGCGGGTCGGGTCGGTCAGGGGCACCAGCGGCAGCCGCACCCTTTCGTCGCACAGGCCCAGCCGCGACATCGCGTATTTCGCGCCGACAAGGCCCGGTTCGACGAAGATCGCCACATGAAGGGGCATCAGCCGGTCCTGATATTCCAGCGCCTTGGCATAGTCGCCCGCCAACGTCGCTTCCTGGAACTCGGCGCACAGCTTCGGCGCGACATTGGCCGTGACGCTGATGCAGCCCACGCCGCCATGGGCGTTGAAGCCAAGCGCCGTGCCGTCCTCGCCCGACAATTGCACGAAGTCGTGGCCGCAGGTGATGCGCTGCTGGCTGACGCGCTCCAGCTTGCCGGTGGCGTCCTTGACGCCGATGATCGTGGGCAGCTTGGCCAGTTCGCCCATGGTTTCGGGCGTCATGTCCACCACCGACCGGCCGGGGATGTTGTAGATGATGATGGGCAGGTCGGATGCCTCGGCCAGGGCGGTGTAATGGGCGATCAACCCCGCCTGAGTGGGCTTGTTGTAATAGGGCGTGACAACAAGGGCGGCATCTGCGCCGACCTCGGCCGCGTGTCGGATCAGGCCGATGCCTTCGCGCGTGCTGTTCGACCCGGCGCCGGCGATGACCGGGATGCGACCGTCCACGGCGCGCACGACCTCCTCGATCACCAGGCGGTGTTCGTCATGGGTCAGGGTCGGGCTTTCGCCGGTGGTGCCCACGGGGACAAGGCCGTGGCTGCCCTGGTCGATATGCCATTCGACCAGCTTCTTCAGCGTGTCCAGATCCAGCTCGCCGTCCGGTGTGAACGGCGTGACCAGTGCGGGCAGGGATCCCTTGAACATGACACGCTTCCTTGCAGGTTTGGTTCGCGGGCCTGATTAACGGGGCAGGTGGAACTTGCCAAGGTTGTGTATTGCGTCGGGCGCACGGGGCGGCGACACAAGGCGGGTGATGCGACTTCTGCGCGACATGATTGCAGCCGGGCTGCTGATGCTGGTCCCCCTTGCCCCCGCCGGGGCCGAGGATGCGGGCGCGATGGCGCTGGCGCTGTCGGCGGCCGATGCGCGGGACTGGGTCACCGCGCGCGATGCGGCCCGAAGGTCCGGGCCGATGGCCGAGGCCCTGGTGGGCTGGCAGGCGCTGCGGGCGGGCCACGGCGCCCCCGGCGATTACATCGACTTCGTGCGCGGCCATGGCGACTGGCCGGGGCTGGCGCTGCTGCGCGAACGCGGCGACGCGAAGATGCGGCCCGACCTGCCTGCGCAGGATATCCGGGACTGGTTCGTGGATCGCCTGCCGGCGACCCTGGCTGCCGAAACCGCCTATCTTGCAACGCTGGACCCTGCCGCCGCCAAGGCGGAACGGGCGCGGTTCTGGACCGCCGTGCCCCTGACCGGACCCGAGGAAACCGCCTTTCTGGCCGCGCATGGCCCTGAACTGGTGCCCCTGATGACCGCGCGGGCGGTCGCCATGCTGGACCGGCAGGAATGGGCGCAGGCCGAACGCCTGCTGCCCCGCCTGCCGGAACCGGACCGCCCCCTTCTGGCGGCGCGCATTGCCTTGCAGGCGGGCCGGGCGGGCGTGGACGACCTGATCCTGGCCTTGCCTGACGCTGCGCGGGCCGATCCCGGCCTGACCATGGACCGTTATCTGTGGCGGGTCCGCGCCAAGCAGCACGAAGGCGCACAGGCGCTGATGCTGGAAGCCTCCACCAGTGCCGAAGCCTTGCGCGATCCGGCAGCCTGGGCGTCGATGCGGGTGGATTACGCCCGCCTTGCCATGCGCAACGGCGACTGGGCGCGGGCGGAAACGCTTGCCCGGTCGCACTTCCTGCCTCGGGACAACCGCCATTACGCCGATCTGGAATGGCTGGCGGGATTTGCCGCGCTGAAGCAGGGCGCGGCGGACCGGGCGCTGGCGCATTTCCGGCACCTGGAAACCGTGGTCGGCAGCCAGATCAGCCGGTCTCGCGCCCTTTATTGGCAAGGGCGCGCGCAGGAGGCGCTTGGCGACCAAGGGGCGGCGGATGCCGCCTATGCGCAGGCGGCGGCCATGCCCGGCACCTATTACGGCCAGCTTGCCGCCGAACGGATCGGGGCGACGATGCCTGCCGAATATGCCGCACCCGGACCCTTGCCCGACTGGCGCGGCGCGCCGCTTGGCGACAGCGGCGTCTTCCGGGCCGGGCTGTGGCTGCTGGCGACAGGGCGCCCGGACGAGGCGCAGCGGTTCTTCCTGCATCTGTCGGAAACCGCCGATCCCCAGGACAGCCTGCGCATGGCCCGGCTGATGTACGAAGCCGGTATGCCCTGGCACGGGTTGCGCCTGTCGAAACGCGCCGCAGACAAGGGCGTCATCCATCCCGCCGCGCATTTCCCGCTGACCGGGCTGCACGAGACGGATTTCGGCATCCCGCCCGAACTGGTCCTGTCGATCGCGCGCCAGGAATCCGAATTCAACCCGGCCGCGCAAAGCCATGTCGGCGCGCGCGGGTTGATGCAGGTGATGCCCTACACCGCCCGCCAGATGGCCCGACAAATCCGGGAACCCTATGACCTTGGGCGCCTGACCCGCGATGGCGCCTATAACGCCCGCCTGGGCGCGGCCTATCTGGCGGGTCTGCGCGACCGTTTCGGTGCATCGACGGCGCTGACGGCATCGGGCTATAATGCGGGGCCGGGGCGTCCGGGGCGATGGCTGCGCGATTTCGGCGACCTGCGCCGGGACATGGACCCGGTCGAATGGGTCGAGTTGATCCCCTTCGACGAAACCCGCAACTATGTCATGCGGGTGACCGAGGCGATGCCCGTCTATCGCGCCCGGATGCTGGGCCGTCCTGCACCCATCGTGCCGACCTGGGACCTGACCGGAGGCGGGCTGATGCCGCCCCCCGTGGCGCGGCTGACCCTGGCCCTGTCGGCGCGGCCGGTCGCGAAACCCTTCATCGGACCCAGCCTGCCCGAAGGCTGGCAGCCGGCAACGGTCGAGGCGCGCCGCGAGGAGGTGCCCGGCACGAACTGAGGCCTAGTTCGTGAAGGCGTCGATCAGGTTCAGAACCGCCAGGATTTTCCGGGTTTCGCTGTCCACGCGGTAAAGCCGGTCGTTGTCGCGGTAATAGCGCCAGTCCGGTCGTGTATCCAGGGCAAAGCGCCGCGGATCCCGCACAAGGACATAGTCGCCGCCGCGCAGCGTGTCGCCGACACGGTGGCGATGATGCGCCTTCTTGCGCGCATGACCTGGCGGCGTGCAGGACGGGTTCTTCTTGGCAAGGCCGGGCGGGCAATGCGCGCGGTGGTGCGCATGATGGCCGTGCCCCTTGCCATGACCATGGCCGCGCCCGGGATCGGCCAGGGCAGGGGCCGTGCAAAGCGCACCGACCAGGATTGATGCGAACAGGGTTTTCATGAACGCTCCCTTATCAGACCTGATCGCTGTAACGCGTTGTTTCGAAAAAGGCAGCATCGGGGATTTCGGATTCGGCGGCTATTCGCCGGAACGAAGCCGGTTGGCCGTGACCCGTGCCCGCCACAGCGTGAACAGCCCCGCCGCGACCACGATCGCGGCGCCGATTACCACGTTCATGTGCAGCACCTCGCCAAAGACCAGGACGCCGATGAAGCTGACCCAGACAAGCTGCGTATAGGCGAAGGGTTGCAGGGCAGAGGCCTCGGCCAGTTCATAGGCACGGATCAGCAGCCAGTGGGACGCGATCCCAAGCACGCAGAGGATCGCCATCCAGATCCAGTCCACGGGCGCCAGCCATTCCCACTGGCGGATGCCAAGGACCGTCACCGTGACGGCCCCGGCGATCCCGGTCCAGAAGAAGCTGACCTGGGCCGGGTCGTCGCGCGACACATGCCGCGTCAGCAGCCCATAGATCGCGAACAGCAGCGCGCAAAGAAAGGCCATCCCCGCGCCCAGGTTCAGTTCCGTGCCGCCGGGGTTCAGAATGATCAGGATTCCGACGAAACCCGCGCCGATGGCCAGCCAGCGGCGCCAGCCGACCCTTTCGCCCAGGATCGGCCCGGACAGCGCCGCGATCAGCAGCGGATAGGCGGTAAAGATCGCATGCGTGCCGACCAGGCCCAGGCGCACGAAGGCCTCGACCATCAGGGTGGTCTCGACCACCAGAAGCGCGCCGCGCAGGATCTGCGTCTTGGGCCGCTTGGTGCGGACGGCACGGCGCAGCCCGCCCGGCTGGCGCGAGACCATGGCGATCACGAAAAGCGCAAAGACCCAGTACCGGATCATCACCACCAGAACCGACGGATATTCCGATCCCAGCAGGCGCGAGAACGCGTCCTGGAACGCGAAGATCAGGCTGGTCGCGCACATCAGCGCGATGCCCAGGCCCGTGCGGTCCTTCACCCCCAGCGTTGCGGGCGCAAGCGGCGGGGGTGCCGCGGCGGCGGCTGCCGTTGCGGCATAAGTCAGTCTGTTCTGGTCGTCTGGCATGGCGCGGTCCCCGGTCGGTTCCGCCATGCGCCCGTCCTGACCCGGGGTCAAGGCAAGTCAGCCTTGCAGGACGTGCAAATCAGTCGCGGGTGCGGATGATCTTTGCCAGGGGCTCGAAGATCTGCGTGTTCGCGGCGATGATGCGGCCCGATTCAAGCGGGTCGTCACCGTCGCGGATGCCTTCGACAAAGCCGCCGGCCTCGCGCACCATCAGGATGCCCGCCGCCACGTCCCAGGGCTTGTTGCCGCGTTCCCAGTATCCGTCGTACCGCCCCGCCGCGACATAGGCGAGATCCAGCGCCGCCGAACCCAGCCTGCGGACGCCAGCCGTCAGCGGCATCAGCCGCGCCAGATCCTGAAGCGCGGCGGGCAGCGGACCCTGTCCCGCGAAGGGAATGCCCGTGGCGAACAACGATTCGTCCAGGCGGCGGCGCCCCGATACCCGCAGCCGCTGGTCGTTCATGAAGGCCCCGCCGCCCTTTTCGGCCACGAACAATTCGTCCTTGGCGGCGTCGAAGATCACGGCGGCGACGACCTCGCCCTTGTGTTCCAGCGCGATGCTGACGGCCCAATGCGGCAGGCCGTGCAGGAAGTTGGTGGTGCCGTCCAGCGGATCGACGATCCAGCGGCGGGTCGGATCCTCGCCCGCGTCCTCGCCGGTTTCCTCGCCCAGCCAGCCATAGTTCGGGCGCGCGCCGCGCAGTTCCTCCTTGATGATCCGCTCGGCCTCCTGGTCGGCGCGGCTGACGAAGTCGCCCGCGCCCTTGACGCTGACCTGAAGGTTCTCGACCTCGCGGAAATCCTTAACGAGGCTGCGCCCCGCCTTGCGGGCGGCCTTGATCATGACGTTCAGGTTGGCGCTTGCCATCGGATACCTCGGGAAACTGGGATTGGTGGCGTCATAGGGGGAAGCGGGGGAAATGTGAAGCGTTCCGCGCCCCCGACCCACAGGCGTGCCGCCGGGGAACGGAACATCGATCTGTTGCGGGCGTTCCCCCCGTGACCAGACCGACCGGAGGAGCCCATGACCGATCCCGACGTGACCGACCGCATCTGGACCATGGCCGAGAAGCTCGACCCCTGCATGTTCGTCACCCGCGACGGCGACGGCATGCGCGTTCGCCCCGTCTATGCCCGCGTCAGGCGCGATGAAGGGGCGATCTATGTCCTGTCGGACACCAAGGGCTGCAAGCTGGACCAGATCCAGGCCAATCCCAAGGTTTCGCTGGCCTTTTCGGATGAACGCGCGAATGACTATGTGGTGATCGACGGCACCGCGGAAATCCGCCACGATCCCGCCAAGGCGCGCGATGTCTGGCGCTTTTCCGACGAGACCTTCTTCAAGTCCCCCGACAATCCCGACCTGCGGGTCATCACCGTGCGCCCGGATTCGGCGGAATTGTGGGACGGAAGCAACCTTCTGGTCAGCGGCGCCAAGACCCAACTGGTCGAAAATGCCAAGGTCGATCGCCTTGAATGATGCGGCCGCAGGCTGTATCTAGGGTGGCAGAGGACGACCTCCCCATCATGGGTGGATGCGCCGGGACGACCCGGCAAGCATGAGGTTCGTCATGGCTTGGTTCTATCTTGTTCTTGCCGGTCTTCTGGAAATCGTCTGGGCAACCGCGATGAAGCAATCGGCCGGTTTCACCCGCATCCTGCCCACCGGCATCATGCTGGTCAGCATGATCGCATCCTTCTGGCTGCTGGCCGTCGCGATGCGGACGCTGCCCCTGGGCACGTCCTATACCGTCTGGGTGGGCATCGGCGCCGTTGGTGCCTTCCTTCTTGGGATCGTGCTGTTCGGAGAGCCTGTGACTGCGACCCGCCTGCTGGCCGCCGGATTGATCGTCGCGGGCATCATCACGATGAAACTGGCGTCCTGACGGCCGAAACGATCCGAAAACGCACGAATTCGGCAATTTCCTTCCGCGCGGCTTGGTGCTAAACCAACGCGCCAGCCAAAGGAGTCACAGCCATGCCCGCCTATCGTTCCCGCACCACCACCCACGGCCGCAACATGGCCGGCGCGCGCGGCCTGTGGCGGGCGACCGGGGTGAAGGACAGCGACTTCGGCAAGCCGATCATCGCCATCGTCAACAGCTTCACCCAGTTCGTGCCGGGCCATGTCCACCTGAAGGACCTGGGCCAGCTTGTCGCCCGAGAGGTCGAGGCCGCGGGCGGCATCGCCAAGGAATTCAACACCATCGCGGTCGATGACGGCATCGCCATGGGCCATGACGGGATGCTGTATTCGCTGCCCTCGCGCGAGATCATCGCCGACAGCGTGGAATACATGGTCAACGCCCATTGCGCCGACGCCATGGTCTGCATCAGCAACTGCGACAAGATCACGCCGGGGATGCTGATGGCCGCGCTGCGGCTGAACATCCCGGTCGTCTTCGTGTCCGGCGGCCCGATGGAGGCCGGCAAGGTCGTGCTGGAGGACGGCAAGGTCAAGGCGCTGGATCTGGTCGATGCCATGGTCGCCGCCGCCGACGACCGCATCACGGACGCCGAGGTCGAGGTGATCGAACGCTCGGCCTGCCCGACCTGCGGATCCTGTTCGGGGATGTTCACCGCCAACTCGATGAACTGCCTGACCGAGGCGCTTGGCCTGGCCCTGCCGGGCAACGGATCGACCCTGGCGACCCATGCCGACCGCAAGCGCCTGTTCGTCGAAGCGGGCCATCTGATCGTGGACCTTGCGCGGCGTTACTACGAAGGCGACGATGCCTCCGTCCTGCCGCGCTCCATCGCCAGCTTCGAGGCGTTCGAGAATGCGATGACGCTGGACATCGCCATGGGCGGGTCCACCAACACGGTGCTGCACCTGCTGGCCGCCGCGCATGAAGGCGGCATCGACTTCACCATGTCCGACATCGACCGCCTGTCGCGGCGCGTGCCGGTGCTCTGCAAGGTCGCCCCCGCCAAGGACGACGTGCATATGGAGGATGTCCACCGCGCGGGCGGCATCATGGGCATCCTGGGCGAGCTAGACCGCGCGGGCCTGCTGCACACCGACGTGGGCAGCGTCCATGCCGGGTCGCTGGCCGAGGCGCTGGACCGCTGGGACGTGGTGCGCACCGACGCGGCCACGGTCCACGACTTCTATCGCGCCGCACCGGGTGGCGTGCCGACGCAGGTCGCTTTTTCGCAGGAACGCCGTTACGATTCGGTGGATACCGACCGCAAGACCGGGGTGATCCGCGCGGCCGAACACGCCTTTTCGCAGGATGGCGGATTGGCGGTGCTTTACGGCAACCTGGCCGAGGACGGCTGCATCGTGAAGACGGCGGGCGTGGACGAATCCATCCTGAAGTTCGAAGGCCCGGCCCATATCTTCGAAAGCCAGGACGACAGCGTCAGCGCCATCCTGACCGGCAAGGTCAAGCCCGGAGAGGTCGTGCTGATCCGCTACGAAGGTCCGCGCGGCGGTCCGGGGATGCAGGAGATGCTGTATCCGACCAGCTATCTGAAATCGAAGGGCCTGGGAAAGGCCTGCGCCCTGGTGACGGACGGGCGCTTTTCGGGCGGGTCTTCGGGGCTTTCCATTGGGCACGTTTCGCCCGAGGCGGCGGAAGGCGGCACCATCGGACTGGTGGAACAGGGCGACCGGATCGTGATCGACATTCCGAACCGCGTGATCCACCTGGACGTGGACGACGCCACCCTGGCCGCGCGCCGCGCGAAACGCGAGGCCGAGGGCTGGAAGCCCGCCAAGCCGCGCCAGCGGCAGGTGTCCACCGCGCTGAAGGCCTATGCCGCGCTGACCACCAGTGCCGCGCGCGGCGCGGTCCGCGTCATCCCGGAATGACCGGCTTGCCTGCGATCCACACGGATTGCAGGCGCCACGCATCGTCCAGCAGAACCAGATCGGCGCGCCTGCCTTCCCGCAGCGCGCCGTATTCGTCCGACAACCCGGCGGCCCGCGCCGGTTCCGACGTCGCCATCGCAAGCGCGCGTTGGGGCGCGATGCCGACCTGGTCCACCAGCACCCCGATGGCCTGATCCATGCGCAGGTCCGCCCCCGCCAGCGTCCCGTCCGCCAGCGTCAGTCGGCCGTTCCGGCGCAGGATGGTCCGGCCCTGCAGCGGCATCTCGGTCAGGTCGGTTCCGGCGAAGGCCATGCAATCCGTCACCAGGAAGATGCCTTCGGGCCGTGCCGCAAGGGCCGTGCGCATGGCGGCGGGATGGACATGGATCCCGTCCGCGATCAGCCCGGCATGGGCATCGCCCGCCAGCACCGCGCCGACAAGGCCGGGGCTGCGGTGGCCCATCTGGCTCATGGCGTTGAACAGATGCGTGGCGCAGCGCGCGCCCGCCGCGAAGGCCGTGCGGGCGGTATCGTGGTCGCAGTCGGTATGGCCCAGGCTGACGACGGCGCCCGCCTGCGACAGGGCCGCGATCTGGTCCGGGGTCGCCGATTCCGGCGCCAGCGTCACCATCAGCACCGGCAAGGTGCGGGCGGCATCGCACAGGCGGGCCAGATCCTCGGTCGTCATGGGCCGGATCAGTGCCGGGTCATGCGCGCCCTTGCGGCGGGGGTCCAGATGCGGGCCTTCCAGGTGCAGGCCCAGAAAACCGGGTGTACCGATCGCCCTGGTCGCCGCGTCGATCACCGCAGCCGTGGCCTCTGGCCTGTCGGTGATCAGGGTCGGCAGGACGCCCGCGCAGCCAAGCCGCTGATGCGTGGCGCAGATGTGGCGCAATGCGTCGGGACCTGTGTCCCCGTTCACCATCAGCCCGCCGCCGCCGTTCACCTGCAGGTCCAGGAAACCGGGGGCAAGCGTGCCTTCCAGCCGGGTGACCGGACCTGCCTGGGGCGCCGGAAGCACCGCCGCGATGCGGTCCCCCTCGATCACCAGGGCATGATCGGTCAGGAATCGTTCGCCATCGAAAAGGCGCGTGGGGGCAAACGCCGTCATGCCGCGCCCGCCATCTGTCGGGCCATCAACAATGCGCCATCCACGCCGGTTCCAAGCGCCGGGCGGTGCGGCCAGTCGGTCAGCCGCGCCGCATAGGCGGGGCCAAGCCCGCCGACGAACACGACCGGCACGGGCGCCTCGGCCTGAAGAACGGTCAGGATATGGCGGATCTCGGCCACTGCCGCATCGAAGACCTGCCGGGCGGCCGGGTCGTCGCCCGCGACGATGCGCGGGGCAAGACGGGCGAAATCCGCCGGGGCCGCCCCGTTGGCAAAGCGGATGATCCCCTCGATCCCCCCGAATTCCTCAAGGAGTTGTTGCAGCAGGGGGGTCATGTCGGCGAAGCCGTCCTCGGCCCGGATGGCAAGCGACAGCAGCGACCGGCCCAGAACCGCGCCCGATCCTTCGTCGCCCATCCGAAAGCCGCGCCCGCCGACCTGGCGCAGATTGCCGCCCCGCTGAACGGCGAAGACCGATCCCGTGCCGATCGCCGCCAGGATGCCGTCCTGTGTGCCCAGGGCGCCGCGCGCCGCCGTGATCCCGTCGTTGACGATCTGAATCCGGGCAAAGGGCAAAAGCCCCGCCAGCCGTTCCGTCGCCGTCGCCATCGTGCCGCCCGCAAGGCCCAGCGTCGCGATCAGGTCGCGGGGATCGGCGCCCGTGCCTTCCAGCGCCTGTGCGGTCGCGGCCAGGATGTTGACCGCCGCGCCTTCCACATCGGTGTTGATGTTGGCAGGCCCGCCCTGTCCCTGGCCGATGATGCGGCCGTCCGCATCCGCCAGCGCCGCGCGGCATCCCGTGCCGCCGCCGTCGATTCCCAGAAAGAACGTCATCCGCTGTCCCCCTTTGGGGATCTTCTAGCCGCGTTCGTCGGACCCGAACAGCCCGCGAAGCCCCCGCGTGACAAGGTTGCCGACCTTGGGCCGCGGCTGGGCCAGGAAGGGCAGGGGACGGCAGACCTCCATCGCGGCAATGCCCACACGGGCGGTCAGGGCGCCGTTCACCACGCCTTCGCCGAAGCGGCGCGAGACCTTGGACAGGATCCCGCCGCCTGCCACGGTCTCGATCAGGTCGTCGCCTGCCGCCACCGCACCGGTTGCGACCAGATGGGTGATGACCGTGCGCGCCAGCCGCCAGCCGCCCACGGCCCCCGCGCGCCCGCCATAGATCTCGGCCATGCGGCGGATCATGCGCAGGTTCGCGGCCAGGGCGGCGGCGACATCGGCAAGGGCCAGGGGGATCAGCGCGGTGGCGGTGGCCACGGTGCGGGCGGCGGCCTCGATTTCCCGGCGGGCGTTCTGGTCCAGGTTGGCCAGCAGTTCCGTTTCCGCCATGGTCAGCAGGGTGCGGGCGTCGAAGGCATCGCCGCGATTGTCGGCCAGCCGCTTGCGGTTCCATTCCAGTTCCGGCCGGTCGCGATAAAGCGCCAGCAGATCGTCGGTGACCGCGCGGGCCTTGTCCATGCTGTCGTCGGCCAGGGCCATGCCCGCGCGCCGCTGGATCGCGTCGATCTTGGCAAACCGCGCCCAGGCCCGGTATTCGCGCCAGGCCATGCCCAGTGCCGCCAGCGTGAACAGCGCGAACAGCGCCACCCCGATCCATCCCAGCACCGGATAGCGGTTCAACAGGTCGTTGATGAAGTTCAGCGCCGCGATGGACAGAAGAAAGGTGAACAGCGCCACGCCCGAATTGATGAAGAAGCGGGTCAGCTTCGACGGGGGGCGCCCGACAAGGCGGGTCACCATCTCCATCGTGCGGGGGCGGGGCAGCAGGGGATCGGCCGCGTCGATGGGCGGGGCATCGGCGGGGTTCAGGGTATCGTCCCGCGCCTCGGACGCAGGGGCGGTGCGGGGTTCGGCCTGCGGCGCGTCCAGTTCGATCAGGACGGGACCGCGATTGCGGGGGGTGTCGCTCATAGCCGGTCTCCGATCAGGAATTCGGCGGCGCGGTCCAGCCGGATATGGGGCGGGCCATCGCCGGGCCGGGCGGTCATGGGTGCCGGGGCAAAGTTCATGATCGCGTAATCGCCGTCCAGCCAGTCCTGCGCCCCGTCGCGGGCCGGATGCAGCAGGGCGGCGGGATCGGCGGGAAGCTCGCCCGGATAGAAGGCCGCCTGCCGCCCGTCTATCAGCCGGCCGCGCACGGCGGGCAGATCCTCGCCATTCTGGGGGATCCTGTCCTCGGTCGTGGCGCGCAGGGCGGCGATGGACATGGCCTCGGTCCGGGCGCCGCTGAAGTCGGCGCGGTCACGGGCCTCGCGCAGCATGGCGGACAGGATCGCGGTCAGGCGGTTGTGCTGGACATGATGCAGGTGGTCGGCCTTGGTGGCGGCGAACAGGATGCGTTCGACGCGCCGTGTGCCCAGAAGCTGCGCCAGCCAGCCGGCGCGGCCGGGACGGAAGGCCGTCAGGATGTCGGCCATGGCGCGGCGCATATCCTCGACCGCCCTTGGCCCCTGGTGGATCGCGCCCAGCACATCGACCAGCACCACCTGCCGGTCGATGCGGGCGAAGTGTTCGCGGAAGAAGGGTTTCACCACGCGCGACTTGTAGGCGTCGAAGCGGCGGCGGAATTCCTTGTGCAGCCGCCCGCCGTCAAAGGTGGCGGGCAGGGGGGCGAAGGTCAGCGCGGGCGATCCCTCCATTTCACCGGGAATCAGGAAGCGGCCGGGGGTGCAGTCGGACCAGCCAGCGTCCCGCGCGGCGTGCAGATGCGCGGTATAGGTCGCGGCCAGACCCTGCGCGGTGGGTTCGTCGAAGCGGTCTCCGTCAAGGCCCGCAAGCGCCGCCTGGTATTCGTCGGCGCCGGGGCGGCCCGTCATGCGGTCCAGAACCTCGGCCGACCATTCGCTGAATTCCCGTTCCATCAGGCGCAGATCCAGCAGCCATTCGCCGGGGTAATCCACGATGTCCAGGTGCAGGGTGCGCGGGCCGGTCAGCCCGCCCAGCAGGCCCCGGCTGTCCAGCCGCAGCGACAGGCGCAACTGGCTGACATGGCGCGTGCCTTCCGGCCAGTGCGGTTGCGGGCCGGTCAGGGCGGCCAGGTGGCGTTCAAAATCGAAGCGCGGCACGGTGTCGTCGGGCTGGGGTTGCAGCCAGGCGGTCTTGAGGCTGCCATCGGCCGCGGCGCGCAGGGCGTGCATCCGTCCCCGGTCCATCAGGTTCGCGACCAGCGAAGTGATGAAGACCGTCTTTCCCGCCCGGCTCAGGCCCGTGACGCCCAGCCGGATGACCGGATCGCCCAGACCGATGCCTGCCATGATGCTGCTGCCGATACCCATTCCGCCTGCCTGTTTCTTGCCGTCTTTGCCGGAAGATAGGCTCCGGTAATGGGTTTGAATAGGGCGGCGGGCCGGGGTTCCGCTTGGCCCGCCGTTGCGACATAACGCGGGCCATGCTGGATCGGTTGCCCATCGACGATGTTCTTGCGCCGCTGTGCGACGCGCTGGCCGCGCATGGCCGTGCGGTGCTTGTGGCGCCGCCGGGGGCGGGCAAGACGACGCGGGTGCCGCTGGCGTTGCTGGACCGGGTGGCGGGCAAGGTCGTGATGCTGGAACCGCGCCGCCTGGCCGCGCGCGCCGCAGCCGAGCGTCTGGCCGAGCAGTTGGGCGAAGGCGTCGGCACGCGCGTCGGTTACCGGATGCGCGGCGAATCGGTGCCGGGCAGCCGGATCGAGGTCGTGACCGAGGGCATCCTGACGCGGATGATCCAGTCCGATCCTTCGCTGGAAGGGATCGGCTGCGTGATCTTCGACGAATTCCACGAACGCAGCCTGAACGCCGACCTGGGCCTGGCGCTGGTGTGGGAGGCGCGCAGCGCGCTGCGCGAGGATCTGGCGGTGCTGGTGATGTCCGCCACGCTGGAGGCCGAGCCGGTCGCCGCCCTTCTGGACGACGCGCCGGTGATCCGCTCCGAGGGGCGGGCCTTTCCGGTCGAGACCCGCTGGCTGCCCCGCCCGCTGCCTGCAGGCGCGCGGCTGGTGGACGAGGCCGCGCGGCTGATCGCCCAGGCCGAGGCCGAGACGCGCGACACCGGCGGCACGATCCTGGCCTTTCTGCCGGGCGAGGGTGAGATCCGCCGCGTCATGGCGCAGCTTGGCGATGGGTGCGAGGTGCTGCCGCTTTATGGCGCCCTGAAGCCTGCGGAACAGCGCGCGGCACTTGCCCCGCCGGGCGGGCGGCGCCGGATCGTGCTGGCCACCGCGATAGCCGAGACTTCGCTGACCATCCCGGCTGTGCGGGTGGTGGTCGATGCGGGCCGGGCGCGGCGGGCGCGGTTCGATCCGGGGTCGGGCATGTCGCGGCTGGTAACGGAACGCGTCAGCCGGGCCGAGGCCGATCAGCGCCGGGGCCGCGCGGGCCGCGTGGCGCCGGGCATCTGCTATCGCCTGTGGGCGCGGGCCGAGGAAGGCGCGCTGCCCGCCTTTGCCCCGCCCGAGATCGCTGTCGCCGATCTGGCGGGGCTTGCGCTGGAACTGGCGGCCTGGGGGTCCGAGCCGGGCGACCTGGCCTTCCTGACGCCCCCGCCCGAGGGCGCCCTGGCCGAGGCTCGCGCCCTGCTGCGGGGGCTCGAGGCGCTGGACGCGGGGGGCCGCATCACCGATCACGGCCGTGCCCTGGCGCGCCTGCCGCTGCATCCCCGGCTGGCGCATATGCTGCTGCGCGCGAGACCCGAGGCGGCGCATGTGGCGGCGCTGCTGTCGGGCCGCGATCCCCTGCGCGGCGCGCCGGTGGATCTGGCGCTGCGGCTGGCGGCGCTGCGCGATCCCAGGGGCTTTGCGGCGCGGCATCCCTATGAGGCGAACCGGGCGGTGATCCAGCAAATCCGGGACGAGGCCGCGCGGTTGCGGCGGCTGGTTGCGTCCCGCGATGGCGGGGGGTCGTCTGCCCCCCGCACCCCCCGAGGATATTTGCGCGAAGAAGAACTGGGAGGCGCGGTATCGCTGGCCTATCCCGACCGGATCGGGCTGCGGCGCAAGGGGGATGATCCGCGATTTGTGCTGTCGGGCGGCAAGGGCGCCGTTATGGATGCAGGCGATCCCATGGCCGGGCAGCGGCTGATCGTCGCGGTCGATCTGGACGGGGATCAGCGCGAGGCACGCGTCCGCATGGCCGCGCGGCTGGATGAAGGCGACTTGCGCGCGCTTCATGGCGATCGGATCGAGGTGGCCGAGATCTGTGAATGGTCGCGCCGCGAAGGGCGCCTCATGGCGCGGGTGCAGGAACGGCTGGGGGCGCTGGTCCTGTCGGATCGCGCCTGGGCGGATGCGCCGCCCGAGGCCGTGGCGCGGGCGGCGCTGGAAGGATTGCGGCTGGACGGACTGCCCTGGACGCCGGCTGCGGCCCGGCTGCGGGCGCGGATTGCGCTGCTGCCCGATCTGGGGCCAGTGGACGATACAAGCCTGCTGGCCGATGCGGGCTGGCTGCTGCCTTGGCTGGGGCGCGCCCGGACGCTGGCCGACCTGCGCGCGCTGGATCTGGTGGAACCGTTGAAGGCGCGCATCGGCTGGGACGGCCAGCAGCGGCTGGACCGCGAGGTTCCGGCGCATTTCGTCACGCCCCTGGGCCGCAAGGTGCCCATCGACTATGACCACGAGCAGCCTTCCATCGAGCTGCGCCTGCAGGAGTTGTTCGGCGTGACGCGGCATCCGGTCGTAGGTGGGCGGCCCCTGCGGATCAGCCTGCTGTCGCCCGGCGGCAAGCCCGTGCAGGTGACGACCGACCTGCCGGGGTTCTGGGCGTCATCCTATGCCGATGTCAGGAAGGACATGCGCGGCCGCTATCCCCGCCACCCCTGGCCCGAGGACCCGCGCGAGGCCGATCCCACGACGCGGGCCAAGCCGCGCGGGACCTAGTCGCCCCAGGATCTAATCGACGGCGCGAATCAGCGCCTTGTCCAGCACCCGCAGCACCTGCGCCAGATCATGGCCGCGCTTCAGGATGCGCCCGTCCATGGCGATCACGGAATAGGCGCCCTGGGCGTTGCGCAAGCGGGGGCGCTTTTCGATCCGATACAAGGGATGTTCGGTCGCGCGGCGGAAAACGCTGAAGACGGCGGCGTCGCGCAGGAAGGACATGGCATAGTCGCGCCATTCCCCCGCAGCGACAAAGCGGCCATAAACCGACAGGATCAGCGACAGTTCCGCCCGGTCGAAGACGACGCGATCAGGGGCGGGATGATACGGCGGGCCTGCATCCATCATGACAGGATGGTGACAGCCCGCCATGCGACTGGCAATGCCGAAAAGGACCCTATCCGGCGATCAATAGCAGCTGACCTTCTCGATCCTGCCGGTGCTGCCGTATTCGATGTTCAGACGCTCGGGCCGGAAGTCCGAGGTCACGGCATCGTTGGGGCCGATCTGGCGGGTGCCGATGGGGAAGGTCATCGCCGCCAGGACCGACACCGGCTGGCCCACCAGCCCCTGATAGGCCGAGGCCCGGCAGTCATCGGGCGGCGCCGCATCGGGCAGGGGCTGGACGGGCAGCGGTTCGCAGGCGGCCAGAAGGGCCGCGGCGGACAGTCCAAGAAGCAGGGCTTTGGTATTCATGATGTCATCCGCAATCGACGTTGGTGATGGTTCCCGCTGCATCCAGGCGGAAGACGATCCGGTTGGGGTCGTATTCCTGCGGCTCGATCCCGCGGTATTCGACGACCCGATAGTCCTTGGTGATGCCCAGGGTCGGGATCACGCTGCCCGGCTGGCCCACGGTCGAGGCATAGTTCTTGTTGGCCCCGCACAGGTCGGGCTTGCGTTCCGTCAGGCCCGTCACGCCCAGGACCGGTTCGGGCGCAGGCGGGACATAGGCCACGGGGGCGGGTGCCGGCATCGGCATGGGTGCAGGCGCAGGCGCCGGAGGCATGCAGGCCGACACCAGCGTGGCGGCGGCAATCAGCGGCAGCAGAAAGGTCGTGGTCTTCATGATGGTCTGTGTTCCCTCGGGGTGCCCGTCTGTCGCGGGGTTGTGGCGCGATGATACAGGCACCGCCGGGGCTTGAGAAGGCGCCCCGGCCGTCACGATTGCATCACCGGCTGCCGGCGCTCAGAAGAAGTTCGGCCGGGGCGGGCAGGGCCGCCTTCAGGAACAGGTGGGCTGCGGATTGCGATATGGCCTGGATATCGCTGTTCGAAGGAAAGTTCTGCCGGTCGCGCAGCAACGCATCCATCAGCCCTGCGCTTGCCAGGGCAATCAGCTGTTCGGCAGCGATCCTGGTATCCTCGATGCAAAGCTGGCCGGACTGGACCCAGCGCACCAGATACGGACGGATGGCGTCATGCACGATGTGCAGGACCCGGTCGTGGAAGTTGGCCGACAGGGCGGCGAAGCGCCGCGCCTCGGCCACATGGATGCGATAAAGACGCACCCGGTCCGGGTCGGCCAGCCATTCCGCGATTCGGGCGGTCATCAGCGGTATGGCCTGCCGGGGGTGCAGGTCATCGGGAATGTCCAGGGTGAAGCCGCCGTCGAGGCGGTCGGCCTCGGCCCGCATGGCTTCCTGGAACATGCGCGACTTGTCTGGAAAGTAGCTGTAGAGCGTCGCCTTCGAGACATTCGCGGCCCGGGCGATGTCATCGACGCTGGCCCCGGCATAGCCGTCGCGCAGAAAGATCGCGGTCGCCCCCCGTATGACCTGACTGAACTTGCGACCTTGGCTAACGGCCTGAGACTTCGACATCTTTCAATTCCCAAATCAGCACTGCCTATCATCAGTGCCGACAGGTTCAATCCCTGAACATGCCTTCTGGTTGCAAGGGGGTCCGGCAGTTCTGCGGCCGGGTGACGTCATCGGAGCACAGGTTTTTCGGATTTGCCTTGTTTTTGTTCAAATCGGCCTTGGCACCCGTGACCGGGCTGGCATAGCGTTTCGGACGTCACCAACCGGCCTAACTGTCAGGAGCAGCCGATGACGATCCCCCATACCTCTTTCCGCGACTCGGTCGAGCGGATGTTCACCCATGCCGCAAGCCTGATGGAGCTTCAGCCGGGGCTGGAGGAAAAGATCCGGGTCTGCAACTCGACCTATACCGTGCGCTTCGGCGTGCGCCTGCGCGGACAGATCCATACCTTCACCGGGTATCGTTCCGTCCATTCGGAACACATGGAGCCCGTGAAGGGCGGCATCCGCTATTCGCTGGACGTGAACCAGGACGAGGTCGAGGCCCTGGCCGCGCTGATGACCTATAAATGCGCCCTGGTCGAGGTGCCCTTCGGCGGATCGAAGGGCGGGCTGTGCATCGACCCGCGCGCCTGGAACGAGGACGAGCTGGAGCGCATCACCCGCCGCTTCACCTATGAGCTGTCGCGCAGGAACCTGATCTCGCCCAGCCAGAACGTGCCCGCGCCCGACATGGGCACCGGGGAACGCGAGATGGCCTGGATGGCCGACGCCTACAAGCGGCTGCATCCCGACGACATCAACGCCAAGGCCTGCGTCACCGGCAAGCCGCGCCATGCGGGCGGCATCGACGGCCGGGTCGAGGCCACGGGCCGGGGCGTGCAATACGCGCTACGCGAGTTCTTCCGCCATGACGACGTGATGAAAAGGGCCGGCCTGGAGGGTGGGCTTGCGGGCAAGCGGGTGATCGTGCAGGGCCTGGGCAACGTGGGCTATCACGCGGCGCAGTTCCTGTCGGCCGAGGACAAGGCCCTGGTCACCTGCGTGATCGAACGCGACGGCGCGATCCGCAACCCGCAGGGGATCAACATCGACGCCCTGCGCGGCCATATCCGCGCGACCGGCGGCATCAAGGGCTTCGTCGGCGGCGATTATCGCGAGAACGGCCTGGCCGCGCTGGAGGATGAGTGCGACATCCTGATCCCGGCGGCGGTGGAAAGCGTGATCCATGCCGGCAACGCCGACAGGATCAACTGCAAGCTGATCATCGAGGCCGCGAACGGCCCCGTCACCGCAGACGCCGACGAGATCCTGAAACGCAGGGGAATTGTCATCATCCCCGACATGTATGCCAACGCGGGCGGCGTGACCGTTTCATACTTCGAATGGGTCAAGAACCTGTCCCAGATCAGCCTTGGCCGCCTGGAACGCCGCCACGAGGAGGCCCGCGCCCGGATGCTGGTCGAGGAACTGGAGCGGATCTCGGCCGACACGGGTACGAACTTCAAGCTGGCGACCGGGTTCAAGGATTCCTTCCTGCACGGTGCGGACGAGCTGGATCTGGTCCGGTCAGGCCTGGACGACACCATGCGCGAGGCCTTCAAGAAGATGAAGGAGGTGTGGATGTCGAACCCCAAGGTGGATGACATGCGTACCGCGGGCTATGTCGTGGCGATCCGGCGGATCGCGAATGTCTATGGGTCTCTGGGGCTGTAAAGGGGGCTGGGGGCGCTGCCCCCGTCCTTCGGACTCCCCCGGGATATTTGGGCACAGAAGATGGAGCCGTCAGTCCCGTGGGGCGGCGGCGCGGCGCAGGCGGTCGTTGATCGCCGCGCCGAGGCCGTGATCCGGGATCGGGGCTACGGCGATAGGACGGCCTTCGCGGTCGGCGCGGCGCAGGGTGTCGAACAGACGCGCGGCGGCCTGGGTCAGGTTGCCCGTTTCGGACAGGGTGAAGGGGCCGGGCCGGCCAAAGGCGACATGGGTTTCGTCCGGGCGAGGGTCCGACGCATCAAGGCGCAGCGTGGCATTCGGCGCGTAATGGCTGGTCAGTTGTCCTGGCGCATTGGGCGTGGCGGGGTCGGCCTGATGTGCCGCAAGGGGCTGGGCCAAGACCTTGGCTATCGCCTCGGCCGGGATGCCGCCGGGGCGTAGCAGCGTGGCGCGGCCTTGGGGCCAGCCGATGATGGTGGATTCGAGGCCTACTGGGCAGGGACCGGCATCCAGGACGGCGCCGATGCGGCCGTCCAGGCCGCCGTCGGGATCCAGCACATGCGCGGCGCTTGTCGGGCTGATCCGGCCCGAGGCATTGGCTGAGGGCGCGGCCAGCGGACCCGTCAACCGCAACAGCGCCTGCGCGACGGGATGGGCGGGGACGCGGATCGCGACGGTATCGAGACCCGCCGTGACCAGCGAGGCGATGCCGGCGTCAGAGCGCAAGGGCAGCACAAGGGTCAGCGCGCCGGGCCAGAAGGCTGCGGCCAGGGCTTCGGCCTCGGGCGTCATCCCGGCGATGGTCCGCGCCGCGTCCACATCCGGCACATGCACGATCAGCGGATTGAAGCTGGGCCGGCCCTTGGCCTGGTAGATCCGCGCCACCGCCTCGCCATTGCGCGCGTCGCCCGCCAGGCCATAGACCGTCTCGGTCGGGATCGCCACGACCTGGCCCCCCGCCAGCAGGATCGCCGCGCGGGCCATGCCCATCTGGTCTGGCAACAGTCGTTCGGTCTGCATTCGTGACGCCGGGTTTCGGTTGAGCCTTGTTCCAAGCCCCATAAGATGGCTTGTGACAGTCTGATAGTCGCGCCGGGACCGAATGCCAAGGCGCCAGGGGAGAGGGATCCAGATGAGCTACAAGGCACCGGTCGCGCAGATCGACTTCATCCTGAACCATGTCGTGCCGTTTTCCGATTTGTCCCGCACCGACCGATTTGCCGAAGCCACGGCTGAAACCGCATCCGCCATCCTGGCCGAGGCCGGCAAGCTTGCCACCAACGTGCTGGCGCCCCTGAACCGCATGGGCGACGAAACCCCGGCGGTGCTGGAGAACGGCCGCGTCCGATCCTCGCCCGGCTATGCCGAGGGCTTCCGCGCCATTGCCGAGGGTGGCTGGATCGGGCTTTCGGCCGATCCCGAGCATGGCGGCATGGGCCTGCCGCAGGCGCTGAACATGGCCGTGGCGGAAATGATGTCGGGCGCCTGCCTGGCGCTGCAGTTGAACCCGCTGCTGACCCAGGGCCAGATCGAGGCGCTTGAGCATCATGCCAGTGACGACCTGAAAGCCCTGTATCTTCCCAAGCTGATTTCCGGCGAATGGTCCGGCACGATGAACCTGACCGAACCGGGCGCGGGCAGCGACGTCGGCGCGCTGGTGACCAAGGCGGAACCGAATGGCGACGGCACCTATCGCGTGACGGGCCAGAAGATCTATATCACCTGGGGCGACAGCGACGTCACCGAAAACGTCTGCCATCTGGTCCTGGCCCGCCTGCCGGGTGCGCCCAAGGGGACCAAGGGCATCAGCCTGTTCATGGTGCCGAAGCTGATCCCCGACGACCAGGGCCGTCCGGGGGTTGCCAACAGCCTCAAGGTCGTGAGCCTTGAGGAAAAGCTGGGCATCCACGGCAGCCCCACCTGCGTGATGAGCTTCGAGGGCGCGACCGGCTGGATGGTGGGCGGCGAACACAAGGGCATGGCCGCGATGTTCACGATGATGAACGTGGCGCGCCTGGGCGTGGGGATGCAGGGCGTCGGCGTGGCCGAGGCCGCGCTGCAGCAGGCCGTGGCCTATGCCATCGACCGCAACCAGATGGGACCGATCATCGGGCATCCCGACGTGCGCCGGATGCTGGCCACCGCGCGGGCCGAGGTGTTCGCCGCCCGCGCCATCGGCCTTGCCTGCGCCACCGCCATCGACCTGGAACGCGCCACGGGCGATGCGGTCCACGCCGCCCGCGCGGCCTTCCTGACGCCCATTGCCAAGGCCTATGGCACCGATGTGGGCTGCCGCGTGTCCGACATCGGCGTGCAGGTCCATGGCGGCATGGGCTATGTCGAGGAAACCGGCGCGGCCCAGTATCTGCGCGACGTGCGGATCACCCCGATCTATGAAGGCACGAACGGCATCCAGGCCATGGACCTGGTGGGCCGCAAGCTGTCGGACGGGGGCGACGCCGCCCTGCGCCTGCTGGACGAGGTCGCGGACGGCGCAAAGGCCGCGCAGGCCGATCATCCGCAGATGGCCAACCAGTTGTGGCAGGCGGCCGAAACCCTGCGCGAGGCGACCCAGACCCTGCTGGAGCGTGACCTTCCGCAGCGTTTTGCGGGCGCCGTTCCCTATCTGTCGGCATTCGCGCGCGTTCTGGGCGGTCTTTATCACCTGCGCGCGGCCCAGGCCGGGGGCGAATCGCATTTGGCGCTGGCCCGCGTCTTCATGGCCCGCGTGCTGCCGCGCCATGCCTCCGATCTGGCCGAGGCCCTGGCGGGGCTGGACGATCTGGCGGGCATCAGCAACGCGGCGCTGGCGGGCGAAATCGCGGCGTGATCGTTTATCCGTTCGAACACCCGCCTCAGGCGGGTCAGGCCGTGACGGTCGCGCCGGGCGTGCTGTGGATGCGCCTTGCCCTGCCGATGGCGCTGGATCACGTCAATGTCTATGCCCTGGACGACGGGGACGGCTGGACCCTGGTGGATACCGGCTTCGACACCCCCTCCCTCCGCCAGGACTGGAAGGCGTTGCTGGCCGGACCCCTGGAAGGACGGCCCGTCAGGCGGGTGATCGGCACCCATCACCATCCCGACCATATCGGGCTTGCGGGCTGGTTCATCGGGCAGGGCGCGGAATTCCTGATCAGCCGCACCGCCTGGCTGACGGCACGGATGCTGGTTCTGGACCGGCAGGACCGCGCCACGGCCGAATCGCTGGCCTTCTGGCGCCAGGCCGGGATGCCCGCCGACATGCTGTCGCAGCGTGCGGCGGAACGGCCGTTCAACTTTGCCGATGTGGTGCATCCCTTGCCCCTGGGCTTCACCCGCCTGTCCGACGGCCAGCAGGTCAGTTTCGGGGGCCGGCGCTGGCGGGTCGTGATGGGCCATGGCCATGCCCCCTGCCACGCGACCTTCTGGTCGCTGGACGACGACCTGGTGATCGGGGGCGACCAGCTTCTGCCCTCGATCTCGCCCAACCTGGGGGTCTATCCGACCGAGCCCGAGGCCGATCCGGTCGGCGAATGGCTGGAAAGCTGCCAGCGCATGATGGACCTGGCCGAGGCGCGGCATCTGGTGCTTCCCGGCCACAAGCTGCCCTTCCTGGGCCTGCCGACGCGCCTGCGGCAGTTGATCGACAATCACCACGGCGCGCTTGACCGCATGACGGCGGCGCTGCGCGACGGCCCGCGCACGGCGGTCGGCTGCTTCGACATCCTGTTCAAGCGCCGGATCGGCGCGGGCGAATTCGGCCTGGCCCTGGTCGAGGCGGTGGCCCATGTGAATCACCTGCGCAAACAAGGCATCGTCACACAGGCGGGCGAGAGTGACGGCGCCCTGCTGTGGGGGGCGTGACAGGGCGGGCGGTTTCGGCTATCGCCTTGTCAACGGGAACAGAAGGAACGGCGCATGGCCCAGCATCACCACCACGACGTCACCGAACACAAGGTCGGCACCATGGACATCACCGAACAGCAGCGGACCTTTGCGGGCTTCATCAAGTTCGCCACCTGGACCGCGATCCTGTCGATCCTGGTGCTGATCTTCATGGCCCTGGTCAACGCCTGATCGCCGGATCGGATTTCCCATGAAAAGACGCGTTTTCCTGGCTGCGGCCTTGCCCGCCGCCCTTGCCGCCTGCGGCGCCCAAAGCATCTGGGCCACTGACGAGGAACTGCGGGCCGCACGCTTCGTGTCCGACGAGCCGCCCTCGATCACGCTGCTGACGGTCATCGGCATCCCGCGCGGCGAAGGGGGCCATTCCGGGCTGATGATCAACGGCAGCCAGCGGGTGATCTATGACCCGGCGGGAAGCTGGGAACATCCGCGCATCCCGGAACGCAACGACGTGCTGTACGGGATCACCGACAACTTCAAGAACTTCTACATCGACTATCACGCCCGCAGCACATACTGGGTGGCCGAGGACACCGTCTTCGTCAGCCGAGAGGTGGCCGATGCCGCGATCCGTTCGGTGGAGATGCAGGGCGCCTCGCCCAAAAGCTATTGCGCGGTGAACAGCGGCAAGGCCCTGCGTCGCGTGCCGGGCTTCGAGAACGCGCCGACGGGCTATAGCCCGATCAAGCTGCGCAACTGGTTCCTGACCCTGCCGAACGTCCAGTCCAAGCGCCACATGGACGGCGATCCGGCCAACAACCACGACGTGCTGCTGCGCCAGAAGGACGGCCGGATCGTCGGCTACAACATGTAGAGCATGGCGAACAGCGTGAGGGCGCCTGCCACGATGGCGCCGATCATGTTCTTCGTCCACAGGCCGACCGCCACGGTCACCGCGGCGGCGGCCATGCGCGCCGGATCAAGCTGGCCCCCCGTCGCGGCGGGCCAGACCACCAGCGGCGCGACCAGGGCGGGCAGAACCGCCACCGGGGTATAGCGCAGCATCCGCAGCACCCAGGCCGGCATGTCCCGGTCGCCAAGCGCCCCCAGGAAGGACCAGCGGATCAGGAAGGTGCCGATGCCCAGCACGACGATCACCAGCCAGACGGTCAGGTCGGATATGCCGCTGTTCATGCCTGCGCCTTTCGCGCTGTCCTGGTTTCCACGATCGCTCCGACGGCCATGCCCACGGGCGCGGCGATCAGCAGGCCAAGGCCGGACGGCAGCCCCGCCAGCAGCAGCGACCCCGCCACGGCGACAAAGCAGGCCGCCAGATGCGCAGGCGTGCGCAGCATCGGCGCGATCATCGCCAGAAAGGTGATCGGCATGGCGAAATCCAGGGCGATGTCGTCCGGGATCGCACGCCCTAGGGTCGCGCCCAGCCAGGATCCGATCATCCAGGGAATGCAGACCACGACCGCCACGCCCAGGAAGAAGGCCAGCCGCTGCGGCATTCCCAGGCGGGGATGGCTTTCGTATTCCTGGATCGACAGGGCATAGCTTTGATCGACCAGGGCATAGGCCAGCCAGGCCCTTTGCCCGCCCGTCGCCCCGCGCAGCCAGGGCACGAGCGATGCCGAATACATCGCCATGCGCAGGTTCACCGCCAGGCAGGACAGGATCACGATGACGACGGAAGCATTGTCGGACAAAAGCTGCACGGCCGTGAACTGCGACGCGCCGGCCAGGACCAGCACCGAAAAGCCAAGCACCTGTGCCACGTCCAGCCCCGCCTCGGTCGCGACGACGCCGAACAGGGCCGAAAACGGGATCATCACGATCAGGAAGGGCAGCGACTGGACCGCGCCCCGCCAAAAGCTTTCCCGCACGGTGCGCGTGGCGCCGTCATCAGCAAGGGGGCGCCGACCATCGGGGCGGGGATCATGGGTGGCTGACATTGGGCTTTCGCATGGGACCGGAACGCGGCACCTTCGTTGCACGACGCGCAAGGATAAGGCAAGGCCGGGTGCAGATCGCAAGTCCCATTCCCGACCGGCATCTTGCCGATGCGGCCCGCCTTTGGTCCGCGGCCTTCGCGCCCCCGCTGGGGGCAGGGCAGCCCAGGCTGCGCGCCTGCCATGGCATCGCGGCGATCGGGGCGAGCGGGCGCCTGGGCGGGGTCGCGGGGATTCGCGATCATCGGGGCGGGATTCTGGCCGATCCGCCCTGGTTGGCGCGGGCTCTGTATCGCGCCGCGCCGCCTACGGCCGATCTGGTGATCGACGGGATCGTGGTCGATGACCGCCGGCAGGGCATCGGGCGCGCGCTTCTGGACCGGGCTGCCCAGGTTGCCCGCCATGCGGACCGTCCTGGCCTGCGGGCCGAGGTCGAGATGCGGAACACCGCCGCCATGGCCTTTTACGCGGCGACCGGCTTCGTCGAAATCGGGCGGGGCTTCTTCGGTTGGCCCTGGTCGGGGCCGGTGGCGATCCTGCACCGGCCCGTCTGATCAGCCGAACGTGCCTGCGATGCGGCCCAGCAGCATGAAGGCGCGGGCCGACCGGGTTTCCGCCAGCACGGCGATTTGCGCATCGTCCATCTGCGGCAGGTGGCGCGTCAGCATGGCGTCGAAATGACGCAGGAAGTGATGGGCGGTGTCGCGGAAGATCTCGTCCCGGTCCAGCAGGTTCGACGCGATGTCCAGCGCGACGGGATCATGGATGCCGCCCAAGGGGGCAATGGCGCTGCCGCGTTCGCCCTGGGCGAAGCGCCGCCAGACGGCGGCGGGGGCGGGATCGGGCGGCAGGTCGTCCATATACAGATCCTGACCCGCCAGCAGCGTGACCACATCCTGCGCGGCCCGCAGCACACGGGTGTGTTCGGGATCCTGCAGTGCCAGCCGCAGCGCCGTGATGGCGGGGGTATCGTCGGCGCCATCGGGAAAATTCAGCGCCCGGATCAGGGTTTCCGCATCGACATGAACCGGAGGCGGGTTGTCCGGCCGCTGGCCCTGCGGGCGCTGTTCGGCGACGGGCCGGGGCGCAGGACGCGAAACAACGGGCGCGCGGGGCAGGGGCTCCGCATCCTCGGCGATCACCGCCTCGGGGGCGGGGCGCGGCGGCGGGGCGCCCCGGGTCGCGGCCATGTCGCGCAGCAGCGTCAGGCGCTGGCGCAGATCCTCTGCCTCGGCCCGCAGGACGGCCAGGGCGCGGGCCATGCCCACCGCCAGCCAGATCAGCACCAGGGGCAGGATCGTGCCCATGACGGTGGCCAGACGAGCGATGCCGCCCTCGGATACCTCGCTTTCGGGGGCCAACAGCCAGAACAGCGCGACCAGGAACAGCCAGGCGGCGCTCAGCGCGATGCCGATGGCGGTCAGAGCGTCCCGCTGGGTCAGGGTGGCGATGCGTGCAACCAGCGACATCGGCTTATTCGTACCGGATCGCCAGGATTTCATAGCTGCGCTGACCGCCGGGCGTGGCGACCTCGACGCTGTCGCCCACGTCCTTGCCGATCAGGGCGCGGGCCAGGGGGGACCGGATGTTCAGAAGCCCGCTTTCGATATTCGCCTCCGCCTCGCCCACGATCTGATAGGTGCGTTCCTCGTCGGTATCCTCATCGACCAGATGGACGATGGCACCGAACTTCACGGATCCCGACAGCTTTGCCGGGTCGATCTGTTCGGCCCGCGACAGGATCGATTCCAGTTCCTTGATGCGGCCTTCGATGAAGCCCTGCTTTTCGCGGGCGGCATGGTATTCGGCGTTTTCCGACAGGTCGCCATGTTCGCGGGCCTCGGCGATCTGGCGGATGATCGCGGGGCGTTCCTTCGACTTCAACTCGCCCAGTTCGCGTTCCAGCGCGGCATAGCCACTGCGGGTCATCGGAATCTTGTCCATCGCTGCCCTGTCCTTTGCGGGATGCGTTACCGTCCAAATCCTAAGGCAACGCCCCCGCCATTCGAATGGCAGGGGCGCGTCCCAGTTGTCGGCACCGTGACCTGAATCGCCGCGCCTTTGCAAGCCCGCCCGCGTCGAAAGTGGCAGATTTTGGCCGTCGCGTCAGCATTGCCGCGATGCGGCGGAAACGCTACATGAACAGCAAGCCAGCCTTGGGAGGAGCGCGCCATGACCGACACCAATCATCCTGCCCGCGAGTCGATGGAGTATGACGTCGTGATCGTGGGGGCGGGGCCGTCGGGTCTGTCCGCGGCGATCCGGCTCAAGCAGATCGACCCCGACCTGTCGGTGGTGGTCCTGGAGAAGGGGTCCGAGGTCGGCGCGCATATCCTGTCGGGGGCGGTGCTGGACCCGATCGGGCTGAACCGGCTGATCCCCGACTGGAAGGAGCGCGGCGCCCCCGTCAGGACCGCCGTCACCGACGACAACTTCTATGTCCTGGGCGAGGGGGGTCAGGTGCGGGTGCCCAACTGGCCGATGCCGCGGCTGATGAACAACCACGGCAACTNCGTGGCGCCCGAGCTTTACGTGGCCGTGGGCATCTCGGGCGCTATCCAGCACCTTGCCGGCATGAAGGACAGCAAGGTCATCGTCGCCATCAACAAGGACGAGGAAGCCCCCATCTTCCAGATCGCCGACTATGGTCTGGTCGGAGACCTGTTCCAGCTGGTGCCGGAAATGACCGAAAAGGTGTGATGGAAGGGCTATAGCTGTCGGTGTCCTCCCCCCACCGGCAGTTGCCCGGCCGGTTCTTCCTCTCTCTCACCGACAACGGAAGCCAAGGAGCACCTCAGCCATGACCGACACCAATCATCCTGCCCGCGAGTCGATGGAGTATGACGTCGTGATCGTGGGGGCGGGGCCGTCGGGTCTGTCCGCGGCGATCCGGCTGAAGCAGATCGACCCGGATCTGTCGGTGGTGGTGCTGGAGAAAGGCTCGGAGGTTGGCGCGCATATCCTGTCGGGGGCGGTGCTGGACCCGATCGGGCTGAACCGGCTGATCCCCGACTGGAAGGAGCGCGGCGCGCCTGTCAGGACCGCCGTCACCGACGACAACTTCTATGTCCTGGGCGAGGGGGGTCAGGTGCGGGTGCCCAACTGGCCGATGCCGCGGCTGATGAACAACCACGGCAACTACATCGTCTCGATGGGCAGCGTCTGCCGCTGGCTGGCCGAACAGGCCGAGGAACTGGGCGTCGAGATCTTCCCCGGCATGGCGGCGTCGCAGGTCGTCTGGGATGGCGACCGGGTCAAGGGTGTCGTCGCGGGCGAGATGGGGCTGCAGTCGGACGGCACGCCCGGCCCCAACTACGAGCCCGGCATGGAGCTGCACGGCAAGTATGTCTTCATCGGCGAGGGCGTGCGCGGGTCCCTGGCCAAGGAGATCATCAACCGCCTGAACCTTTCCGAGGGCCACGAGCCGCAGAAATACGGCCTCGGCATGAAGGAGATCTGGGAGGTCGATCCTTCGAAGTTCCAGAAGGGCCGGGTCGTGCATACCATGGGATGGCCGCTGGGCAGGAACGCCGGCGGCGGCTCCTTCATCTATCACTACGAGGACAACCTGGTGATGCTGGGCTTCGTGGTCCACCTGAACTACGAGAACCCCTATCTTTATCCCTACATGGAGTTCCAGCGCTTCAAGCACCACCCGATGGTGGCCGAGCTGCTGGAAGGCGGCAAGCGCATCTCCTATGGCGCCCGCGCGATCTCCGAAGGCGGCTACCAGTCGCTGCCGGAGCTGTCCTTTGCGGGCGGCGTGCTGCTGGGCTGTTCGGCGGGCATGGTCAACGTGCCGCGCATCAAGGGCAACCACAACGCCATGATCTCGGGGATCGAGGCGGCCGAGGCGGCGGCGGCGGCCATCGCCGCGGGCCGCGAGGGCGACCGGCTGAGCGATTACGACACCGCCGTGCGCACCGGCGCCATCGGCCAGGACCTGCGCAAGGTGCGCAACGTCAAGCCCGCCTGGTCGCGCTACGGGCTCTGGCCCTCGCTGATCCTGGGGGGCATGGACATGTGGGGGGCGGGCCTGACCGGGCGCAACATTCTGGGCGGGTGGAAGCACGGCAAGACGGATGCCGAGGCCACCGGCAAGGCCGCCAAGTTCAAGCCCATCGACTATCCGAAACCCGACGGCAAGCTGTCCTTCGACCGGCTGACCAACGTGGCCTTTTCCTTCACCAACCACGGGGAAAGCCAGCCCTGCCACCTCAAGCTGAAGGATCCCACGATCCCGATCCGGGTGAACCTGCCCGAATATGCCCTGAACCGCCCCTGGTTTACCGGAGAGTAAAACACTCAAAGGATGAGCCCTATGTCAAAGCCGAGATTCACCCCCGCCTATCCGGCCGAGCTTCGCGAACGCGGTGNGGGCCGCAACATCCTGGGCGGGTGGAAGCACGGCAAGACGGATGCCGAGGCAACCGGCAAGGCCGCCAAGTTCAAGCCCATCGACTATCCCAAACCCGACGGCAAGCTGTCCTTCGACCGGCTGACCAACGTGGCCTTTTCCTTCACCAACCACGAGGAAAGCCAGCCCTGCCACCTGAAGCTGAAGGATCCCACGATCCCGATCCGGGTGAACCTTCCCGAATATGCCGAGCCCGCGCAGCGATACTGCCCGGCCGGCGTCTACGAGGTGGTGGAGGACGCCAATGGCCCGCGCTTCGTGATCAACTTCCAGAACTGCGTCCACTGCAAGACCTGCGACATCAAGGACCCGTCGCAGAACATCAACTGGACCACCCCCCAGGGCGGCGACGGGCCGAACTACCCGAATATGTGATGAGAAGGGCAGGGGGCGGCGTTGCCCCCCGCCCGAGGGCACGCTAGGGTCGGGAAAACGCTTTCGTGACTTTCCGGGATGGATGCCGTGACAATGACCCGCCCGAACCTGGCCTGGATCGCTGCCTTTCTGGCGGCCCTGTCGCTGCCTGCCGGGGCCCAGGACCGGCCCGAGCCGCGCCCAGACGCGGAAACCACCGATACTGCTGCCGCTGACACTGCTGCCGCGCCATCCCAGCCTGCGCCCCTGACATTCGGCCTGGCGGGACCGTTCCTGGCCGCGCGCATGGCGACGGTGGCAAACGACTTCCAGGCCGCTGCCCGCTTCTTCGTGCAGGCGGTGGCCCATGATCCCGACGACCGCTTCCTGCAGGACAGCGCCCTGGTCGCATTGGTGTCGGCCGGAGAGATCGACCGCGCCGTGGCCCTTGCCACCCGCATCGGGTCCGAGGGCGAGCCGACCGAGTTGTCGCACCTGATTCAGCGCGCCAACCTGGTCCATTCCGGCGATTGGGCCGGGCTTCTGGCGGATGTGGGCACCCCGTCCGATGCGGAAGCCCAGGCCGACCTGCTGGCCGGGATGCTGCGCGGCTGGGGGCTTCTGGGCGCAGGCAAGGCCTCCGAGGCTCTGGCCGAGTTCGAGCGCCTTTCGAAGATCGGCGGCGTGGCGCCGATGGTGAACTATCACCTCGCCCTGGCGCGTGCCCTGGTCGGCGATTACGAGGGGGCCGAGGCGCTGCTGGCCGACGACATGACCGGGGCGCATATCCTGGGCTTCACCGCCCGCGCGCAGATCCTGGCCCAGCTTGAGCGTCGGGACGAGGCCGTCGCCATGATCGAGGCCGTCCCCGGCGTCGAGGCCGAGCCGCAGCTTCTGGCCCTGCGCGACCGCATCAAGGCGGGCCAGCCGGTGGCCTTCGACGTGGTCAAGACCCCGGCGGACGGGATCGCGCAGGTCTTCCTGACCTTCGCATCCGCCCTGCTGTCCAGCCCCGATCCCGAACCGCTGTCGCTGATCCATGCCCGGCTGGCCGCCTGGCTGTCGCCCGACACCGCCGAGGCGCGGCTGATGGTGGCCCAGATCCTGCAGGAACGCCAGCAGTTCGACCTGGCCGAACCCGAATATGACGCGCTGCGCCGGATGGGCCAGATGCGTCCTGCCGCCGAACTGTCGCGCATCGACACCCTGTCCCGCGCCGGTCGCACGGACGAGGCTGGCAAGGCCGCCCTGTCCCTGACTGCCGCCTATCCCGACCTGCCCCAGGCCTGGATCGCGCTTGGCGACCTCCTGCGCCAGCAGGAGAAGTTCGCCCAGGCCGTGCCCGCCTATGACAAGGCCCTGGTGCTGCTGGACGACGCCCCGGCGGATGCCCGGTGGTTCCCCCTTTACGCGCGCGGCATCGCCCTGGAACGGTCCGACCAGTTCGACCGGGCCGAGGCCGATTTCCTGGCCGCCATCGAAATCCGCCCGGACCAGGCGAGCCTGCTGAATTACCTGGGCTATAGCTGGATCGACCGGAACGAGAACCTGGACCAGGCGCTGGAGATGATCCAGAAAGCGGTGCAGCTTTCGCCCGACGACGGCTATATCCTCGATTCGCTGGCCTGGGCCTATTACCGCCTGGGCCGCTATGACGAGGCGGTCGCGCCGATGGAACGCGCGATCCTGACCATGTCCCAGGACCCTCTGGTCAACGACCATCTGGGCGACATCTATTGGAAGGTGGGCCGCCAGCGCGAGGCCGAGATCCAGTGGCAGCGTGCGCTGTCCCTGGACCCGACCGAGACGGACGATGTCGATCCCGACCGCATCCGCGCCAAGCTGGAGCGTGGCCTTGACGCCGTTCTGGCCGAGGAAGCGGCGGCCCCCGTCGATGCCCCGGCACCCGCCCCGCAGGCCGCCGCGAACAACTAGGGCATGCCTATCGTTCAGGCTGCGCCGGCCAAGCTGAACCTTGCGCTGCATGTGACCGGCCGCCGCGCCGATGGCTATCACCTGCTGGATTCGCTGGTGGCCTTTGCAGGCATGGGCGACGTGGTGGTGCTGGAACCCGGACCCTTGTCCCTGCGGATCGAGGGGCCGTTCGCGGCGGGCTTGCCTGTCAGCGACGACAACCTGTGCCTGCGTGCGGCGCGGCTGGCTGGGGCGGCGGCCGCGATCCGGCTGACCAAGAACCTGCCGGTGGCCTCGGGCATCGGCGGCGGGTCGGCGGATGCGGCGGCGGTCCTGCGCGGGTTGGCCCGCATGGGCCATGCGCTGCCCGCCGAAACGGAACGGCTGGGCGCGGATGTGCCGGTCTGCCTGGCGTCCCGCCCCGCGCGGATGCAGGGCGTGGGGGAAATCGTCACCCCGCTGGACCCCTTGCCACAGGTGCCGCTGGTGCTTGTCAATCCGGGCGTGGGTGTCTCGACGCCCCAGGTCTTTGCCGCGATGGAACGGCGGGACAATCCAGGCCTGCCCCCCATCCCGCGCTTTGCCGGGCTTGCCGATCTGGGGGGCTGGCTGGCGCAGACGCGCAACGACCTGGAACCTGCCGCCCTGGCCATTGCCCCGGTGATCGGGCAGGTGCTGGACGCCCTGCGCGCCACCGGCGCCGCTTTCGCCCGCATGTCCGGGTCGGGGGCCACCTGCTTTGGCCTCTATGACAGCGCGGACCGTGCCCGGATTGCCTCCAGCGCCTTGAAACAGCATGGCTGGTGGGCCGCCGCGACGGAACTGGCGCCCCCGCTGACGCCCGGATAGACTTGCGCGAAACTGCCTTTGGGGGAACCATGCTGCGTCTTGGCGTCAACATCGATCACGTCGCAACCATCCGCAACGCCCGCGGCACGCCCTGGCCCGACCCCTTGCGCGCCGCCCGCCTGGCCGAGGAGGCGGGCGCCGACGGCATCACCGCCCATCTGCGCGAAGATCGCCGCCACATCAGCGACGCCGACATCGACGCCCTGATGGCGAACCTGACGCTGCCCCTGAACCTGGAAATGGCCGCGACCCCGGAAATGCAAGCCATCGCCCTGCGCCACCGCCCCCATGCGGTCTGCATCGTCCCGGAAAAGCGAGAGGAACGCACCACCGAAGGCGGTCTGGACGTGGCGGGAAATCAGGCGATGCTGGCCGATTACATCGCCCCCCTGCGGGATGCCGGCTGCCGCGTGTCGCTGTTCATCGGCCATGACCCCGCGCAGATCGAGGCCTCGGCCCGGATCGGTGCGGCAGTGGTGGAACTGCATACCGGCGCTTATTGCGATTACGATACCGAGGGCCGCGACGCCGACCGCGACCGCGAACTGGCGGGCCTGATCGAGGGCGCGCGTCTGGCCGACAGCCTGGGGCTGGAGGTTCACGCAGGCCACGGCCTGACCTTCGACACCGTCGGCCCCATCGCCGCCATCCCGCAGGTCAAGGAACTGAACATCGGCCATTTTCTGATCGCGGAATCGGTCTTCATCGGGTTGGACGGTGCGATCCGTGAGATGCGGCGCAGGATGGACGAGGCGCGCGCATGATCCGGCTGGCCGCAGCCCTGATGCTGCTTTCGGGCGCGGCGCAGGCCCAACAGGTCGAAGTGACGCCTTGCGGCGACGCCGACCGCGTCGATACCATCGCCGAACCCTGGGATCAGAACACCGCCACCTATGCCAATGGCGACGTTCGAGTGGCGCTGCTGGACATGGTGGAACCCGCCGGTGGCGCCTGGAAGCTGGCCGTCATCAGCCCGCCGCGCGACGAGTTGGGGCTGCGGCAATGCCGCGTCATCGGCGCGGACGGGATCGGCTTCTATGGCCTGGATTTTGCCTCGCGCCGGGCGGACTATGATCGCCAGCGGGGGCTGGTGCTGACCTTTCCCGCGACCCGCTATGCCGATGCCGCGCCCGAAGGCGAACCCTACAGGCTGGTCGTGACGATCAACCAGCAGACCGGAGAGATCGCGACCGAGGTGCAGGAATGACGGTCCCTTTCAGCATCGGATGGGCGCCATGATCCTGGGCATCGGCACCGACCTTGCCAATATCGACCGCATCGCCGGCACGCTGGACCGCTTCGGCGACCGCTTTCGCCATCGTGTCTTCACGCCCACGGAACTGGCCAAGGCCGCGCGCCGCCGGGACGAGGCCGGGACGCTTGCCAAACGCTGGGCGGCGAAGGAGGCCTGTTCCAAGGCGCTTGGCACCGGGCTTGCCATGGGGATCAGCTGGCGCGACATGGCGGTCAGCAACCTGCGATCCGGGCAGCCGGTGATGGAACTGACCGGATGGGCCGCCGAACGGCTGGCCGCGATGACGCCGCCGGGCCATCATGCCGTCGTTCACGTCACCTTGACCGACGATCACCCCTGGGCGCAGGCTTTCGTGGTGATCGAGGCGCGGCCCGGCACGCCGCAACCTTGACTTTGCGTCCCGCCAATGGCCTAGAACGCGCGAAGCGGCCAATCGCCCGCGCAAGTTGACGAAGGACGAGACCATGGCCGACAGCACGGCGGGCAAGAAAAAGGAAGGCATCTGGGAAACGGTCAAGACCGTGTTCTGGGCGCTTGTCATCGCGGGCATCTTCCGCACGCTGTTCTTCCAGCCGTTCTGGATCCCCTCCGGGTCGATGAAGGACACGCTGCTGATCGGCGACTTCCTGTTCGTCAACAAGATGGCCTACGGCTATTCCCGCTATTCCTGCCCCTTCTCGGTCTGCCCCATCAGCGGCCGCATCCTGGGGTCTGAACCCGAACGCGGCGATGTGGTGGTGTTCCGCCATCCCACGCGCGGCGTCGATTTCATCAAGCGGCTGATCGGCCTGCCGGGCGACACCATCCAGATGCGCGACGGCCGCCTGTGGATCAACGGCGAGGAAGTGCCCGTCGCCCCCGCCGGCGATTTCGTCGAGGTCAAGGAATTGCAGGGGCCGCAGGGGCTGATCCCGCGCTGCGTCAATGATCCGGTGGCCGAAGGCGGTGATTGCATCAAGCAGCGCTTCACCGAAACCCTGCCGGGCGGGCGCAGCCACGACATCCTGAACATCGCCGACGGCGCGTTCGCCGACGACACGCCGGCCTTCACGGTGCCCGAAGGCCAGTATTTCTTCATGGGCGACAACCGCGACAATTCCGAGGATTCGCGTTTCCCGCAGGAAATCGGCGGGCTGGGCTTCGTGCCCTCGGAATACCTGATCGGGCGGGCCGACCGGATCATGTTCTCCTCCGCGGGGCGGTCGCTTCTGTATTTCTGGACCTGGCGGGCCGACCGCTTCTTCAAGGCGGTGGAGTGAAACCCGGCGCCGACATCCGCGCCTTCATGGTCCGGCTGGGGCACGACTTCGCGCGGCCTGAACTTCTGGTGCGCGCGCTGACCCACGGATCCATCGCCAGCGC
The DNA here is from genome assembly GCF_014642735.1 of Paracoccus acridae. Classification (GTDB taxonomy): domain Bacteria; phylum Pseudomonadota; class Alphaproteobacteria; order Rhodobacterales; family Rhodobacteraceae; genus Paracoccus; species Paracoccus acridae. The sequence goes on from NZ_BMIV01000001.1 coordinate 407,138, forward strand.
GACCCGGCCCGACAACCAGCGGCTGGAATTCCTGGGTGACCGCGTGCTGGGCCTTGTCATGGCCGAGGCGCTGTTCGACGCCGACAAGTCCGCCAGCGAGGGCCAGCTTGCCCCCCGCTACAACGCGCTTGTCCGGGGCGAGACCTGCGCCGCCATCGCCCGAGAGATCGGGTTGGGCGAGGTCCTGAAGCTGGGCCGGTCCGAGATGATGTCGGGCGGCCGCCGCAAGGAAGCCGTGCTGGCCGACGCGATGGAGGCCGTTCTGGCCGCCGTCTATCTGGACGCGGGCTTCGATGCCGCGCGGCGCATCGTGCTGCGCCTGTGGGCCGGCCGGCTGGACACGCTCGAGGACGATCCCCGCGACGCCAAGACCGCGTTGCAGGAATGGGCGCAGGCCAACGGGATGCCGCCGCCCCTTTACGAACAAACCGAACGCAGCGGGCCGGACCATGCGCCCGTCTTCCTGATCACCGCACGGCTGGCCGATGGGCGCGAGGCCCAGGCCAGAGGTGCCGGCACGAAACGCAGCATCGAACAGGCCGCCGCGCAGGCGCTGCTGGACCGGCTGGAGGGCCGCGAATGACCGACATCACCCAAACCCGCGCGGGCTTCGTCGCCCTGATCGGCGAACCGAATGCCGGGAAATCCACGCTTCTGAACCAGATGGTCGGGGCCAAGGTCAGCATCGTCACCCACAAGGTGCAGACCACCCGCGCCCGTATCCGGGGCATCGCCATCCATGACGCGGCGCAGATCGTCTTCGTGGACACGCCGGGCATCTTCCGCCCGCGCCGCCGGCTGGACCGGTCCATGGTCAAGGCCGCTTGGGGCGGGGCGGCCGACGCCGACATCATCCTGTTGCTGGTCGAGGCGCATCGCGGATTGACCGAAGGCGCCAAGGCGATCATCGAATCGCTGAAGGGACTGGACAGCCAGACCCCCGTGGGGCTTGTCATCAACAAGATCGACCGCGTGAAGGCGGAAACCCTGCTGGCCCTGTCGGCTGAACTGAACGCGGCCTTCCCCTTTGTGCAGACCTTCATGATCAGCGCCGAGAAGGGCTATGGCTGCGACCAGTTGCGCGACTGGCTGGCCGCGACGCTGCCGGAAAGCCCCTGGCTTTACCCCGAGGACCAGATCGCCGACCTGCCCATGCGGATGATCGCGGCGGAAATCACCCGCGAAAAGCTGACCCTGCGCCTGCACGAGGAAATCCCCTATCAGCTGACGGTCGAGACCGAGGCATGGGAGGAACGCAAGGACGGATCCGCCAAGGTGGACCAGGTCGTCTATGTCGCGCGCCCCGGTCACAAGGGCATCGTGCTGGGCAAGGGCGGCGAGACGATCAAGGCCGTGGGCCAGGCCGCCCGTGCCGAGCTTGAGGAATTCATGGGCCGCCGCGTCCACCTGTTCCTGCAGGTGAAGGTGCGCGAGAATTGGCTGGACGAGGCCGAACGCTATAACGAGATGGGCCTCGATTTCCGCGACGGCGATGCCTGAAGCACGGCTTGCGACCGGCATCTGGGTTTCGGCCTATCTGGCGCGTCTGGGGCTTGCCAATATCCCCACCTATGTGACCGCGCGGGGCGACGAGACGGCGGGCGCGGTGCTGGTCAAATGCGCACTGATGGACGGCACCGCCGCGCTTTATGGCCGCGAGTGGGACTTCGACACCGACAGCCGCCCGTGGCAGGTCATCGCCCAAGGCCCGGAACGCGAGGTGGACCAGGCCATCGCCCGGCAGCGCGGCTTCGATCCCGACCTGTGGGTCATCGAGATCGAAAGCCGCGACGGACGCACGCTGCTGGACGAAGCGGGGCTTGCGTGATCCATCTGGCGCGGACCGCCTTTGCAGCCTATGCAATCAGGCATGAAAAACGCGTCCCCATCGGGTGATTCCCTGCCGGGCCTGATCCTGGCCATTGCGACCTATGTGATGTGGGGCTTCCTGCCGCTGTTCATGAAGCAGCTTGCCCATGTCCCCCCGTCCGAGGTGATCGCCCATCGCGTGCTGTGGTCGCTGCCCATCGCGCTGGCGGTCCTGATCTGGCAGCGCCGGTCGGCCGAGGTGATGGCGGCGCTGCGCCAGCCGCGCCTTCTGGGCATGGCGCTGATCACCGCCGCGCTGATTTCCGTGAACTGGATGATCTATGTCTGGGCGGTGGGCAACAACCACGCGCTGGACGCGGCGCTTGGATACTACATCAACCCGCTGTTCAGCATCCTGATGGGCGCGACCCTGCTGCGCGAGAAGATGAGCCGGGCGCAGATGGTGGCGGTCGCGCTCGCCTCGCTGGCGGTGGTGGTGCTGACGGTGCAGTTGGGGCGGCTGCCGATGGTGGCGATCGGGCTGATGCTGACCTGGGGCTTTTACGCCTATTGCAAGAAAAGCCTGCCGCTGGGCCCGACCCAGGGCTTCACGCTGGAGGTGCTGCTGCTGACGCCCTTCGCGCTTGCCTATGTGGTCTGGCTTGCGACCAGCGGCCAGTCGCATTTCGCCGCAGGCAGCACCTGGGACACGATCCTGCTGATCGGCTGCGGTCCCGTGACCGCCGTGCCGCTGATCTGCTATGCCACGGCGGCCAAGCAGTTGCGGCTGTCCACCATCGGCATCCTGCAATATATCGCGCCGACGATGATCTTTTTGACGGCGGTCCTGATCTTCGGCGAGCCCTTCGGCGCGGCGCAGATGGTCGCCTTTCCGATGATCTGGGCGGCGCTTGTGATCTATACCCTGTCGATGCTGCGCGGGGCAGGGGCGCGGCGGCGGGCGATGACCTGACTTGGCAGCCGCCCCGTCCCGTGCCAATCTGCCCCCCGTTCCCGGAGGCGCCATGTCCGCAAACCGCCAGCGCATCACGCTTGTCACCCTGGGCGTGGCCGACATGGACCGCGCGCGGCGCTTTTACGAAGCCTGGGGCTGGGCGCCCCATGCCAGTTCGCAGCCGGGCGTCACCTTCTATCAGATGAACGGCGCGGTGCTGGCCCTGTTCGGGCTGGCCGATCTGGCCGCCGACCAGGGACGGCCCGGCGCGACCCTGGGCACCGGGGCTGTCACGCTGGCGCAGAACTGCGCGGATGACGCGGAAACCGATGCCGTCTTCCAGGCCGCCGTGGATGCCGGGGCGACCGTGCTGAAACGGCCCGAAAAGGTCTTCTGGGGCGGTTATTCCGGCTATTTCGCCGATCCCGACGGTCATGTCTGGGAGATCGCCACCAATCCCTTCTGGCCCCTGTCCGCCGACGGGTCGCTGACCCTGCCCGGCGCCTGATGGAGTGGCAGGCCGAAGGCACCGTCCTGGCCCGCCGCACCCACGGCGAGACGGCGGTGATCCTGGACGTGCTGACCGACCTGCACGGCCGCCATTCCGGGCTGGTGCCCGGTGGCGTGTCGCAAAAGCGCGCGGCGATGCTGCAACCCGGCTCGCGGCTGGATCTGCGATGGCGGGCGCGGCGCGACGACCAGTTGGGCACCTTTTCCGTCGAACCGCTGCGGCTGCGGTCGGGGCTGATGGCCGATCCGCTGGCCTTGGCGGGGTTGAACGCGGTCTGTTCGCTGCTGGTCTTTGCCCTGCCGGAACGCGACCCGCATCCTGCCCTTGCACGCGACACCGAACGCCTGCTGGACCTGATGGAGACCGGCCGGGACTGGGGCGACGATTATCTTCACTGGGAAATGCGCCTGCTGGACGAGATGGGCTTCGGCCTGGACCTGACATCCTGCGCCGTGACGGGCGCGCAACAGGGATTGGCCTATGTCAGCCCCAGGTCGGGCCGCGCCGTCAGCCGCCAAGGGGCAGGCGAATGGGCCGACAGGTTGCTGCCCTTGCCGGGAATCCTGGGCGGGGCAGGCGACAATCGCGGGCATGGACTGGCCGAGGGACTGGCCATAACCGGGCACTTCCTGACGACCCGGATCGCCGGGGAACTGGTGGGTCGCCCTGTTCCTGCGGCCCGCCATCGTCTTGTGGAACGGCTGACGCGCGGCCAGCCGACAGGGAATTACTGACCGGCCCGCGCCTGGTCCACGGCGGTGACCTGCGCCTGCGCCCCGGTCACGCCGCGTTCGAAGATCAGCCAGGTCAGGGGCGATTTCACCTTCAGCACGCCGCCATAATATTCCATCTCGGTCGCCGATTGCAGAACCTCGAAGAAGCGGTTCTCGATCGTGGTGTTCTTGCCGCAAGGCACGTTGGTCTTTTGCAGCGGCGACAGCGCGACAAGCGGCAGTTCCGCATTGTTGATGGCGCCATAGCCGTTGCAGGGGCCACGGCCCGACACGCTTTTCTCGCCGATGGTCAGGGTCATGTTGCGCAGCGGCACGGTCGCGCCGTCCATGCCCACCAGTGCATAGTCGCCGCCCGGAATGAAGCCCCGGTCGTTTGCGGGATCCACGGCCGGCGTGGCCGGTTCGCAGGCGGCAAGGGCAAAGGCTGCGGCGGTCAGCGCGCCGAACGTGCCAAATCGGGCAAGGCGGGACATGTCGGGTCTCCTGTGGGCGATCGTCGAAAGGGAATGCGGCAAAACCGCTTTGGTTGCAGCACCCTAGACGAAAGGCGATCAGCCTAACAGACGCCGGGCGATCACTTGCGCCTGAATTTCGGCGGCACCTTCAAAAATATTGAGGATGCGTGCATCGCACAACACCCGGCTGATGGGGTATTCCAGCGCAAAGCCGTTGCCGCCGTGGATCTGCAAGGCATTGTCGGCCGATGCCCAGGCCACACGCGCGCCCAGCAGCTTGGCCATCCCGGCCTCCAGGTCGCAGCGGTGGCCGTGGTCCTTTTCCCAGGCGCTGAAATAGGTCAGTTGCCGTGCGATCATGATCTCCACCGCCATCATGGCCAGCTTGTCGGCGACGCGCGGAAAGGCGATCAGCGGCTTGCCGAACTGCTTGCGGTCCAGCGCATATTGCAGGCCCAGTTCCAGGGCGTTCTGCGCCACCCCGATGGCTCGCGCCGCCGTCTGGATGCGGGCGGATTCGAAGGTCTGCATCAACTGCTTGAAGCCCTGGCCGGTCACGCCGCCCAGAAGGTTTTCGGCGCTGACGGTGAAGCCGTCGAAGCCAAGCTCGTATTCCTTCATGCCGCGATAGCCCAGCACCTCGATCTCGCCGCCGGTCATGCCGGGGGTGGGGAAGGGATCCGCATCCGTGCCGGGGGTCTTTTCGGCCAGGAACATCGACAGGCCCCGATAATCGGTGGTGTCGGGATCGGTGCGGGCCAGCAAGGTCATCACATGGGTGCGCGCGGCATGGGTGATCCAGGTCTTGTTGCCGGTGATGGTCCAGCTATCGCCATCCAGAACCGCCCGCGTGCGCAGGCTGCCCAGGTCGCTGCCAGTGTTTGGCTCGGTGAAGACCGCCGTGGGCAGGATTTCCCCCGATGCCAGGCGCGGCAGCCAGTGGGCCTTCTGCGCATCGGTCCCGCCCCCCAGGATCAGTTCCGCTGCGATTTCGGACCGCGTGCCCAGCGAACCCACGCCGATATAGCCGCGCGACAGTTCCTCGGACACGACGACCATCGCGGCCTTGGACAGGCCCAGGCCGCCGAACTCCTCGGGGATGGTCAGGCCGAAGACGCCCAGTTCGGCCAGTTCCGCGATGATCTCCATCGGGATCAGCTCGTCCTTCAGGTGCCAGCCGTGTGCGTGGGGGACCACCTTGTCGTCGGCCCAGCGGCGGAACTGGTCGCGGATCATTTCCAGATCCTCGTCCAGGCTCGAGGCGCCGAATGTCGCGCTGCCCTTGTTCTCGGCGATCAGGGCGGCAAGGCGGGCGCGAGCCTCGGGCGTGTTGCCGGCCATCAGGGCGCGGGCCGCCGGGGACGGCTGCCAGTCCAGGCCCAGGTCGGACAGGCGGGCGAATTCCGTCTGGCTCATCGGGATGCCGCCCATGATCTGGGACAGGTATTCGCCAAAGCCGATTTGGGTGATCAGGCCCTCGATCTCTCCGCTGGCGCGGGCGGACCAGGCGGCAAGCTGGCGCAGCGATTCGACATAAGTGGCAAGCCAGGACAGCGCATGGGCCGCGTGCTGGTGGCGTTCCAGGGCCTCGGCATCGACCTTGCCCGCGGGCGAGACGGCGGCGCGTAGCCCCTCGGTCGCGCGGGACTGGAGGTCGGCAAGCTCGGACAGGACGGCGTCGAACTGGTGCGGCATGTCTTTCATGGATTCGGCCCCTTTTGCGGCATTGCAGCATGGGTAGCGCCTTCGCACCCGCGGCGCAAGATTAATACGATTAGAGGCGCTGCATTGAACGAATATGTCGGATCGAATCGCGTCGGATGTGGCATTTCCATTCCCTGCGCGGGCCGCTAGCTTGCCGGGCATGTTTGGACTGGATCCCTGGCAATTCTGGACGATCTTCGCCGTCACGGCCTTTGCGGGCTTCGTGAAGGGGGCCATTGGTTTCGCCATGCCGCTGGTGATGGCTTCGGCCTTTGCCTCGATCCTGCCGCCGCAGGTGGCCCTCGCGGCCTTGATCCTGCCGGTGCTGACCACCAACGTGCACCAGTCCCTGCGCCAGGGACCAGCCGCCGCCATCCAGTCGATCCGCAATTTCCGCTGGCATATCGGCATGGTGCTGGTCTTCCTGATGCTGTCGGCGGGCCTGGCCCGGCAGATCCCGCAGGGGCTGATGTATGCGCTGTTGGGCCTGCCGATCCTGGCCTTCGCCTTGTGGCAGCTTGCGGGCAGGCCGATGACCCTGCCCATCCATCACCGCCGCCGGGCCGAGATCGCGACCGGCATCGTCGGCGGGCTTTACGGCGGCGTGTCCGGCATCTGGGGGCCGCCGCTGGTCGTGCTGCTGCTGTCGCTGGGCGTGCCCAAGCAGGAACAGGTCCGCGTGCAGGGCGTGGTCTTCCTGCTGGGGGCGGCGGGGCTGACCGCCGCGCATCTGGCATCGGGGATCCTGAACGCGCAGACGATCCCCTTGTCCGCCGTCCTCTGCATCCCGGCCTTTGCGGGGATGCTGGCGGGCTTTGCCTTGCAGGACCGCATGGATGTCGCGCAATTTCGCCGCTGGACGCTGATCCTGCTGGTCATCACCGGCCTGAACCTTGTCCGCCGCGCCCTTTCAGACTGGATTTGACATGATCGACGCCGCCGACCTGACCGCCCGCCTGATCCGCTGCCCTTCCGTCACGCCAAACGAAGGGGGCGCCCTGGTCCTGCTGGGCGACCTGCTGGCCGATGCGGGGTTCGAGGTCCACCGCGTCGATCGCAACGGCACGCCCAACCTGTTCGCCCGCTGGGGCCGGAAGGGGGCGCGTGCCCTGGGCTTCAACGGCCATACCGACGTGGTCCCGCCCGGCGACCCGGACTCCTGGACCCATCCCCCCTTCAGCGGCCATGTCGAGGATGGCGTCATCTGGGGGCGCGGCGCCACCGACATGAAATCCGGCGTCGCGGCCTTTGTCGCCGCCGCCATTGACTTCGTGCGCGAAACGCCCCCCGACGGCACGGTGATCCTGACCATCACCGGGGACGAGGAAGGCCCGTCCCGCGACGGCACCATCGCCATCCTCGACTGGATGGAGGCCCATGGCGAACGCATGGACGCCTGCATCGTGGGCGAGCCCTCGAACCCCGAGATCATGGGCGAGATGATGAAGATCGGCCGGCGCGGATCGGCCACCTATACGGTCACCGCCAAGGGGGTGCAGGGCCATGCCGCCTATCCGCACCGGGCCAGGAACCCGTTGCACGCCCTGACGGCATACCTGAACGACCTGATCGCCGTCCCGCTGGACGCAGGCACCGACCACTTCGACCCCACCGGGTTGCAGATCACCAGCATCGACTGCGGCAATCCTGCGTCCAACGTGATCCCGGAAACGGCGCGGGCGGTGGTCAACATCCGCTTCAACGACCTGCATACCGGGGCCAGCCTGGAAGCCGAACTGAAGGCCCGCGCCGCCCGCGTGACCCAGGCCACCGGCGTCGCCCTGACCATCGACAGCCAGATCAGCGGCGAGGCTTTCCTGACCCAACCCGGCCCCTTCGTGGATCTGGTCCGCAGCGTCGTCACCCAGGAAACCAACCGCCAGCCGGTCCTGTCCACCAGCGGCGGCACGTCCGACGCGCGCTTTGTCAAGAACCACTGCCCGGTGGTCGAATTCGGCCTTGTCGGTGCCTATATGCACCAGGTGAACGAACGCGTGCCCGTGGCGCAGGTCCGGCAGCTCAAGACCATCTACCAGCGGATCCTGGAAAAATATTTCGAATGAAGATCGAACAGACGACCGACCTTGCCGCCTGCCTTGCCCTGCGCCGCACCGTGTTCATCGAGGAACAGGGCGTTCCCGAGGATCGCGAGATCGACGGGTTGGACGACAGCGCCCTTCACCTGCTGGCGACCCATGACGGCCAGCCCATCGGCAGCGCCCGCATCCTGCTGGACGGCGAGACGGGCAAGATCGGCCGCGTCTGCGTGCTGCCCCAGGCGCGGGGCACGGGCCTGGGCGCGGCGCTGATCCGGGCCTCGCTTGACGTGCTGCGCGTGCAGCCGGGGATCACCCGCGCCAAGCTGGGGGCGCAGACCCACGCGCTCGGCTTTTATGAAAAGCTGGGCTTCACCGCTTACGGTCCCGTTTACGACGATGCCGGAATCCCGCATCGTGACATGACCCGCGACCTTTGAAGGACCGACACATGGCCCAGCTTCCCAGCAAGGAACAGATCATGGAATGGGTCGCGGAACATCCCGACGCCAATTCCAAGCGCGACATCGCCAAGGCCTTCGGCATCAAGGGCGCCGAACGGATCGAACTGAAGCGCCTGCTGAAGGAACTGGAGGGCGAGGGCCATCTGGAACGCCGCCGCCGCCATTACCTTGACGCCGAACGCCTGCCGCCGGTCACGGTGCTGGAACTGCTGCCGCCGGACGGGTCGGGCGATCTGTTCGCGCGGCCGATGGAATGGCATGGCGACGGGCCGATGCCGCGTATCCTTTACGCCCCGCGCGACAGCGACCCGGCACTTGGCCGGGGCGACCGCTTCCTGGGCCGCCTGGTCGAGGTGCAGGGCGAGGATTACCAGTATCAGGCCCGCCTGATCCGCCGCATCACCGCCGCGCCCCACCGCATCACCGGCATCTTCCGCAAGGAGGCCGAGGGCGGCCGCATCATCCCCATCGACAAGGGCCAGGACAAGGAATGGCGCGTCCGCCATGACGCCACGCAGGGCGCGCAGAACGGCGAACTGGTGCAGGCCGAACAGGTCGGACCCAAGGGCCGGCTGGGCCTGCCCAGTGCGCGGATCATCGAACGGCTGGGCGATCCTTCCGCCCCCCGCGCGGTCAGCCTGATCGCCATCCACCAGCACGGTATTCCCGACGATTTCCCCGATGCCGTGATCGCCGAGGCCGAGGGCGCCAAGCCCGCCACCATGAAGGGGCGCGAGGATCTGCGCGACCTGCCCCTGGTGACCATCGACCCCTCGGATGCGCGCGACCATGACGACGCGGTGGCCGCCCATATCGAGGATGACGGCGGCGCCACCATCTGGGTCGCCATCGCCGATGTCGCCCATTACGTCACCCCCGGCAGCGCCCTTGACCGAGAGGCTTGGCTGCGCGGCAATTCCACCTATTTCCCCGACCGCGTCGTGCCGATGCTGCCCGAGGCGCTGTCGGCCGACCTGTGTTCGCTGCACGAAGGCCTGGACCGCCCGGTGATCGCCGTGCGGATGCGGCTGGATTCGCAAGGCAACAAGATCAGCCACAACTTCCATCGCGGCATGATGAACAGCCGCGCATCCCTCGCCTATGAACAGGCGCAGGCGGCGGCGGACGGCAAGCCCGACGCGCAGACCGAACCGCTGCTGGACAGCGTGATCCGTCCGCTGTGGCACGCCTATGGCCTGCTCAGGGAAGCCCGTGCCCGCCGCCAACCGCTGGATCTGGACCTGCCGGAACGCCGGATCGAACTGACCCCGGACGGCCGGGTGAAATCCGTGAACTTCCGCGAACGCTTCGACGCCCATCGCCTGATCGAGGAATTCATGGTCCTGGCCAATGTCGCTGCGGCCGAGGAACTGACCCGCCGCCAGCGTCCGCTGCTGTTCCGGGTGCATGAGGAACCCAGCCTTGCCAAGATCGACGCGCTGCGCGAGGTGGCCCAGGCCTCGGGCTTCACGCTGGCCAAGGGGCAGGTGCTGCATACCAGCCACCTGAACCGCCTGCTGGCCCAGTCCGAGGGCACCGATTTCGACGAACTGATCAACATCAGCACGCTGCGGTCCATGACGCAGGCCTATTACCACCCGGAAAACTTCGGCCACTTCGGGCTGGCGCTGAAAAGCTATGCCCATTTCACCTCGCCCATCCGGCGCTATTCCGACCTGGTGGTGCACCGGGCGCTGATTTCCGCGCATGGCTGGGGCAAGGACGGCCTCAGCCCGCAGGACATGGACCGCCTGTCTGAAACCGCCACCCATATCAGCGAAACCGAGCGCCGCAGCATGGCGGCCGAACGCGACACGACCGACCGCTATCTGGCCGCCTTCCTGTCCGAACGCGTCGGATCCGAGATGACGGGACGGATCAGCGGCGTCCAGAAATTCGGCGCCTTCGTCAAGCTGGACGAGACCGGGGCCGACGGCCTGTTGCCGATCCGGGCCATCGGGAACGAATATTTCCACTTTGATCCCGACGCGCAGATGCTGATCGGCAGCGATACGGGCCTGGAGATTGGCCTGGGCCAGCGCGTCACCGTGCGCCTGGCCGAGGCGATCCCGATGACAGGTGGCCTGACGCTGGACCTGCTGGAACTGGACGGCCAGCCGCTGCCGCGCGGTCCGCAAAAGGGCAAGCGCGGGCGCGGCCCCCGACCCATGTCCACCAAGTCGCGCCTGGCCGAGATCAAGCGCGCGACCAAGCGCCGCCGCAAGCGCTAGGCGCCTTTTCATTCTGGCGGAAATATCCCTGGGGGCGTGGGGGGCAGGCCCCCCACGCCGTCAGCTTTCCCGGAATGCCCGGTTGAAGTAATCGGCCAGCGGCTTGACCAGATAGGCCATGGGGCTGCGTTCGCCCGTCTGGATGAAGACCTCGACCGGCATCCCCGGGATCAGCGCAAGATCGCCCAGCTTTTCAAGCTGTTCCGCAGGGATCGTCACTTCGGCGCGGTAATAGGGCATCCGCGTCGCCTCATCCATCAACGCATCCGCCGACACACGGCCCAGCACGCCGTCGATTTCCGGCGTCGTGCGCGATGAAAAGGCCGAAAAACGCAGCACCACCGGCTGGCCGGCCTGCACCTCGTCCACGTTGATCGTGGCCAGGCGCGCGCTGACGACCAGGGGGCGGTCCTGCGGGATCACATAAAGGACCGGATCGGCCGGACGGATCACCGACCGGGGCGTCGTCACCTGCATGTTGTAGATCACGCCCGCCGCCGGCGCGCGGATGTCCAGGCGGTTGATCTGTTCGATCAGGCTGCGGCGTCGTTCGGCAAGCTCCAGCTCGCGATAGCCCAGGTCGCGCAACTCGGTTTCCGCTTCCTCGCGCCGTTCTGCGCCCAGGCGAAGCCGCTGGATGTCCAGTTCGGTTTGACGGGTTTCCGCAGCGGCCCGGCTGGCCTTCAGTTCGCCCACCTGGCCGTCCAGGCTTGCAGCCTCACGTTCCAGGGCCAGCACCCGCGACGCCTGCGCCAGGCCGCGATCCAGCAGGGATTGCTGGTCCTCCAGTTCCTCTCCGATCAGTTCGCGCTGGCGGTTGAGCGCCACGATCTGCGCGTCGATGCCCTCGACCTGCTGGCGGACCTGTTCGGATTGCTTTTCCAACTGCTCGATCGACTGGCGCAGGGTGTCGCGGCGGGTGGCGAAAAGGCTTCGCTGGCCCTCGATCAGGGCTTGCAGATCGGCATCGTCTTCGGCGGCGGTCAGCAGTTCCTCGGGGATTTCCATGGTTTCCGCATCGGCGCGCTCGGCCTCGAGCCTGCCTCGGCGGGCCAGGATCTCGAAATACTGGCCTTCGACGATGGCATGTTCGGTCCGCAGCAGGCTGCCGTCCAGGCGGATCAGGGGCTGGCCCGCCTCGACCGTCTCGCCGTCCTTGACCAGGATATCCTCGACCACGCCGCCGTCCGGGTGCTGCACGATCTGGCGCTGCTGTTCGACCTCGACCTGGCCGCTGGCCACGACCGCGCCCGAGATGCGGCTTTGCATCGCCCAGACGGTGAAGCCGCCCAGCAACACGAGGATGGCGATGAGCCCGGTCCAGAGCGCGCCTCGAACCGACCAGCGGGACGGATCGGGCGGCGCGATCGGCCGGGGCGGCGCCGGGGGCATCGGCGGCTCGACCGGGGGGGCGGGCTCGGCCTGCGTGGGCGGGCGGGATGCGGCGGGGCCGGGGATCGGTGTGTCGGTCGGGGGGGCGATGCGGCTGGACAGGATGCCCGTCTGGATGCCTGACGGACGCGGGGCGGGATTTTGCCCGCCTTCGGGCCTTTGGTTCTCGTTGCTCATGATACGCCCCCTACGCGTCCGGCTTCCTGGGATTTCAGGATCTGCGCTGAATTCTGTACCATTTCCTGCAAGACCTTGTCGCGTGGCCCGAAGGCGCGGCGGATACCCTGTTCCATGACCAGAAGCAGGTCGCATTCGTTGATGGCGGCGGGCCGGTGCGCCATGATGATGACGCAGCCGTTCTGCGCCTTGACCCGCCGGATCGCCGCGTTCAGCGCCAGAGAGCCTTCGTTGTCCAGGTTCGAGTTCGGTTCATCCAGAACCAGCATCACCGGGTCGGGATACAGGGCACGGGCCAGGCCGATCCGCTGGATCTGCCCGCCCGACAGGCGGCCGGCGGCCTGGCTGATGCGCGTGTCATAGCCCCGCGGCAGATCCAGGATCATCTGATGCGCCGCCGCCGCTTGCGCCGCACGCACCACGCGGGCCGGATCCATGTCGGGCGACAGGCGGGCGATGTTTTCGGCAATCGTCCCGTCGAACAGCGTCACCTGCTGCGGCAGATAGCCGATCATGTTGCCCAACACGTCGGGGTCGTATTGATCCAGCGTCGCCCCGCCCAGCCGGATCGACCCGGCGCCCACCGGCCAGGAACCGATCAGCGCCCTGGCAAGCGTCGATTTCCCCGCGCCCGACGGACCGATGACGCCCAATGCCTGTCCCGGCGCGATGGCAAAGGACACGCCGCGCACGGTGGCGACATTCTGTCCCGGAGGCGCGACGGAAAGCTGACGCACCTCGACCACGGCCTCGGGGCGGGGCAGGGGGGTGTGGTTGACCTGCGCGGGCTGGCGGGACAGCAGGCGGGCCAGGCGTTCCCAGGCATCCTGGGATGCCTGCACCATGGGCCAGCCGCCGACCAGCTGTTCGACCGGCGCAAGCGCGCGGCCCATCATGATCGAACTGGCGATCATCGCGCCCGGGGTGACGGCCTGCTGCAGGACCAGCCAAGCCCCGGCGGCAAGCATGGCGCTTTGCAGGAACAGCCGGAAGGTCTTGGAAAAGACCGTAAAGCCCGATTGCAGGTCGGCGCCCTTGACGGATTGCTCCTGCGCCTCGGCCCTGGCCTTGCGCCAGCGGGCAAAGGTGGCCCCGCGCATCCCGAGAGCGCCGATCACCTCGCCTTCGTCGCGATAAAGGTCGGCCATGCGCTGCGCCTGGGCCGAAGCCGAGGTGGACTGCTGCAAGGGCGCCTTGGTCAGCGTGCGGTTCGCCAGGGTGGACACCACCAGGATCGCCCCGCCGATGGTCGCCACGATCCCCAGCAGCGGGTGGAAGATATAGACCGCCGCCAGGAACAGGGGCGCCCAGGGCAGGTCGAAGGCGGCCAGCAGCACGGGCGAGGCGATCAGCCGCTGGACCGTGTCCAGATCGCGCATCCCGCTGGCGGCCACGGCCGATTCGTCGCCCGAAATCGCCCCCTCGCGCAGGGCTGCGGTGAAGACCCGGCCTTCCAGCCGGTCCTGAAACCGCGCGGCAATGCGCTGCATGACGCGGGCGCGGATGAAATCCACGAAGCCCATCAGCACGAACAGGAACACCACCAGCACGAACAGGGCGGTCAGCGTCTCGACCGACCGGGATGCCAGAACCCGGTCATAAACCTGCAGCATGAACAACGGCCCGGTCAGCATCAGCAGGTTCACGACGGCCGAAAACAGCCCGACCGCGCCGAACAGGGGCAAGCCCGTGGCGCGCGCCTTGCGCAGTTCCTTGGCGCCTTCCTGAAATGCGGGCGACTTGCTCATTCCATTCATCCTTCATGTTCCGCCGTCGGGGCGGCCTTGCCGCAGGGCCTGCACGCCAGTATGCGATCCTTGCTGGCCTACTGTCATGCCCCTTGTAGTATTCCGAAAAGGTTAGGAGATCCTTTGCGTCCCTTGTCCCTTGTCGCTCCGCTGGCCCTCAGCGTGATTCTGGCGGGCTGCGCGTCGGAACCTGTGATGCAGGACGGCATTCGCGTCAACGACCCGTTCGAACGGCAGAATCGCCGTGTTCATGCCTTCAACAAGGCCTTCGATGAACGGGTGGTCGCCCCCGTGGCGCGGCTTGCCTCGCCAGGCGACGGTGCATCGGACAGCCCGGGTGCGATGGATCTGGTCATCAATGCCGGATCGAACCTGTCGCTGCCGGGCAAGGTCGTGAACAGCGTGATGCAAGGCCGCCCTGAACCCGCGATCAAGAATTTTTTCCGCTTTGCCGTCAATACGACGCTTGGAATCGGGGGGCTGTTCGATCCCGCCGGCCGGGACTTCGGCCTGCCCGAACAGGACACCGATTTCGGAGAGACCCTGGCGGTCTGGGGCGTCCCCGAAGGGGTCTATCTTGAGCTGCCGATCCTGGGTCCATCGACCCAGCGGGACGCGGTGGGCAAGGTGGTCGATCTGGCTATCGACCCCCTGAATCATGTCCTGCACCGGGATGGGGCATGGGCGGCTTTTGGCCTACGGGTGGCCTCAAAAGCCGGTGATCGGGCGCGCTTTGGCGAAACGGTGGATAGTGTTCTGCAAGGCAGTGCGGATAGCTATGCCCAATTGCGGCTGATCTATCTGATGCACCGCCGCCATGAACTGAACGAGGAGGGGACCGAGATTGACCCATATGCCGAGACTGCGGATGACGCCATCGACCCCTATGCCGAATAGCAGGCGCGGTATCCTGATGCTGCTGGGCGGTGCCGCCGCGCTGAGCGTGGCGCCCCTGCGCGGGGCCTGGGCGCTGGATTCGAACCATGCCCATGCCCTGATCGACACCGCTTTGGGCGAGGTTTACGGCGTCATCAATTCCGGCAAGCCGACGGCGCAGATGTATCGCGACTTCGAATCGATCTTCGTCCGCTATGCCGATGTGGACGTGATCGCCCGGTCCGCCCTCGGCCCCGCCGCACGCCAGGCTGATCCCGCCGCGCTGTCTGCCTATACCCAGGCGTTCCAGGGCTATATCGGCCGCAAATACGGCAAGCGGTTCCGCGAGTTCATCGGATCGAAGATCGAGGTGACGGGCGCGCGTCCGCTGAAAAGCTTCTATGCCGTCACCTCGGTCGCCTATCTGAACGGCCGCGCCCCGATGGAGGTCGAATGGCATGTGTCGGACAAGTCGGGCCGCGACAGGTTCTTCAACATCATCATCGAGGGCGTGAACATGCTGGCCAGCGAACGCGCCGAGATCAGCGCCATGCTGACCGCCCGGCGCGGCGACCTGGCGGCGCTGACGGCGGATTTGCAGGCGGCGGGATAGCACCGCCTGCAAGGGCCATCACAGCAGGAAATCGCCCGCGCTCAGGGCGCTTTGCCCCAGAACCGCGATTTCGAAATCGGCCAGCTTGTCGCCGTTGACATCGGCCCGGACCACAAGGTTCGCGCCCGCCTTGAGATACCAGACCGAATTGGCGGCCGCCGCCGTGCCCGAGAAATCAAACGCCTGGTTGCCCGCGACCCGGGTATTGGCGTCCAGGGCGCGCAGGTCGATGTCGTCCACGCCCGTGCGGAAATCCGCGATCCGGTCGCGGCCCGCGCCCACCGCGCTGTCGGACAGGGTGTTGAAGATGAACACGTCCCGTGCTGCATCCAGACCGCCGGCCAGTTGGTCGGTGCCCGCGCCGCCGTTGATCGTGTCCTGCCCGGCCCCGCCGTTCAGGATGTCGTTCCCGGCCCCGCCGATCAACTGGTTGGCTGCGGCATTGCCGGTCAGGCTGTTGTTCAGCGCGTTCCCGGTCCCGCTGATCGCGGCGTTGCCCGTCAGGATCAGGTTCTCGACCTCGCCCCACAGTTTGAACGAGGCGCTGGCCCGCACAAGATCGATGCCCTGTCCCGCAGCCTCGGCCACCTGGTCGCCGGAATTGTCCACGATATAGATGTCATTGCCCGTCCCGCCGCGCAGCAGGTCGATGCCCGTGCCGCCGTCCAGCCAGTCCGCGCCGTCGCCGCCCGTCAGGGTGTCGTTGCCTGCCCCGCCCTCCAGCCGGTTCGCGCCGACAGTCCCGGTCAGGATGTTGTTCAGGCCATTGCCCGTACCATTGAGATTGCCGGTGCCTAGAAGGGTCAGGTTCTCAAGCTGGTATCCCAGGGTCGTGCTGAACGTGGCGCGGACCGTGTCGGTCCCCTGGCCCATGGCTTCGGCAATCACATCCGCCGCGCTGTCCAGGACATAGACGTCATTGCCCGCCCCGCCGCGCAGGGTATCGGTCCCGGCACCGCCATCCAGCCAGTCATTGCCGATCCCTCCGTCCAGCAGGTCATTGTCGATCCCGCCCAAGAGGGTGTCGTTGCCGCCATTCCCCAGCAGGGTGTCCGCCCCCATGCCGCCCACCAACTGGTTCGCCGCCCCGTTCCCGGTCAGGCGATTGGCCAGCAGGTTGCCGGTCCCGTTGATCGCGGCACTGCCGGTCAGGGTGAGGTTCTCGACATTCGCGGCGAGGGCGTGGGTGAAGCTGGCATTGACGGTATCGACGCCTCCGCCGGCAAGCTCGACCACCGTGTCGCCCAAGGTGAGGTGATAGGTATCGTTGCCCGCCCTGCCGGTCAGGACTTCGGCCGCGCCTGTGCCGCGAAGGATGTCATTCGCGCTTCCGCCGGTCGTCAGGTTGTCGTCGAGGATGCGGATTTCTATCGTCTTGTAATTACTTCCGTCCTCGAATGAAAAGCCCCCCGTGCCGGCGACTTGAACGACCAGATACGCAGTTTCGACGGCTTCCTGAATGTCGTCCTGCATTGCAGAAATTGAAAAAGGCTCTCTCTCCGTCTGGGGGAAGCTGCTGACGATCATCATCGAGCCGCTGCCTGACGCTCCACCAATATCAGAGTTCTGCGCCGTTCCACCGCCAACCGTGGTGTAATAGGACCAACTGATCTGATGATTGAACAGCCCTATGAGTTCGAGGCTGAGAGAACGTGTCTGACCTTCCCGAATTGTGATAGTGTCAGGAACGGTAAGTCTAGCGTAAGCCACGAGAAATCCTTACTAAAATATCGTTATTAAACAGTGTCGCAGGATATTCAGCAAGAGCTTCTCGGTTTGAGGCAAGTCCCGGCGCGCATCTTGGTTGCAGAGTTGCAGGATGTAGCCCATCCGCCACAGGAAGGCAGAAGGGATCAATTCCCCCCCAATATCCCGTTCAGCGCCCGGCTCAGCGCATCGTCCGAACTTGCCGTGCTGCTGTCGCCCGGTGTCTGCGGTGCCGTCACGGGCGTTGGCGCCCCCGCACCCGGATTGGCGCTGTTCACCGCACCTGCCAATGCCGCCGCCAGCGGATCGTCGGCCGACCCCGAGGTCACGACCTTGGGCGCGCCGTCGTTCGACAACAGGATCCCGCTGCCGTCGGGCGAAACCGTGGACAGCGGCAGTTCCGGCAGGCCCTCGTGGATGTCGGTCATGACGGCCTGCCAGATCTCGGCGGGCAACCCGCCGCCGGTGACGCCCTTCAGGGGCGTGTTGTCGTCGTATCCCATCCAGACGCCGACCACATATTGTTCCGAAAAGCCCACGAACCAGGCGTCGCGATAGCTGCTGGTGGTGCCGGTCTTGCCCGCCACTGGGCGCGAGCCCATCTTGGCGCGGCCGCCGGTGCCGCTTTCGATCACCTGCTGCATCATGTAGATCAACTGGCCCGCCGAACGCTGGCTGATGACCCGCGCGCCCATGCCGCCGGACTGGCCCATCAGCGGCTGATCGTCGCCCGCGATGCGCAGTTCGACCAGGCCGTAGGGCGCGACCGAGGTGCCGCCGTTGCGGATGCCCGCATAGGCGCCGGTCAACTCCATCAGCGTGGCTTCGGACGCGCCAAGGCCCAGGGACGGGCTGGTGGTCAGGTTGCTGACGATGCCGAAGTCATGGGCGATGCGGCGGACCTCGTTGCGGCCCGCGGCTTCCTGCAGGCGGATGGTGGCGGTGTTCAGCGACTGTTTCAGCGCCGTGGTCAGCGTCACCGCGCCGGAATAGCGGCGGCTGTAGTTCTGGGGCGACCAGGGCTTGCCGCCGGGGATGCGGATGGTCAGGGGCCCGTCCTCGACCCGGTCGCCGGGGCTGTAGCCCGCTTCCAGCGCGGCGGCGAAGACGAAGGGCTTGAAGGCCGACCCGGTCTGGCGCTTGGCCTGGACCGCGCGGTTGAAGGCGCCGTTCACGATGCTGTCACGCCCGCCGATGATCGCGCGCACCGCGCCGTCGGCGGACATCACGACCACCGCAGCCTCGGCCTTGGAGTTGTCGCTGACCTTTTCGTCGAAGATCCGCTTCATCGCCCGTTCCGCCGCCGTCTGGATGCGCGGATCGAAGGTGGTGCGGATGGTCACGTCCTCGGTCGTTTCGCTGGTCAGGAAGCCGGGGCCGGATTCCATCACCCAGTCGGCGAAATACCCGCCCGCACGGGCCTGGGCGGCCTGCGACAGCCGGGCAGGATTGGCGCGGGCCTGCTCGGCCTCGGCCGGGGTGAGGTAGCCTTCCTCGGTCATCAGGCCCAGAACGACGCTGGCGCGGTTCTGGGCGCGCTGCAGGTTCGCGGTGGGCGCGAAATAGCTGGGCGCCTGCAGCAGGCCCGCCAGCATCGCGGCCTCGGAGGCGTTCACGTCGGATGCGGGCTTGTTGAAATACCGCTGGCTCGCGGCCTCGAAGCCGCGCGCGCCGCCGCCCATGTAGGACCGGTTCATGTAGATGTTGAGGATGTCGTCCTTGGAATACTTGGCTTCCAGGGCGAAGGAATAGGGCACTTCCTTGATCTTGCGCCACAGCGACGTGACGCGGCAGTCCTGTTCGAACTCGGCCTCGTTCTTCCAGCGGATCGGGTCGAAGGTATCGCCCAGGCACAGCAGTTTCGCGACCTGCTGGGTGATGGTCGAACCGCCATGGCCCTGCAGGGCGCCGCGGCCTTCGGACAGGTTGATCTTGATGGCGCTGGCGATGCCGATGGGATCGACCCCAAGGTGCCAGTTGAAGCGCCGATCCTCAGTCGCCATCACGGCTTCCTTCAGGACGGGGGCGATCTTGTCGCTGGTGACGGCGCCATAGGTTTCGCCGCGCCAGGCGAAGACCTTGCCGTCATTGTCCAGCATGGTGACGGAGCCGCGCGCGCGGGCGTCGAACAGCGCCTCGGGTTCGGGCAGGCTGGCATAGAAATAGGCGGTGGCCCCGCCGACGATCAGGACCATGACCATGGCCAGGCGCCACAGCGACCCCCACAGGATGCGCCAGATCAGGCCGACGGTGCCCGCGATGGTGCGCATGACCACATTGCCGCGCCGGGCCGGAGCCTTGTGGCGGCGCACCGCCGGTTTCTGTTCCGGTGCGGAGGCGCGCTTGTCGGCAACAGGGCTGCGGCCCGTGCGCTTCGGGGTGCCGGTCGGTCGTTTCATGCGTAGGTGCCTGCGTTTCTGCCCAGGCCGTTCACCGGCCAAATTGTGCGGCACCCTACACGAAGAATCGCCAAAGGGGAATTGCCCGCACCAATTGGTGATCTGCGCATGGAAAAAGGCCCGGCGATTGCCGGGCCTTTCCTGGATCGCGGCCGGGTCTCAGTTATAGGCGTTCTCGCCATGCGTGGTGATGTCCAGGCCCTGGCGTTCGTCGGTATCCGTCACCCGCAACCCGATCAGCGCCTTGACGATGTGGATGGCGACAAAGGACACCAGTCCCGACCAGACGATCGCGATCACCACGCCCAAGGTCTGCGCATAAACCTGGCTGCCCATCGAGAATTCGGCAACCGCGTTCGCGCCATAGTCGAAGACGCCGGTGCCCCCCAGCGACGGCGCCGCGAAGACGCCGGTCAGGATCGCGCCGACGATGCCGCCGATGCCGTGAATGCCGAACACGTCCAGGCTGTCGTCGATGCCCATGCGGGGCTTCATGCTGATGACGAACCACATGCACAGAAGGCCCGCGATCAGGCCGATGGCGATGGCGCCCATCGGGCCCACGAAGCCTGCCGCGGGGGTGATGCCCACCAGGCCCGCGATGGCGCCCGAAATGCCGCCCAGAAGGCTGGGATGGCCGCGAAAGGCCCATTCGCCGAAGGACCAGGCCAGCACGCCCGCGGCGGTGGCGACGGCGGTGTTGATCATCGCCAGCGCGGTCAGGCCGTTGGCTTCCAGGTTTGACCCGGCGTTGAAGCCGAACCAGCCGATCCACAGCAGGCAGCCCCCGATCAGCGTGAAGGTCAGGTTGTGGGGGGCCAGCAGTTCCTTGCGGTAGCCCAGGCGCGGACCGGCGACCATCGCGGCGACCAGGCCCGCGACGCCCGCGTTGATGTGGATGACCGTGCCGCCAGCGAAATCCAGCGCGCCATGCCCGAACAGCAGGCCCGAGGGCGCGTCATAGGCACTCGGCCCGCCCCACCACCAGACCATGTGCGCCATCGGCAGGTAGGAGAAGAAGAACCAGATCACGATGAACATCAGGATTGCGCTGAACTTCAGCCGTTCTGCCGTCGCCCCCACGATCAGGGCGGATGCGATGCAGGCGAAGGCCATCTGGAAGATCACGAAGGACAGTTCGGGGATCACCACGCCTGCCGTGAAGCCCTCGACCACAGAGTCCGTGCCGACGCCCCCCAGGAACATCTTGGACAGCCCGCCGATATAGGGGGTGAAGAAGGTCACGTCCTCGGCCGCGCCCGCGCCGGTGAAGGCCAGCGAATAGCCGAAGGCCACCCACAGGATCGCCATCATGCTGAACACGGTCAGCACCTGCATCAGCACCGACAGCATGTTCTTGGCCCTGACAAGCCCGCCATAGAACAGCGCCAGCCCCGGCAGCGTCATCATCATCACCAGAATGGCCGAGACCAGCATCCAGGTCGTGTCGCCCTTGTCGGGCACCGGCACGGCAGCTTCGACCGCGACCGCAGCGTCCTGCGCGAATGTTGGCGCCGCAAGCAAAAGCGCGGCTGTGGCAATAAAGGGAGCAGCCCTTTTCATCATCGAATCCCCTTCCATGCGGCACCGGACGCCGCCGACGCCCCTTGATTGAGCGGCTTTGACACGCTTGCACAGGCATCAAGCAGGGCGGCGCAGGGGTCAGACGGGGAATGCCCGGCAAATGGGCGATCCAGGGGGATCAAGCCTGCCTATCGGGCAGACCATGGTTGCTCGATACTCGCCCGCGTTGCAGAGCCGGGGGCGAAGCCCCTGATTTGGCGATCAAACCGAGTAGTGGACCTCAGGCGACGCGGCTGACCACGAAATCAGCCAGATCCGACAGCATGTCGCGGATCGGATGCGGCGGCAGCTTGGCCAAGGCGGCTTTGGCGGTGGCCGACCACAGCAGCGCGTCGGTGCGCGCGGCTTCCATCGCGCCGTGATGGGCCAGAAGGGACAGCACCTGTTCCAGATCGCCGTCCCGCTGGTCGCCCTTTTCGATGGTGCGCGACCAGAAGGCCCGTTCCTCGGGCGTGGCGCGGGCCACGGCCTTGATGACCGGCAGGGTCAGCTTGCGTTCCCGGAAATCGTCGCCCACGTTCTTGCCGATGGTTTCCGTGGCGCCGCCGTAATCCAGCAGGTCATCGACGATCTGGAACGCGATGCCCAGGGCGTCGCCATAGTCGAACAGCGCCCGCACCTGGTCGGCCGGGGCGCCGGCAATGACGCCCCCGACCTCGGTCGCGGCCGAGAACAGGGCGGCGGTCTTGCCGCGCACGACCTTCAGATAGATGTTCTCGTCGGTGCGCAGATCCTGGGCGGCGGTCAGTTGCAGCACTTCGCCCTCGGCGATGGTGGCGGCGGCGTTGGACAGGATTTCCAGGGTGCGCAGGTTTCCCGGTTCCACCATCAGCTGGAAGCTGCGCGCGAACAGGTAATCGCCGACCAGGACGCTGGACTTGTTGTCCCACAGAAGGTTCGCGGTCGGGCGTCCGCGCCGCTGGCGGCTTTCGTCCACCACGTCGTCATGCAGCAACGTCGCCGTGTGGATGAATTCGACCGTCGCGGCCAGATGGATGTGGAAGGGGCCGTCATAGCCCATGATCCGGGCAGCAGCCAGGGTCAGCATCGGCCGCAGCCGCTTGCCCCCGGCCTCGATCAGATGGGCCGTCACCTCGGGGATGCGGGGGGCGTTCTCACTGGACATGCGGTCGCGGATCAGGGCGTTCACCGCCTCCATCTCGGCGCCAAGCGCCTCGGACAGCCGATCCAGCGGTTTCTGGACGTTTTCCTTCACACCCATCGCCTTATTCCCCTTGCCGCGTCGTCCCTTGCCATGCCCTCGACAATTGCGCAACCGCCGCCTAGCGTTCCGACCATGAAAGAACTGTTCCGCAGCAACGATCCCGTCCGCATGTCCCGCGCCATCGGCCTGCTGGAGGACGAGGGGATCCCGGCCTTTCCGATGGACCAGCACATGAGCGTGCTGGAAGGTTCGCTGGGCATCCTGCCGCAGCGGCTGATGGTCGCGGACCGCGACGAGTTCATGGCCCGCGCCATCCTGCGCGATGCCGGCCTGGATGAGTGACCTGACCTGCGACGGCTTCCTGGGCGGCCGGTTGCGGATTGCCCAGCCCCGGCGCGGATTTCGGTCGGGCGCGGATGCGGTGATGCTGGCAGCGGCCTGTCCCGCGCAGGCGGGGCAGGCGGTGCTGGAACTGGGCTGCGGGGCAGGGGTGGCAAGCCTGTGCCTGGGGTGGCGCGTGCCAGGCCTGCGGCTGGTGGGCCTGGAGGCGCAGGGGGATTATGCCGACCTGGCGCGGCGCAATGCGACCGCGAATGGCATCGAGATAGCGGTCGTCACGGGCGACGTTGCCCGGCTTCCCGTGGACCTGCGATCGCAGGTCTTCGACCATGTGATCGCCAATCCCCCCTATTTCCTGGGGGGCACGGCGGCCCCGGACGGGGGCCGGGCCATCGCGCGGCGCGAGGACACGCCCCTGGCCGCCTGGATCGACGTGGCCCTGCGCCGCCTGGTGCCCCGCGGCATTGTGACGCTGATCCAGCGGGCCGACCGGCTGGACGCGATCCTGGCCGCCCTGACGGGCCGCGCCGGGGCCGTGACGATCCTGCCCGTTGCGGGGCGCGCCGGGCGCGAGGCAGGGCGCGTGATCGTCCAGGCACAGAAGGGCGCGCGCGGGCCGCTGCGGCTGCTGGCGCCCTTCGTCATGCACCGCGAAGCGGCCCATGGGGGCGATCGCGAGGACCTGACGGAGGCCGCGTCGGCGGTGCTGCGCGAGGGTTCGCCGCTGACGGCTTTGTTTGCAAAAGTCTCGTGACAGAATCACAGGCCTGTGCTGCAATCCCCCTGTTCGACTCAACCTATACAGGAGGACGCGATGTCGGTTGCTTCCCACGTCGAGGAACTGCGCAAGAAACACCAGGTGCTTTCCGAGGCCGTTGAAAGAGAACAAAGAAGCCCTGGATCCAGCGATATTCAGATCAAGGCAATGAAGCGCGAGAAACTTCGTCTCAAGGAAGAGATTTCCCGACTGACCCACTGACCTGTTGAACGGTGACAGATTTGAAGCGGCCCGCGCGATCAGCGCGGGCCGTGGTCGTTTCGGGCGGGTGGATCAGACGAAATACTGGCCGCCATTGGCGCTGATGGTCGATCCGGTGATGAAGCCCGCATCGTCGGATGCCAGGAACACCACCGTCCGGGCGATTTCCTCGGGCTCGCCCAGGCGGCCCACCGGGATCTGCGGGATGATGCGTTCGTTCAGCACCTTTTCGTCGATGGCCTTGACCATCTCGGTCGCGATATAGCCGGGGCAGATCGCGTTCACGGTGATGCCCGCGCGCGCGCCTTCCTGGGCCAGGGCCTTGGTGAAGCCCAGGTCGCCCGCCTTGGCGGCGGAATAGTTGGCCTGGCCCGCCTGTCCCTTCTGCCCGTTGATCGAGCTGATGTTGATGATCCGCCCGAACTTGCGGTCGCGCATTCCCGACCAGACCGGATGGGTCATGTTGAACAGCCCGGTCAGGTTGGTGTCGATGACCTCTTTCCACTGCTGCGGAGTCATCTTGTGGAACATCGCGTCCCGCGTGATGCCCGCGTTGTTGACCAGAACGGCGATGGGGCCGACCTCTTCCTCGATCCGCTTGATGCCTTCGGCGCAGGCGTCATAGTCGGCGACCGACCACTTGTAGGTCTTGATCCCGGTTTCTTCCGTGAAAGCCTTCGCGGCCTCGTCATTGCCCGCATAGGTGGCGGCGACGGTATAGCCAGCCTCTTGAAGCGCCTTGGAAATCGCCGCGCCGATCCCGCGCGAACCACCAGTGACAAGTGCAACCTTGGACATAGATCTTCCCCCTTAAGTTTGGTCGTTCCGGCAATATTGCTACAAGGCAAGGAAATGGCGCGCAACATCATTGCGCGCCAAGATCGTCACCGTTCGACGCAAAGGGCGACGCCCATGCCGCCGCCGATGCACAGCGTGGCAAGACCCTTCTTCGCGTCGCGGCGCTTCATCTCGAACAGAAGGGTGTTCAGCACGCGGCAGCCCGAGGCACCGATCGGGTGGCCGATGGCAATGGCGCCGCCGTTCACGTTCACGATGTCGGGGTTCCAGCCCATGTCCTTGTTGACCGCGCAGGCCTGGGCGGCAAAGGCCTCGTTCGCCTCGACCAGATCCAGGTCCTGGACGGACCAGCCGGCCTTTTCCAGCGCCTTGCGGCTGGCGGGGATCGGGCCGGTGCCCATGATCGCCGGATCAAGCCCCGCCGTGGCCCAGGAGGCGATGCGCGCCAGCGGCGTCAGTCCGCGGCGGTTCGCCTCGTCCTCGGTCATGACCATGACCGCCGCCGCGCCGTCGTTCAGGCCCGAGGCATTGCCCGCCGTGACCGAGCCTTCCTTGGAAAAGGCGGGGCGCAGCTTCTGCATGGCGTCGATGGTCGCGCCGTGGCGGATGTATTCGTCCTTGTCCACCACCGTGTCGCCCTTGCGGGTCTTGACGGTATAGGCCACGATTTCATCATCGAAGCGCCCGGCCTTCTGCGCCGCCTCGGCTTTGTTCTGGGAGGCAAGGGCGAATTCGTCCTGCTGGTCGCGGCTGATCTGCCATTTCTGAGCGACGTTTTCCGCCGTGGTGCCCATGTGGTAATTGTTGAAGGCGTCCCACAGCCCGTCGCGGATCATGGTGTCGATGAACTGCATGTCGCCCATCTTCTGCCCCGCGCGCAGATAGGCGGCGTGGGTGGACATCGACATGCTTTCCTGCCCGCCGGCCAGAACGACCTTGGCATCGCCCAGGATCACATGCTGCGCGGCAAGCGCCACGGCACGCAGGCCCGACCCGCAGACCTGGTTGATCCCCCAGGCCGCCGATTCTTGCGGCAGGCCCGCCTTGATATGCGCCTGCCGGGCAGGGTTCTGGCCCTGGCCCGCGGTCAGCACCTGGCCCAGGATGGTCTCGTCGACCTCAGCCGCGTCGATGCCCGCGCGGGCCACGACCTCGGCCAGGACGGCCGCGCCAAGGTCATGCGCCGGGGTATTGGCGAACGAACCCATAAAACTGCCGACCGGGGTCCGGGCGGCGGAAACGATAACGGCTTTGGTCACG
Organism: Paracoccus acridae; assembly: GCF_014642735.1. Taxonomy (GTDB): domain Bacteria; phylum Pseudomonadota; class Alphaproteobacteria; order Rhodobacterales; family Rhodobacteraceae; genus Paracoccus; species Paracoccus acridae. The sequence goes on from NZ_BMIV01000001.1 coordinate 433,074, forward strand.
ATAAGCTCCTTCCCTTGAGCCAGATGACTGGCGAATCAGGAACAGGATGCGGGTTCGTGCCGTGGCGTCAAGCAGATCGCCCGAAAGTCGTAGACAGGACCTAGCGCAGCACGACGGAAGGCGGGGACTTCCACGGCGGCGCAATGGTCGGGGCCCCGAAGTAATAGCCCTGCAGGCAGTCGATGCCGTTGTCGATCAGGAAGCTGGCATCATCCGCCGTCTCGACCATCTCGGCCACGGTGAACATGTCGAAATGCTGCGCAATCGACATCAGCGCCCGTGTCAGGACCTGGTTGTCGGGATGATCGGAAATCTCTCGGATGAACTGACCGTCGATCTTGATCATGTCGAAGCAGAAGTCGCGCAGATAGCGGAACGAGGTATAGCCGGCCCCGAAGTCGTCAAGCGCCAGACTGATCCCGTATCGCTGCACCTCGCGCATGAAGGTTTTCACCTCGTCCGGCATTCCCATGGCCGAGCTTTCGGTGATTTCCAGGATCAGCCGTTCGGCCGCCTGCGGATCGGCGGAAACGCCCCGGCGCAGGCTGTCCATCCAGGCGGGATAGCCGATGGACCGCGCCGACATGTTGATGGACAGGCGCAGGGACGGTTCCTCGGACAGGGCCTTCAGTCCTAGCGACAGCGACAGGCAGTCGATCTGGCGGCCCAGTTCGGTGGTTTCCGCCACCGGCATGAAGTCGCGCAGGGGCACCATCCGCCCCGAATCGTCGATGATGCGGATCAGGCCTTCATAGAAGGCGGGGCGGTTGGTCCGCTGGGCCTGCACGACCGGTTGAAAGGCCAGGACGCCGTTTCCCCGTTCGACGGCAAGCCTGACCAGCGGCAGGGTCAGCCTGCTTTGCTGATCCATCGCATATTCCAGCGGAGAGCCTTTTTCAGGCAGCTTTGCGTCGGTCACGTCTGGCCCCTTGTGCCGCAATCATTCCGTGTTCTGTTGTGGCAATAATCGCCTAATTTGCGGTAAACGCGCAGGGATTTCTGGATTAAGGGTTAATGCTTCATGACCGACCGCTGCCCCTGGTGCGGGACCGATCCGCTGTATGTCGACTATCACGACACCGAATGGGGCGTGCCGGAACGCGATCCGCGCGCCTTGTGGGAAAAGCTGGTGCTGGACGGGTTCCAGGCGGGCCTGTCCTGGATCACCATCCTGCGCAAGCGCGATGCCTTCCGCGAGGAATTCGACGGCTTCGACCCCGAACGCGTCGCCCGCTGGGACGATGCCCGCATTGATCGGGCGCTGCAAAACCCCGGCATCATCCGCCATCGCGGCAAGATCGAATCAGCGGTGAAGGGCGCCCGGCTGTTTCAGGAGATCGAATCGCAGCAAGGCTTTTCGCCCTTCCTGTGGGACTTTGTCGGCGGCCAGCCAATCCAGAACCGCTTTGCCAGCGCGGCCGAGGTGCCGACCGCGACAGCCGAATCGACGGCCATGTCGAAGGCGCTGAAGAAGCGCGGCTTCACTTTCTGCGGGCCGGTCATCACCTATGCCTTCATGCAGGCGACGGGCATGGTGAACGACCATCTTGTCACCTGCCACCGCCACGCCCAGCTTAGTCCGCCACAAGCTGCCGGATGACGGCCTTGGCGGGCTCGCTGCTCCAGTCGGCCTCGCCCAGAAGGCGGGCGACCTCGCGGCCCTCGCGGTCGATCAGGACGGTCACCGGCAGGCCCACCACGCCCATGGCACGCGCAAGCTGCTGGCGCGGGTCCAGCAGGACGGGCAGGTTCTGCAACCCGGTTTCCTCATAGAACTTGTCGATGCGGTCGGGGGCGTTGCGGCCCGTCGCCACGGCCACCACCTCGAAATCCTCGCCGCCCATCTCGGATTGCAGGGCATCGAGATAGGGCATCTCCTCGCGGCAGGGGGCGCACCAGGTGGCCCAGAAGTTCAGCAGCACGACCTTGCCCTTGTAGTCGGCAAGGGTATGCGTGCCGCCCTCGGGGTCGGTGAATTCGACATCGGACACGGGCGCCGGTTCCTCGGCCGGGACCAGTTTCACAAGGCCCGCGTCCTTGGCAGCCTGCCAGTCCACCGCGCCCGCGAAGGCGGCGTTTGCACCGAAAAGCAGTGCCGTATAAAGCAGGGCGGAACGCAGCATGAAGACCTCCGAAGGACGCGCCTATGACCGACCGGCCGCAACAGGATTCCGCCAACAGCATGTGGGGCGGGCGCTTCGCTGCCGGGCCCGACGCGATCATGGAGGCGATCAACGCCTCGATCGGCTTCGACCGGCGGCTCTACGCCCAGGATATCCGGGGCAGCCGTGCCCATGCCGCCATGCTGGCTGCACAAGGCATCATCAGCGATACCGATGCCGAGGCGATCAGGGAAGGCCTGCTCACCGTCTTGTCAGAGATCGAGGCCGGCGATTTCCCCTTCCGCACCGAATTGGAAGACATCCACATGAATGTCGAGGCGCGGCTGAAGGAGGTCATCGGCGAACCTGCGGGCCGCCTGCACACCGGCCGGTCGCGCAACGACCAGGTGGCGACGGATTTCCGCCTGTGGGTGCGCGACCAATGCGACGCGGTCATCGAGGCACTGCAGGCGCTGATCCGCGCGGCCCTGGCGCAGGCCGAGGCAGGGGCGGATTGGGTGATGCCGGGCTTCACCCATCTGCAGACCGCCCAGCCGGTGACCTGGGGCCACCACATGATGGCCTATGTGGAAATGTTCGGCCGCGACCTGTCGCGGTTCGGGGATGCGCGTCGGCGGATGAACGAATCGCCCCTGGGCGCCGCCGCGCTGGCTGGGACCGGCTATCCCATCGACCGCAATGCGACCGCGCAGGCGCTTGGCTTCGACGCGCCCATGGCCAACAGCCTGGATGCCGTGAGCGACCGCGATTTCGCCCTGGAATTCCTGTCGGCGGCCAGCATCTGCGCCGTCCACCTGTCGCGTCTGGCCGAGGAACTGGTGATCTGGTCATCGGCCCAGTTCCGCTTCGTGTCGATGTCGGACAAGTGGTCCACCGGGTCGTCGATCATGCCGCAGAAGCGCAACCCCGACGCGGCCGAACTGATCCGCGCCAAGATCGGGCGGATCCTGGGGGCGACGGTCGCGCTGTTCACGGTGATGAAGGGCCTGCCCTTGGCCTATTCCAAGGACATGCAGGAGGACAAGGAACAAGTCTTCGATGCCGCCGACAGCCTGATGCTGGCCCTGGCCGCGATGACGGGGATGCTGTCCGACCTGACGGCCAACCGCGACAGGATGGAGGCCGCGGCATCGGCGGGCTTCTCGACCGCGACGGATCTGGCCGACTGGCTTGTGCGCGAGCTGGGCCTGCCCTTCCGCGATGCCCATCACGTCACCGGATCGCTGGTGGCCCTGGCCGAGAAGAAAGGCTGCGACCTGCCCGACCTGACGCTGGACGACATGCAAGGGGTCCATGCGGGGATCACCGACAAGGTCTTCGGCGTCTTGGGCGTTCACAACTCGGTCGCCTCGCGGCAAAGCTATGGCGGCACGGCGCCCGATCAGGTGCGCGCGCAGATCACCCGCTGGAAAGGAAAACTGGCATGAAGTGGATTGCAATTCTGGCGGTGGCAGCCGTGGCGGCCTGCGGCGTGGACGGCCCGCCCGAACGTCCGACGGCCCCCAAGACCGCGCCGAAATCCAACGTCTCGATTTCCGGCCACGCCACAATGGGCGTGATCACGGAGCTGTAGGTGGATCACTTCAACTACCAAGGCGGCCAGCTTTGCGCCGAGGACGTGCCCCTGTCGCGCATCGCGGCCGAGGTGGGGACGCCCGTCTATGTCTATTCGGCAGCGACCTTGACGCGGCATTTCGGGCTGTTCCGCCAGGCGCTGGACTGGACCGATCACCTGGTCTGCTTTGCCGTCAAGGCCAACAGCAACCTGGCCGTGCTGAAGCTGCTGGGGGATCTGGGCGCGGGGATGGATGTCGTCTCGGGCGGCGAATACGCCCGCGCCAAGGCGGCGGGCGTTCCCGGCGACCGCATCGTCTTTTCCGGCGTGGGCAAGACCCTGGTCGAGATGCGCATGGCCATCGAGGGGGGCATCCGCCAGTTCAACCTGGAATCCGAACCCGAGATGCACGCCCTGTCGGCGCTGGCCGCCAGCATGGGCGCGACCGTTCCGGTGGCGGTGCGCGTGAACCCCGACGTGGATGCGAAGACGCACGAGAAGATCGCGACCGGCAAGTCGGAAAACAAGTTCGGCATCCCCATCGCCCGGGCGCGAGAAGTCTATGCCGAGGCGGCCTCGCTGCCGGGCCTGCGGGTCGTGGGCGTGGACGTGCATATCGGCAGCCAGTTGACCGATCTGGACCCTTACCGCGCGGCCTATGCGAAGGTGGCCGACCTGACCCGCGCGCTCCGCGCCGACGGGCACAGCATCACCCGGCTGGATCTGGGCGGCGGCCTGGGCATCCCCTATCGCCGCGACAACAACGCCCCGCCCCTGCCCATCGAATACGGCCAGGTGATCCGCGAGACGGTGGGCGACCTGGGCTGCGAGATCGAGATCGAACCCGGCCGCAACATCGTCGGCAATGCCGGGATCCTTCTGTCGCAGGTGATCTATGTGAAGAAGGGCGAGGGACGCGATTTCCTGATCGTGGACGCGGCGATGAACGACTTGCTGCGCCCGGCCATGTACGGCGCGCATCACGACATCGTTCCCGTGCGCGAACCTGCGGTCGGCGCAGCGGTGCAGCCCTTCGACGTGGTGGGTCCGGTCTGCGAATCGGGCGACACCTTCCAGAAGGGCGCGGACCTGCCCGAGATGGCGGCGGGCGACCTGATCGCCTTCAGGTCCGCCGGGGCTTACGGCGCGGTGATGGCGTCGGAATACAACTCGCGCCCCCTGGTGCCCGAGGTTCTGGTCAGCGGCGATCACTTCGCCGTCATCAGGGCAAGGCCGACGTTTGAGGAAATGCTGGCTCGGGATAGCATCCCGGAATGGCTTTGACGCGGCACCCCGATGTGACGTCGCAGCCGGGGGCTGTCGGCCCCCGGATCCCCGAGGATATTTTCGCACAGAAGAGGGGGCCCGTCGTCCGTGCCCTGCACCTGACCCGCTGGGGCATGGTCTGGGAACAGGCGGCGCGGGCCTTCTGGCCGCTGGCAACCGTGCTGGCCTTGGTTTTCGCCGCCTTTTCGCTGGGCCTGGTGGCGGCCGTGCCGCTGCCGGTGCTGCCCTGGCTTGCCGGGGCCGTGCTGTTGCTGCTGATCTGGGTTGCGATCCGGAGCGGGATGCGGTTCCGCCGCGTCCGCATGGCCGATGCGATGGGGCGGCTGGACCGGACCCTGCCGGGCCGTCCGCTGGCCGCCTTGACCGACAGCGCGGCGATCGGGGGCGAGGGGGCCTTGTGGCAGGCGCATCTGGCCCAGATGCGGGCGCGGGCATCGCGCGCGCGGGCGGTGCGCCCCGATGCGGGCCTGACGCGGCGCGATCCCTTTGCCTTGCGGCTGGCGGGGCTGGTTGCCCTTGTCATGGCGCTGATCTTCGGCGGTGCGGCGCAGATGGGCCAAGGGATCGAGGCGCTGGCCGCGACCGTGTCCCGCCCCATGGCGACAGATGGGGTGCCTGCGGGGCCAAGCTGGGAAGGCTGGGCGGAACCCCCCGCCTATACCCGCCGCCCGACGATCTATCTGAACGCGCTTGAGGAAGGCCAGCCGCTGGAACTGCCCAAGGGCAGCGAGGTCACCTTCCGCCTGTACGGGCAGGGCGCGGCGGTCACCCAGGACATCGGCCCCGCACTGGGCGAGGATCCGCAGGCGCCGGGCTTCCGGGCCGAAAGCTCGGGCACCATCGAGGTTGCGGGGCGGCGTTTCGACGTGACGGTGCTGCCCGACAATGTTCCCGTGATCCAGGCGGGCGCGGCCCCTGTCAGGCGTGCCGACGGCAAGATGGTCCAGGATTTCAGCGCCCGGGACGATCATGGCGTCATGTCCGGCCAGGCGGTGATCGCGCTTGATCTGCCTGCCGTGGATCGCCGCTTTGGCCTTGCCATCGACCCCGAACCCCGGCCTGCGGTCGAACTGGTCCTGCCCCTGCCGCGCGGCGACCGCCGCGAGATCCAGGGCCAGTTGACCGAGGATCTGTCCCGCCACCCTTGGGCGAACCTGCCCGTCAGCGTATCCTTGCGCGCGGTGGACGGGATCGAGCAGGTGGGCGAGGCCCAGCCGATGCGGACCGTCCTGCCGGGGCGGCGTTTCTTCAACCCGCTGGCCGCCGCCCTGATCGAGATGCGGCGCGACCTGCTGTGGTCGCGCGACAATGCCGGGCGCAGCGCCGAGATCCTGCGGGCGGTGACATGGCAGCCCCAGGGCTTCGTCGAGCAGCCGCTTTACCTGGAACTGCGCGGCGCGGTGACGCTGCTGGAGGGCGACCGGCTGACCGACAAGGCCCGCGACGATCTGGCCGAGGCGCTGTGGCAGGCGGCAGTCCAGTTGGAGGATGGCGGGCTGTCGGATGCCCTGGAACGGATGCGGCAAGCCCAGGAAAAGCTGTCCGAGGCGATCCGCAACGGCGCCAGCCCCGACGAGATCCAGCGCCTGATGGACGAACTGAAGGCCGCGACGGACGCCTATACCGAGATGCTGGCCCAGCAGGGGCAGCAGCAGGATCCGGCGGAACGGTTCACCGGGGAACAGCAGGGCCAGCAGATCACCGGCGACCAGATCCAGCAGATGATGGACGAGATCCAGCGCCTGATGAACGAGGGCCGCATGGCCGAGGCCCAGGAACTGCTGGAACAGTTCAACCGCATGATGGAGAACCTTCAGGTCCGCCAGTCCCAGGGCCAGGGACAGGGCCAGGAAGGCAGCAGCGGCAACCAGCCGATGAACCGCCTGGCCGATACGCTGCGCGAGCAGCAGCAGTTGTCGGACGAGGCGTTCCGCGACATGCAGGAACAGTTCGGCCAAGGCCAGATGGGTCAGCCATCCGGCAATGCGCAGGGGCTGGCCGACCGCCAGCGGCAACTGCGCGAGGAATTGGGCCAACAGCAGGGCTTGTTGCCGGGGCAGGGATCGCCCGGCGGCGATGAAGCGCGGCGCCAACTGGACGAGGCGGGCCGGGCCATGGAGGATGCCGAACAGGCCCTGCGGGAAGGCGACACCGGCGGCGCGCTGCAACGCCAGGCCGATGCCATCCAGTCGATGCGGGAAGGAATGCGCGCCCTTGGCGACATGATGGCCCAGCAGCAAGGCCAGCAGGGCCAGCAAGGGCAACAAGGTCAGCAGGGACAGGACGGCCAGCAGCCCGGCGCGGGCGACCGGGCAGGGCAGGGCCAGAACATGGGACAGCGTCCCGCATTGGACCCCCTGGGCCGACAGCGCGACGGAAACGGCAATGTCATTGCAGGGGGCGATCCCTTGGCCGAAGGCGTCGATCCGGCGCAGCGTGCGCGCGATCTGCTGGATGAAATCCGCCGCCGCAGCGGCCAGGCCGAACGTCCCCAGGACGAGCGCGATTACCTTGGTCGGCTGCTGGACCGGTTCTGATCAGCGGATCAGGGCAGCCGCGCGGTCCTGCAACCACAGGCGCGCCTGGTCCATGCCGGCGCGCAGATCCATCAGCCCTTCGCCGAAGTCGCCCTGGCCCGCCAGCGTCGGCGCCGCCAGATACAGCGCCACGACACCCCCAGCCAGCATCAAGGCAAGACCGAACCCCGCACGGTAACCACCCCGCTTTCGCGCGGGCCGTGGCTGCGGCGCGGCTGCCTGCCGGACAGGTTCCGGGGCCGGTTTTTCAACCGCCACCGGGACGGGGCGGAGTTTGACCCGCTGGACGGGTGCGGGGCGTACAGGTTCTGGTTCGGGCAGGGCGGCCTGCGGCGGCTCAGGGGGCTTTGGATCGAAATGCCGGGTGATGGTCGTTGCGGGCCATTCGGGATCGGCGGCCGGACGAGGCGCGGGCTTGGGTTCCGGGGCGGCGGTTTCGCCGTCCTCGGACGCGCGGGCGCGGCGTTCGTGTTCGACCTCATCGCGCAGGATATCCAGCACGCTGTCGGGCAGGCGGCGGCTCAGGCGGGGCAGGTCGCCGGACGGCAGGGCGGCCGCGGAGGGCTGGAATTCGGCCAGGGCCAGCGGCGCCGTGGCGTGCCAGACCTTGCCGCAGGCGCTGCACTCGACCTCTCGCCCCTCGGGGGGGACGGCACTGTCGGGGACGCGATATTCCGCAGCACAACCGGGACAGATCAACCGTATTTCCGCCATGCCGGCCCTCGCATTCGCCTTTTGGCTGTTCTATCAAGCGCAGGGCCGGCTTCCAAGCCGGACTGGAACGAACGGGGGTGCGCGTGATCGAGATGCGGGATGTCGGCTTCGGCTATCACGGGGGAGCCGAACTGCTGTCGAACATGACGCTGACCTTGCAGCCGGGCATGTTCCATTTCCTGACGGGCCCGTCGGGTTCGGGCAAGACGACGCTTCTGCGGCTGTGCTATGCCGACCTGCTGCCCACCTCGGGGCAGATGGTCGCCTTCGGCGAGGATCTGCGGCAACTGACGCGCGACGGCATCGCCGATCTGCGCCGCCGGGTGGGCGTGGTCCATCAGGACACGCAGTTCCTGGATCATCTGCCGGTGGCCGAAAACGTCGCCCTGCCGCTGTCCGTGTCGGGACAGCCCGTCGATATGGAGGCGCTGCGCGACCTGCTGGGCTGGGTGGGCCTGACCCATCACGCCCGCGCCATGCCCCCGTCCCTGTCGGGGGGCGAAAGGCAGCGCGCGGCGCTGGCGCGCGCGGTGATCCTGTCGCCCGACCTGGTGCTGGCGGACGAACCGACGGGCAACCTGGACTGGGACATGTCGGTCCGCCTGATGCAGCTGCTGATCGAGCTGAACAAGTCGGGCAAGACCGTGCTGGTCGCGACCCACGACCTGAACCTGATCCGCGCGACCAAGGCGCAGGTCGCCGCGCGCGTGCTGCGGATCGCGAACGGGACATTGAATCTTGCGGGGGCTGATCTGTGATGCGGGCTGATTTCCGGGGCTTGAACCTGAGGGCGCTGTGGCAGGGCCTGATGCGCGATGGCGGATCGGGCGACCGGATCGTGCCGCCCACGGGATTCACCGCGCATCTGACGCTGTTTTCGGCGGGCGCCATGGCCTTTCTGGCGGTCTTTGCCCTGGCCTTGGCGCTTGCGACGGGGCGGCTGGCGGATCGCTGGGCCAGCGAACTGGCGGGATCGGTGACGGTCCGGGTCAGCGCGCCATCCGGCGAACAGGACGCGGCGACACGGGCGGCGATGCAGGTGCTGTCCACCACGCCAGGGGCGGGCCAACCCCGCCTGCTGCCCGCGGACGAGGTTGCCGGCCTGCTTGCCCCCTGGTTCGGCCCGGACATGCCCGTCGATGCCCTGCCGGTTCCGTCCCTGATCGACCTGCCCATCGCGGGCGAGGATTTCGATGCCGAAGGATTGCGCCTGCGGCTTGAGGCCGAGGCACCGGCCGCGACGCTGGACGACCACACCGAATGGCGTCGCCCGCTGGTGACGGCAGCGAACCGTCTGCGGATGCTGGGCATCGTGTCGCTGCTGCTGATCGCGGCGGCTTCCGCATCCATGATCACGCTGGCCGCCAAGGCGGCGCTGGCGGCGAACGGGCAGGTGATCCGGGTGCTGCGGCTGATCGGCGCGCGCGACATCACCATCGCCACGGCCTTCGTGCGCCGCTTCACCAAGCGCGCCGCCGTGGGCGCGACGGTCGGCACGCTGTGCGGCATGGCGGGGATCGCCATGCTGCCGGGCATGAATGCCGCGGGCGGGTTCCTGACCGGGCTGGGCTTTCAGGGCTGGGGTTGGCTGCTGCCGCTGCTGATCCCGGTCGTGGCCGCCGCCGTCGGCTTCTTTGCGACGCGCTGGGCGGCGCTGAAGATGCTGGGGGCCGTTCGATGAACAGCCGGGCGGCGTCGCCGGTGCCGGGCCTGCTGTCGGCCTGGCAACATGTGCAGAACGCCCTCTATTACCTGCATGTCGCCTTGGCGACGGTCGTGATCGGTCTTTTCGGCCTGCCCCTGTTGCTGCGACATGGCCGGGCGGGCGCCAACCGGGTGGCGACGCGCTGGATCGGCTACATGCTCTGGGCCGCCAAGCTGCATCTGGGCGTGACCTGCGAAGTGCGCGGCACGCCGCCCACGGAAGACTGCATCATCGCCGCCAAGCACCAGTGCTTTCTGGATATCCTGGTCATCGCCCATGCCGTCCCTCGCCGCGCCTTCATCATGAAGAAGGAAGTGATGCATGTGCCGATCATGGGCTGGTATGCCCGCAAGGTCGGCTGCATCCCCATCGACCGCGCCAAGGGCCGGGATGCCATGCGCGCCATCTCCAGCGAGATCAACCAGAGGATCGCGGGCGACGGGCTGGGCCAGTTGATCATCTATCCCGAAGGCACGCGCACAAGGCCCGGCGAACGCCGTCCCTACAAGCACGGAGTCAGCACGATCCGGGGTGCGACCGGGCTGCCAGTGGTTCCCGTGGCGGTCAACACGGGGCTGTTCTGGCCGCGCAAGGGATGGGGCATCCGCCCCGGCCGCGCCGTGGTCGAGTTTCTTCCCGTTGTCCCCCCCGAAGTCCCGGCCGAGGGTTTCGTCCCCCGGCTGGAAGCCGAGGTCGAGACCCATTCCGACCGGCTGATGGCCGAGGCGGGATTTCGGGCCCCGGCTATCTGAGGATCGGCCAGGCCTTATTGCCACGCACCATCTGGGCGCCTGCGGACGATCTCTATGCAGGCGGCCGGTTCTTTGCGGCGCCGGATGGCGTTGCGGCATTGGCTTGGCCGGAACTTGTGGAACGCGGACAATGCGACGCGGTGCCGAGGCCGCAGGGACACGACGTGCTGGCACAGGCGCGCAAGATCCTTGAGGAGGCAGAGGCGTCGCGCAGCCTAGCGCGCGGCGCGCAGGGCGGGACCAGCGGCACGATCAAGCTTGGTTCCACCCCGACGATCCGGCCTTACATCATGCCCCATGTCATGCGGCGGCCTTCACCCCACGGGGCGATGATCGGCCGCATTGGGGGCATGATCCGCGCTGTCGCGCAGGATCGGTTCAGCGGTCGGTCAGCGTGGAACAGGTCGGATGCCGGTTGCCGATCAGGCGACCAGGCTTTTCGATCCCATATCCAGGAATTTCTGCCGCCGGTCACGGATCAGGTCGGCCAGCTTCTTGCCCTTCAGGTCCGCCAGCATCGCGGCGATTTCCTGGCCCACGGCTTCGATCGCGACGGCAGGGTCGCGCTGCGCGCCGCCTACGGGTTCCGCGATGATGCGGTCGATGACGCCCAGCTTCTTCAGATCCTGGGCGGTCAGGCGCAGCGCCTCGGCCGCCTCGCGCATCCGTTCGGCGTCCTTCCACAGGATCGAGGCGCAGCCCTCGGGCGAGATCACCGAATAGATCGAATGTTCCAGCATGGCGATCCGGTTGGCCGTGGCGAAGGCCACCGCGCCGCCCGATCCGCCTTCGCCGATGATGACGCTGACCAGCGGCACGCCGATTTCAAGGCATTTCTGGGTGCAGCGGGCGATGGCCTCGGACTGGCCGCGTTCCTCGGCGCCCTTGCCGGGATAGGCGCCGGGCGTGTCCACAAGCGTGATGACCGGCAGGTTGAAGCGATGCGCCAGATCCATCAGCCGGATCGCCTTGCGGTATCCCTCGGGGCGGGCCATGCCGAAATTGTGGTGGATGCGCGTCTTGGTGTCGTTGCCCTTCTCGTGCCCGATCACCACGCAGGGCGCGTCGTTGAAGCGGGCAAGGCCGCCCATGACCGCATGGTCGTCGCCGAATGCCCGGTCGCCCGCAAGGGGCGTGTATTCGCTGAACAGCGCGTCGATATAGTCGCGGCAATGGGGGCGGTCGGGATGGCGGGCGACCTGGGTCTTTCGCCAGGGGTCCAGGGTCTTGTAGAGGTCGCGCAGCAGTTCGCCCGACTTCTTGTCCAGTGCCGCGGCCTCTTTCTCGACGTCCACGGTGTTTTCGGATTTGCGGGCCAGGGCGCGAAGCTCCTCGGCTTTGCCTTCGATGTCGGCAAGCGGCTTTTCGAAATCCAGATAGACCATGCGGGGTGTGCCTTCGGGTGTGTTCGGGTGTGCGCCCCTATATGATCGCGCGGCAACGGGATTGCAACGCGGCACCGGGGGTTTCACACCCCCGGACCCCCGTGGGATATTTGAACCATAGTGAAAGCGCTGCGTCAGGGCAGGATCTCGACGGTCGTGCCGAGGCGGGCGGCGGCGTAGAGTTCGCGGATTTCCGCGTCGCTGACGGCGATGCAGCCCGCCGTCCAGTCGCCGGGCAGGGTTTCGCCGTCGGGCCGCGGGTTCGGCTGGCCGTGGATGAAGATGTCGCCGCCCGGGTCGATGCCGGACGCCGCGGCGCGGGCGCGGTCCTGCGGACGCGGGTAATCGAGCCCCAGCGACAGGTGATAGGCGCTTGCGGGGTTCACGCGGTCGATGGTGAAGCGGCCTTCGGGCGTCCTGCCGTCGCCCTGCCGGCGCTTGTCGCCGTCCGGTTCGAAGCCAAGCGCGATGCGATAGGTTTTCAGCGGCTGACCGTCGCGGAAGGCGGTCATGCGGCGGGCGGACTTTCGGATCTCGATGTGATCGACGGGCCCGACCAGCGGCGCCGTGACCGGCGGCACGGGCGCAGGACGCTGCGGCGCCAGCATGATCCAGGCCGCCGTCAGCAGGAACAACGCCGTCAGCGCGGAAAAGAGGCGCCCGAGCAGCCTCATTGCAGGTCGGCGAAGGCCTGTTTCAGGCGTTCCACGGCCTCGGTTACCCGGACGCGCGGGGTGGCGAGGTTGAAGCGCAGGAAATCCTCGCCCCCGGTGCCGAAGGTGGCGCCGTGATTGGCCGCGATGCGGGCCGCCTTTTCGACGCGGGCGGTGAATTCCGCCGGCGTCATGCCGGTGCCCGAGAAATCGACCCAGGACAGGTAGGTCGCCTGCAGGGGCATGGACCGCAGGCCGGGGATCGCGTGGATGCCCGCGTCGAAGATCCGCCGGTTGCCGTCGAGATAGTCCACAAGCGCGTCGACCCAGGCCGCGCCCTCGGGCGAATAGGCGGCGGTGACCATGTCCATCCCGAACAGGCCCGGAGAGATGCCGCGCGCCATCAGCGCCGCCTTGAAGCGGTCGCGCAGCGCCTTGTCCGCGATGATCGCGTTGCCGATATGGGCGCCCGCGATGTTGAAGGTCTTGGTGGCGGCGGTCAGCGTGACCAGCCGGTCCGCGATGTCCGGGCAGACGGTGGCGGTGACGCTGTGCTTGTGGCCGGGCATGACCAGGTCGCAGTGGATTTCGTCCGACACCAGGATCAGGTGGCGGCGGGTGCAGAAGTCGGCGACCTGGCGCAGTTCCTCGGGCGTCCAGATGCGGCCGCCGGGATTGTGGGGCGAGCAGAGGATCAGCAGACGTTCGCGTCCCGTCAGGCGGTCTTCCCAGGCGTCCCAGTCCATGCGGTAGAGGCCGTCTTCCTGCGCCAGCGGCAGTTCGACCAGTTCGCGGCCCGAGGCACGGATGACGCGGGCAAAGGCGTGGTAGACGGGCGACATCACGATCACGCCGTCGCCAGCTTCGGTATAGGCGTCAAGCGCCATCGCCACGCCGTTCACCAGGCCCGCGCAGGTCAGGATCCAGTCGGTGTCGATCTTCCAGCCGTGGCGGTTTTCCATCCACCAGCGGATCGCCTCCAGATAGGGCCGGTTCGCGCCGGGATAGCCGTAGACGCCGTGGGCCGCCACATCCTCGACCGCCCGTTGCACGGCGGCAGGCGGGCGGAAGTCCATGTCGGCCACCCACATCGCCAGCCCCCCATCATCGGGCGACACGCCATAGGCCCCCTGCATGTCGTCCCATTTGGAACAGCGGGTGCCCACGCGGTCGATGATCTCGTCAAAGTCGGGACGGGGATGGCTGTGCTGGTTCATGGTCCTGCCTGTCGCTGTTTCCCCATGCATATGCCGGTTGTTGCTTATGGTGAAGCCTTGCCCTAAATCGCGGAGCATGAGCAGCCTGCGCCCCATCCTGATCCATCCCGACCCGCGCCTGAAGAAGGTCTGCGAGCCGGTGGCCCGCATCACGCCCGAGATCGAGACGCTGGCCGCAGACATGCTGGCCACCATGTATGACGCGCCGGGCGTGGGCCTGGCCGCGCCGCAGGTGGGCGTGCTGTCCCGCGTCTTCGTGATGGATGCGACCCGCGACCCCGAGGCCGAGCGCCGCCCGTTGGTGCTGGTGAACCCCGAGGTGACCTGGGAGTCCGAGGAACTGAACACCTATGAGGAAGGCTGCCTGTCCATCCCGGATCAATATGCCGATGTGACCCGACCGAAACAGGTGCGGCTGCGCTGGCTGGGCCTGGACGGAAAGACGCATGAGGAAGAGTTCGACGGGCTGTGGGCGACCTGCGCGCAGCACGAGCTGGACCACCTGAACGGCGTGCTGTTCATCGACCACCTGTCCGCCATCAAGCGCCAGATGATCACGCGCCGCATGGTCAAGCTGAAGCGGGAAAAGGGCCGCGCGTGACCGTCCGACCCTTCCTGCCCTATTCCGACCGCCGCCTGCACATCCCGGCCGATCCGGTCGAGGCCGTGACCGAGACGGTGCGGATGATCTGGGACGACATGGTGGACACGATGGAGGCGATGCCGGGCGTGGGTCTTGCCGCGCCGCAGATCGGGATCATGCTGCGGCTGGCGGTCGTGGATGCGTCCGAGAAGCGGGGGCAGGCGGTGCGCATGGCCAACCCCGAGGTCCTGCACGCCAGCGTCCAGTTCCGCAGCCATGACGAGGCCAGCCCCAACCTGCCCGGCGTCTTCGCCCCCGTCAGCCGACCGCGCGCGGTGACGGTGCGCTTCCTGAACGAGGCGGGCGAAGTCGAGGAGCGCGATTTCGTGGGCCTGTGGGCCACCAGCGTGCAGCACCAGATCGACCATCTGGACGGGCGGATGTATGTCGATCACCTGTCGCCCTTGCGGCGCAAGATGCTGGTCGCGAAATCGGCGAAGCTGGCGCGGCGGTGACCGCCGGGGGCGCTTCGCCCCCCGGACCCCCCGAGGATATTTGGACACAGAAGATGAGGGCAGGATGCGCGTGATCTTCATGGGAACGCCCGAGTTCTCGGTGCCGGCCTTGCGGGCGATCGCCGCGCGGCATGAGGTCGTGGCGGTCTATTCGCAGCCGCCGCGGGCCGCGGGGCGGGGGCAGAAGCCCCGGCCATCAGCCGTCCATCGTGCTGCCGAGGAACTGGGGATCGAGGTGCGAACGCCGCTGCGATTGCGCGATGCGGCGGATCAGGCGGATTTCGCGGCCTTGCAGGCGGATGTGGCGGTGGTGGTGGCCTATGGGCTGATCCTGCCGCAGCCGGTGCTGAATGCGCCGCGCCTGGGATGCCTGAACATCCATGCCTCGCTTCTGCCGCGATGGCGGGGGGCGGCGCCGATCCATCGGGCGGTCATGGCAGGGGATGCGGAAACCGGCGTTGCCATCATGCAGATGGAGGCGGGCCTGGATACAGGGCCGGTGCTGGCCGAGGCGAAGACCGTGATCGGGGCCGAGGACACCACCGCCGACCTGCATGACCGGCTGGCGGCGATGGGGGCGGACCTTGTCGTGGATGTGCTGGATCGGCTGCCCTTGCCCGCCGTGCCGCAGGCCGCCGAGGGCGTGACTTATGCCGCCAAGATCGACAAGGCCGAGGCGCGGGTGGATTGGACCCGCCCGGCCGCCGAGGTGGACCGGCTGATCCGGGGCCTGTCGCCCTTTCCCGGCGCTTGGTGCGAGATCGCGGGCGAGCGGGTGAAGCTGCTGCGCAGCCGGGTCGTTGCGGGGCAGGCGTTTCCGGGGCAGGTGTTGGGGGGATTTACCATCGCCTGCGGCACCGGCACGGATGAACTGGGCGCAGTCGAGGTGCTGGAGGCGCAGCGGTCGGGGAAAAGGCCGATGTCGGCCCAGGAATTGCTGCGCGGATGGGAACTTCCCGCACGGCTGGATTAGGCCGGGCGGGGTAGAACCCCATCCGGCCGGAACACCGCGTCAGATCGCGCCGTGGCAGTGCTTGAACTTCTTGCCCGATCCGCAGGGGCAGGGATCGTTGCGCGACGGGTTGCCCCAGGTGGCGGGGTCCTGTTCGTCAAAGCCCGCGACCAGCGGCCGGGGCCTGTCCGCATCGTCGTCGGACTGACGCTCGGCGCCATGCTCCATCGTCAGGTGTTCCTGCGCGGCCTTCTGCTGCTCGGCCATCTGGCGCAGCATTTCCTCGCGCTCGGCCTCGGTCAGGGGGCGGATCTGCGCAAGGCGCTGCGTCACGTCGAAGCGCAGCCCGTCCAGCATGGTTTCGAACAGCTGGAAGGCCTCGGTCTTGTATTCCGACAGGGGATCGCGCTGCGCATAGCCGCGGAAGCCCACGACCGAGCGCAGGTGTTCCAGCGTCAGCAGGTGGTCGCGCCATTTCTGGTCGATCATCTGCAGCAGCACCTGCTTTTCGATGTTGCGCATGTTTTCCGGCCCGAATGCCTGCGCCTTGTCGGCCATGTAGGTATCGGTCGCCTGCTCGATCCGTTCGCGCATCGCGTCCTGGTCCACGCCTTCCTCGGCCGCCCAGTCGGCGACGGGCAGGTTCATGCTCAGCCGTTCGCGGATCGCGGTCTTCAGGCCGTCCAGGTCCCACTGTTCAGGATAGGATTTCGGCGGCATGAATTCATCGACCAGATCGTCGATGACCTGGTGGCGCATGTCGGCCGCGATTTCGCCCACCTCGGTGCTGTCCATGATCTCGCGGCGCTGGCTGAAGATCGCCTTGCGCTGGTCGTTCATCACGTCGTCGAATTTCAGCAACTGCTTGCGGATGTCGAAGTTGCGGCCCTCGACCTTGGCCTGGGCGCGTTCCAGGGACTTGTTGACCCAGGGGTGGACGATCGCCTCGCCTTCCTTCATGCCCAGGGTGGACAGGACCTTGTCCAGCCGTTCGGATCCGAAGATCCGCATCAGGTCGTCGTCCAGCGACAGGAAGAACAGCGACCGGCCGGGATCGCCCTGGCGGCCCGAGCGGCCGCGCAACTGGTTGTCGATGCGGCGGCTTTCGTGGCGTTCCGTGCCCAGCACGAACAGCCCGCCCGAGGCCAGCACCTTTTCCTTGTCCGCCGCGTGTTCGGCTTCGATCCGGGCCCGGATTTCGTCGGGGTTCGCCTCGGGGTCGGCGGCAAGTGCTGCCAGCACCTTCATTTCCACGTTGCCGCCCAACTGGATGTCGGTGCCGCGGCCGGCCATGTTGGTGGCGATGGTGACCGCGCCGGGCTTGCCCGCGTCGGCCACGATCTGCGCCTCGGCCTCGTGCTGGCGGGCGTTCAGGACGTTGTGGGGAATGCCCTGCTTTTTCAGGATCTCGGACAGCATCTCGGACTTCTCGATGCTGGTGGTGCCGACCAGGGTCGGCTGGCCCTTGGCATGGGCTTCCTTGATCGCCTCGACGACGGCGGCGTATTTTTCCTGCGCCGTGCGATAGACGCGGTCGTGTTCGTCCTGGCGCGCGATGCCGCGGTTGGTTGGAACCTCGACCACGCCCAGCTTGTAGATCTCGGCGAATTCCTCGGCCTCGGTCGCGGCCGTGCCGGTCATGCCTGCCAGCTTGTTGTAGAGCCGGAAGTAGTTCTGGAAGGTCACGCTGGCCAGGGTTACGTTTTCCGGCTGGATGGTCACGCCTTCCTTGGCCTCGATGGCCTGGTGCAAGCCGTCCGACAGGCGGCGGCCCTTCATCATCCGGCCGGTGAATTCGTCGATCAGCATCACCTCGCCGTCGCGGACCATGTAGTGCTGGTCCTTGTTGAACAGCTTCCAGGCGCGCAGGGCCTGGTTCGCGTGGTGGACGATGGTGGTGGATTCCGGGTCATAGAGCGTCTGGCCCTCGGGCAGGATGCCGTCGGCCTGCAGGCGGGTTTCCAGGAACTCGTTGCCTTCCTCGGTGAAGGTGGCGTTGCGGGCCTTTTCGTCCAGCTTGTAATGGTCTTCGGTCAGAAGCTGGATATACTGGTTCAGCGTCACATAGAGTTCGCTGCGGTCCTGCGACGGACCCGAGATGATCAGGGGCGTGCGCGCCTCGTCGATGAGGATGCTGTCCACCTCGTCCACGATGGCGAAGTTGTGGCCGCGCTGGACCATTTCCTCGACGCTGCCCTTCATGTTGTCGCGCAGATAGTCGAAGCCAAGTTCGTTGTTCGTGGCATAGGTCACGTCGGCGGCATAGGCCGCGCGCTTCTCGGGTTCCGCCTGGAAGGAATAGACGACGCCCGTGGTCATGCCCAACTGGCGGAAGACCTTGCCCATCCAGTCGGCATCGCGTTTCGCCAGATAGTCGTTGACCGTGACGACATGGACGCCCTTGCCGGTCAGGGCGTTCAGATAGGCGGGGAAGGTCGCGACAAGGGTCTTGCCCTCGCCCGTCTTCATTTCCGCGATATTACCTTGGTGCAGGAAGATGCCGCCCATCAGCTGCACGTCGAAGGCGCGCAGGCCCAGGGCGCGGCGCGCGCCCTCGCGGCAGTTGGCGAAGGCTTCGGGCAGGATGTCGTCCAGGCTTTCCCCCTGGGCCACGCGTGACTGGAACTCGCGGGTCTTCTCGACCAGCTGCTGGTCGGTCAGCGGGCGGAACTGATCCTCCAGCGCATTGATGCGGGCCACCAGCCCGCGCGTTCCCTTGACCTTGCGGTCATTGGGGCTTCCAAAGACCTTCTTCGCCAGATTTCCGATGCCGAGCATGTTACCTTCGCAATCACGTTGTTGGGAAAGGCGGTGTCTGCCGGGCTATTGCCGCGACCTGCCGCATTGCCGTATCAGGGGCCTGAACGAAAGCGGCGGCAGCGCCTTCCACGGAGTTGGTCCGGGATCTATGCGCCGCCCGCCCCACTGTCAACGCTGGCCCGTGCCCTGGGCCGCACGAGCGAAGGGATCCCCATGCTGAAGACCTCGATTCTGGCCGCCTTGCTGGCTGCTGCGCCGCTTGCCGTCCTGGCGCAGGACAAGGGCGCGGATACGGTCGTCGCGACCGTCAATGGCACGCCCATCACCCTGGGCGAGATGATCGTGATGAAGCAGGCCGCAGCCCAGGATCCCCAGATGGCCGAGATGGGCGACGGCGCCCTGTACGAGATCATGCTGGACCAGTTGATCCAGCAGACCGCCGTGGCCGATGCCGGCCAGGAAAACGCCGGCGTACGCGCGCAACTGGAAATCCAGCGGCGCAACACCCTGGCCGCCGCCGCGATCACCGAGGTCACCAAGAACCAGCCGACCGACGAGGAAATCCAGGCGGCCTATGACAACCTGTTCGCGGCCGAGGAACCCGCAACCGAATATTCCGCCGCCCATATCCTGGTCGATACCGAGGAAAAGGCCCGCGAGATCAAGGCCCAGCTTGATGGCGGCGCGGATTTCGGAACGCTGGCCGAACAAAGCTCGACCGGGCCCAGCGGACCGAACAAGGGCGATCTGGGCTGGTTTTCCGCCGACCAGATGGTCAAGCCCTTCGCCGATGCCGTCAGCGCGATGGAAAAGGGCCAGATCTCGGATCCCGTGCAGACGGAATTCGGCTGGCATGTCATCAAGCTGAACGACACCCGCCTGCGCGAGGCCCCGGCGCTTGACGAGGTGCGCGACCAGATCAGCCAGATGGTCCTGCGCGACAAGGTCCAGGCGGAAATCGAGCGCCTGACCTCGGAAGCGACGGTCGAGAAGGTCGAGGGCATCGACCCCGCCCTGATGAACAAGACCGAACTGCTGGAGGCGCAATAATGGGCAAGGCCGGGCTTCCTGTTTCACCCCTGGCCCCAGCCCGCTTTCCCGACCTGCCGGTGATCGAGGGCGTGGAATTCGCCAGCGGTGCCGCAGGTGTGAAGTATCAGGGCCGCACCGACGTGACGCTGATGCGCATCGCGCCCGGATCAACGCTGGCGGGGGCCTTTACCCGGTCCTCGACCCGCGCGGCCTGCATCCTGGACAACCAGGCGAAGCTGGCCGGGGGTGGGGATGCGCCGCAAGGCGCGGCGATCATCGTCAATTCGGGGAATGCCAATGCCTTCACCGGCGCGCGGGGCCAGGAATCCGTGGATGCGGTGACGGGTGCGGTGGCTGCCGCGACGGGCGTCCCGGCGGATCGGGTCTTCTCGTCCTCGACCGGGGTGATCGGGGAACCGCTGCCCCATGACCGGATCATCGCCATCGTCGATGACCTGACAGCTTCGCTGGAGGCCGGCGGCATTGCCGACGCGGCCCGTGCGATCATGACGACCGACACCTTTCCCAAGGGCGCCTCGGCCACGGTAGCGGGCGAGGGCGGCGAAATCCGCATCGCCGGCATCGCCAAGGGATCGGGCATGATTGCGCCCGACATGGCGACGATGCTGGTCTATGTCTTCACCGACGCCACCATCGCGGCCCCGTTGCTGCAGCAGGCGCTGTCCTCGGGCCTGGACAGCACCTTCAACGCCATCACCGTGGACAGCGACACATCGACCTCGGACGCGCTGATCCTGGCCGCGACTGGGCGCAGCAAGGCCGCGCCGATCACCACGCTGGACAGCGGGGCAGGTGCGGGTTTCGTGACGGCGCTGCATGGGGTCATGCGCGAACTGGCGCAACTGGTGGTGCGCGACGGCGAAGGCGCGACGAAATTCGTCGAGGTGCAGGTGACGGGCGCGGCATCCGATGCCGATGCCCACAAGGTCGCCCTGGCCATCGCGAATTCGCCCCTGGTCAAGACCGCCATCGCGGGCGAGGACGCCAACTGGGGCCGCATCGTCGCCGCCGTCGGCAAGTCCGGTGCGCAGGCCGACCGCGACCGGCTGACGATCCGCTTCGGCGACATGGTCCTGGCCGAGAACGGCTGGCGTTCGCCGTCCTATGACGAGGCCAAGGCCAGCGCCTACATGAAGCGGCAGGATCTGGTGATCGCCGTCGATCTGGGACTGGGGCAGGGGGCGCGGACCGTCTGGACCTGCGACCTGACCCACGGCTATATCGACATCAACGCCGATTACCGGTCGTGAAGACGGTTCTTGTTGCCGCCGTCGCGCTGATCGATGCCGACGGGCGCGTGCTTCTGGCACAGCGCCCGGAAGGCAAGTCCATGGCGGGCCTGTGGGAGTTTCCGGGCGGCAAGGTCGAACCCGGAGAAACCCCCGAGGCCGCGCTGATCCGAGAGCTGCACGAGGAACTGGGCATCGACACCTGGACCTCTTGCCTGGCGCCGCTGACATTTGCCAGCCACGGCTATCCCGATTTCCACCTGTTGATGCCGGTCTTTGCCTGTCGCCGCTGGCAGGGAATTCCGCATCCTCGGGAAGGACAGAAACTGGCCTGGGTCAGGGCCAGGGATTTGCGGGATTACCCCATGCCGCCTGCCGATGTTCCGCTGATCCCGATGCTGCAACTGTGGCTTTGAGGTCGCAGATCGGCGGTCATCTTTGCCTTTTGCCCGCAAAATGCCGCGGCTCGCTGCTTCGTTAAACCAATGGTAACCATTTTATGGCAATATAGTTCCAGAGGGTACAAGAGGGCTTGACATGATTCGGACAATTTCGATCGGCAGCCACATCCTCGTTCAGGGGCTTTTCGAATGTCTTGCCCCTAACGGGAACATGGTGGTCCGCATCGGCACACGCACCTTTGAAGGGAAACCGGTCACGCGCTGACCTGAGTTCAAAGGCACCACGATGAATGCGGAAGGGGCGGCCAACAGGCCGCCCCTTTTCTGTTCCGGGTCCGGGCGCCGCCTTACAGCGTGCGCTCGACCTCCTCGCGTTCGAAGATCTCGATGACGTCGCCCTGGCGGATGTCGTCATAGTTCTCGAAGGCCATGCCGCATTCCTGGCCCGAGATGACTTCCTTCACCTCGTCCTTGAAGCGCTTCAGCGTCTTCAGCGTGCCTTCGTGGATCACCACGTTGTCGCGCAGCAGGCGCACACCCGCCGAACGGCGCGCCACGCCTTCGGTAACCAGGCAGCCCGCGACCTTGCCAACGCCCGTGACCTTGAAGACCTCGCGGATCTGGGCATAGCCGATGAAGTTCTCGCGCACCTCGGCCGACAGCAGGCCGCTGGCCGCTGCCTTGATGTCGTCCACCAGGTCATAGATGATCGAGTAATAGCGGATCTCGACACCCTTCTGGTTGGCCGAATTGCGGGCCGGGGCATTGGCGCGGACGTTGAAGCCGATGACCGGCGCGCGGCTCGCCTCGGCCAGGCCGATGTCGGATTCGGTGATCGCGCCGACGCCGTAATGCAGGACGCGGACGCGCACTTCCTCGTTGCCGATCTTTTCCAGCGCCTGGACGATCGCCTCGGCCGAACCCTGCACGTCGGCCTTCACGACCACGGGCAGTTCGGCCACGTTCTCGTCCGCCTTGGCCTTGGCCATCAGCTGTTCCAGCGTGGTCGCGGCACCGGCTGCGGCGCGCTTGTCCTTGGCGGCCTGGCTGCGGTAATCCGCGATCTCGCGGGCCTGGGCCTCGGTCTCGACCACGTTCAGCACGTCGCCCGCCTCGGGCGTGCCGTTCAGGCCCAGAACCTCGACCGGGACCGAAGGACCGGCTTCGTCCACGCGATCGCCCTTGTCGTTGATCAGGGCGCGCACCTTGCCCCACTGTTCGCCCACGACAAAGATGTCGCCGCGCTTCAGCGTGCCGTTCTGCACCAGAACGGTGGCCACGGGGCCACGGCCGACGTCAAGCTGCGCCTCGATCACCGCACCTTGCGCGGCGCGGTCGGGATTGGCCTGCAATTCCAGGATCTCGGCCTGAAGCGCGATGGCTTCCAGAAGCTCGTCCAGGCCCTTGCCGGTCTTTGCCGATACCTCGACGTCCTGCACGTCGCCGGACATCTTTTCGACCACGACTTCCTGATGCAGCAGCGCGGTGCGCACGCGGTCGGGATCGGCCGTGGGCTTGTCGATCTTGTTGATCGCCACGATCATCGGCACGCCTGCGGCCTTGGCGTGGTTGATGGCCTCGACGGTCTGCGGCATCACCGCGTCGTCCGCGGCAACCACCAGCACCACGATATCCGTGACCTGCGCGCCGCGCGCCCGCATCGAGGTAAAGGCGGCGTGGCCCGGCGTGTCCAGGAAGGTCAGCACGGCGCCGGATTCGGTCTTCACCTGATAGGCGCCGATATGCTGGGTGATTCCCCCGGCCTCGCCCGACACGACATTCGCCTTGCGGATCGCATCCAGAAGCGAGGTCTTGCCGTGGTCCACATGGCCCATGATCGTGATGATCGGCGGACGCGGCCGCAGATCCTCGTCGCGGTCCTGGACCGTGTCGATGACCTGTTCGACGTCTGCATCCGATACACGGACGGCCTTGTGGCCGAATTCCTCGATCACCAGTTCGGCAGTGTCGGCGTCGATGGCCTGGTTGATGGAGACCATCATGCCCATCTTCATCAGCGACTTGACCACGTCCGCGGCGCGTTCCGCCATGCGGTTGGCCAATTCGGAAACCACGATGGTTTCCGGCAACTGCACGTCGCGCACCTGCTTTTCGGTGCGCACGTTGCCCATCGCCTTCTGCCGGGCGCGGTCCTGCTTGCGCTTCATCGCGGCCAGCGAACGCTGACGCCCGCCTTCGCCGTCAAGCGCCTGGTTCAGCGACAGGCGGCCGGTGCGGCGGCTATCCTCGGCCTTGGCCTTGGCCTTGGCATCGCTGTCGCCGCCGCTGTCGCGGCGGTCGCGGTCGGTGCGGCGCGGGCCGGTGGCGATGCCGGGCTTCTCGGCGCGGGACGCGGCGGCCTCGATCGCGGCGCGGTCGGGCGCGGCCGGACGTGCGCCAGCCGGACGGGCGGCAGGGGCGGCGGCACGGGCCGGGCGTTCCGCGGGTTTGGGTTCTTCCTTGCGCTTGGCGGCCTCGGCTGCCTCGCGGGCGCGGCGCTCGTCTTCCTCGGCCTTCAGGCGCAGGGCTTCCTCGCGTTCGCGGTCCTCGCGCTCCTTGGCCTCGATCTCGGCCCGGCGGCGTTCGCGTTCTTCCTCGCGCGCCTTCTCGTCGGCGGCACGCTGGGCGGCTTCCTCGGCCTCGCGGGCCTTGGCGGCGGCAAGCGCCTTCAGCCGGCGCTCCATCTCGGCGTCGGAAATGCCCGCCGGGCGCTTGGAAGGGTCGCCCGCCATCCGCGCCGTCAGCGGGTTCTTTTCCTTCTGGGCATCCGTCATCTGCGTGGCGCCCGGCTTGGGCACCACGACGCGCTTGCGCTTGGTTTCCACGACAACGCTCTTGGTGCGGCCATGGCTGAAGCTTTGCTTGACCTGGCCCGAACGGCCGCTGCCGCCGAGTCCCAGGGTCGATTTTCCGTCTTTGTCGCTCATCTGCGTCTTCATTCCTTCCCGGCCGCCGTATTGCCGCCGTCATGCCCGCGCAGACCCGTCAGTCTGCCGGCTTCCAAGATCACCTTGTCCGTCAGTCCACCCGCCGCAAGCGCGCCGTGTATGACATGATCGCGCCCGAAGGACAAACCCAATTCTGATGCGGTCAGGCAACCGAACCAGCGTCCGCCCGTAGGCGTCCACAGCTTGCCCTTGCCGCGATCCGACCCGTCGCTGGCCTGCAAAAGCACCTTTGCGCGCCCTTCGGCCAGCCAACCCTTGACCTTTTCGAACCCGGCCACCGCGCGGCCCGACTTGCGCGCCAGCGACACAAGTTCGACCAGCCGACGTGCCACGCCCGCCTCGACCAGATCGGCCAGACCTTCCGGGGCCTTGACCGGAGCCTTCGCGGCACGGGAGAACAACCCCTTGGCCGCCGCCTTGTCGATGGCCGCGCGATCCGCGCTGACCCAGATGCCGCGACCCGGCAGCTTTTCCGCCAGATCCGGCACGACCTGGCCATCCGGCCCGGCCACGAAACGGATCAGTCCAGCCTTGGGCTGGACTTCCCCGGTGACGATGCAGCGCCTTTCGGGCTGATCGTTATCCTTGATGCGACCACCGCGACTCAAGCGGGCAAATCCGGGGCATCACGCCCCGGCCTCCTCGTCGATGTCGTCGCCGGCTTCGGCGTCGTCACTGCTGTTCAGTTCCTCGGGATCAACCCAGCCCAGCATGACGCGGGCGGTCATCACCATGTTTTGCGCTTCTTCCAGCGTCACCTCGAACGGTTCCAGCAGTCCTTCATCCTTGACGCGCTGACCGTTCACGGTGGTCCAGCCACCGGCCAGTTCCCAATCGGCGCAGGTCGCGAAATCT
Organism: Paracoccus acridae; assembly: GCF_014642735.1. GTDB lineage: Bacteria > Pseudomonadota > Alphaproteobacteria > Rhodobacterales > Rhodobacteraceae > Paracoccus > Paracoccus acridae. Next base: position 458,298 of record NZ_BMIV01000001.1, read on the forward strand.
TCCAGCGTCTTGACGCCGTCCTTGGCCAGTGCCTCTACCATCTGGGGGGTCAGCCCCTCGAATTCAATAAGACTGTCCTCGGCCCCCAGGGCGCGGGCGCTTTCAAGCGCGGCCTTGTTCCGGGCCTCCAGGACGTCGCGGGCGCGGGCCTGCAATTCGGATGCCGTGCCTTCGTCCACGCCCTCGATGGACAGAAGCTCGTCCAGATCGACATAGGCCACTTCCTCCAGGTCGGTGAAGCCTTCGGCGACCAGAAGCTGCGCGAAGAACTCGTCCAGATCCAGGGCGTCCATGAACAGCTGGGTGCGGGCGTTGAATTCGGCCTGGCGGCGCTTGGATTCCTCTTCCTCGGTCAGGATGTCGATATCCAGGCCGGTCAACTGGCTGGCCAGGCGCACGTTCTGGCCGCGACGGCCGATCGCCAGGGACAACTGCTCGTCGGGAACGACCACCTCGATCTTGTTGGCCTCTTCGTCGAAGACGACCTTGCTGACCTCGGCGGGCTGCAACGCGTTGACCAGGAAGGTGGCCTGGTCGTCGTTCCAGGGGATGATGTCGATCTTTTCGCCCTGCAATTCGCCCACGACGGCCTGCACGCGGCTGCCGCGCATCCCCACGCAGGCGCCCACCGGGTCGATCGAGTTGTCATAGCTGATCACGGCGATCTTGGCGCGCGAACCGGGGTCGCGGGCCACGGCCTTGATCTCGATGACGCCGTCATAGATTTCCGGCACCTCCATCTTGAACAGCTCGGCCATGAACTGCGGATCGGTGCGCGACAGGAAGATCTGCGGCCCGCGCGATTCGCGGCGCACGTCCTTGACATAGGCGCGGATGCGGTCGTTCGGGCGATAGCTTTCGCGGCCGATCTTCTCGTTGCGGCGCAGGATCGCCTCGCCGCGGCCCACATCGACGATGATGTTGCCGTATTCCTCGCGCTTGACGACGCCGTTGATGATGGTGCCCGCGCGGTCCTTGAATTCCTCGTACTGGCGGTCGCGCTCGGCCTCGCGGACGCGCTGCAGGATGACCTGCTTGGCCGATTGCGCGGCGATGCGGCCCAGTTCGACGGGGGGCACCTGGTCCGTGATCTCGTCGCCGACCTGCGGGTTGTCCAGATAGGGGCGGGCCTGCTCGACAGTCAGCTGCGCCTGATAATTCTCGACCGCGTCATCCTCGACCACGGTGCGGACGCGGGTGAAGGTCGCGTTGCCGGTCTTGCGGTCGATCTTGACGCGGATGTCCATCTCGGCGCCGTAACGCGACTTGGCGGCACGGGCGAGGCTGTCTTCCATCGCCTCGATGACCAGCTCGGGCTCGATCATCTTCTCGCGCGCAACGGCTTCGGCGGTCTGCAGCAGTTCCAACTGGTTGGCAGAGGTGATTGCCATCACTCACTCCTTGGCATCGGCGTTCTCGCCGTCGTTGTCTTCGGTTTCGATCTCGTCGAAGGCGCTTTCGTCCAGGTTGTCGATCTGGACGCCGGCCTCTTTCTTCTGGCGCAACATTTCGCGGATCAGCTCGTCCGTCAGGACCAGCTTGGCGTCGGACAGCCAGTCGAACTGCAGCCCGATGGTCTGGACCTCGCCCGCTTCCTCGATGTTCAGCAGGACCTCGTCGCCGCCCTCGCCTTTCTCGACGCCGGCCAGAACGCCCTTGAACCGCTTGCGCCCGTCGATGGCCTGGTTCGTTTCCAGCCGCGCCTCGTAGCCCTCGAAGGTCTCGAAATCCTTTATCCGGGTCAGCGGCCGGTCGATGCCGGGGCTGCTGACCTCCAGGTGATAGTTGTCCTCGATCGGATCCTCGACATCCAGGGTGGCGCTGACGGCCACGGAAATGTCGCCGCAATCGTCCACGTTGATGCCGCCTTCGGGCCGGTCGGCCATGATCTGCAGGGTCGCGGTCTTGCCGCCCTGAAGACGCACGCGGACCAGTTCGAATCCCAGATCCTCGATCACGGGGGCGATGATCTCGGCCAGACGCCGGTCGATGGCGTTCTTGGCAATCAGATCGTTCGACATGAGATCCCTTCGGATGTGAAAAAGGCCCGTCAAGCGGGCCATGCGGAAAGCGCCGGTGGGCAGGGGGTGGAAGCCTGCGCCGCTGTTGAGGCGGTATTTAGCACAAAAAACGTGATAATCAAGTTTAAAGTGATTTTGCCCGGTCCTGGGCCGCGATCTCGTCCATCACCCTGACCAGTTCCGCCGAGATCCGCGGCTCGGACAGCGCATGTCCCGAGGCGGGGATCATGCGCAGATCGCAACCTTTCCATCCATCCGCCAGCCGCCAGGCCGAGAGGGGTGGGCAGACCATGTCGTATCGGCCCTGCACGATCACGGCGGGCAGGTGTTCGATCCGGTGCCGGTCCCGCAGAAGCTGGCCTTCGTCCAGGAAGCAGCGGTGCATGAAGTAGTGATTTTCAAGCCGCGCGAAGGCACGGGCGTAATCGGCCGGCGCATGGCTGATGGCGGCCGATTGCAGGCCCGCCAGGGCGTTTTCCCACATCAGCCAGGGCTGGGCATAGCGGCCCTGGCGCCCCACGTCAGCCGAGAACAGCCGCTTGTGATAGGCCGCGATCAGATCGCCCCGTTCCGCTTCCGGGATCGGGTCTCGGAACTGCGTCCAAAGGTCGGGAAAGAACCGCCCCGCGCCGCCGCCATAGAACCAGTCCAGTTCCCCCTGCGTGCCCAGGAAGACGCCGCGCAGGATCAGGCCGGTCACGCGCTTCGGATGCGCCTGGGCATAGGCCAGGGCCAGCGTGGCCCCCCAGCTTCCCCCGAACAGCAAGACCGATTCGAGGCCCAGGGTCCGGCGGATCACCTCGATATCCGCGATCAGGTGCGGGGTGGTGTTGGCATGGACCGAGGCCTGGGGCCGCGACCGGCCGCAGCCCCGCTGGTCGAACAGGATCGCGCGGTAATGGGCCGGGTCGAAGAAGCGCCGCATGAACGGGCTGCATCCCCCGCCAGGTCCGCCATGCAGGACCAGCACGGGCCGGCCTTGGGGGTTGCCGCTTTCCTCGACATAGATCTGGTGTCCGTCGCCCACGTCCAGCATGTGCCGGGCAAAGGCCTCGGCGCCCGGGTGAAGGCGGCCATGTGTCGCGGCGTTTTGTCCTGCCAATCGGTCCATCACCTTACTATAAGGCCTGACAGACCCGCCTGCCAGAAGGACCGGACCATGACAAGCATCGACCCCGCCGAGATCGCCAAGTTCGAGTCGATGGCCGCGGAATGGTGGGATCCCAGGGGCAAGTTCCGTCCGCTGCACCTGATGAACCCGGTGCGGCTGGATTACATCGCGACCCAGATCGCGGGCGAGTTCGGGCGGGACAGGCGCGATCTGTGCCCCTTCGGGGGCCTGCGGGTGCTGGATATCGGCTGCGGCGGCGGGCTGGTGGCCGAACCCATGGCGCGGCTGGGCGCCGATGTCGTGGGCGCGGATGCGGCCGAGGGCAACATCGCGGTGGCCCGTCTTCACGCCCGGCAACAGGGGCTTGCCATCGACTATCGCGCCACCACGGCCGAGGCGATGGCGGGAGAGGTCTTCGACGTGGTCCTGGCGCTGGAAATCGTCGAGCATGTGGCCGACCCGGCCAGCTTCATCGCCACCTGCCGCGACCTGGTCCGGCCGGGGGGGCTGGTGATCCTGTCCACGCTGAACCGCACGGCCCGCAGCTTCGGCGCGGCGATCGTCGGGGCGGAATGGATCATGCGCTGGCTGCCGCGCGGCACCCATGACTGGTCGCGCTTCATCACCCCGGACGAACTGGCGGGAATGGCCGGCGGCGCGGGCCTGTCGGTCCTGGACCGCCGGGGAATGGTCTTCAACCCCCTCAGCTTCGGCTGGTCGCTGTCGGATCGCGACCTGTCGGTGAACTATATCCTCACGGCGCGGCGAGAGGCCTAGTCGTCCTCGCCCTCCAGCCGGATGCGCAATTCGCGCAGGACGGGCAGGGCGGTGCGCACCTTGTCGGCGCCGATGTCGCGCACCACCTCGGCGATCAGGGGCATGAAGGCGGCGATGGCCGCGTCCCGCGCCGCCCGGCCCGCCGGGCTGATCGACACGAACTTGCGCCGCGCATCGTCCCAGTCGGGGCGGATATGGACATGGCCCGCCCATTCCAGCCGCGACAGCGTATTGGTCATCGCCCCGCGCGTGACATGAAAGGCCTGGGCCAGCTGGGCGGGGGTGCGTTCCTCGTTCACATGGGCCAGCAGGTTCAGGACCGAGAAATGCGAAATCTGCATCCCGCGCGGCAGGGCCTTGCCGATCAGGTTGCGCGACAACTGCTCGGCGATCAATACCTCGGCGAACAGGCTTGCGGCAAGCCGGTCATTGGCCTTGGGACGGTCGGTATCGGTCGCGGATAAGGGCATGGATCCAAAAAGAGAAAATGTGGGGTTCGCGGGCGGGGCGAAGCCGGGACCGTGCCCCGCCCGATGGCCCTTGGTCAAGTCCGACAATCGCCGGACCTTGCGTCAACCGCGCCGTCAGGCGGCGCCTGCCAGCAGGCCGTCCAGCTTGCCCTGGCGTTCCAGGTCGAACAGGTCGTCGCAGCCGCCCACATGGCGGTCGCCGATGAAGATCTGCGGGACCGTGCGGCGGCCATGCGCGCGCTGGGTCATCTGCGCGCGGACCGCAGGATCGGCGCCGACGTCGATTTCGTCAAACTGCACGTTCTTTTCGCGCAAAAGGCCCTTGGCGCGGATGCAGAAGGGACAGGTGCGCGTGGTATAGATGGTGATCGCGGGCTGGGTCATGGGGTGCGGTTCCTTTCCTTTGTGACCCCATACCTAGTCATCCTTGACCGACCTTGCCAGAACCGCGACCGAAACCGGCCCCGATCCCGCCGCCAGAAGCGCATCCGTCGCCGCGGCCATGGTCGCGCCCGATGCCATCACGTCATCGACCAGCAGCACGGGCCGGTCCCGCAATGCCGCCACGCGGCGGGAGTTTACGGCAAGCGCCCCGGCGATGTTGGCGAAACGGTCCCCGACGCCGCGATGGTCCTGACCGGGCGTATGGCGGCACCGCAGCAGCAGGTCGGGCAGGTGCAATGCCTTGTGGGTCCGTGCCACCCGCGCGGATATCAACGCCGCCTGGTTGTACCGGCGCTTCAGCAACCGCCGCAGATGCAGCGGGATCGGCGCCACGATGGTGTCGGCGTCAATCAGGGGCGCCGCCGTGCGGGCCAGCCATGCCGCCAGCGCAGGCGCCAGGTCCGGCCGGTCGCCATGCTTCAGCGCCAGCACCAGCTTGCGCCCCGCACCGGAATAGACCATCGCCGCCCGACCGCGTTGCCAGGGCCGCGCCATCGACAGGCAGTCGTCGCAGGTCAGCGTCGGATCCTCCGCGCCCGTCCCGTCGTCCGGCAGCGGCACCCCGCAGCGGGCGCAGGCCGCCCCGGTGATGAACCGCGTTTCGGGAAAGCAGGCCGGGCAAAGCTGCCCCGGTCCTTCGGCCCCGCCGGTCACGGGGGTGCTGCACGCCACGCATTGCGGCGGATAAAGCAGGCGCAACGCGCCTTTCATCGCCCCCTGAAGCACCCTATGTTCCATCCCCATGACCACATCCGCACAAGACCGTCCGACCCTGACCGACCGCCCCGCGCTGCTGCGCCAGCGGGACCGGGCGAATCGTCGGGGCTTTGCCGATATCCTGCACCGGCTTGCCGCCGACGAGATCCAGGATAGGCTGTCCGAGATTAACAGAAGGTTTACCGCACCCGCCGTAGTGACGGGTTTTCCTGACTTCTGGGCACAGGTCCTTCCCGATGCCCGCGTGGTTTCCGACGAACCCGTGCTTGATCTGCAACCCGGCGCGCATGATCTGGTCGTCCACGCCATGGCGCTGCACTGGGCCGACGATCCGGTGGGCCAGATGGTCCAATGCGCCCGCGCCCTGCGCGAGGACGGGCTGTTCATCGCCGCCTGCTTCGGCGGCCAGACCCTGCAGGAACTGCGCGCCGCCCTGGCCCAGGCCGAGGTGGAGATGACGGGCGGCCTGTCCCCCCGGATCCTGCCGATGGGGGAAATCCGCGACATGGGCGGGCTGCTGGGCCGCGCCGGGCTGGCCCTGCCGGTGGCCGATCTGGTCACCCAAAAGGCCAGCTATCGCGACCTGTTCCACCTGGCCCATGACCTGCGCGCCATGGGCGAGGGGAACGCCATGGCCGCCCGCCTGCGCCGCCCGACAGGACGCGCGGTCTTTGCCCGCGCCGCCGCGATCATGGCGGAACACCATGCCGACCGCGACGATCCGTCCCGTATCGCCACGACATTCGATCTGGTTTTTCTAACCGGATGGTCGCCCTCGGAGACGCAGCCCAAGCCGCTGCGGCCGGGATCGGCCACGACACGACTTGAAGACGCGCTGAAAGAAATCAGGACCAGGAAGACATGAAGCCAGCCCATGCGCCCGCAGACCACCCCTCGATCCCCCGGAAGAAGACGGGGATCCTGATCGCCAACCTGGGCACGCCGGACGGCTATGACTATTGGTCGATGCGCCGCTATTTGAACGAATTCCTGTCCGACAAGCGGGTGATCGACTATCCGGCCTGGAAATGGCAGCCGCTGCTGCAGGGGATCATCCTGACCAAGCGGCCCTTCACCTCGGGCAAGAACTACAAGCTGATCTGGAACGAGGACAAGAACGAAAGTCCGCTGATGACCATCACCCGGTCCCAGACCGAGGCGCTGCGCGAACGCGCCCAGGCCGAATGGGGCGACAGCGTGATGGTCGAATTCTGCATGCGCTATGGCAACCCCTCAACCCCCGACGTGCTGGACCGGATGGTCAAGGCGGGCTGCCAGCGGATCGTGTTCCTGCCGCTTTATCCGCAATATGCGGGCGCGACCTCGGCCACGGCGAACGACCAGCTGTTCCGGGCGCTGATGGCGCAGAAATGGCAGCCCGCGGTCCGCACCTGCGAGCCTTACTTCGACCGGCCCGATTACATCGCGGCCCTTGCGGCGTCGGTCCGCCGGACGCTGGGCGACAAGGTGCCGGCCAAGCTGGTCGCCAGCTATCACGGGATGCCCAAGCGTTACCTGCTGGAGGGCGATCCCTATCACTGCCAATGCCAGAAAACCTCTCGTCTGCTGAAAGAGGCTCTGGGCTGGCCCGACGGCGTGATCGACACGACCTTCCAGTCCGTCTTCGGGACCGAGGAATGGCTGCGCCCCTATACGGTCGAACATGTGGCCGAACTGGCGAAGCGCGGCATCACCGACATCGCGGTCATCTCGCCCGCCTTCGCCGCCGACTGCATCGAGACGCTGGAGGAGATCAACGGTGAGATCCGCGAAAGCTTCGAACACGCGGGCGGCAAGGACTTCACCTATATCCCCTGCCTGAACGACGATCCCGCCCATATCGAGGTGATGCTGGAGGTCGTGCGCGAGAACATCGCGGGCTGGATCTGACGTTTTTCCTAAGAAAACGTGATCCTGACGGGTTTATCCTGTCTGGAACCCCTTGGCTGGGGGTCGGTTTGGTGTCCAACACAGGAGGAACGGATGACCAGACTGGATGCCCCTGCAACCCCCGAGGAACAGCGTGCGCTGAGCCGCGATGAAATGGAACTGGCCAACCAGTCCCGCCAGCCCGGACTGGGCCAATTGTCCGACCGGGATCTATCCGATCTGGTGTCTCGCTTGCGCGAACGACGCAACCGGGCGCGTGACATCGGCGACCGTCAGGGTCGTGAGGCGCGAGGCAAGGCAGCCCCTTCGGGCGCGACGGCCGCAGGCGGCAACGAAGGCACGCGGAGCAAGCTGGACTATCTGAACGACGCCCTGAACCGGGCAATGGCCGAGCGTCACCGGCGTCGTGCGGATGGCGCGGCGGATGAACTCCAAGATGCGCAGCCTGATCAGGTCGAGTTGACGCAGAAGGCGCTTGCCGCAAAGCAGGCGACCGACCGGCCTTCCCCGATGTTGGAGGAGGGCGGGCCGCTGCATCCGAACGATCCCGATGCTGATCAGGGCAAGCAGGCCCTGGCCCATACCGAACGCGACACTGCCCCGTCCGGAGCATTCGATCACGCCGGCGAGCGCCCCGCGCGAGAGCGGTCCAACGCCCGGTAGGGGACGTTCCGAGCCCAAAGAATGCCCAGCGAAAAGGCCGCCGGCTGGACCGGCGGCCTTTTCGCTGTTCGATGGGGCTGTGCTTATCGGGTCAGATCACCAGAACCTGCGTCCCGATCTTGGTCAGGGTATACAGTTCCTTGATATGCTCGTTATACAGGCCGATACAGCCGTTCGACGATTTGCGGCCGATCTTGCGCGTGTCATGGGTGCCGTGGATGCGGTAATACTGCCAGCTCAGCCACAGCGCATGGGTGCCCAGCGGATTATCCGGTCCCGGCGGCACGAAATCCGGCCATTCGGGGTTGCGGGCTTTCATCTCGGGGGTGGGCGACCAGCTTGGGCCTTCGACCTTCTTGATGATCTCGGTCCGGCCGGTGCGGGTCAGATCCTCGCTGACCGGGATGGACGAGGGATAGACGCGGTAGGTGTTGCCGTCTTCAGACCAGTAATGCACCGCACGCGAGGTCAGATCGCACAGGATCGCACCGTTGGTGAGGTTCTGGAAATGCGGCTGCCAGCTTTGCGCCGAAAAGCTGGAAATGTTGTGGCGCTGATCGGCGGCCGGGTCGTACTGGACCGCACCCGCGTCGGGGGTCGCGCCGGGCATCGCGCCGGGTGTCGCGCTATAGATCGGCTGGCCCGTATAAGGGTCGATCTGCTGGCCGAACGACGGCAATGCCAGACCCGCAGCCCCCAAGGCTGCGGCCGAACCCAGGAAGGTCCGGCGATTGATTGCAGATGACTTGCTCATCTTCCCATGTCCTTCGAAGGATGACCGTTCTTGCTGGACGGCCTTGACCACTCCGCCTCATGCGGCAGGAGATTTCTATAAGCCGGGCCAGCGATTCCATCAATTCAAAGTGCCGTGGACGCGAAGATGCCACAAAGGCGGTTTTCACGAATTCGTGGGTTTGATCGGTCGGGCGCCATTCGATAGATCTGCGCACAAGAAAAACGAGGGATGGCGGAAAAATGCCGAATTTCAAGGTTATCGCGGCCCTGTCGCTGATGGCGCTGGCGGCGTGCCAGCCGCGCAGCCTGCCTCCGGTCGCGCCGGGCGGGCAGGCGATGCCCACGGGCAACCAGATCAGCGCCGCCGAGGAACAGCAAATTCCGATCCGCGTGTTGCAGCAAATCAACACGCTGCGGGCAAACATCGCCGCGCCGGCCCTGACGCTGAACCCGCAACTGTCCGCGGCGGCCCTGGCACATTCGCGCGACATGTCGGCCCAGAACCGGGCCTGGCACTGGGGGTCGGACGGATCCTCGCCCTTGGACCGGGCGCGCCGGGCGGGTTATTTCGGCAATGTCGTCGGCGAGAACATCTCGGAATCCTATGAAAACGACATGCAGACGCTGAGCGCCTGGATGGGCACCCGCGATACGCGCGATGTCATCATGGACCCGGCCGCCACGAATCTGGGCTTTGCCTGGTATCAGGAACCCTCGGGCAAACTGTGGTGGACGCTGCTGACGGGCAGTTGAATGCAAAAGGCCCCGGATCGTCCGAGGCCTTGTCCATTCCGGGGCAATCCAGCCGGATCAGGGATTGATGACGATCGGCACGCCGGGGCGGAGCATCGCATAGACCTCCTCGATTTCCTCGTCCTTGACGGCGATGCAGCCTGCCGTCCAGTCGCGGTTCTTGGGCGCGAAGCGGTTGCCGTCGGGGCCGCGTCCATGGATGAAGATGTCGCCGCCCGCGTGCCGGCCCAATGCGGCCGCCAGCGCCGTGTCCCGTTCATTCGGATAGGAGACTCCGACAGACAGGTGATAGCGGCTGCGCGGGTTGAAGCGGTCGATGTAATAGATCCCTTCCGGCGTCTTGCCGTCGCCTTCGAACTGCTTGTGACCCACGGGCACGTTGCCCAGGCCCACGTCATAGGATTTCAGAACGGTCGTCCCATGCAGAAGATACATCTTCCGGGCGCCCTTGTTGACCACGACCTGGGTCACGGCGGGGCCGTTATAGGCCTTGAACTTGCTTTCCGGTTTGCCGCAGGCCGCCACGAAGGCAAGCAAGGAAAAGGCGACGGCGCGGCGCGTTGGCTTGAACATCACTGCCTCTGACATTTTTGGTTTTTTATGGCCGTTTCATATCACAAGCCAGTGGGATCTGGCTAGGTTCTGGCGAATTCCGCCACGGTTTCGACATGGGGCGACCATCGGAACTGATCGACCACCCACAGCCGGGTCAGCGTAAAACCGCCAATGGCAAGAAGCTGCGCATCCCTTGAGAAATTCACCGGATCGCAGGCCACGAAGGCTATCTTGTCGATGCGCGAAGCCGCGATTTCACGGGCTTGCGCCTCGGCCCCCGCACGGGGCGGGTCGATCACGATTGCGTCAAACCGGTTCAGTTCGTCGGCCAGCATCGGTCGGCGGGCAAGGTCGCGAATCTCGGTCGTGACGCGGTTCAGGCCGGGGGCGCCCCGCCACCCGGCGTCCAGGGCGGTCAACGGGGCTGCCAGCCCCTCGACCGCATGGACCGATGCCCTCTTGGCCAAGGGCAGCGAAAACGTCCCGCATCCTGCGAACAGATCGACGATTCGCGTGGCGCCCGCCGTGACAGCCTGAACCCCGGCCAGCAGCGCGGCTTCTCCCTCAAGCGTTGCTTGCAGGAAGCCCGCCGGAGGCAGCACGACCCGCGCAAGACCCATGGGAAGGGCAGGCGGACGACGGGTGATCGACTGGCCGTCCCCTGCCTGATCCAGCCAGGTCAGCCGCGCCAGATCGCCTTCGTCCGCCAGCGCGGCGAGGTCCTGGAACAGCGTGGGATCCAGCGGCTTGCCGCCGGTCACGGCCACATCCAGTCCGGCGGGGCCGTGGATCACCGTCATGGACAATTCGCCGCTGCGCGAGGCGCCCGCCACGGTGATCCGCCGCAGCAGGGGCAGGGCGGCCGTGATCTCGGGCCGCATGACGTGGCATTCGGCCAGATCGACGATCACGTCGGATGCGCGGGCGTGAAAACCGACCAACGCGCCCTTCTTCGTGCGCCGCCCCGACAGCACCGCCCGCCGCCGCGACCGAGGGGGCGAGACATGGATCCCTTTCACCGGCGCGGGCAAGCCGCGCGCGGCCAAGGCCGTTTCCACCACCTGCCGCTTCCAGGCGGTCGTGAAGCCTTCGGTTGCGTGCATCAGCGAACAGCCCCCGCAGGCGCGGTAATGCGCGCAGACGGGTCGCACCCGGTCTGGCGAGGGCGTGACGATGCGGGGCGCGGCGATGCGCCCCTCTTCGGCTTCGCCCTCGATCTGTTCGCCCGGCAGGGTCAGGGGCGCCAGGGCGCGGCCCGCCTCACCAACCGCCAACCCGTCGCCGCGACGGCCCAGGCGTTCGACATGCCAAAGGCTCATTCCGCCGCTTCCTCGGTCCCCAGGAAGCCGCCCGATTGCCGGTTCCAGTAGCGCGCGTAAAGCCCGTCGCGCGCCAGCAGTTGCCCGTGGCTGCCCTGTTCGACGATCCGGCCCGCATCCATGACGATGATCCGGTCCAGTTCGGCGATGGTGGAAAGCCTGTGCGCGATGGCCAGCACCGTCTTGCCCTTCATCGCGCGGGACAGGGCATCCTGGACCTGGGCCTCGACCTCGCTGTCCAGGGCACTGGTGGCCTCGTCCAGGACCAGGATCGGGGCGTCCTTCAGGAAGGCGCGGGCCAACGCGATCCGCTGGCGCTGCCCGCCCGACAGCTTGACCCCGCGTTCGCCCAGATGCGCGTCATAGCCCTTGCGCCCCTGATGGTCCTGAAGGGTCAGGATGAAGTCATGCGCCTCGGCCGCCTTGGCGGCTGCCTCGATCTCGGCCTGCGTGGCGCCGGGGCGGCCATACAGGATGTTGTCGCGGGCGGATCGGTTGAACATCGCGGTTTCCTGCGTGACCATGCCGATCTGGCGGCGCAGGCTTTCCTGGGTCACCTCGCGCAGGTCGTGCCCGTCGATGCGGATCGCCCCCTTTTCCACGTCGTAGAGCCGCAACAGCAGCGCCACCATCGTGGACTTGCCCGCGCCCGAGGCGCCAACGATGCCCACCTTCTCGCCCGCGCGGATATGCAGGTCGATGTCGGCAAGCCCCCCTTCGTCGCGGCCATAGGCAAAGCCCACGTGATCGAAGTCGATGCGTCCCGCGACCCGCTCCAGGGGCAGGGCGTCGGGCGCGTCGGTCAGGGCATGGGCGGGGGACAGGGTCTTCATGCCGTCTTCGACCTCTCCCACGCTGCCCCAGATGCCCATCAGCGCCATGCTGACCCAGCCGGTCATCTGCGACAGGCGCATGGCGATCGCGCCCGCCGCCGCCACGTCGCCCGGCGTGGCCTGACCCTGCCGCCACAGCATGATCGACCCGCCGACCAGGATCACCGGCAGGATGCCCGCGATCACCATCAGCGACATGCGGAAGGTGCTGCTGACCACGCCGAAATCCAGCGCCCGTTCACGAAAGCCCGCCATGGCGCCAAGGGCCGCGCGATCCTCGTGTTCGGCATGGGCGAACAGCTTGACGGTCTTGATGTTGGTGATGGTATCGACGACCTGGCCGGTGATCATCGCGCGGGCCGAGGCGCGGGCGCCGGATTTCGCCCGGATACGCGGCAGGAAGAACCGGATCAGGCCCAGATAGGCCAGCATCCACAGGATCAGCGCCACCGCGCCCCAGGTATCGACCGACACCAGAAAGGCCGCCGATCCCAGCACGGATGCCAGGGCGAAGGCCACCACGTTCACCATTTCCGACGCGACGTCGGTGACGGCGCGGGCGGTCTGCATCTGCTTTTGCGCCAGCCGCCCCGCGAAGTCGTTGTCGAAGAAGGCGACCGAATGACCCATGGTCCAGCGGTGGATGCGCGACAGGACCAGGGGCAGCACGTTCGGTCCGATGATGACGCTGCTGGTGGCGGTGGAAAAGCCGAAGATCAGCGGCCGCAGCAGCAGGAAGAAGCCCACGAAGGCCGCGATCAGCAGGCCGTTCTGGCCCCAGAAGGCCCCCGGATCGCCCGTCGCGATGGCATCCACCACCCAGCCCAGCAGCACGGCGGCCACCACGTCGGCAACCCCGCCCAAGGCGGAGGCGATGCCCGCCAGCCCCAGCCCGCCCCAGGCCCCGGACAGGCACCAGCGGAAGAAGGCCAGCAGCGTGGCGGGTGGCGGGCCTTCCGCGGGGCGGAAGGCGTCGATCAGGCGGCCAAGGCGGTGGTGCAGGGTCATGCGGTCTCTCCGGCCAGCAGGGCGATGTCGATCAACGCGGGCGCGGGCAAAGCGAAGCCCGCGTCGATCCAGGCATCCTCGGCGGCCTTCAGCGCGCGGCCCAGGGCGGGGCCTTGCAGATGTGGTTGCAGGTCGGCGGCGCTGATCGGCAGCGGCTGCGCGGCGGCTCGTGCCTCGGCCCAGCCTTCGCGGGGCCCGGCGGTCTGGACCAGGGCAGCGGCGGCATCGGCCAGATCGCCGCGCAGATGATAGGCGATGCGGTTGAAGGACCAGCCCTGCGTCAGGGCAGTCACAAGCGCGCGGTGATCGCGGGCCTCATTCCGGGACAGGCGCAAGGCATCCGCAAGGTGCCCCTGCGACAGCGCCGCCAGACGCGCAAGCCACAGCGCGGGGGATTGCAGCGCATAAAGCCTGTCCGGCGTCGCATCGGGCAGGACCTTGTCCAGAACACCCGTCTGCTGCATCAGCCGCACGGCGGGAACGGGGTCGGGGGCCGCAAGCAGCTTGCGCAGTTCCTGCCCGATCCGTTCGCGCGAAATCCCGTCCAGCCCGTCCCGCCCGTCCCGGCAGGCCGCCACGGCAGCGGGATCGGCGTCCCGGCCATACCAGGCCAGGAAGCGGAAGAAGCGCAGGATGCGCAGATAATCCTCGGCAATGCGCTGCGCGGGATCGCCGACAAAGCGCAGCCGCCGGGCGCGCAGGTCGTCCAGTCCGCCCACCGGGTCGATCACCCTGCCATGCCGGTCGGCATAAAGCGCGTTCATCGTGAAATCGCGCCGGTGCGCGTCCTGGTCCAGATCGTCGGAAAAGGCCACCACGGCACGTCGCCCGTCGGTCTCGACATCGTGGCGCAGGGTGGTGACCTCGAACCCCCGGCCGTCCGACACAACCGTCACCGTGCCGTGGTCGATCCCCGTCGGCACGGGCCTGAGACCCGCCGCCTGGGCCAGTTGCGTCACCACGCCGGGCGGCGCATCGGTCGCCAGGTCCAGGTCGCCCACCGGTTCGCCCAGAAGCGCGTTCCGCACCGCGCCCCCGACCAGCCAGGCACGATGCCCGCCCGCCTCGATGGCGTCGAAGACCGATTGCAGCGCAGGATCCTGCATGACCTGTTCGGGAAGCCGGCTCACGCCCGGATCCTTCTGGCTAGGCCCAGCAGGATCCTCGCGGTCGCGCCCCACAGGTAATAGGGACCGAAGGGCGCCGCGTGATAGCTGCGCCAGCCCTCGCGCCAGCGGCGGCGTTCGACCCGATAGCGGGACGGATCGGCGACATGGTCGAAGGGAAGGGCAAAGGCCTCCTCGACCTCGCCCGGCTCGGGCAGGGGCTGGAAGGCGCCCCGGACAATCCCGATGACCGGGGTCACGGCAAAGCCCGTCACGGTGCGGTGCGGCGGCAGGGTGCCCAGCAGATCGACCTGGGCGGCATCCAGCCCCACTTCCTCGCGCGCCTCGCGCAGGGCTGCGGCGATCTCATCGGCGTCGGTCGGATCCACCTTGCCACCCGGCAGGGCGATCTGGCCGGGATGATGGCGCAGACCCGAGGCACGCTTGGTCAGGATCAGGCGGCCGTCGTCCTCGTGGAACGCGGCCAGCACCCCCGCGGGGCGCAGGGAGCCCGGCAAGGGGGCCACGTCCGGGTTCAGGTCGTAATCCGAACTTGGCCCTGCCGGAACCGACAGGGCCTGACGCAGAAGGTCTTCAGACCAGGCCGGGATCACTCGGCCGCCCTGTCGGGCAGAGGCTGGCCCTCGGCATCCACGGTCGCCTCGAACCCCAGGCTGTGAGGGTCGAATTCGTAATGCGCGCCGCAGAACTGGCAATCGGCGGTCACGATGCCTTCATCGGTCGTCATATGCGCGATGTCCTTGGCGGAATAGATCGACAGCGTTTCCCGAACCCGGTCGGACGTGCAGGAACAGCCGAATTCCACCCGCTGCGCGTCGAAGACACGGGGTTCTTCCTCGTGGAACAGGCGCAGCAGCAGGTCGGTCGGCCCGACCGAGGGGCCGATCAGCTCCAGCACCTCGACCGTGTCCAGAAGCATGTTGGCGCGGTTCCAATCCTCGGATTCCGCGCCTTGCAGGATGTCGGCGGCCTGGATCAGCCCGCCTTCGCCGCTGCCCCCTTCGCCCTGCATCGGGGTCGCCGGCAGGGTTTGCAGCATCACGCCGCCGGCGCGCCACCGGCTGTCCTGTCCCGACAGGCGCGATGCGCCGCTGGCAAGCTGGAACCGGGTCGGCAGCTGTTCGGATTGCGCGAAATAGGTCTGCGCGCAGGCCGACAGCGATCCGCCCGAAAGCGGGGTGATCCCCTGATAGGGCAACGAGCCCTGGCCCTGGTCGATCAGAATGGCGAAATACCCCTCGCCCACCTGTTCAAAGGGCGGGCGCCCATCCAGCCGGTCGGCATCGAAACTGGCCCAGGCGCGGATGCGGGCCGGGGCGCCGTCCTGCTGGGGGGCGAAATAATCGGCGGCCAGGGTGCGGATCGCGCCATTGCCACGGACCTGCAGGCTCAGCTTCCAGCGCAGCTTGACGGTGGGGCCGATCAGGGCCGCCAGCAGCGCCAGTTCGGCAACCAGGGCACCCACCGGCGCGGGATAGTCGTGGCGCGACAGGATGTGATCCAGCACCCCGTCCAGCCGTGCGACGCGGCCGCGAATGTCCGAACGGTCCAGCTGGAACGGCAAAACCGTGTCGTCCCACGCGATCTGGTTGATCTTGCTCATGCGATATTCCTGAAATCGGGGCAGGCCCGCAGGGTGGCGGGCCGGGTCGCGCCCAATATAGGAACTTTGCAGGCGATCCCAAGGGGGTGGCTTTTGCGCGGCGTCCCGCTGCGCTAAGGGAAGGTCATCGAACCCGGAGTCCGCATGATCCGCCGATACGGCCATTCCCCCCGGCGGGGGCAGCCTTACCCCCTGCGACCGGGGGCCTATGGCCTTCTGGTGCGCGAGGGACGGCTGCTTCTGACGCGCCAGGCTGCGCCCGAACCCGAATACCAGTTGCCGGGCGGGGGCATCGACGCCGGAGAGACCGGCCTGCGCGCGCTGCACCGCGAGGTGTTCGAGGAAACCGGCTGGACCATCGGCAATCCCCGTTGGCTGGGCACCTATCGCCGCTTTGCCTTCATGGCCGATTACGGACGATACGCGGAAAAGCTGTGCCATGTCTGGATTGCAAGGCCCATCCTGCGCCTGTCACCCCCGTCCGAGCCGCATCACAGCGCGCATTGGGCCAGCCCGCTTGCGGCGATGAACCTGCTGGCCGATCCAGGCGCGCGGGCGTTCCTGGCCCGGTTCCGGCACCTGGTCTAGCGCCGCGGCAGGGGCACGGTTTCGGCGGGGGCAAGATATTCGATCAGCACGGCCGACATGTCGTCCTGGCGTTCGCCCCGGCAATATTCCGACACCGACCAGGCCATCGATTCCAGAAAGACATGCCCGCCCAGAAAGGCGTTGGTGCGCAGGATCGCCTCGACCCCGTCGTCCCCCAGAAGGCGGCCCGCGGGGTTCGTGGCTTCGGTGATGCCGTCCGAGCAGATCAGCAGCCTGTCGCCCGGCTCCAGGATCACGTCGATCTCGTCGAAGACGGGCCGTTCGAAGACCCCGATCGGCATCCCGCCATTGCCGAGCGGCTGGACCGATCCGTCGGCGCGCTGCAGGACGGGATGGGGGTGTCCCGCCTGGACCATCCGCAACCTGCCGGTCACATGGTTCAGGTCGGCATAGATCATCGTGTAATAGGTGTCGGTCGCCATCTCCTCGAGCATCATGTTGTTGAAGAAATGCGCAAGCGCCGCCGGGCTGACGGCATCGGTTCCGGTCTGGGCGGCGCGCAACGCGACATTCTGGTCGGCCGAGCCGGACAGATGGACCGAAAGCTGCGCGGTCAGCAGCGCGGCCGTCACGCCATGGCCGGAAACGTCCAGGGCATAGATGCCCACCCGATCATCGCCGATGGGAAAGAAGCCCACCAGATCGCCGCCGATATGTCCCGCCGGCCGCAGCAGCAGCGACAACTGGATCGGACCGAAGCGGCCCGATCGCTGCTTGACCAACCCTTGCTGCAACTTCCGCGCCTCTTGCAGGTCGCGGTCGATCGCGGCCTGGGTATCGCGCAATCGGTCAAGCGCGGCGCGAAGCTGGGCATTGCTGGATCGCAGATCCTCCTCAACCCGCAGGATGCGTTCGCCTGCGGCCAGGCGGGCCAGCAGATCCTGCTTGGTGACGGGCATGGCCAGGAAGTCGTCGGCCCCCGCCTCCAGCCCGCGGGCGATATCCTCGTGATCCTGGGCCGAGGTCAGCAGCACGAAATAGCCGTATCTGCTGCGTTCGCCGGTGCGGAAGGCGCGGCACAGATCCAAGCCGGATTCCATGCCCGCCGCGCCAGGAATGATCCAGTCGGACAGCACGATATCGGGTTCGATCCGCTGGCACAGTTGCAGCGCATCGGCGACCGATCCCGCCTCCAGCACCTCATAGCGTGCGCGGCGCAGGGGGACGGACAGGATGCGTCGCTGCGCATCGCTGGGGCTGACGATCAGCACGCGCCGTATCAGCCGGTTGGTGGTCGGCTTGGCAAGAACAGGGGACAGGCGATTCGTGCGTTTCATGCAAATGTGATAACCCCTTGGCAGTAAAGGGGCGGTTAAATCACACCAGCAATTCTGCCAGAATCTCGTCGTTGGTGATGTCGCGATAGACGAAACCGGCGTGGTCCAGCCGCGACTTCAGCGCCATCAGGTTCTGCGGGGCCGAGGTTTCGATGCCGATCAGGATCGAGCCGAAGTTGCGCGCCGATTTCTTGAGATATTCGAACCGCGCCACATCGTCGTCGGGACCAAGCATCTCCAGGAAATCGCGCAGCGCGCCGGGACGCTGGGGCAGGCGCAGCACGAAATACTTCTTCACCCCGGCGAACCGCTGGGCGCGTTCCTTGACCTCGGGCAGGCGCTCGAAATCGAAGTTCCCGCCCGAGCAGACGCAGACCACCCGCTTGCCGGTCAGATCGCCCAGATCGCCCAGCACGTCGATGGCAAGCGCGCCCGCGGGTTCCAGCACCACGCCCTCGGTGTTCAGCATCTCCAGCATGGTGATGCAGATGCGGTCCTCGGGCGCCAGATGAACGTCTTGCGGGGCAAAGCGGCGCAGCGCCTCGAAGGGCAGGGCGCCGATGCGGGCCACGGCCGCGCCGTCCACGAAATTGTCCACGCCGGGCAGCGCGACCGGCGCGCCCTGCTGCAAGGCCGCCTGCAGGCTGGCCCCGCCCAAGGGTTCGGCAAAGGCGAACTGCGTGGCAGGCGCGACATCCGCGAAGTAACGCGTGACGCCCGCCGCAAGGCCGCCGCCGCCCACGGGCAGGACCACCAGATCCGGCGCCTCGTCCAGCTGCCACAGGATTTCCTGTCCCACCGTCGCCTGGCCCTCGATCACGTCGGCCGAATCGAAGGGCGGCAGGAACTGGGCATCCTGCTCGGCCGCGAAGACCTGGGAAGCCGCCAGCGTCTGGTCGAAGTAATCGCCCGTCAGCACGATCTCGATCGCGTCGCCGCCGAAGACCTTGGTCTTGTCGATCTTCTGCTTGGGCGTCGTCACCGGCATGAAGATCGTGCCCTTCGCCCCGAAATGGCGGCAGGCATAGGCCACGCCCTGCGCGTGATTGCCGGCGCTGGCGCAGACGAAATGCGCGTTCCCGGCCGCGCCCGGCGTCACCCGCTTGCGCATCGCGTTGAAGGCCCCCCGCAGCTTGTAGCTGCGCACGGGGGTCAGATCCTCGCGCTTGAGCCAGATGTCCGCCCCGAACTTGGCCGACAGGTGGTCGTTGCGCTGCAAGGGCGTCGGCTCGAACAGGTCGCGGATCGCGGCCTCGGCCTGGGCGACGCATTCGGGAAAGCTGAGGGCGGGGTTGCGGAGGGCAGGATTTTCCATGCGCCTGCGCATGACGCGAAAGCGCGCGTTTGGCAAGGGGAAGCACAGCCCGGCCCTTGTGACACCGCGCCTTCTGCCGTATTGCCCCGGAAACTTTGCCGAAGGGTTAACCGCATGACCGACGCGCCGAAAAAAGTCGTCCTTGCCTATTCGGGCGGGCTCGACACCTCGATCATCCTGAAATGGCTGCAGACCGAATACGGCTGCGAGGTGATCACCTTCACCGCCGACCTGGGCCAGGGCGAGGAACTGGAACCGGCGCGCCAGAAGGCCGAACTGCTGGGCATCGCGCCCCAGAACATCCATATCGAGGATCTGCGCGAGGAATTCGTGCGCGACTTCGTGTTTCCGATGTTCCGCGCCAATGCCGTCTATGAGGGGCTCTATCTGCTGGGCACCTCGATCGCGCGGCCGCTGATTTCCAAGCGGCTGGTGGAACTGGCCCATCAGCACGGCGCCGATGCGGTGGCCCATGGCGCGACCGGCAAGGGCAACGACCAGGTGCGGTTCGAACTGTCGGCCTATGCGCTGGATCCGTCGATCAAGGTCATCGCTCCCTGGCGGCTGTGGGATCTGACCAGCCGCACCAAGCTGATCGAGTTCGCCGAACAGAACCAGATCCCCATCGCCAAGGACAAGCGCGGCGAGGCGCCCTTCAGCGTGGACGCGAACCTGCTGCACACCTCGTCCGAAGGGAAGGCCCTGGAAAACCCGGCCGAGGCCGCGCCGGATTACGTTTATCAGCGCACCGTGAACCCCGAGGATGCGCCGGATCAGCCGGAATTCGTGGAAATCACCTTCGAGCGCGGCGATGCGGTGGCGATCGACGGCCAGGCCCTGTCGCCTGCCACCATCCTGACCCGCCTGAACGAACTGGGCGGCAAGCACGGCATCGGGCGGCTGGACTTCGTGGAAAACCGCTTCGTCGGCATGAAGTCGCGCGGCATCTATGAAACGCCGGGCGGCACGATCCTGCTGGAAGCCCATCGCGGGATCGAGCAGATCACGCTGGACAGCGGGTCGGGCCATCTCAAGGACAGCCTGATGCCTCGCTATGCGGAACTGATCTACAACGGCTTCTGGTTCAGCCCCGAACGCGAGATGCTGCAGGCGCTGATCGACAAGTCGCAGGAACATGTGTCGGGCACCGTGCGGCTGAAGCTCTACAAGGGGCTTGCCTCCTGCGTGGGCCGCTGGTCGGACCAGTCGCTTTATTCCGAAGCGCATGTCACCTTCGAGGATGACGCGGGCGCCTATGACCAGAAGGACGCGGCAGGCTTCATCCGCCTGAACGCGCTGCGCCTGAAACTGGTCGCGAACCGCAACGCGCGGAACACGTAATCCGCCCCATCTTGAACCCAGGGCCGCGGCATTTTCCGCGGCCTTTTCTTTTGCGCGGCCCTGTCCCACAGTGGCCCGGTCCAGCAGAAGGCCCGCCCCATGATAGATCGCCCCGCCCGCATCAGCATCGTCACCGTCAGCGACCGCGCCGCCCGCGGCGAATACGAGGACAAGGGCGGCCCCGGTGCCGAGGCCTGGCTGCGCGACGTGATCACCTCGCCCATGCAGATCGACCGGGTGATCGTCCCCGACGGACGCGAAGGCGTGGCCGCGACCCTGCGCGAACTGGTCGAGAACGGCGCCGACCTGATCCTGGTGACCGGCGGCACCGGCCCCGCCCCCCGCGACCAGACGCCCGAGGCCGTGATGGACGTCGCCGAAAAGGAACTGGAGGGCTTTGGCGAAGAAATGCGCCGCGCGTCCCTGGCCGAGGTGCCAACGGCGATCCTGTCGCGGCAGACGGCGGTGATAAGGGACGCAACGCTGATCATCACGCTGCCGGGCAAGCCTGCGGCGATCGCGACCTGTTTGAACGCGGTATTCGCAGCGGTGCCTTATTGTCTGGACCTGATTGGCGCGGCAAGGGTGGAGACAGATTCGGGGAAGGTGAAGGCGTTTCGGCCGGGGAGTTAGAAACGTAGTCAGCATTCATGCTGCAAAAAATCGCCTGCAAAGTAAAGCAGGTAATATGCCGACAGCTAGATCACTTTGCTAGATGACGTTCGATTTTCTCAACTGCTGATACTAAGCGCATTTGTGGAGACTTGTTTGCACCAAGCTTTTCCATTTCTTTTATGTCCAGCATGAAATAGCCTTCGTAGCGCACCGCTGATAGATCTTCGTAAGCCAGCTTTGCAACGAAAGGTGGTAGTGGTTTGTCACCAAGTACCTCCCACCCTAATGCAAATGAAAACTCAATTGACTGGCCCTGAGGTATTATGCGGAATGGATGATGCCTTTGAAAAATATTAGTTATGATTTTTCTTCTAGAAATATCGTCCTCTGGTTGAGTTACATCCAGAATAACATTTAAGGCTGCTCCTGCTCCGACATTTGATATTCGAAAGGTGATGAGTTCACGCGCATCTTCACGCTGGGAAAAATGAGCGACTAAAACTGGATCTGTTGCAGCTTCACGAGATTTGCGTTGCTCGCTTAAGGCGCGTGCCGCGACTAACATCGAGCCACATGCAATAATTAAAGAAGAAAAAGCTGTAACCGTTCCTAGTGCTTGCGACGTTATCTCAATGTTTGTGATCGTCGTGAGAGATAGATAACCAAGTGTCGAAAGCACCACGCCTACCACAATGCCAAGAGCGATCTTTCCATCGCTTAACAGAGGAGTATTCTGACCCTCTTTGGTAATGCGGACACTACTTGCGTTATCAGCCATTCTCATCCTCTAAAGTGCAATATTGGCTCAGATGTGGGGCTATCCCAACCACCCCACCACCATCGGCGCGATCACCGCCGTCAGCACCGCGTTCAGCCCCATCCCGATCCCCGAGAACGCCCCCGCCGTCTCGTTCACCTGAAACGCTCTCGCCGTCCCGATCCCGTGCGCGGCGACGCCCACGGCGAAGCCGCGCGCGCGCCAATCCCTCACCCGCAGCGCGTTCAGCAGAGGCGTCACGATGATCGCCCCGAAGATGCCCGTCAGCAGGACCAGGGCGGCGGTCAGGGTCGGCTGGCCTCCGATCCGTTCGGCGATGCCGATGGCGACGGGGGCGGTGGTCGATTTGGGGGCCAGGGACGCCAGGACCGGTTCCCCGATCCCGAAGGCGCGGGCGATCAGCAGGGCCGAGACGATCGCCACCCCGGACCCGACGAACAAGCCCGCCAGCATCGGCCAGGCGGCGCGGCGGACCCGTGGCAGGTTGTCATACAAGGGCAAGGCCAGGCAGACGGTCGCAGGGCCCAGCATGAAGTGAACGAACTGCGCGCCTTCGAAATAGGTGGCGTAATCGGTGCCGGTCGCGCCCAGAAGCGCCGCCAGCAGGACCACCGCGATCAGCACCGGATTGGCCCAGCTTTGCCGCCGCGCCGCGCGGAACAGCGCGTCTCCGACGACATAGGCCACCAGCGTCGCGGTCAGCCACAGCAGCGGCCCCTGCGCAAGATAGGACCAGATCAGCGCCGGATCAGTCATCGCCGCCCCCTTTCAATGCCGAGGGATCGACCGTCCCCGTCCACCGCGCCACCGCCTGGAAGGCCAGGGCGCCTGCCGCGATCGCTAGAACGGTGGAACCCATGATTGCAAGCGCAAGCCCGATGCCGTGGTCGCGCAGCACCGGCCAATGGGCCACGACACCCACGCCCGCCGGCACGAAGAACAGCGACAGATGCGACAGCAGGCCCTGGGCAGTGGGCCGAAGGCGCGCGGCAAGGGCGGGGCGCAGGATGCAGGCCGCGACCAGCAGGCACAGCCCCACCACCGGGCCAGGCAGGGGCAGGTCCAGGGCGCGGGACAGGATCTCTCCGACCAGTTGAAAGGCCAGAATCAGGGACAGGGCGCTTATCATGACCCGATGCTAGCAAGAAACCGCCCGCCGACCATGCCCATCTTGTGGAAACTGCCTTGCCCTGCGCCAGATATAGCACGGACAGGTTGACTCGAACCCCCGTCATGCGACAATCCGCAGGGGAACAAAAGGGAACCTCGCTTGCGCTTCGACCGGCTTCGACTGAACGGATTCAAAAGCTTCGTGGACCCGACCGACCTGGTCATCCGCGAGGGGCTGACGGGCGTGGTCGGCCCGAACGGCTGCGGCAAGTCGAACCTGCTGGAGGCGCTCCGCTGGGTCATGGGCGAAAACCGCCCCACCGCCATGCGCGGCGAGGGGATGGAGGACGTGATCTTCGCCGGCACCGCCCGCCGTTCCGCCCGCGCCCATGCCGAGGTCGTGCTGACGGTGGACAACCGCGACCGGCTGGCGCCCGCAGGCTTCAACGACAACGACCAGTTCGACATCGTGCGCCGGATCACCCGTGACGCCGGGTCGGCCTACAAGATCGGCGGCAAGGACGTGCGGGCGCGCGACGTGCAGATGCTGTTCGCGGATGCCTCGACCGGGGCGCACAGCCCGGCCCTGGTGCGGCAGGGGCAGATCAGCGAGTTGATCAGCGCCAAGCCCCGGTCGCGCCGCCGGATCCTTGAGGAGGCGGCCGGGATCAGCGGGCTTTACCAACGCCGCCACGAGGCCGAACTGAAGCTGAACGGGGCCGAGGCGAACCTGACACGCGTCGATGACACGCTGGACCAGTTGTCCACCCAAGTCGTGTCGCTGACCCGTCAGGCGCGCACCGCCGCGCGATACCGCGAGATCGGCGCGGCGCTGCGCCTGGCCGAGGGCGCGTTGCTTTACCGCCGCTGGTCCGAGGCCGAGGCGGCGCGCCTGGCCGCAGCCGAGGCGCTGGCCGCTGCCGTCCGCGATGCGGGCACCGCCGAGGCCGCATCCAGGGAAGCATCGTCCCGGCGCGAGGCGGCCGAGGCTGCCCTGCCGGACCTGCGCGAGGAGGAACAGGTCGCCGCCGCGATCCTGTCGCGCCTGGGGGCCGAGCGAGAGGCCCTGGACGAGGCCGATGCCCGCGCCCTTGCGTCGATCGCCGACCTGCAGGCCCGCATCGCCCAGCTTGCCCGCGATATCGACCGCGAGGAGGCGCTGAACCGCGACGCCGGCGAGATGGTCGAGCGACTGGCCACGGAAAAGGCGGATCTGGACAGGGCGGCAGAGGGCCATGACGCCCGGCTGGATGCGGCGGCCCAGGCAGCGGAAGAAGCCGCCGAGGCCCTTCGGGAGATCGAGGCACGGCTGGCCGAACTGACCGACGAGGCGGCCCGCCTGGCCGCGCGGCATCAATCGGCCGAACGCCTGGTGGCCGACCTGCGCGCCATGCTGGACCGGTCCGAACGTGCCAGCGCCGAGGCGCGGGAGACTGTGGCCCGCGCGGCGGAAACCGGCGCGACAGCCCAGCAGGCGGTGACCGAGGCCCAGCAGGCGCAAGACCTTGCCTTGGCACGCGTCGAGGGCGCAGAGGACGCCTTGGCCCAGGCCGAAGCCGCGCGCACGGCCGCCGAGGCCGCCGAGGCCCAGGCCCGCATCGCGCGCGCCGAGGCCGAAGGCGAATCCGGGGCGCTTGCCGCCGAAATGGCGGCGTTGCGGCGGCTGGTCGAACGCGGCGGGTCCGGCGGCCAGGCGATCCTGGACCAGGTCACGGTTGCCAAGGGATATGAAGCGGCCTTCGGCGCGGCGCTGGGGGACGACCTCAATGCCGGGCTGGCGGCCGATGGGGCTGGCGGCTGGCATCTGCTGGCCGGATGGGACGATCCGCAGCCCTTGCCCGGCGGCGCGGCCCCCCTGGCCCCGCATGTCGCCGGTCCTGCCGTTCTGGCGCGCAGGCTGTCCCAAGTCGGGCTTGTGGCGGATGCAGGGACGGCGGCGTCCATGCAGGCCGACCTGCGGCCGGGACAGCGGCTGGTGACACGGGCGGGGGATCTGTTCCGCTGGGACGGGATGCGCGTTCTTGCGGGTGAGGCTTCATCGGCCGCGGCCCTGCATCTGCAGCAGGTCAACAAGCTGGCCGAGATCACCGCCCAAGCGGAAGCGGCCGCGACCCGGACGGAAGCCGCGATCGAGGCGCACGAGGATGCGCGCGCCACCTTGTCCGATGCGGCGGGGGCCGAAAGATCGGCGCGCGATGCGCGGCGCGATGCGGAACGGCATCTGTCGGATGCGGCGCGTGCCCTGACGCGTGCGGAATCCGACCTGTCGCTGGCGCGCAGCCGCGCGGAAGCGGCGCGCGTGGAACTGGCCCGTCATCAGGCCGATGTTGCCGACGCACGGGTCCGCCTGATCAAGGCCCAAGCCGTGCTGACGGAACTGCCCGATCCGTCCCAGGCGGCGATGGCGCTGGATCATGCCCGCACGGGGGTCGAGGCCGCGCGGATCGCCACGATGTCCCGCCGCGCCGCCTTGGACGAGTTGCGCCGCGAGGGCAGCGACCGCGCCAAGCGCCTGAACCAGATCGCCAAGGAGGAAGCCGGCTGGGCGCAGCGCCTGCATCAGGCGGGGACGCGGGCCGCCGAACTGATCGCCCGGCGCGACGACGCCCTGTCGGACCTGGCCCAGGCCGAGGAGCAGCCCGCCCTTCTGGCCGATCGCCGTGCCGGCCTGCGCGACCGCGAGGCGCAGGCAACGGCGCGCCTGTCGGCGGCGCGCGAGGCGCTGACGGTTGCCGAAGACGCCGCCCGCGCCGCTGCTCATGCCGAACGCGAGGCCGAGCGCGCCGCATCCGAGGCCCGCGAAACCCGCGCCCTGCGCGAGGCCCGGTCCGAAGCCGCCCGCGACGCAGAGGCCGCCGCCCGGCTGCGCATCCTGGAGGAGGCGGAAACCACGCCGCAGATGCTGCTGGCCTCGCTTGGCGATGAGGCGGTCGAAACGCCCGCCACTGCGCTGGAGGACCGGATCGCGCGGCTGCGGACACAGCGCGACGGGCTTGGCGCCGTCAACCTGCGTGCCGAGGAAGACAAGCGCGAGCTTGAGGCCGAGCGCGACCGCATTGCGGCCGAGAAGTCGGACCTTGAGGAAGCTATCCGCAAGCTGCGCCTGGGCATCACCAGCCTGAACCGGGAAGGACGCGAAAGGCTGCTGGCGGCCTTTGACGCGGTGAACGCCAATTTCGCGACGCTGTTCACCACCCTTTTCGGCGGCGGAGAGGCGCGGCTGGTGCTGGTCGAATCCGACGATCCGCTGGATGCGGGGCTGGAAATCATGTGCCAGCCGCCCGGCAAGAAGCTGTCCACGCTGTCGCTGCTGTCCGGGGGGGAACAGACGCTGACCGCCATGGCGCTGATCTTTGCCGTCTTCCTGGCCAACCCCGCGCCGATCTGCGTTCTGGACGAGGTGGACGCGCCGCTGGACGACGCCAATGTCAGCCGCTTCTGCGACCTGCTGGACGAGATGACGCGCCGCACCGACACGCGCTTCCTGATCATCACCCACCACGCCGTCACCATGTCGCGCATGGACCGGCTGTTCGGCGTCACCATGGTCGAGCAGGGCGTCAGCCAGCTTGTCAGCGTGGATCTGAAGCGCGCCGAGGCTCTGGTCGCCTGACGCCCGCCTTGCTACGGTGCCGCGCGAATCCAGTCCGAGGAAGACATCATGAGCATCGAAGCGACCCTGGCGGAAAAAGGCATCACCCTTCCGGCGGCCCCTGCGCCTGCAGCGAATTATGTGCCCTTTGTCCAGACCGGCAACCTGGTCTTCGTGTCGGGCCAGATCAGCCAGGATGAAGGCGGCCTGATCAAGGGCCGGCTGGGCGACGGCATGTCGGTCGAGGACGGCGCCGCCGCCGCGCGTCGCTGCGGGCTGTCGCTGATCGCGCAGCTCAAGGCCGCTGTGGGCGATCTGGACCGCGTTCGCCACGTGGTGAAGCTGACGGGTTTCGTGAACTCGACCCCCGATTTCACGGACCAGCCCAAGGTCATCAACGGCTGTTCTGACCTGATGGTCGAGGTTTTCGGCGAGGCCGGCCGCCATGCCCGCGCCGCAGTCTCGGCCCCCGCGCTGCCGCTGGGCGTCGCGGTCGAAATCGAAGCCATCTTCGAGGTCGCGTGATGGGCCTGCATCCTGCCTTCCTGACCACGCCCATCGCGCATCGTGGCCTGCACGGGCCGGGTGTCCCGGAAAACAGCCTGGCGGCGGCACAGGCGGCCATCGACGCAGGCTATGCGATCGAACTGGACATCCAGCCTGCCAGGGACGGCACGGCCATGGTGTTTCACGATTACGACCTTGCGCGCCTGACCGGCACCCAGGGCCTGATCGCCGAGTTCGATGCGGATGCCTTGGCGGCCCGTCGCCTGCTGGGCAGCGACCACCCGGTCCCGACCCTGCGGCAGTTCCTGGATCTGGTTGCGGGCCGCGTGCCCCTGCTGATCGAGATCAAGGATCAGGACATGTCGCTTGGTCCCGATATCGGCCAGTTGCACCGGGCGGTGGCGGACGACCTGCAAGGCTATGGCGGGCCGGTCGCGGTGATGTCCTTCAACCCCCATGTGGTCGCGGGCTTCCATGCCCTGGCCCCGGAGATCCCCGTGGGCCTGACCACCTGCGGATACGATGAAGCCGACTGGCCCGGCATCCCCGAGGATCGCCGCAGCCACCTGGCCGGGATCAACGATTTCGACCAGACGGGTTCCTGCTTCGTGTCCCACGACAAGCGCGACCTGGGCAATGCGCGGCTGGACGCGCTGAAGGCCATGGGCGTGCCGATCCTGTGCTGGACCATCCGCAGCCCCGAGGAGGAAGCCGTTGCCCGCCGGGTGGCCGACAACATCACCTTTGAAGGATATCGTGCCGCAGGCTGAGACCGGGCAGGGGGGACTTCGCGTCCCCCGTTCGCCTTCGGCTCACTCCCCCTGCGGGGTATTTGGACAAAGGAGAAAAGCCTGCGTGATTATCGAGGCGGGGCCGCTGACAAACTGGCCCTGACCACCTAGCTTGGCTGGAATGAGCACGCTGACCCTTTCCACCCATCCCGGCATCGCTTCCATCCCCGCCCAGACCTGGGACGGGCTTGGCGACGGCAATCCCTTCACCAGCCACCGCTTCCTGCTGGCCTTGGAGGAGTCCGGGTCGGTTGGCCGGGGGACCGGCTGGCAGCCCTTGCATGTCACGCTGGAAGCGGAGGGCCAGGTGGTCGGCGCCGCGCCGATCTATGCCAAATCCCACAGCCAGGGCGAATACATCTTCGATCATGCCTGGGCCGAGGCGTATCAGCGCGCGGGCGGGCGCTATTATCCGAAATTGCAGGCAGCGGTGCCTTTCACCCCGGTCACGGGCGCGCGGCTGCTGACCCGTGATCCGGCCATGCGTCAGTCGTTGCTGGCCGGGATGACGCAGGTGGCCGAACGGGGCGAGGCGTCCGGCGTCCACGTCACCTTCTGCACGGAAGCCGAAGCGCAGGCTGGGGCCGGGATCGGTTTCCTGCCCCGCGTCACCCAGCAGTTCCACTGGCTGAACCGGGGCTATGGCAGCTTCGACGATTTCCTGGGGGCGCTGTCATCGCGCAAGCGCAAGGACCTGCGCAAGGAACGCGCGCGCGCGCAGGGCTTTGGCGGCACGATCCGCCACCTGACCGGCGACGACCTGAAGCCGCATCACTGGGACGCCTTCTGGGCCTTCTACCAGGACACTGGCAGCCGCAAGTGGGGGCGGCCTTACCTGACCCGGGCCTTCTTCGACTGCCTGCAGCAGACCATGCGCGACGACATCCTGCTGGTTCTTGCCGAGCGCGACGGCCAACCCATCGCCGGGGCGCTGAACTTCCTGGGGCCGGATGCGATCTATGGCCGCTATTGGGGCTGCGTCGAGGATCACCCCTTCCTGCATTTCGAACTGTGCTATCACCAGGCCATTGACCACGCCATCGCGCAGGGCCTGTCCCGCGTCGAGGCAGGCGCCCAAGGCGAACACAAGCTGGCGCGGGGGTATGAGCCCGTTGCCACGCATTCCCTGCACTGGGTGGCGGACGAAAGTTTTCAGCAGGCCCTGGCCGATTACCTGGGTCGCGAACGCGAGGCGATGGGCGAGGAGATCGAGGCGCTTGCGGACTTCACCCCCTTCCGCAAGGGCTAGGGACCGGCTTCCACCGGTCCCCTTTGGATCAGACCTTTTCCAGAAGCGCTTCGCCCGCGCTGACGCCGCACTGGCCGGGGCTGTCCTCGACGTCCAGAGCCTCGAAGGTGCCGTCCTTCAGAAGCGCGGCATAGCGTTTGGTGCGCCCGTAAAGGCCCGCAGGCGGCGCGTCGAAGTTCAGGCCAAGCGCGCGGGTCAGGCTACCGTCGGCATCGGCCAGAACCTCGATCCCCGCGTCCTGCGCGCCGGTGGACTTGGCCCAGGCATCCGCCACGAAGGGGTCGTTGACGGTCACGCAGACGATGCGGCTGACGCCCTTGTCGCGGAAGGCGTCGGCATTGCGCACGAAGCTGGGCATGTGGGCGTTTGTGCAGGTGCCGGTGAAGGCGCCAGGCACGCCGAACAGCGCGACGCGGCCCTGGGCCAAGTCGGCAGTATCGACGGCCTCGGGGCCATTGGCGCCGACGCGCAGCAGCGTGCCTTGGGGCAGCTTGTCTCCGACGGTAATGGTCATGCGGTTTCTCCTGAATTGCAACGGATTCGCCGCGACTATAGGGTGCGGGCCGATGACAGGCCAGCGGGCCGCAACGGGCAGGAATGGCCATGAAGATCGTGATCGTGGGTGCAGGGCAGGCAGCGGCGTCGATGGCCGCCCGGCTGCGCGCCAAGGGCCATGACGGCGAAATCACCCTGATCGGGTCCGAACCCGTGGCCCCCTATCAACGCCCGCCGCTGTCCAAGGCCTATCTGCTGGGCCAGATGGGGCTGGATCGCCTGGCGCTGCGGTCGCCCGAATGGTGGGTGGACCAGGACATCACTCTTCGGCTGGGCGAATCCGCAATCGCCATCGACCCAATCCGGCGGGTCGTCGCAACCGACAAGGGTGAGGTGGGTTACGATGCGCTTGCCC
Organism: Paracoccus acridae; assembly: GCF_014642735.1. GTDB lineage: Bacteria > Pseudomonadota > Alphaproteobacteria > Rhodobacterales > Rhodobacteraceae > Paracoccus > Paracoccus acridae. The sequence goes on from NZ_BMIV01000001.1 coordinate 488,418, forward strand.
TGACGCTGGGCGCGTCGGCGCGTCGCCTGCCTGCCGCGATGGGGGGCGAACTGCCCGGCGTCCATGTCATCCGCAACCTGGCCGACGTGGACGCCATGGCCCGGCAGATGCAGGGGGGTCGCCGCCTGATCGTGATCGGCGGCGGCTATATCGGACTGGAAGCCGCGGCCGTCGCCCGCAAGCTGGACCTGTCCGTCACGGTGATCGAGGCTGCGCCGCGCATCCTGGGCCGGGTCGCGGCGGCCGAAACCGCCGACATGATCCGCGCATTGCATCTTTCCCATGGGGTAGAGGTTCTGGAAGGCACAGGCATCTCTCGCATCACCGGCATCGACCACGCCACCGGCGTTACGCTGAACGACGGGCGGGAACTGCCGGCCGACCTGATCGTCACCGGCATCGGCGTGCTGCCGGAGACGGCCTTGGCCCAGACCGCCGGGCTGACACTGGACAACGGGATCGCCACCGACGTGATGGGCCGGACCTCGGACGCCGCCATCTGGGCGGCAGGCGACTGCGCCAGCTTCCCCTGGCAGGGCGGACGCCTGCGGCTGGAAAGCGTCGGCAATGCCATCGACATGGCCGAAGCCGTGGCCGACAACATCCTGGGGGCGGACACACCCTATCATCCGAAACCGTGGTTCTGGTCGGACCAGTTCGATGCCAAGCTGCAGATCGCAGGGCTTGGCACCGGCCATGACCGGATCGTCAAGCGCCCAGGCGACGGCCAGCATGGCGGGTCCGTCTGGTATTACCGCGACAATCGCCTGATCGCCGTCGATGCGTTGAACGACGCCCGCGCCTACATGATCGGCAAGCGCCTGATCGAGGCGGGTCGCAGCCCCGATCCCGACGCCATCGCAACAACAACCGACCTCAAGGCGCTGCTCGCATGATGCTTCTTCGTTGTCCAAATACCCTGGGGGGCACGGGGGGCAAAGCCCCCCGCCACCGCGGGACGCAGGCATGAGGATCGTCGGCGGCACCCTGCGCGGGCTGAAGCTGGCGGAGGTCGGGACGGGCGATGCCGCAGCCCATCTTCGCCCCACCTCCGATCGGGTCCGGGAAGCGATCTTCAACCTGCTGGTCAACGGCACGCATGGAAACCCGATCCCCGGCGCACGGGTGCTGGACCTGTTCGCCGGCACCGGCGCCCTGGGGCTCGAGGCGCTGTCGCGGGGCGCGGCCCATGCCGTCCTTGTCGATGACGGCGCCAAGGCGCAGGCCCTGATCCGCAGCAATATCGCCAAGGCACGGCTGGGCGATGCCACCACGTTGTTGCGGCAGGACGCGGCGCGTCTGGGCGCCAATCGCGATTTGCCCTTCGATCTGATCTTTCTGGACCCCCCTTATGCGAAGGGCCTGGGGGAACGGGCCGTCGCCTCGGCCCTGGCAGGCGGCTGGATCGCCCCCGGTGCCGTCGTGGTATGGGAGGAAAGCCGCCCGCCCCTGGTTCCCGTTCCCCTGGCCGTCATCGACCAGCGGCGCTATGGCGACACGCTGGTCACCCTGGCCCGTGCACCCGAGGCATAGGGTCGCACTGTCGCGGAAGTGATGCCCGCTCGCTTCCCCTGGTGCCTGGTTTGCGCCAGCCTGCAGGACAACCGCAAAGGAGGTTTCGATGAGCGCATCCATCCGCCGGGGCTTCGGCCTTTCCCCGATCCTGTTCGCCCTTGCCTTCGGCGCCTATGCGCAGGACGACCATGCCGGTCATGGCGCAGAGGGCGATGCCGCCCAAGCCTATCAGTCGGTCATGGAAAAGATGCACGCCGACATGCCCATGGAATCCACGGGCGATGCGGATGTCGATTTCGTGCGCGGCATGATCCCGCATCACCAGGCGGCCATCGACATGGCCCGTGTCGCGCTGGAACATGGCGACGATCCCGAAATCCGCAAGCTGGCCGAGGAGGTCATCGCGGCGCAAGAGGCCGAGATCCAGGTGATGCGCGACTGGCTGAAGCAGCACGGGCACGAAGAATAAGGACCGTCATCAGCGGTGGTGAAGGTTGCTGCCTTCTCCACCGTAATTCATTGCGGACCACCGTCCCCTACAGACCGGCTTCGCCTTTCCTTTGGTAAGCTTACGCCGGTTCCGCCAGCACCCGCGCCGCGGCGTCCAGTCCGCCCGGCCCGTGCGGGATGCCAAGCGCCGTCATCCCCGCCTGCATGGCGCCAAGCGCCGCCAGGATCATCCCGGCATTGGCGTGCCCCATATGCGCCACCCGCAGCGCGTTTTCCGGCTGCTCGGCCCCCAGGCCCACGCCCAGCGTCACGCCGCAATGCGCCATCGTCCAGGCCCGCAATGCGTCCGCCCCCGGCACGACCATCGCCGTGACGGATGATGCGCGCGCGGCCGGATCGTCCACCGACAGGCGGATGCCCGTGCCACCCTGGCCCCATTCGTCGGCGGCGGCCCAGACGGCGCGGGCCAGGGCCGCGTGGCGTGCCCAGACGGCGAACAGCCCTTCCTCGTCCAGGATCATCCGCAACGCCTCCTCCAGGCCGAAGATCTGCTGGACGGGGGGCGTGCCGCCCCAGAACCGCCACAAGGCCTCGGCATTCGCGCGGGCGTGCCAGTCCCAGTAAGGCGTCGTCAGCCGTGTCCGGCCCCGCGCCGCCGCCTTGTCGGAATACCAGACAAAGCAGGTGCCGGGCGGGCACATCATGCCCTTCTGGCTGGCCGCGATCAGCACATCGACGCCCCAGTCGTCCATCATCATCGGCGCGCAGCCCAGCGACGCGATGGCGTCCACCACCAGCAGGGCCGGGTGATCGCCCATGGCATCGCGCAGGGCCGGGATGTCGGCCATGATCCCGGTTGCGGTGTCGATCTGGCAGACCATCACCGCCTTGATCGCGCCCGCCGCGTCCTGGGCCAGCCGGGCCGCCAGCATGTCGGGATCAGGGGGCAGGCTGCCGAAATCCAGCCGCTCGACGGCGACGCCCATCTGCTCCATCTGCTGCGCCCAGGACCGGCCGAAATGGCCCGAGGTCAGCGCCAGGGCCTGGTCCCCCGGATTGAACAGGTTGGCGCCCGCAGCCTCCCAGGCGGCATGGCCGTTGCCGATATAGGGGGCCAGATGCGCCTGGGTGCCCGCCAGGCGCTTCAGTTGCGCCATGACCGACAGGTTCAGTTCGGCCAGTTCCTCGCCATAGATGTCGGGCGAGGCGCGGTGACCCGCGCGCAGCACGCGATCCGGCACGGGCGAGGGACCGGGAATGGCGATCACGGGGCGACCAGCGGCAAGACTCATGGCGGTTACATGTCCTTCACATCCTGCAAGATCGCTAGTGCCCGCGCGGGCCAAGGTCAACGGTCCGCTGCCTTGCCGTTGCGGCCCGCGTCGGGCTAAGGCTGGGCGGACAAGCGAAAGGCCCGGCCACCCGTGACAGACAGCCACCATCCCGCCGCCCTGACCCTGCTGCGCCGGTTCTGGACCGACTATCTGCGCGTCCATCGCCGCAGCATGGCGGGCGCCTTCCTGCTGATGACGGCCGAAGGATCCACGCTGGCCCTGATTTCCTGGATGCTGAAGCCGCTGTTCGACCGCGTCTTCGTGGGCAAGGAAACGGGCGCGATCTGGTGGGTGGGCGGCGCGATCATGGGGATCTTCCTGCTGCGCGCAGTTGCCCTGGTGGCAAGCCGGTCGCTGTTGTCGCGGATTTCGCTGGGCATCTCGACCACCATGCAGCGCGATCTGCTGGCCCATGTCATGACGCTGGACGGGCGGTTCTTCCAGCAGAATTCCCCCGGCGCCATGATCGAGCGGATCCAGGGCGACACCATCGCCGTGCAGGGCGTCTGGGCCACGCTGATCACCAGTGCCACGCGGGACGCGATATCGCTGGTCATGCTGTTCGCGGTGGCGGTCACCATCGACCCGCAATGGACGCTGGCCGCGCTGATCGGCGCGCCGATCCTGATCGCGCCCGCCGCGTTGGTGCAACGATACATCCGCCGCAAGGTGCGCCAGAACCGCACCGACGCTAGCGCCCGCGCCACCCGCCTGGACGAGGTGATGCACGGCATCGTGTCGATCAAGCTGAACCGGGCCGAGGCGCACCAGACCGAACGCTTTGCCCGGATCACCGACCGCATCCAGACGTCCCAGGTCAAGGTCGCCGCGATGGGCAGCCTTGTCCCCGCGCTGACCGACATCGTGACCGGGATCGGCTTCGTGGCCGTTCTGGCGCTTGGCGGGCGCGAGGTGATGGAGGGGACGCGCAGCATCGGCGACTTCATGTCCTTCTTCACCGCCCTGGCGCTGGCCTTTCAGCCGATGCGTCGCCTTGGCGGGCTGGCGGGCGCGTGGCAGACCGCCGCCGCCAGCCTTGAACGGGTATATCAGGTCATCGACACCAAGCCGCGCATCCTGTCGGGCGGGCGCGTCCAGCCACCATCCGACACCACGATCCGGCTGGACGACGTCTGGCTGACCTATGACGACAAGCCCGTCCTGCAGGGCCTGGGCTTCGTGGCCGAGGCGGGCCAGACCACCGCGCTTGTGGGACCGTCGGGTGCGGGCAAGTCCACGGTCTTCAACCTGCTGACCCGGATGGTCGATCCCGACCGCGGCAGCGTGACCCTGGGCGGCGTCCCCATCCGGGATTTCGACCTGGCGGTGCTGCGCGATCAGTTTTCGACGGTATCCCAGGAATCGGCGCTGTTCGACGAATCCCTGCGCGACAACATCCTGATGGGCCGACCCGAAGCGGATGACGCGGCGCTGCTGCGCGCGATGCAGGCGGCCCATGTCAGCGACTTCGTTTCCGCCCTCCCCAAGGGTCTCGACAGTCCGGCGGGGCCGCGCGGAACGGCGCTGTCGGGCGGACAGCGCCAGCGCATCGGCATCGCCCGCGCCATCCTGCGGGATTCGCCCGTCCTGCTGCTGGACGAGGCGACAAGCGCCCTGGACACCGCCAGCGAAAGGCTGGTCCAGGCCGCGCTGGAAACGCTGTCGCAGGGGCGCACGACGCTGGTCATCGCGCACCGCCTGTCCACCATCCGCAACGCCGACAAGATCGTGGTGATCGAACAGGGCAGGGTTGTCGAACAGGGCAGCCATGCACAGTTGATGGCCCAAGGGGGCGCCTATGCGCGCCTTGTCGCCCTGCAATTCGGAGAGAACCCATGACCCGCCAGATCATCCGCATTACCGGCGAGGACCGCGTGGATTTCCTGCAAGGCCTGGTCAGCAACGACGTGCGTCGCGCCCCCTGCTGGGCCGCGCTGCTGACGCCGCAGGGCAAGTATCTGGCCGATTTCCTGATCGTTCCCGATGGCGACGCGCTGCTGATCGACGTGGATGCGCGGCTGGCCGATGATCTGGTCCGGCGGCTGGGAATGTACAAGCTGCGGTCCAAGGTCGCGATCGAGGTCACGGACATCACGGTCGGCCGCGGCACCGGGCCCGCGCCGGACGGGGCGATCGCCGACCCGCGCCATCCCACGCTTGGCTGGCGGCTTTATGGCGGGGCGGGTGACGACGGGACCGATTTCGACGCCATCCGGGTCGAACACATCATCCCGGAAACCCTGGTCGAGTTGATCCCGAACGAGACCTTCATCCTCGAAGCCGGGTTCGAGCGCCTGCACGGCGTCGATTTCCGCAAGGGCTGCTATGTGGGCCAAGAGGTGACGGCCCGCATGAAGCACAAGACCGAGTTGCGCAAGGGCTTGGCGCGCCTGCGGATCGAGGGCGAGGCCCCCGTCGGCACGCCGATCACGGCGGACGGGAAAGAGGTCGGGACCCTGTTCACCCAGTCGGGCGGCCATGCCCTGGCGCATGTCCGTTTCGACCGCCTTGGGCCGGACATGCAGGCGGGCGCGGCGCGTCTGGCGGCGATCTAGGCCAGCTTGCGGATCGGGTCGCCCAGGGCGACCTTTCCGTCCTGCTCGATGGAACAAAGGATGCCGCGCAGGCGCAGTTCGGGATGGCCGGGGGCGGTGATCCAGTCCTTCGCGGCCTGGCCATAGCGGACCTTCCATTTCACGCAGCCGTCGTTGAAGACATCCGACACCCGCAGCACGGCCGTGCCGACCTGCAGCAGCGTGCCGACTGGCAGGTTCGCTTCGCTGGTGTCCAGGTCGCAGATGATCGTGTCGCCGGGATGAAGGGTATTCTCGCGGTCCAGCCAGACGGCATCCATCACCCGGCGCGGCAGGATCGAGACCTGGATCCGCGGGTCGGGCGATCCGTCGGGCAGCTTCAGCCAGGGCGCGGTCATCCAGCGTTCGCCCGGGATGCCCTCGGCCCGCGTAAGGGTCAGTTGGTCGGGAAAGGCCCGCTGATTGAAGCCGGGGCGAAAGCACAGGCAGTCGGCCCGGGCATCATCCTTGGGCGCGGCCAGCACATGGGGCAACGCGCGGGCCAGATCGCCAAGGGTGGCGTGAATGGGCGTCATGGCGGGCCGGTCCTTGATGGAAAACGCCCCGGTTCGGGCCGGGGCGCATCGGGCGGAAATCAGGCCCGTTCGCTGTATTCGAAGGCCTCGGTGTTGACGATGATCTTCTCGCCCTCGCCCACGAAGGGGGGGATCATGATGCGCACGCCGTTGTCCAGGATGGCGGGCTTGTAGCTGTTGGCCGCAGTCTGGCCCTTCACGACCGGCTCGGTTTCCGACACGGTGCAGGTCACCTTCTGCGGGATCGACACCGACAAGGCTTCCTCGCCATAGTATTCGATGGTGGCGGTCATGCCGTCCTGCAGGAAGGGACGGCGGTCGCCCAGCAGGTCCGCGTCCAGTTCGGTCTGCTCGAAGGTCTCGCTGTCCATGAAGACCAGCTTGCCGTCGGATTCATACAGGAACTGCTGGTCCTTCTGTTCCAGGCGGACCTGTTCGACCTTGTCTTCGCTGCGGAATCGTTCGTTCAGCTTGCGGCCGTCGCGTAGGTTTTTCAGTTCGACTTGGGCGAAGGCGCCGCCCTTGCCGGGCTTGACATGGTTGACCTTCACGGCGGCCCACAGGCCCCCGTCATGCTCCAGCACGTTGCCGGGGCGGATTTCGTTGCCGTTGATCTTGGGCATGGAAAACTCTTTGCGATTCGGGAAATTCCCGCCGTCCATGTTGAACGGCGCTGTGCCGCCCCTATATCGGGACCTTGTGTCCGAGGCAACCAAATCGGTTTTGCCGGGTTGTCAAGGCACGAACCGGGCCGAACCCGGTTTAACCATGGGCCGTAATTACAGATTTCACCTGTTTTTTACACGACATGCAGTATCTGCATGGGAGGTATGCGGCCAGAGGAATATCGAATCGGCGGGCAACTGGGCTAAGCAGCAGCACCGTCAGAGAAACGGAAACAATAACGATGGGTTGGCATGATGCCGCCCACACGGCTGCTTTGCCCTTGCAGCCCAGAAGATGGACGAATGGTATGCGCGATTTTGTTGACGGATCGGCTTTCAACTTTGAGCAGGGCCAGCGGGCCCGCAAGCTTTTTGCCGCGGTGGTTCTGGCTGCGCTGGATGATGCCATCGCCGACGACAAGAAATATGGTAACGGCCCCGAACAGATTGCCCGCTGGGCGCGGTCGCGCGACGGCCGGGAGGTTCTGTCCTGCGCGGGCATCGACCCCAACGAGCGTGTCGTGAAGGGCTTGATGGAATTCGTGTCCAAGGGCGTGCGCACCTCCGTTGCGTTGTCGCGCGAGGAAAGCGAACGCCGCATGGCCGCCGAGGCCGAGGAAGCCGAGGCCGCTTGACCGGCCCCACATCGGATGGAAAAGCCGCCCACCCGGGCGGCTTTACTGTTTTCAGGGATCCGCATGTTTCCGCACCCTGATCTTGGCGAAGACTGCCAGCGAAGCGGGCCCGTCAAAGCCGCGTGATGATCCGTTCGCCATAAAAGCGCTCCACATCCTCGGCCCGGCACAGGTCCGTGGCGGGCGTCATCACGGCGGCGGATGCGGCGGCGGCGCCAAGGGCCAGGGCCTCCTGGACCGGCCAGTCGCGCGCCATGGCCAGAACGAAGCCTGCCACGAAGCTGTCGCCCGCCCCGACCGCGCTGACGACCTTGACGGGGGCCGATGCGGCGTGCCAGGCGCCATCCGCCCCGGCGATGACCGACCCGTCGGCGCCGCGCGCCACGATCACCGAACGCGCCGCGCCGTCCCTGACCAGCCCGGCCGCGAAATCCGCGCTGTCGGCGCGCAGGGGCAGGGGACGGCCTGCCAGCTCCTCGGCCTCGTGGCTGTCCATGCGCAGCACATCGACGGGGGTCGATGATCCCGCCAGCACCCGCAATGCCTCGCCCGAGGTATCGACCAGCAGCCTTGCCCCGCTGTTCTTCAGCCGGACGGTCAGCATCTGTTCGAAGCCGGCTGGGACGCCCGGCGGGTTCGATCCCGACACGACCACCCAGCCCCCCGCCTGCGCGTTTTCGGCGATGGCCTGGGTCATGTCGGCCACATGGGCCTTGTGCCATTCCGGCCCCGGCAGGACAAAGCGGAACTGCTTGCCGGTCACGCGGTCGGTCACGGCCAGCGACTGCCTCGTTTCGCCCGGGGCGGTCAGGCGCACCAGGGACAGCCCGTCGGCCTTCAGCATCTCGGCGATGCGCGTCCCCGTGGCCCCGCCAAGCGCCACCATCGCGGTCGATTGCCCGCCCATATGCCCGATCGCACGGCTGACATTGATGCCGCCGCCGCCCGGATCGGCCACCGGCTTGTCGCAGCGCAGCTTCAGTTCCGGGCGCACCTCGTCCGCCGCCGTGGACAGATCCAGCGCCGGGTTCAGCGTGACCGTCAGGATCGGCGCCTGCGGGGTCATTCCCACCACCGGTCGATGCTGGCGATGTCGTCGTCGGACCAGCCGAAGTGATGGGCCATCTCGTGCGTGACGACATGGCCCACCAGTTCGGCCAATGTCACATTGCCGCGCGATGCCCATTCGTCCAGCAGCGGCCGGCGATACAGCCAGATGATGTCAGGCTGCGCAGGCTGGTCGGACACCGACTTCTCCGTCAGCGGGATGCCGTCATAGATGCCGGTCAGTTCGAACGGATCGTCGATCTGCAGTTCGTCCAGAACCTCCTCGGGCGCGAACTCGGCCACGTGGATCGTGATCCCTTCGGCATGGGTGGCGAATTGGGGGGGAAGGGCGGCCAGTGCATCGCGCGCCATCGCCTCGATCCGAGCCGCATCGGGTGCGGTCAGGGTGGTCCAGTCGGTCATCCGCTTCTCCTGCATGGTGGCCCTGATATGGACAAGAATCGCCGTCTGTGAAAGAGCAAGGCGAACAGGAGACGTGCCATGACCACCACCCGCTTCGCCCCGTCGCCCACGGGCCACATCCATGTCGGCAACCTGCGGACCGCGCTGTTCAATTACCTGATCGCGCGAAAGGCCGGGGGAACCTTCATCCTGCGGCTGGACGATACCGACCAGGAACGGTCCAAGGAAGAATATGCCGACGGCATCAAGCGCGACCTGGAATGGCTGGGCCTGCACTGGGACCGCGTGGAACGCCAGTCGGCTCGGCTGGATCGCTATGCCGAGGCGGCGGACCAGTTGCGCGAGGCAGGGCGCCTGTACGAGGTGTTCGAGACGCCCACCGAACTGGACCTGAAGCGCAAGAAGCAGCTGAACATGGGCCGTCCGCCGGTCTATGACCGTGCCGGGCTGAACCTGTCGGACGCCGACAAGGATCGCCTGCGGGCCGAAGGGCGCGAAGGGTACTGGCGCTTCAGGCTGGACCAGGAACGGATCGAATGGACCGACGGCATCCTGAGCGACATCTCCATCGACGCGGCATCGGTCAGCGACCCGGTGCTGATCCGCGCGGACGGGCAGGTGCTTTACACCTTTGCCAGCAGCGTCGATGACACCGACATGGCCGTCACCCATATCGTGCGCGGCGCGGACCATGTGACGAACACCGCGACCCAGATCCAGATCATCCGCGCCCTTGGCGGCACGCCCCCGGCCTTTGCCCATCACAGCCTGCTGACCGGGGCGCAGGGCGAGGAGCTGTCCAAGCGCATCGGCGCCCTGTCGATCCGCGACCTGCGCGAGGCGGGCGTCGCCCCCGAGGCGCTGCTGTCGATGATGGCGCGGCTGGGGTCCAGCCAACCGGTCGAGTTGAAGATGACGCTGGACGACCTGGCCGAAGGGTTCGACCTGTCGCAATTCGGCGCCTCGCCCACGAAATTCGACGCCGAGGATCTGTGGCCGCTGACGCGCGAACGCAACCAGGCGCTGCCTTTCGATGCGGTCCGTGACCGCATTGCAGCACTTGGCGTGCCCGCCGATCTGGCCGAGCGTTTCTGGGCCGTGGCCTCGCAGAACATCACGAAACTGGACGATCTGGCCGACTGGTGGACGATCTTCAGCCAGGGGGCCGATCCGCAGATCGACCCCGAGGACGCCGATTTCATCGCCCAGGCCATGCCGCTGCTGCCCCCGCCACCCTATACGGACGCGACCTGGGGCGAATGGACGGCCGCCGTGAAAGACGCCACCGGGCGCAAGGGCAAGGGCCTGTTCATGCCGCTGCGCAAGGCCGTCACCGGCCAGGCCCATGGTCCCGACATGGCCCAAGTCATGCCGCTGCTGCAGGTGGTCAAGGCGCGCGGGTGATCGGGCGTTTCACCGAAAAGACAACCGCCGCCCGGCTTGGGCGGCGTTTTCATTTTCGTGACGAATACCGCTTGACGCCCCCCGCGCCACCCCGTAAATCGCCCCCACCCGTGGCGGAGTAGCTCAGCTGGTTAGAGCAGAGGAATCATAATCCTTGTGTCGGGGGTTCAAATCCCTCCTCCGCTACCACGTTTCCCCTTCAATCTTGTCGTGGACCTGCGGCAAGCCGATCACGATCGGCGATCACGTCTGGGTCGGTCGGGAAGTGACGATCCTCAAAGGATCGGTGGTCGTCAGCCATTCGATTATCGGCGCAAGTTCGATGGTTCGGGGGGTGATCCCTCCCAACTGCATCGCGGTGGGATCGCCCGCCAAGGTCATCAGAACCGGCGTCACCTGGGACAGGCGCAGGCTGCCGGTCTGAACCTGGCTGCCGTCATTCATCCGCCAGGCTGGATGCGGGGCAGGGCCATTGCACCCCGTTCTGACCAAAGAACCTGTCCGCTTGTCTGCCATCGCGCTTGCAAGGCCGGTTGCGGTTCATTGACACGAAGGCCTGGCTTGGGCTGCGGGGTTGGCCGTCGTGCGGCCGGTGCTGTCCTTCTGATGCCAAGCAACCATCTCGCCCCATGAAGTCCGGCATCCCTGTGTGTGCCTTCGATTTTCTTGCAAGAAGCAGGAGGCCAATGGGCCAGGGCTGTTTCCTTATTCTTATCAGTCACTTTTCCGCTAGGGTCGCATTTCTGCAACAGTTCTTGCAGTCACTGCAATGTTGGGCTGGAAAGCCCCGCGCTTCACCATATCTAGGGGCCTCGAGACCAAGAAGCTCGAAACGAATAAGGAGACTGCCATGAAACTCGTTGCCCTTTCGGTTGCCGCATCGCTGGCCACCTCGGCTGCATTCGCCGGCGGCTATGTCGCCCCGGTCGTGGACACCGCCCCTGTCGTGGCGCCCGTCGTTCCGGTCGAGGCTGGCACGGACTGGTCCGGCTTCTATGCCGGTCTGCAGTATGGCCAGGGTAATGCAGAACTGTCGGATACCGATCTCGACAGCGACTATGACGCCTACGGCCTGCACGCCGGCTACCTGTTCGACTTCGGCCAGGTGATCGCCGGTGCCGAACTCGACTACAACAAGGTTGACCTGGACGAGAACGACGGTGACGCCGACCTGTGGCGTCTGCGTGGTCGCGCAGGCTATGACATGGGCCGCTTCCAGCCCTATGCGACCTTGGGCGTTGCCCGCGTATCCACCAACGACGCCGCCGGCGACATCTCGGAAACCGGGATCACCTATGGCCTGGGCGCTGAATACCTGGTCACCGAGAACTTCTCGGTCGGCGCGGAATACAGCCGCAGCGACTTCTCGGACGTCATCGCCGATGGCATCGACCTGGACACCGACCTGGTGCAGGTCCGCGCGTCCTATCGCTTCTGAGACGGCCGACCCTTGTGTCACGACGCGGTCCCGAAAGGGGCCGCGTTTTCGTTTGCTCAGTCGTCCACCACGCTGAGAATGCGGGGCAGGGCAGGGCAGGGCAGCAACTGGTTCCTGGCCACATCGGCCAGGGAATGATTGTGCAGGAAGACATAGACATGCGCCGACAGGCTTTCCCACAGCCGGTTCGACAGCGTCTGCGCCCGCGATCCGGAAACGCCCCCCGACGCCCCCGCGCCGACATGCATGGCGCTGACGGTCTCGTCCACGGCTTCCAGGATCTCGGCGATGCGGATCGTCTCGGGCGGGCGGGCCAGGCGATAGCCGCCGCCCGGACCTCGGACGGATGCCACCAGCCCTGCGCGGCGCAGGCGCACGAACAACTGTTCGAGATAGGGCAGCGAGATGTCCTGCCGGGCCGAAATCTCGGCCAGCGAGGTCAGGTCATCCCCGCGGGCGGTGGCCAGATCGACAAGCGCGATGATCGCATAGCGACCCTTGGTGGACAGTTTCATCTGCTGGCCCTTCTGTTGCGACCGGGTCGGATTGACGACGCGCGCACTGCCGCGCTATGCCGCCGAGGCGCGTTTCTTGCGCAATCCAGACCGACATCCCAGATAGCGGTCTAAAAGCGCCACGCAGATGCGTCAAGAAACCACCGTCATATCGAAGGAAGACGATGCCAGAGCTGATTTTCCCCGGTCCCGAAGGGCGGCTTGAGGGCCGCTATCACCCCCAGCCGGGCAAGCCCGACGCCCCCCTTGCCATCGTCCTGCATCCGCACCCGCAATATGGCGGGACGATGAACAACCGCGTCGTCTATAACCTGCACTATGCTTTCCACAAGCTGGGCTTCACCGTGATGCGGTTCAACTTCCGCGGCGTGGGGCGCAGCCAGGGCGAATTCGACCAGGGCATCGGCGAACTGTCGGACGCGGCATCCGCGCTGGATTACCTGCAGGCGATGAACCCCAACAGCAAGCATTGCTGGGTCGCGGGCTTCAGCTTCGGCGCCTGGATCGGGATGCAGCTTCTGATGCGCCGCCCGGAAATCACCGGCTTCATCAGCGTGGCGCCGCCCGCGAACATGTACGATTTCAGCTTCCTGGCGCCTTGCCCGTCGTCGGGGCTGATCGTGAACGGCACCGCCGACCGCGTCGCGCCGCCCAAGGACACGCATACGTTGGTCAGCAAGCTGCGCGAACAGAAGGGCATCACCATCACGCATGAAGAAATCGAGGGCGCCGACCACTTCTTCCGCGACGACGAACAGCACATGAAGCCGATGATCGACCTGGTGCAGTCCTATGTCCGCCGCCGCCTGACCGAAACCAGCCGCTAGGGTCTCCGTGTCGGACCGCATCGCCCGACAGTTCGCCTTCCTGGCCGAGGCTGACCGGCTGAAATCCGTCGATCGGGCGAATGTGCTGCTGGACCTGTCCCGGCCGGAAAACAGCGCCGAACACAGTTGGCACGTCGCCTTGCAGGCGATGGTGTTCGGCGCCTCCGACCGCGCCATCCGCATGCTGCTGCTGCATGACCTGGTGGAAATCGACACGGGCGACCAGCCGATCCACCTGGATCACGACGCCCCTGCGCTGGCCCTGGCCGAGGTGCGGGCGGCACGGCGCATCTTCGGCCTGTCCCCGGATTGCAATGCCCTGATGGACCTGTGGCAGGAGTTCGAGGCCGGCACCTCGGCCGATGCAGTTATGGCCAAGCGCATGGATCACAGCCAGCCGCTATTCCAGGTGCTGCTGGCCCCGCAGCCTTTGCCCGACCATCTGGGGATCGTCCGCGCAAACCTGGACGGCGGACGCGCGGCGCGGCTGGCCGCCGAATGGCCCGAGGCGATGGCTTGGGCCAGGGCGGCCCTGTCTGGTTCACCCGGTGCCGATGATGACCTGTCCCGCCGCCTGCGTTTCCTGGCCGAGGCCGATGGGCTGAAATCGGTCCTGCGGGCCAACCTTCTGATCGACGGGTCGCGCCGTGAAAACAGCGCCGAACACAGCTGGCATCTGGCGCTTTACGCCTTGGTCTTCGCCGATCTGGCCGGACCCGGTGTCGATGTGGGGCGGGTCATCCGCATGTTGCTGCTGCACGATCTGGTCGAGATCGACGTGGGCGACGTGCCGCTGCATTCCGCAGGGGGGCAGGCGCATGGCTCGGCCCAGATCCAGGCCGCCGAGGCGGCAGCGGCCCTGCGCATCTTCGGCCTGCTGCCGGACGCGCAAGCCCGTGATTTCCTGGCGCTGTGGCAGGAGTTCGAGGCCGCGGCCAGCCCCGATGCCATCTTCGCCAAGGCTCTGGACCGATGCCAGCCCGTGATCCAGAACCTGCGGTCGGGTGGGATCGGCTGGATCGACTATGGCGTCACCTTCCGCGACATCGAGACCCGGGTGGGCAGCAAGATCAGCCTGGGCGCGCCGGACCTGTGGCAATGGCTGCGCGGCGAGGTCGAGGCATTCTTCGCCTGACGCTCAGCTTGCCAAGGGCTTCTGGTTCGCCGCATGGCGCGAGGCAAGCTGCATGGCCTTCTTGCCCGCCACGAAGGGCCGGGCGCCCGGGAATGGCTCGGTCGCGTGGCGAAGCTGCGGGAACAGGGTGAAAATCTCGGCCGCGGCATCGCCCAGTGCCAGAAGGGCTTGCGGTCCGGGATAAAGCGATTCGGTTTCCGCGCCGTTCGATACCAGGATTTCATGGGCGTCGAACATCAGATGGACATAGGTGACGCCAGGCGCGTCCGTCACGATGTCGATCCCTTCGATCCCGGTCAGGTGCTTGGCCGCGATCAGCAGTTCCTGTGCCCCGAACATCCGCGCCGCAATGGCTGAACGCACCAGGATGCGATGCTGCTGGGACACCAGCAGATCCTGCGCAGGCACGTTGCGGCCAAGCGCGCCGGCGACGATGCGAATCGGGCAAAGCGCAGGGTTTTCGACCATTTCTGCCGCCTCGACATGGCGGCGGCCCGTCCAGCGAACCGGCTGGGGGCCATTGTCGCGGGTCGTCACCAGGTCGCCCGGCCTGATCTCATCGACCCGGCGGTCACCGAGGGGAGTGGCGATCAGTGTCCCGCTGGTGAAACAATTGATCGGCAGATCGAAGATCGTCGGCTTGAACGAGATTGTCGCCACATAGGTGTTCTTGTCCAGGGGCGTGGCCGACAGGATCTTGACCCCGCGCAGGGCGTCGATGCCGTCCCATTGGCGCAGGGCGTCCTTTGACGGACGGAAGAACATGTCGCCGTTCTTCATCTGGATCAGCACGCCGTCCTGCTGGGCCAGGCTGCCGTCCGGGAAGGTCAGCTGATAGCGCACGGACAGAAAGCCCGTGATCGTCGAACTGACGGGTCGGCCGGTCAGCGGCGCATCATAGGTCATGCGGGAATCCGACACGTCCCGCCCCCAGCCGTCCTGGTTGTAGGCGGTCGAGAATGCCTGGGTGGGCTTGCCATCGACGACGATCGAATGGGTGTTGCCCTGGATCGTGACGGGCTTGATTTGCGCGGTGCCGACGGCGCCATATCCCGTCATTCCGTTCGCTTCGGCACTGGTCGAAGGCGTGCCGCCGGTCGCATTCACCTGCGCGTGATTGCCGAGCCACATCCATGTGACTGTCGCCATGAAAACACCTGATACTCGTAACTACTACGGGTGTCGGATATCACCCTATGGTTGAAAAATCATCTATCTTCTTCGGGGCATTTTACGAAAATCCTGCGGCAAAGACGCGCGCTCATGACGCTGCAACAGTGTTCCGGCAAGGGCCTCTGGTTTGCATACCGCTGCATACATTCTTTCCTTTATCCCTCACCCCGGCTATAGCCGCAGTCGAATCCAACGCCGAAGGGAATGCCCATGTCGAAGATCAAGGTAGCCAACCCCGTCGTCGAGCTTGACGGCGACGAGATGACCCGGATCATCTGGGACTTCATCAAGCAGAAGCTGATCCTGCCCTATCTGGACGTGGATCTGAAATACTTCGACCTGGGCATCGAGGAACGCGACCGGACCGAGGACCAGATCACCATCGACGCCGCCAATGCCATCAAGCAATACGGCGTGGGCGTGAAATGCGCGACCATCACCCCCGACGAACAGCGGGTCGAGGAATTCGGCCTGAAGAAGATGTGGAAATCGCCCAACGGCACGATCCGCAACATCCTGGGCGGCGTCATTTTCCGCGAACCCATTATCTGCCAGAACGTCCCGCGCCTGGTGCCGCACTGGACCAAGCCCGTGATCGTCGGCCGCCATGCCTTCGGCGACCAGTACAAGGCCACCGACTTCCGCTTCCCCGGCAAGGGCAAGCTGACGATCCGCTTCGTCGGCGAGGATGGCGAGACCATCGAGCACGAGGTCTTCCAGGCCCCATCGTCGGGCGTGGCGATGGCCATGTACAACCTGGACGATTCTATCCGCGACTTTGCCCGCGCCTCGATGAACTATGGCCTGCAGCGCGGCTATCCGGTCTATCTGTCCACCAAGAACACGATCCTGAAAGCCTATGACGGTCGCTTCAAGGATCTGTTCCAGGAAGTGTTCGACACGGAATTCGCCGACCAGTTCAAGAAGGCCGGCATCACCTATGAGCACCGCCTGATCGACGACATGGTGGCCTCGAGCCTGAAATGGTCAGGCGGCTATGTCTGGGCCTGCAAGAACTATGACGGCGACGTGCAGTCCGACACCGTGGCCCAGGGCTTCGGCTCGCTGGGGCTGATGACCAGCGTGCTGATGACGCCCGACGGCAAGACGGTCGAGGCCGAGGCGGCGCACGGCACCGTGACGCGCCATTACCGCGAACACCAGAAGGGCAACCAGACCTCGACCAACTCGATCGCGTCGATCTTCGCCTGGACGGGCGGGCTCAAGCACCGTGCCAAGCTGGACGACAACGCGGCGCTGCTGAACTTTGCCGAGACGCTGGAGCGCGTGACCGTGCAGGCGGTCGAGGACGGCCACATGACCAAGGACCTGGCGCTGCTGGTCGGGCCGGACCAGAAATGGCTGACCACGATGGGCTATCTGGAAAAGGTGGACGAATACCTGAACAAGGCGCTGAACTGAGGCGTCGCGACAGAAAAGGGGCCGGGCATTCGCCCGGCCCTTCTTGCCTCCGGCGGGGATATTTGGGCACAGAAGATAGGGCCTCATCTTCTGTGCCCAAATATCCTGGGGGAGCCGCGCGGCACGCGCGGCGGGGGCAAGGCCCCCTTTCTTCGGCGGCCAAGCTGCGATAAGGCACGGGCGATCCCAGCAGGAGCTGTCCCATGAAAGCCGCCGTCATCACCTTTCCCGGATCGAACTGCGACCGCGACCTTGCGGTGGCCCTGCAAAACGCCGGGGCGCAGGTGGCGCGGGTCTGGCACAAGGACCAGACCCTGCCCGAAGGCACCGACCTTGTGGCCGTTCCCGGCGGCTTTTCCTTTGGCGATTATCTACGCTGCGGGGCGATCGCGGCCCATTCGCCCATTGCCGGGGCCCTGCGGCGCCATGCGGAACGGGGCGGCTATGTGCTTGGGATCTGCAACGGCTTCCAGGTCCTGACCGAACTGGGGCTGCTGCCGGGCGCGTTGATGCGCAATACCGGGTTGACCTTCCTGTGCAAGCCCGCCGTCCTGAACGTCGTCACCGCCGACAGCGATTTCACCGCAGGCTATGCCAAGGGCCAACAAATCACCGTTCCGGTCGCCCATCATGACGGGAATTACCAGGCCACGGCGGAGGACCTGGCGCAGCTTCGGGACCAGGATCGCATCGCCTTTACCTATGGGCCGGCGATCAACGGGTCCGTGGGCGACATCGCGGGCGTGCTGTCCGCAAACCGCCGCATCCTGGGCATGATGCCGCATCCCGAACGCGCGGCCGATCCGGCGCTTGGCGGCACCGATGGCGCGGCATTGTTCCGCAGTCTTGTGGCCGGAGTTGTCAACGCCTGACTTGAGCATGGCGGCTTCTGCGCCTAGAGTGCGGCAGTTCTGCAACATGGCCGGATTTCATAGGTGATCGAAGACAGGGACAGCATCAGCGCGTCAGAGCGTTCCCGGCCCCGGCTGTCCCAATTCGGCAACCCGTGGTGGCTGCGCGCTGCGGTGGCGTTGATCTTTGCCCTGGCGATCCTGTCCGTCTGGACGACGAATGCCTGGCTGACCACGCGCTTTTCGGAAAACACCCGTGTCCGGTCGGAACTGCGGCTTGCGCTTTATACCGGCAACCTGCTGTCCGAATTGCAGCGAACGGCGGTGGTGCCGCTGCTGCTGGCGCGCGATCCGGCGCTGATCGGGTCGCTGAACAGCAACGATTTCTCGACCACCTCGGCCCGGCTGATCGCGGCGCAAAAGGAAATCGGCGCGGCCTCGATCCGGCTTCTGGATGCCTCGGGGCGCACGGTGGGGGCCACGGACCGGTTCCAGTTGGGCGCGAACAACGTCCTATCGCCGTTCTATGTCGAGGCGCTGCGGTCGCGCGAAACGGTCTTCACCGTCGCCAACCAGGGCAGCGGCGGGTATGAATTCACCTATTCCCGCGCGGTGGTGTCCGATGGCAAGACACTGGGCGTGATCGTCGTCGGCGCCGACCTGTCGCGGCTGGAACGGTCCTGGGCGGGGATTTCGGACGCCGTGGCCGTCACCGACAGCGAAGGCAACATCATCCTGGCGACGGAACCCCGATGGCGCGGCCTGACCATGCCCGAGGCCCTGGCCGTGCGCGACGCGCCATCCGCCATCCAGCGGGCGTTCCAGGTCACGGCCGACTGGACCGCCATGCCGATCGACGCCTATGTCCAGGGCCGCGCCGTCATGCAGTCCGAAGCGCGCATCCCCTTCCGGGGCTGGCGGATGATCAGCTTCACCACCTATGCCTCGGTGCGCGAACAGGTGAACGCGGTCCTGGCGCTGGAAATTATGGGATTCGCGATCCTGCTGGCCGGGACCTTCTATGTCCTGTCGCGCCGCGCCCGCAGCCAGTCCGTCGCCTATATGCGCGAATCGGCTGACCTGCGCGCGTTGAACCTGCGCCTGACCCGAGAGATTGCCGAGCGCGAACGGATGCAAAAGGAACTGCGCGTCGCCGAACAGACCGTGCAGCAAAGTTCCAAGCTGGCGGCCCTGGGCGAGATGTCGGCAGGCGTCAGCCACGAGTTGAACCAGCCGCTGGCCGCGATGAAGACCTATCTGGCCGGCGCTCGTCTTCTGCTGCAACGCGGCCGGGCCGAGGAGGCGCTGTCCTCCTTTCAGCGGATCGACGACCTGATCGAGCGCATGGGCGCCATTACCCGTCAGCTGAAATCCTATGCCCGAAAGGGCGGCGAGGCGGTCGAGCCGGTGGATCTGCGCGCCGCCGTCAGCAGCGCCCTGACCATGATGGAGCCGCAGCTTCGCGGGCGGGCCATCCGCGTGACCCGCAACCTGCCGCGCGGTCCCGTGATGGTGATGGCCGACCGCATCCGGCTGGAACAGGTCATCATCAACCTGCTGCGCAATGCCGTCGATGCCGTCCGCGACAGGCGCGATGCCCGGATCGAGATCACGGTGGAAACGGGCACCAATGCCCATGTGCTGGTGCGCGACAACGGGCCGGGCATATCGGATCTGGAAAAGCTGTTCGAGCCGTTCTGGACCACGAAGAAACCGGGCGAGGGGACAGGGCTGGGGCTGGCCATATCCTCGTCCATCATGGCCGATTTCGGCGGTCGCCTGACCGCGCATAACGCAGACCAGGGCGGCGCCGTCTTCGCGGTCGAGATGCCTTTGCACAAGCCGGGGCAGCCCGCGCAGACGCTGGCCGCCGAGTGAATGTTCGAGAGAGGAAGACCTATGTCCCGCAAATTGAAGATTGCGATCGTTGATGATGAACCGGACATGCGGGAATCGATCAGCCAGTGGCTGGTGCTGTCCGGGTTCGAAACGGAAACCTATCCCAGTGCCGAAGACGCGCTGAAGGTCATCGGGTCCGACTGGCCCGGCATCGTGGTGTCGGACATCCGGATGCCCGGCATGGACGGGATCGCCTTCCTGAAGCGCCTGATGGGGCTGGATTCGGGGCTGCCCGTGATCCTGATCACCGGGCATGGCGACGTGCCGATGGCGGTCGAGGCGATGCGGATCGGTGCCATGGACTTCATGGAAAAGCCCTTCAATCCCGACAAGATGACGGCGCTTGCCAAGAAGGCCACGCAGATGCGGCGCATGACGCTGGACAACCGCGCGCTCCGTCGCGACCTGTCGGAAGGCCAGCAGGTGATGTCCAAGCTGATCGGCACCAGCCCGGTGATGGAACGCCTGCGCGAGGATATCCTGGATCTGGGCCAGGCAGACGGCCATGTGCTGATCGACGGCGAAACCGGCACCGGCAAGACGTTGGTGGCCCATGCCCTGCACGCCGTCGGCCCGCGCGCGTCCCGGAAATTCGTGCCCGTGTCCTGCGCCGCCTATAACGACGAGGCGCTGTCGGCCCGGCTGTTCGGCCCGGTCGAGGACGGCATTCCCGCCGTCGAGGAGGCCCGCGGCGGCACCCTTTGCTTGGAAGACATCGAGGCGTTGTCCGAACCCCTCCAAGCCCGCCTGCTGGCCTTCATCAGCGACCAGGGAACGCCCGCCGAAACGCGCATCATCGCCATCTCGAACGCGCGGGGCGAAGGCCGCCGGGCCGAGGATTCGCTGCGGCCCGACCTGTTCTATCGCCTGTCGGCGCTGAAGATCACCCTGCCGCCGCTGCGCGCGCGGGGCGAGGATATCCTGTCGCTGTTCACCCGCATGACCGAGCAGTTCTCCGAGGAATATGGCTGCGAGCCGCCGCAGGTCAGCGCCCAGGAGGCCGCCCAGCTTTTGCAGGCCCCCTGGCCCGGCAATATCCGCCAGTTGATCAACGTGGCCGAACGCGCCGTGCTGCAGAACCGGCGGGGATCGGGTTCCATCGCCTCGCTTCTGATGGCGGACGGGGAAGACAACCAGCAGGCCACCACGACCGAGGGCAAGCCGCTCAAGGAATATGTCGAAAGCTTCGAGAAGATGCTGATCGACAACACCATGCGCCGCCACAAGGGCAGCATCTCGGGCGTGATGGAGGAATTGTGCCTGCCGCGCCGCACCCTGAACGAGAAGATGGCCAAATACGGCCTGCAGCGGGGCGATTATCTTTGAATATAACAGGGGGCGGATTTCTCCGCCCCCATTGTGTCGTATCGGGCCTTCACAAAAAACGATACCAAAAACTTAGCCCAAAATTGGACCGATCCGCAGGGGTTCGGTCAGACGGCAAGTTCCTTCACCTATACACCGCCGCATTCACCCAGAAGATCCAATGCGGGATCGTCGGGGGATACGCCGTCAAACACCACTTCTGACTTGCCGTTCTTCTTCAAAGCCGAACCTTGAAAAAAGGTGCGGTCGGAAAGGCTTGCACCGCCATTCTTGCGCGGCAGGACATCAGGATATTCGTTGGCATATTCCAATGTCATGATCGCAAACCGGCTGTTCAGGCCGTCCCTTTCTTGCGCAGACTTTCTTGACTGCTGGCTCAACTTACTTTCGCGTCACCCATGGCTCAACCTGTCCATTTGGGCAATTAACATGCGCGTGTTCATAGCGGCATGTTTTGGTTAAGAAATTGCAATCCTTGAAGATATTCATCGACAAGGGACGGGTGTCCCTGCCGCTGGCGCATTCCCGGCGATCCGTGTGGGACATGGCTTGGCCCTTGCGCCATGATCGCTGGGGCGCTAACCCCGCCGGGGTCAGCAGAAGGCATTCCGACATGAGCGATAGTTCCGCAAAGGGGCTTCACCCGCGCACCCAGGCCGTCCATCATGGCATCCGCCGCAGCCAGTATGGGGAAATGGCCGAGGCGATCTTCCTGACCCAGGGCTTTGTTTATGACAGCGCCGAACAGGCCGAGGCCCGCTTCAAGGGCACCGGCCCGGACGAATTCATCTATGCCCGCTATGGCAACCCCACCAGCCGGATGTTCGAGGATCGCATCGCCGCCCTGGAAGGGACCGAGGACGCCTTTGCCACGGCCAGCGGCATGGCGGCGGTCAATGGCGCGCTGTTTTCCATGTGCAAGCCCGGCGATCACATCGTGGCGGCCCGCGCGCTGTTCGGATCCTGCCTTTATGTGCTGGACCTGCTGGCGAAATTCGGGGTCGAGGTCACCTATGTGGACGGCACCGACCTGGACCAGTGGCGCGCGGCGCTGCGCCCCGGCACCAGGGCCGCCTTCTTCGAGACCATGTCGAACCCCACGCTCGAGGTGATCGACATCAAGGCCGTCGCCGATCTGGCACACGCGGTTGGCGCGCTTGTGGTGGCCGACAACGTCTTCGCCACCCCGGTCTTTTCCCGCGCGGCCGATCTGGGCGCCGATGTCGTCGTCTATTCCGCGACCAAGCATATCGACGGCGGGGGGCGGGCGCTTGCGGGCGTCATCTGCGGCACCCGCCAGTTCGTGCGCGAGGTTGCCGAGCCCTACCTGAAACATACCGGCGGCGCGATCAGCCCCTTTCACAGCTGGATCATGCTGAACGGGCTGACCACCATGGATCTGCGCGTGCGCGCCCAGGCCGACAGCGCCCTGGCAATTGCCCAGGCGCTGCAGGGCAATCCGGCGCTGTCGCGCGTGATCTATCCGGGGCTGGCCGACCATCCCCAGCACAACTTGGCGATGCGGCAGATGGGATCGGGCGGCACCATGATCGCCTTCGAGGTGGCGGGCGGCAAGGATGCGGCCTTCGCCGCGCTGAACCGGCTGGGGATCATCAGCATTTCCAACAACCTGGGCGATGCGAAATCCATCGTGACGCATCCCGCGACGACCACCCATCAGCGCCTGTCCGACGATGACCGCGCCTATCTGGGGATCACGCCGGGACTTCTGCGGCTGTCCGTCGGGCTGGAACATGCCCCCGACCTGATCGACGACCTGCACCAGGCGCTTGCCCCCTGAACCGGCCGGGTCGCGCGCTTTGCCCGTCCTGCCGGATTTAAGCTTTGGAATCCGGCCCGAAATCCCCATATTAGGCCGCGATCTTCGTTGAAGGATGTCCGCATGACCGAAGCACGCCCGATGATCCCCGCCTATCCGGCCCTGGCGCGCAGCTATGATGCGGGCTTCAGGGTGGATGATACCTACAAGGCCGGACTGCCGGACCTTCAGAACGGCCCGGCCAGCCTGATCGTGGGCGCGCGCGCGCCGATCCAGCATGTCGGGATTTCCAACTTTCGCCTGCCGATCCGCTATCAGACCCGCGACGGGGGCGAACTGGCGCTGGAAACCAGCGTGACCGGCACCGTCAGCCTGGAGGCCGACCGCAAGGGCATCAACATGTCCCGGATCATGCGGTCCTTTTACGCCCATTCCGAACATGCCTTCAGCCTGAAGGTGCTGGAAGCCGCGCTTGACGATTATCAGGCCGACCTGGATGCCTATGACGCCCGCATCCAGATGAAGTTTTCCTATCCGATCCGGGTGGATTCGCTGCGGTCGGGGCTGTCCGGCTGGCAGTATTACGACATCGCGATGGAGATCCTGGATTTCCACGGCCAGCGGCTGCGGATCATGCATTTCGACTATGTCTATTCCTCGACCTGCCCTTGTTCGCTGGAACTGTCCGAACATGCGCGCGAAACCCGGTCGCGGCTGGCGACGCCCCATTCGCAGCGGTCCATCGCCCGGATCTCGGCGGTGATGGTAGGGCCAGAGAAGATCTGGTTCGAGGACATGGTGGAACTCTGCCGCCGCGCCGTGCCCACGGAAACACAGGTGATGGTCAAGCGCGAGGACGAGCAGGCCTTCGCCGAACTCAATGCCTCGAACCCGATCTTCGTCGAGGATGCGGTGCGCGCCTTTGCCCAGCAACTGCTGGCCGATCCGCGCTTCGGCGATTTCCGGGTGGTTGCCAGCCATCAGGAATCGCTGCATTCCCATGACGCGGTCAGCCTGATGGTCAACGGGCCGACCTTCGCCCAGGCATCCCTGGATCCGATGACCTTCGCGGGCCTGCGCGCCTAATAGGCCGCAGACCCGGTGCCTTCGGGCAGGGCGCCATAGGGCAGCCAGATCGTCTTGGCCTGCGTGGCATGGCGCAGGAAAACCTCTCCCTGGGCCTGCGGGCCGCACCAGTCGCGATGGGCGGGCGCCCAGACGGGCTTGAGGTTGCCGCCCGCGGCCTTTTCCACCGCCGCCAGATCGCCACCCACCATCCACATCGCCGCGACCTCGTCATGCGCGGCCAGCACGCGGGCGAGGTCGTCGCGGGGGCCGGTGACGATATTGACCACGCCCCCCGGCAGGTCGGACGTGTCGAAGACCTGGTACAGGTCCGTCACGGCCAGCGGATCGTCCTGCGCGGCGATGGCGACGACGCGGTTGCCCATGGCGATGGCGGGCATGACCAGCGACATGAACGCGGCCAAGGGCTGAGCATTGGGGCAGGCGATGCCCATCACGCCAAAGGGTTCGTTGACCACGTTCAGCAGGTGGCCGGGCTTGGCTTGCACATTGGCGCCGTCGAACTTGTCTGCCCAGGCGGCATAATGGAAGGCGCGGGCGATGGCGGCATCGACCTCGGCCCGGCCGGTGCGGGCGGCGAATTCGTCGGCGCGGGCCGACAGGTTCTCGGCGATGTAATACAGCACCTGCGCGCGGGCATGGCCGCCCATGGCGGCCCATTTCCCGGCCTTGGCGGCGGCTTCGACCGCGTTGCGGATGTCCTTGCGGCTGCCCAGGGGCGCAAGGCCGCCCGGCACGGCATAGCTTGCGCCGCCGTCCGGCCGCTTCTGCGCGCCGCCGATATACAGCTTGGCCGTGCGGTCCAGATCTGTGGCATGACCCGTCCCGGTGGTCGCCGCGACCGGGGCTGCGGGGGCCGGTTCAACCGCCCCCTCGACCGCCGGTTCGGCCAGATAGTCCAGCATCCCCACGCGCCCGCCTTCGCGGCCGAAGCCGCTTTCGCGATAGCCGCCAAAGGGGGCCGCCGCGTCGAACAGGTTGGCGCAGTTGATCCAGACCACGCCCGCCTTCACCCTGGCGGCGATATCCGCCGCCACCGCCGCGCTTTCCGACCAGATCGAGGCCGCAAGGCCATAGCGCGTGTTATTCGCCAATTCGACCGCCTCATCCGCCGTGCGGAAGGTCGAAAGCGTGGCGATGGGGCCGAAGATCTCCTGCTCGAAGCCCGGATTGGCAGGGGTAATGTTGCGCAGATAGCCCGGCGCGATGAAGCAGCCCTCCTGCGCGGCGCCGCCGACCAGTTCCGCCCCCACATCGGTGGCCGCCTTGCAGATCGACAGGATACGGTTCTTCTGGATGGGATCGACGATGGCGCCGACATCGGTGGACTTGTCCAGCGGCGATCCAACCCGCAGCCGCGCCATCCGGGCAGAGAGCAGGGACTCGAACCGCGTCGCCACTGCCTCGGCCACCAGGATGCGCGATCCGGCGCAGCAGACCTGGCCGCCGTTGAACCAGATCGAATCCACGACGCCTTCCACCGCCGCATCCAGGTCGGCGTCGGGCATGACCACGAAGGGCGACTTGCCGCCCAGTTCCAGCGTCAGCCGCTTGCCCGTCCCGGCAAGCTGGCCCGCAATCGCGCAGCCCACCTGGGTCGAGCCGGTGAAGGCGATCTTGTCCACCTCGGCTGCGACAAGGGCCGCGCCGGTGTCGCCGTCGCCCGTGACGATGTTGACGACGCCCGCAGGCAGGCCGATCTCCTGGCAGATCTCGGCAAAGGCAAGCGCGGTCAGGGGCGTGTATTCGGCAGGCTTCAGCACCACCGTATTGCCCGCCGCAAGGGCAGGGGCGATCTTCCAGGCCAGCATCAGCAGCGGAAAGTTCCAGGGGATGATCTGGCCGCAGACGCCGATCGGCTGATGCCCCGGAAAGGCGCTGTCGCGCAGTTCCGCCCAACCGGCATGGTGGTAGAAATGCCGCGCGACCAGCGGCACGTCGATGTCGCGCGACTCGCGGATCGGCTTGCCGTTGTCCAGCGTCTCCAGCACCGACAGGAAGCGTTCGCGTTTCTGCACATGGCGGGCAAGGGCATAAAGGTAACGCGCCCGCTGCGACCCCGTCAGCGTCGCCCAGCCGGGCTGCGCCTGCCGCGCCGCCGCCACCGCCGCCGCCACGTCACCGACGGTCCCCTGCGACACCTGCGCCAGAACCTCACCCGTCGCGGGATCGCGGCTGTCGAACAACTGGCCCCGTTCGGTAAAGCTGCCGCCGATGAAATGGCCGAATGCGCCGCGCCGCGCCAGCCAGTCGCGCACGGCGGCGCTGTCCTCGACCGAGGGGCCGTATTCCATCGTTTTCATCAATTCGCTCACGCTGGTCATGCGTCCCTCAGGCAATCGCTTGGCGGTAACCGGCGGCATAGCGGCCCGTCACATGGTGGCTGATCTGGCGTTCGATATCGCCCAGAAGGCTGGAGGCGCCGATGCGGAACAGGTCGGGGCGCAGCCAGTCGCGGCCCAGTTCCTCGGCCATCAGCACCTGCCAGTTCAGCGCGTCCTTGGCGGTCCGCAGGCCCCCCGCGGGCTTGAAGCCCACGACATGGCCGGTCTGGTCGCGATAATCGCGGATCGCCCGGCACATCACCAGCGACACGGGCAGGGTGGCGTTCACGCCTTCCTTGCCGGTCGAGGTCTTGATCCAGTCCGCCCCCGCCTGCATTGCCACATGGCTGGCACGGGCGACATTCTCCAGCGATTTCAGATCGCCCGTAGCCAGGATCGCCTTCATCCTGGCATCGCCGCAGGCCTCTCGCATGGCGCGGAGTTCGTCGTAAAGCGCCGCCCATTCGCCGCGCAGCACATGGGCGCGGGTGATGACGATGTCGATCTCGTCCGCGCCGTGTTCGACGGCGTAAAGGATCTCGGCCAGCCGCAGGTTCAGGGGCATCAGTCCGGCAGGAAAGCCGGTGGCGACGCTGGCGACCGGGATGCCGGAATTGCCAAGGGCACGCTTGGCGGGCGCGACCATGGTGGGATAGACGCAGACCGCGCCGGTGGTCAGGCCGGTGGCGCCCATCGCCTCCAGCAGTTCGGACGCGATGGGCTGGCGCGCCTTTGCGCAAAGCCGCGCCACGCGGTCGGGCGTGTCGTCGCCCGCCAGCGTCGTCAGGTCGATGCAGCGCACGGCGTTCAGCAGCCAGGCCGCCTGATGGTCCTTCTTCAGACTGCGCCGGGCGGGTAGGCTGGCCGCGCGGCGTTCGACCGCCGGGGTATTGATGCGGATATCGGCGAACCAGTCGGTCCGCAGATCGGTGCCGGGATTGCGGGTCATGGCTTTCTCCGCCAGCCGCCGAATCCGCGTTCCTGGAACTGCGCCCACATGCGCCAGATCAGCGCCAGCAGCAGCAACAACACGATGCAGACGATGGAGGCTGCCCA
Source organism: Paracoccus acridae (assembly GCF_014642735.1). Classification (GTDB taxonomy): domain Bacteria; phylum Pseudomonadota; class Alphaproteobacteria; order Rhodobacterales; family Rhodobacteraceae; genus Paracoccus; species Paracoccus acridae. The sequence continues at coordinate 515,832 of NZ_BMIV01000001.1, forward strand.
GTTGCGCGGGCGTTCGTCCGGCCCGGCCAGCGTGTCGATGCTGACCGCGTTGGGATAGGTGGACAGCCACGCCATCCGCCAGCCATAGGCGGTCACGCTGACCCATTGCGGGTTTTCGCGCGTGGATTGCAGGTTCGTCGCCTCGGCCTGCAGGTTGGCGCTGTCGTATTTGAAATAGGGCGGCCAGATCCAGCCGGTATCCTCGTTGCGGTAAACGAAGACCTTGCCATTGGGGCGCACGGTTTCGATGAAGCGCACGTCGCGCTGGCCTTGCGCGTTCTCCACCGTGCCTGTGTTGTCGGACGCATAGAAGATCGCGTTCGAGGCCGTGACCGAGGTCAGGCGGTTATAGGTATTGGTGATCCGCACCGTGTTCTTGGACGGCAGCGCATAGTCCAGGAACAGGAACACCGCGATGCCGAACAGCACGCCGACCGCGACCTTGAGATAATGCATGGATGGCGCGCCCTTACTGCCAGTTGACCCAATAGATGATGCCCATGACCGCCAGGTTGGGCAGAACGAAGACCAGAAGCAACAGCCGCGATTTCAGCGTCCTGTCGAAGCCGATCATGGACCTGCGGACGAACGCGCGCCGCGCGGGGGTGTTCCCCGGCATGGAGGGGTGGCGTTCGTCCCAGATCTCCTCCAGCCGTTCGGTCCGCAGTGACCGGAGATAGACCCGCAGCAGCAGATAGAACACCGTTTCGGCGATCAGCAGGAACAGGATCAGGCGGATGAAGGCGGCCAAGGGCGGTTCCGGGATGGTTTCGCCCGAAGGCTAGCATCGCAGGGGGCAGGGGACCAGCGGTCAGAACGGAACGTCATCCCCGCCCGCCGGCTGGACATAGGCGGCCTTGATGTTCTTGAAGCCCGCCGCGAATTGCACGGTCAGCGTATCCTCGGCGATGCCCATCACCGTGCCCTCGCCGAACTTGGCATGGGTCACGCGGTCGCCCACGGTGAACTTCGACGCAGGCTCGGCGTCGATGATGATGGGCGCGCGGTGGACCGGCGCCTTGCGTTCGGATGCGCGGGCCTGCATCCGCTTCCATCCGGGCGAGTTGTAGACATCGGCCTTGGCCGCGCGTTCGTGCAGTGCATTGACCGGACCGCCGGCCGCAAAGGCCATCGCCGCGCCATAGCCGCCGCCGTAAAGGCCGGGGGGCGTCAGGACCTCGACATGTTCGGGCGGCAGTTCATCGACGAAGCGCGAGGGCATGGAGCTTTGCCATTGCCCGTAAAGGCGCCGGTTGCCCGCGAAGCTGATCGTCGCCAGCCGTTCCGCGCGGGTGATGCCGACATAGGCCAGGCGCCGTTCTTCCTCGAGCCCCTTGGTGCCGTTTTCATCCATCGCCCGCTGGCTGGGGAACAACCCGTCCTCCCATCCCGGCAGGAAGACGATGGGGAATTCCAGGCCCTTGGCGGCGTGCAGGGTCATGATGCTGACCTGTTCGGCTGCCTCGCCCTCGTCCCGGTCCATCACCAGGGCCACGTGTTCCAGGAAGCCTTGCAGGTTGTCGAACTCCTCCAGTGCCTTGATCAGTTCCTTGAGGTTGTCCAGACGCCCCGGCGCGTCGGGCGACTTGTCGTTCTGCCACATGGCGGTATAGCCGGATTCGTCCAGGATCCGCTCGGCCAGTTCGACATGGTTCACCCGGTCGTCCAGGGCATCGGCGTGCCAGCGGCCCAGGGCCTCGGTGAACTGGCGCATGCTTGCCGCAGCCTTGCCGGACAGGTCGCCCGCCGTCAGCGCCGCGACCGTTCCGTCCAGCAGCGACAGCCCGCGTGCCCGTGCCATGTGCTGGATGGCTTGCAGGCCCTTTTCGCCAAGGCCGCGCTTGGGCGTGTTGGCGATGCGTTCGAAGGCCAGGTCGTCGGCGGGGCTGACCACCAGCCGGAAATAGGCCATCGCGTCGCGGATTTCCGCGCGCTCATAGAAGCGCGGGCCGCCGATCACGCGATAGGGCAGGCCGATGGACATGAAGCGGTCCTCGAAGGCGCGCATCTGGTGGGATGCGCGGACAAGGATGGCGATGTCGTTCAGGCTGGTGCGGCCGACGCTGGCGCGGTGGCCGCCGTGAAAGGCCTCGATCTCCTCGCCGATCCAGCGGGCCTCGGCCTCGCTGTCCCAATGGCCGATCAGGCGCACGGGTTCGCCGCCCTCGGCCTCGGTCCACAGGGTCTTGCCCAGGCGGCCCTGGTTGGCGGCGATCAGGCCGGATGCGGCGGCCAGGATCTGCGGGGTCGAGCGATAGTTCTGTTCCAGCCGGATCACCTGCGCGCCGGGGAAATCCTTCTCGAAGCGGAGGATGTTGCCGACCTCGGCCCCGCGCCAGCCATAGATCGACTGGTCGTCGTCTCCCACGCAGCAGATGTTGCGATGCGCCTGGGCCAGCAGCCGCAGCCACATGTACTGCGCCACGTTGGTGTCCTGGTATTCGTCCACCAGGATATAGCGGAAGCGGTCCTGCCAGGACCGCAGCACGTCGGGATGCGCCTGGAACAGCGTCACGCAATGCATCAGAAGGTCGCCGAAATCGACCGCGTTCAGCGCCAGCAGGCGGTTCTGATAGGCCTGGTACAGCTTGCCGCCCCAGCCGTCGAAACCCGTGCCCTCGCCCCTGGGCAGGTTGGCGGGGGTCAGGCAGCGGTTTTTCCAGCCGTCGATCAGATGGGCCAACTGGCGGGCAGGCCAGCGTTTCTCGTCCAGGTTCTCGGCCTGGATCAACTGCTTGAGCAGCCGGATCTGGTCGTCGGTATCCAGTATGGTGAAGGAAGGCTTCAGGTGCAGTTCGCCATTGCCGATCAGTTCGGCATGGCGGCGCAGGATCTTGACGCTGATGGAATGGAAGGTGCCCAGCCAAGGCATCCCCTCGACCGTCTCGCCCAGCAGGCGGGCGATGCGGTTCTTCATTTCCCGCGCGGCCTTGTTGGTGAAGGTCACGGCCAGAATCTGGCCCGGCCGCGCCTTGCCCAGCATCAGCAGATGCGCGATCCGCGTGGTCAGCGCGCGGGTCTTGCCGGTGCCCGCGCCCGCCAGCATCAGCACCGGCCCGTCCAGCGTTTCCACGGCGGCGCGCTGTGCGGCGTTCAGCCCGTCCAGATAGGGGGCAGGGCGCGCGGCCATCGCGCGTTGCGACAGCGGCACGCCGCCCATGTCGTCGGAATCGTCCAAAAGCTCCATCCCGCCAACATAGGCGGGTCGGCGGGACATGGAAAGCCCATGTTCCGCCTTCGTTCGCATTCGCGGTGGAATTACCGTCCCCGGATGCGCGGGTCCATCGCGTCGCGCAGCCCGTCGCCGATATAGTTGACGCACAGCACCGTCAGCGAGATGAACAGCCCCGGCAGGATCACCCGCGACGGATACTGGATCATCTGGTCCACCGCGTCGTAAAGCAGCCGCCCCCAGGTCGGGAAGTCGGGCGGGAAGCCCAGGCCCAGGAAGGACAGCGCGCTTTCGGTGATGATCGCCGTGGCGATGCCCAGCGTGGCCGCGACCATGATCGGCGACAGCACGTTGGGCAGCACATGGCGCAGGATCATGCGGTGCGCGGGGGTGCCGATGGATTTGGCGGCCAGGATGAATTCGCGCTCCTTCAGGCCCAGCACGTCGCCACGCACGATGCGCGCGGCCTGCATCCAGCTTGTCGCGCCGATGGCGGAGACGATCAGGATGAAGGTGCCCATGGCGGGACCGAAGGACTGCGACAGCGGCTCGCGGAACAGGGTAACCATCAGCAGCAGCAGCGGCAGCAGGGGCAGGGCCAGGAACAGTTCGGTCATCCGCATCAGCGGCGCGTCCAGCCTGCGGAAGTAACCCGAAGTCACGCCGATCAGGCTGCCCAGCGAGATCGCGATGATCATCGCGGTCAGCCCCACGGCGATGGACACCCGGCCCCCGGCCATCAGCCGGGCCAGCATGTCGCGGCCCAACTGGTCGGTGCCCAACGGATGCGCGGCTGAAAAGCCCGAATTGCGGGCGCGGATGTCCACATAGGTCGGGTCGATGGTCCAGATGTATGGGCCGACCAGCACGAACAGGATGGTCAGGACGAACAGTACCAGGGCCACCATCGCGCCCTTGTGGCTGCGGAACTGCCGCCAGACGTCGCGCCATTGGCTGCGGGTTTCCCCGCCGGCGTGAAGGGGATTGTCCGGCGGCAGGGCGGCCGTGGCGCCTGCCGCCGCGGCGGTCGCGTCCACGGTCTCGCGCAGGTCCAGGTGATGCTGGCGTTCGGTGTCAGTCATAGCGGATCCTCGGGTCCAGGATGCCGTAGAGGATGTCGGCAATCAGGGTGAACAGCACGATCAGGATCGCGAAGATGAAGGTCAGCGTCAGCACCATGGGAATGTCGTTGCCGTGGATCGCTGTGATCAGCAACTGGCCCAGGCCGTTCACCTTGAAGACCTGTTCCGTGATGATCGCGCCGCCGAAGACGGCGGGAAGGCCAAGCGCGATCACGGTGATGACGGGGATCAGGCTGTTCCTCAGCACATGCTTCAGGACCACGGTCCGTTCCGACAGGCCCTTGGCGCGGGCGGTGCGGACGTAATCCTGGCCCAGGTTGTCCAGCATGGATGCGCGCATGAAGCGGCTGATCTGCGCCGCGTTATACAGCGCCAGCACCGTCACCGGCATGACCATCTGCCGGACCTGCGCCCAGAAGCTGTCCCAGTCGCGCACCACAAGCGTGGTGTCATAGACCGAGGGGAACCATTGCAGCTTCACCCCGAAGATGATGATCAGCACCACGCCGGTGAAGAAGGTCGGCATCGAAAAGCCGATCATCGACACGAAGGTGCCCAACTGGTCGAACCAGGAATACTGCTTGTAGGCCGAGATGATGCCGATCGGCAGCGCGATCAGCACGCCCACCAGATAGGAAAAGCCCACCACGGTCAGCGTCTGCGGCACGCGTTGCGCGATCACGTCGAAGACCGGGCTGCGCGACTGGAAGCTGATGATGCGCTGCATCCCGGCGCTGAACTGCGTGCCGAAGACATGGTCGAACCAGTACAGCGGCTCGACCCAGAAGAACTGCTTCAGCCACAGGACATAGCGCACATACCAGGGCGATCCCAGGCCAAGCGCCTCGCGCATTCGCTCCTTCACCTCGGGCGGGACGGTCAGCGGCACGTCGCCCAGCGGATCGCCCGGCGACGCCTCCAGCAGCAGGAAGATCACCAGCGATATGAACAGAAGCGTCGGGATCGCCAGCAGCAGGCGGCGGATGGTGAATGTCAGCATCGTGTGCCTCGGTCAGGGCGCTTCGTTTCGGCGCGGATGTCGTGGGGATTGACCGGTGTGAAACCGGCCCCGCGACGGATCGCGGGGCCGGGCGGGATCACTGCTGCACGCGGGTCCAGTCGGCCACGTTCCACAGTTCCGAATCCCAGGCGTTGATCTGGACGCCGCCCAGGCTGTTCGAATGGGCCGAGGCCGTGCCGCGATAGATCAGCGGGATGATCGCGTTGCTTTCCTTGGTCAGCATCTCGTTCAGCTTCTGGCCGATCTTGCCGCGTTCGGCGGGATCGACGGTCTTGCCCAGTTCGACCAGCAAGGCGTCATAGGCGGGATCGCAGTAACGGCTGATGTTTTCGCCCTGCCACTGGTTGGCGGGGCTGGGGGCCTTGTCGCAGGTCCATTTCGCCAGATAGGGCGCGGGATTGCCGCCCTCGAAGTTGTCGGCATACATCTGCACGTCGGCATAGAATTTCTGCAGCGTGTCGGGCGAACCGGGATCCGTGCCGAAGAAGACCGAGGCATCGACGGTCTTCAACTCGGTCTCGATGCCGATTTCCGACCACCATTGCTTGATCAGCGCCTGGAAGTCCTGGCGCACCGCGTTGACCGAGGTCTGGAAGACCATCTTCAACTGCACGCCGTCCTTTTCGCGCACGCCGCTGCCGCCCACGGTCCAGCCGGCCTCATCCAGAAGCGCCTTGGCGCCCTCGATGTCCTGGGTCAGGCATTCCTGGTTGGGCGATGCCCAGGCCTCGGGCGCGGGGACATAGTTGCAGGTCGGCTTGCCCGAGGCGCCATAGCCGATTTCCGTCAGAAGCTGGCGGTCGATGGCCATCGACAGGGCCTTGCGGACCGCCGGGTCGGTCAGGAAGGGGTGGGGATGGGCGTTTGTCGAACGCTCTCCCTCGGGGTGGGACGACGACGGATCGGTCAGGTTGACGTGGATCCGTTCGACCAGGCTGCCGAAGGCCGCGCTGACCTTGCCGCGGCCCATCTGCTCCATCCCGGCGATCACGTCGGGGGAAAGCTGGGTGTTCCAGGCGTAATCGTATTCGCCCGTTTCCAGGACCGAACGCGCCGCAGCGGCCGCATCGCCGCCGCCCTTGATGGTGGCGGTCGCGAAGGCGGGCTTGGCCGGGTCGCGGTATTCGGGATTGGCCTCGAAGGTGATCACGTCGTTGGTCAGGAACTGCGTGACGCGGAAGGGACCGGTACCGATGGGGTTGAAGTTCTGGTCGGTGCAGGTAGGCGCATTGGCGCCCAGGCAGTTTTCGAACTGGGCCTTCTGGATGATCGGTCCGTTCGCGCCCACAAAGGCCGAATAGGGGTCGGGCATCGGTTCGGTGAAGTTGATCTTGACCGTCAGGTCATCGACCGCCTCGATCGACTCGATCCCCTCGAACTTGGCAAGCTGCGAACAGCCGCCCTGGGGGTCCATGCAATACTGGCCGGAAAACACCACGTCGGCCGAGGTGACGGGCGTGCCGTCCGACCATTTCAGCCCTTCCTGCAGCTTCCATGTGACCGATTTCAGATCCTCGGCAATGCCGCCGTTTTCCAGGGTCGGGATTTCGGCCGCCAGGCGCGGGACATGCTCGCCCTCGGGGGTCATGCTGGCCAGCGGCTCCAGCACCATGCTGGACGCGATCAGTTCCTTGGTGCCCCCCGAAAGATACGGGTTCATCGTGGATGGGGCCTGCCACATGATGATGTTCAGGGCGCCGTCGCTGCCGCGTTCGGCCATGGCGGCGGGGGCAAGGGCCAGGCTGGCCGCAGCGCCCATCAGCAGTGTCTTCAGCTTCATCGATCTCTCCTGTCGGAAGTTGCGACCCGCAGGCGCGGGGTCGGAACGCTTGGTGCCTTTGGCAGGCTTATATCGTTGTTTTTCCTTGGGTTGCCGGGACATTGTTCCGATCCTGCCATCCGCGGAATGCAATCAGTTTCAATCGAAGCCCGTTTGGAAAGCAAGCGTTATCGCGTGACACAAGCGGGGTCTTTCGCCTTTGACATTTCCCGCCCGCCCGCTAGCCTTTCCCAAAAGCACAGGCCGGGGGCGACGGGATGCTGGACGACAAGCCGCTTGTTTCCATCGAGAAGCTTCGGGTCGAGTTCGAGACGGGCGACGGCATCGTCGTCGGCGTCAAGGATGTCAGCTTTTCCATCAATCCCGGCGAATGCGTCTGCGTGGTGGGCGAATCCGGGTCGGGCAAGTCGGTCAGTTCGCTGTCGCTGATGCGCCTGGTGGAATTCGGCGGCGGCACCATCGCGGGCGGGCGGCTGATGTTCGACGGGGGCGACGGCAAGGTCATCGACCTGGCCCGGCAATCCTCGCCCGCGATGCGCGACATCCGCGGCAACCAGATCGGCATGATCTTCCAGGAACCCATGACCGCGCTCAACCCGGTCTTCACCGTGGGCGACCAGTTGACCGAAGGGCTGATGGTCCACCGCAACATGACCAAGGCCCAGGCCCGCGCCCGCGCCCTGGAAATCCTGCGCCAGGTCCGCATCCCCGAACCCGAACGCCGCATGGACCAGTATCCGCACGAACTGTCGGGCGGGATGCGCCAGCGGGTCGTGATCGCCATCGCCATGGCCTGCGAGCCGCGCCTGCTGATCTGCGACGAACCCACCACCGCGCTGGACGTGACCATCCAGGCGGAAATCCTGGCGCTGATCGACCGGCTCAAGCGCGAAAAGCGGATCGCGGTCCTGTTCATCACCCATGACATGGCGGTCGTGGCGCAGATGGCCGATCGCGTGGTCGTCATGTATCGGGGCGACAAGGTCGAGGAAGGCCCGGTCGAGCAGGTCTTCGAGAACCCGCAGCAGGATTACACCAAGATGCTGCTGGCCGCCGTGCCGCGCCTGGGCGAGATGACGGGCAAGGCAGCACCAGAACGGATGCGCCTGATGCGCGACGGCACCGTCAGCGCGCCGGAACCGATCATCGTGAAGGATCCGAAGCCCTTGCTGACGGTCGAGGGCCTGACCACCCGCTTTGCCGTCAAGGGCGGGCTGCTGCGCCGCACGGTCGCGCGCGTCCATGCGGTCGAGGATGTCAGCTTCACCATCAACGCGGGCGAGACGCTGTCGCTGGTGGGCGAATCCGGCTGCGGCAAGTCCACCTGCGGGCGGTCGATCCTGCGGCTGGTCGAGCCGGAGGGGGGCAGGGTCGATCTGGGCGGCACCGACATCCTCGCCCTGTCGCCCCGCGAATTGCGCCGCGCGCGCCGTGACATGCAGATGATCTTCCAGGATCCCTTCGCCAGCCTTGATCCGCACATGAAGCTTTATGACCAGGTGGCCGAACCGATGGAGAATTTCGGCATCGGTTCCCGGTCCGAACGCCGCGACCGCATTGCCGCGCTGTTCGACCGGGTGGAACTTCCGCGCAGCTTCATGCGCCGATACCCCCACGAAATGTCGGGCGGCCAGCGCCAGCGCATCGCCATCGCCCGCGCGCTTGCGCTGAACCCCAAGCTGATCATCGCGGACGAGGCGGTGTCGGCCCTTGACGTCTCGGTCCAGGCGCAGGTCCTGAACCTGCTGATGGAGTTGCAGGGGGATCTGGGCATTTCCATGCTGTTCATCAGCCATGACATGGCCGTGGTCGAACGCGTAAGCCACCATGTCGGCGTGATGTATCTGGGCCGCATCGTGGAAATCGGCACCCGCCAGCAGGTGTTCGAGAACCCGCAGCACAATTATACCCGGCAGTTGATGGCAGCCGTGCCGGTCGCCGATCCGCGCCAGAAGAAGATCAGCGAGGATCTGAACTTCAGGCCGATCCCCTCGCCGATCCATCCCGTCGACTATCGGGCCCAGCCTTCGGTCTATAAAGAGGTCGCGCCGGGTCACAAGGTCCTGGTCGAGCCTGCGACGCATCACTGATGCCGTTCTGCGCCCAGGACCATGGAACAGGAACGGCACGATAGGGTCTCGTGCCTTGTTCCGTCAGGATTATCGCAATGCCCTGGATCCGCTGTCGGACCCCGGCAGACGGCTTGCACAGCCTGCATAAAGGGTTCACCCTGTCGCCCGTGAAGGAGACCGAACATGCCCGTCAAGAACCGCTTTGCCGAACTGCTTCCCGAAATCACCGCATGGCGCCGCGATTTCCACGAACATCCCGAACTGCTGTATGACGTTCACCGCACCGCGGGCCGGGTGGCCGAACTGTTGCGCAGCTTCGGCTGCGACGACGTGGTCGAAGGGGTGGGCCGGACCGGCGTGGTCGGTGTCATCAAGGGCAGGACCGACAGCAAGGGCCGCGTGATCGGGTTGCGCGCCGACATGGACGCCCTGCCGATCAACGAGCAGACGGGCCTGGATTATGCCTCCAGGACGCCGGGCAAGATGCACGCCTGCGGCCATGACGGCCATACCGCGATGCTGCTGGGAGCCGCGAAATACCTGGCCGAGACGCGCAACTTCGACGGCACCGCCGTGGTGATCTTCCAACCCGCCGAGGAGGGCGGCGGCGGCGGCGACGCCATGGTGCAGGACGGTCTGGTCAGCCGCTGGAACATCCAGGAATTCTACGGGATGCACAACATGCCGGGGATGCCGGTCGGCAGCTTCTCGATCAAGCCCGGCGCCATGATGGCCGCGGCGGACCAGTTCGACATCACCGTCACCGGCAAGGGCGGCCATGCGGCCAAGCCCCACGAATGCATCGACACCACGCTGACTGCCGCGCAGATCATCGTGGCGCTGCAATCGGTCGTGGCCCGCAACATCGACCCGCTGAAGAACGCCGTGATCTCGGTCTGCGTGGTCAGCACGGATTCGACCGCGCATAACGTGATCCCCCAGGTCGTGAAGCTGAAGGGGACCGCCCGCAGCCTGGATCCGGCCGTCCGTGAGCAACTGGAGGAAGGCATCACCCGCGTCGCCACCAATGTCGCCGCCGCCATGGGGGCCACCGCGCATGTCGATTACCAGCGTGGCTATCCGGTCACCATGAACGACGACCAGGCGACCGTCTGGGCGGCCGAGGTGGCGCGCGACATCGCGGGCGACGTGAACCTGGACATGCAGCCGATGATGGGGGGCGAGGATTTCAGCTATATGCTGAACGAAAGGCCCGGCGCCTATATCTTCGTGGGCAATGGCGACACGGCGATGGTCCACCACCCGGCCTACAACTTCAACGACGACGCGATCCCGGCCGGTTCCAGCTGGTATGCCGGCATGGTGGAAGCGCGGATGCCCGCCGCCTGAATGCACCGCCGCCGAGGGATGTCGCGCCCGTCCCCGGCGGTGTCGGAAACATGATTGTCATTCCGCCGCAATCGTCCGAAATGCTGTCAGCCTGACAGTCAAGGAAGCTGAGCCCCATGAAAAGCTATACCCTGCGCGTGACCTGTGCCTCGACCCGCGGGATCGTGGCCGCGATTTCCGGCTATCTGGCGGGCCATGACTGCAACATCACCGACAGCGCGCAGTTCGACGACACCGAGACCGGCCGCTTCTTCATGCGCGTCAGCTTCCGGTCCGAAGGCCAAGCCACGCTGGGGCAGTTGCAGCAGGGCATCACCCCCATCGCCGAACGCTTCGGGATGGAGGCGGATTTCAGCGATGATGCGGTGAAGAAGAAGGTCATCATCATGGTCAGCCGCTTCGGGCATTGCCTGAACGACCTGCTGTATCGCTGGCGGATCGGCGCGCTGCCCATCGACATCGTGGCGGTGATTTCCAACCACATGGATTACCAGAAGGTCGTGGTGAACCACGACCTGCCCTATTACTGCATCAAGGTGACCCACGAAAACAAGGCCCAGGCCGAGGCCGAACAGATGCGCATCGTCCGCGACACCGGCGCGGAACTGATCGTGCTGGCACGCTACATGCAGGTTCTGTCGGATCAGATGTGCCAGGCCATGTCGGGCCGGATCATCAACATCCACCATTCCTTCCTGCCCTCCTTCAAGGGCGCCAACCCCTACAAGCAGGCCTATGAGCGCGGGGTCAAGCTGATCGGCGCGACCAGCCATTACGTCACCGCCGACCTGGACGAAGGCCCGATCATCGAACAGGACACCGTCCGCGTCACACACGCCCAGTCGCCGGGCGATTACGTATCGCTGGGCCGCGATGTCGAGGCGCAGGTCCTGGCCCGCGCCGTCCACGCCCATATCCACGGGCGGGTTTTCCTGAACGGCGAAAAGACCGTGGTCTTCCCGCCCTCGCCCGGCAGCTATGTCAGCGAACGCATGGGATAAGAAAGGGGGCTTTGCGCCCCCGCCGCGCTGACGCGCAACTCCCCCGCAGGATATTTTCGCCAAGGCAAAGAGGCGAAAGGTTTTCTTAACCTTTGCCTGCTATGACCGTCTCACGGTACAGGCGGGGACGCCGATGACCGTCCAAGGCAAAGCGCCCCGTTTCCTTGCGGAAGCGGGGCGTCATCCTGTTTGCCTTGGCTGAAATATCCCGGGGGGTTCGGGGGGCTGGCCCCCCGTTCCTTCTTATTGCGGCAGTTCGGCGTTGATGCCTTCCACGAAGAAGTTCATGCCCGACAGTTCCTCGTCCGTGGCCGTCTGGCCTTCGGCCAGCCAGGCGGAGCCGTCGGCCTTGTTCAGCGGGCCCGTGAAGGGATGGTATTCGCCCGCCGCGATCTTGTCGCGCAGGGCCTCGGCCTCGGCCTTCACCTCGGCGGGGACGGCCTCTGTGATCTCGCCGATGGCGACGATGCCGTCGCCGATGCCGCCCCAGACGGCTTCGGGCTGCCAGGTGCCGTCCAGGATGCGGCCAACGCTTTTGACGTAATGCGCCCCCCAGTTGTTATAGACCGAGGACACGCGCGGCGTGGGCGCGAAGGAGGCCATGTCGCTGGCCTGGCCGAAGCCGATCTTGCCCTGCTGCTGCAACTGCGCCAGCGGCGCGGTCGAGTTGGTGTGTTGCAGGATCACGTCCACGCCCTCGGCCATCAGGGCGTTGGCGGCGTCGGCCTCTTTGGCGGGGTCGAACCAGGTATAGGCCCAGACCACCCGCATCTCGACATCCGGGTTCACCTTCTTGGCATGGATATAGGCCGAGTTGATGCCCTGGATCACCTCGGGGATGGGGAAGGTCGCGATATAGCCGATCTTGTTCGACTGGGTCATGCGGCCGGCGATGGTGCCGGTGACGGCGCGGCCTTCGTAGAAGCGGCCGTCATAGGTGCCCACGTTGTCGGCGCGCTTGTAGCCGGTGTTGTGTTCGAACTTCACGTCGGGGAACTTGGCTGCGACGTTGATGACCGCGTCCATATAGCCGAAGCTGGTGGCATAGATCACGTCGTTGCCCGCCAAGGCCAACTGGGTCAGCGCGCGTTCGGCATCGACGCCTTCGGGGACGCTTTCCAGATAGGTGGTTTCGACCCGGTCGCCGAATTCCTCCTCGACCGCAAGGCGGCCCTGGTCGTGCTGATAGGTCCAGCCGCCGTCGCTGACCGGGCCGACATAGATGAAGCCGACCTTCAGCGGCTCGTCCTGGGCCCAGGCGGGCAGGGCGAGGCTGATCGTCGTCATGGCGGCGACGCTGGCGATAAGCTGTCTGCGGTTCATGTGTCCCTCTCTCTGATTGGCCCGGCGCGGTCAGCGCAGGGCGTGGAAATCCTGCCCCAGCGATCCGGGGGCCGCGCCGCCCGCGCGGCGGCTGAACTTTTGCCGGGCCGAGATGGCGACCAGCACGATGATCGTCGCCAGATAGGGCGCCATGGACAGCAGTTGCACCGGCACCCGCACGCCCGCCGCCTGCAGGCGCAGTTGCAGCACCGTGACGCCGCCGAACAGCCATGCGCCCGCCAGCACGCCGACCGCCGTCCAGTTGGAAAAGACCACGATGGCAAGCGCGATCCAGCCTGCGCCCGCAGTCATGCCTTCGGTCCATTGCAACACGGTCGCGACCGAGATGAAGGCCCCGCCGATGCCGGCCATGGCCCCGCCAAAGGCGATGGCTGCGATGCGGACGCGCCGCACGTCATAGCCAAGGGCATGGGCCGCGTCGTGGTTTTCGCCCACGCCACGCAGGATCAGGCCCGTGCGCGAGCGGTTGAGGAACCACCAGATCGCGGGCACCATCGCCAGGCCCAGCCAGACGATCCAGTTCAGGCCCAGTGGTCCGGCGGCCATGCTGGGCGCCTTCACGCCCTCGACCGGCTTGCCGAACAGCGCGGCCAAGCCCAGCCCGAACAGCGTCAGCGCGAGGCCCGAGGCGACCTGGTTCGACATCAGGAACTGGGTCAGGATCGCGAAGGGCAGGGCGACCAATGCCCCCGCCAGGGCCGCCACGGCAAAGCCCAGGAAGGCGTTGCCACTGTAATAGGCGGTGGCAAAGCCCGACAGGGCGCCCACGATCATCATCCCTTCGACGCCCAGGTTCAGGACGCCCGCGCGTTCGACAACCAGTTCGCCCAAGGCCGCGAACAGGATCGGGGTCGAGGCCGACAGAAGCAGCAGGAACAGGGCTATGGGGTCGATCATGCCGTGACCCTTCTGGTGATGCGGTAACGGGTCAGCAGGTCGAAGCCCAGCAGGAAGAACAGCAGCATCCCCTGGAAGACCTGCACGGTGGCGGCGGGCAGGTTCAGCGTCAGTTGCGCCAGTTCCCCGCCGATATAGGTCAGCGCCAGAAGCAGCCCCGCCAGCAGGATGCCCACCGGATGCAAACGGCCCAGGAAGGCCACGATGATCGCGGTGAAGCCATAGCCCACGCCGACCTTGTCGGTGATCTGGCCCGCCGGGCCCGCGACCTCGAACAGGCCCGCCATGCCGGCAAGCGCGCCTGACAGGCCCAGGCAGAAGGCCACCAGCGTCTGGGGCTTCACGCCAGCAAAGCGCGCGGCGCGGGGGGCGGTGCCTGCGGCGCGGATATGGAAGCCCCGGATATGGCGCGACATCAGGAACCAGATCGCCAGCACCGTGATCACCGCCGCGACCACGCCCCAATGCGCGCCGGTTCCGGCGATCAGTTCCGGGTTCGAGGCGGCGGGATATTGTTGCAGGTTGCGCGATCCGGGCATCCCGAAGCCCTCGGGGTTCTTCATCGGGCCGAAGGCCATCCAGGCGGCGATGCGCTGCGCGACATAGACCAGCATCAGCGACACCAGGATCTCGGACGCGCCGAACCAGTTGCGCAGCAGGGCGGGGATCATGCCCCAGGCCCAACCGCCAAGGGCGCCCGCGATCACCATGGCGGGAAAGATCCACATCTCGGATGCGGGATAGGCGGCAAGGGCCACGGCGGCGCCTGTGATGGCGCCGATGATGTATTGCCCTTCGGCCCCGATGTTCCAGATGCCCGCGCGAAAGCCCACGGCAAGGCCCGAGGCGATCAGGATCAGCGGCGCGGCCTTGACCAGCAGCTGCGGGCGGGAATAGCCGGCGGCGGGACCGAACAGCGGATCCCAGAAGATGGTGCGGATCGCGGAGACGGGGTCATAGCCCATGATCGCGAACAACAGCCCGCCCGCCAGCATGGTGGCCGCCACCGCCATGACCGGGGTCGCGATCTGCCAGAAGGCCGAGGCTTCGGTGCGGGGAACAAGGCGGATCATAGGTGGGCCACCTCCATCCCATGCGCGCCGCCCAGCATCAGGCCGATCTGGTCAAGGGTCAGCCCATCGGTCGGGACGGGGGCGGAAAGGCGGCCTTCGTTCAGCGCGCAGAAACGGTCGGAAAGTTCCAAAATCTCGTCCAGGTCCTGGGAAATCACGATCACGCCCGCGCCCTGGCCCGCCAGATCCAGCAGCGACTGGCGTACGGCGGCGGCAGCGCCTGCATCGACGCCCCAGGTGGGCTGGTTCACCACCAGCACGCGGGGGGCCTGCATCACCTCGCGCCCGATGACGAATTTCTGCAGGTTGCCACCCGACAGCGCCTTGGCGGCGGTGCCGGGGCCGGGGGTGCGCACGTCGAAGGCGCGGATGACTGCTTCGGCGAAGGCACGGGCGGCGGAGCGGTCGATCAGGCCCTTGCGGACCAACTGCTTGCGCGCGCCCGCCGTCAGCAACGTATTGTCGGTCAGGCTGAAATCGGGAACGGCGGCATGGCCCAGCCGATCCTCAGGCGCGGCCAGCAATCCCGCCGTGCGCCGTGCCTCGGGGCCAAGGCGCGACATGTCGGCCCCTTCCAACAGGATCGAGCCGGGGGCGCTGCGCGTCTCGCCCGACAGAGCGGCCAGCAATTCGTCCTGGCCGTTCCCGGCGACGCCGCCGATGCCCAGGATCTCGCCCGCGCGCAGGGTCAGGGCGACGGATTTCAGGGCCGTCCCTTCCGCCGTGGGGGCAGGCAGGGACAGGCCCTTGACTTGCAGCAGAACCTCGCCCGCCTGGCGTCCGCTGCGGTCGATGGGACGCATTTCCCCGCCCACCATCATCGCGGCCAGGGTCCGGGCGGAATGTTCGCGCGGGTCGCAACTGTCCACCACCCGGCCATGGCGCAGGATCGTGGCGCGGTCGCAATGGGTGCGGATTTCTTCCAGCTTGTGGCTGATATAGAGGATCGCGGTCCCGTGGCCCGCCAGCTTGCGCAGGGTCGCGAACAGCAGTTCGGCCTCTTGCGGGGTCAGGACGCTGGTGGGTTCGTCCATGATCAGCAGGCGCGGGTTCTGCAACAGGCAGCGGATGATCTCGACCCGCTGGCGTTCGCCCGCCGACAGGGTGACGACGCGGCGGGCGGGGTTCAGGGGCAGGCCGAAATCCTGGCTGACCTGCGCGATCCGGGCGGAGAGTTCGCGCCGGGGCGGCGGGTTCTCCATCCCCAGGGCGATGTTTTCGGCCACCGTCAGCGCATCGAACAGCGAAAAATGCTGGAACACCATTGCCACGCCTGCCGCGCGTGCGGCCCGAGGGTCGGCGGGCTGGTGCGGCTGGCCGTTCAGGACCATGTCCCCCTCGTCCGGGCGGACAAGGCCATAGATCATCTTCACAAGCGTGGATTTGCCCGCGCCGTTCTCGCCCAGCAGGGCATGGATTTCGCCCGGCGCGACGGTGAAGGACACATCGTCATTGGCGCGGACACCGGGATAGGATTTGCCAATCCCCCTGGCCTGGAAAACTGCCGCGTCGGTCAAACTTTGTCCCCTTGGTCAAATCCTTACCCATGCTTATCGCGCAAGTGACGCCCAGGGCAATTGCGCTGTTTCGGCAGGTTGCGATAGATGTCTGACCATGCCCGCAAAAACCCCCCGATTCATCCATCTCCGCACACATTCCGAGCATTCCTTGCTGGAGGGCGCCATCCCCGTGGGCAAGCTGCCCGGGCTGGCCGCAGACGCGGGGATGCCCGCCGTGGCGCTTACCGACACCAACGCGATGTTCGCCGCGCTGGAATTCAGCGTGAAGGCGATGGACAAGGGCGTGCAGCCCATCATCGGCTGCCAGATCACCCTGCTGGACGGGGCGACGGGGCCGGTCGTGCTGCTGGCGCAGAACCAGGCGGGCTGGCTGAACCTGATGGCGCTGTCCACCTGTCTTTACCTGCGCGACGGCGGCGCGCTGCCCCATGTCACGGTCGATGAACTGTGCAAACATGCCGAAGGCCTGATCTGCCTGACCGGGGGGGCGACCGGGCCGCTGGGCTGCCTGATCGCGCAAGGACAGCGCGACAAGGCCGATGCCCTGGCCGACCGCCTGGCGGCGGCCTTTCCGACCCGGCTTTACGTCGAATTGCAGCGCCATCCGGGCGAGAACGGGCAGCTGATGCCCGCCGAGGCCGCGTCCGAGGCTGGGCTGATCGACCTGGCCTATGCGAAATCCCTGCCACTGGTCGCGACGAACGACGTGTATTTCCCGAAGGCCTCGATGTTCGAGGCCCATGACGCGCTGATCTGCATCGCGGAAAAGGCCTATGTGGACCAATCGCAACCCCGCCGCCGCCTGACGCCACAGCATTACTTCAAGACGGCCGAGGAAATGGCCGTGCTGTTCGCCGACCTGCCCGAGGCGCTGGAAAACACCGTCGAGATCGCCCGCCGCTGCGCCTTCGCGGTCAAAAAGCACGCCCCGATCCTGCCGCGCTTCGCCGACGACGAGGTCAGCGAGTTGCGCCGCCAGGCTCGCGAGGGGCTGGAGCGTCGGCTGGCCGTCATCCCCCACGCCGTCAGCGTCGAGGAATACCACCAGCGGCTGGAGTTCGAGCTGGGCATCATCGAGCAGATGGGCTTTCCCGGCTATTTCCTGATCGTGGCCGACTTCATCGGCTGGGCCAAGGACCACGACATTCCCGTGGGGCCGGGCCGGGGATCGGGCGCGGGCAGCCTTGTGGCCTATGCGCTGACCATCACCGACCTGGATCCGCTGCGCTACAACCTGCTGTTCGAACGGTTCCTGAACCCCGAACGCGTCTCGATGCCGGATTTCGACATCGACTTCTGCATGGACCGGCGCGAGGAAGTGATCCGCTATGTCCAGAACAAATACGGGGCCGAGAAGGTGGGCCAGATCATCACCTTCGGCGCGCTTCTGTCCAAGGCCGCCGTGCGCGACGTGGGCCGCGTGTTGCAGATGCCCTTCGGCCAGGTGGACCGCCTGTCCAAGATGATCCCGGTCGAAGGCGTCAAGCCCGTCAGCATCGCCAAGGCCCGCGCCGACGAGCCCCGCCTGCGCGAGGCCGCCAAGGAGGAGGTCGTCAAGCGCCTGCTGGACTATGCCGAGCAGCTTGAAGGGCTTTACCGCAACGCGTCCACCCATGCGGCGGGCGTGGTGATCGGCGACCGGCCGCTGGACCAGTTGGTGCCGCTGTATCGCGATCCGGCATCCGACATGCCGGCCACGCAGTTCAACATGAAATGGGTGGAACAGGCCGGGCTGGTGAAGTTCGACTTCCTTGGCCTCAAGACGCTGACGGTGATCCAGAACGCGGTGGACCTGATCAACGGCGGCGGGCGCCCGCTGCATGTCGCGGCGGACGGGCGCAAGCTTTACGATCCGGCGCCCGGGACGGAGAACCAGATCAACCTGATCCCGCTGGACGACAAGGCCACCTATGACCTGTTCGCCAGCGCCAAGACGGTCGCGGTGTTCCAGGTGGAATCCAGCGGCATGATGGACGCGCTGCGGCGCATGAAGCCCACCTGCATCGAGGATATCGTGGCGCTTGTCGCGCTGTATCGTCCCGGCCCGATGGAGAACATCCCGACCTATTGCGAGGTCAAGAACGGGCTGCGCGAACTGGAATCGCTGCACCCCTCCATCGACCCGATCCTGGCGGAAACCCAGGGCATCATCGTCTATCAGGAACAGGTGATGCAGATCGCGCAGGTCATGGCGGGATATTCGCTGGGCGGCGCGGACCTGTTGCGCCGCGCCATGGGCAAGAAGATCGCCTCCGAGATGGCCAAGGAACGCCCGAAATTCGTCGATGGGGCGGTGGCGAACGGCGTGGACGCCAAGAAGGCGGGCGAGGTCTTCGACCTGCTGGAGAAGTTCGCAAACTATGGCTTCAACAAGTCGCACGCGGCGGCCTATGCCGTGGTCAGCTATCAGACCGCTTGGCTCAAGGCGAACCACCCGGTCGAATTCATGGCCGCGGTGATGAACTGCGACATCCACCTGACCGACAAGCTGGCGATCTACAAACGCGAATGCGACCGCATGGGCATCACGATCGTGCCGCCCTGCGTGAACCGGTCGGCCCCCACCTTCAGCGTCCGCGAAGGCCGCATCCACTATGCCCTGGGCGCGCTGAAGGGCGTGGGCGTGGAGGCGATGAAGCTGATCCAGGACGCGCGGGGCGACACGCCCTTTCGCGACATCCACGATTTCGCCCGCCGCGTGGACATGAAGCGCGTGGGCAAGCGCCCGTTGGAGATGCTGGCCCGCGCCGGGGCCTTCGATGTGCTGGACGACAACCGCGCCCGGGTAGTCAAGGGGCTGGACGCGCTGTGCGCCTGGTCGGCGGCGGTGCAGGACCAGGCGGCCTCAAGCCAGACATCGCTGTTCGGCGGGGGCGAGGATCTGCCGCCGCCGCGCCCGCCCATCACCGGGGTCTGGCTGCCGACCGAGAAGCTGGCCGAGGAACACAAGGCCGTGGGCTTCTATCTGTCGGGCCACCCGCTGGACGATTATCTGCCCGCGCTCAAGCGCAAGAAGGTCATGACCCTGGCCGAGATCAGCCAGGAGGCCTTGGGCGGGCCCCTGGTCGCCAGCATCGCGGGCACCGTCGCCGCGCGGATGGAACGCAAGTCGGCCAAGGGCACACCATACGCCTTTGTCAGCCTGTCCGACCCGACCGGGCTGTACGAGGTGACGGTGTTTTCCGACCTGCTGACCGCCTCCCGCGACCGGCTGGAGCCGGGGCAGAACGTGGTCTTGCAGGTCAAGGTCGAACCCTCGGGCGACGGGGTCAAGATGCTGGCGAACTCGGTCGCGCCGCTGGAAGATGTCGTGGCCGATGCCGGCGCGGGCTGCTTGGCGGTCGAAATGCAGGGCAGCGACACCATCGCCCGCCTGGCCGAGACATTGGCCCGCATCCGCACCGAGATCACCGTGCCCGCCCGGTCGCGCGGCCCCGTGTTGCTGCGCATCCGCGAAGGCGACGAGGTGATCGAGATCGAGGTGGCGAACGACGCGCCCCTGACCACCCCCGCCCGGCAGGCCCTGCGCGCGGTGCCGGGCGTTCTGGACGTGGTCGAGGAATAGCTTTGGCCCTAGGCAAATGTTCGCGTTTCGTGCTAGGCCTGCGGAAAACCGAAAGGGCAGTTCATGCGCGTTCTGGGCATTGATCCGGGGCTGAGAAACATGGGTTGGGGCGTGATCGCGGTTGACGGATCGCGCCTGCGCCATGTGGCCAATGGCGTGATCCAGACCGACGCGGGCGACCTGGGCGTGCGGCTGTTGCAGCTTTATCGCGGCCTGACGGCGGTGATCGCGGCCCATGCACCGGATGCCGCAGCGGTCGAACAGACCTTCGTCAACAAGGACGCGGTCGGCACGCTGAAGCTGGGCCAGGCGCGCGGCATCGCCCTGCTGGCCCCGGCGGAAGCCGGGCTGGCGATCGGCGAATACGCCCCCAATGCCGTGAAGAAGACCGTGGTGGGCGTGGGCCACGCGGGCAAGGAACAGGTGCAGCACATGGTCAAGGTCCAGCTTCCCGGCGTCACATTCGACAGCGCGGACGCGGCCGACGCGTTGGCCATCGCGATCTGCCACGCCCGCCACCTGCAGGGCCGCAGCCTGCGCATCGTGGAACGGTCCGCATGATCGGCCGCATCGCCGGGATCATCCTGCACCGCGCCCGCGACCACGTCCTGATCGACGTGCGGGGCGTGGGCTATATCGTCCATGTCAGCGAACGCACCGCCGCCAGCCTGCCGCCGGTGGGGCAGGCGGTCGCGCTTTATACCGACCTGATGGTGCGCGAGGATCTGCTGCAACTGTTCGGCTTTCCCTCCATGCTGGAAAAGGAATGGCACCGCCTGCTGACCAGTGTGCAGGGTGTCGGCGCCAAGGTGTCGCTGGCGATCCTGGGCACGCTGGGGGCCGAAGGGCTGGGCCGCGCGATCGCCCTGGGCGACTGGGCGTCCGTCCGCAAGGCCAATGGCGTCGGACCGAAGCTGGCGCAGCGGGTGGTGCTTGAACTCAAGGACAAGGCGCCCTCGGTCATGGCGCTTGGGGCGACCCTGACGGTGGACATGGGCGTTCCGCTGGTCGAAGCCGATACAGGCGGATCTGTTCCCGAACCCGCCGCCGTCGCCGCACCTGCGGCCCCATCGGACGCCATGCTGGCCGCGCGCGCGACCTCGGACGCGCTGTCGGCGCTGACCAATCTGGGCTATGCTGCCAGCGAGGCTGCGCAGGCCGTGGCCGAGGCGCAAGCGCGGGAACCGAACCTCCAGACCCCTGCGTTGATCCGCACGGCGCTGCGCCTGCTGGCGCCGAAGGAATAGGGGACGCCAATGCACGGGAACGCCAAGGTCTTCATCCTGATGGCCGCCATGACCGCCCTGGTCATGGTGCTGGGCTGGATGCTGGGCGGACAGGGCGGCGCGGTGGTCGCGCTGCTGCTGGCCGGTGGCATGAACGTCTTTTCCTGGTGGAACAGCGACAAGATGGTCCTGCGCCAGCAGGGCGCGGTGGAACTGTCGCCCCAGCAGGGCGGCGATCTTTATGCCATGACTGCCGAGTTGGCGCGGCGCGCCGACCTGCCGATGCCCAGGCTTTATCTGCTGCCCACCGAACAGCCCAATGCCTTTGCCACCGGCCGCAACCCGGAAAACGCCGCCGTGGCCGTGACGCAGGGGCTGGTCCGTTCCCTGTCGCGCGACGAGATCGCCGGCGTGATCGCGCATGAACTGGCTCATATCAAGCATCGCGACACCCTGACCATGACCGTGACGGCGACCATGGCCGGGGCCATCGCGATGATGGGCAACATGATGCTGTTCACCGGCGGGCGCGACGACCGGGGCGGCGGGCTTGGGGCGATCCTGGCGATGATCTTTGCCCCCATGGCCGCCATGATGGTGCAGATGGCGATTTCCCGCGCGCGGGAATTCGAGGCCGACGCGACCGGCGCGCAGATCTGCGGGCAGCCGCGTGCCTTGGCCTCGGCCCTTGCGAAGATCTCTCAACTGGCGGGGCGCACGCTGAACATCCCGGCGGAAAAGAACCCGGCGGCTGCGTCCATGTTCATCGTCAACCCGCTGGGCGGGCTACGCATGGACCGCCTGTTCGCCACCCATCCCGCGACCGAGGATCGGATCGCCCGCCTTGCGGCGATGGAGGGGCGCCCGGCCATGGCCGAACGTGCCTCGCCCATTCCGCGCAGCGGCGGGCGGCGCGACGATGGCCCCTGGGGGCGCGGATGATCCAGCCCGATCCCACCCTGCGCCCCGAACCGATGGACAGCGATTCCGAGGACCGCGCCCTGCGCCCGCAGATGCTGTCCGAATTCGTGGGCCAGGCCGAGGCGCGCGCCAACCTGCGCGTCTTCATCGAAAGCGCCCGGATGCGCGGCAAGGCGATGGACCACACGCTGTTCTTCGGCCCGCCTGGCTTGGGCAAGACCACGCTGGCGCAGATCATGGCCCGCGAACTGGGCGTGAACTTCCGCATGACCTCGGGTCCGGTGCTGGCGCGGGCGGGGGATCTAGCCGCGATCCTGACCAACCTGGAAGCCCGCGACGTGCTGTTCATCGACGAGATCCACCGCATGAACCCGGCGGTCGAGGAGATCCTTTATCCCGCGATGGAGGATTTCGAACTGGACCTGGTGATCGGCGAGGGTCCCGCCGCGCGCACCGTGCGGATCGAGTTGCAGCCCTTCACGCTGGTGGGGGCGACGACGCGGCTAGGCCTGCTGACCACGCCCCTGCGCGACCGTTTCGGCATCCCGACGCGGCTGGAATTCTATACGATCCCCGAACTGGACTTGATCGTTCAGCGGGGGGCGCGGTTGATGGGCATCGACGCCGACCCCGAGGGCACGCGCGAGATCGCCCGCCGCGCGCGCGGCACGCCACGGATCGCCGGTCGCCTGCTGCGCCGCGTGGTGGACTTTGCCCTGGTCGAGGGCAATGGACGCCTGACCCGCGAGATCGCCGATACCGCGCTGACACGCTTGGGCGTGGACGACATGGGGCTGGACGGCGCCGACCGGCGCTATCTTCTGCAGATGGCCGACCATTACGGCGGCGGCCCGGTGGGCGTGGAAACCCTGTCGGCCGCCTTGTCCGAAAGCCGCGACGCGATCGAGGAGGTGATCGAGCCCTATCTGCTGCAGCAGGGCCTTATCGCGCGCACGCCGCGGGGGCGGCAGCTGACCTCGGGCGCTTGGCGGCATCTGGGGCTTGCGGCGCCGGTGCCGGCGCAGCAGGGGACGCTGTTCGACGGCTGATGCGGCACAGGGGGCGCTGCCCCCGTCGCGCCCTGCGCGACTCCCCCGGGATATTTTCACACAGAAGATGCAGCGGCTGGTGTCACGGTGTCAGGCCCTGGGGGTCGGGCAGGCCATTGGCGCGGGCCGTGGCGGTCAGGGTATTGGCCAGAAGGCAGGCGATGGTCATGGGGCCGACGCCGCCCGGAACCGGGGTGATCGCACCGGCCACGCGCGCCGCCGCATCGAAATCCACATCGCCGACAAGCCCGTCATCGCCGCGGTTGATGCCCACGTCGATCACCGTCGCGCCCGGCTTGATCCAGTCGCCCTGGACAAAGTTCGCCCGCCCCACGGCTGCCACGACGATATCGGCCTGGCGGCACAGATCGGGCAGGTTGGCGGTCCGCGAATGGGCGACCGTCACCGTCGCGCTGTCGCGCAGCAGAAGCTGAGCCATCGGCTTGCCGACGATGTTGCTGCGCCCGATCACCAGGGCATTCTTGCCTGACAGGCTGCCCAGCCGATCGCGCAGCAGCATCAGGCAGCCCAGCGGCGTGCAGGGCACCATGGCCTTTTGCCCGGTTGCCAGCCGCCCGACATTCAGGATGTGAAAGCCATCCACGTCCTTGGCAGGGTCGATGGCGTTGATGACCGCCGCCTCGTCCATGTGCGGGGGCAGGGGAAGCTGGACCAGGATGCCATTGACGTCCGGATCGTCATTCAGCCGCCCGATCAGGGCCAGCAGGTCGTCCTGCGACGTCTCGGCGGGCAGGCGGTGTTCGTACGAGTTCATGCCGACCTCGCGCGTCATCCGCCCCTTGGACTTCACATAAACCTGGCTTGCCGGATCCTCGCCCACCAGCACCACGGCCAGTCCCGGCGTGATGCCGTTGTCCTTCATCGACCGGACCTGCGTGGCGATGCGGGCGCGCAGGTCGGCGGCGAAGGCCTTGCCGTCGATCAGGGTGGCTGAGATGGGCGTCGTTGCTGTCACGGGCGGTCTCCGTTCAGATGGCGGTCTTCCTGCGCGATGGCGGCTTCGACCAGTTGTCGCCAGATATTCTCGATCAGCGCGGGATCCAGGCCGCGCGATGCGGCGTGACGGCCGGCATTTGCGACCACTTCCTCGACCCGGTCATCAATCCGGGCGGGCAGGCCGATCCGTTCCTTGATCCGGGCCGCCTGGGCAATCAGGGCGTGACGCTGCGCCAGAAGACCCACAAGCTGTTCGTCCAGTTCGTCGATACGGGCGCGCAGCGTCGCCATGTCCGGGATGTCCTCGATCCGCATCGGACCCTCCAATTCGCTGGCAGGGGGATGCACCGGACCGCACCGGGGTGCAAGGCCAAAGAAAAACCCCGGCGCGATGGCCGGGGCTTGTCGGTTCAGGCGGGGGCAGGATCGCCGCCCGTGGCAGGCTTGCCCGTCTTGGGGATCGCCGTGACCGAGGGGATCAGGCTGCCCGGCGTGTCGTCGTCCCCGCCAAGGGGTTCGCCGCGCAGCACCTTGCCGATCTCCTCGCCGGTCAGGGTCTCGTATTCCAGCAGGCCCTGGGCCATGCGCTCGAATTCGGCTTCCTTCTCGATCAGGATGCGGCGCGCTTCCTGATAGCCTTCCTCGATCAGGTCGCGAACTTCCTGCTCGATCAACTCCTTGGTCGCGGCCGAGATCGAGAAGCCCCCGGTCGAGCCGTTATAGCCCTCATGCGCCTCGGCATAGTCGATGTTGCCGACCTTGTCGGACATGCCCCAGCGCATCACCATCGCGCGGGCAAGCTGGCTGGCCTGCTGGATGTCGCCGGCAGGGCCGTTCGACACGCCTTCCTCGCCATATTTGATGATCTCGGCGGCCTTGCCGGCCATGGTCATGGCCAGCTTCTGCTTGGCCTCGTCCTTGTGGAAGTTCAGGCGGTCCATTTCCGGCAAGGACACTACCATGCCCAAGGCGCCGCCGCGCGGGATGATCGTGGCCTTGTACACCGGATCGCATTTCGGCAACGACAACCCGACGACGGCATGGCCCGCCTCGTGATAGGCGGTCTTTTCCTTCTGCTCGGGCGTCAGGACCATGCTGCGGCGTTCCACGCCCAGCATGACCTTGTCCTTGGCATTCTCGAAATCTTCCATGCTGACGAAGCGGCGGCCGATGCGGGCGGCCATCAGCGCGGCCTCGTTCACAAGGTTCATCAGGTCGGCGCCCGAGAAGCCGGGCGTGCCGCGGGCGATGATTCGCAGGTCCACGTCGGGGCCGACCGGCACCTTGCGGGCATGGACGGACAGGATCTTCTCGCGCCCCTTGATGTCGGGGTTGGGGACGTGGATCTGGCGGTCGAAGCGGCCGGGGCGCAGCAGGGCGGGGTCCAGCACGTCGCGCCGGTTGGTGGCGGCGACGATGATGATGCCCTCGTTGGCCTCGAACCCGTCCATTTCCACCAGAAGCTGGTTCAGCGTCTGTTCGCGTTCGTCATTGCCGCCGCCGATGCCCACGCCGCGCGCGCGGCCGACGGCGTCGATCTCGTCGATGAAGACGATGCAGGGGGCGGATTTCTTGGCCTGCTCGAACATGTCGCGGACGCGGGACGCGCCGACGCCCACGAACATTTCCACGAAGTCCGAACCCGAAATGGTGAAGAAGGGCACGCCAGCCTCGCCGGCGATGGCGCGGGCCAGCAGGGTTTTACCCGTTCCCGGAGGGCCGACCAGCAGGGCGCCTTTCGGGATCTTGCCGCCCAGGCGGCTGAACTTCTGCGGGTTGCGCAGGAATTCGACGATTTCTTCCAGTTCTTCCTTGGCTTCGTCGATGCCGGCCACGTCGTCGAAGGTCACGCGGCCATGCTTTTCGGTCAGCAGCTTGGCGCGCGACTTGCCAAAGCCCATCGCGCCGCCTTTGCCGCCGCCCTGCATCCGGTTCATGAAGAAGATCCAGACCCCGATCAGCAGGATGAAGGGCAGCCAGACCCCCAGCAGGGACATGAAGCCCGACTGCTGCTGGCGCGTCACCTTCACATCGACATTCTTGGCGATCAGGCGGTCCGCGATATCCTCGCCCTGGGGACGGACGGTGGAATACTGGTTGCCGTCGGTGCCGATGATCGCCAGTTCCTCGCCGTCTATGGTGACGGCGGACACCTGGTCGTTATCGACGCGCTGGATGAAATCGGAATAGCTGATCTGCCGGCTGTTCATGGTCGTGGCCCCGTCGCTGAACAGATTGAACAGCGCCAGGATCATCAGGAAAAGAACGACCCAGAAGGCCAGGTTGCGTGCGTTGCCCAATATCGGACCTCCGGCAGAAAGCGGTTTGGCTTGAAAATAGGGATTATCGGCGCAGGTTCAATGCGCCATGACAAGCCTGCGGAAATGTGACGCAACACGCACCGGCCGCACGTCATAGGGCGCGGTCGGGCGGATCAGGGGGGCGGCGATCAGGCGGTCGCCTTCCCAGATGGCGGGGGTGGCGGCGGCCTCGTCCCGGGCAAGGCCCGACAGGCGCCATTTGACCCGCGCGACTTCACCCATGCCAAGCGCCGCGACATGCTGGCCGGGCTTCAAGCCGCTGACATGCCAGCGATTATCCCAGATGCCGTCCTGGGTATCGGGGGCGCGCAAGGCGGCGGCTGCTTCGCGGAACAGCCGGATCCGATCGCCCGCCGGTTCGATCAGCGCGCCGTCAAGCGTGACGCGGTGCCCGGTCGCGATGGCGTTCAGGGCGTGCAGGACCGTGTTGCGGCGCGGCGGATAATCCGCGCCGGTGATCCAGCGGCAGGCGGCCACAATCAGGCGGCGGCGAATTTCCGAAGGCGCATCGCCATAGGCGCGGCGGGGCAGGGTCAGGCTGCCGTTATATGCCTCGGCATCCCGCGCGGCATGGGCCGCGTAATGGGACAGGGCGTCGCGCGCCTCCTGGATGTGATTCGCGGCGCGGGCAAGGGCGGCGATGTCCAGGCCCATGGCCGAGATGGCACGCCGGACGCGGATGCGGTCGAAGTCCTCGTTGTCGTTGCTGGGATCGTCCAGCCAGGGAATGTTCCGCATCCGCAGCCAGTCCCGCAAATCCTGGCGGCCCGCCCCCAGCATCGGGCGCAGCCAGCGGCTGCCGAAGGCATCGCGCCATTCCGCCATCGAGGCCAGCCCGTCGATCCCCGATCCCCGGCCCAGCCGCATCAGCAGGGTTTCGGCCTGATCGTCCGCCGTATGGCCAAGGGCGATGGCAGGCAGGTCGTTGCGCTGCGCCCAGCCGGACAACAGGCGCAGCCGGGCATCGCGGGCATTGGCCATCAGGTTTCCGGTTTCCGTCCCGCGCTGCCAGACCAGCGTGGCATGGGACAGGCCAAGCGCACGGGCGGCGCGGCCGACCTGCCGCGCCTCGGCCGCGCTTTCGGGGCGAATGCCGTGATCGACGGTGGCGACCATGATCCTGCGGCCCCGGCCCCAGTCGGCGATCATGTGCATCAAGGCCACGGAATCGCCGCCGCCCGACACCGCGACGCCGATGGCTGGCATGTCCCCCGCCAGCCGGTCCAGGGCGGCATGCACGCGAAGGGCCGGATCGGCGGGGGGCAGGGTCATGGGCGGCTATTGATGCTCGGCCAGATCGGCCTCGGCCTCGGGGTCAGATGCGGGCGGCGGGACGCCCAGGTCGTTGGCTCCGCAGGCCAGGCGGCTGAGCCGGGTTTCGGCCTCGGCGGCAAAGGGGCTGCCGGGAAAGCGCGCCGGGATTTCGGCCAGATAAAGGCAGGCCGCCGTCGCGTCCCCCTCGGCCTCGATCACCCGCGCGATGCCCAGCAGGCTTTCAGCGGCGCGCGGTCCGTCGGGATCGGCGGCGAACCCTTCCAGCCAGGCGGCAGCCGCGCCCTTGGCATCGCCCGCGCTGTCAAGCGCCGCGCCGCGCAGGAACAAGGCCTCGGCCGTCAGCGCCCCGCCGGCATGGGATTCCGCCACGGCCCCGAACATCTCGGCCGCCCTGCGGAAATCACCGCTGGCCATGACCTGCTGGGCGGCATCGAAATCGGCCTTCTCGCCGGCTCCGGCAGGTTTGCCTTGCTGGGCCTGGGGCGCTGCCGGACCCAGGTTCGGCACCGGAATGCCGGTGCGGCCCAGATCCTGCATGGTCAGGGCCGACAGGTCGCAACCCTCGTCCATCTCGCACAGGCGGAATTCCAGGTCGGCGATGCGGCGGCTGGCATCGGCGGTGATCCGGTCGATGCGGTTCCCCAGTTGTTCGGTCCGGTCGGTCAGGCGGGCCAGCCGCTGTTCCATCGCATTCATGCGGTCGATGGCGGCGTCGCCCCCTGCCGCCTGGAAACCGGCCGCGCCCGATGCGACCAACTCGCCCCGCAGCGTCTGCACCTGCGCGCGCAGATCGTTCAGGTCGGCCCGCAGGTCGGCCAGCGTCGGTTCCTGGGCCATCGCAGGCCAGGCCAGCGACGCCGCCAGAAGGGCCGCGGCGATGGCGCGGGTGATCACGATCCCGCCCCCGTCGCGCTGACCACCGTCACCGCCCGGCGGTTCTGGGCATAGCAGGCCTCGTCCGAGCAGACCTCGCGCGGGCGTTCCTTGCCGAAGCTCAGCGTGCGGACCCGGTCGGGGCTGACACCTTGGGCGATCAGGTATTCCTGGACCGCCCCGGCGCGTCGCGCGCCAAGGGCAAGGTTGTATTCGCGCGTGCCGGTTTCCTCGGCATGGCCCTGGACGACGGCGTTGAAGCCCGTATGCGTGTTCAGCCACTGCGCCTGCCGCGCCAGGATCGTGCGCGCCTCGGACGTCAGGGCTGTCTGGTTCGCGGCGAACAGCACCGTGTTCCCGACAGTGTTGTTGAAATACTGGGGCGTGGCCTCGGCCCCAAGGGTGCCGCCCGCCAGATCGCCCTGATACAGCGCGCCGCCCGCCGCATTGGCGTAAGGGTCCATGACAGTCTGCGTCACCGGGGGCGCGGGCTGCGCGCAGGCGGCAAGGGTCAGCAGCAGGGCGGCGGCGGCAGGCTTTTTCCAGGCGATCATCGGGTCATCCTTATGGCGCGGGGCTTCAGGGCATCAAGGGACCCCAAGAGGGATCCGAGGCAGCAAAGTCAAGGCTCAGCGGTCGCATATTGCGCCCGGTGATGTCCACCGAATGCAGCTTGGGCTGGCCGTTCCCCCCAGGCGCGACCCGCGTGAACATGACGACGCGACCATTGGGCGCCCAGGTCGGGGACTCGTCAAGGAAAGATCCGGTCAGGGTCTTTTCGCCCGATCCGTCGGTGCGCATGGTGGCGATGTGGAACTGGTTGCCCACCTGCTTGGTAAAGGCGATCAGGTCCCCCTTGGGCGACCAGGCAGGCGATCCGTAACGCCCGTCGCCAAAGCTGATCCGCGAGGGCTCGCCCCCGTTTATCCCCACCACATACAGCTGCGGATTGCCCGAACGGTCGGATTCGAACACGATCCGCTGCCCGTCCGGGCTGAAGCTGGGCGCGGTGTCGATGGCGGGCGACTGGACCAGCGGCCGCTGCGCCCCCGATGCGGCATCCATCAGCCAGATGTCGGTATTGCCGCCCTGTTCGCGCGAATAGACGATCCAGCGCCCGTCCGGGCTGAAGCGCGGCGAGAATGCCATGCTGTTCGCGTCCTGCGTCAGGGGGCGCGACGACACCGTGGCGATGTCCAGCACGCGGATCTGGGGAAAGCCGCTGTCGAAGCTGGTATAGGCCAGCCGCCGCCCGTCGCGCGAAAACTGCGGCGCCAGCACCAGCGACGCGCTGTCGGTCATCCACAGGATGTTCTGGCCGTCATAGTCCATCACGCCGATGCGCTTGATCCGCGCGTCCTTCGGCCCGGTTTCCTGCACGAATGCCACGCGGCTGTCGAAATAGGGCTGTTCCCCCGTCAGGCGGGCATAGATCTGGTCGGCGATCTTGTGCGCGGCCCGGCGCCAGTCGGTCGCGCGGGCATCGAACTGCATCCCGTCGCCCTGCGCCTGGCCGGCATAGACGTCATACAGCCGGAACTTGACGCTGATCGCGTCGCCCCCCTGCGTCACCTCGGCCGAAACCAGCGCCTGGGCGTTGACCGCGCGCCAATCCTCATAGGCGATCGCCTCGCCGAAGCTGCCGGGACGGGCGACCTGGGCATCGCGGGAGATTTCGCGGAACAGGCCGGTGCCGGTCAGATCGGCGGCCACCACGTCGCGGATCTGCTGCGCCACGGCGGCGTCGCCGTGAAAGGCGGGAATGGCGATGGCCATGGGTTCGGTCACACCATCGGTGATCTCGATCTTCAGCGGACCATCCTGCGCCAGGGCGGGCAGCGAAGCGGCAAGGGCCATCGAGAAGGCCAAAGTCAGCGATCGAAGCATCATATCCTCATCATCCTTGCGACAGGGCCGGTCCGGCCTCAGTCAAACCCGATTCCGTCTGGGCGAAACTCGACCACCACATCGCGCCAACGGCTGTATTTGTCGAAGGGCAGGGGAAAGCCCGCGCCGCCGCACATCATGATCGCCCGCCGCGCCACCTCGAAGGCGTGCCGGGCACCGGCCTCGGACCCGCCGTGATAATCGGAAATCCGCAGGCTTGCCTCGATCGGCCGGGCATCGGCGGTCATGCTGAAAGCCACCGAGACCGACATGCCCGACGCCTCGACCGACAGCGCGCCTTCGTTCCAGCACTGGCGCAGCGCGGTGCGGAAGGCATCCCGTTCTGCCTGCGACAAGGGCTGGGCCTGGGACAGGCTGGACATGTCGATGTCGTCAAGCGGCGTGGGCCGGATGGCCGACGGCGCAAGTTGCATGGGTTCCGCAAGGCCGCCCTGCGTGCCACCGGCATCTGCCGGGGCAGGGGAACCCGACATCGCCCCCGCCAGGGCCGCCGCCAGCGGATCCTGCACGGCGGATGCGCCGGATCCCCCGTCGATCATCTGGCTGTTGCCACCTGCCGTATCCCCGGTCGAGGCGGTGTCCGTCCCGCCCGCACCGGCGCTGCCATCCTGTGCCTCGCGCAGCGCATCTTCCAGCGCCTGCTGGCGGGCTGCCTCGGCTGCGGCCTGTTCCTCGGCGGCACGGGCTGCAGCGGCGCGGCGTTCTTCCGCCTCGCGTTCCGCGGCAAGACGACGTTCCTCGGCTTCGCGTTCGGCGGCCTCTGCAGCGGCGCGGCGCTCTTCTTCGGCTTGGCGGGCTTCCTCGGCAAGGCGTTCTGCTTCGCGGGCTTCCTCGGCCCTTCGCTCTGCCTCGGCCTGGCGCTCTGCCTGCCGTTCTTCTTCAGCCCGACGTTCTGCCTCGGCCCGGCGTTCCTCTTCGGCCCGGCGCTCGGCTTCCTGTTCCTCCGCTTCGCGGGCGGCAGCGGCGCGGCGTTCTTCCTCGGCCCGGCGTTCTGCCTCCGCCTCGCGCCGTTCCTCCTCTGCGCGGGCCTCGGCTTCGCGTTGTTCCTGTGCCTCGCGCTCTGCCCGTTCCGCAGCCGCCCTGCGTTCGGCGGCTTGGCGGCGCTCCTCGGCTGCCTGTCGTTCTTGCTCGGCCTCCTCGGCCCGCTCGGCTTCGGCCCGGCGCGCCTCCTCGGCGGCCTCGCGCTCGGCGGTCAGGCGGCGTTCTTCCGCTTCGGCGGCGGCTGCGGCTGCGGCAGCCTGGGCCGCTTCCTCGGCCGCGCGGGCTGCCTCGGCGGCTGCCTGTCGCTCGGCCTCTTGCTGCGCCAGTCGCGCATTGCGGCGTTCGACCAGACCTTCGGGTCGCAGCCGGGGCAGGGCGGATCGGTCAAGCGCCAGTTCCGACCGAGGCGCAGCGGACGCATCGGCCGGGGGCGCCTCGGGCCGGGAGGGCTGCGCACCGGCCGCCGGCACGCCGCCATCGGCGGGCGGCAAAGGGGCGGCATCGTCGGCAGTCTGGTTGTCGGCGGGCGCGCCCAGATCGGTCGCCACGGCCACAGGATCCGGCCGGTCGAAATCGGACAGGTCGGGACGTGCCTCGGATCCGTCGGGCTGGGCCAGATCCTGCGCCGCATCCTCGGCATCGGGGATGCTGGCCTCGGCGGGTGCCTGCGCGGCATCCTGATCCATCGCAGGCGCGGGCATCGTCGCCACCGCCGTGGCCTCGCGCCCGACCGGCCCCGCGCCACGCGATGCGGCGGCCAGGGCCTCGAACTCGGCCCCGCTCATGGTCGCCACCTCGGTCGTGCGCAGCGGCGTGGACGGTTGCGGGCGGAAGAACACCCCGCCCAGGATCGCCCAGAGGATCAGCGCGGTATGCGCCGATCCCGAAACCCACCAGCCGATGCGATCCTCGCGGTCCTCCATGGCGTCAGCCGTCCATCCTGGGCCCGCCGGTATCCGTCACCAGCACGATATCGGAAAGGCCGGCCGCATTCAGCGCGCCCATGACCTGCACCACGCGGGCATAGGGGATCGCCCCATCGGCGCGCAGGAAGACCCGCTGGCTTTGCCGCTGGGCCAGGATCTCGCGCAGGCGGGTGACGATCTGGTCCTGCGCCACGGGCGCGTCCATCAGCACCACGTCGCCATTGGCGGGGATCGAAATGACCAGCGGTTCTTCCGGCTCGGTGGGAACGGCGGTCGCGGCGGTCTGGGGCAGGTTCAGCGGCACGCCCGCCGTCATCAGGGGTGCCGCCACCATGAAGATCACCAGCAGCACCAGCATCACGTCCACGAAGGGGGTGACGTTGATTTCCGCCATCGGCGCGTTGCGGCGCCTGCCCCGGCCCTTGCGGCTGACCCGCTTGACGACGGCGCCCGACATCTATGCCTCGTCCATCTGGCGCGACAGCAGGGTCGAGAATTCATCGGCAAAGGCCTCCCAGTTGCCGGTCACGCGTTCCGCGTCGCCCGACAGCTTGTTGTAGAAGACGACGGCCGGGATCGCGGCCAGCAGCCCCAGGGCGGTCGCCAGCAGCGCCTCGGCGATGCCGGGGGCCACCACGGCCAGGCTGGTGTCCTGGGACATGGCGATGCCCTCGAAGGCGGTCTTGATGCCCCAGACGGTGCCGAACAGGCCGATGAAGGGCGCGGTAGAGCCCACGGTCGCCAGGAAGGACAGGCCGCGGAACAGGCGCGACTCCTCTCGCTGGATGGCGACGTTCATGGCGCGGTCGATGCGCGCAGGACCCCCGGGGATCAGCGCGCCGTCGTCGCGATGGCTGCGGCGCCATTCGGTCATCCCTGCCGCGAAGATGCGTTCCGACGCCCCCGAGGGGCGGTCGCCCAGCCGGTCGTAAAGGTCGTCCAGCGGTTCCCCGGACCAGAAGGCGCGATCGAAGCGGGCGGCCTCCTTGCGGGCCTTGGCGAAGGCCAGGAACTTCTGGATGATGATCGCCCAGGCCCAGACCGAGGCGACGATCAGCATCACCATCACCACCTGCACCGTCAGCGAGGCGCGCGCAAACAGCGCCATCAGCGAGAAATCAATTGCCTGCGCGGCCTGGATCGGTTCCATCGTCACTGCCTTTTCGTCGTGATCCATCACGGACCCGGCCGGTGTTCCGGTCGGTTTTCAGGCCTTCTAGCGCCTTCCCGGCAAAGGTTGCAGCCCCTTGATGCAACACAATGGCGTCACCTTCGGACAGTGCGACCCAATCGCCTCACCCTGACGCCAAGGTCTCCGCCAGACCTTTCGGCAGCCTGACCGGGCGGCCCTGGGCGTCCAGGCAGGCCAGCGTGACCCTGGCCGTGAACAGCGGGTCGCCCTCGCGCCTGACGGTCTGGCTGACGACGATCCGCGCGGCGGTCATCTGGTCCAGCGTGGTTTCCACCGCCAGAAGGTCGTCGAAATGGGCAGGCCGCAGATAATCCGCCTCGATCCGGCGGACGGCGAAGACATGGCCGCTGTCGGTCTTCAGCCGCAGCTGGTCAACGCCAAGCGCACGCAGCCATTCCGACCGGCCCCGCTCGATGAACTTCAGATAGTTCGCGTAATAGACGATCCCGGCAAGGTCGGTGTCCTCGTAATAGACGCGGACGGCAAGGCTGTGCATCATGCGCCCCCCAAACGGGCCGCAAGCCGCAACGCATGGGCAGGATCGGTGGCCGCAACCGGCAGAACCGGATCATAGGCCGCGCGGATCACCCCTGCGATGTCTGCCGAGGGGGTGATGTCGCGCGCGAATGTCAGCGCGCAGCGCATGAACAGCGCCTCGGCCAGTTGCGCAGGGTGGCTGTCGGCCAGTGGCCCCGACATGCGCAGGAAGCCCAGGCAGGCGCGGATGCCGCCATCGGCGTCAAAGCGGAACATCCGATACTGGTCCGCATCCGCCCGCGCCAGACGGGCAGGCAGGTCCGGCGCATCGGTCAGTCGGTCAAGATCGGGAATGTCCCTCAGGTCGGACCAGTCGCGGACGAAGAACAGCATCAGGTTCGCCCCCATGTCAGGGTCCGTATCCGCCAGCGGATGGCGCGCATGGGCAAAGCCCGCCCGGATCGCGCCGCGAAAGATGTCCAGACTATCGTCCGCCAGGCCAAAGATGACGGGCGCCACCGGCCGTCCCCAGCGGGCACAAAGAAATGTCCCGTCGGCGCGGGTGAATAGTGCGGCAATCTGGTCTGCGGTCATGCCCGTCATCTTCTGTGTCCAAATATCCTGGGGGGAGTCGCCGAAACGGCGACGGGGGGCAAGGCCCCCCGCCACCTTTTCCAGCCTGCGCGGGGCGTCACCCGACGATGGTGGCTTCCGTCGCGGCGCGCAGTTCCTCTTCGGTCACGCCCTCGGCGGTCTCGACGATCTTCAGCCCGCCCTCGACCACGTCCAGCACGCCCAGGTTGGTGATGATGCGGTCCACCACGCCCTTGCCGGTCAGGGGCAGGGTGCATTCGCGCAGGACCTTGGACTCGCCCGCCTTGTTGGTGTGATCCATGACCACGATCACCCGGCCCACGCCCGCGACCAGGTCCATCGCGCCGCCCATGCCCTTGACCAGCTTGCCGGGGATCATCCAGTTGGCCAGATCGCCGTTCTCGGCCACTTCCATCGCGCCCAGGATGGCGGCGGCGATCTTGCCGCCCCGGATCATGCCGAAGCTGGTGGCGCTGTCGAAATAGGCGGTGCGGTTCAGTTCGGTGATGGTCTGCTTGCCCGCGTTGATCAGGTCGGGGTCTTCCTCGCCCTCGAACGGAAAGGGGCCCATGCCCAGCATCCCGTTTTCGGACTGCAGCGTGATGTCCTTGTCGCCCACATAGTTCGCGACCAGCGTCGGGATGCCGATCCCGAGGTTCACATACATCCCGTCTTCCAGTTCCTGCGCCGCCCGCGCGGCCATCTGGTTGCGATCCCAAGCCATTACGCGGTCTCCTTCTTGCGGGTGGTGCGCTGCTCGATGCGCTTCTCGTGCTGGCCCTGCACGATGCGGTGGACATAGATGCCGGGCAGGTGGATCATGTCGGGATCCAGGCTGCCGCGCGGGACGATCTCCTCCACCTCGGCCACGCAGACCTTGCCGCACATCGCCGCCGGCGGGTTGAAGTTGCGCGCCGTCTTGCGGAACACCAGGTTGCCGGTGTCGTCGGCCTTCCAGGCCTTGACGATGGACAGATCCGCCACGATGCCGCGTTCCAGGATGTAATCCTCGCCGTCGAAGGTCTTGACCTCCTTGCCCTCGGCGATGACGGTGCCCACGCCCGTCTTGGTATAGAAGCCGGGGATGCCGCAGCCGCCCGCGCGCATCCGTTCGGCCAGCGTCCCTTGCGGGTTGAACTCCAACTCCAGCTCGCCCGACAGATACTGGCGCATGAATTCGGCATTTTCGCCGACATAGCTGCTGATCATCTTCTTGATCTGGCGCGTCTGCAGCAGGATCCCCAGTCCGAAGTCATCGACGCCGCAGTTGTTGGACGCGACCGTCAGATCCTTGGTGCCCGCGTCCCGGATGGCCGCGATCAGCAGTTCGGGGATGCCGCAGAGGCCAAAGCCGCCCGCCGCGATGAACATCCCGTCATGCAGCAAGCCCTCCAGGGCCTCGCTTGCCGTGGCATAGACCTTTTTCATTGTCCCTCCCCAAATTGAACCGCTGCGGATTTGTCGCTTGCGCGTCAGGCCAAGTCAATGCGGCGGTGCAGCATGGTTGACATCGGCGGTGCCCGCCGCCATCAAACGGGGATGAACGCCCGCAACGCTGCCTTCGCCAACTATTACCGCCCGCTGACATAGCGGGGGCAGCGTCATGTCAACCGCGCGGGGTGCGGTTGACGGGAAAGATCACAACGGCCTTGCGCAAGCCCGGAAGGTCCGTCCCATGCGTCCCGAAACCCTGTCCATCATCGGCTTTGGCGCCTTCGGCCAGCTGATCGCGCGGCATCTGCGCCCGCATCTGGCGCTGTCCGTCTGCGATCCCTGCGTCCGGCCGAACGACCTGCCGCAGGTCGATCCCGCGCAGGCGGCCCGCGCCGACATCGTGGTGCTGGCCGTGCCCCTGCCGCAGCTTGAAGCCGTCCTGCGCGCCATCGCCCCGCATCTGCGGCCGGGGTCGACGGTGATTGACGTGTCGTCGATCAAGGTCGAACCCGCGCGGCTGATGCTGGACCTGCTGCCGGATCATGTGGGGATCGTCGCCAGTCACCCGCTGTTCGGTCCGGCCAGCGCGGCGGGCGGCATCGCGGGCCATCGCATCGCCTGGTGCCCGCTGCGTGGCCGGGGAGACCGCCGGCTGGCAGCCTTTCTGAAGGCCAGGGGCTTGCAGGTGATCCCCACCACCCCCGACCAGCACGACCGGGACATGGCGGTGGTCCAGGGCCTCACGCATCTGATCGCGCGCAGCCTGTCGCGGCTGGGTCCCCTGCCGCGGGACATGGCGACCCGCAGCTTCGCGATGCTGGCGGAAGCCGCCGCCATGGTCC
This sequence comes from Paracoccus acridae, assembly GCF_014642735.1. Lineage (GTDB taxonomy): Bacteria > Pseudomonadota > Alphaproteobacteria > Rhodobacterales > Rhodobacteraceae > Paracoccus > Paracoccus acridae. Next base: position 552,685 of record NZ_BMIV01000001.1, read on the forward strand.
AGGACGACTCTCCCGAACTGCTGGCGACGATCCTGAAGGCGAACCCCCATGCGGCCAGCGTCCGTCAGCGCTTCCTGGCGGAAGCCGCCGGGATCGCGGACGAACTCTAGCCCTTGGCGGCCTTTTTGGCGGAGGACTTTTGAGTGGGGGCCTTCTTGGCGGCGGGCTTTTTCGCAGCGGCCTTGGCCTTGGGCGCGGCCTTTTTCTTGGCGGGCGACTTGCCGGCCTTGGCGGCGATCAGTTCAAGCGCCTGCTCGACCGTCAGCTCCTCGGGCGCAACATCGCGGGGCAGGGTGGCGTTCACCTTTTCCCACTTCACATAAGGACCATAGCGCCCGTTCATCACCTGGATCGCGCCGCCGTCGGGATGATCCCCCAACTCGCGCAGCGGCGCGGCGGCAGCGGCGCGGCCGCGCGTTTGCTTGGCCGCCAGAACCTCGACCGCGCGGTTCATGCCGATGGTGAAGACCTCGTCCACGTCCAGCAGGTTCGCGTATTTCGAGCCATGCTTCACATAGGGACCAAACCGGCCGATCCCGGCCTCGATCAGTTCGCCATCCTCGGGGTGGTTGCCCACCGGACGCGGCAGCGACAGAAGCTGCACGGCCTTTTCCAGATCCAGCGTCGCCGGATTCCAGCCCTTGGGGATGGATGCGCGGGCAGGCTTGGGATTGTCCTCGGTCGCCTCGCCCCGCTGGACATAGGGGCCGAAGCGCCCGGTCTTGAGGCTGATCGGATCGCCGTTATCCTCGCCCAGGATGCGGTCGCCCACGGCTTCCTCTCCGTCGGGGGCGGAGATCGGGCGGGTATAGCGGCATTCGGGATAATTCGTGCAGCCGATGAAGGCCCCGCCCGACCGCGCCGTCTTCAGGTTCAGCCGTCCCGCGCCGCAAACCGGGCAGACGCGCGGATCGCCGCCATCCGCGCGCGGCGGATAAAGATGCGGGGCCAGCGCCTCGTCGATGGCGTCCAGAACCTCGGTGATGCGCAGTTCAGACGTGCCTTCCAGCGCCTTTGAAAAATCCTTCCAGAACCGGCCAAGAACCTCGCGCCAGACCAGGTCGCCCGCGCTGATTTCGTCCAGTTCGTTTTCCAGATCCGCCGTGAAGTCATAGCTGACGTAACGCGGGAAATACTTGGTCAGGAAGATCGTGACCAGGCGGCCCTTGTCCTCGGGGATCAGGCGGTTCTTGTCCTTGCGGACATATTCGCGGTCCTGGATCGTGGTGACGATGCTGGCATAGGTCGAGGGCCGGCCGATGCCCAGTTCCTCCATCCGCTTGACCAGCGTTGCCTCGGTATAGCGGGGGGGCGGCTGGGTGAAATGCTGGCGTGCGGCCACGGCGGCGGTGTCGTTCAGCAGCAGGCCGGACGCGGCGCGCTGACCCGCAGGGGCGGCGGGCGCGGGGTCGTCCTTTTCGCGGGCCTTGGCGAATTCGGCGTCAAACGCCTTGCCGACCAACGTGGCCGTCTCGCCCTGCTGGATCGCGGGCAGGCGGGCGCTGTCCTCGCCGTCGTCGTCGTCGCGGCCCTGGTCATAGACGCGCAAAAAGCCGTCGAACAGGATGACCTGGCCTGTGGCGCGCAGGCCGACCTGGTTGTCCGGGCTGGCGATCTCGACCGTGGTGCGTTCCATGCGGGCGGCTTCCATCTGGCTGGCGATGGTGCGCTTCCAGATCAGGTCATAAAGCTTGCGCTGGTCGTCCGCCGTGACCTTCAGCCTGTCGGGCGACAGCATCATGTCGGTGGGGCGGATACATTCATGCGCTTCCTGCGCGTTCTTGGCCTTGTTCTTGTACATCCGCGGGCTGGCGGGGACGTATTTGTCGCCGAACTTGGCGCGGATCGCGTCGCGGGCGGCATGGACCGCCTCGGGCGCCATGTCGATGCCGTCGGTCCGCATATAGGTGATCAGCCCCGCCTCATACAGACGCTGGGCCGCCGACATGCAGGCCTTGGCGCCCATGCCCAGCTTGCGGGATGCTTCCTGCTGCAGGGTCGAGGTCATGAAGGGCGGCCAGGGATTGCGCGTCGCGGGCTTGGCGGCGACGCTGGTCACGCGCAGGTCGCGGCTGGCCACCGCGCTGACGGCCATCGCGGCCTTTTCCGCGGTCGGCAGGTCGAAGCGGTCCAGCTTCGCGCCCGCCAGCGACACCAGCGTGGCGTCGTATTCCGCGCCGCCCGGTGTCGCCAGGCGGGCATGGACCGACCAGTATTCGCGGGCCTTGAAGGCCTCGATCTCCATTTCCCGGTCCACGATCAGGCGCAGGCAGACAGACTGCACCCGGCCCGCCGACTTCGCGCCCGGCAGCTTGCGCCACAGGACCGGGGACAGGTTGAAGCCCACCAGGTAATCCAGGGCGCGGCGCGCCAGATAGGCATCGACCAGCGGCTGGTCGATCTGGCGCGGGTTCGCCATCGCCTCGGTCACAGCGGTCTTGGTGATGGCGTTGAAGGTGACGCGGTTGACCGCCGCACCCTTCTTCAGCGCCGGTGACAGCGCCTCCAGCAGGTGCCAGGAAATCGCCTCGCCCTCGCGGTCGGGGTCGGTCGCCAGGATCAGGGTCTGGTCGTCCTTCAGCGCGTCCTTGATCGCCTTGAGGTGCTTGCGGCTGTCTGCCGCGACCTCCCATTTCATGGCGAAATCGTCGTTCGGATCGACGCTGCCGTCCTTGGGCGGCAGGTCGCGGACATGGCCGAACGAGGCCAGCACGCGATAATCGCCGCCGAGGTATTTTTCGATGGTCTTGGCCTTGGCCGGGGATTCCACGACGACGACGGGCATTCTTACCTCAGGGGACCTTGCGATGGGCCGGGAACATGGGTCGGGGGCCTGCCAGTGTCAACCTGCCGAAATCATCCGCCGCGTGTGCGCCCGTCAGCCAAGTGCCAGCCGCCCGCCCGGCACCCGCAGCAGCCGGCCCTGCAATTCCAGCGACAGGATCGCCGCGCTTGCCGTTGCGGCCGGCAGGCCCAGGTCGCGGATCACGTCGTTTTCATCCGAGGGCGAGGGGCCCAGGCGGGACAGGATCCGCGCCTCGATCTGCGCCGGATCGGCGGGTTCGGGACGCGAGGCGGGGATAGCAGGTGCCTCGGCCATTCCGGCAAGCTCTGGTTCCTGGCCAAGCGCCGCGCAGACATCGGCCGAATTGCGCACCAGCAGGGCGCCGTCGCGGATCAACTGGTTGCAGCCGCCCGCGCGGGCATCCATCGGATGGCCGGGCACCGCCATCACCTCTCGTCCCTGATCCAGCGCGTTCTTGGCCGTGATCAGCGTGCCGGACCGATGCGCGGCCTCGATCACCACCACGGCCAGCGACAGGCCCGACACGATGCGGTTGCGGGTCGGGAAATGGCGCGCCTGCGGTTCGGTGCCGGGCGGCTGTTCAGAGACAAGCGCGCCTTTTTCGGCGATCTGCGCGGCCAGGATGACGTTTTCCGCCGGATAGATCACATCGACGCCACCCGCCATCACCGCGATGGTGCCTGTGGGAAGGGCTGCGTTGTGGGCGGCGGTGTCGATGCCCCGCGCCAGGCCCGCGACGACGGTATGCCCCGCTTCGCCCAAGCCCGCCGCCATGCCGCGCGCCATGCGCAGGCCCAGCGAAGACGCGTTGCGCGCCCCGATCACGGCCACCGGCTTTCTGGACAGCCAGGAGGGATCGCCGCGAAGCCACAGGACAGGCGGTGCGCCATCAATCTCGCGCAGCGCGGAAGGATAAAGGGGCGAATCGCAGCGAACCAGCCGGGCACCGCATTTGCGGCCCGCAGCCAGTTCGGCAGCCGCAACGCCTTCGGGGCAGATTTCGTACCCGGCGATGCCCGCCGCCGCCGCGATCTCGGGCAGGGCATCCAGCGCCGCCCGAGCGCTGCCGTGTTCGGCCACCAGCCGGTGATAGGTCGCCGGACCCACCCGGCGGGACCGGATCAGGCGCAGCACCGACAGGTCGTCGTCCTGCGCGCCGCGCGTATCAAAAGGAAGATGTCCGGTATCCATGCTGCCTCCGGCCCTTGTCCGGGAATCAGCATTACGCCGCAGCGGTTAACAACTGGTTAGCGTCCCCTAGGCCGCCGACCCGCCCACCGTCAGCCCGCCGATCAGCAGCGTCGGCTGGCCCACGCCCACCGGCACCCATTGGCCCTGCTTGCCGCAATTGCCGATGCCCGGATCCAAGGCCATGTCGTTGCCGATGCCGCGCACCTGCTGCAGCGCGGTCGCCCCATCGCCGATCAGCGTGGCGCCCCGGATCGGGTCGCCCACCACGCCGTCCCTGACGCGGTAAGCCTCGGTGCAGGAAAACACGAACTTGCCGTTGGTGATGTCCACCTGGCCGCCGCCGAAGCCCACCGCATAGATGCCGTCGCGCAGTTCCGCCAGGATCGCGGCCGGATCCGCCTCGCCGCCGGGCATATAGGTGTTGGTCATCCGGGGCATCGGCGCGTGCGAGAAGCTTTGCCGCCGGCCGTTGCCGGTGGGCTCCACCCCCATCAGCCGGGCGTTCTGGCGGTCCTGCATGTAGCCCACCAGGATCCCGTCCTCGATCAGCACGTTGCGGGCAGGGGGCATCCCTTCGTCATCGACGCCGATGCTGCCGCGGCGCTCGGGGATGGTGCCGTCGTCCACCACCGTCACACCGGGGGCTGCGACACGTTGTCCCATCAGTCCCGCAAAGGCCGAGGCCTTCTTGCGGTTGAAATCGCCTTCCAGCCCGTGGCCCACGGCCTCGTGCAGAAGGATGCCGGGCCAGCCGGGGCCAAGCACGACATCCATCACCCCGGCAGGCGCGGGGACCGAACGCAGGTTGACCAGGGCGATGCGCAGCGCCTCGTCCACGGCGGGTTGCCAATGGGCGGGGTCCATCAGCCCTGCCAGCGGGATCCGCCCGCCGCCGCCATGGCCGCCGGATTCGCGCCGGTCGTTGTTTTCCACGATCACGCTGACATTCAGCCGCGCCATGGGGCGGATATCGGTCACCAATCCCCCTTCGGGCCGCAGGATCGCCACCTGCTGCAGGGACGAGGCCAGGGAAACGGTCACCTGCACCACGCGAGGATCGCGGGAACGGGCGTAATCATCAATTTGGCGCAAAAGCTCAATGCGTTGGGCGAAAGGAATCCCCTCGGCCGGGTCGGCGGCCATGTAAAGCGGCTGGACCTGCATGGGCGCGGCAGGCGCCATCACGCCGCCGCCCTGGCCCACTGCCAGGCGCGCGGTTTCCGCCGCGCGGCGCAGGGCGGGTTCGGAAATCTCGGTCGAGTGGGCATAGCCCGTCACCTCGCCGCGCACGGCGCGCAATCCGAAGCCCTGTTCGGCGGTATAGCCCGAATTGCGCAGCCGCCCGTCGTCGAAGACCAGCGATTCCGACACCGTATGTTCAAGGAACAGTTCGCCATCCTCGGCCCCGGCCGTGGCCTCGCGCAGGATCGCCAGGGCGCGGTCGCGGTCCAGGTGGGTCGCGAAGGGGTCGAAGGGGGTTCGGCTCATGACGGGGTTCATCCTTCTGGCGGCCCAATGCCGGTAATTTGCGCAGGCAGGCTTATGTATCACTTGCCCGTGGGGTCGAGATATGGTCATAGAACGGGGATTGTTAAAGGAAAAGGGCCGCCTTTGGGCGACCTGCGGTCGCGCGGCCGCGCCAGGATAACGGGATGGGATGATGGCAATAGCGATGATTCGCCGGACAGTCGCGGCAGCTTCCGGGCTTGCGACGGCGGGAATGGTAGCCGGGTCGGCCTTTGCGCAGGACGTGTTGGGTGAACTGCCCGTGATCGGCAAGCCCGAGCCGCGCGGCGTGAACTTCCAGCCGGCGGCGACCGAACTGGCCCGCGATCAGCAATGGCTGGACCACTTCGTGCTGATCATCATCACCGTGATCACGGTCCTGGTCTGCACGCTGCTGCTGGTCGTGATCCTGCGCTATAACAAGCGGTCGAACCCGGTCCCGGCCAAGTTCACGCACAACACGCCGCTGGAAATCGCCTGGACGCTGGTTCCCGTGCTGATCCTGGTGATGATCGGCGCGTTTTCGTTGCCCGCGCTGTTCCGCAGCCAGGAAATGCCGGCCGACCCGGATGTCGTGATCAAGGCAACCGGGAACCAGTGGTACTGGTCCTATGAATATCCCGAAAACGGTGTCAGCTTCGATTCGATCATGCTGACCAAGGAAGAGCTGGCGGACTACGGCTATTCCGAGGATGAATACCTGCTGGCCACCGACACCGCCGTGGTCGTGCCCGTGGGCCAGACCGTGCTGCTGCAGGTGACGGCCAATGACGTGATCCATTCCTGGTCGGTCCCCGCCTTCGCCGTCAAGCAGGACGCCGTTCCGGGCCGCATTGCGCAGGCTTGGTTCAATGTCGAACAGGAAGGCGTCTATTTCGGTAACTGCTATGAACTGTGCGGCATCAACCATGCCTATATGCCGATCGTCGTGAAGGCGGTCAGCCCCGAAGTCTATGCCCAGTGGGTCGCCGAACAAGGCGGCACGCTGGAAGGCGCGCCTGCAACCGCAGCCGTGGAAACCACCGCTGCCGATGTTCAGGTGGCCAAGGCCGACTGAGCGTCGGCCCAACCAGCGACAGAAGCCAGACCGAAGACGACATGACCGACATCAACACCTATGAAGGCGCCCCCGAGGCCGAGTTCCGCGATTTCGTCGCGCTGCTGAAGCCGCGGGTGATGTCGCTGGTCGTCTTCACGGCCTTTGTCGGCCTGTGGGTCGCGCCGGTGGATGTGCATCCCTTCATCGCCTTCTGCTCGGTCCTGTTCATCGCGCTTGGCGGCGGCGCATCGGGCGCGCTGAACATGTGGTATGACGCCGACATCGACGCGGTGATGCGGCGCACCCAGAGCCGCCCCATCCCGGCAGGCCGGATCGACGGGGGCGCGGCGCTGTCGCTGGGCCTGATCCTTGCGGGCTTTGCGGTGATGATGCTGGGGCTGGCGGCGAACTGGTTCGCGGCGGGCTTTCTGGCCTTCACGATCTTCTTCTATGCCGTGGTCTATACGATCTGGCTGAAGCGCTGGACGCCGCAGAACATCGTGATCGGTGGCGCGGCGGGGGCATTCCCGCCGATGATCGGCTGGGCCTGCGCCACGGGCGGGATCAGCATCGAATCGCTTCTGATGTTCGCGCTGGTCTTCTTCTGGACGCCGCCGCATTTCTGGGCGCTCGCGCTGTTCATGAAGTCCGACTATCACGAGGCCAAGGTACCGATGCTGACGGTGACCCATGGTCGCCCGGCCACGCGGCGCCACATCTTCGCCTATACGCTGGTGCTGGCGCCCTTTGCGATCTGGCTGGGGCTGACCCAGGTCGGCGGGCCGGTCTATCTGGCGGCCTCGGTCGTGCTGAACGCGCTGTTCATCCATGGCGGCTGGCAGATCCTGCGCCGATCCGAGGAAACGGCCGTCGCCGATGGCTATGCTGTAGAAAAGCGGGTCTTCAAGCTGTCGCTTTATTACCTGTTCCTGCATTTCACGGCCCTTCTGGTGCAGAACTGGGTGGGGGGCTGGTAATGCCGCTGAGCGCAGAACATGAGATCCACAAGCGCCGCCGGTCCCGCAATGTCGGACTGGGGCTGGTGCTGGTGGCCTTTGTCGCCCTGGTCTTCGGACTGACCGTGGTCAAGGTGCAGCAGGGCGACATGATGGAGGCTTTCGATCACCAGCCTCGCGTGTCAGAACTGCCGGTCGAGGAGCCCCGCCCATGAGCCGCATGTCCCCTGAAAAGAAGACCGTCACCTGGCTGGTGGGCGTCGTCATCACCATGGGCGCCCTGGCCTGGGCCGCCGTTCCCTTCTATGACTGGTTCTGCCGCGTCACCGGCTTTGGCGGCACCACGCAGGTCGCGGTCGCGGCCCCCGACCAGGTGCTGGACGAGGTCGTGCGCGTCCGCTTCGACGCCAATGTCGACAAGAACATGGAATGGACCTTCCGGCCCATGCAGACCAGCATGGAGATCAAGCTGGGCGAGAACGGCCTTGCCTTCTACGAGGCGATCAACAATTCCGACGTGCCGATCACCGGCACCGCCAGCTACAACGTCGCGCCGGAAGTGTCGGGCTATTACTTCAGCAAGATCGAGTGCTTCTGCTTCACCGAGCAGACCTTGCAGCCGGGCGAACGGATCGAGATGCCGGTCAGCTTCTATGTGGACCCGGACCTTCTCAAGGACCGCGATGCAAGCTGGATCAGGGACATCACCCTGTCCTATACCTTCCACCGGACCGAGCCGAAGCAGGCGGCGCTTGACGCCGAGCCGGCCGATAACGTCAATTGAATACTTGAGGAGCCGACGGGGACAGCTCATGGCGCACGCAAAGAACCACGATTACCATATCCTTCCGCCGTCGATCTGGCCCTTCGTCGCTGCCATCTCGGCCTTCCTGATGCTTTATGGCGCGGTGGGCTGGATGCATGCGGACGAAGTCAGCCTGCTGGGAATTCCCGTCAACGGTCCCTGGCTGTTCCTGATCGGCCTCGTCGGCGTGCTGTATGTGATGTACAGCTGGTGGGCCGACGTGATCCGCGAAAGCCAGGCCGGGGATCATACCCCCGTGGTGCGGATCGGCCTGCAATACGGCTTCATCCTGTTCATCATCTCGGAATTGATGTTCTTCGTCGCGTGGTTCTGGAACTTCATCAAGAACGCGATGTATCCGATGGGGCCGGAAAGCCCGATCAAGGACGGCGTCTGGCCGCCCGAAGGCATCGTGACCTTCGATCCCTGGCATCTGCCCTTCATCAACACGCTGATCCTGCTGTTGTCAGGCGTGGCCGTGACCTGGGCGCACCACGCGCTTGTCCACGACAACGACCGCAAGACGACCATCAACGGCTTGATCGTCGCGGTGGTCCTGGGCGTGATCTTCACGTTCCTGCAGGGCTATGAATACAGCCATGCGGCCTTCGGCCTGGCCGACACGTCCTATGCCAGCGCCTTCTATCTGGCGACCGGCTTCCACGGCTTCCACGTCATCATCGGCACGATCTTCCTGGCGGTCTGCCTGTTCCGGATGCTGAACGGCCAGATGGACCAGGAAAAGCACATCGGGTTCGAGGCTGCTGCCTGGTATTGGCACTTCGTCGACGTGGTCTGGCTGTTCCTGTTCGCCGTGATCTATATCTGGGGCAGCTGATCCCCGCCCTTTCCGAAACGCGACGCGCGGGGCCGACCCCGCGCGTTTTTCTTTGATGGCTTTCCCTTCATGCGCCGCATCCTGTTTCCCCTGATCCTCGGCATCGTCGGCTGCGCGATCCTGATCCAGCTTGGCCTGTGGCAGTTGCGCCGGATGGAGTGGAAGGAAGGCGTGATCGCCAACATCGAGGCCGGGATCGACGCCGATCCCGTGCCCCTGCCGGAGGTGATCGACCCGTCGATGAAATACCTGCCGGTCACCGTCAGCGGCACCACCGGGGCCGAGATCGACGTGCTGTCCCACACCCGCGAACAGGGCGGCGGATACCAGGTCGTGTCGCGCTTCATCACCGATGACGGGCGGGCGATCATGCTGGACCGCGGCTTTGTCCCGCAGGAACTGCGCCATGTCGAACGCCCCCCGACCCGACTTTCCGTGCGCGGCAACCTGCATTGGCCGGACGAAAAGGGCGACGCCACCCCTGATCCGAACCTGGAGGAAAACATCTGGTTCGCCCGCGACGTGCCCGCCATGGCCGAGGTGCTGGATACGGAACCCGTGCTGGTCGTCGCAAGCTTCGTCGAAGGCGACGCCCAAGGGGTCGAACCGATCCCCGTCGCGGTCGAGGGGATCCCCAACAACCACCTGTCCTATGCCGTCCAGTGGTTCCTGATCGCGGCGACCTGGGCAGGGATGACAGTCGGCCTGATCTGGCGTATCAGGCAGCGGAAATACTGAGGGAATACGGATGCGCTACGTCTCGACGCGGGGTCAGGCCCCGGTGCTGAACTTCGAAGGGGCCATGCTGTCGGGACTGGCCCGCGACGGCGGGCTGTACCTGCCCGAGACGATTCCGGCCTTTGGCGGCCTGAACGACCTGGACGGGTTGCCCTATGAGGAAGTGGCCTTCCGCGTCATCCGTCCCTTTACCGGCGACAGCTTCACCGACGCGGAACTGCGCGGCGCCATCGACCGCGCCTATGGGCGCATCGAACACACCGCCAAGGCCCCCCTGCGCCAGTTGGCCCCCGGCCATCACCTGCTGGAACTGTTCCACGGCCCGACCCTGGCCTTCAAGGACTTCGCCATGCAGTTGATCGCGCAACTGTTCGAGATTGCGTTGAAGCGGTCGGGCCAGCGGATCACCATCGTCGGCGCGACCTCGGGCGATACCGGATCGGCGGCCATCGAGGCCTTCAAGGGCATCGACAATGTCGATGTCTTCATCATGTTCCCCCATGGCCGCGTCAGCGAGGTGCAGCGCCGCCAGATGACCACGCCCGACGCCGCCAATGTCCATGCGCTTGCCGTGACCGGCCATTTCGACGACTGCCAGGCGCGGCTGAAGGATCTGTTCAACGACCATGCCTTCCGCGACAACGTGGGCTTGGCGGGCGTCAACAGCATCAACTGGGCGCGCGTGGTGGCGCAGATCGTCTATTACTTTACCGCAACCGCCAGCCTGGGGATGCGCGAGACGGACTTTACCGTTCCCACCGGCAATTTCGGCGACATCTTCGCGGGGTCGGTCGCACGGGCCATGGGCCTGCCGATCCGCCGCCTGATCGTGGCGACGAACCAGAACGACATCCTGCACCGCGCGCTGACCACGGGCGAATACCGCGTCGGCACGGTCGAGCCTTCGATCAGCCCGTCGATGGACATCCAGGTCAGCTCGAACTTCGAACGCGCGCTTTATCTGGCCTATGGCGGCGACGCGGCGGCGATTTCGCAACTGATGGACGAATTGAAGGCGGGCGGCTTCACCATCAGCCAGGGCGCCTTGCAGGCCCTGCGCGAACAATACCTGTCGGGCCGCGTGTCCGAGGACGAGACCATCGCCATGATCCGCACCATCCGCGCCGAAACGGGCGAGGTCCTGTGCCCCCACAGCGCCGTGGGCGTGGCGGTGGCGCGCCAGCACATCGAACCCGGCGTGCCGATGGTGACGCTGGCTACTGCCCATCCCGCCAAGTTCCCCGACGCGGTGGAACAGGCCATCGGCCTGCGCCCCCCGCTGCCGCCGCATATGGCGACCCTGTTCGACCTGCCCGAGCGTGTGACGCGGGTTGAAAACGACGTCGAGGCGCTTAAATCGCTGATCCTTGACCGGAGAACCCAGTGAACAAAGACGCCCATCTGCAGGTAACGACCCTTTCCAACGGCTTGCGCATCGCCACGCGCCTGATGCCGGGGCTGCATTCCACGGCGCTTGGCGTCTGGGTCAATGCGGGCGGGCGCAACGAACGGCCCGAACAGAACGGGATCGCGCATTTCCTGGAACACATGGCCTTCAAGGGCACGGCGACCCGCACCGCCCTGCAGATCGCCGAGGCGATCGAGGATGTGGGCGGCTATATCAACGCCTATACCTCGCGCGATGCGACGGCCTATTACGTCCGGGTGCTGGAAGACGATGTGGACCTGGCCTTCGACGTCATGTCCGACATCGTGCTGAACCCGATCTTCGACGAGCGCGAGATCGAGGTCGAGCGCGGCGTGATCCTGCAGGAAATCGGGCAGTCGATGGACACGCCCGACGACATCATCTTCGACTGGCTGCAAGAGGCCGCCTATCCCAACCAGCCGATGGGCCGCACCATCCTTGGCCCGGCCGAACGGGTCAGCAGCTTCGGCCGCGCCGACCTGGCGGGCTTTGTCGCGGAAAACTATGGCCCCGGCCAGATGATCGTGGCGGCCGCCGGCGCGGTCGATCACGACCGCATCGTGCGGCTGGCCGAACGCGCCTTCGGGCATCTTGCCCCGGTCACCCAGGCGCCCCGAGAGGCCGCACGCTGGCAGGGACTGGAAACGCGCAAGGTCAAGAAGCTGGAACAGGCGCATTTCGCCCTGGCCCTGGAAGGGCCGGGCTATCTTGCGCCCGATTTCTATGCCGCGCAGATCTTCTCCTCGGCGCTAGGGGGCGGCATGTCCTCGCGCCTGTTCCAGAAGATCCGCGAGGAACGGGGCCTGTGCTATACGATCTTCGCGCAGTCGGGCTTTCACGACGACACCGGGATGCTGACCATCTATGCCGGCACGGGGGCCGAGGATCTGGCCGACCTGTCCACCCTGACCATCGACGAGATGAAGCGCGCCGCCGCCGACATGTCCGAGGCCGAGGTCGCCCGCGCCAAGGCGCAGTTGCGCGCCAGCCTGCTGATGTCGCTGGAAAGCCCCTCGGCCCAGGCCGAGCGCATGGCGCGGACCCTGGCGATCTGGGGCCGGGTGCCCGACGCGGCCGAGGTCGCCGACCGCATTGCGGCAGTGACAGTGGCCGAGGTTCGCGCCCATGCCGAAGGCCTGATCGGCCAAGCCCGTCCGGCCCTGGCGCTCTATGGCCCCGTCAAGGCCGCCCCCGACCTGGAAACCCTGGCCGAAAGGCTTGCCGCCTGATGTTCCTGCGACCGCGGCCCGTCAGGTTGGAAACCGAGCGGATCGTGCTGCGCCTGCCTGCCCATGGGGATTTCCACGCCTGGACATCCCTGCGGCAGTCCAGCCGGGATTTCCTGACGCCTTGGGAGCCCGTCTGGTCGCCCGACCACCTGTCGCGCAAAAGCTTTGTGAACCGCGTCTATTGGGCGGCGCGGGCCGCGCGCGGGGGCACGGCGCTGCCCTTGTTCCTGGTCCGCCGGGACGGCGTGTTGCTGGGGGCGATCACGCTGGACAACATCCGCCGCGGCCCGGCGCAATCGGGCACCATCGGCTATTGGATCGGTCAGCCCTTCGCCCGCCAGGGCTATATGCGCGAGGCGATCGGCCTCTTGGTGCATCATGCTTTCACCGCCATGGACCTGAGCCGGGTCGAGGCCGCCTGCCTGCCGGAGAACGCCGCCTCGCGCGGGGTTCTGGAAAAGTCGGGCTTCAAGTATGAAGGCGTCGCGCAAAGCTATCTGCAGATCGACGGGCGGTGGCGGAATCATGTGCTTTACGCCAACCTGCGCAGCGACCGGCGGGGCCGGACCGACGCCCGATAGGACAAGATCATGCTGAACGACGCCACCGACGCGCTTGGGCGATTGCTTCCCCAGGGCGTGCTGAGGGAAACCGCGCCCGCCTATCTGGAGGAACCGCGCGGCCGCTATCGCGGGCGGGCCGGGCTGATCGCCGCCCCCCGCACGGTGGATGAGGTCGCGGCCATCGTCCGCGCCTGCGCCGATGCGCGCGTGCCCATCGTTCCGCGCGGCGGCGGCACCGGCCTTGTGGGCGGGCAGGTGATGGTCGAAGGCGCCGTGCCCTTGCTGCTGTCGCTGGAACGCATGAACGTCATCCGCGCGACCTATCCCGAGGAGGGCGTCATCGTGGCCGAGGCGGGCGCCACCCTGCAACAGGTCCGCGAGGCTGCAGCCCGCGTCGAGCGGCAGTTCCCCCTGGCGCTGGCGTCTCAAGGCACCGCGCAGATCGGCGGGATGCTGGGCACCAATGCGGGCGGCGTGAACGTGCTGCGATACGGCAATGCCCGCGCCCTGTGCCTAGGGGTCGAGGCGGTCTTGCCGCAGGGCCAGGTCATGCATGACCTCAAGCGGTTGCGCAAGGACAACACCGGATACGACATCCGCGACCTGCTGATCGGCGCGGAAGGGACGCTGGGCATCATCACCGCCGCATCCCTGGTGCTGGCCCCCGTGCCGGCCGAGGTCGGCGTTGCCATGCTTGTCGTGGAATCGCCCGAGGCCGCCTTGACGCTGCTGTCGCTGGCCCAAGCCCGCATGGCCGGGGGCGTGACCGCGTTCGAGCTGATCTCGGGCCAAGGGTTGCGCTTTCTGGACGCGGCCGTTCCCGACCTGCGCCAGCCTTTCGCGGACCGCCCCGACTGGCTGGTCCTGATCGAGGTGGGCCTGCCTGCCGGCCTGTCGGCCGACGAGGCGCTTGAAGGGCTGTTCACCGACGCGGCCGAGGCCGGCTTGGTCAGCGACGGCGTGATCGCCCAGTCCGGCCAGCAGACCGCCGATCTTTGGGCGATCCGCGAAACCATCCCCGAGGCGAACCGCCATGTCGGCGCCATCGCCAGCCACGACATCAGCCTGCCCTTGTCGGAAATCGCCCGCTTCATTCGCGACGCCAGCGCCATGCTGGCGGAGATGGCGGATCTGCGCATCAACTGCTTCGGCCACCTGGGCGACGGCAACCTGCATTTCAACCTGTTCCCGGTTCAGGGAAAGACCCGCGACGCCTATGACGACATCCGCCGGTCCCTGTCGCGCGCGGTTCACCAGATGGTGGTGGCGCGCGGGGGATCCTTTTCCGCCGAACACGGGGTGGGACGGCTGAAGGCCGCGGAACTGGCCGAATGGGGCGATCCCGCGCGCCTTGGGGCGATGCGCGCGATCAAGGACGCGCTGGATCCTGCGGGGATCATGAATCCGGGGGTGATCCTGGCGTAGGGTGCGTGCTTGCACGAACCGTCGCAGGCAAGGTGCGTGAAATCACGCACCCTACGGGTCAATCGCCCTCGAAGGCTGTCAGGGCATGAACCTCGTGCCCCAGACCTTCCAGCAGCTTGCGCCCGCCCAGATCCGGCAGGTCGATCACGAAGGCGCAGCCCACGACCTTGGCGCCCAGCCTTTCGCACAGCGAAATCCCCGCCGCCGCCGTGCCGCCGGTGGCCAGAAGGTCGTCCACGATCAGAACGCGTTCGCCCGGTTGCAGGGCGTCGTCATGGACCTCGACCACAGCCTCGCCATATTCCAGCTGATAGGCTTGGGAGATCACGGTGCCCGGCAGCTTGCCCTTCTTGCGGATCGGCACGAAGCCCGTGGACAACTGGTGCGCCACCGCGCCGCCCAGAATGAAGCCGCGCGCCTCCAGTCCCACGACCTTGTCGATCCGCGCGCCCGCATAGGGGGCCAGCAACTGATCGACCGCGATGCGAAAGCCGCGCGCATCGGCAAACAGCGTGGTCACGTCGCGGAACATGATCCCTTCATGGGGAAAGTCCACGATGGTGCGGATATAGTCCTTGACGTTCAGGCTCATGCAGGGCGTTCCATTTCGAACAGGTCGGTGACGGCTGCGTAATCCCTGTATCCCAGCCGCGCAATCCAGCCGCCCGCAGGACGCGGGTCGAAACGGCCGTTCACCACGCAATCGTCGCGGATATGCACGCCCGTGACCACGCCGAAGACGACGTAATTCGCCTCGCCCGCCAGTGGCACCACGCGGGTCATGCGGCATTCCAGCGCGGCGGCGGCGCCCGCGACGCGCGGGCATGCGATGGTCTCGCATTCCGCGGCCGCGATCCCCGCCGCGTCGAATTCGCTGATCCCTGCGGCCAGTGGGGCCGAGGACGCGTTCACCTGGTCGCGCAGGTCGCCGGTGGCGATGTTGACGCAGAAGACGCCGGTTTCGATGATCTGCGCCACGCTGTCCTTGGTGCCCTTGCGATCCGGCTTGGCGCTGGTGGACGCGAACATCACCTGGGGCGGGACATAGGCCACCGCGTTGAAGAAGGAATAGGGCGCCAGGTTGTCGCCTTGGGATCCCCGCGTGGAAATCCAGCCGATGGGACGGGGGGCGATCAGGGCGTTGAAGGGGTTATGGGGCAGCCCGTGGCCGTTTTCGGGGCGGTAGAACATCGCGGGCCTCCTGTGATTTCTGCGCCGACAACCTGCCATCTGCCGCGCCCCGCCGCAATGGCCCGGATGTTTCATCACCTGCAAGCCCGTGCTAAGGCACCCCCAGACCCGACAGGAGGCGCGATGTACGAAATCTGCCCCGAAACCGCCGCCGACGAAGCCGAGGTCGAGGCCCTTTACGACCTGTGCTTCGCGCCGGGCCGCACCGCCCTGTCGTCATACCGCCTGCGCGACGGCGTGCCCAAGGTCGCCGACCTGTGCCTTGTGC
Source organism: Paracoccus acridae (assembly GCF_014642735.1). GTDB lineage: Bacteria > Pseudomonadota > Alphaproteobacteria > Rhodobacterales > Rhodobacteraceae > Paracoccus > Paracoccus acridae. The sequence continues at coordinate 568,669 of NZ_BMIV01000001.1, forward strand.
TGCGCGCCGACGGTATCCTGCAGGCTGCGATCCGCTTCTGGCCGGTTCGCGTCGCGCGCAAGCCGGTGCTGCTGCTGGGACCGATCGCGGTTCACCCCACCGCCCAGGGCGAAGGGCTTGGCGGCATGCTGATGCGCGACAGCCTGAGGCGGGCGCGTCACCTGGGGTGGGGCAGGGTCCTGCTGGTGGGCGATGCGCCCTATTACAGCCGCTTCGGCTTTTCGCGGCTGGATGACGTGGAAATGCCGCCGCCGACCAACCCCGACCGCGTGCTGGGGCTGGAACTCTCGCCCGGCGCCTGGGTTGGGGTCGCGGGGCCGGTCATGCGTGAAACCTCGCCGGGCGTGATGGAGATGCTGGCGCAATACACGGGCAGCCCCGACAACGATTCGGCCTGCGTCACGGTCCAGACCCCGGACCCGCAGGTTCTTCGAGAGGATAGCGATGGCGACAAATCCGCAACTGGTGCTTCCGCCGATCAATGACCCGTCCGTCCACGCCCAGGTGGACCGCCTGGCGCGGCGATACCTGGATGCGGGCGGTCTGGGAATGGAACTGATGACCGTCGTCGGCAACAGCGCCGAGGGGTTGATCGAGAAACTGCCCGGCTTCGTGCGCAGCCGCATGGACCGGATCACCCGCGCCGCCCTGAACCGGGCCTTCACGGCGGCCACGACCTCGCGCCGGATGGTGCGCGACCGGGGGGATTGGTTCAACCGCATGGCATCAACCGTCAGCGGCGCGGCGGGGGGCGTGGGCGGCTTCGCGGGCGCCATGGTCGAACTGCCCTTCACGATCACGCTGCTGCTGCGGGCGATGCTGGACATCGCGGTGGAACACGGGCTCGATCCCGACAGCGACGAGGTGCGGATGGAATGCCTGCGCATCTTCGCCGCCGCAGGTCCGATGGCCGAGGATGATTCGACCGACCTGGGCTTGCTGGCCGCGCGCATGTCGGTCACGGGTCAGACGGTGCAGGGGCTTATCAGCAAGGTCGCGCCGCGCCTGTCGGTGTCCATGGGCCAGAAGCTGGCAGCCCAGGCCGCGCCGATCTTCGGGGCCGTGGTGGGCGCGTCGATCAACTATACCTTCACCCGGTATTACCAGGAACTGGCCCGCGTGCATTTCGGCATCATGCGGCTGTCGCAGGAAACCGGCATACCCAAGGAGGCCCTGATCGAGGCGCTGCGCCTGGCCATCGAACGCCTGGATCATCGCAAGGCCGCGCGCTGAGGTTCATTCTGGCCTCAATATCCCACGGGGGTCCGGGGGTGTGAAACCCCCGGCGCTTCAGTCTTCCTCGGACGCCAAGGCAAGATCGGCGACCGGCGCGTCCAGGTCCTGGGTGTTCAATGGCGCGGTCGGACGGGCCAGCCGGGCCTTCGTCACCCAGAGCAGCCGTTCCTGCGCCCGCGTGATCGCGACATAGGCCAGCCGCTTCCACAGGGGGATCCCGGCCTCGGTCCGGTTCGACCAGGCGGCGGCGCTGATGTCGGGACCGAAGACCTGCACGTCGGGCCACTGGCTGCCCTGCGACTTGTGGATCGTCACCGCCGCGCCATGCAGGAAGGTCGCGCCCATGCGGGCGGCATAGGGGATGAAGGGTTCTTCCTCGTCCGGCAGTTCGATCTTGACGATGCTGGCGGCCGACAGGCGCGGATCCTCGGCCCCGATCACATGCAGGCGCGAGAAGCCGGGCTTGCGGCCCGGCCCCAGATAGACGACCTGCGCCCCCTTGATCAGCCCCCGCGCTTCCAGGTCGATGCGCTTCTTGCGGTGCTTCACCGGCAGTTCGATCCCGTCGCAGATCAGCGGCTCGCCCGGCAACAGCGCATCGCCCGGCGCGCCATAGGCCGCCCGGAAGGCATGGATCAGCCGGATCCGCGTGGCGTTCCGCCAGACCAGCACCGGGCTGCGGGCCATCAGGTCGCTTTCCACCCGTTCCGCCCAGACCACCCGGTCGTCCTTGCGGGCGGCCGCGCGGATCATGCTTTCGAAGCTTTCGAAGGTCAGGCCGTCATCGGCAAGCGCATGGGCCAGATCCAGGATCGGGCTGTCGTCGGCCTGGCGATGGATGCGGTTCAGGATCAGGCGCTGGGACGGGGCCAGCTTCTCGAACACCATCTCGCCTGACTGGCCCACGGGTGCCAACTGCGCGGGATCGCCGAACAGCACCAGCAGGGGGAAGATCTCTCGCAGATCCTCGAACTGCTTTTCGTCCAGCATCGACGCCTCGTCGATCAGGCCGACATCCAGGGCATCCTCGCGCCGTTTCCAGCCGCGGATGAAATCCGACCCCCGCAGGCCCGCCGCCGCAAGGGCGCCGGGAATGGAGGTGTGCTGGTCATAGAAGGCCTTGGCCCGGTCAAGCGCGGCGTCGGTCATCCCCTCGACGGCGGGGCGGTCGCCGGTGCCGGTCAGCCATTCGGCCAGCTTTTCGTACTCCGGGTCATAGACAGGGGTGTAAAGGATGCGGTGGATCGTCGTCGCAGGCACGCCGCGCATCCGCAAGACGAAGGCCGCCTTGTTCGTCGGCGCCAGGATCGCCACGCTGCGCCGGTCCTTGCGGCGGCGGCCCTCGTAATCGCCGCTGACGACCTCGACCCCCGCGTCGCGCAGGGCCTTGGTGATCTGCGACAGAAGCAGCGTCTTGCCGGACCCGGCCTTGCCGATGACCGCCATCACGCGACCCTTGCCGGGCTGTGGGGGCTGCAGTTCCTCGGCGATCAGGTCGATGCCCGATGCGCCGAAGGCCTCGGTCAGGGCATCCCAGGCGTCGGCCTGGTCGGGGGACAGGGTGGGGGCGGGGGCGTTCATGACCGGCGTCTTATCCCGCCCCGCCCGAAAAGCGAAGCCGCCTTGTCGGCGGCCCCGCAGCGTCAGGATCAGATCACGCCAAAGGCCAGCATCGGTTCGGCCACGCGCACGAAGCCCGCGATGTTGGCCCCGATCACATAGTCGCCCGGCGCGCCGTATTCCTCGGCCGTGCTGTAGCAGGCGTCATGGATGTCGCGCATGATCTCGGCCAGCTTGGCCTCGGTCTTCTCGAAGCTCCAGCGGTCGCGCGAGGCGTTCTGCTGCATCTCAAGCGCCGAGGTGGCGACGCCCCCCGCATTGGCGGCCTTGCCGGGGCCGAAGGCGACGCCTGCATCGTGGAAGGCGCGGATCGCCTCGGGGGTCGAAGGCATGTTGGCGCCTTCGCCGACCGCCATGACGCCGTTGCGGATCAGCTTCTTGGCATCCTTGCCGGTCAGTTCGTTCTGCGTGGCCGAAGGCATGGCGACCTGGCAGGGCACGTCCCAGATCACCCCATCGCCCGACTTGACGAAATAGACGCCGTTGCCCGCCCCCTTCAGGCGCAGGTAATCGGACATGCGGCCGCGCCGAACCTCCTTGATTTCCTTCAACAGCGCCAGGTCGATGCCGCCTTCATCCACGACATAGCCGCTGCTGTCCGAACAGGCGATGACCTTGCCGCCATAGGACTGCACCTTCTCGATCGTGTAGATGGCGACGTTGCCCGAACCGGACACGACCACGGTCTTGCCGTCGAAATCCTCGCCCTTGGTCTGCAGCATGGCGCGGGTGAAATAGGTGTTGCCATAGCCGGTGGCTTCCTTGCGGGCCAGCGAGCCGCCATAGAACAGGCCCTTGCCGGTCAGCACGCCCGCCTCGTAACGGTTGGTCAGGCGCTTGTACTGGCCGAACATATAGCCGATCTCGCGCGCGCCGACGCCGATGTCTCCGGCCGGGACGTCGGTGTATTCGCCCAGATGGCGGTAAAGCTCGGTCATGAAGGACTGGCAGAAGCGCATCACTTCGGCATCGGACCGGCCCTTGGGGTCGAAGTCCGACCCGCCCTTGCCGCCGCCGATGGGAAGGCCGGTCAGGGCGTTCTTGAAGGTCTGCTCGAAGCCCAGGAACTTGATGATCCCGACATTCACCGACGGGTGGAAGCGCAACCCGCCCTTGTAGGGCCCCATGGCCGAATTGAACTGGACGCGGAAGCCCCGGTTGATCTGCACGCGGTTCTGGTCGTCGGTCCAGGGCACGCGAAAGATGATCTGCCGTTCTGGTTCGCAGATCCGCTCGATCAGCGCGCGGTCGAGGTATTGGGGATGCTTTGCCACCACCCGGCCCAGGCTTTCCAGCACCTCTCGCACGGCCTGGTGAAACTCGGCCTCGCCGGCGTTGCGTCGGACGACCTCGTCATAGATGGGGGTCAGCTTGTCGTCGATCTGGACCATTGGTCTTCCCTTTTTCTTGCCGAAAGCCTGTTAGCCGTCATCTTCGGCAAGTTGAATGGGATTCCGCGAAAGATTTGGGCAAATTGCGTGCTTGATGCGCAATCTTGCCTGCCGGGCGCAACTTTTCCGGCTCGGGCGGCGTGTATAGGGGATCATCAAGGGGAACGCGCGATGATCGAACTGTTCTTTGTCACCTGCCTGATCAACGAACCGCAGCGCTGCACCGAACACCGCCTGCTGTTCGAGGAAAGAAACGGCCTCCAGACCTGCATGCTGCAAAGCCAGAATGAACTGGCGCGCTGGGTTCAGGCCCATCCGAACGATCAGGTGAAATCCTGGAAATGCAGCCAGGCCGACGAAACGGATACGGCGATCTGATCGGGAATCGGGAAGCCGGACGGCGATTCGGCTCATTCCCCGGCGAATACCAAGAAGTTTCAGAACGATGTTCTTCTTTCACGGCGCAATCACGCCTGGATGAGAATCATGTCCCATTCTTATGGCCCGAAACGCGCATCGGGAAATGGAATGGTGATGTAATGATCGAGTTGTTCTTTGTAAGCTGCCTGTCGGAAGACCCTGCGCGGTGCCAGAACCGCAGCCTGATCTTTGTCGAGACGAACCTGATGGCCTGCATGGTCCACGGTCAGCAGGTCATGGCCCAATGGATCGAAAGCCATCCCAGGGAAACCGTTCAGGAATGGCAGTGCCGCACCGTCGATCGGCGCAAGGCCGAAATCTGACGGCCGAGGGAAGCGCCAATGGAAAAGGGGCCGCATGGATCGCGGCCCCGTCCCGTCCTTCACGGTCAGGCTAGAGGCTGCGCCGGACTTCCAGCGCATCCTCGAAGGTGCGAAGGCCGGTGGTGGGCGCCTGGACCAGCACGGACATGTTGCCCGGCTTGTGCTGGTTCTTGTACATCTTCATGTGGGCCTGCGGGATTTCGGCCCAGGGAAAGACCTCGGACATGCAGGGGTCCAGGCGGCGTTCCAGCATCAGCTTGTTGGCCGCCGACGCCTGCTTGAGGTGGGCGAAGTGCGATCCCTGGATGCGCTTCTGGTGCATCCACAGGTAACGCACGTCGAAGGTGCAGTTGAAGCCCGTGGTGCCCGCGCAGATCACCACCATGCCGCCCTTCTTGCAGACGAAGGTGCTGACGGGGAAGGTCGCCTCGCCCGGATGTTCGAAGACGATATCGACGTTGTTGCCCTTGCCGGTGATGTCCCAGATGGCCTTGCCGAACTTGCGGACCTCGTTGAACCACTCCTTGTATTCCGGCGTGTTCACGGTGGGCAACTGGCCCCAGCAGTTGAATTCCTTGCGGTTGATGACGCCCTTGGCACCCAGGCCCATCACGAAGTCGCGCTTGTCTTCTTCGCTGATGACGCCGATGGCATTGCCGCCCGCCGCGTTGATCAACTGGATCGCATAGGATCCAAGTCCCCCCGACGCGCCCCAGACCAGCACGTTCATGCCCGGCTTGAGTTCATGCGGCTCGTGCCCGAACAGCATCCGGTAGGCGGTGGCCAGCGTCAGGGTATAGCAGGCCGATTCCTCCCATGTCAGGTGCTTGGGGCGGGGCATCAGCTGCTGGGACTGGACGCGGGTGAACTGGGCGAAGCTGCCGTCCGGCGTCTCGTATCCCCAGATGCGCTGGGTGGGCGAATACATCGGGTCGCCGCCGTTGCATTCCTCGTCGTCGCCGTCGTCCTGGTTGCAGTGGATCACGACCTCGTCGCCGACCTTCCAGCGGCGGACCTTGTCGCCCACCGCCCAGACGATCCCCGAGGCATCGGACCCCGCGATGTGATAGGGCTGCTTGTGGACGTCGAACATGCTGATCGGCACGCCCAGGCCCGCCCAGATGCCGTTGTAGTTGACGCCCGCCGCCATCACCAGGACCAGCACCTCGTTGCTGTCGATGCTGGGCGTGTCCACGACCTCAAGCTGCATGGCCTGGTCGGGCTCGCCCTGGCGTTCGCGCCGGATCGCCCAGGCGTGCATTTTGGCGGGCACATGGCCCAGGGGCGGCATCTCGCCGATGTCATACAGATCCTTCACGGGCGCATCGTAAGGCGCGATCGAAGAGGGGGAGTCGAGGGCCATCAATGTCTCCTGTCATCTGCTGCGGCGCAGAATCGCCGCCTTCTGTCGCCAGTGCTAACGGATCGTCGCGCAAGATTGCAACAACTGACATGCCGACAACGTAATAAAATGTCCTAAAGTTGCATTTTTTGCCGCGATGCGGCGAATTGACGGCGCATATTTGTTTCGGTAACGGTTGTTCAGCAGAAATATTGTTGCGAGGCGAAGCATGGCCCAGAAGGACAAACCCTGGCTGTTCCGCACCTATGCGGGCCATTCCACGGCCGCCAAGTCGAATGCGCTTTACCGCACCAACCTGGCCAAGGGGCAGACCGGCCTATCGGTGGCCTTCGACCTGCCGACGCAGACCGGTTATGACAGCGACCATGTGCTGGCGCGGGGCGAGGTGGGCAAGGTCGGCGTGCCGATCTGCCATCTGGGCGACATGCGGGCGCTGTTCGAGGGCATCCCGCTGGAGCAGATGAACACCTCGATGACGATCAACGCCACCGCCCCCTGGCTGCTGTCGCTGTATATCGCGGTGGCCGAGGAGCAGGGCGCGGATATCGCGGCCTTGCAGGGCACCGTCCAGAACGACCTGATCAAGGAATACCTGTCGCGCGGCACCTATATCTGCCCGCCCAAGCCGTCCCTGGCGATGATCACGGACGTGGCCGCCTATACGCGGGAACACCTGCCCAAGTGGAACCCGATGAACGTCTGTTCCTATCACCTGCAGGAAGCCGGCGCGACGCCGCAGCAGGAACTGGCCTATGCCCTGGCGACCGCCATTGCCGTGCTGGACGACCTGAAGGGCAAGGTTCCGGCCGAGAGCTTCCCCGAGATGGTGGGCCGCATCAGCTTCTTCGTGAATGCGGGCATCCGCTTCGTCACCGAGATGTGCAAGATGCGGGCGTTTACGGAATTGTGGGACGAGATCACGCGCGACCGCTATGGCATCGCCGAAGAAAAATACCGCCGCTTCCGCTATGGCGTGCAGGTCAACAGCCTTGGGCTGACGGAACAGCAGCCGGAAAACAACGTGTATCGCATCCTGCTGGAGATGCTGGCCGTCACGCTGTCGAAGAACGCGCGGGCGCGGGCCGTCCAGCTTCCAGCCTGGAACGAGGCGCTGGGCCTGCCCCGTCCCTGGGACCAGCAATGGTCGCTGCGGATGCAGCAGATCCTGGCCTATGAAACCGACCTGCTGGAATATGGCGACCTGTTCGACGGCAACCCGGTCATCGCCGCCAAGGTCGAGGAGTTGAAGGCGGGCGCAAGGGACGAATTGCGCCTGCTGGACGACATGGGCGGGGCGATCGCGGCCATCGACTACATGAAGGCGCGGCTGGTCGAATCGAATGCCGAACGTCTGGGTCGGATCGAGACGAACGAAACCGTCGTTGTGGGGGTCAACCGCTGGCAGGGGGGAGAGGACTCGCCCCTGACGGCGGGCGATGGCGGGATCATGGTGGTCGATCCGGCGGTGGAACAGGATCAGATCGCGCGGTTGCAGGCCTGGCGGCGGGCGCGGGACGAAGGCGCGGTGCAGCTTGCGCTGGGCGCGTTGCGCGACGCGGCAAGGCGGGGCGAGAACGTGATGCCCTGGTCCATCGCCGCGGCCAAGGCAGGGGCCACGACAGGCGAATGGGCGGGCATCATGCGGCAGGTCCATGGCGAATATCGCGGCCCGACCGGCGTGTCATCAAGCCCGTCCAACCGCACCGAGGGGCTGGAGGAGATCCGCGATGCCGTGGATGCCGTCAGCGCGCGCCTGGGGCGGCGGCTGAAATTCGTGGTGGGCAAGCCGGGCCTTGACGGCCATTCCAACGGCGCCGAGCAGATCGCCTTTCGCGCCCGCGACTGCGGCATGGACATCACCTATGAAGGCATCCGCCTGACGCCCGAGCAGATCGTGGCCTGCGCGGCCGAGGAAGACGCCCATGTCATTGGCCTGTCGATCCTGTCCGGCAGCCACCTGCCGCTGATCGAGGACGTGATGGCCCGCATCCGCGCGGCGGGGATGGTCCATGTTCCGGTGATCGTCGGCGGGATCATCCCCGACGAGGATGCGGCACGCCTGCGGGCCATGGGCGTGGCGCGGGTCTATACGCCCAAGGACTTCCAGTTGAACACGATCATGATGGACATCGTGGCGCTGGTGGAGCCCAGCGTCGAGGCGGCGTGACTGCGTCCCGCGAGCGCCGGGGGACTTCGCGTCCCCCGGACCCCCTGCGGGATATTTTCACACAGAAGATGACCGCGAGGCACAAAATGAAAACGCCGCCCGGTCGGGGCGGCGTTTTGCAATTTCGTAGAGCAGGGCGATCAGAAGCCCAGGCCTGCGTATTTCGACTTGAACTTCGACACGCGGCCGCCGGTGTCCATCAGCTTGGCCGAACCGCCGGTCCAGGCCGGGTGCACGGTGGGGTCGATGTCCAGCGTCATGGTCTGGCCTTCCGCGCCCCAGGTCGAGCGCGTCTGGTAGGTGGTGCCATCGGTCATCTTGATCTCGATGGTGTGGTAGTCGGGGTGGATGTCTTTTTTCATCGGAAGGATCCTCAGGCTTTCGCGTCGGACAGCGGACGATAGTTGGTTTTCTCGACGATCCGGGCCGATTTGCCGCGACGGTCGCGCAGGTAGTACAGCTTGGCGCGGCGGACCTTGCCGCGGCGCACGACTTCGATCGAGTCGACGTTGGTCGAATACAGCGGGAACACGCGTTCCACGCCTTCGCCGAAGCTGATCTTGCGCACGGTGAAGCTGGCGCTGATGGTGCTGCCGCCCTTGCGGGAAATGCAGACGCCTTCATACATCTGGACGCGCGAACGCGTGCCTTCCGTCACCTTGTAGCCGACGCGCACGGTGTCGCCGGCCTTGAAATCCGGGATGGTCTTGCCGAGCTGTGCGATCTGCTCGGCTTCGAGTTCTGCGATCAGGTTCATCGCCTGGGTTCCTTGTCATGCTCGCGGTAGCCCCGCGATTGGTCTGATGCGCCCGAGAGCTGTCGGTCCTTTGCCGGGTCCATACGGGTTTCCTCGTATGCCCGCCACAGGTCGGGGCGGCGTTCCTTTGTCAGCCTTTCGGCTTCACCGGCCCTCCAACGATGAATGGCCGCGTGATTGCCCGACAGCAGAACCTCGGGTATCTCGCGGCCTTCCCATTGGGCGGGCTTCGTGAACTGGGGGGCCTCGAGCAGCCCCCTGTTGCCGATGGAAAAGGATTCCTCGGCCAGAGAGTCGTGATTCCCCAGCACGCGCGGTATAAGCCGGACCGTCGCGTCGATCAAGACCTGAGCGGCGATCTCTCCTCCGGTCAGGACATAGTCGCCGATGCTGATTTCCTCGATGCCGTGGGCGTCAAGAACGCGCTGGTCCACGCCCTCGAACCGGCCGCAGATCAGCGTGACACCGTTGCCCTGGGCCAGGTCGCGGGCGCGGGCCTGGGTCAGCGACTTGCCGCGCGGCGACATGTAGATCACCGGGCGCGGCGGGCCCTGGCGGGCCTCGCGCAGGGCGGCGTCCATCACGTCGGCGCGGATCACCATGCCCGCGCCACCGCCCGCCGGCGTGTCATCGACATTGCGGTGACGGCCGGTGCCGAAGTCCCGCAGGGGAATGGTGCGCAGGTTCCACAATCCCTGGGCCAGCGCCTTGCCGGTCAGCGACAGGCCCAGGATGCCGGGAAAGGCCTCGGGGAACAGGGTGACGATGCTGGCGGTCCAGGCACCCTGCACCTGCGGTTCCGCCATCAACTCGCGCGGGCGCAGGCTGGGGGTGACGGACAGGCGGCCGTGGGATTTCGGGGCGTCACTCATCGCTGGCGGGGGGATCGGCCACGATGCGGCGCGCCGTCAGGTCCACGGTCGGCACCACAGCGCGGGTGAAGGGCAGCAGCAGCACGTCCTTGCCGCCCACAACTTCCAGGATGTCGCCCGCGCCATGGTCGAAGATCGCGCGCACCCGGCCCAGAACGGCGCCGCCGGTATCGACGACCTCCAGCCCGATCAGGTCGGCGTGATAGAATTCGTCGTCGGGCAGCGAGGGCAGGGCGGCTCGCGGCGCCCAGAGTGTGACGCCCTTCAGCGCCTCGGCATCCTCGCGCGTGGCGACGCCCGACAGGCGCGCGCCAAGGCCGCCGGTGACGGGGCGCGTCAGCCGGATGGTGAAGCTGCGCTTGCCATCCTCGGTCGTCAGGGGGGTGTATTTCGCAATGTCCGAAGGTTCGGCGCAGAAGCTTTTCAGCCGCACTTCGCCCTGGACCCCAAAGGCCCCGGCAATCGCGCCCACGCAGATGCGGTCTTGTGACATACGGCCCCTTTCACCGGGAAAGGGCGGGGTTTGCCCCCGCCCGATCGGATCACTCGGCTTCGGCCGGAGCGGCGGCTTTCGCGGCCTTTTCGGCGGCGCGGGCGGTGGCTTTCTTGCCGGGCTCGCCCTTTTTCAGGTTGGCGCGGGTCGATTTCTCACGCACGCCGGCGGCTTCCAGGAAGCGGGCCACGCGGTCGGTCGGCTGGGCGCCGTGGTCCAGCCAATGCTTGGCGCGATCCACGTCCAGCTTGATGCGGTCTTCGCTGTCCTTGGCCAGCAGCGGGTTGTAGGTGCCCAGCTTTTCCAGGAAGCGGCCGTCGCGCGGCATGCGCGAATCGGACACGACGATGGCGTAATGCGGGCGCTTCTTGCTGCCGCCACGGGCCAGACGGATTTTCGTTGCCATTGGGTTTCTCCTTGTAAGTAATGGCGGGTTTGGCGGGGATCCCGCCGTCAGGATTGAAAGGTTTCGTGATGCCGGATCACTTCGGCGATCACGAAGTTGAGGAATTTGCGCGCGAATTCCGGGTCGAGGTCGGCCTCGCGCGCGAGGCGTTCCAGCCGTTCGATCTGCTGCGCTTCACGCGCTGGATCGGACGGCGGAAGATCGTGTTCGGCCTTGAGGCGGCCGACGGATTGGGTGTGCTTGAAGCGTTCGGCCAGCGTATAGACCAGGATTGCGTCCAGCCGGTCGATGCTGGCGCGGTGGTCGCGCAACAGGGCCGCGGCGCGGGCGGCGGGATCGGTATGGTCGTCCATCACTTCTTCCCGAACATGCCGGACAGCCCGCCGGGAAGGCCTGCCTTGCCCAGTTGGCCGCCAAGGCCGCGCGGATCCTGCAGCATCTTCTGCGCCTCGGCCATTTTCGCCGGATCGAAGTTTTCCAGGTCGGGCAGGCCGCCGCCCTTGCCGGTCATGGCACGCATGGCCTGCTTCAGCATCCCGCCCTTGCCCATCTTGCCCAGCTTCTTCATCGTGTCGGCCATCTGCTTCTGCATCTTCAGAAGCTTGTTGAGTTCCGACACCTCCATCCCCGCACCGGCCGCGATCCGCTTCTTGCGGCTGGCCTGCAGCATGTCGGGATTGGCGCGTTCCTTCTTCGTCATCGAATTGATGAGCGCGATCTGCCGGGCGATGGCCTTGTCGTCCATGCCCGCGGCCTCGGCCTGCTTGGCCATCTTGGCCATGCCGGGCATCATGCCCATGATGGACTGCATCCCGCCCATCTTCTGCATCTGTTCAAGCTGGCCTTTCAGGTCGTTCATGTTGAACAGACCCTTCTGGAAGCGCTTCATCATGCGCTCGGCCTGCTCGACCTCCAGCACCTGCTGGGCCTTTTCCACCAGGGCCACGATGTCGCCCATGCCGAGGATCCGGCCCGCGACGCGCTGCGCGTCGAAGGTTTCCAGGGCGTCCATCTTTTCGCCCAGGCCCACGAAGCGGATCGGCTTGCCGGTAATGGCGCGCATCGACAGCGCGGCACCGCCGCGCCCGTCGCCGTCCATCCGGGTCAGCACGACGCCGGATACGCCGACCTTCTGGTCGAATTCTGTCGCGACGTTCACCGCGTCCTGGCCGGTCAACCCATCGACGACCAGCAGCGTTTCGCGCGGCTGGGCGATGTCGCGGACGGCCTGAACCTCGTCCATCAGCGTCTGGTCGATATGGAGGCGGCCGGCGGTGTCCAGCATCACCACGTCATAGCCGCCAAGCGCGGCCTGCTGTTTTGCGCGGCTGGCGATCTGCGGGGCAGTCTGGCCCGGCACGATGGGCAGGGTATCGACGCCGATCTGGCTGCCCAGGATTGCCAGTTGCTCCATCGCGGCGGGACGGTTGGTGTCCAGCGACGCCATCAGCACGCGCTTCTTTTCGCGTTCCTTCAGGCGCAGGGCCAGCTTGGCCGTGGTGGTGGTCTTGCCCGAACCCTGCAACCCGACCATCAGGATCGGCGCGGGCGGGTTGTCGATACGCAGGGCGTCGGGCGCATCCTCGCCCTGCAAAACCTTGATCAGTTCGTCATGGACGATCTTGACGACCTGCTGGCCTGGCGTGATCGACTTGGTGACGGCGGACCCGGTGGCCTTCTGCGTGACCGCCTTGACGAAGTTGCGCGCCACCGGCAGCGAGACGTCGGCTTCCAGCAGGGCCACGCGGACTTCGCGCATGGCGGCGGTGACGTCGTCTTCCGTCAGCGCCCCCTGCTTGGTCAGCCGGTCGAAGACGCCGCCCAAACGGTCGGAAAGGTTCTCGAACATCGCCGGGCCTCCTTCGGTCCAAAACAGGTTTGCCCCCGTGGGCGCAACGCGCTGACGGAGGGCGATCCCCGCGACAGACGGGGACCGGAAGGTCAATCCTTCCGGGAATCTGGGGGCTGATACGAAAAAACGGCCCGCGAGTCAACGCAGGCCGTGATACTTGTTACAAGGGAAAATTCAGGCCGCCAGCTTTTCCAGTGCGTCCTGCGCGCGGGCCAGGCCAGCTTCGCGGTCCATCGCCAGCCGGTCGGCCGCAACGAAGTCCACGTCGGTGATGCCCAGGAAGCCCAGCATGAAGCGGATATAGCCCGAGGCATGGTCCAGGTCCGACCCCATGGGCGTGCCCGCCGCGCTATAGGCGATGATGGCGCGCTTGCCCGTCAGCAGGCCTTCGGGGCCTTCGGCGGTATAGCGGAAGGATTTTCCGGCGCGCGCGATCTGGTCCAGCCAGTTCTTCAACTGCGCGGGCAGGTTGAAGTTATAGACCGGCAGCCCGATCACCAGAACGTCGGCGGCCTGGACCTCGGCCAGGTAGGCGTCCGAGATCGCGATCAGGCGCTGTTGCTCGGGCGTCGGGCTTTCGGGGGCCATGCGGACGGCTTCGAACCAGGCGCTGTCGATGGCCGGAACGCCGTCGTTCAGGTCGCGATGGGTCACCGTCGCGTCCGGGTTGGATGCGGTCAGCTTGGCGACGATGTCGGCCGTCAGCTTGCGCGAGACCGAGGCGTCGCCCGTGATGGCGCTGTCGATATGCAGGATGTTCATCGGAATGTCCGTTCAGGTTCAGGAATGGTGCGCTGATGTTGATTTAGGGCTAGGCTCGAACGGGGGAAATGGTGATAAACGCGCAATATCTGTGCGGAGATGCACATGACGATTGACAGTTGGGACGATCTTCGCATTGCGCTGGCCGTGGCGCGCAGCGGCACCGTCAGCGGCGCGGCCGAGGCCCTGGGTGTCCACCACGCCACCGTCATCCGCCGCATCGACGGGCTGGAAGCACAGCTTGGCGTCAAGCTGTTCCAGCGGCATCCCCGGGGCTATGCCCTGACCGAGGCGGGACAGGCGATGCTGAAGGTCGCGGGCGACGCGGATGAACGCTTTGCCCAGTTGACCGCGCAGATCGCGGGCGGAGGTGACCGGATCGAGGGGGAACTGGTCGTGACCTCGCTTCCCGAACTGGCCGATGTGGTCATGCCTCGACTGATCCGCCTGATGCGCCAGCATCCGGGATTGAGGGTGAACTATCTGACCGACGTGCGCCTGTTCCGTCTGGACGCGGGCGAAGCGCATGTCGCGATCCGCGCGGGCAGCCAGCCGACGGAACCGGACTATGTCGTCCGTCCGATGGGCACGCTGCGCCATCCGGTCTATGCCGCCCCTGCCTATGTCGCTTTGCACGGAGAGGTGGCGGGGATCGACGGGCATCGCCTGGCCCTGATGGGTCCGCAGGCCCGCAATGCGCCGCTGATGCGCTGGTTGCAGGACCGTGTGGACCCGCGGCAGATCGTCATCACCGCCAATGACGAATCCGCACGCGAAGCCGTGATCCGCGCGGGCCTTGCGATTGGCCCCCTGTCGCCGTCCCGCGCCGAGGGACTGGTCGAGGTGATGGCCCTGCCCGAATGGGAATCGCGGCTGTGGCTGGTCACGCATGTCGATCTGCACCGCACGCCCAAGGTGCAAGCGGCCGTGGCGGCGCTGCGCGACGCATGACCCCTTCACAGCCTGCAAGCCGCAGGCCAAGGTGGCCGCATCGGAGGAACCCCATGACCCATCCCATCAGCCGCTTTGCCGTGCCCGACCTTGAAACCCTGCCGCAGGACATGCAGGACGCCATCGCCAAGGTGGCCGAGAAGTCGGGCTTCGTGCCCAATGTCTTCCTGGCCCTGGCGCACCGTCCCGACGAATTCCGCGCCTTCTTCGCCTATCACCAGGCGCTGATGGACAAGGACATCGGCCTGACCAAGGCGGAACGGGAAATGATCGTGGTCGCGGTCAGCGGCATCAACAACTGCCAGTATTGCGTGGTGGCCCATGGCGCGATCCTGCGCATCCGCGCCAAGAACCCGCTGATCGCCGACCAGGTGGCGATCAACTGGCGCAAGGCGGATCTGACCGACCGGCAGCGGGCGATGCTGGCCTATGCCGAAAAGGTGACGGTCGCGGCCCACCAGATCGGCGATTCCGACCACCAGGCGTTGCGCGACGCCGGCTTCGACGCCGACGAAATCTGGGACATCGGCGCCATCGCGGCCTTTTTCGGCATGTCGAACCGCATGGCCAATGCAGGCGATTTCCGCGCCAACGACGAATTCTACATGCTGGGCCGCGCGTGAACCGCACCGAGGCCCTGCGCGGCCATGCGGCCATGCTGCTGTTCTCGGCGCTGGTCGCGGGATCGTTTTCCCTGGGCGTCAGGGCTGCGAACCTGATCGACCCAGCGGCGATCACGGTCGCGCGCTTCGTCATCGCCGCCGGTGTGCTGGCGGGAATCACACTGGCGATACCGGGGCGGGGCCGCCCGCGCGCCCTGATCGAGGCGCCGTGGCGTTACCTTCTGCTGGGCGGCGCCTTTGCCGGGTATTTCGTCCTGATGTTCGAAGGGTTGAAGACCGCCCCCGCTGTCGCGGCAAGCGCGGTCTTCACGCTGACGCCGATCATGGCGGCGGGGTTTGGCTGGCTTCTGCTGAACCAGCGGATGACTGGGCATCTTGCGCTTGCCCTGGCGCTGGGCGGGGCAGGGGCGCTGTGGGTGATCTTTCGCGGCGACTCGGCGGCACTGATGCGGCTGGAAATCGGCCGGGGCGAGGCGATCTATTTCATCGGTTGCGCGTTGCACGCCCTTTACGCGGCCCTGGTCCGCAGGCTCAGCCGGAACGAAGGGCCGCTGATTTCCAGTCTTGGGACATTGGTGGCGGGCGGCATCCTGACCGCGGTGTGGGGCTGGGACGCGCTGGTCTCGACGGACTGGGGACAGCTTCCCGCGATCGTCTGGATCACGATCTTCTATGTCGCTGTCTTCGCCAGCGCCTTCACCACGCTGCTGGTTCAATACGCGGCGATGCGCCTGCCCGCCGCAAAGGTCATGGCCTATACCTATCTGACGCCGCTGTGGGTAATCGGGCTGGAAGCCGCACTGGGACAGGGAATGCCCGGCGCCGTGATGCTGCCCGGCATCCTGGCCACGGTGGGTGCCCTGGCCTTGCTGTTGAAGACCGACGAGCCTGCCGTCAGGACATCGCTGCGCTGATGCGCGCCCAAAGGCCGGGGGCGGGCCTTGGCGCGACCGCGTGTCCTGTCAGGACGCGGCCCCCTGCCTCGATGCTGACGCGGCCGTCGCGCAGGCGGCGGACGATCGGTCCCTGAGCCTGCTGGCGCGCACCGATGGCGATGGTGGCGTAATCCGATGCCCGGCGATGCGCCGGAAGATCGTCCTGCCAAAGCGCGGCGGGGCTGACAACGGCGGTGGGGACGGACAGGGCAAGGCCGGTGATGAAATTCGGGGTCATGGCGGGTTCTCCCTTTCCCGTGCTTGGCTTGAGGACATTAGGACAGAAGCGGCCCTTTCCTGCAAGAAAAATCTACCATGATGGTCGTGATTGTTTCGCCCGTCGGAACATGACGATAAGGGCAGGCGCGGCATTGTGGCATCAGCCGGGCGGCGTTCTGTCCAGGATCCTTTCCTTCGCAGGGCCGCCCCGCTAGGGTCCGCGCGACAAGGGACCGACAAGGGGCGGCTTCGTGGCGCATATCATCGTTGTGGGCAACGAAAAGGGTGGTTCGGGCAAGTCCACCACCTCGATGCATGTGGCGACGGCGCTTGTCCGAATGGGCCACCGTGTCGGGGGACTGGATCTGGACGTGCGCCAGCGCAGCTTTGCCCGTTACCTGGAAAACCGCGCCCATTTCCTGCAGCGCGAGGGGCTGGATCTGCCCATGCCCGTGATCGGCACCATGGGCGAGGGCGGCGACCCGCTGACGCCCGCCCTAACCGAATTGGAGAAGTCCTGCGATTTCATCCTGCTGGACTGTCCCGGTTCGCACACGAAGCTGAGCCAGATGGCCCATACCCTTGCCGACACGCTGATCACGCCGATGAACGACAGCTTCGTCGATTTCGACCTGCTGGCGCGCCTGTCGCCCGAGGGCAAGATCCTCGGCCCCTCGATCTATGCGGAAATGGTCTGGGCGGCGCGGCAGATGCGGGCCCAGGCGGGGGCGGGACCGATCGACTGGCTGGTGCTGCGCAACCGCCTTGGCACGCAGCAGATGCACAACAAGCGCAAGGTCGGCGGGGCGTTGCAGACGCTGTCCAAGCGCATCGGGTTCCGCGTGGCGCCGGGGTTTTCGGAACGCGTCATCTTCCGCGAACTTTTCCCGCGCGGGCTGACGCTGCTGGACCTGAAGGACATCGGCACCGAACAGTTGTCGATGTCCAACATCGCCGCGCGGCAGGAACTGCGCGACCTGTTTGCGGAACTGAACCTGCCCGGCGTCACGGTCAACTTCTAGGCAGCATCGCGCAGGCGCGTTGTTGCCGGCCTGATGAACACCTATCTTGCCGGCAGATCATCATGGCAGTCTGTCTCATGCGCGTTGCTTTCGCCTTTTTTCTTGCAATGGCCTTGCCGCTGTCCGCATCGGCCAACGAGGCCGCAACCGCATCCGAGGCACCGGCGCGTGTCGCACCCGCCGTGACCGTCGAAGCCGCCTCGCAGGCCGAGGTTCAGGCCCGCGTGCCGGTATCGGGCAGCATCGTCGCGCGGCAACTGGTGCAGGTCTTTCCCCAGGTATCCGGGCCGGAAATCACCGAAATCCTGGTCGAGGCGGGCGACAGCGTGACCAAGGGCCAGGTTCTGGCCCGGCTGTCCACCGACACGCTGTCGGCGCAACTGGAACAGGCGCGCGCGGAATATCTGCGGGCCGAAGCCAGCGTGGGGCAGGCGCAAAGCACCATCGACAGCGCCGATGCCCTGCTGACGCAAGCGCAGTCGATCCTGGAACGGGTGCGCCAGTTGCGTCAAGGGGGCACCGCATCCCAATCCGCCCTGGATGACGCCATCGCCGCCGAGGCGAATGCCCGCGCCCAGGCGGCATCGGCGGCCGATGGGCTGGCCGTCGCCCGTGCCGCCCTGGCCCAGGCCGAGGCTTCGCGGCGGATTGCCGAATTGAACCTTGAGCGGGCCACCATCACCGCGCCCGTGGCCGGAGTGGTGGTGACGCGCAACGCGGAACTGGGCGCCCTGGCCGGCGGGGGCGGGGATGCGCTGTTCGTCCTGCTGGCGGATGGCGCGGTCGAGATGTCGGCCGAGGTGATCGAAACCGCGCTTGGCCGCCTGAAGGTAGGCGACCCGGCCGAAATCACCGTGGCGGGCGTGGGGACGGTAGCCGGGACGGTGAGGCTGGTCCCGGCATCGGTCGATCCGGTGACGCGGCTGGGGATCATGCGGATCGCGCTGGATGACGGCACGGCCATCCGCATCGGCCAGTTTGCCAGCGGCTGGGTCATCACCGACCGACGGCAGGCGGTGACGGTTCCGGCCTCGGCGGTTCTGGCGGATGACAGCGGCGAACGTGTGCAGGTCGTCAAGGACAGCATGGTCGAAACCCGTCCCATCCGCGCGGGCCTGCTGTGGGATGGGCGGCGCGAAATCATCGAGGGACTGGCGCAAGGCGAACAGGTGATCGCCCGGTCCGGCGCCTTCTTCCGCACCGGCGACCAGGTCCGCCCGGTGGCCGCCGAAGGGGACCGGCCATGAACTTCGCGACCCTGTCGATCCGCCATCCAGTCCCGCCCGTCGCGATCTTCCTGGTCCTGTTGATCGTCGGGCTTTACAGCTTCAACCGCCTGCCGGTCACGGCAATGCCCAACATCGACCTGCCCTTGGTGCAGGTCACCATCAACCAGCCCGGCGCCGCGCCGTCCGAACTGACCAGCCAGGTTCTGCAGCCGGTCGAGGACAGCATCGCATCCGTGACCGGTGTGCGCCACATCACCTCGACCGCGACGGACAGCGCCGCCGTGATCGTGGTCGAGTTCGAGCTGGAAACGAACAGCGACCGGGCCGTCAACGACATCAAGGACGCGGTGTCGAACGTCCGCCAGCAATTGCCCGAAAGCATCAACGAACCATTGGTGCAGCGGCTGGACGTCACGGGGATGCCGATCCTGACCTATGCGGTCAGCGACCCGGCCCAGTCGCTTGAATCCTTGTCGAAGTTCGTGGACGACGTGATCGGGCGCGAGTTGTCCATCGTGGACGGTGTCGGCAAGACCAGCCGCATCGGCGGCGCCGCGCGAGAGATCAAGGTCGAGCTGGATCCCGACCGGCTGTTGGCCCACGGGCTGACGGCGGCGGATGTCTCGAACCAGCTTCGCGCCCGCAACATCGACCTGGGCGGCGGGCGCGGCGATCTGGCGGGGCGCGAATACTCGATCCGCACCCTGGGCGCGGCGGACAGCGTCGAACAGCTTGCCGGGGCGCCGATCAGCATCGCGGAGGGGCGCACGATCCGGCTGGACCAGTTGGGCCAGGTGATCGACGGCCCGGCCGAGGAACGCAGCTTCGCCCTGCTGGACGGCCAGCCGGTCGTGGCCTTCGGCATCTATCGCACCACAGGCGCCTCGGATCTGGGGGCGGGGAACGCGGCCAAGGAACGGCTGGCGCAGATCGCCGACCGCTATCCCAATGTCCGCATCAGCCTGATCGACGACGCGACCACCTATACCGAGGCCAGCTACAAAAGCGCGATGCACACGCTGTACGAAGGCGCGGCCTTGGCGGTGATCGTGGTTTTCCTGTTCCTGCGCAACTGGCGCGCCACCCTTGTCGCAGCCGTGGCGCTGCCTCTGTCGATCATCCCGACCTTTTTCGTGATGCACTGGCTGGGCTTCACGCTGAACGGCATCAGCCTGCTGGGCATCACGCTGGTCACCGGCATCCTGGTCGATGACGCCATCGTCGAGATCGAGAACATCGTCCGCCATATCGGCATGGGCGTGCCCCCATACGAGGCCAGCGAGGAAGCCGCCAACGAGATCGGCCTGACGGTGATCGCGATCAGCTTTTCCATCGTCGCGGTCTTTGCGCCGGTCAGCTTCATGGGCGGGATTCCGGGGCAGTATTTCAAGCAGTTCGGGCTGACGGTCGCGGTCTCGGTCCTGTTTTCGCTGCTGGTGGCGCGGATCATCACGCCGATGATGGCCGCCTATCTGATGCGCGGCACCGTCCACGGCACCGAGGCAAGCGATGGCTTCGTGATGCGCGCCCTGATGCGCGTCGTCGGCTGGACCATGCGCCATCGCGGGCTGACGCTGCTGACCGGGGTGGGGATCTTCGCGGGATCCATCTATTCCGCGACCCTGCTGCCGACCGAGTTCATCCCGGCATCCGACATCGGCCGCAGCCAGATCCAGGTCGAACTGCCCCCCGGCGCGACCATCAACGACACCGAGGACGCCGCCCGCCGCCTGTCGGCGCAGATCGACGAGGTGCCCGAGGTGCAGTCGGTCTTCGTCTATAGCGACGGGTCCGACGTGACCGAGGCGCGGGTGATGATCAACTATGGCAAGAAGGAAACGCGAGAACGGTCGCAATTCGTGCTGGAGGAGGAGCTGAAGCAGCGCCTGTCCGGCACCGCCGACATGCGCATCAACTTCCAGAACGAGAACGGCCAGAACGACCTGACCATCAATGTCCTTGGCACCACCGAAGACGGCGCGGCCCTGGCGGCCGAACGGCTGGCAACGGCGATGGCAGAGCTTCCCTCGCTTGAGAACGTGACGACCACGGCCCGCCTGCAACGGCCCGAGATCCAGATCACGCCGCGCGCGGATGTGGCGGCGCAGCTTGGCGTCTCGGCCAGCGACATGGCGACGACGCTGCGCGTGGCGACGCTGGGCGATGTCGAGGCGAACCTGGCCAAGTTCAACGCGGGCGACGAACAGATCCCCATCGTCGTGCGCCTGAACGCCGACGCCCGGGCCGACCTGGTGACGGTGCAGAACCTGCGGGTCAATTCCTCGGCCGGGCAGGTGCCGCTGGGGGCCGTGGCCGACGTCACCCTGTCGGCCGGCGCAACCGAGATCGGGCGCTATGACCGGCAGTTCCAGACCACGGTCAGCGCCAATCTGGCCGACGGGCAGTTGCTGGGCCCCGTCAGCGCCCAGGTCGCCGAGTTGCAGGCCCGGATCGAACTGCCCCCCGGCACCCGCATCCAACCCTCGGGCGATGCCGAGATCATGGGCGAGGTCTTCGGGGCCTTCGGCACGGCGATGGGGGCGGGGGTGCTGCTGGTCTATGTCGTGCTGGTGCTGTTGTTCCATAACTTCATCACGCCGGTGTCGATCCTGCTGTCGCTGCCGCTTGCCATTGGCGGCGCGATCCTGGCGCTGTTCGTGACGGGTCATTCGATCAGCATGGCGGTGGTGATCGGCTTCCTGATGCTGATGGGGATCGTCACCAAGAACTCGATCATGCTGGTGGAATTCGCGCTGACGGCCATCGAGCGCGGGGTGGCCAAGAAGGACGCGATCCTGGACGCGGTCCACAAGCGCGCCCGCCCCATCGTCATGACCACCATCGCCATGAGCGCGGGGATGATCCCGTCCGCCCTGGCGACGGGCGAGGGGGGCGAGTTCCGCGCGCCTATGGCCATTGCGGTAATCGGCGGGCTGCTGTTGTCCACCGTCCTGTCGCTGCTGTTCGTGCCCGCGCTGTTTTCCCTGATCCATGGGGGGCAGGGGCGTTTGACCGGCTGGATCGCCCGGCGCGTCGGCGTCAACCGGCCCCGTCAACCGGCGGAGTAAGGGAACTTCGCACCGGACCTTGCATTGGGTGGGCTGACACGAAAGGAGGCCGTTCATGGCAAAGGTTCTGATCATGGCATCGGACGGGTTCGAGCAGTCGGAACTGTTCGTGCCGCTGGAAAAGCTGAAGGATGCGGGCCATCAGGTCGATATCGCCGCCCCGAAGGCGGGCGAGATCAAGGCCTGGGACAAGGACGACTGGGGCAAGCCGGTGACCGCCGACAAGGCGATCGCGGATGTCGGCGCGGGGGAATACGACATCCTGGTCCTGCCCGGCGGCGTCATCAACCCGGACAACCTGCGCACGGACCAGTCGGCCATCGCCCTGATCCGCAGCTTTGCCGATGCGGAAAAGCCGGTCGCCGCGATCTGCCATGCCCCCTGGCTTCTGGCCGAGGCGGGGCTGGCCAAGGGCAAGCGCCTGACCAGCTATGAATCGATCCGCACCGACATGAAGAATGCCGGCGCCGAGGTGGTGGACGAGAAGGTGGTGGTGGACGGCGGCATCATCACCAGCCGCAAGCCGGACGACCTGGACGCCTTTGTCGGTGCCATCGAGGACGCGCTGCGCTGATTGCGTCCCGCGGTGGCCGGGGGCGCTTCGCCCCCCGGACCCCCCGAGGATATTTATGCACAGAAGAAAGATGGGGCGCTTCCGAGGCGCCCCTTCCGTTTTTCCTGAACTGTCTCAGGCCAGCATCCCCATCGGGTTTTCCAGATGGGTGACGATGGCTTCCAGAAGCTGCGCGCCAAGGGCGCCGTCGATGACCCGGTGATCGACGGACAGCGTCATGGACATGACGTTGCGGACCACGACCTCTCCCTTTTCCACGACGGGGGTCTGGATGCCCGCGCCGACGGCGAGGATCGCGCCGTGCGGCGGGTTGATGACCGCGTCGAAGTTCTCGATCCCGAACATGCCGAGATTCGAGATCGCGAAGCTGCCGCCCTGGTATTCGTGGGGGGCGAGCTTCTTCGACTTGGCGCGGCTGGCGAGGTCCTTCATTTCCGCAGACAGGGCGGAAAGCGTCTTCTGATGCGCGTCCTTCAGGACCGGGGTGAACAGCCCACCCTCGATGGCAACGGCCACCGCGACGTCGGACGGCTTCAGCTTCAGGATGCGGTCGCCCGCCCAGACGGCATTGGCATCGGGCACCTGTTGCAGGGCCAGGGCGGAGGCCTTGATGACGAAGTCGTTGACCGACAGCTTCACGCCGCGCGATTCAAGCTGCTTGTTCAGCATGGCGCGGAATTCCATCAGCGCGTCCAGCTTGGCCGACCGGCGCAGATAGAAATGCGGGATGGTCTGCTTGGCCTCGGACAAGCGCGCGGCGATGGTGCGGCGCATGCCGTCAAGCTGCACCTCCTCGGTCTCGCGATCCGCATACATCTTGAGGATCGCATCGGCCGAGGGGCCTTTCGGCGCCTGCGCGGCGGCGGGGGCAGGGGCGGCGGCTGCCGGTGCGCCAGTGGGGCTTGCGGCGGGCTTGGCCGCGCTGGGCTTGGCGCCTTCGACATCGGCCTTGACGATGCGGCCACGAGGGCCGGTGCCGGTGATGCCGGAAAGGTCGATGCCCTTTTCGGCGGCGATACGGCGGGCAAGGGGCGATGCGAAGATGCGGTTTCCGCCATCGGCCTTGGCGGGCGCAGCTTTCGATGCACCGGCGTCACCGGCCACGGGCGCGCCGATGGGGCCGCCATAGCCTTTTTCGGCGGCAGCCTTTTCCTCGGCTGCGGGCACCGCGGTCGCGGGCGCAGCCTTGGCGGGCGCCGAAGCGGCGGCCGAGGCATCCTCGCCTTCCTCCAGCAGTACGGCGATGGGGGTGTTGACCTTCACCCCCGCGCTGCCTTCGGCCACCAGCAGCTTGCCGATGGTGCCTTCATCGACGGCCTCGAATTCCATAGTGGCCTTGTCGGTCTCGATCTCGGCGATGATGTCGCCGGATTTCACGGTGTCGCCTTCCTTGACCAGCCATTTGGCCAGGGTGCCTTCCTCCATCGTCGGGGAGAGCGCGGGCATCAGGATTTCTGTCGGCATGACGCGTTCCCCTTAGCGGTAGGTGACTTTTTTCACGGCTTCGACAACCTCGGCGGGCGTGATCAGCGCGTGCTTTTCCAGGTTGGCGGCATAGGGCATGGGCACGTCCTTGCCGGTGCAGTTGATCACGGGCGCGTCCAGGTAATCGAAGGCGTTTTCCATGATATAGGCCGACAAGTGGTTGCCGATGGACCCCACGGGGAAGCCTTCCTCGACCGTGACGCAGCGGTTGGTCTTCTTCACCGATTCGATGATGGTGCCATAGTCGATGGGGCGCAGGGTGCGCAGGTCGATCACCTCGGCCTCGATCCCGTCCTGGGCCAGCTTGTCGGCGGCTTCCAGCGCATGGGCCATGCCGATGCCGAAGCTGATGATCGTCACGTCCTTGCCGGTGCGCGCGATGCGGGCCTTGCCGAAGGGGATGGTGAAGTCCGGCAGATCCGGGACTTCGAAGGACCGGCCATAGAGGATCTCGTTTTCCAGGAAGATCACCGGGTTCGGGTCGCGGATGGCCTGCTTCATCAGGCCTTTCGCGTCGGCTGCCGAATAGGGCATCACCACCTTCAGGCCGGGGATCGCCGCATACCAGGCGGCATAATCCTGGCTGTGCTGGGCGGCTACGCGGGCGGCGGCGCCGTTGGGGCCGCGGAAGACGATGGGACAGCCCATCTGGCCCCCCGACATATACAGCGTCTTGGCGGCCGAGTTGATGATGTGGTCCATCGCCTGCATGGCGAAGTTGAAGGTCATGAACTCGACGATGGGACGAAGGCCGGCAAGGGCCGCGCCGGTGCCGATGCCTGCAAAGCCGATCTCGCTGATCGGGGTATCGACGACGCGGCGCGGGCCGAAGCGGTCCAGCAGGCCTTGGCTGATCTTGTATGCGCCCTGGTATTCGCCCACTTCCTCGCCCATCAGGAAGACGGTCTCGTCGCGCTCCATCTCCTCGGCCATGGCCTCGCGCAGGGCTTCCCGCACGGTCATGGTCTTCATCTTGGTGCCCTCAGGCCAGTCGGGGCTGCGGTCGGGTTCGGGCGTCTTGACCTGCTCGACAGCCGACGCGGCAGGGGCTTCGGATTTCGCCTCGGCGGGCGCAGCCTCAGTCTTGGGTGCCTCGGTCTTCACGTCGTCGGCGGATTCGCCTTCCTCGACCAGCACGGCGATGGGGGTGTTCACCTTCACACCCTGAGAGCCTTCGGCGATCAGGATCTTGCCCAAGATGCCTTCATCCACGGCCTCGAACTCCATCGTGGCCTTGTCGGTCTCGATCTCGGCGATGATGTCGCCCGCCTTCACGGCGTCGCCCTCCTGCTTCAGCCATTTCGCCAGCGTGCCTTCCTCCATGGTCGGCGACAGGGCGGGCATCAGGATTTCAGTAGCCATTCGTTCAACCCTCCCTCAGGCGTGTTCTTCGGCGCTGCCCTGGGGCAGGTCTTCGGCATAGATGTCGGTCCAGAGTTCCTCGAGCGCGGGCTCGGGGCTTTCCTTTGCGAATTCCGCCGAATCGTTCACGATGTCCTTGATGTCCTTGTCGATGGCCTTCAGGTCATCCTCGGACGCGTGCTTGCCCTGCAGCAGCAGTTCGCGGACATGCTCGATGGCGTCGCGTTCGTCGCGCATCTTCTGCACTTCCTCGCGCGTGCGGTATTTCGCCGGGTCGGACATGGAATGGCCGCGGTAACGGTAGGTCATGACTTCCAGGATATAGGGCCCCTTGCCCGCGCGGCAGTGCGCCACGGCCTTTTCGCCCGCGGCCTTGACGGCCAGCACGTCCATGCCGTCCACCTGTTCGCCGGGGATGCCGAAAGCCTCGCCCCGCCCGAACAGCGTGGTCGAACGCGTGGACCGCTTCATCGAGGTGCCCATCGCATACTGGTTGTTCTCGATCACGAAGATGACCGGCAGGTCCCACAGCACGGCCATGTTGTAGGTCTCGTAGACCTGGCCCTGGTTGGCGGCGCCGTCGCCGAAATAGGCGAAGGTCACGTTGTCATTGCCCAGATACTTGTCGGCAAAAGCCAGGCCCGCGCCCAGCGGCACCTGCGCGGCGACAATGCCGTGCCCGCCATAGAAATGCTTCTCGCGGCTGAACATGTGCATCGAGCCGCCCTTGCCCTTGGAGTAGCCCCCCTCGCGCCCGGTCAGTTCGGCCATCACGCCCCGCGCGGACATGCCGCAGGCCAGCATGTGGCCGTGGTCGCGATAGGAGGTGATGCGCTTGTCGCCTTCCTTGGTGGCCGCTTCCAGCCCCACGACGACCGCTTCCTGCCCGATATACAGGTGGCAGAAGCCGCCGATCAGGCCCATGCCATACAACTGGCCTGCCTTTTCCTCGAAACGGCGGATCAGCAGCATGTCGCGGTAATATTGCAGCAGCTCGTCGCGAGAGACATTCGACGGCACATCGGTGGCCGCTGTCTCGGTTGCGGGGGCAGGCTTCCTGGCCATGCGGGGGGTCCTCCTCAAAGCGCGGTCAGAATAGTTCAGCGTTAAACTATCCGTAGCGTATCGGGAAAACGGGTGCAATCCGCGAACGACGCCGCAGAATGACGCGGCGTCAGCGCAGGATCACCTCGTCAGCGCGGATCAGGCCCAGCACCTCTCGGGCGCGTTCGTCCAGCAGATCGAGATCCAGGTATTCGTCGGACATGCGCCGCGTCAGGTTCTGCATTTCCTGCACCTGGGACTTCAGCTTGTCGCGTTCCGCCTGAAGTTCCACGGTTTCAGCCTCGATCTGGATGCGGCGCAGGATGCCCGATGGACCTTGCACGGCGGCGAAGGCGAAATAGAGGCCCAGGGCGACGGCCAAGGCCAGAAGCACGGTGGCGCTGATGGAAAGACGCTGCGACATGGACGGGCCGTTCTGGGTTTGCTGCGGGATCATGCCACAGGGCGCAGGGCAGGGGAATCCCCCGATCAGGCGTTCCGGCGGAAGATGTCTTCGATTCGGGCGGCTTCTTCGTCCAGCCCGAACGGCGGGTTCAGGACCCACAGGCCCGATCCGACCATCGAATGGCCGGCACGGGCAGGCGGGAACGACACCTCGGACCGCAGCGCGTCGGGGTAAGCTGTCATCAGCGCGGTCAGCATCGGGACATGGCGGGCATCGGTCAGGATCGGATACCACAGGGCGATCACGCCCACATTCCATTTGCGCGCGATCAAACCGATCTGGCGGGGAATGGCGGCATAATCCGCCTTCACCTCGTAACTGGGGTCGATCAGGATCAGGCCCCGCCGGGGGGTCGGCGGGCAGACAGCCTGCGCCATCTGGAAGCCGTCCTGCCGGTGCAAGGTGGCAAAGCCCGCCACATGCATCAGCGCCTCGTGTTCGGCAGGGTGCAGTTCCGCCAGATGCGCGGAATCGCCCCGGCGCAGGAAATGCGCGGCGATCAGCGGCGACCCGGGATAGGCCTGCGGGCCATGACTGCGGCGGATCTGGGCCAAGGCGTCCAGCAGCGGATGTCCCGGCGGCAGCCATCCTTCGGCTTCGGCCCGCTGGATACCCGCACGCGCCTCTCCGGTCTTCGTGGCCTCGGCGCCGTCCAGCCGGTAAAGCCCGCGTCCGGCGTGGGTTTCCAGATAGGACAGCGGCTTGTCCTTGCGCGTCAGGTAATCCAATGCCGTCGCCAGCAGCGCGTGCTTGTGCAAGTCGGCCAGGTTGCCCGCGTGATAGGCGTGTTGATAGCTGAGCATGACCGGCCCTTAGCCCGCGCCGTCCGACGGGAAAAGGGCTATGTCGCCTTGCGCAGTTCGGAATGGCTTTTCAGCACCCGGTCGCCGTCGTCCTGTTCGATCAGATAGGCGGGATTGTCCGGCTCGGCGTTGCGCTTGATCTTGCTGCCCTTGATGGTCCGCTCGACCGGTTCGGTGAAGGATTGGGCGGTCTTGCCGCTGGCGGTGCCCTTGCCCCAGTCCCATTCGACCTTCGATCCGACGCGGAATTTGGTCATGCCGATCCCCATGGCTGTGCCGCGACAACGCGGCCCTTGGGGCGCAGTTCCTGGGTCTGAAACGAAAAGCGGCGGCGCCCAGGGAGGAGGAGGGGCGCCGCCGCGGAACGCTGGCCCAGGGAGGAGGGAGGGGCCGCGTTTGGGGTGCGGCAAGGCCAGGGAGGAGGAGAGGGCCTTTGCCGCCAATGACCGGACCAATTGGGAGGAGGGGGTCCGTCGCATTCGGGTGCCGCGATCAGGGCGGCTATGAAAGCGGCGGCGCCCAGGGAGGAGGAGGGGCGCCGCCGTAACGCTGGCCCAGGGAGGAGGGAGGGCCGCGCATGGGGTGCGGCAAGGCCGGGAGGGAGGAGAAGGCCATTGCCGCCAACGACCGGACCAATGGGAGGAGGGGTCCGTCGCGTTCGGGTGCCGCGATCAGGGCGGCTATGTAGGGTGCGGCTCAGCCGGGAGGAGGAGGGGCTTCGCCGCAGACAGCACGCGCCCCGTATCGGAGGAGGAGGGGGCGGGCCGTATTCCGGTGCCGCAGAACAAGGCGGCTATGTGATTTTTGCGGCGGCCCCGATTGGGAGGAGAGAGGGCCGCCGCCTGTCGCTGAACCCCGAGGGAGGAGATGGGTTCCAGCGCTGTCTTTGGGGCGGCATCCTCAGGGGAGGAGGAGAGAGGATGCCGCCAGTTCCCGCGTCCCAGGGAGGAGGAGGGGAAGCGGAAAGGGTATCTTATTTCGTGCCCCAGGCCGCTTCATGGGCCAGGCGACCGATCATCGCGCGGTTGATGCCCAGATCGGCCAGGTCACGGTTGGTCAGCACGTTCAGTTCGCGAACCGTCTGGCGATAGATCGCACGGCGGGCGCGGTTTTCCTGCATGTGCTGGATCGCAACCATCAAACGGCCGATCAGGCCGGAAGCGGCAGCGGCGTTGTGGGTTTGGGCGACGGCAGCCATGATGTATTCCTTCGTTCAGCATCTGCGCCTTGCCCGGATTGGCCCGGCGCCTTTCGATGTCCCCAAGATGGCGCTAATGCTGCGCTTGCACAATGACTCCTTTCGGATTGCTGCCATGCAGCATTCGCATGACTGCAAGGTCATCCCTTGGAGATCCTGTTAAGAATTGTGTCAGGAAGGTGACAGTTCTTGATCGTTAGCGATCACGCCGCGCTGCAAAAACCGGCGGCTTTCGGGGTGCGGCGGTCAAGATGCCGCATATTGCGGCGGGTGGTTGATGCCAGGGGCCGACTGAACCATGTTGCCGTAAACCAATCAAAAGGTCCTTGACATGTCCGTGAACCGCGAAACTGCCCTTAGGGAAATCTCTGATATCGTTCTGCCGGATGGCCGGACCCTGGAAAAAGCGGATCTGGTGCGGGCTTTTACGGTCGAGGGCGACACTGTCCGATTCGTGCTTGAGGTGGCGGATGCGGGCGTCGCGCGCAGCCTTGCGCCCGTGGAGGCCGAGGCGAAGCGCCGATTGGAGGCGCTGCCCGGGATCGGGCGTGTCCAGATCGTCATGACCGCCCCTGCGGGCAAGCCGCAGGGACAACCGGTCCGTTCGTCGGGCGCGGCGCCGTCCTTGCAGATCGGGCGCCATCCGACTGGGCAGGCCGGGCCACAGCCGATTCCCGGCGTCAGGAACATCGTCGCCATCGGATCCGGCAAGGGCGGAGTGGGCAAATCCACCGTCACCTCGAACCTGGCGGTGGCATTGGCACGCGCGGGACGCCGGGTGGGGCTGCTGGACGCCGATATCTATGGTCCCTCGCAGCCGCGCATGATGGGGGTGTCGGGTCGGCCGGCCAGTCCCGACGGCCAGCACATCGAACCCCTGCACGCGCATGGCGTCACGATGATGTCCATCGGCCTGATGCTGAAGGAGGGCGAGGCCGTGGTCTGGCGCGGACCCATGCTGATGGGCGCCATGCAGCAGATGTTGCAGCAGGTGAACTGGGGCGAGCTGGACGTGCTGCTGATCGACCTGCCGCCCGGCACCGGCGACGTGCAGCTGAGCCTGTGCCAGAAGGCCGCCGTGACCGGGGCCGTCATCGTGTCCACGCCGCAGGACGTGGCGCTGCTGGATGCGCGACGCGCCATCGACATGTTCAACAAGCTGAAGGCACCGGTCCTGGGCCTTGTGGAGAACATGTCCACCTATGTCTGCCCGAACTGCGGTCACGAGGCGCACTTGTTCGGTCATGGCGGCGTGGCCTCCGAGGCGCGGGAACTGGGCCTGCCGTTTCTGGGGGAACTGCCCCTGGAACTGGAGGTGCGTCTGGCAGGCGATTCGGGACGCCCCGTGGCAATGGGAGAAGGTGCAACCGCCCAGGCCTATGGCCGTCTGGCCCAGCGGCTGATCCAGGACGGGGTCGCCTGACGGGTCACCCTGGGAATGCACGGGAATGGCCAGCAAACTGGCCATTTCCCCCACTGCTCACGCTGGCGTGATGGTTTGTGAACGGCGAACAGGCTCTTTGTTCTTTTCTGTGGATAAGTGGCAACAGCTTTTTGTGTGGAAACAGAAGGACCTAGCCATCATTAGCGCAGACAACAAATGTTAGGTGCCTATATCTAGAGGAGAATCGGGAAACGTCGCCCAAGGTGTTGGGCCGCAACAGATTCGTTTCTGTTTTGCCACAGGTCTGCGACAATCCGCCGTTCGCGTTTTGGCTTCCTCACAGGGCGCAGAATTCCATTGCTTCCCATGAATTCCCATGCCACAACCAGATCACGAAAACGGGCAGTAAAGGGGCGATCAAGACCCCAAGGGCGAAGCAGGCTTTCATACAGGCGTCCGTTTTCCAACAAAGCCGTCCGCATGCGCGAGCAGCACCTCCCCCAGGTGGCGCATGACAAGGACGGACCCCAAAACGGGGTCGCGACGTGGGAACGAGGGCGGCGGATCGGGCAGTGGCAGCAGCCCGGTCCGCCCTTTCTCTTTCGGGCAACCGGAAGAACGGACAGTGAGGCAGGGCCAGAGTGGCGCGGAAGTTCAGAGGCACTGAATCCGTCAAGGTCGATGGCAAGGGACGGATGTCCGTTCCCGCCCGGCTGCGCCGCGTATTCGATGCCGGCGATCCCGGCTTCGCCACCGCCAATACCGGACGCACGCAATTGGTGGCCGTCTATGGCCCCGACTGGTGGAACTGGATCGAGCTTTACACGATCGAGGCCATCGAGGAGATCGACCAGCAGATCGACAAGCTGACGCGCGGTTCCCCGCAGCGCCGCTGGCTGGAAATGCTGATGAACGGCCAGTCCACCGATCTGGAAATCGACAAGGAAGGCCGTCTGGTGCTGCCGCAGAAACTGCGCGAGAAACTTGGCTTTACCGAGGGTTCCGAGACGATCTTCGAATCGCGCGGCGACTATATCCAGGTTTATCATCCTGATTCCCGGCCCAAGGATGTCACCGCGCTGGAGGATTTCACCACCCAGCACGGCCCGGAATTCGATCCGCGGTCCTTCCTCGATCAGGCAGACGAGGGTTAGGCAATGGCCGAATCGCATGTGCCCGTTCTTCTTGCGCCGCTGCTTCGCGCGGTGGCACCCGTATCCGGGGTCTGGCTGGACGGCACCTTCGGGGCAGGGGGCTATTCCCGCGGGCTGCTGGAAGCCGGGGCGGACCGGGTAATCGGCGTGGATCGCGATCCGCTGGTCTTCGACATGGCGGCAAGCTGGGCCGGCGAATACGGCGACCGGCTGCGGCTGGTTGAGGGAACGTTTTCCGATCTCGATCAACTTGCAGGCGAATCGCTGGACGGCGTGGTGCTGGATCTGGGCGTCAGCTCGATGCAGCTTGATCTGGCGGAACGGGGTTTTTCCTTCCTGCGCGACGGGCCGCTGGACATGCGGATGGAACAGGCCGGGCCATCCGCCGCCGATCTGCTGAACACGGCCGAGGAAGCCGTGATCGCCGACGTGCTGTATCACTATGGCGAGGAACGGGCCGCCCGCCGCATTGCCCGCGCCATCGTCGCCGCACGCCCGCTGACCCGCACGGCCCATCTGGCCGAGGTCGTGGCGTCCTGCCTGCCCCGCCCCAAGCCCGGCCAAAGCCACCCTGCCACCCGCAGCTTCCAGGCGATCCGCATCTGGGTGAACGACGAATTCCGGCAACTGGTCGATGGCCTGTCCGCGGCCGAACGCGCCTTGAAGCCCGGCGGCAAGCTGGCCGTGGTCAGCTTCCATTCGCTGGAGGACCGGATCGTCAAGCGCTTCATGCAGGCGCGGTCGAACAGCGCGGGCGGGGGCAGCCGCTATGCGCCCGTGCAGGAAACCGCGCCCCCGGCCTTCACCATGCCCTTCCGTCGCGCCATCGGCCCCGACCCCGAGGAGGAGGCCGCGAATCCGCGTGCCCGGTCCGCCCTGCTGCGCGTGGCGATCCGCACCGATGCCCCCGCAGGATCCGTCGAAGCGGACGCCCTGGCCATGCCGCGCCTGCCGAAAGGGGGGCATTGATGCGTCCCCTGACCTATCTGGCCTGTGTGCTTCTGGTGATGGGCCTGGCCTTCTGGGCCTATCGCGAGAATTATCGCACCCAGGCCGCCATCGGAGAGATGAGCCAGATCCAGCGGGAAATCGCCGGACTGCGGGAGGATCTGGGCGTCCTGCGCGCCGAATGGGCCTATCTCAACCGGCCCGAGCGCCTGCGCGAACTTGTGGACCTGAACTTCGACCGCCTGCAACTGATCCCGCGCGAGGCCGGGCAGACGGTGGGTCTGGGCCATATCGACTATCCCAAGCCGCCTGCGCCGCCCGAACCCCCCGAACCGGCAGAAGCCGCCCCCCAGGAGTGACCGTCATGATCCGCATCCCCCTGCGTCCTCTGGCCAAGATCCTCCGCGCGCGCGACCGGGGCGAGAACCCCGACGACATCGAGGCCGAAAACCGTCGCCTGCGGCACGAGGCGGCCCAGGACAAGGCTCGCCGCCGCGCCGAAGGTCGGCTGGCGCTGATGGCAAGCTGTTTCGTCCTGGCCTTCGGGGTCGTGGGCGTGCGCATGGGCACCCTGGCCTCCAGCGATCCGATCGAGCCGCAAAGCGAGGTCATGTCCGCGCGGATCGTGTCGCAGCGTGCCGACATCACCGACCGGCACGGCCGCGTGCTGGCCACGAACCTGCTGACCCATTCGCTTTATGCCCATCCGCACCAGATGGTCGATCCGGTCGGCGCGGCCAACGAACTGGCCCGCATCTTTCCCGACCTGGACGCGGCGAAGCTGACCCAGGATTTCACGGGCAGCCGCAAGTTCATGTGGATCAAGCGCAAGATGTCGCCCGAACAGATGCAGGCGGTCCATGACATCGGCGAACCCGGCCTGCTGTTCGGCCCGCGCGAGATGCGCGTTTATCCCAACGGCCACATCGCCAGCCACATCCTGGGCGGATCCGGCTTCGGCAACGAGGGCGTCAGCAGCGCCGAGGTTCTGGGCGTTGCGGGCGTGGAAAAGGCCTTCGACGGCTGGCTGCGCGATCCGGCCAACGACGGGGCGCCGCTGCAACTGTCCATCGACCTGTCGGTGCAGTCGGCCATGGAACAGGTCCTGGCATCCGGCATGGAGGTGATGAGCGCCAAGGGCGCCACCGGCATCCTGATGGAGATCCAGTCGGGCGAGATCCTGGCGATGGCCAGCCTGCCCGACTTCGACCCAAACGACCGGCCGCGTCCGCTGCTGAAGGGCGACCCGTCCGACAGCCCGCTGTTCAACCGCGCCGTTCAGGGGCAATACGAACTGGGATCGACCTTCAAGATCTTTCCTGTCGCACAGGCGCTGGATCTGCAGATCATCAACCCCAACAGCGGCATCAACACCACCACGCCGATGCGCATCGGGAAATACCGGATCAGCGACTTTTCCAACTATGGCCCGCAACTGTCGGCCACGGACGTGATCGTCAAATCCTCGAACGTGGGCACGGTTCGCATCGCGCAGATGATCGGCGTGGACCGGCAAAAGGATTTCCTGCAGAAGCTGGGCTTCTTCGACCCCCTGCCGATCGAAATGGTCGAGGCGCCGACCGGCAAGCCGCTTGTGCCCAGCCGCTGGCCCGCCGTGACGGCCGCTACGGTATCCTTTGGCCACGGCCTTGCCGCCAGCCCGCTGCACCTGGCCGCGGCCTATGCCACGGTTGCCAATGGCGGTCGCAAGGTGACGCCCACCCTGATCCATGGACGCACCCGGCCGCAGGGCGAACAGATCCTGTCGGAACGCGCCGCCGACCGTGCCGTGGACATGCTGCGACAGGTCGTGACGCGCGGTACCGCCAGGCAGGCAGAGGTCGAGGGATACGAGGTTGCGGGCAAGACCGGCACGGCCGACAAGCCGCGCCCCTCGGGCGGCTATTACGACAACAAGGTGGTTGCGAACTTTGCCTCGGTCTTTCCGGCAAGCGATCCGAAATATGTGCTGATCGTGGCGCTTGACGAACCCTCGGTCACCGGGCCGGGCGGCGAGACGCGCACGGCGGGCACCACCGCCGCACCGGTGGCAGGCGCGATGATCCGCCGCCTGGCGCCGCTGGTCGGGTTGGAACCCGCGACCGACGAAAACCTGCCGGTCTTCGAGCCGCGCTTCGCCCCCCGTGTTGAATCGCAACCCGGCGATGAGCTAAAGGTCGTCGCAAATCAATGACGGGTAGGACTGTGGGGCAAGGCACGAAGACGCTGTCGCAGCTGGGGCTGCGGGCAAGGGACGGGCGCGACCCGGCCATCACCGGGCTGTCGCTGGACAGCCGCACCGTGAAGCCCGGCCACCTGTTCGCGGCCCTGCCGGGATCGGCGCTTCATGGCGCGGAATTCATCCCCTATGCCCTGCGGATGGAGGCGGGCGCCGTGCTGACCGACCGCGCCGGCGCCGAGATGGCGGCCCAGGCGCTGTCGGGCTGGAATGGCGCGATCATCGTTGCCGAGGATCCGCGCGCCGCCTTGGCCGGTGCCGCCGCCCTGTGGTTCGAAGCGCAGCCCGACCATGTGGTGGCCGTCACCGGCACCTCGGGCAAGACCAGCGTCGCAAGCTTCACCCGCCAGATCTGGCAGCATGGGGGCCACAAGGCGATCAGCCTGGGCACGATGGGCGTGCAGGGCGACTATCAGGCCAAGCTGGCCCATACCACGCCCGACCCTCTGACCCTGCACCGCATCCTGGCCGAGGCCGCCGAGGCGGGCGTCACCCATGCCGCGATGGAGGCGTCCAGCCACGGCTTGGATCAGCGCCGCCTGGACGGCGTGCGGGTCGAGGCCGGGGCCTTCACGAACTTCAGCCAGGACCACCTGGATTACCACGCGGGCTTCGACGAATATTTCGCGGCCAAGGCGCTGCTGTTCAACCACATCCTGGAAGACGGCGCGGCGGCGGTCATCAACATCGACGGCGAACGCGGGCGGCAGATGCTGGACATCGCCACCGATCGCGGACTGGCCGTGACGACGGTCGGCACGGGTGAAAACGCCATGCTGCGGATCCTGGGCCAGCGCTACGACGCGACGGGGCAGGATCTGCGGTTCTCGCTGATGGGCCAGCCGCATCTGGTGCGACTGCCGCTGATCGGCGGCTTCCAGGCGGAAAACGTGCTGGCGGCGATGGGCCTGGTGCTGGCCGCAGGCGATTCGGCCGAGGCCATCTTGCGCGCGCTGCCCGAACTGCACACCGTGCGGGGCCGGATGCA
This sequence comes from Paracoccus acridae, assembly GCF_014642735.1. GTDB lineage: Bacteria > Pseudomonadota > Alphaproteobacteria > Rhodobacterales > Rhodobacteraceae > Paracoccus > Paracoccus acridae. The sequence continues at coordinate 604,023 of NZ_BMIV01000001.1, forward strand.
GCTTGTCGCGCAGCGCGAGAACGGGGCCACGGTCTTTGTCGATTACGCCCACAAGCCCGGCGCCGTGGTGGCCGCGCTGCAATCGCTGCGCCCCCATGTCATGGGCCGCATCGTCTGCATCATCGGGGCGGGCGGCGACCGCGACCGGGGCAAGCGCCCCCTGATGGGCGAGGCCGCGCGCCAGTTCGCCGATGTGGTCATCGTCACCGACGACAACCCCCGGACCGAGGATCCGGCCGCGATCCGCGCCGCCGTGATGGAAGGCGCCGGACCCGACGCCACCGAGGTCGGCGACCGGGCCGAGGCGATCCTGCGCGGCGTCGATGCGCTGCTGCCGGGCGATGCGCTGTTGATCTGCGGCAAGGGCCACGAGACCGGCCAGATCATCGGCAACGACGTTTACCCCTTCGACGATGCCGAACAGGCATCCGTCGCGGTTGCAGCACTGGACGGCAAGATATGAGCCTTTGGACAGCCGAGGAAGCCGCCGCCGCGACGGGCGGGCGGGCGCAGGGCGATTGGGCGGCGACGGGCGTTTCCATCGACACGCGGACCATCCGCCCGGGCGATCTGTTCGTGGCGCTGAAGGACTTGCGCGACGGCCATGACTTCGTGGCCCAGGCGCTGGACAAGGGCGCGGCGGCGGCCCTGGTCAGCCGGATCCCCGATGGCGTGGCGGCGAACGCGCCGCTTCTGGTCGTGCCGGACGTGCTGGCGGCGTTGGAAGGGCTGGGCCGCGCCGGGCGCAGGCGCATGACCGGCAAGGTCGTGGCGATCACCGGCTCGGTCGGCAAGACCTCGACCAAGGACATGGCGCGGGTCGCGCTGACCGGGCAGGGACGCATCCACGCGGCCGAGGCCAGCTACAACAACCACTGGGGCGTGCCGCTGACCCTGGCGCGGATGCCCCGCCACACCGATTTCGCCATCGTCGAGATCGGCATGAACCACCCCGGAGAGATCGCGCCCCTGTCGCGCCTCGCCCGTCCGCATGTGGCGATGATCACCACCGTCGCCGCCGCCCATCTGGAGGCCTTCGGCGCCATCGAGGGGATCGCGCGCGAAAAGGGCTCCATCTTCGAAGGCCTGGAACCCATCGGCCACGCCATCCTGCCCGAGGATCTGCCGGTCACGCAAATCCTGCGCGACTGCGCGGATGCCGCCGGCGCCCTGGTCATGGGCTTTGGCCTCGACGGGCAGGCGAAGTTGGTGCAGGCCAGGACCGAAGACGGCGCCTTGAAATGCCGCGCCCGGATCGGTGGCGAGACCTTGGACTTCACCCTGCAGACCACTGGCAGCCATTTCGCGCTGAACGCGGTGGGCGTTCTGGCAGCACTTGGGGCCGCCGGCGCGGACCTGAAGGAAGCCGCCAAGCGTCTGGGCGACTGGCAGCCCCCGAAAGGGCGCGGCGCGGTCGAGGATCTGTCGGGCATCCGACTGATCGACGATGCCTATAACGCCAACCCGACCTCGCTTTCGGCGGGGCTTGCCACGCTGGTGGGGCTGGAAGGCGGACGCCGAGTCGCGATCCTGGGCGACATGCTGGAACTGGGCAGCGGCGAGATCGCCATGCATCGCGGCATGGCCGACGATCCTGCGATGGCCAAGGTGGATCTGGTCCACAGCGCGGGCCCCCGGATGCGCCACCTGCACGAGGCGCTGCCCCCCGCCAAGCGCGGCCTTTGGGCGCAAGACGCCGCAGAACTGGCGGCGCGGGTGACCGATCTGGTCGCGCCCGGCGATATCGTGCTGGTGAAGGGGTCCAAGTCCTCGAAGATCTCGACCGTCGTTGACGCCCTGCGGAAAACGGCGCAGACGCCTGCACTTGATACGAAAGAATAACCGATGCTCTATTGGCTGAGCGGCCTTTCCGAAGGGGGCGACCTCTTCAACCTGTTTCGCTATATCACCTTCCGGGCAGGCGCGGCCTTCTTCACGGCGCTGATCTTCGGCTTCATCTTCGGCCGTCCGCTGATCAACTATCTGCGCCGGGTGCAGAAGAAGGGCCAGCCGATCCGCGATGACGGCCCCGAAGGCCATTTCGTCAAGGCTGGCACCCCCACGATGGGCGGCATCCTGATCCTGTCGGCGCTGTTCTTTTCCACGCTGCTCTGGGCGCGGCTGGACAACGGCTATGTCTGGATCGTGCTGCTGGTCACGGCGGGCTATGCCGCGATCGGCTTTGCCGACGATTATGCCAAGGTCAGCAAGCAGAACACCAAGGGTGTGTCGGGCCGGGTGCGGATGTTGCTGGGTCTGGCGCTGGCCTTCGTCGCGGCGGCCTGGGCCATGTGGCTGCACCCGGCAGGCTTGACGGGGCAACTGGCGCTGCCGGTCTTCAAGGATGTGCTGGTGAACCTGTCGCTGGCCTTCATCCCCTTCGGGATGCTGGTGATCGTGGGATCGGCCAATGCGGTGAACCTGACCGACGGCCTGGACGGGCTAGCGATCATGCCGGTGATGATCGCCGCAGGCACGCTGGGCGTCATCGCCTATACCGTGGGCCGGGTGGACTTCACCGAATACCTGGGCGTCCACCACGTTCCCGGCACGGGCGAGATCCTGATCTTCGTCTCGGCGTTGATCGGCGGCGGGCTTGGCTTCCTGTGGTATAATGCGCCGCCCGCCGCCGTCTTCATGGGCGACACGGGATCGCTGGCCCTGGGTGGCGCGCTTGGCGCCATCGCGGTGGTGACCAAGCACGAGATCGTGCTGGCCATCGTCGGTGGCCTCTTCGTGGTCGAGGCGCTGTCGGTCATCATCCAGGTCGCCTATTTCAAGCGCACAGGCCGCCGCGTCTTCCTGATGGCGCCGATCCACCACCATTTCGAAAAGAAAGGCTGGGGCGAGGCGCAGATCGTCATCCGCTTCTGGATCATCGCCCTGGTGCTGGCGCTGATCGGGCTTGCGACGCTGAAGCTTCGCTGATCTTCATTCTGGCATAAATATCCTCGGGGGTCCGGGGGCAGACAGCCCCCGGCTTGGTTTGAAAGGCCGTGCTGATGATTCCTGTCCAAGGTGTCGAAGGACAAACCATCGCCGTTCTGGGCCTGGGCCGATCCGGCAAGGCGACGGCTGCGGCCCTGGCGGCCGGCGGCGCGACAGTGATTGCCTGGGACGACGGCAATGACACGAGGGAAGCCGCCGCAGCCGATGGCCTGACCATCGCCGACCTGACGCGGGACGATGCCTGGGCGGGGGTCGCCGCGCTGATCACCAGCCCCGGCATCCCGCATCTTTACCCGAAACCGCATCCGGTGATCGCCAAGGCCTATGCCCTGGGCGTCCCGGTGGACAACGACATCGGCCTGTTCTTCCGCAGCTATGCCACGGCCGACTGGGAGGGCTTCGACCGCGCCCCCCGCGTGATCGCCGTCACCGGGTCGAACGGCAAATCGACCACGACCGCGCTGATCCACCATATCCTCGACCAATCGGGCCGTCCCACGCAGATGGGCGGCAATATCGGCACGGGCGTGCTGTCCCTGGAACCAGCCATCGACGGAGAGGTCGTGGTGCTGGAACTGTCCAGCTATCAGACCGAACTGGCCCGCGCGCTGACGCCCGATGTCGCGGTCTTCACCAACCTGTCGCCCGACCACTTGGATCGCCATGGCGGCCCTGGCGGCTATTTCGCGGGCAAGCGGCGCCTGTTCGCGGAAGGCGGTCCCGACCGTGCGGTGATCGGCATTGACGAAATCGAGGGCCTGTATCTGGCAAACCAGCTGTCGATGGGTCCGGCCGATGACAGGGTGATCCGCGTCTCATCGGGACAAAAGCTGGACGGAGGGGCCTGGTCCGTCTTCGCGCGCAAGGGCTTTCTGTGCGAATACCGCAAAGGGCGGCAGGCGGCGTCCATCGACCTGCGAGAGATTCGCGGCCTGCCTGGCGCACATAACCATCAGAATGCCTGCGCCGCATACGCGGCCTGCCGAGCCATTGGCCTTGCGCCTCGAGAAATCGAGTCGGCCTTCCACAGCTTCGCCGGCCTGCCGCATCGCAGCCAGATCGTCGCGGAAATCGACGGCGTGCGTTACGTCAACGATTCCAAGGCCACCAATGTCGATGCGGCAGCCAAGGCGTTGCAGGCCTTCGACCGGATCCGCTGGATCGCCGGTGGCCTGGGCAAGGAGGGCGGGATCGCTGACCTGGCACCCCATCTGGGCCGCGTGGCCAAGGCCTACCTGATCGGCCATTCCGCTCGCGATTTCGCGCTGGAAATCGGCCAGACCCCTTACGAAATCGCTGAAACCATGGAAGCCGCCGTGGCCCACGCGGCCTCCGAAGCCCAGCCGGGGGATACGGTGCTGCTGGCCCCCGCTGCCGCCAGCTTCGACCAGTATCCGAACTTCGAAAAGCGCGGTGAGCATTTCACCGACCTGGTGAAGGCTTTGGCGCTGCGCTGAGGGCTGCGGGGCAGGGGGCTTTCAGCCCCCGTCGCTTCGCGACTCCCCCGAGGATATTTGCTCACAGAAGATGGTCGTCAGGACCAACTTGGCGGCCGCTTTTCCAGGAAGGCCGTCATCCCCTCGGCCGTGTCGGGCAGCAGGATGTTCTGGCACATCGCCGCACCGGACGCCGCATAGGCTTCTGCGAGGCCAAGCCGCAACTGGTCGTGAAAGGCGCGCTTGCCCAGGCGGACAGCGGCAGGAAGCTTCGCGGCGATGGTCGCGGCCATGCCCATCGTCGTCTCGGTCAAGGAACCGGCCGCCACGACGCGGTTGACCAGACCCAGCTCCCTGGCGCGGGCCGCATCGATGAATTCGCCCGTCGTCAGCATCTCGAAGGCGGCCTTGGGCGGGACTGCGCGGGTCAGGGCGACCATCGGGGTCGAGCAGAACAGGCCGATATTGATGCCGTTGACCCCGAAACGCGCCCCTTCCGCCGCGACCGCCATGTCGCAGGACGCGACCAGCTGGCATCCTGCGGCGGTGGCGATGCCCTGGACCTCGGCGATGACCGGCTGGGGCAAGGCGGGGATCATCTGCATCATCCGGGCGCAGCGGTCGAACAGATCCGCGAAGGCTGCGGCCCCGCCATCCTCATCCCCGCGCGCAGCCTGCATCTGCCGCAGGTCGTGGCCCGCGCAAAAGGCCTTGCCGCTGGCTGCCAGAACGACCACGCGGACTTCGTCATCGCCCCCGATCCGGTCCAGTTCCCCCGTCAGCGCCGCGATCATTTCGGCAGACAGGGCGTTGTAGTTGCCAGGACTGTTCAACACCAACCGCGCGATCGCGCCGCTGTCCTGCCGTTCGATCAGCTCTGCCATCTTGATCTCTCTCCCTCTTTGTCGAAACCCTATGCCGCGGCAAGCACAGGGGAAAGCATGGATATCGTCATGGACGCGCAGGCGCTGAACGCCTTTCTGGAACGGGACTTCCCGCAGGTGGCCGAGGATCACCGTGTCGAATCCGTCGGCCCGGGCCGGCTGGTCGCGCGCTTGCGGGTCAATGACCGGCATTTGCGTCCGGGCGGCACCGTTGGCGGGCCGTCGATCTTCGCTTTGGCCGACGTCGCCATCTATTGCGCGATCCTGTCGAGGATCGGGCCGGTGGCGCTTGCGGTGACCACCAATGCCACGGTCGATTTCATGCGGAAACCCGCTGCGGGGCGCGACCTTCTGGCGGAGTGCCGCATCCTCAAGCTGGGCCGCAGCCTGGCGGTGGTCGAGGCCCTGATCTTTTCCGACGGGGAAGACGAGCCGGCGGCGCGTTGTTCGATGACCTATTCGATTCCCCCGAAACGACCGCAAAACAGCGCATTATGATGTGGTATTTTAATACCTAAATCTCAACACCTTGATGTTACTTGATTTAAACACCGCAGTTGCGCTTGACGCGCGTGCCGCGATCTTCGATATACCGCCATCTCGAAATTTTGCGACCCTGAAGGGACGAAAGATGAAAACCTATACCGCGAAACCGGCGGAGATCGAGAAGAAGTGGATCCTGATCGACGCCGAGGGTGTCGTTCTGGGCCGCCTCGCCACGATCGTCGCCAATCGCCTGCGCGGCAAGCACAAGCCGACCTTCACCCCCCACATGGACATGGGTGACAACGTCATCATCATCAACGCCGACAAGGTGCAGATGACGGGCAACAAGCGCGATGACAAGAAATACTACTGGCACACCGGCCATCCGGGCGGCATCAAGCACCGCACCGCGCGCCAGGTCCTGGAAGGCGCCCATCCCGAGCGCGTGGTGATCAAGGCCGTCGAGCGCATGATCAGCCGCAACAAGCTGGGCAAGCAGCAGATGACCCATCTGCGCGTCTATGCCGGTGCCGAGCATCCGCATGAAGCGCAGCAGCCCGAAGTTCTGGACGTCAAGGTCCTGAACGCCAAGAACACCCGGAGCGCGTGATTATGGCCGAAGACATCAAAAGCCTCGACGATCTGAAATCCGTCGTGTCGGGCAGTGCCGCCGCCGTGGCCGAAGCCCCCGTCCGCCGCGAAGCGCAGCGCGACAGCCAGGGTCGTTCCTATGCGACCGGCAAGCGCAAGGATGCCGTTGCCCGCGTCTGGGTGAAGGCCGGTTCCGGCAAGTTCCTCATCCGCAACAACAAGGGCGAGTATGTGGATTATACGCAATACTTCGCCCGCCCCGTCCTGCAGATGATCCTGCGCCAGCCCTTCGACATCGCCGGTGTTGCTGGCCAGTACGATGTCATGGCCACCGTCAGCGGCGGCGGTCTGTCGGGTCAGGCAGGCGCCGTGAAGCATGGCATCAGCCAGGCGCTGCAACTGCACGAACCCAGCCTGCGCGCCGCATTGAAGGCCGCCGGCTTCCTGACCCGCGACTCGCGCGTCGTCGAACGGAAGAAATACGGCAGGGCCAAGGCTCGCCGCAGCTTCCAGTTCTCGAAGCGCTGATCCCGGCGACATGCATTTCCAAAAGGCGCGACCTGCAAGGGTCGCGCCTTTTTCCTTTCCGCCATGCCACCGATTCTTCATCCGTGCGTTACCGGCACAGGGGAAACTGCCTGGATCATGGGCAAGGAGACGATTCCCGGACCCGAAACAGCAAGAGGAGCGTGCGGAACGGCGGAATCGGGTTAGGATGAAGCAGGGGATCCGCCCTGGAACCGGGTGAGGGGCCAGCGGCACTCATTCCGGCAAGAAGGGCGAGACCCCAGATTTTAGTTCAGAAACATGGTCTTGCAAGAAAGTCTCTTGCAAGGTCGAAATTCCCTCTTGCCCTCCCCCTCTCTCCTTCGTAAATACCGCTTCACCGAAGGCGGGAACGCTGGAGGGGGCGGAACGGGAAGCGGGATCGCGGAAGGTTCCGGAGACA
>NZ_BMIV01000002.1 GCF_014642735.1 Paracoccus acridae
CCGATGTGAACCCAGCCTTCCGAACAGCATACCGGCCCGTGGCGTCATGGAAGGCCACATTCAGAGGCCTGACACACGTCCGATCGAAGACCCCGCCGAAAGACCCGAGATATCGCTTGCCAAACAGGGGGCATCCACACACGCACCGGGTTTACCGGCGAGTTTCTGCTTCATTGATGAGGCTGCTTTTTCGGCTGCGTTCAAGCTTGCGTAGACGATCTCCTCTGCTTCCTTCGGGGTGACGTAACCGATGGCGCTGTGCAGGCGCGTGTTATTATACCAGTCGACCCACTTCAGCGTTTCCCACTTGACCTGAGCGACGGACCTCCAGGGGCCGAGGAACCTGATGACCTCGGTCTTGAACAGACCGATGATGCTTTCCGCGAGGGCATTGTCATAGGAGTCCCCGACGCTGCCGACCGAGGTGTCGATGCCTGCCTCAGCCAGCCGTCCGGTGTATCGGATCGACAGATATTGGCTGCCTCGATCACTATGATGGATCAGCTTGTCAGCCTGGGATGGTGCCCTCTGGCAGATGGCCTGGTTCAGCGCGTCGAGAACAAAACCGGTCGTCATCGAGGTTGAGACGCGCCAGCCAAGGATCTTCCGGGCAAAGACGTCGATGATCGAGCCCTGGAAACGCCCCTGGTCCGAGTGACCATGGCGAGGGGCGACATACACCATCCCTTGCCAGCCTGAGACATAGGTGACATCGCTGACCCATAGCTGGTTCGGCATGTCCGCAACGAAGGCCCGGTTCACCGTGTCGTCCGGGCATGGCTGGGCCGCATCGGGATTGGTCGTGACCACCTTCTTGCCGCGAACAACCCCTTGCAATCCCATCGTCTTCGTCAGCCGCTCGCCGGTGCGAGCCGGGCAATCTCGCGTCCTTCGCGGCGGTGAGGGCAAGCCCGCCACCGGTTCAAGGGCAGCCCGAACGGTGCCAGACCTTGCGCGCCATAACGGCCCCGGCTGTCATCGAAGGCCTCCCTGATGGCAGCCCTGTCGAGGCGATCCTGTTTGGCCCGATCCGACAGCCGTTTCGGATCACGCTCCATCGCCTTAAGGGAAGGGAACGTCGATGGTGCGATCCCCAGAACCCGGCAGATCGGGCCGACACCAAAGACACCCCGGTGATCGTCGATGAACGCGATCGTTTGCGGAAGGGGCGGTCGAGCGCCGCCGCTGCGAAATACGCACTGGCCTTTTTCAGGATCTCATTGGCCTGGCGCAGTTCACGGACCTCGCGCTCCAACTCCCTGATCCGGTCCTTCTCTGCGCTCGTCAGACCGCCGCGCTGACCGGCATCACGTCCGGCCTGCTGGCACCACGCGCAGGCTGTCCGGCGAACAGCCAAGCCTCACGCGCGATCGCCTTGCAAGCCGCCGTGTCGCTGGCATAGCTCGCGCGGTTCTCTTGAACCAGCCAAAACACCGCGATCGCAAAGCTCAGCGGGATAGGCGGGAGTGTATTTCTGCTTTGACATAGGGCTCATCCTTCGAGTGTTTTACCCTCCGGTAAACCCAAGGCCGGTTCACATGGGGCTATCCCTCAGCGTTCATTGTCATAAGGACAGCACGGCGGCGGGCTGCGCGCGGGCATGAAGTTCCCAGCGCGACCTGGACGACTAGCCCCCAGCTTTTCGTCTCCAGCTATAGTAGCGTCCACGTCTGATGAGATGGGTTGCAATAGGCATGGGCAGCGTCCTCGTTCGGACGGCCCCACCGGTGTCAGCTGGGTGACATGCGCAGAATCAAAGCGCCGGTCTCACCCCGCAAGGCTTTCACCTTCTCGAAATCGTAGCTTCTATTAAAAAAACTGGCTCCGGCGGTAGGGATCGAACCTACGACCAATTGATTAACAGTCAACTGCTCTACCGCTGAGCTACGCCGGAACACGGGGGCCGTATAGCAATGGTGTTCGGGGCCGTCCAGAGGGCGGATGACGATTTTTTCACAAAGACATGAATCTTGTGCCCGGACCCAGCGGATCAAGCGAGGTTACGGCACCCAAGTCGGCCAGGGCCAGAAGATGCGCCAGGACGTTGCGCGTGGCGGCGGGCATCAGGGCAGGGGCTACCTCATAGATGCGGGCTGCCAGTGTTGCGGCATCGGCAGGGCCGTCGCGCAGGGCGGCCAAAATTTGGGCGCTGCGCTGGCGCCGGTGGGCGGCGAGGTCGGACAGGCGGGCCAGCGGATCCTCGATGGGATCGCCATGCGCAGGAAGCAGACGGCGCGGCCGCGATTGCGCCAGCCGGTCCAGGGACCGCAGGTAATCGCCCAGATCACCGTCGGGGGGCGAGATGATGGTCGAGGACCAGCCCATTACCAGATCGCCGCAGAAGATCTGGTCGTCCCACAGCAGGCTCAGATGGCCTCCCGCATGGCCCGGGGTATGCAAGGCCAGCAGTTGCCAGCCGTCGCCTTGGACCACATCCCCGTCGCGCAGGCGGATGTCCGGGGCAAAGGACAGGTCCAGCCCCTCGCCCCCGCCGACACCCTGGTCCGCCAGTCGCTGCATCATGGGAGACCGGCCCGACAGCGCGTCGCCATAGGCCAGGATCGGCGCCCCCGTCATGTCGGACAGGCGGCGCGCGCCCCCGCTGTGATCCAGATGGGCATGCGTGACAAGGATGTGGCTAATCCGGCCCTGACCGGCCTGCACGATCGCGTCCAGGTGGCCGGGATCGTCGGGGCCGGGGTCGATCACCGCCACCTGGGCCTGGCCCAGCAGGAATGTCGTCGTGCCCGGCCCGGTCAGCGGCGAGGGGTTGGGGGCCAGGATGCGCAGGGGGTCTTTCGTCCGTCGGTCCATGTCATTAGCCTTAGCACGACGGACAGGGGTTTCCATGGCAAACCAGGCAGAGGGCGGCTGGCTGAAGGGATTTCTGCCGCGCGGGCTTTACGGGCGCGCGGCGCTGATCCTGTTCCTGCCGGTTGTCGTCGTCACGCTGGTGGTCAGCGTCATGTTCCTGCAGCGTCATTTCGAAGACGTGACCCGCCAGATGACCAGCAGCATGGCGCGCGAACTGGCCTTTGTCGTGGCGCGCATCGACCGCGCGGGGGGGCAGCGGGACGCTGGCCGCGAAATCGCCGTGCCGCTTGACGTGACCATCAGCGAGCCGATGGGCGACCGACAAGGCGACAGCCGCCGGTTCTATGACTTTTCGGGCCGGATCGTGATCGAGGTGCTGCGCGAGACCCTGCCCGCGATCCAGGCGATCGACCTTGCAAGCGACGAAAAGCGGGTGATCGTCACGCTTGACGGGCAGGCCGGACCCTATGCCCTGGCCTTCGACCGCCGCAGGGTCAGCGCGTCCAATCCCCATCAGTTGCTGGTGCTGATGGTGTTCACATCCTTCCTGATGACGGGGATTGCGACGATCTTCCTGCGCAATCAGTTGCGTCCTATCCGGCGGTTGGCCGAAGCGGCCGAGGATTACGGCAAGGGCCGGATCGTGCCCTATCGTCCCTCCGGCGCGTCCGAGGTGCGCAGCGCGGGCACGGCCTTCCTGGACATGCGCAACCGCCTGGAACGCCAGAACGAGCAGCGCAAGTTGATGCTGTCGGGCATCAGCCACGACCTGCGCACACCATTGACGCGACTGCGGCTGGGGCTGTCGATGATGTCGCCCGACATGCCGCCCGACGACGAGGATCTGCGCGCGATGGAAACCGACATCGCCGAGATGAACCGCATGGTCGATGCCTTCCTGGATTACGCCCGGGACGAGGCCCAGGACAGCCCGCCCCAGCCCGTCCCTGTGGCCGAATTCCTGGAGGCCATGCTTGCCGATGCGCAGCGCGCGGGCCAGAAGGTTACGTTGCGCGGTCTGGACGGCGACGCCGCCGGGCGCGCGACCTTCCGCCCCGACATGCTGCGCCGCGCCCTGGAAAACCTGATCGGCAATGCCGCGCGCTATGGAACCCGCGCGGAACTGGACGCCACGCTTGGCCCGCGCAGCCTGCGCATCGGGGTCGAGGACGACGGCCCCGGCATCCCCGACGACAGCCTGGACGTGGCGCTGCGTCCCTTCACCCGGCTGGACCCTGCGCGGGGGCGAAACAGCGGTGGTGGCGCGGGCCTGGGCCTTGCCATCGCCGCCGATGTGGCGCGCGCGCATGGCGGACAGTTGCGGCTGGGACGGGGACAGCGTTTGGGGGGATTGCGGGCCGAAATCGTGATCCCGCGATAGGTGGTGGTGCAGGTGCGGACAGCGGAAATATGCGGTATTCTTTGCATCATATTGAACGTGGCATGACGCACCCCTAGATTGTCAGCACGCAGGGGCCGTGTGTCGCCATGACGGGGCCACGGCTTCGGGCAGAAAGGAACGCCTAATGAACGAATTTGCATCTTCGACCTATCCGGTGCTGCCGCTGCGCGACATCGTGGTCTTTCCGCACATGATCGTTCCGTTGTTCGTGGGCCGCGAGAAATCGGTCCGCGCCCTGGAAGCCGTGATGGAATCGGACAGCCCCATCCTGCTGGCCGCGCAGAAGGACGCCTCGGTCGATGAACCGGCGGAAGACGGGATCTTCCGCGCCGGCGTGCTGGCCAATGTCCTGCAACTGCTGAAGCTGCCGGACGGCACCGTCAAGGTGCTGGTCGAGGGGCGCGAGCGTGTGCAGATCACCGACTTCGTCCCGAACGACGACCATTTCGAAGCCACCGCCATCATCCTGGCCGAAACGCCGGGCGACGCCGCGACCGTGACCGCCCTTGTCCGCACCGTGGCCGAGGAGTTCGAGCGTTACGTCAAGGTCCGCAAGAACATCCCCGAGGAGGTCGTGACCGCCGTGGCCGAGGCGCGGGAGCCCGGCAAGCTGGCCGACCTTGTCGCGGGCCATATGGGCATCGCGCTGGACAAGAAGCAGGACCTGCTGGACACGCTGGACGTGGCCGAGCGGCTTGAGAAGGTCTATTCCCTGATGCAGGGCGAGATGTCGGTCCTGCAGGTCGAGAAGAAGATCAAGTCGCGCGTCAAGACCCAGATGGAGAAGACGCAGCGCGAATATTACCTGAATGAGCAGATGAAGGCCATTCAGAAGGAACTGGGCGACGGCGAGGACGGCCAGAACGAGATCGCCGAGCTTGAGGAGCGCATCAAGAAGACCAAGTTCAGCAAGGAGGCCCGCGACAAGGCCGAGGCTGAGCTGAAGAAGCTGAAGTCGATGTCCCCGATGTCGGCCGAGGCGACGGTCAGCCGCAACTACCTCGATTGGCTGCTGGCGCTGCCCTGGGGCGTGAAGTCGCGCACCCGCAAGGATCTGGTTGCGGCCGAAAAGGTGCTGGACGCCGACCACTATGGCCTGGAAAAGGTCAAGGAACGGATCGTCGAATACCTGGCCGTGCAGACCCGCAGCCAGAAGCTGAAAGGTCCGATCCTGTGCCTCGTCGGCCCTCCGGGCGTCGGCAAGACCTCACTGGGCCGTTCGGTCGCCAAGGCGACGGGACGCGAATTCATCCGCATCTCGCTGGGCGGCGTGCGTGACGAATCGGAAATCCGCGGCCACCGCCGGACCTATATCGGGTCGATGCCGGGCAAGATCATCCAGGCCCTGAAAAAGGCCAAGACGACCAACCCGCTTATCCTGCTGGATGAGATCGACAAGATGGGTCAGGACTTCCGCGGCGACCCGGCAAGCGCGATGCTGGAGGTGCTGGATCCCGAACAGAACGCGACCTTCGTGGACCACTACCTCGAGGTGGAATACGACCTGTCGAACGTGATGTTCGTGACCACGGCCAACAGCTACAACATGCCAGGGCCGCTGCTGGACCGGATGGAGATCATCAGCCTGTCCGGCTATACCGAGGACGAAAAGCGCGAGATCGCGCGCCAGCACCTGCTGCCCAAGCAGATCGCGGCGAACGGGTTGCGCAAGAACGAGTTCGAGGTGACAGACGAGGCGCTGACCCATGTGATCCGCTACTATACGCGGGAAGCCGGGGTCCGTTCGCTGGAACGCGAGATCGCCAAGCTGGCCCGCAAGGCCGTGACCGAGATCCTCAAGGGTCAGGTCAAGTCCGTGACGGTCGATGCCGCCAAGGCCGAGGAATACCTGGGCGTGCGCCGCCACCGTTACGGCCTGGCCGAGAAAGAGGATCAGGTCGGCGTGGTGACGGGCCTGGCCTGGACCTCGGTCGGCGGTGACCTGCTGCAGATCGAGGCGCTGAAGCTGCCGGGCAAGGGCCGGATGAAGACGACCGGGAAACTGGGCGACGTGATGAAGGAATCCATCGACGCGGCCTCCAGCTATGTCCGGTCGATCGCGCCGCAGATCGGGGTCAAGCCGCCGAAATTCGATGCGCTGGACATCCACGTCCACGTCCCGGACGGCGCCACGCCCAAGGACGGTCCTTCGGCCGGTCTGGCGATGGTGACCTCCATCGTCTCGGTCCTGACGCAGATTCCGGTCCGCAAGGACATCGCCATGACGGGCGAGGTGTCCTTGCGCGGCAATGCGATGGCCATTGGCGGGCTGAAGGAAAAATTGCTGGCGGCGCTGCGGGGCGGCATCAAGACCGTGCTGATCCCGGCCGACAACGAAAAGGACCTGGCCGACATCCCGGCCAACGTCAAGGAAGGCCTGACCATCATCCCGGTCAACCACGTCCGCGAAGTCTTGAAGCACGCCCTGGTGCGGATGCCCGAGCCGGTCGAATGGGACGAGGCGGCCGAAGAGGCAGCGGAAGCGGCACGCATCGCCGCGACGCGCGATGATCGGTCGACGGGCACCGTCGCCCACTGATTAGGAAAAGGGCCGGGTCGCACCGGCCCTTTTTCATTGGGCTGCATGTCCCTGTACCGTCTTGCACGTTGCCAATGGCTGCCGACCCGCTAAGCTGGGGCCATGACACGCATCCTTGCCCTTGTAGCCCTTGCCCTGATCGCCCAGCCTGCCTGGGCCGCTGACCCGCTGGCCGGAACCTGGCGCACCCAGCCCGGCAAGAACGGCGGCTTCGGTCATGTCGAGATTGTGCCCTGCGGCGGCGCCTTGTGCGGCACCGTTATCGAGACCTTCGATGCCAGCGGCCAGCCCGTCGCGGCAAATGACCTTGGCGCCGTGATCCTTGACGGGGTCGCCCCGACGGGCGGCGGCGGCTATGGCAAGGGCCGCATCATCAACCCCGAAACCGGACGCGGCTATACCGCCCGGCTGGTCCTGCGCGGGGACGCGCTGGACATCGGCGGTTGCGTGATGATGATCTGCCGCAATGCCGGGACATGGCAGCGGGTCAGGTGATGGGCAGCCCGCGCTGACTTCGTGGCCGAAACTGTCACCGCCGGTGCCCGCGCCTGGGCTGGCCGAATGCCCTTTCGACCACGATGCGTGCAACGCGGCACGAAACCCGAGGGGAGTGTTCGGGTTATTCTTCTGACCCGCCATGGGTCCGACCAATCGCACCGCCACCGATGACAGCGAGGAACAATGGATCAGCCCTATTGCGGACCCGGTGTTGCCCCTGACGGTTTGTGGACCGCCTGGAACACCGACCCGCCGTTGCTGATCGGGCTTGCGGTCCTGGCTTGGGCGATATGGCGGCGCGGTGCCGGCAGGGCAGGGGGCGTTGCGATCATCGCGCTTGCGGTCGCCTTCGTGTCGCCGCTTTGCGCGTTGACGGTCTCGCTGTTTTCGGCCCGCGCGGCGCATCACCTGATCCTGGCCGGCGTGGCTGCCCCTGCGCTGGCATTGGCTTGGCCCGTGGCCCGGCGTCTTCCGGTGCAGGTCGGTGCGGCGGGAATGGCCGCCGCCATGGCAGCGTGGCACCTGCCGTCCGTTTACGATGCGATCTGGCGGTCGGACACGATCTATTGGGCCATGCAGGCGGCCCTGCTGCTGCCCGCCTGGGCCTTCTGGTCCGTCGTGCTGACGGATAGGGAAACACGATCCTTGGGAACCCAGGTGCTGGGCCACAGCTTCCTGACCCTTGGCCTGGCCGGGGTCATGGGCTTCCTGGGCGCGATCCTGACCTTTGCGCCGGGGGTGCTGTATCTTCAGCATGTGGACGGTGCTGCCCTGTGGGGGTTCAGCGCGATCGACGATCAGCGCTTGGCCGGCCTGATCCTGTGGGTGCCGGGCTTCCTGCCGATGGCAGCCCTGGCGGGCTGGATGTTGCGGCGAAGCTGGCGGCAGGGCTTTGCCGCATGATCGCGGCGCTGAAAGCGGTTCATATCGCGGCGATGCTGTGCTGGTGCGCGGGGCTGGTTGCCCTGCCGCTGCTGCTGATAACCTATGGCCATGCCCAACGTCAGGTCCGCTATACCGAATTTCGGATGCTGACCCATTACGGCTATGTCGGTTTCGCGACGCCGGCCGCCGTGATCGCGGTGGTCGCCGGAACCGCGCTGATCTTCGCGGCCGAAGTGTTCGACCTGTGGCTGATCGCCAAGCTGGCCTTTGTCAGCGTGATGGCGATGGCCCATGCCTGGATCGGCCACCTGATCGAACAATCGGGCCTTCAGCGCCATGGCCAGGGCGACGATCCGACGCGCGGTTACCGGATGCCCTATCCGGGCATCGCGCTTGCCGTGATCCTGCCCGCGATTGCCGCGATCCTGTGGCTGGTGCTGGCCAAGCCGGACCTTGCCTGGATCGCCGAGATGCTGCCGTTCATCCAGGAACCGCGGGGTCAGGTGCCATGATCCCGCTGCGTCCCGATCTGATAGTCGAAGACCAGCTTGCCGCCGTGCCAGCCGGTGATCGTGGTCATCAGCAGCCCCAGGGCCGAGATCAGGATACCCACCGGCAGCACGGCTTCTTGCGGGTCGGGCAGGCGATAGCCCCAGTTCACGCCCAGGACCGACAGCAGCGTGCAGGCCAGGATGAAATGCGTCCAGCTTGGCGCGCGAATGCGGATGCCCGGCACGATCAGCAATTCGACCGTGCCGCTGATGCCCGCCACGACGCCCATGATGAAACCGATGCCCGCGGTCCAGACGGCCGCGCGCGGCCAGAATTCATCGCCCGTCCACCAGAACATCGCATCGGCCCCGAAGGTCAGGAAGGCCAGGGCGACAGGATAGGTGATCAGCATCGCGTGCAGCGGATGGCCCGCGATCGCGAACTTGGATTCGGTGTCGTTGAAGGCGGCGTGTTCCTCGATCGGGTCGGAAAGCCTGCGGCGCTGTCGCCAGGTTCGCTTTTGTCGCATCGGCACTGTCCTTTCGGTTCGCGCAAGGGGAAGGCCTGGCCCGCGCTTGCGGTTCCCCTTCTGGCCGCCTGCGAGGGCGATGTCAGCACCCTTGCCCCTGCCGGACCGGCGGCGGCGCAGATCGCCACCCTGTGGTGGGCCATGCTGATCGGATCCGGGCTGATCACGGCCCTGGTGCTGACGCTGGCGGGTCTTGCCATCTGGCGCGGCCCGCGGCCTTCGGACGAACGGCGCTGGATCATCTGGTGGGGGTTGGGCTTCAGCATGTCGGTGCTGGCCGTGCTTCTGGCCTTCGCGCTTTGGACGGGCGAACGGATGATCGCGCGCGACGACGGTGCCCTGCAGGTCCAGGCCGAGGCGCAGCAATGGGGCTGGCGCTTTACCCAACCCGGCCCAGGCGGCCCCGTGGTGACCGAGGGCGTGCTGTATGTCCCCGCAGGCCAGCCCTTCGACATCGTGCTGACCAGCCGCGACGTGATCCATTCCTTCTGGGTGCCCCAGCTTGGCGGCAAGATGGACGCCATCCCCGGCCATCGCAACGTCCACCGCCTGATGGCCGACGCGCCCGGCACGCACGAGGGCCTGTGCGCCGAGTTCTGCGGCATCGGCCATGCCGCCATGCGTTTCGAGGTGGTGGTCTATGACCCCGCCGACCCGCCGCCCTTCGTTTCCGCCGAAAGCCTTCCATGACCGAGAAGATGCACCCCATCGCGCCGAACCCGCCTCGGAAGGCCCTGCTGCTGCACCGGCAGATGCAGCGGGTCTGGTCCGACCTGCCGGGCTGGCGGGGGGCTGTCTGTTCGGTCAACCACAGCACCATCGGGCTGCGGTTCATGGCGACGTCCTTTTTGTTCTTCGCCATCGGCGGCGTCCTGGCGATGCTGATCCGGGCGCAGCTTGCGACGCGCGACGGGGCCTTCCTGGATACGCAGCTGTATAACCAGATCTTCACGATGCACGGCAGCATCATGATGTTCCTGTTCGCCATTCCCATGCTGGAAGGGCTGTCCATGTGGCTTCTGCCCAAGATTCTGGGCTCGCGCGACATGGCGTTTCCGCGGCTGGGGGCGCTTGGCTATTGGTGCTATCTGTTCGGGGGGCTGATCATCCTGTCCTCGCTGCTGTTCGGCGTGGCCCCGGACGGCGGCTGGTTCATGTATGTGCCCCTGTCGGGCAAGACCTATACCCCCGGCATCAACGCCGATGTCTGGCTGCTGGGCGTGACCTTCGTCGAGATTTCGGCAGTGGCTGCGGCGGTCGAGATCATCGTGACCATCCTGCGCCTGCGCGCGGCGGGCATGGCGCTGACACGGATGCCGCTGATGGGCTGGTACATGCTGGGCACCGCCGCGATGATGCTGGTGGGCTTTCCGCCGCTGATCCTGGGATCCATCCTGCTGGAACTGGAACGGGCCTTCGACTGGCCCTTCTTCGACATCCTGCGCGGGGGCGACCCGCTGCTGTGGCAGCACCTGTTCTGGCTGTTCGGCCACCCCGAGGTCTATATCATCTTCCTGCCCGCCGCGGGCGTTCTGTCCACGATCATCCCCGTCTTCGCGCGCACGCGGATCATGGGCTATGGCGCGATCGTCGCGGCGATCGTGGGGCTGGTCTTCCTGTCCTTCGGGCTGTGGGTGCATCACATGTTCACGGTGGGCATCCCGCATATGGCGCTGGCCTTCTTTTCCGCCGCGTCGGCCCTGGTGGCGGTGCCGACCTCGGTCCAGATCTTCGCCTGGATCGGGACCATGTGGGCGGGCCGGGTGGAACTGCGCCTGCCGATGCTGCATGTCATCGGCTTCTTCGTGACCTTCGTGATGGGCGGGCTGACCGGCGTGATGGTCGCCATGGTGCCCTTCAACTGGCAGGCCCATGACACGCATTTCGTGGTCGCGCATCTGCACTATGTCCTGGTGGGCGGCTTCGTCTTCCCGATGATGGCCGGGATCACCTATTGGATGCCGATGATCAGCGGCCGTTTCCGCGTCCGCGCCCTGGGCGAGGCCGCCTTCTGGCTGATCTTCCTGGGCTTTCACGGCACCTTCTTCGTGATGCACCTGACCGGGCTTCTTGGGATGCCGCGCCGGATCGACCGCTATCCCGACAATCCCGAATGGGAATGGCTGAACCTGGTTTCCTCGATCGGGGGGATGGTCATGTCGGTGGGATTTGCGCTGTTCGTGCTGGACATCGCGATGCAGTGGCTGTTCGGGCGGCGCAGCCACCGCAACCCCTGGAAGGCGAACACGCTGGACTGGGCGATGGCGCTGCCCGCGCCGCCCTACAACTTTTCCTCGCTGCCCAGTCCGGGGCGCGACGATGCCACCGCGATCCTGCCCTTGGCGCGGGGCGAGGGGCTGCTGCCCGGCGCCCCGCGCCCCCGGCGCGAGGTTCTGGTGACGGATGCCGGCACCGGCCGACCCGACCATGTGGCGGTGGTGCCGGGCAATACCGCCCTGCCGATCTGGACTGCCGCCGCGCTTGGCAGCTTCTTCCTGCTGATGCTGGCGGGGCTTTATGTCGTGACGCCCCTGGCCATCGCCGCGATCCTGTGGGCGGGCTGGCGATGGGGCGGCTTCATGGGCAGCAGGGCCGATGCGCCTGACATCCCCGTTGCGCCGGGGCTGTCGCTGCCGGAACACTGGCAGGTCCGCCAGACCCTTGCCTACAGCGGGACGGTCACGCTGCTGGTCGCGGACGGCACGCTTTATGCGTCCCTGTTGTTCGGGGTGGCGTTCCTGACGGTCATCGCCCCGAACTGGCCCGCCCCCGACAGCGGCCTGGGCCTGGGCGCGCTGCTGACCGCGGGGGCCGCGTTGCTGGCCATGGCCCTGGCCACCCTTGCCGCCCGTCTGGCCGAAACGTGGCGGGCCACCCCTTCGGGCATGGGCGCGGCTTTGGCGGGCGTTCTGGCCGCCGGGCTGGCGCTTGTGCTGCTGGGGGGGCTGGCGATGCTGCTGGACGATCCCCGCCGCCATGCCCGCGATGCCCTGCGCGCGGTGTTGCTGGGCTATGCCGTCTTCCACGCGGTCGTGGCGCTGATGCTGGGGCTGCGCAGCCTGTGCGACGCCCGTCAGGGACGGACCAGCCACCAGCGTCGGGGCGCCGCACCCGTCTGGCAGTTGTTCCAGGCCTTCTGGCTGGCGACATCCGCCCTGTCCCTGGGCGTCGTCGCCCTGCAGGAGATCGGCTGATGCTCTGGGTCGCACGGATGCTGGCAGGCCCGATGCTGTGGGGAGCGCTGTTTTCCGCCGTCTATGGTCTGCATGGCCTGGGTTGCGCGCTGGACTGGCCCGACCGTGCGACGCCCTTTGGCCCGCTGCATCCGGGCGGGATGATCCTGCTGTGGCTGGTCGGGCTTGGCCTGCACGGACTGCTGATCGCGCTGAACCGGGCAGGAGGCAGCGACAGGCAAAACCTGCTGGTCCGGTCGGGCAACTGGATCGGCGCCGTCGCCAGTGCCGTGACGCTGCTTCCCGTGATCGTCACCTCAAGCTGCGGCTGAGGCGGTTTCAGGGAACGGCGACCGGCGGCAGCGCACGGTCGTCCTTCAACGTCTTCAGCACGATTTCCGACCGCACCTGGGACACTTGGGGATGGGGCAGCAGGTGACGGTGGACGAAGTCCGCAAAGGCGTCCAGGTCGCGCACCCGCACGTCCAGCACATAATCCGCATCCCCCGATACCGAAAAGGCCGACCGGATCTGGGGGTGGCTTTCCACGAAGCGGGCGAAGTCGTCATCCTTGCCCTGTCCGTGGCTGGCCAGGTTCACGCGGATGATGGCGCGCAGCCCATAGCCCAGCCGGGCCGCGCTGAGCCGCGCCGCATATCCTTCGATCACGCCGGTCTGTTCCAGCGCCGCCCGCCTGCGCGAACATTGCGACGGGGACAGGTTCACCACCTCGGCCAGGGCGGCATTGGTCATGGACCCGTCCCGCTGCAAGGCGGCAAGGATTGCAATGTCGAAGCTGTCCAGGCTTGCAGCCTGCGTCATTTGCCGATTTCCTGCACGATCTGTGCAAATCTTTGCCGAAGTTGGGGTGTTTCGCAAGCATCGTGCAAGTCCCTTGTGACATTCTTGTTGCACGCGCAACGAACAGGAGGATGCCATGGGACCGTTCCCGCATAACGCCCCCAAGGCCACGATCAGCGACATCAATCCCGCCGGGACCGATGGCTTCGAATTCGTCGAATTCGCCCATCCCGACCCGCAGGTGCTGGACCGAATCTTCCGCCAGATGGGCTTCGTCCCGGTCGCAAGGCACAAGGCCCGCGACATCACGCTGTATCGCCAGGGCGACATCAACTATCTGCTGAATGCCGATCCCCACAGCCATGCGGCGAGCTTCGTCGGGGAACACGGCCCCTGCGCCCCGGCGATGGCCTGGCGCGTGGTCGATGCCCAGGTGGCGTTGAAGCGCGCGCTGGATCTGGGCGCAACCGAATATACCGGACCGGGCAAGTCGATCTCGGCCCCTGCCGTTTACGGCATCGGCGGATCGCTTCTGTATTTCATCGACACCTATGGCGATGGTGGCAGCGCCTATGGGGCCGACTACAACTGGCTGGGCGAACCCGATCCCCGTCCCGAAGGTTTCGGCTTCTACTACCTCGATCACCTGACCCATAACGTGATCCGGGGCAACATGGACACCTGGTACAAGTTCTACCACGACACGTTCAATTTCCGCGAGATCAAGTATTTCGACATCAAGGGCAAGCAGACCGGCCTTGTCAGCCGGGCGCTGACCAGCCCCGACGGCAAGATCCGCATCCCCATCAACGAATCCACCGACGATCACAGCCAGATCGAGGAATACCTGCGCGAATACAAGGGCGAGGGGATCCAGCACATCGCCATCGCGTCCGAGGACATCTATGCCGGCACCGACCGGATCCGGGACGCGGGAATGGAGTTCATGCCCGGACCGCCCGACACCTATTACGAGATGTCGCACAAGCGGGTGAAGGGCCATCAGGAACCCATCGAGCGAATGAAGAAGCACGGCATCCTGATCGACGGCGAAGGCGTGGTCGGCGGCGGCGAGACGCGGATCCTGCTGCAGATCTTCTCGAAAACCGTGATCGGGCCGATCTTCTTCGAATTCATCCAGCGCAAGGGCGACGACGGCTTCGGCGAAGGCAATTTCCGCGCCCTGTTCGAGTCGATCGAGGAAGACCAGATCCGCCGTGGCGTCCTGAACGCCGCCCCTGCGGAATAGCGTCATGGCCCGTCCGCATCGCGCGGGCGGGTTTCTGGTGGATGCCCGATGGCCTGGACCGATTATTCCTCCGCCCCCGCGCCGGGCACCCCCGTCTGCGAGGCGGCGCAGGTGGGCGACGTGCTGTCCCTGTCCGTGACGACGGACCGGGGCGCCTTTCCTATGCTGATCCTGCGCGCGGGCGGCGGTCTGCGCGCCTATGTCAATGCCTGCCCGCACCAGTATCTGCCGCTGGATTACCGCAGCGACCGGCTTGTCTCGGCTGACGGCACGATGCTGATGTGTTCCGCCCATGGCGCGCGCTTCGACATCCTGACGGGCGCGGCCGTGGCGGGCGCCGATTGCGGCCTGGACGCGGTGCCCGTCAGGATCGTGGACGGGACGGTGGTGATCGGGGGCTGAGGCGCTTCTTGCGGGGGCGTGTCGGGGGCTGTAAACCCGCGCCCAACGAAAGGAAACGTCATGTCGATCACCGAGGATCAGGCCCGAAAGGTCGCCCATCTGGCACGCATCGCCGTCGATGACGCCGCCTTGCCCGCGTTGGCGCGCGAACTGAACGGCATCCTGCATTTCATGGAACAGTTGAACGAAGTGGATGTCACCGGCGTCGAGCCGATGACCGGCGTCACCCCCATGCGCCTCAAGCGGCGCGAGGATGTCGTGACCACCGGCGACATGGCCGACCGCATCCTGTCCAATGCCCCCGACGCGCGCGAGGGGTTCTTTGCCGTCCCGAAGGTGGTGGAATGACCGATCTGAACACGCTGACCATCGCCGCCGCCCGCGACGCCCTGCGCAAGGGCGACACCACCGCCGTCGAACTGACCGAGGCCTGCCTTTCGGCCATCGACGCCGCAGGCGCGCTGAACGCCTTTGTCCACCACACGCCCGACATGGCCCGCGACATGGCCCAGGCGGCGGATGCCCGGATCAAGGCGGGCAATGCCGCCGCGCTGACCGGCATCCCCCTGGGCATCAAGGATGTCTTCTGCGTGAAGGGCGTGCCCAGCCAGGCCGCCAGCCGCATCCTGGAGGGATTTCGCCCGGAATACGAATCCACCGTCACCCAGAACCTGTGGAATGCTGGCGCGGTGATGCTGGGCAAGCTGAACCAGGACGAATTCGCGATGGGTTCGGCTAACGAATCCAGCTGCTACGGCCCCGCCGTGAACCCTTGGAAGGTCGATGACCGGCAGTTGACGCCGGGCGGATCGTCCGGCGGCTCGGCGGCGGCGGTGGCGGCTGATCTGTGCCTTGCGGCGACCGGAACCGATACCGGCGGCTCGATCCGCCAGCCTGCGGCCTTCACCGGCATCGTGGGGCTGAAGCCCACCTATGGCCGGGTCAGCCGCTGGGGCGTGATCGCCTATGCGTCGTCCTTGGACCAGGCCGGGCCGATGACCAAGACGGTGCGCGACGCGGCGATCATGCTGGGCGCGATGGCGTCCGTCGATCCGCAGGATTCGACCAGTGCCGACCATCCCGTTCCCGATTACGAATCCCTGCTGACCGGCGACATCCGGGGCAAGCGCATCGGTATCCCGCGCGAATACCGCTTGGACGGGATGCCCGCCGAAATCGACGCCCTGTGGCACAAGGGCGCGGAAATGCTGCGCGACGCGGGTGCCGAGATCGTCGATATCAGCCTGCCGCATACGAAATACGCGCTGCCCGCCTATTACGTCATCGCCCCGGCCGAGGCGTCCTCGAACCTCGCCCGTTACGACGGGGTGCGCTATGGCCACCGCGCCAAGCTGGGCCAGGGCGACGGCATTACCGAGATGTATGAAAAGACCCGCGCCGAGGGCTTCGGCCCCGAGGTGCAGCGCCGCGTGATGATCGGCACCTATGTGCTGTCGGCGGGCTTCTATGACGCCTATTACAACCGCGCCCGCAAGGTCCGCGCGCTGATCAAGCGCGACTTCGACAATGTCTTCGCCGAAGGGATCGACGCGATCCTGGCGCCGACGACGCCGACGGCCGCCTTCGGGATCGGCGCGATGGACAGCAGCGACCCGGTGCAGATGTATCTGAACGATGTCTTCACGGTGACGCTGAACCTGGTCGGCCTGCCCGGCATCGCGGTGCCCGTGGGCCTGGACAAGAAGGGCCTGCCGCTGGGCCTGCAGATGTTCGGCAAGCCTTTCCAGGAAGACGAACTTCTGAACCACGCGCTTGTTCTGGAACGCGCTGCCGGATTTGTGGCAAAGCCCGAACGCTGGTGGTAGGGTCGCCCCAGTGGCATATCCAGGAGGCATGATGCGCGGCTGTCTGATCCTTTCGGTGCTGGCGCTTGCCGGCTGTGGCGAACACCTGGGCTGGAACCCGAACTACAACTTCGGCCCGACCCGCTATGGCGAATACCGCGCCACGCGAGAGGCTGCCCTGGTGACGGCCACGGAATCGCCCAGGACCATCCCGGTCGCGCGGCCCTTCTATGCCCCCACCGGCGCGGACATCGCCGGCCAAAGCCCCGTGCCGATCCCGCCGACCATGGGCGTGGACAAGGTCCGCGTGGTCAGGCCCGCGGCCGTTCCCGCGCCCCGTTCCGGCGAACCTGTCGTGATCGTGCCCCCATCCATGCGCACGGGCGACCAGCCCCCGCTGTGAGCGAGGGCTTCCCCAGCCCCAACCACGGCGACAGGCGCGGTCAGCGTCCCGAGCTGATCGTCCTGCACTATACCGGCATGGCGGACACGGCCGAGGCCCGCGCGCGCCTTTGCGACCCCAGGGCCGAGGTCAGCGCGCATTGGCTGGTCCACGAGGACGGTCGCACAGAAGCCCTTGTCCCCGAGGATCGCCGCGCCTGGCACGCGGGTGCCGGGTCCTGGCGGGGCCGGGACGACGTGAACTCGCGCAGCATCGGGATCGAGATCGCCAATCCGGGCGACCGTCCCTTTCCCCTGGCCCAGATGGATGCTGTCGTTGCCCTGCTGCGCGACATCATGGCCCGTTGGTCCATCGGCCCCGGGGCCGTGATCGCCCATTCCGACATGGCCCCCGGCCGCAAGATCGACCCCGGCCCCCGCTTCGACTGGCAGCGCCTGGCGCGGGAAGGCATGGCGGTGCCAGGGGGGCAGGGACCGGACCTGCCGTTGGCCGACAGCCTGACCCGTATCGGCTATCCGCCGGTCGATCCCGGCCTGCGCCTGGCCGCGTTCCGCCTGCGGTTCCGCCCATGGGGGAAGGGGGCCGAATGCGCTGCCGACCGCCGCTGTGCGGCCTTCGTGGCCGCCTTCCTGACCGCATCAGAGGATGGCGCCGGAGTCTGACATCCGCGTTCCGCAAGCCTTGATCGGCGGCCCAAAGATTTTTGCAGATCCGCCAAAATTTCCGCTTGCACCCCCCTGCGGCATTGCCTAAACACCGCTCCACGCCACCCGGACAGACGGGAAGCGAAACACAGTGGCCCGTTCGTCTATCGGTTAGGACGTCAGGTTTTCAACCTGAAAAGAGGGGTTCGACTCCCCTACGGGCTGCCACTTCTTCTTTTAAATTCGCGACGTCGTGCCCTGTCCCTTGGGACAGAGGATCGGCTTATCAAAGCCTTGGTCCGGCCGGTTAACACATCCGAAGCTGCTTGCTGCGGCTTGATTGCGCTCCAGCCTCGATGGGAATGGCGGCTGGTCGTATGGATGCGCAGCGCGATCACCAAAGGCGGACACAAGCGTGACTGCGTCTCTACCCCCGAGACAGATGCGGCCCCCCTGCCTTTCGACAGAGGGGCCGGATCACCGTACATCTTCCGACTGGCAGCCTAAGCGACTGTGCCCTGCCGCGCGGCCTTGCGGCGGGCGACCCGTGCCCGGATCGCCTCGACATCGGTGACGGGGGTCGCCGCGAACAATTGCCGCGTATAGGGATGGGTCGGGTTGGCAAAGATCGCCTCGCGCGTGCCCTGTTCGACCGCCTCGCCCTTCGAGATCACCATCACATCGTCCGCGATATAGCGCACCACCGACAGGTCGTGGCTGACGAAGACATAGGTCAGGCCCATCTCGTCCTGCAGGTCGGCCAGCAGGTTCAGCACCTGCGCCTGCACCGACAGGTCCAGCGCCGAGACGGGTTCGTCCAGCACCAGCAGCGACGGGTTCAGCATCAAGGCCCGCGCAATGGCGATCCGCTGCCGCTGCCCGCCCGAGAACATGTGCGGATAGCGGTTGTAATGCTCGGGCATCAGCCCGACCTTCTGCAGCATCGCCCGCGCCCGGTCGCGGCGTTCGGCGGCGGGCACGTCGGTGTTGATGATCAGGGGCTCGGTCAGCACGTCGCCGATCTTCTGGCGGGGGTTCAGGCTGCCATAGGGGTTCTGGAACACCATCTGCACCTTGGACCGCAACTCGGGGCCGGGGCGGCGGGCGGAAATGTCCACGCGCTGCCCTTCGATCAGCAACTCGCCACCCGAGGCCGGGTCGATCAGCGCGATGATGCGCGCCAGCGTGGACTTGCCGGACCCGGATTCGCCGACGATGGCCAGCGTCTTGCCCTTCTGCACGCTGAAGTCGATGCCCTTGACCGCGCGGACATTCCTGGCGCGGCGCAGCATGTTGCCCGGAACGTGGTAATCGCGGACGATGGCGCGTCCCTCGACGACGGGGGTCATCGCACGGCCTCCTTATCGAAAAAGTCGGACACGGTGGGCAGGCGGTCGCCGGTCGCGTGTTCCGGCAGGGCCGCCAGCAGCGCGCGGGTATAGGGGCTTTGCGGGTTCTCGAACAGGTCAAGCACCTCGGCCTCTTCCATCTTGCGGCCCTTGTACTGGACCACCACGCGGTCGGCGGTCTCGGCCACCACGCCCATGTCATGGGTGATGAGGATCAGGCCCATGCCGTAATCCTCCTGCAAGGACATCAGCAGGTCCAGGATCTGCTTCTGGATGGTCACGTCCAGGGCGGTCGTGGGTTCGTCCGCGATCAGCAGGCGCGGGTTCGATGCGATGGCGATGGCGATCATCACCCGCTGGCACTGCCCGCCCGACATCTGGTGGGGATAGGCCTTCAGCTTCTCCTCGGGCTCCGGGATGCCCACGGCGCGGAACAGTTCCAGCGCGCGGTTCCGCGCGGCCTTGCCCGACAGGCCCAGGTTGAGGCGCAGGACCTCCTCGATCTGGAAGCCCACGGTGAAGGACGGGTTGAGGGACGCCACGGGTTCCTGGAAGATCATCGTGATCTCGCGCCCGATCAACTTGCGCCGCTGGGCCGGGGTCATGGCCAGGATGTCCTGGCCGTCATAGGTCATCTGGTCGGCGGTGACGGTGGCGGTGTCAGGCAGAAGCCCCATCACCGCCAGCATCGACACCGACTTGCCCGACCCGGATTCGCCGACGATGGCCAGGACCTCGCCCCGGTTCACGGACAGGTCCACCCCATCCACGGCGGTGAAGCTGCCGGTCGCGGTGGCGAAGCGGACGGTCAGGTTGCGGATGGTCAGCAGGGACATCGGTCAGCTCCGCTTCAGTTTGGGGTCGAGCGCGTCGCGAAGCCCGTCGCCCATCATGTTGATCGCGAGCACCGACACCAGGATGGCCAGCCCCGGCAGGGTGACGACCCACCAGGCGCGCAGGATGAATTCGCGCGCCTCGGCCAGCATGGTGCCCCATTCAGGCGCGGGCGGCTGCGCGCCCATGCCCAGGAAGCCAAGCGCGGCCGAATCCAGCACGGCCGAGGAGAAGGACAGCGTGGCCTGCACGATCAGCGGCCCCAGGCAGTTGGGCAGGATGGTCTTGAACATCAGGCGCAAGTTGCCCGCGCCTGCCACACGCGCGGCGGTGACGTATTCGCGCTGCATTTCCCCCATCACGGCGGCGCGGGTCAGGCGTGCGAAATGCGGCTGATAGACGATGGCGATGGCGATCATCGCATTGGTCAGTCCCGGTCCCAGGATGGCGACCAGCACAAGCGCCAGCAGCAGCGACGGAAAGGCCAGGATCACGTCCATCACCCGCATGATGACCGCATCGACCCAGCCCCGGAAGAAGCCGGCGATCAGCCCGATGATGACGCCGCCCACCAGGGCGATCGCCACCACCACGATGCCAATGAACAGCGAATACTGCGCGCCGAAGATCAGCCGCGACAGCATGTCCCGGCCCACGGCATCGGTGCCCAGCAGGAACTCGGCTCGGCCCCCTTCCTGCCAGACGGGCGGCAAGAGGAAGGCGTCGCGATATTGCATGGTCGGATTGTGCGGCGCCAGCACGGGCGCAAAGATCGCGGTCAGCACCAGCAGGACAAAGACGAACAGCCCGGCCACGGCGCCCCGGTTCTGGCGGAAATAGAACCAGAACTCGGCCAGCATCTGGCGGCGGATCGCGCTGCTGGACAGTTGGACGGTATCGCTCATGACGCGCGGATCCTCGGGTTGATAAGGCCATAGGTCAGATCGACCAGCAGGTTCACCACCATCACCATCCCGGCGATCAGCAGCAGGCCCGACTGCACGACCGGATAGTCGCGCCGGGAGATGGAATCGATCATCCACTTGCCGATGCCCGGCCAGGAAAAGATCGTCTCGGTCAGGATGGCGCCCGCGATCAGCACGCCGATCTGCAGGCCGATGGTGGTCACGACCGGGATCATCGCGTTGCGCAGCGCATGGACGCCGATCACCCGGCGGCGCGGCATTCCCTTGGCGCGGGCGGTGCGGACGTAATCCTCGCCCATCACCTCAAGCATGGCGGACCGGGTCTGCCGCGCGATCACCGCCAGCGGGATCGTGGCCAGCACGACCGATGGCAGGATCAGGTGGCTGACGGCCGATGTGAACGCGCCCTCTTGCCCCGAGATCAGGCTGTCGATCAGCATGAAGCCCGTCACCTGCGGGAAGTAATACATCAGGCTGATCCGCCCCGACACGGGCGTCCAGCCCAGGAAGCCGGAAAAGAAGATGATCAGCAGAAGGCCCCACCAGAAGATCGGCATCGAGAAGCCGACAAGGGCCGAGGTCATCGAGATCTGGTCGAACCAGCTTCCGCGCTTGATCGCGGCCAGCACGCCCACCGGCACGCCGATCAGCGTGGCGATCAGGATCGCGCAAAGGCCCAGCTCGACCGTCGCCGGGAACAGGGCCAGGAATTCCGTCAGGACGGGCTTCTTCGTGACAAGCGAATTGCCCAGGTCGCCCTGCAGCAGGCGCCCCAGGAAGTCGAAATACTGCATCACGACCGGCTTGTCGAAACCCAGTTGCGCGCTGAGTTCGGCGTGGCGTTCGGGCGAGACGCCGCGTTCGCCCGCCATCAGCAGCACCGGGTCGCCCGGCAGGATGCGGACGAAGCCGAAGGCCACGATGGTGATCCCCAGGAAGGTCGGGATCAGATACAACAGCTTTGAAAGCAGGAAACGGACCATATGCCTTGTTCCTTTGGGAACGCGCGGGTTTTCGGCCCGCGCGTTCGTCTGTCAGACAATGTGATGCAGGCTTATTCGGCCAGATCCACGGTTTCGAAGGTAAAGTCGCCCAAGGGGCTCATGACGAAGCCCGACACCTCGGACCGCATCGGCACATATTGCGTCGAATGGGCGATGGTCAGCCAGGGGGCCTGGTCCTTGAAGATCACCTGGGCCTGTTCATAGAGCTTCGTGCGCTCTGCCTGGTCCGAGGTCACCTTGGCCTGCTGCAGCAGGTCCGAGAATTCCTCGTTGCACCAGAAGGCGCGGTTCGCGCCGCCTTCCTTGGCGGAATCGCAGGATAGCAGCACCGACAGGAAGTTGTCGGGATCGCCGTTGTCGCCGGTCCAGCCCAGGATCACCGCGCCGTCACGGCCGGGTTCCATCGACTTGGACAGGTATTCGCCCCATTCATAGGACACGATCTGCGCGTTGACGCCGACCTTGGACAGGTCTTCCTGCATCAGTTCGGCCGTGCGGCGGGCATTGGGCATATAGGGCCGCTGCACGGGCATCGCCCAGATGTTCATCGACAGGTTCGTGACGCCTTCGGCCTCCAGCATGGCCTTGGCGGCCTCGGGATCATAGGGGTCGTCCTGGACCGCGTCGTTATAGGACCACATGGTGGGCGGGATCGGGTTCTTGGCCGGTTCCGCCGCGCCCTGGAAGACGCCCTGGATGATCGCTTCCTTGTTGATGGCCATGTTCAGCGCCTTGCGGACCTTCGGATTGTCGAAGGGCGCGACCGTGGTGTTATAGGCCAGATAGCCCACGTTCAGGCCCGGCTGTTCGTCCAGCTTCAGGCTGTCATCGGCCTTGATGGATTCCAGATCCGCCGGCGAGGGATAGGGCATCAGGTGGCATTCGCCGGCCTTCAGCTTTTGCAGCCGGACCGAGGAATCAGGCGTGATGGCGAAGATCAGGTCGTCGATCTTGGGCGCCTCGCCCCAGTAATCGGCGTTCTTCTGGTACCGGATCACCGCGTCCTTCTGATAGGCCACGAAGCGGAATGGACCCGTGCCGATCGGCGTGTTGTTCAGGTCTTCCTTGGTTCCGGCGGCTTCCAGGGCGTCGGCGTATTCCTTGGACACGATGGACGCGAAGGGCATCGCGATATTGGCCAGGAACGGCGCCTCGGGCTGGTTCAGCGTGAACTTGACGGTATAGTCGTCAACCTTCTCGACCGACTTCACCAGGTTCGGCATGTCCATCGAGGTGTAGTATTCATAGGTGATGCCGGGAATGTACTGGTGCCAGGGGTGGTTGGGATCACCCTGCCGCTGGAACGAGAAGACCACGTCATCGGCGTTGAAGTCGCGCGTGGGCGTAAAGCGGTCGTTCGAATGGAACTTGACGCCCTGGCGCAGCTTGAAGGTGTATTCGGTGCCGTCCTCGGACACTTCCCAGCTTTCGGCCAAGCCCGGCTCGACCTCGGTCGTGCCCTTCTTGAACTCGGTCAGGCGGTTGTAGATCGGGTGGCCCGACGCGTCGAAGGTGGTGCCCGACGTATAGGGCGAGGGATCGAAGCCTTCGGGCGAGGCTTCCGAGCAATAGACGAAGGTCTTTGCTTCGGCAAAGGCGGTCGTCAGAGCCAGCGCCGATACGGCCAGAAGGCCATGGGACAGATATTTCATGCGAATGATCCTTTCGCTCTCTGTTGATCTTGCGACCGCGTTGTCGCCGGGCTTCGCGGTGCGTATTTCTTGGGCATGTTTCCGATGAGGCAAGTTGCGCCACCAGCAACAGCCTGTAAAGCCGGTTCCCTTCACATGCTGCAAGCCGGACGTAAGGTCAATCGTCCTTACCCAAACAGCAGTCTTCCTCTTCCACCGCAGATCGAACCGGTTGCCAGAAGCACCCACTTGGTTTCCAGCGCGCGATCCTGCACCTTTTGGTTGAACGGAATTGGTGGCCGCGCGAGCGCCGCCCCATCAAGGTTCCCTTGATTTTCCGCAAAGGCGAGGATCTGCGCATCGTGCAGTTCCCGAAGGCGCCCTTTCGCCGATGGATTTTCCATGATCTCGCAAGCCGATGTTATCCCATGTTTTCCCCAAGCCTGGGTTGATCTTTTGAATCGTGGACAGGTTTTAGTGCCAGCATCATGATCAACTTCAGTGATAGGTTCTTGAAGCAGCACACGCCTTGCGTGCCGGGTCTTCAGGGCATCGCTCCATGCAACATTCACTACCCGAAGTTGCTGAACAGGGAGATCCAGTCCTATGCCGACCACGACCCAAACCAGCGAAGAATGGTGGATCAACGACCAGACGCCCGACAATCCTTTCGGGAAAAGCGAAGACTACGAGGCATTCCTGACCTATGTCGGTGCCTTGAACCGCAGCCTGACGCCCGCGATCGCGGCGCAGCCCCTGCGGATCAACGTTCATGAACTGAACAACCATCCCGACTACAAGGCTGCGGCCATCGGTGCCCTGGATCTCTGGTCCTCGGTCACGCCGCTGCGGTTCGAGATCGTCGATGACGCGCCTTTCGACCGCAACAAGGACTGGATGCAGGTGGTCAGCCCCGAACTGGGCGAACCCAGCGACGGCAGCGCCTTTTCCAGCAACCGCTATGTCAGCATCGGCCAGCGGTTCCACGACACCGAGCCGAACCTGACGGATATCGGCGGCTATGTGTTCGACTCCTTCGTTCACGAATTCGGCCATGAATTCGGCCTGAACCATCCCGGCCTGTACAATTACAGCGGCCCCGGCGGCGTGCAGATCAACTATCTGAACAACGCCACCTGGATCTATGACCGCCAGCAATACAGCGTCATGTCCTATTTTGACGGGATCGACGTGGGCGAGGAAAGCCGCTGGTCGGCCGTGACGCCGCTGATGGCCGATATCGAGGCGGTGATCCGCCGGTTCTTCTCGACGGTGGGGGAAAACGGTCAGCGCGTCTATCAGACGATCGACCTGAACACCGGAAACGATGTCTATGGCTTCAACAGCACGGTCTATGGGTACGAACTGACCTCGACCGGGATGCAGCGCGACATCGGCTTTGTCATCCATGACACGGGCGGCGACGACACGATCGACTTTTCCGGATCCACGGCGGGCACGATCCTGGATCTGCGCGCGGGCCAGTTTTCCAGCGTGAACGGCCACAGCAACAATGTGTCGATCTTTGCCGGGCATAATGCGGACCGGACCGAATACTATGTCGAAAAGGGCATCGGCAGCCGCTTTGCCGACATCCTGATCGGCAATGACGGAAACAACGTCCTGGACGGACGCGGCGGCGGTGACCGCATGGCGGGCAATGGCGGCGACGACATCTATTTCGTCGATTCTGCCGATGACATCGTGCGAGAGGAAGCCGGCGGCGGAAACGACACCATCATCGTCATCGCCGAGGGCCTGGATCTGGGCGACGTCGCCAATGTCGAGAACATCGTCTATGCCGGCGGAACGGTTGTCGAACCGGGCGATGACGTCGATGATGGTCCCGCAGGTGGCCCGGCCCTGGGCAGCATCCTGATAGGCCAGGCGGGCGCTGACACCCTGAACGGGGGTGCGGGCGGCAACACGATCTTCGGCCTTGGCGGTGACGACCTGATCATCGGCGGGCGCGATTCGCTGGCCAGCCGCGACATCAACAACACCATCCCCGTCGCGGACCTTGAGGATCAGACCGAAAGCGACGACGGGGACGACGCGCTTTATGGCGGGGACGGCAACGACACCATCTTCGGCGGTGCCGGCGACGACACGCTGGACGGCGGCAATGGCGACGACATGATGATGGGCCAGGATGGCGTCGATGTCTTCCGGGGCGGCGCGGGCAGCGACACGGTCGATTTCAGCCGGGAAAGCCCGTTCCAGTTGCTGGTCAACCTGGAAACCAACGTTGCCAGCGGCGGCACCGCATCGGGCGACACCTTCTTCAGCATCGAGAACCTGATCGGCTCGGACGACCGGATCGACCGCTTCATTGGCAATGCCGACGCGAACCATTTCCGGGGCCAGGGCGGCGGCGATTATTTCAACGGGCGCGACGGCAACGACTTGCTGGACGGCGGCAACGACGGCGACATCATCTATGGCGAGGGCGGCGACGACACGGTGATCGGCGGCGCGGGCCAGGATTACCTGGACGGCGGCAGCGGGATCGACACGGTCGTCTATGAAGGCAGCTCGGCCGGGGTCAGGATCGACCTTGCCGACGGTTCCGCCCGTGGCGGCGATGCCGACGGTCCGGTGCAGATCGTGGGACGGGGAACAGTCATCCGCCACGACATCCTTGTCGGGTTCGAAAACGCCGTCGGGTCGGTCTTCGACGACCACATCATCGGCACCGACGGGGCCAATGTCTTGTCCGGTGGTTCGGGCAACGATACGCTGTCGGGCGGCGAAGGCCGCGACACCCTGATGGGCGGCGCGGGGCGCGACACGGCGGATTACGCCGATGCCGCGGCCGGGGTCCGCATCGGCCTGGCAAGCGGGCAGTCCGAAGGCGACACCTATGTTTCCATCGAGAATGTCGCGGGTTCGGGCTGGAACGACCGGCTGACCGGGGATCGCGGGGCCAATGTGCTGACCGGGCAGGGCGGAAACGACGATCTGAAAGGCGGGGCCGGCGACGACACCCTGATCGGGGACTTCGCCGATCAGGGCCCTGCCGTTCCGCGCCCCGGCCTGGGCAGCGGCTATGCGACGCTGGGACCCGACGCGACCAACGGTTCGATGGCGACCGCCTTTGATATTTCCGACAACTTCTCGCTGACGGCGGATCCGGACATCTTCGATTCGACCACGGTCCTGCATACCACGGTCAACGCCACCGGGACGGGCGAGGGGGGATACTACCGCATCGACCTGGCGGCGGGCACGCTGATCACCATCGACATCGACGGCATCGCCGATCCCAATGTCCATGACAGCTGGGTCAGGCTGCTGGACAGCGACGGAAACGTCGTCGCCGAAAACGACGATGGCGGCGGCGATCCCGGATCGAACAGCAGCCGGGATTCCAGCACCGTCTTCACCGTCGAGAAGACGGGGACATACTATATCCTGGAAGGAAGCTGGTCGCCCACGGCGCCGGGCGATGGCTGGTCGCCGTCCGTTCCCGAAGGCTCGACCTACAAGCTGAACGTGTCGGTGGAGTTTCCGCCCGAACCGGTCCAGCCCGGCGTCGCGGGCATGGACACCCTGCGCGGCGGGGCCGGCAGCGACCTTCTGGATGGCGGGCTGGCTGCCGACTTCCTGATCGGCGGCGCGGGCGAGGACAGCTTCCGCTTCTCGACGGCGCTTGGAAATGGCAACATCGACCGCATCTCGGACTTCGACGTGACCGAAGACCTGATCCTGTTGGCGAGCGACGTCTTCGACGCGATCGGCGGGCTGGGCACCCTGGCCTTCGGGGCGTTCCGCAGCGGTCCCGGCGGTGCCGCGCAGGATGCGGATGACCGCATCGTCTATGACAGGAACAGCGGCTTCCTGTCCTATGACGCCGATGGCACCGGTCAGACGGATGCGATCAGGTTCGCGCGGCTGGGCTCGAATCTCAATCTTTCGGCCGAAGACTTCTATATCGTCTGATAACGCCTGGAACGGGGCGCGATCCTGCGCCCCGTTTCCCCGAAGCATCAAGGAATACCTCATGAAGCGGCTTGCAGGTTACCGCATGATGTTGCTGGCCGCCGCCACCGCAGCGGTCGGGGCGGGTGCAGGCGCGGACACGACGCGCCCCGGCAATATCCAGATTACGATCGGCTTCGAAGATGGCAAGTCCATCCCCGAGGGCCGGCTTGTCGTTCACCTGGACGACCCTGCCGGTCGCCGCCAGACTGGGACGACCGCCGAAAGCGACGGAAAGGCGACGAGGATCAGCCTGTTCCTGCCATCCGTCCCCGACAGGTCTTCGCCCCGGCAGGTCGTGGCGCAGTTGCAGCGTGCCGACGGCTGGCTGCTGGCGCGGGGCAGCGCGCAGCTTGAAGGCGACGCGCCGGTCGCCATCACGCTCTATACCGTCATGTACTGAAGGAACCGTCCGGCTGACGGCAGGCGGCGCGACCCGGCGAAGTCCCGGTCCCCCGCCGTTATCGGGATCCGCCTTTTGACCGGAACGTCGTGAAAAGATCCCAGGCGCCTAGGGCTACCGTAAGCCCCACCACGCAAATCAGGTCGGTGCGGGGAACGTGGATCACCAGGATGGCCAGGAAGGCCACCATGACGACGAAGGCAAAGATCGCCAGGAACAGGTTCATGTTGTCATCCTCCGTGACCCGAGGTTTCAAGATGCGCGGCCAGCCAGCGGGCCGTGCGCAGCAGCCTGGCGTCGTCGCCCCGCCGCCCGACAAGCTGGATGCCCATCGGCAGGCCGTTTTCGGCCCGGAACACCGGAAGAGTCACCGCCGGCATCCCCGTCAGCGTCCATAGCCCGTTGAAGATCGCGTCCCCGGTACCGGCCAGTCCCGCAGGCGCTGGCCCCGGTGCCGCCGGGCACAGGATCGCGTCGCAGCGTGCGAACACCGGCTCCATGGCGGCGTTCAGAAGCATCCGCCAATCAAGCGCCGCGATATAGTCGCGCGCGAGGACCGCCTTCCCTTCGTCCATTGCGCCTTTCAGGATATCCGACATGCGGTCCCGCCCGCGCCTTTCAAGGGCATGATAGCACTTTGCCATTTCGGCGAAGTTGATCCGGCGGCGGATCGCGGCGGCGTCCTCCAGTCCAGGGACGGCCACCTCGAAGCACTGATCGCCCAGGAAGGTCGCCAGTTCCTGCACCGCCGCCGTGGTCTGCGGATCCGCCTGGTCCCAGTCGGGGGGCTTCAGGAAGGCAAAGACAGGGGTCACCGGCGGCGGGGCCTGGGCGGTATCCAGCAGGGGCGGGGCGGGCAGGGGCTCGGTCGCCTGGTCGGCGGGATCGTGGCCCGCAAGCACCTGGGCCAGAAGCGCGCAATCGGCGACGCTGCGGGCGAAGACGCCCACCGTGTCCAGCGTGGGCGACTGCATCAGGATGCCGGTCCTGGGGATCAGGCCGAAGCTGGGCTTCAGTCCGACGACCCCGCAGAAGGCGGCGGGGCGGATCACGGAACCGCCGGTCTGCGTGCCCACCGCCAGCGGCACCATGCCAGCGGCGACGGCCGCGGCCGACCCTTGGGACGATCCCCCGGGCGTATGGTCGGGATTGTGCGGGTTGCGGGTCCGTCCCGGATGCAGAAAGGCGCATTCGGTCGTCACCGTCTTGCCCAGGATGATCGCGCCCGCCGCGCGCAGGCGCGCGACGATCCAGGCATCCTCGGCCGGAACCCGGCCCGCGTCGATGGGCGTGCCGTTTTCGGTGGGGATGCCCTTTGTGTCGATCACATCCTTCAGGCCCACCGGCAAGCCGTGCAGCGGTCCCAGGGGCCGCCCGGACTGGCGCCATTGGTCAAGCCGTTCCGCCTGCGCCAAGGCATGATCATTGTCGATCCAGGCCCAGGCGCCGATCTGCGGTTCCAGTTCGGCGATGCGGGCCAGGCAGGCGCGGACCAGATCGGCCGCCCGCAACGCGCCCGAGGCCAGGCGGTCGCGCAGTTCGACCGCATCGAGGCCAAGCACAGCCTGCATCTTAGCGCGAGGGGCCATAGACGGCATCCGGCAGGCTGAAGACGATTTGCGGGAACAGATACATGATCACCATGGATATGATGACCAGCCCGCAATAGGGAAGCATTCCCGCGAAAATCTCGGTCAGCTTGACGTTCTCGGGCGCGATGCCCTTGAGGTAATAGGCGCTCATCGCCATGGGGGGCGTCAGGAAGGCGGTCTGCAGGTTCAAGGCCACAAGAACGCCGAAGAACAGCGGGTCGATGCCGAACATCGGCAGAAGCGGCAGGAAGATCGGCACGAAGATGATGATGATCTCGGACCATTCCAAGGGCCAGCCCAGCAGGAAGATGATGAGCTGGGCCATGATCAGGAACTGGACGGGGGTCAGGTCCAGGCCTGCCACGAAGTCGGCGATGACCTTCTCGCCGCCCAGATAGCTGAAGACGGCCGCGAACACATAAGATCCGACGAACAGCCAGCAGACCATCGCCGTCGTCCGGACGGTCAGATAGACGCTTTCGCGAAGCCGGTCGAAGGTCATCGCGCGATAGGCGGCAGCCAGAAGAATGCCACCAAGCGCGCCGATCGAGGCCGCCTCGGTCGGGGTGGCAAGGCCGAAGAGGATCGAGCCGAGAACCGCCAGGATCAGCGCGGCCAGGGGGATGAAGCTGGTGGTCAGCAGCCAGATCAGCTTGCCCAGGGGCATGGAAGGGACTTCATCCTCGGTCGGACGCGGCGCGAGGCTTGGGTTGATGATGGCCCGGGTCACGATATAGATGAAATACAGGCCGACCAGCACCAGCCCCGGCAGCAGCGTCGCGGCATAAAGTCGGACGATGGACACACCCGAGGTCGCGGCATAGACGATCAGCATGATGGATGGCGGGATCAGGATGCCCAGGGTTCCGCCCGCGCAGATGATGCCCGCCGCGAAGCTGTGGTTGTAGCGCATCTTCAGCATCTGCGGCAGCGCCAGAAGGCCCAGCAGCGTGACGACCGCCCCCACGATCCCCGTCGCCGTCGCAAACAGCGCGCAGGTGATCAGGGTCGCCACGCCCAGGGCCCCCGGCAGGTTCCGCGTCGCCACTGCAAGCGTGCTGAACAGCCGGTCCACGATATTGGCGCGCTCGACGATGTATCCCATGAACAGGAACAGCGGCACGGCCGTCAAAACCTCGTTCGAGATGACCGTATAGGTCTGGTTCACGAACAGGTCGAAGATCCTGTTGTTGTAGAACCCTTCAAGCCAAAGCTGCGTCGATTCCCAAAGCCCTGCGTCTTCTTCAAGCCGGTTGTATGACCGCCACATCCGGCCCGGATCGTAGTAAGCGTAATAGCCGAACCCGATGCCGATGGCCATCAGGGTGAAGGCGATGGGAAAACCCAGAAACACGCAGAAAATGAAGATGCCAAGCATGAACAAGGCGATCTGGGGATCGGTCACGACGCTAGCTCCAGCTTCGGGGTTGGCAAGGGGGACATGCCGGCGTCAGGCCGGACCGTGCGGATGTTCGTTGGCTTCCTGCTGCATCAGGATCGTCTCGGTTTCCTCGACATCGTGGTCCAGCGGGGGCCAGGTGCCGGTGCGGATGCAGATGATGCAGCGCATGACCTGCGCGATGCCCTGGAAGAACAGCAGAATGCCTGCCGCGACGATCACCGTCTTGAACTGATAGATGGGGATGCCGGCGGGGCTGTTCACCGACACCTCGCCATAGCTCCAGGATCGGGCGGCGTATTTCCATCCGGCAAAGATCAGCGCCAGGATGCCGGGGAAGAAGAAGATCAGATACAGCACAAGATCGACCCGCGCCTGGGTCCTGTCCGACCACAGCCGGTACAGGAAATCGCCCCGCACATGGCCGCCGCGCGACAGGGTATAGGCGCCGCCCATCATGAACAGCGTGCCATACATCATGAAGCTGATGTCCAGCGCCCAGGGTGTCGGCCGGTTGAACAGATAGCGGACCATGACCTCATAGCTCATCCCGACGGTCATCAGGATGATCAGCCATGCGAAGGCCTTGCCGAACCAGGCCGAAAGGGCGTCGGCGAACTGGATGTACTTCTGCATTGCGCAAAGCTCCTGGCAGCCACGTCACGGGGTGGGCGGGCGCGGGGACATCCCGCGCCCCTGACGGTCACAGCTTCAGCTTGCCGGGATAGTAATGTTCGTAGGCAAGCCCCAGGTCGGGCGCGTTCATCAGTTCGTAATAGGCCACCTGTTCGGTCCAGGCGCGCTGGCTGTCCATGACCTTCTTGTTGAAGGGATCGGCTTCCAGATCCACGATCAGCTTGTCCCATGCCTCGATCTGGGCGGCCAGGATCTCTTGCGAGGTGCGGTGGACGGTGACGCCGCCCGCGGCCAGTTCGGCCAAGTCCTTCGAATACTCGCGCATCGCCAGGGCCAGGTTCGCCGTCGCCGAAGCCTCGACGCCGTATTTCAGGATCGCCTGCAGATCCTCGGGCAGGTCGTCCATGAAATCGCGGTTGAAGATGAACTCGAAGGATTCCGAGGCCTGATGGTACGATGCGAGGTAATAGTTCTTGGCGACGTCCTGCGCGCCGAAGCGGCGGTCGGACGTCGGGTTGTTGAACTCGAAGGCGTCGATCACGCCGCGCTCCATCGCGGGGACGATCTCTCCGCCCGGCAACTGGGCCACGGACATGCCCATCGCCTGCAACAGGTCGGCGGCAAGGCCCACGGTGCGGTATTTCAGCCCCTGCACGTCGGCGACGGCGTTGACCTCGTTCTTGAACCAGCCGAAGGGCTGTGCCGGCATCGGCATTCCCATATAGCCATAGACGTTCAGGCCCAGGATATCCTGGGTCAATTCGCGGTAAAGTTCAGCGCCACCCCCCTGATAGAACCAGGCCAGCATCGTCGAGGCCGAGCCGCCGAAGACCGGGCCAGTCCCGAAGAAGGACGCCGCCTTCGACTTGCCGTACCAATAGACCGGAACGGTATGGGCCGCGTCGATCACGCCGTCATGCACCGCATCCATGACCTGGAAGGCACCCACCACGGACCCGGCGGGCAACAGGTCGATGGTCAGGCGACCCCCCGACATCTCCTCGACCCGCGTCACATAGTCCTGCGCCATCTGCTGCCAGATGTCCGAGGCGGGCCAGGACGTCTGCATCTTCATGACGATCGGGGCTTGCGCAAGCACGGGCGGCGCCGCCAGGGCCACCGCTGCGGCGGCGGTTCCGCCCATGGCGCCCGTGCGCAGGAAAGATCGGCGCGAGAAACGCGCTGAATCGACAGTGTCGGTCATCGGTGTCCTCCCAGACAATGAAGCCGCTTGGCGCGACATTTTATTGCCTGCTCAATAGGGACGACGAAACGGATTTGCGCAACTGTACTTTTGTGGGACATTTTGCATTTTTTTGATCTATTGCACATTTGCCGCGCCTAGATAGCCGTGGATGACTTACGGCCCGCCCGGTCCGTCCGGCAGGGCCAGGACTTACAGGGGACCATGATGACCAAGCCCAGACTGGTGATGACCCGCAGGTTCCGCCCGGCGGTCGAGCAAAGGGCCGCGCGCGATTACGACGTGGTCCTGAATCCCGACGACAGGGTGCTGTCCCCGCAAGACCTTGTCGCCGCCTGCATGAACGCCGATGCGGTGATGGCCTGCCATTCCGAACTGTTCGGCGCCGACGTCATCCGCGCCCTTGGTCCCCGCCTGAAGATCATCGCCAATCATTCGGTAGGCACCGACCATGTGGATCTTGCGGCGGCCGCGGCGGCAGGCATCACGGTCACGAACACGCCCGACGTGCTGTCCGACGCGACGGCGGAAATCGCGATGCTGTGCATGTTGGGTGCCGCCCGGCGCGGCGCGGAAGGCGACGCTCTAGTCCGGTCGGGTCAGTGGAATTTCTGGTCGCCCGACTTCATGGTCGGCCGCCAGGTCACGGGCAAGCGTTTCGGCATCCTGGGAATGGGCCGGGTGGGCCAGGTCGCCGCCGAACGCGCGCGCGGGTTCGGGATGCAGGTCCATTACCACAACCGGCGGCGCCTGCCGGCCCATCTGGAAAAGGGCGCGGTCTTTCACGACAGCCTGGAAAGCCTGCTGTCCGTGTCGGACGTTCTCAGCCTGCACTGCCCCGCAACGCCCGGGAATGACGGGATCATCAACGCCCGGACCCTGGCGATGCTTCCCGACAGGGCCATCGTCGTGAACACCGCGCGGGGAATGCTGATCGACGAGGATGCGCTTGTCCAGGCGCTGCAATCGGGCCGGCTTTTCGCCGCCGGCCTGGATGTGTTCAGGACCGAACCCGGCGGCAATCCCGCACTGGCGGCCTTGCCCAATGTCTTTCTGCTGCCCCATATCGGGTCGGCCACCGAAGAAACCCGCGATGCGATGGGGTTCAGGGCGCTGGACAACCTCGATGCGTTCTTTGCAGGCCGCGAGCCGTCGGACCGCGTGGCCTGACGGGGCAGGGCCTGCGGCGCGGATCACTGGGGCAGGGCATAGGTCGCGGTGATCGAACCGTACCAGTCGGACAGGGCCTTGATGTCCTCGTCCGTCAGGTCGCGCGCGATGATGCTCATTTGCGGATCCTCGCGCCTGCCCGCGCGAAAATCCTGCAACTGCTTGGACAGATAATCCGCGCTTTGCCCGCCGATATTGGGGATCATCGGGTTGGTCCCCATACCGTCAAGGCCGTGACAAACCCGGCAGGTCTGGGCCTGGCCCGGCGGGGTGGCCGTCTGCGCCAGAGCGGCCCCGGCGCCCAGGCCGAACGCGG
Organism: Paracoccus acridae; assembly: GCF_014642735.1. Classification (GTDB taxonomy): domain Bacteria; phylum Pseudomonadota; class Alphaproteobacteria; order Rhodobacterales; family Rhodobacteraceae; genus Paracoccus; species Paracoccus acridae. Next base: position 34,082 of record NZ_BMIV01000002.1, read on the forward strand.
TGACAAGAACCGCGCCGAACAATGATTTCATGATGTGATGCCTTCGTGGAGGGATGCGGGGCGGCGGACGCCGCCCCGGCCTGGATCAGTTGGCAGGCGCCGGGGGCGGTGTTTCCGCCGCGTCGCCATCGGCGCCCTCCGCTGCCGCATCGGCGGCCTGCGCATCCGTGCCACCGGCGGCGCTGTCCTGCGTCGAAGCATCCCCTGTATAGGCGATCCGCCAGATCGCCCCGGCAAAGTCGTCCGACACCAGCATCGACCCGTCGCGCAAAAAGGCGATGTCCATCGGACGGCCCCGGTATTCGCCGGTCTCGCTGTCCAGCCAGCCATCGGCGAAGACCTCGGTCCCGGCGGCATTGCCGTCGGCATCAAGCCGGGTGAACATGACCCGCGCGCCGATGGGCGTGGTCCTGTTCCAGCTGCCGTGCTGGGCCGAGAAGATGCCGCCGCGATATTCCTCGGGGAACGAGTTTCCGGTATAGAACCTCATGCCCAGGTCGGCCGCATGGGCGTCCATCTTGACCTGCGGCTCGACGAATTCGACCCCGTCGGGGCGCGGGACTTCCTTGTAGTCGGGGACCTCGACCTCGGCATTGGTCCAGGGGAAGCCGAAATGCTGGCCTGCCTCGGTCTGGCGGTTCAATTCGCCAGGCGGGATGTCGTCGCCCAGACCGTCCACCTGGTTGTCGGTGAACCACAGATCGCCGTTGGCCGGGTTGAAGTCATGCCCGACCGAATTGCGGACGCCCCGTGTGAAGACCTCTCGCTCGGTGCCGTCGATGTTCATACGGATGATGCCGCCGATGCCGATCTCGTCGTATTTTTCCAGCTTGTCCTGGGGCTGCACGTTATAGGGCTGGCCCAGCGAGATATAAAGCTTGCCATCCGGGCCGATGCGGCAGACGCGGGCGGTATGGTTGAAGCTTTCCTCCTCGGCCGGGATCAGCTGGCCTTGCGACACCACGGTGCCCACGGCAGGGTCGGGGCCTTCGAAGAAGAATTCGGCCGCCGGAAATTGCAGGACGCGGTTGCGTTCCGCGATATACAGGAACCCGTCGGGCGAGAAGCAGGGACCGTTCGGAATGTCGAAGGTCAGCGAGGGGGCGAAATCCATCACCTCGTCGGCGACCCGGTTCCGGTCGCGGTCCACGACCGACCAGACCTTGTCCTTGCGCGTGCCGACAAACACGACGGTGCCCTGCGGCGCCACCGCCATCGACCGCGCGTCCGGGACGACCGCATAAAGGCTGACCTCGAAGCCGTCGGGGACATTGATATGCGGCACGATCGCCTTCAGCGATTCCGCGTTCGGACCGCCCTGGTCGATGCGGGTGAAGGTGGCGTCGGTGCGCTGCATTCCCTGCAGCGTTTCCAGGTTGTCCTGGGCAAAGGCCGGCGTTGCAAGGGCAGTCGTCAGAAGCAGTCCGCAAAGTCTTGCGTGTCTCATGGTGTCTCCTCCCTGATGCAGTCCAATGTCTTGAACGATCGGGCGGCGCCTCCTCCAAAGGCCACCCATCGCAACGGTCAGGACCGACCCGTCTGGCGAACGGAATTCGCGGTTCTTCTGATGTTCAGGCGTGTCGGTGCCTGACCGGGTATGATCTATGATGGCGTAGGCTTTTCAACAGCTTTGTTGAATCCATCAGACCAAATGATGCCACGCCAGGCGCAAGGCAGCACATACCGATCGTCGGACCGCAGGACGTTTTGGCGGCTCAGTCTTCAGCGCGGTCGGCGCGCCAGGCGTCGGGATGCTTCGACTGCCGCTGCGCCAGAACGCCCGAGGCCTTGAGCCGCGCTTTCAGATCCTCGACCGGCGGTGCATAGACGAAGCCGAAGGACACGCAGTCGTCCCGTCCCTCGACCGCGTGATGCAGCCGGTGCGCCTGGTAAAGCCTGCGGAAATAGCCCCGCCGGGGAACATAGCGAAACGGCCATCGCTGGTGGACCAGCCCGTCATGGACGATGAAATAGATCACGCCATAGACGGACGCACCGACCGCCACCCACCACAGCCAGGGCCACCAGGCGCTGCCGATCGCGAACAGCAGGATCGAGATCACGGCGAAGACCACGGCGTAAAGGTCGTTCTTCTCGAAGGGACCGTGGGTTTCCTCGTGGTGCGACTTGTGCCAGCCCCAGCCCAGGGGGCCGTGCATGATCCAGCGATGGACGGAATAGGCGATGCCCTCCATGGCCGCTACGGTCAGGACGACGATGATAATTGGCATCAGGATGTTCATGCGCCACCCTTTTCCCGGGTCGAGGGCAGCCGCCACCACGGCACCGACGGGTAAAGGTGGTGTTCGTGGTGATAGCCGCCGAAGTGAAAGCAGGTCAGCAGCGACAACGGATCGCCGAACCGCGTGGACCGGGCATTGTGCCGGTCGGGAAAGGCGTCATGCCCCGGCCGGTGCGGCAGCCAGGTGCCAAAGATGAAAAGCTGCATCGAAGCCAGGATCGAGGGCACGGCCCAGAATGCCACATAAGGCCAGCGTGGCCCCAGGATCAGCGCATAAAGGATGACCGAACTGCCCAGCACCCAGAACTCTCGCCAGCCGAAATAGGTGCGCACGAAGTCGATGTACCACGCGACCGGCCCGCCATGGCTGAAGTCGGGATCGTCGTCGGTGCCTGCGTGGCGATGATGGGCCATGTGCTTGACGATCAGCTTGCGCCAGGAAAACCCCGCGAAAAGCAGCAGCGCCACGGTCCCGAACGCCCGGTTCATCCGGGGGCTTCCCGGAACGATCGCCCCATGCATCGCGTCATGGGCGACGATGAACAGCCCGACCGACAGCCAGGTCAGCACGATCAGGCAGGCGATCGCCAAAAGGGGCGCATCTGCCGCCTCCAGGTGCCAGACGGCAAAGACATGCAGGGCGATCCAGGCGCAGATCACCCCGGCCGCCAATGCGGCACCTAGGAGGCTGGACGAGGGAAAGCGTCGCGCTGTTTCGGACAAGCCCCGGCTCCTTGCTCATGGTGTGTCACCTGCCACAATCTAGAGCGATGCTTCGGCGGATTCTACCCCGGGCGTTGTGGTCAGGGCGCGGGCGATGGCACCGTTTTTGCCAACAGGCGCAGGCATATTGCGGGGCCGTCCTTGTCCTGATTTCCGCAGATCAGTTCACAATTCGTCGAACACTGCCATGCGGTCTGTTGTTTTCCTTCGGGTGCCTGTCCGGCCCATCGGGAACAGCCACGCCCTTATCCCGACGGTGTTGGCCGTTCATGGACAGCCGCTTCTTCCTGGGAAGCGGTGCAATGAGGTGCGGGGCGGCCGGGGCGCAAAGCTGCAACTTCGCGCCCCACCCGATCTTTTCAGCTACAGCCGCTTGTTCCGCCGCAGGTGTTGCACTTCATGCAGGTCCCGTTGCGCACCAGCGTATAGTTTCCGCATTCCCCGCAAGGATCGCCCTCGTAGCCCTGCATCTTGGCCTTCATGCGCAGGTCCATCGCGCCAGGCTCGGCCGCCATGATCGCCGTGGCAGACACCCCGGTCTGCAAGACCATCAGATCCTGGGGCAGGCGCTTGCGCAGGTATCCCGCGCTGCTGATCTGCTTCAGCATGGTCAGGGACTTCAGTTCCGACTGCTCGCTGACTGGTGTGACGTTCAGGTTCTCGCGCTCGCCTCCGCCCATGTCGTCGAAACGGGCACCCTCGGGTTTGACATGCGCCAGATCCGTGCGGTCCAGATAGGACACCGCCAGTTCGCGGAAGACATAATCTAGGATCGAGGTCGCGTTCTTGATGCTGTCATTGCCCTGCACCATGCCCGCAGGCTCGAAGCGGGTGAAGGTGAAGGCGTCCACGAACTCCTCCAGCGGGACGCCGTATTGCAGGCCCACGGACACGGCGATGGCGAAGTTGTTCATCATCGCCCGGAAGCCCGCGCCTTCCTTGTGCATGTCGATGAAGATCTCGCCCAGCTTGCCGTCATCATATTCGCCGGTGCGGACATAGACCTTGTGCCCGCCCACGACCGCCTTCTGGGTGTATCCCTTGCGGCGCTGCGGCAGTTTCTCGCGGTGGCTGCGCACGACCTCCTTGACGATGATCTTCTCGACGATCTTCTCGGCCACCAGGGCGGCCTTTTCCTGCGCGCTGCCGGTGGCGAGGATCTCCTCGGCCTCCTCGTTATCCTCGACCAGGGCCGAGGCCAAGGGCTGGGACAGCTTGGATCCGTCGCGGTACAGCGCATTGGCCTTGATGCCCAGCGACCAGGACAGCTCGTATGCGGCAAGCGCATCGGCGATGGTGGCGCTGTTGGGCATGTTGATCGTCTTGCTGATCGCGCCCGAGATGAAGGACTGCGCCGCCGCCATCATGCGGATATGGCTTTCGACCGACAGGTAGCGCTTGCCGGTCTTGCCGCAGGCGTTCGCGCAGTCGAAGACGGGCAGGTGTTCGGCCTTCAGATGCGGCGCGCCTTCCAGCGTCATGGTGCCGCAGACATGGTCGTTGGCCGCGTCGATCTGGGCGCGGGTGAAACCCAGGTGGCGCAGCAGGTCGAAGGTCGGGTCGGCCAGCTTGTCGGCGGGGATGCCCAGCGTGCCCTTGCAGAAATCCTCGCCCAGGGTCCATTGGTTGAAGACGAAGCGGATGTCGAAGGCCGTGGCAAGTGCTGCCTCGATCTTCTCGATCTCGGCCAGGCCGAAGCCGTGACCGGCAAGCGCGGTGTGGTTGATGCCGGGGCAGTTGCCAAGCGTGGCATGGCCGACGGCATGGGCCACGATCTCCTCGATCTGTGCGGGGGCATAGCCCAGCGTAGTCAGCGCCGCCGGAACAGACTGGTTGATGATCTTGAAGTATCCGCCGCCTGCCAGCTTCTTGAACTTGACCAGGGCGAAGTCGGGTTCGATCCCCGTGGTGTCGCAGTCCATGACCAGGCCGATGGTGCCGGTCGGCGCGATCACCGTGACCTGGGCGTTGCGGTAGCCGTGATCCTCGCCCAAGGCCAGGGCCTCGTCCCAGGCCTGGCGGGCGATGGCGACAAGGCGGGCATCGGGGCAGTTGTCGCCGTCCAGTTCCACCGGGGCCACGTTGACGCCCTGATAGGCGCCGGTGCCATGGGCCGCCGCGCGGTGGTTGCGGATCACCCGCAGCATGTGACCGGCGTTCCTCGCATATCCGGGGAAGGCGCCCAGTTCCGCCGCCATCTCGGCGCTTGTCGCATAGGCCACGCCGGTCATGATCGCGGTCAGCGCGCCACACAGCGCGCGGCCCTGGTCGCTGTCGTAACCCAGGCCCATGTTCATCAAGAGCCCGCCGATATTGGCATAGCCCAGGCCCAGCGTGCGGAAGTCATAGGAGCGCTGCGCGATTTCCCTGCTGGGGAATTGAGCCATCAGCACGCTGATCTCCAGCGTGACGGTCCACAGCCGGGTGGCATGGACATAGGCGTCGGCATCGAACCGGCCATCCGCGAAGAAGGTCAGCAGGTTCATCGAGGCCAGGTTGCAGGCCGTGTCGTCCAGGAACATGTATTCGCTGCACGGGTTGCTGCCCCGGATCGGCCCATCCTCGGGGCAGGTGTGCCAGGCGTTCACCGTGTCGTGGAACTGGATGCCGGGATCGGCGCAGGCCCAAGCGGCATGGCCGATCTGGTCCCACAGCTCTCGCGCGCTGACGGTCTTGGCCACCGTGCCGTCAGTGCGGCGGATCAGCTCCCACGGCGCGTCGTCGCGCACGGCTTGCAGAAAGGCATCCGTCACCCGGACCGAGTTGTTCGAGTTCTGGCCCGAGACGCTGACATAAGCCTCACTGTCCCAGTCCGTGTCATAGGTCGGGAATTCGATGCTGTCGAAGCCCTGGCGCGCGTATTGCAGCACGCGGTTGACATAGGTTTCCGGGATCATCGCGCGCTTGGCGGCGCGGATCGCGGATTTCAGCGCGTCGTTCCGGGCCGGGTCGGTCTCGCCGTCGCCGTCGCGGATGGCTGCGAAGATGTCGTTCAGCCGCGCCTCATGCGCCTTGGACCCGGCGACAAGGGATGCGACCTTCTGTTCCTCGATAACCTTCCAGTTGATGAAGGCTTCGATATCGGGGTGATCCATGTCGCAGATCACCATCTTGGCCGCGCGGCGCGTGGTGCCGCCCGACTTGATCGCGCCCGCCGCCCGGTCGCCGATCTTGAGGAACCCCATCAGGCCCGAGGACTTGCCGCCGCCCGACAGCCGTTCCCCTTCGCCGCGCAGGGATGAGAAGTTGGTGCCGGTGCCCGATCCGTATTTGAACAGCCGCGCCTCGCGGACCCAAAGGTCCATGATGCCGCCTTCGTTCACCAAGTCGTCGCTGACCGACTGGATGAAACAGGCATGCGGCTGGGGATGTTCATAGGCGCTGTCGGATTTCACCAGCTTGCCGGTCTTGTGATCGACATAGAAATGCCCTTGGCTCGGGCCGTCGATCCCATAGGCCCAGTGCAGCCCGGTGTTGAACCATTGCGGGCTGTTCGGCGCGGCCATCTGGCGGGCCAGCATGAAGCGCATCTCGTCGTGATAGGCGCGGGCGTCTTCTTCGTTGGAAAAATACCCGCCTTTCCAACCCCAATAGGCCCAGGCCCCGGCCAGCCGGTCGAAGACCTGCCGGGCGCTGGTTTCGCCGCCGTAACGCTGGTCGGCGGGCAGGGCGGCAAGCGCATCCTCATCGGCCACGCTGCGCCACAGGAACTCGGGCACGCCCTTTTCCTTGACGCGCTTCAGCGCCGCAGGAACGCCCGCCTTGCGGAAGTATTTCTGGGCGATCACGTCGCTGGCGACCTGGCTCCACCCTTGGGGGATTTCCACCTGGTCGTTGCGGAAGACGATCTTGCCGTCGGGATTGCGGATCTCGCTGGTGGTGGTCGTGAAGGCGATGTCGCCATAAGCGCCCCCGGCGAGGGTGGTAAAACGCCGTTCGATCTTCATGCCCGTAGCCTTTCCTATCGTCGTCCCCCAATCCGCGACTTGCGCCAGGCAGCAGACAGCCACCCCATCGCCATGGCGATGGATCCGGGCGGCGGCACCGCCCGTCGGTCGAAATCACGAAGCGACGGGTCTTGGTGATTGTCGATTCACCTTCCACCACATCTGGTATGACCAACGCCGCAGGCCACAAGATTGATCCTGTTTATGCGTCGATGCAACGAATCTTATCTGTGGATAACTTGCCGGATCCGGCTTGACTGGGCCCTTGATGCGGAGCCGCGGGATTCGCTCACAGCAACGGCCACGCAGCTGTCTTCAACAGGACGGATGAGGCGATATTGCTGGCCGGGACAGGGACTTGGCGGGTCCATTCCCGCGCTTATCCACAGGGTTGTCCCAAGGTCATCCAACCCTTTTGCACAGCCGATGCAAATCTGCCACAAAGGGCCATGTTCAGCGCAGGGGATGGATCACGCCGCGGTCGGTGACGATCAGGTCCAGCACCTCATCGAACGGCTCTGCCGGGATCTCGGGCAGCTCCTGGACCGCGAAAGCCAGTCCGATGGCCGTCACGTTGCCCGTTTCACGCAGCAATTGCAGGGTCCGGTCATAGTATCCGCCGCCATAGCCGATGCGGTTGCCCTGCCGGTCGAACCCGGCAAGCGGCACGATCAGCACCTGGGGCCGCAGGACGGGTTGCGAATCAGGCGGGTGCGACGTGCCGAAGGATCCGGGCACCAGGGCCTCGCCGTTCCACTGGCGAAAGACCAGGGGCACGGCCTTGCCGGGAACCACCGGCAGGCAGACCGGACCGTCATGGGCCTCCATGGCGGGGCGGGGGTCGGCCTCGTCCCGCATGGGCCAATAGCCGGACAGAACCTTGCCCCCATGCGGCGCCAGTGCCGCGATCAGATGCCGGCCCAGTGCGTCCTGATCGCCGCCTTGCGCACGGGCAGCCAGGGCGCGGGCGCGGAGGGCGGCCTTTTCGACATCGCTCATAGCAGGATCACCGTGGCCAGGCCCAGAAAGGCGAAGAAGCCCACCACGTCCGTCACCGTGGTCACGAAGGTGGGCGAGGCAAGCGCCGGGTCGGCCCCCAGCTTTTCCAGCGCCAGCGGCACCAGGATGCCCGCAAGCGCGGCGATCGTCAGGTTGATGATCATCGCCAGCCCGATCACCGCGCCCAGGCCGAAGTTGCCGAACCAGAAATAGGTGACGGTCCCGATGGCCAGCCCGAAGATCGCGCCGTTCAACAGGCCCACCACGACCTCGCGCCGGATGACGCGGACCGAATTGTCGCGGGTCAGGTCCTTGGTCGCCAGCCCGCGCACCGCCACCGTCAGCGTCTGCGTGCCCGCGTTCCCGCCCATGGAGGCCACGATCGGCATCAGCACCGCCAGCGCGACCAGTTGCGCGATCGAGCTTTCGAACAGCCCGATCACCGATGCCGCCGCGACCGCCGTCAGGATGTTGGTGGCAAGCCAGGGCACGCGCTGCCGTGCGGTCTGCATCACGCTGTCGGTCAGGCTCGATTCCTCGCCCACGCCTGCCAGCAGCAGAATGTCTTCCTCGTGTTCCTCGTCCAGGACGGCCATGGCATCGTCGATGGTGATGATGCCCACCAGCCGGTCGTCGCGGTCCACCACGGGTGCGGAAATCAAGTGATACTGGTTGAAGACATAGGCCACGTCCGCTTCCTCGGCGAAGGCGCTGATGGTGCGGAAGCTGTCCTCGGTGATGTCGCGTAGGGGCGTCGCGTGGCTTGATGCCAGCAGGCGGCCCAGCGTGACATAGCCCAGGGGATGCCGGCGCGGATCGACCAGGACGATGTGATAGAACTGCTCGGGCAGCCATTCCTCGGTTTGCAGGAAGGCCACGGCCTCGCCCACGGTCCAGTGTTCGGGCGCGGTGACGACCTCGGACTGCATCAGGCGGCCGGCGGAATATTCGGGATAGGCCAGCGACTGCTGGACGGCGGCGCGGTCGGTGGCGTCAAGGGCGGCCAGGATTTCCTGGCGCTCGGGCTCGTCCATGTCCTCGACAAGGTCCACGACGTCGTCGCTGTCCATTTCGCGGACGGCTTCGGCGACGACCTCGGGGGGCAACTGCTCGATCACCTCGTCGCGGATCGCCTCGTCGATCTCGGACAGGATCTCGCCGTCGATCTCGCCGCTGTAAAGGCTCAGGAAGGCGCGGCGGCCTGCAGGGGGCAGGCGTTCGATGATGTCGGCGATGTCGGCGCCGTGCATCGGTTCCAGCAGGACGTTCAGCCGTTCCGCATCGCCCGCCTGGACGGCGTCGTCGATCTGGTCCAGCAGTTCCTGCCGCGGCAGGAATTCGTCCTCGGCGGCCTGCTGGTCGGGGATCTGGTCGGTCATGCGGCCCCCCCGTTCAGCAAGGCCAGCGCAGCCCGGTGCAGTTCGGCCGAGGCCGCCGCGATGACCTGGCCCCCCTGATGCGCGGGGCCGCCCTGCCAGTTGGTGACGATCCCGCCCGCTGCCTGGACCACCGCAAGCGGACCGGCGATGTCATAGGATTGCAGCCCCGCCTCGATCACCAGATCCACCTGGCCCAGGGCCAGCAGGCCATAGGCATAGCAATCGAGGCCATAGCGCGTCAGACGCACCTGACCGGACACGCGGCGAAAGGCCTCGGCCTCGGCCGGGGTGCCGACTTCGGGATAGGTCGTCAGCAACGTGGCCTGCGCCAGGTCGACCTTGCGGACAGCCAGGGGATATTCGCCGGAATCCGTGACAAGCCGCGCCCGGCCCAGGCCCCCTTCGAACCGTTCGCGGGTATAGGGCTGGTCGATCAGGCCATAGATGATGTCTTGCCCGTCAGATACGCCGATCAGCACCCCCCAACTGGCCGCGCCGCACAGGAAGGCACGGGTGCCGTCGATGGGATCCAGGATCCAGGTCAGGCCGCTGGAGCCTTCGGTCTTGCCGTATTCCTCGCCCAGGATGGCGTCATCGGGGCGCAGCCGGGCCAGCACCTCGCGCATGGCACGTTCGGCCGCGCGGTCGGCCTCGGTCACGGGGTCGAAGCCCGTCTGCCATTTGTTGTCGGCGGCAAGGCCCGTGCGGAAGAACGGCAAAATGGCCGCGCGCGCGGCATCGGCCATCTGATGCGCCGCATTGATGATGTCCTGCGCGTCCTGCATCGCTGCCTCCTGCCTGGTTTCCACCGACAGGACTAGCGCGAACGGCATCGGCCTGCCAGTGGGGGGCAGACAGGCAAAGGCGCGGGTTGACCCCGCGCCCCTCGCGTCAGGCGGCGTCGGACAGGACGCGGGCCAGTTCGAAGATCTGGCGGCGCTGCGCCACCGGCATGGTGTAATAGGCGCGCACCAGTTGCAGCGCCTCCTTGTCCGCCAGGATGTCGCCCGCGATGTTTTCGGGCACATCGCCTTCGTGCAGCCCTTCGAAGAAGAAGCTGACGGGCACGTCCACCGCGCGGGCAATATCCCACAGCCGGGATGCCGAGACGCGGTTCATCCCGGTTTCGTATTTCTGGATCTGCTGGAACTTGATACCAACCTTGTCGGCCAGTTGTTGTTGGGTCATTCCGATCATCCAGCGACGATGCCGGATACGCTTGCCAACATGAACATCAACACCGTGTTTCATCGTTACCACCTCATGCAATCTAAGGAAGCACTAGCTTAACCTTTCTCAATTTTCGAGTGTTAAACTGGTTAACGGCCCCGTTCCTGACCAAAAAGACAGGTCTGCCACCGCTGTTGTCCGGCCCAGATAAGAGGATGAAGGATTTGACGAAAACTTCCGCGACAGTCGGTTTGGACGAAATCCGAATCGCCGTGGTCAGACAACTGGGGGATGATCCGGTCGTCGATCGGCAGGCTGCGCCGCAACCGGGGCCGGACCGGGTTCTGGTTCGGCTGCGCGCGGCGGCGCTGAACTTCGCCGATCTTCTGAAGGCGCGCGGAGAATACCAGGAACGCCAGGAGCCGCCCTTCGTCCCCGGCCTGGAAGGTGCGGGGGAAATCCTGTCGGCCCCGCCGGGCAGCGGCTTTCGCCCCGGCGACCGTGTCGCCGTCCTGGCGGCGGGAACGATGGCCCAGACGATCGCGGTCCCATCCGCCGCCTGCACCGCCATCCCCGACGCCATGACCTTCGAGCAGGCGGCCGGTTTCCAGATCGCCTATGGCACCAGCCATCTGGCCCTTGCCGCCCGCGCGCACCTGAAGGCCGGCCAGACCCTGGCGGTCCTGGGCGCGGCGGGCGGGGTCGGCCTGACGGCGGTCGAGATAGGGCGGGCCATGGGCGCCCGCGTCATCGGCGTGGCGCGGGGGCAGGATCGGCTGGACACGGTGCGCGCGGCGGGCGCCGATGTCGTGATCGACAGCGCCGGATGCGCCGACCTGAAAGGGGCATTGCGGGATCTGGGCGGCGTCGATGTCGTCTATGACGCCGTGGGCGACAGCGCCGGAGAGGCCGCCTTCCGCGCGCTGAACCCCGGCGGGCACTTCCTGGCGATCGGCTTTGCGGGCGGCAGGCCCCCGGTCCTGCCCCTCAACCATGCGCTGGTCAAGAACATCTCGATCCACGGCTTCTATTGGGGCGGCTATGCCAGGCTGGATCCGCAGGCGGTGTCGGACAGCATGGCAAGCCTGTTCCGCATGTTCCGGGACGGCAGGCTGGCGCCGGTCGTGGGGCAGGTCATGGCCCTGGACCGTATCGCCGAGGCCTTCGACCTGCTGCGCAGCCGCAAGTCGGTGGGCAAGATCGTCGTGACCTTGTAACATCTGCGTAAAGCAGTGGGGATCCGATCCCTTAACGGCATTGAATCACGGGCGTATCATGCCAATATGATGCCCATAAACCGGCAGGCGCCGGCACGCCTCTAGAGGGAGAGATTGATGGCAGATTACAACACTTACCGCACCACGCAGAGCGTCGGCGCCCGTCAAGGGGTGATCGACGAAGGGCTGCGGGCCTATATGAACAAGGTTTATGGGCTGATGGCGGTCGGCATGGGTGTAACCGCCGTCGCCGCCTATGGCATCAGCACCGCCGCCGTGGACGCGTCGGGACAGCTGACCCAGCTGGGAACGGCGCTTTACGCCTCGCCCCTGAAATGGGTGGTCATGTTCGCCCCGCTGCTGGTGGTCTTCGCCTTCGGCGCCGCGCTCAACCGCCTGTCGGTGCAGGCGGCGACGATGCTGTTCTATGGCTTCGCGGCGCTGATGGGCGTCTCGATCAGCTCGATCTTCCTGGTCTTCACCGGAACCTCGATCGTGCAGACCTTCCTGGTGACGGCCATCGCCTTCGCGGGCCTGTCGCTGTGGGGCTATACCACGAAGAAGGACATCTCGGGCTGGGGCAGCTTCCTGATCATGGGCGTGATCGGCCTGATCGTGGCCTCGATCGTGAACATCTTCCTGCAATCCTCGGCGATGCAGTTCGCGATCTCGGTCCTGGGCGTGCTGATCTTTGCGGGCCTGACCGCCTATGACACGCAGAACATCAAGAACACCTATCTGCAAATGGCCGGTTCGGACCGCGACTTCCTGGGCAAGACCGCCATCATGGGTGCCTTGCAGCTGTACCTGGACTTCCTGAACCTGTTCATGTTCCTGCTGCAGTTCATGGGCAACCGCGAGTGATCTGCAGGGCAGCCTGACAGCTTCAACCCCCGCCCGACCGGCGGGGGTTTTTCATTGGAGAGCATCCAACAGGGCCGGACCTGTCATGGCAGGGTGCGTTCCATTGCCGACATATGGCCGAGGAGCAAGGCGCAGGTGATTGGCCTGCCTCCGGGGATGGGCTAAGCCCGCCGCCAGAATCATGACAAGAGAAGACGATGGGCTATTTTCCAACCTGGCGCCCGGCAACCGGCGCGACTGTTCTTCCCGATGAGAAACTGCCACTGGCCGCCGCCGTCCCGATGAGCGTGCAGCACCTGCTGGCTATGTCGGGATCGACGATCCTGGCGCCGCTGATCATGGGCTTCGACCCGAATGTCGCGGTGTTCTTTTCCGGCATCGGCACGCTGCTGTTCTTCTTCATCACCGGGGGGCGGGTGCCCAGTTACCTGGGATCGTCCTTCGCCTTCATCGCCGTGGTCATGGCCGCGACCGGCTTTGCCGGGGGCGGGGCCAACCCGAATATCGGCGTGGCCCTGGGCGGGATCATTGCGGCGGGGCTGGTCTATGCGCTGATCGGGCTGGTGGTGATGGCGGCCGGGACAGGCTGGGTGGAACGGCTGATGCCGCCTGCCGTGACCGGGGCCATCGGCGTGTCCATCGGGCTGAACCTGGCCCCGGTGGCCGTGGGGCAGCTCAAGGGCAGCATGGCGCATCTGTCCATCGCGCTTGCGACGGTGCTGTGCATGGCGATGGTGTCGGCCTATGGCGGTCGGACCACGCGGCGCATCGCGGTGCTGATCGCGCTTGCCTTCGGCTATGGGCTGGTGCTGGTCCTTGGCAACGGCGCGGGCATCGTGCCGGGCATCGACTTCGGCCGGGTCGGGCAGGCGGCATGGTTCGGCATTCCCAATTTCACCGCGCCAGAGTTCGACTGGACCGCGATCAGCATGATCGCCCCCGTCGCCGTCGTCCTGGTGGCCGAGAACCTGGGCCATATCAAGGCGCTTGGGTCGATCACCGGGCAGAACATGGACCGCTATATCGGGCGCGGCTTTCTGGGCGACGGGCTTGCCACGATGATCGCCGGGGCAGGCGGCGGGACCGGGGTCACCACCTATGCCGAAAACATCGGCGTCATGGCGATGACCAAGGTCTATTCCACGTTGATCTTTCCGATGGCCGCCGCCATCGCGATCCTGCTGGGCCTGTCACCCAAGTTCGGGGCGATCCTGCAGACGATCCCCGCACCTGTCCTGGCGGGGCTGGCGGTGTCGGTCTTCGGCCTGATCGCCAGCGCCATGGCGCGCATCTGGGTCGATAACCGCGTGGATTTTTCCGACCCGCGCAACCTGTTCACCGTGGGCGTGGCGCTGATCCTGGGGGCGGGCGATTTCACCGTCAACATCGCCGGCTTTGCCCTGGGCGGGATCGGCACGTCGACCTTTGCGGCGCTTGCGATCTATCAGCTTCTGGGGATCGGGCGCGACCGGCGCGCCTGACCATCAGGCCTCGGCAAGCTGCGAGACCAGCAGCTTGTCGATCCGCCGGCCGTCCAGGTCCACGACCTCGATCTGCCAGCCCGATACGGTGACGCGCGCGCCCACGTCGGGCAGAACGCCCGCCCGGTCCAGCACAAGGCCGGCGACGGATTCGTATCCGCGATCCTCGGGCAGGGTGATGCCGATCATTTCCGCGAATTCGTCGGCGGGCATCCAGCCCGCGACCAGCCAGCTGCCATCCTCGCGCTGGGTGGCCTTGGGTTCGTCGTCGCCGGGTTCGGGGAAATCGCCCGCGATCGCCTCCAGCAGGTCCATGGCGGTGATCACGCCCTCGAAGTGGCCGTATTCATCATAGACCAGCAGCATATGGGCAGGGCTGGCCTTCAACTCCTCGATCACGTTCAGCGCGGGCAGGCCTTCGCGGATCACCGGAACCTCCTGCACCAGGGGGCGCAGGTCCGTCACATCCTCGATCATCAGGTCGCGCAGGGTGATGACGCCGATGATCTCGTCGTCCGAACCGTCGCGCACCAGCAGGCGCGACCGGCGGCTGTCCCGGAACCGTTGCAGCACATCCGCGGCCGGTTCGTTCACATCCACGGATTCGACCTCGTGCCGGGGTGTCATCAGACCGCGCGCGGTCCGATCGGCGATGCGCATGACGCCCGCGATCATCTCGGTCTCGGCGGGTTCGATCACGCCTGCGGTGCGCGCCTCGGACAGCATCACCCGGATTTCCTCGTCCGAGATGCCGCGCTCGGATTCGCCGGACTGTCCCAGAAGCCGCAGGACGATGTTGCCGGACTTGTCGAGGATCCAGACGATGGGCGCGGCGATGCGCGAGATGAACAGGATCAGCGGGGAAATGCGCACCGCCACCCCTTCGGGCGACCGCAGGGCGATCTGCTTGGGAACCAGTTCGCCGACGATCAGCGACAGATAGGTGATCAGCACCACCACGCCGCCCACGCCAAGCGTTTGTGCCAGGGCGGGGGACAACCCGCTGTCGATCAGCGCGGCGGACAGGCGCGCGCCCAGCGTCGCGCCGGAAAAGGCGCCCGACAGCACGCCCACCAGGGTGATGCCGATCTGGACGCTGGACAGGAAGCGGCCCGGTTCGGTCCCCAGATCAAGGGCGATTTCGGCGCCGCGGCTGCCTTCGGCCGCCATGACCTTCAGCCGTGCGGGCCGGGCCGATACGATGGCCAGTTCGGACATGGCCAGAACGCCGTTGAACATCGTCAGAAGCAGGACGATGATGATTTCCAGAAGCATCGGGTCTCTTTATCCAGCAGGTCGGGCTTTTCGCAATCTGCACGAAGCGCGAGGCAGTGCAAAGCCTTGAAGGTGATCTGCCGGATCGAATCGGCAAAACAAGGCGCCCCCAGGGGCGCCTTGCCATTGTCGGTGTTATTCGCCGGCGGGGTGGGATTGGGCCCGTTCGGCCTTGTCCCCGGTGGTTTTCCACAGCGAATAGACCACGCCCACGCCCAGGATCGCGAAGGTGATGCCCAGCGACCAGGTCGGCGGAAACTTTTCCCAGCCCATCAGGTCGGCGATGAAGATCTTGGATCCGATGAAGACCAGCAGGATCGACAGCGCGTATTTCAGATAGGCAAAGCGGTGCAGGATCGCCGACAGCGCGAAATACAGCGCCCGCAGGCCAAGGATCGCGAAGATGTTCGACGTATAGACGATATAGGGGTCGGTCGTGATCGTGAACACGGCGGGCACCGAATCGACGGCGAAGACCAGGTCCGCGATCTCGATCATCACAAGCGCCATCAGCAGCGGCGTGCCAAAGCGCACCAGCTTGCCGGTCCTGGGATCGGCCTGCTTGACGACGAACTTGTTGCCGTGAAGCTGATCGGTGATGCGGAAATGCTTGCGCATGAAGCGCACCAGTCTGTTGCCCTCCAGGTCGTGGGACGCTTCTTTCACGAACATCATCTTGATGCCGGTGAAGATCAGGAAGACCGCGAACAGATACAGCACCCACTGATAGTTCGCCACGATCGTCGCGCCCAGGCCGATCATGATCGCGCGCAGCACGATAACGCCCAGGATACCCCAGAACAGAACCCGGTGCTGGTATTCGCGGGGAATGGCGAAGAAGCCGAAGATCAGCGCGATGACGAAGATGTTGTCCATCGCCAGCGTTTTTTCGACCACGAAGGCCGTCAGGTACTGGGCCGCCGGTTCGGTCCCCATCTGCCAATAGACGAAGCCGGAAAAGGCGACGCCCAGAACGATGTACATCGCCGACATGCGCAGGCTTTCGGCGATGCCGATTTCCTTGCTGTCCTTGTGCAGGACGCCCAGGTCGAATGCCAGAAGGGCGATCACCACGCCCAGAAACAGCAGCCACATCCACAGCGGCTTGCCCAGAAATGCGAGTAGAAGAAGTTCCATATGCCCTCATCGTTGCTGATGTGCATCGATGCCAAGGGCTTCGCCAGGTCAGGGCCACTTTGCATCGAGGCACGCTCGATGCGGTCCGACATCACGGCCTTTCCGCCGTCAGAGGGGCCCGGTCCCGCTGGGTATTCACGTGACATGACCGGTTCTGTATTTCAAGGGTTGCGACGAAAATTTTGTGCAGGCGAAGGGGTGAAACCGTGAACGGACCGGGAAATGACACATCGGCGACATGGCTGCACGATTCGGCGCACCGCCAATTCCTGATCCGGGATGCAAAGCGGGCGCTGGATTTCTTCGATGCCAGCGCGGTGCCGGACGGCCTTGCGGCCCTCGATGGGGCAGGGCGGCCCCTGGGCGACGGTGTGCTGGAACTGCATGTCACGACGCGGCTGGTCCATTCCTATGGCCTGGGCCAGCTTGCCGGGCGGCGCGATGGGGCAGGGATCATCGACCGGGGGATGGATCTGCTGTGGCGCGGACATCGCGACGCACGGCACGGCGGCTTTGTCTGGGCGCTGCGGGACGGGGCCGTCGCAGAGGGCACGAAGCTGGCCTATGGCCATGTCTTCGTGCTGCTGGCGGCGTCCTCGGCGAAGCTGGCGGGCCATCCCGATGCCGACCGCCTTTTGGCCGATGCCGCGCAGGTTCTGGAGGATCGGTTCTGGGACCGCCAGGCCGGGCTGTTTCGCGACGAATTCACCCGCGACTGGCAGCCCTTTTCCACCTATCGCGGGATGAACGCCAACATGCACGGGGTCGAGGCGCTGCTGGCCGCCTTCGAGGCCGGGGGCGAGGGCGAATACCTGCGCCGGGCGGGCGGGATCCTGGATTTCTTCATCGCCCGGCAGGCGGCCGCGAATGGCTGGCGCATCCCGGAACATTACGACGACCGCTGGCGCCCCGATCCGGGCTACGAGGGCAACCCGATGTTCCGTCCGGCAGGCACCACCCCCGGCCATTCGTTCGAGATGGCGCGCCTGCTGCTGCAATACTGGGACTTGGCGGGCCGCCCGGACAATGCTGCGCCAACCCAGGCGCGGATGCTGGTCGAAACCGCGCTGCGCGATGCCTGGCTGGAACGGGGCGGGCTGGCCTATACGCTGGATGCGGATGGTCGCGTGGCCCGCGCCGACCGTTACTGGTGGCCCGTGACCGAGGCGATCGGCGCCCTTGCGGCGCTGATCAAGCTGGATCCGCAGCCCCAGGACGAGGACTGGTATCGCCGCTTGTGGCGTTTTGCCGATGCGGAGCTGATCGACCACCACCGCGGCGGCTGGTTCCCCGAACCGGGTGGACCGACCAGCGGACAGTTCCAGGGCAAGCCCGACATCTATCATGCCTTGCAGGCGGATCTGTTTCCCCTGGTCAGGAGCCTGTCCCGACAGGCGCAGGCCCTGGCGAACACAAAACCGCTAAAATCGTGATGCGGGGGTGTAATCCGGGGCACAGCGTTTATCTGTCACGCTGACAGACAGCCAAGGGGTGCGACAACGGAATGGGGCAAGAAGACGGTTTCGCGGGTCCGATCCTGCATTTTCGGGGCTGCGATACCCAGGGTCTGCGCCTTGCCGCCATCACCATTCGCCCTCGGGACGCCGGTGCGCCCGGACCGGTGCGCGTCCAAGGCGGCGACATCGCGCCGGTGATGCTGGCGCAGGTGGCGGATCTGTCGATCTGGCGGCACGATTTCACCCTGGCCCTGGGCGAGGCGGGCTATCACCTGGACGGGCGAGACCATCCGGTCGCCACCCGGCTGGACGGCGACATCCGCATCGCCTTCGTGTCCTGCAACGGAGAGGAAAACGGCGATCTGGACCGTGACCGGGCCGAACGCGACCTGATGTGGGCGCGCCTGGCGGACGATCAAGCCCGCGCACCCTTTGCCCTGCTGCTGCAAGGCGGCGACCAGATCTATGCAGACGAGGCGACGCATGGCCACCCCTTGTCCGAATCCTGGCCCGACCGACTTCCCGCCGATCCTTCGCCCGCCGATCTGGACAGCCTGACCCGGCACCTGGAGCGCCGTTTTGCCGAACGCTACATGATGGTCCTTGCGGCCGAAGGCTGTGCGGATCTGTTCGCAAGCGTGCCGTCGCTGTCGGTCTGGGACGATCATGACATCTGCGACGGCTGGGGATCGCTGCCCGAAAGCCGCACGTCATCCGCCGTGGGACAGGCGCTGTTCCGCGTGGCGCGGCGGATGTACCTGCTGTTCCAGCACGGCGCGACCGACAAGGATGTGCCGGCGCTCTTCATGGATCCGACGGGGAATAACCTGGGATGGCGGCGCGACCTTCCTGGGGTGACGCTGTTCGCGCCCGACCTGCGGTCCGAACGCCACCGGCACCGGGTGATGGGGGATGGGGGCTGGAAGGCGGTCGAAGCGCTGCACCCCACGGGCGATCACGTCTTCATGGTGTCCAGCGTGCCCCTGCTGGGGCCGCGTCTGTCGCTGATGGAATCGCTGATGATGGTGATCCCCCGGATGCAGCATTACGAGGACGACCTGCGCGACCAATGGCAAAGCCACGCGCATCGCGACGAATGGCGGCGGATGCTGGGCCAGGTTCTGCGGATGCGCAAGGCGGCCCCCGTGACGGTGCTGTCGGGCGAAATCCACCTGGCGACGCGGGCCGAGATGGGACCCGAGGCTACGCGCGTCCACCAGCTTGTCGCCTCGGGCATCTCGCATCGCGCGCCGCCCAAGGCCTATGCCCGCGCCCTGGGCCTGTTCGCGGGCCTGGGCGATGCGCCCTTGCAGGGCCACCCGATCCGCATCAAGCCGCTGCCGGGCCAAAGGCACCGCTATGTGGCCGAACGCAATTTCCTGACGCTGGATCGCCGCGACGGACGGTGGCAGGCGGTCTGGCATCTGGAAGACAGCGGACCCACGCCGCCCCTGGCCCTGGATTAACGTTCCAGGATCAGCAGATCGCCTTCAAAGCTGACCCGCGCGAAGGTCCGCAGATAGGACATGCCCAGCAGCGACCCGTCCAGATCCGCGGCGATCACGAAGGCGCGGACGTTCCGGTCAACGATGTCGCCGATCTCGATCCTGTCGATGGTGACGGGGGCCGTCTCGACCCGGCCGTTCGCGGTCATGGCCGTGCCGACATAGGCCAGGTCGTCGGGATCCAGCCCCACGCGGCGCGCATCCGCCGGGCCAAGCGCGATGGACGATGCGCCCGTATCGACCATGAAGCGCACTTCCTGCCCGTTGACCGTGGCGGTCAGGTGGAAATGGCCGTCGCGGCCGACCGGAATTTCGATCCGCCCGCTTTCCAGCACCTGCTGGACCGGGGCGTCGCCCTCGATCCACCAGTTCGCGGCCAGGGTGGCGCCCGCAAAGATCACCACCCAAAGGATCAACTGGCGCAGCACCCGGCCGCCGCGGCCCGCCAGTTCGAAGACCATCGCGCCCCCGATCACCAGCAGAAGCGCGCCGTAATAGACAAGCTGCATGGTGTCGTCGCCGGTCATGGAAACAGCCCCGATCCCTTCAGACCGTCGATGACGAACTGCACCGACAGCGCCGCCAGCAGCATGCCCAGAAGCCGGGTGACCACCATCACGCCCGTCCGTCCAAGCGCGTGCGCCAGGGGTGTGGCGATGACGAACAGCGCCATGGCGATGACCAGGACGGACAGCATCACCAGGTTCACCATCACCATATGGCCGATGCCCGGCGCCTCGCCCATCAGCAGGATCATCGAGGCAAGCGCGCCAGGCCCCGCCAAGAGCGGCATGGCCAGCGGGAAGACGGACGGATCGTGATGCAGGGGATCGCCGTCGCCCTGATTCTCGCGCCGTTCGGTGCGGCGTTCGAACAGCATGTCCAGCGCGGTCAGAAACAGCAGCAGGCCCCCGGCGATGCGAAAGGCGGAAATCGAGATGCCGATGGCCCCTAGGATCGACTCGCCCGCGAAGCCGAAGATCATCATCAGCACGGCGGCGATCAGCAGGGCGCGCGCCCCGATGCGGCGGCGCTGCGCCGCCGTCATGCCCGGCGTCAGGGCGATGAAGACCGGCGCAAGACCGACAGGGTCGATCACCACGAACAGGGTCACGAAAGCGGTGAGGTAAAGCGACAGATCCATGCGTGCTTATGGCCTGCACGCCCGGCTCTGCCAAGCCGGGCGGCGGGGGACGGCCTTCTCAAAATAGCGTCAGTTTGTTTCAGATTAATGAAGAAGGCCCCGAATCATGGCAGTTGGGCTTTCGCTGCGGTGGCATAGGGCCTATATTCCGCAGATTGGTTGAACCCAGGCCCCGGCCTGGCCCTGGAACTGGAGAACTGAAATGCACATGCCGTCCCCCATGGCACTGCTTGTTATCGCCATCGTGGTCCTGGTCCTGTTCGGCCGCGGCAAGGTTTCCTCGCTGATGGGCGAATTCGGCAAGGGTATCACCGCCTTCAAGAAGGGCCTGAACGACGGCACCTCGGAAGCCGATGCGGAACGCAATGCCAGCCTGGACAAGCCGGTGCAGCCCATTCAGCCGGTCCAACCCGTCCAGCCGGTTCCGGGCACCGAAGCCCGGGACGTGACCCCTTCGAACGAACCCCGCGTGTGATCCCGAAACCGGGACGGGGGTTCCAGAATGCTTGATGTCGGGTGGAGCGAACTGCTGCTGATCGGTGTCGTCGCGCTGATCGTCATCGGTCCCGAGGATTTGCCGAAGCTGTTTCATACCCTGGGCCGGATCACGGCGCGGGCGCGGTCCATGGCGCGGGAATTCACAAGCGCGATGGAGGATGCAGCCAAGGGCAGCGGCATCAGCGAGGCGACCAAGGATCTGAGGGATCTGAAGAACCTGACATCCAAGAAGTCGCTGGGCCTGGACGCCCTGGACCGGGCCGCGACGCGATTCGAGGAGTGGGATCCCAGGTCCAGCCTGGACAAGGCCGTGCGCCCCAAGCCCGATCCGGCGGCGCCCGTTCCCCCCGCCGACACCCGGCCCATGGACGCGCCCCCTGTGCCCGCCCCCATGCAGGCCGCAAACGAACCTGCCGCCGCCCCGATTTCGGGCACCTCGCGCCGCATCGCCGGTGTCCGCCGCTCGGACATGAAGGACCAATAAGTGTCATCGCAGAATGTCGATGAGCTGGACGACAGCTCGGCCCCGCTGATCGAGCATCTCAAGGAACTGCGCAGCCGCCTGATCTGGTCCGCGCTGGCCTTCGTGGTGGCGATGGTCCTGTGCTATCTGGTCTGGAACCCGATCTACAACTTCCTGACCAAGCCGATCTGCGCCGCGCTGGAAGATCGCGGGCAGGAATGCGGGCTGATCCTGCTGAAGCTGCAGGAAGGCTTTACCGTGGCCCTGCGGATTTCCTTCTTCGGTGGCTTCATCCTGGCCTTTCCGGTCATCGCCTATCAATTGTGGCGCTTCGTGGCGCCCGGCCTGTACCGCAGCGAAAAGCGGGCCTTCCTGCCGTTCCTGGTGGCATCCCCGGTGATGTTCGCCATCGGCGCGGCATTCGCCTATTACGTCATCCTGCCGATGGTGTTCTCGTTCTTCCTGGGCTTCCAGCAGGGGCCGCTGGCGCTGCCGGACGATCCCGCCGGGGTCGAGGCATCGACCAACACCGATCTTGCCGGCATCGTCTTCCAGGGGTCGGTCAGCGAATACCTTAACCTGACGACCCGGTTCATCCTGGCCTTCGGGCTGTCGTTCCAGTTGCCGGTGGCGCTGGCCCTGATGGGGCGCGCGGGCCTGGTGTCCGCCCAGACGCTTGCCAGCACGCGCCGCTATGCCGTGGTGCTGATCCTGACGCTGGCCGCCTGTCTGACGCCGCCCGACGTGGGCAGCCAGCTTGTGCTGTTCTCGGTCGTCTATGGGCTTTACGAGATTTCGATCCAGGTGGTCCGGCAGATCGAGAAATCGCGCGAAAAGGAACTTCGCGCCCAGGGACTGTGGGACGAAGACGCCTGATGCCCGATGATCTGCGCCGCATCGCCGAGGCGTTGGAACGCCTGGCCCCACCGCCTGTGCCCGCGCCCAGCTTCACGGAAGCCACGGCCTATGTCTGGCATCCCGATCCCGACCGCCTCGAACCTGTCGATGTGGTGGACCGGGTTGATCTGGTCCAGTTGATCGGCATCGACCGCGCCAAGCAGATCCTGCTGGACAACACGTTGCAATTCGCGCGCGGCTTTGGCGCGAACAATGCACTGCTGTGGGGCGCGCGGGGAATGGGCAAGTCGTCGCTGGTCAAGGCGGTCCACGCCGAGGCGGTGGCCGAAGGCCTGCCCCTGGTCCTGGTCGAGATCGCGCGCGACGACCTGGGTTCTGTCGGGCGGCTGCTGGCGATCCTGGGCCGCACCACGGACAAGCGGTTCCTGCTGTTCTCGGACGACCTGTCCTTCAGCCATGACGATACGCAATACAAGTCGCTGAAGGCCGTGCTGGACGGCGGCATCAGCGGCCGGCCCGCGAACGTGATCCTTTATGCCACGTCGAATCGTCGCCACCTGATGCCCCGCGACATGATCGACAACGAACGCGCCACCGCGATCCATCCCGGCGAGGCGGTCGAGGAAAAGGTATCCCTGTCCGACCGCTTCGGGCTGTGGCTGGGTTTCCACCCCTGTTCCCAGGACGAATATCTGGCGATGGTACGGGGCTATTGCGAGGCTTACGGGCTGGCCATCGAAGCCGATGCCCTGCGGGCCGAGGCCATCGAATGGCAGGCCACGCGCGGCGGCCGGTCGGGCCGGGTGGCCTGGCAGTTCTTCACCGATCTGGCGGGCCGGCACGGGATCGCCGTCTAGAGGCCGCAGGGTTCAGGTCGATGCACATGACGGCGGTGCGTCGGTCATGTTCCCTGCAAGGGCGTCTGTCGGTTGTCGCTTTCATCCAGGACCATCGGCGCGCATCCGGGTCCGGCGTCGATGCTGGGGCGTTAGATCCCGGCCAGCCCTGGATCCGGCCTTGGGCGATGTCCCGCTGCGACAACGACGCTGCGGGGTCAGCCAGCCTTCCCGATTGATTTACGTTCACTGGGGTTCCTGCCGCAAGGTCCTTGCTTGCAGCCTGCGAAATCCCTGCCTAATTTCCTGCGATCATTCCGGTTCTTCGGGCGCGCACGACCATGACAGATCTGTCCTCCCCTTCTTCCTGGCCTGTGGGCGGCGGCGTCTGCGGCAACCTTGTGCGGGAATTCGACTGGTCGCGCACATCGCTGGGTCCGATCGACCAATGGCCGCAGCACCTGCGGATCAAGGTCAATTCGCTGGTCAATTCCCCCATCCCGCAGGTGCTGATGTGGGGACCGGATCATGTGATGATCTACAACGACGGCTATGTCGAGATTGCCAGGAACTATCACCCCCGCGCCCTTGGCGGCAAGGTTCCCGACATCTGGCCCGAGATCTGGGACTGGAACCGCGCCATCCTGGAACGCGGCCTGCGCGGCGAGGTTCAGGCCTTCCGCGAACAGCGCATGGTCCTGCACCGCGACGGCCACCCCGAGGAAGTGGTCTTCGACCTGTTCTATACGCCGATCTATGACGACACCGGCATCCGCGTGGATGGTGTGCTGTGCACGGTCCTGGACATCACCCAGTCCGTCCGCGCGCGCGAGGCGCTGGCGGAAAGCCGGGCGGAACTTTACCACCTGTCCGACGCCCTGCCGATCCTGGTGGCGTTCCTGGACAAGTCGCTGGTCTTCCGGTTCGCCAACCAGTGCTATCTCGAGGTGTTCGGCATCGGCCATGACCAGGTGATCGGCAAGCGGATCAGGGATATCCTGGGATCCGCCCAGGCCGCCCTGACCGAGGACATGCTGAACCGCGCCCTTCTGGGCGAAACGGTGAATGTCGATGCGACCGTTCGCCTGCCGGGCGACCGTCCCCGCGCCTTCGAGATGCGCTGCCTGCCCCGGAAGTCGGGAGAGGACCGGATCGACGGCGTCTACATGATCCTGATCGACATCGAGGATCGCAAGCAGACCGAGAACCAGCTGCGCGACAGCAACGACCGCTTCCACGCCGCCGTGGATGCGATCCACAGCGTCTTGTGGACCAACAGCGCCGATGGGCGGATGATCGGCGAACAGCGGGGCTGGGCCGCGCTGACTGGTCAGGGTTTCGACGATTATCAGGAATACGGCTGGGCGGATGCCGTTCATCCCGACGACCGCGCGCCCACCATCGCGGCCTGGCACCAGGCGCTTGCCGGGCACACGACCTTCGAATGGGAACACCGGGTGCGTTGCGCGGACGGGGAATACCGCATCTTCGCCATCCGCGCCGTGCCCACGCTGAATGACCGGGGCGAGATCAGGGAATGGGTCGGCGTTCATACCGACATCACCGAACAGCGCCTGACCGAGGCGCAATTGCAAGCCCAGGCCGAGGATTTGCAGCGCCAGGTCGCGCATCGCCAGCGGGCCGAGGAACAGCTGCGCCGCCTGAACGAGACGCTGGAAGCCCGCGTCGCCGACGAGATCGGCCGGCACCGCACCACGGAACAGGCCCTGCACCGGTCGCAGAAGATGGAATCCATGGGCCAGCTGACCGGCGGCGTGGCGCATGATTTCAACAATCTGCTGCAGGTGATCGCCGGGAACCTTCAGATGCTGGCCAAGGACGTGGAGGGCAATGCCAAGGCCGGGCAGCGGGTCGAAAACGCCCTGTCGGCCGTTGCGCGCGGGGCCAAGCTTGCCAGCCAGCTTCTGGCCTTCGGCCGCCGCCAGCCCCTTGAGCCGCGGGTGATCCAGCCCTGCCGCCTGGTGAACGAGATGGACGAGATGCTGCGCCGTTCCCTGGGCGAGGCGATCGAGGTCGAGGTGATCGTGCCCGAGGGCCTGTGGAACATCTGCGTGGATCGCGCCCATCTGGAAAGCGCGCTTCTGAACCTGGCGATCAATGCCCGCGACGCGATGGACGGGCCCGGCCGCCTGACCATCGAGATGTCGAACACCCAACTGGACCATGCCTATGCGGCGACGGCGGGCGATGTCCAGGCCGGGGACTATGTGATGCTGGCCGTGACGGACACCGGCTGCGGCATGAGCCCCGAGGTGCTGGAGCGGATCTTCGATCCCTTCTATTCCACCAAGCCCGAAGGGCGCGGCACGGGTCTGGGCATGTCGATGGTCTATGGTTTCGTGAAGCAATCGGGGGGGCACGTGTCGGTCTATAGCGAAGTGAACGAAGGAACGACCGTACGCATCTATCTGCCCCGTTCCGACAGCGACGAGGAAACGGACGCCCCCCAGTTCGACGGTCCCGTCGTGGGCGGTTCCGAAACCATCCTTGTGGTCGAAGATGACGAGGCGGTGCGTGCCACCGTGGTCGATCTGCTGGGATCGCTGGGCTATAACGTGCTGACCGCGCGGGACTCGCAAGCGGGGCTGGCCGTTGTCGAAAGCGGGCTGCATATCGACGTGCTGTTCACCGATGTGGTGATGCCCGGCAGCCTGACGAGCCGAGAGATGGCGCGCCGCGCGCAAGAGATCCTGCCGGGGCTGGGGGTGCTGTTCACCTCGGGCTATACGGAGAATTCCATCGTCCATGGCGGGCGGCTGGATCCGGGGGTCGAACTGCTGTCGAAGCCCTATCCGCGCGAGGCCCTGGCCCGCCGCCTGCGTCATGTGATCGCCAATGCCCGGCAGGCGGTCCAGGCGGCCGAGGCGCAGCGCCCGTCCGATCCCGCCCCGAAGGCCGATCCCGCGCCGCAGCCCGATGAAGGCGCAGGCCGGGCCGTGTCCATCCTTCTGGTCGAGGACAACGCCCTGATCCGCGCGGACACCGCCATCATGCTGGAGGAGATGGGCCATGCCGTCGCCCAGGCGGGCAAGGCCACCCCAGCGCTGGAAAGGCTGGGGGAACAGGCCTTCGACCTGCTGCTGACCGATCTGGGCCTGCCCGACATGAACGGCAACGACCTGGCCCGGCGCGCGGTCGAGATCCAGCCGGGGCTGGCCGTCGTCTATGCGACCGGCGACAGCCATCTTCCGGCGAATTGTCCCGGCCAGACCATCCTGCTGTGCAAGCCCTATGGCGAGGATCAGTTGCGCGGCGCGGTCGAACAGGCCCTGGCGCGGATGGGGTGACGCGGGCCCTTGGCGGAAGGCTTTTTGCATGTTATGCAGGAGCCGTTCTCAGGGCGGGGTGCAATTCCCCACCGGCGGTCACAGCCCGCGAGCGCCCTTCGGCAACGAAGGGGTCAGCAGATCCGGTGAAAATCCGGGGCCGACAGTCATAGTCTGGATGAAAGAGAACCGTGGCCGCGTCCTTCCCGAGGGGCGGTCATGGCTCGTGTCCTGGGACCATACGCAAGCAACGTAAGGTTCCTGAAAGATGACCCACAAGACCCCTCGCATCGCCTTCATCAAGGCCCGCTGGCATTCCGATGTCGTGGATCGCGCGCATGAAGGTTTCCTGGCCGAACAACAGCGCCTGATCCCCGGCGCGACGGTCGTGGCCTATGACGTGCCCGGCGCCTTCGAGATGCCGCTGCTGGCCAAGAAGCTGGCCCAGACCGGCAAATACGACGCCGTGGTCGCCGCCGCCCTGGTGGTGGACGGCGGCATCTATCGCCACGATTTCGTAGCCACCGCCGTTGTGACCGGCCTGATGAATGTCGGCCTGGAAACCGGCGTGCCCTGCTTCTCGGTTTCGCTGACGCCGCACAATTATCAGGAAACGGAACTGCTGACCGGCTTTTACCGCGACCACTTCGTCAAGAAGGGCGCCGAGGCCGCGCAGGCCGTGCACCAGATGCTGGAACTGGACGCCCGCATCGCCGCCGAAGCCCGCGCCGACGTGGCATAAGGGAAGGGCGCGCGGGGGCTGCCCGCGCGCCTTCCGTCATTCGACCGTGACCGATTTCGCCAGGTTGCGCGGCTGGTCCACGTCGGTGCCCTTGGCGACCGCCGTGTGATAGGCCAGATACTGCATCGGGATCGCGTAAAGGATCGGCTGGAACATTCCGCCGCCCGACGGCATCCGCAGCGTGGCCTGCACCCCGTGGCTGGCGGCGGAAAGCCCGTCCTCGTCCGAAACCAGCAGGATCGGGCCGTGGCGGGCCATGACCTCCTGCATGTTCGATACGGTCTTTTCGAACAGCGCGTCATGCGGGGCCAGCACGATCACCGGCACGTCTCGATCGATCAGCGCGATCGGCCCGTGCTTCAACTCGCCCGAGGCATAGCCCTCGGCATGGATATAGCTGAGTTCCTTGAGCTTCAACGCCCCTTCCAGGGCCACCGGATACAGCGCGCCGCGTCCCAGGAACAGCACGTCGCGGGCCTGCGACAGCCATTCCGACAAACCCCGGCAATCGTCCGACAGATCCAGCACCTGCTGCATCAGGCCGGGGATCGACCGAAGGTCGGCCAGATGCGCGGCAAGCGCCACATCGTCGATGCGCCCCCGGTCATGGGCGGCCTTCAGGGCCAGGATCGCCAGGACCGACAACTGGCAGGTGAAGGCCTTGGACGAGGCCACGCTGACCTCGATCCCCGCAAGGGTCGGCAGGGCGATGTCGGAATCGCGCGCGATGGCCGAGGTGCCGACATTCACCAGGCCGATGGTTCGCGCGACATGCTGGCCCGCATAATGCAGGGCGGCCAGCGTGTCCGCGGTCTCGCCCGACTGGCTGACGGCGATGAACCAGCTTTGCGGCGACAGGGGCGGTTCGCGGTAACGGAACTCGGACGCCACGTCGATGTCGCAAGGCAGGCCCGCCAGCTGCTCGAACCAGTATTTCGCGACATGGCCCGCCAGATGCGCGGTGCCGCAGCCGACCAGGCTGATCCGGTCCACCCCCTTGAAATCGAGGCCTTCGGGCAGGACGATCCGGTCGTCCTTGACATAGTGGTTCAGCACATCGCCGATCACCACGGGCTGTTCGGCGATTTCCTTGGCCATGAAGTGGCGATAGCCGCCCTTGTCGATGGCGGTGGCGCCGGTGTCGATGCGCGCCTCGGTCCGGTGGGTCTGGTTGCCTGCGGCGTCGAAGATCTGGACGCCCGCGCGGGTCAGGATCGCGTGGTCCCCATCTTCCAGATAGGTGATGCGGTCGGTAAAGGGCGCCAGCGCCACCGCGTCCGATCCCAGGAACATCTCGCCCTCGCCATGGCCGATGGCCAGCGGGCTGCCCTTGCGCGCGGCGATCATCAGATCATGCTGCCCATCGAAGATGAAGGCCAGGGCGAAGGCACCCTTCAGCCGGGCCAGCGTCTTGCGCGCGGCTTCCAGAGGCGAGGCGCCCTGGGCCATGTGATGCGCAGTCCACAGCGCGACGGTTTCCGTATCGGTCTGCGATTGCGGCTGGATGCCCAGACCCGCCAGTTCCTCGCGCAACTCTCGGAAATTCTCGATGATGCCGTTATGGACCACGGCCACGGGGCCGGACTGGTGGGGATGGGCGTTCACCTCGGTCGCCGCGCCATGGGTGGCCCAGCGGGTATGGCCGATGCCGATATGGCCGGGCAGGGGATCGTGGACCAGCCGGTCCGACAGGTTCACCAGCTTGCCCACTGCGCGGCGCCGGTCCAGCCGGCCTTGGGCATCGACGGTCGCCACGCCCGCGCTGTCATAGCCGCGATATTCCAGCCGCCGCAGCGCATCGACCAGTTGCGGGGACACCTCGTGCGATCCCAGGATACCAATGATGCCGCACATCAGCGGGCCTCCTTCTTCGCGCGCAGGGCGGCCATCAGGCGGGTGGCAAGGCCGGGCTTCGTGACCTGCCGGGCGCGGCCCAGGGCCAGGGCGCCGTCGGGCACGTCCTCGGTGATGACGGACCCCGATCCGGTCATGGCGTCGTCGCCCACGCGCACGGGGGCCACCAGCATCGTGTCGCTGCCGATGAAGGCGCGGGCGCCGATGTCCGTGCGGTGCTTCATCACCCCGTCATAATTGCAGGTGATCGTGCCCGCGCCGATATTGGTATGCTCGCCCACATGGGCGTCGCCCAGATAGGTCAGGTGGCCGACCTTGGCGCCTTCGTCCAAGACCGCGTTCTTGATTTCCACGAAATTGCCGACATGCACGTCGCCGCCCAACTCCGCGCCGGGCCGCAGCCGCGCAAAGGGCCCGACCGTCGCGCCCGAGGAGACATGGCAGCCTTCCAGATGACAGAAGGGCAGGATATCGGCCCCCGATTCAATGGTCACGCCCGGCCCGAAGACGACGTTCTGGCCGACTACCGCATCGCGACCGATCACCGTGTCCAGCGCGAACCACACGGTCGAGGGGTCGCACAGCGTCACCCCGTCTTCAAGCGCCTGCCGGCGGGCGCGGTCCTGGAACGCGGCCTCGGCCGCGGCCAGTTCGGCGCGGGTATTGATGCCAAGGGTTTCGGATTCGTCGCAGGTCACGACATCGGTGCTGCGGCCTTCGGCGCGGGCCAGGGCCACGAGGTCGGTCAGGTAATATTCGCCGGATGCGTTTTCGTTCGTCAGCCGCACGATCAACTGTCGCAGCAGCGCGGCGTCAAGCGCCATGACGCCGGAATTGCACAAGGCGATATCGCGTGTGGCCGCATCGGCGTCCTTGTATTCGACGATCCTTTCCAGGCCCCGGCCCGATACGATCAACCGGCCATATCGGCCGGGATCCTCGGCCTCGAACCCCAGCACCACGAGGTCCGAGGGATGGCCGGCAAGTGCCGCCAGGGTTTCCTCGCCGATGAAGGGGGTGTCGCCGTAAAGGACGATCACCTTGCCCTCGAACCCCTCAAGCTCGGGCAGGGCCTGGCGGACGGCATGGCCGGTGCCAAGCTGCTCGGCCTGCAGGACGATCCGGGCGTCCGGGTCGATCTTGCCCACGGCCCTTGTCACAAGGTCGGCGCCATGACCCGCGACGACGATCACCTGTTCGGGTTCCAGCGTGCGCGCCACCCCAAGCGCATGGCCGATCAGCGGTGCGCCCGCTAACCGGTGCAGCACCTTGGGCAGGTCGGATTGCATCCGGCTGCCCTGTCCGGCCGCAAGGATGACGATCGCCACGGGTTTCTCTGCCATGCCTGTCCCCAATGCCTGTTCAAATTCGTTGCGGGGCGTTCTAATCGGGGCGGCGTGCAGGGGAAAGCCCCGCGCGTTCACCTTTGGTGTCGAATCGTTGCGGAAGGACAGGCGCATGGCGGGAACGGTGGTCTTCGATCTGGACGGCACGCTGGCCGATACCTCGGCCGACCTGATCGCGGCGGCGAATGCCTGCTTTGCGGCACGCGGGATCGAGGTCGCCCTGGACCCGGTGGCGGATGCGCTGACCGCGTTCCATGGCGGGCGGGCGATGCTGCGGGCGGGATACGGCCGCATGGGCGCGGACCTGCTGCTGCCGCCCGGCGCCGAGGATGAGGATTATCCCCGCCTGCTGGAACATTACGGCGACAACATCGCCGTCCACACCAAGCTGTATCCCGGGGTCGAGGAGACGCTGGACCGCCTGGCGGCCGACGGGCATATCCTGTCGGTCTGCACCAACAAGCCCGGTGCCCTGGCCGAAACCCTGCTGGATGCGCTGGGCGTGCGCGGCCGGTTCGCATCCCTGGTGGCGGCGGATACGCTGCCGGTCAGGAAGCCCGATCCCCGCCCTTATCGCGCGGCCGTGGAACGGGCAGGGGGCACGGTCGGGGCGTCCTTCCTGGTGGGCGATACGGAAACGGACCGCAAGACCGCGGCGGCCGCGGGCGTCCGGGTGGCCCTGGTGTCCTTTGGTCCAGAGGGCGAGGCGATCAGTCGCCTGGCCCCGGACGCCCTGATCGGGCATTTCGACGAATTGCCCGACCTGGCGCGGCGCTGGTTGGACTAGGTCGCGTTCGGTTCCCTCCGACCGGGCTGACTATTTAGACATATTAACAAGGTGGCGCCCCCCCCGATATGCAGAGGGGGTTAACAAGTTGTTCATGTTTGTCGGTGCCATTGTTCAAGACCCGCAAGGCGGGCTGGATCGCTGATGCCGGCACGTTGTCCCGAGTGTCGCGATGCAGCCCCTTTGCACGTCCGAAGAACAGTGCCTGTATTTTTTCCCGCATATGGGATTTCGGCCCGCTGTCCATGTTGTCCAGCGTGATCAATATGGGGACCGCATGACCCTGGTGGTGGGCGACGACAGTCCGCTGGAAGGCAAGGTGCCGGTCGGTTATGACGCCTATCGTTTGCCGGTCGGTCCCTGGGCCATGCTGCCGAACCCGGCAGGGCCGCTGGCAGCTACGCTTGCATCTGGAACGCCGGGCAGCGCAGGAGGAGGCTCTTGGCCGGTTCCTGTCTGGGGTGGCGGCGGCGGTTCGCCGGGCAAGTCACGGCCGGGGATCGATGACACATCATCGGTTCCGCCTGACGGCGGCCCTGGTCCAGGCCCGCACAATCCCGGAAAGCCGACAACGCCGGTGATCGACCACCCGACATTCCCACCCGTCCCCGAGCAGCCGACATTTCCACCGATCACCGAGCAGCCGACATCGCCTGAATTGCCGCCGATCGCCCCTGTGCCCTTGCCGGACGCGGCGCCCATGTTGATCGGGGCATTGCTGGCATTGACCCTGCTGCGCCGCGTCAAAGGCTAGGCCACCCCAGGGCAGGGGTGGCCCAAAGATTTATTCGGCCTCGTTGGCCGGCTTGGCGTTCAACTGGCCATAGTTCTGGGCGCCGATCGTGTCGAACAGCTGCAACTGGGTTTCCAGGAAGTCGATATGGCCTTCCTCGTCCTCGATCAGGTCATCGAACAGCGATTTTGACACCTGGTCGTTGACGCTGGAACAGTATTGCCGCGCCTCAAGATACAGGGTGCGGGCTTCGTGTTCGGCGGCAAGATCCGATTCCAGCGTTTCGCGCAGGTTCTGTCCGATCCGCAGCGGATCCAGCTTTTGCAGATTCGGATGGCCTTCAAGAAAAATGATGCGCTCGATCAGGCGATCGGCGTGATGCATCTCCTCGATGGATTCCTCGCGCGACTTCTTGGCGATACGGCCAAAGCCCCAGTCTTCCTGCAGGCGATAGTGCAGCCAGTACTGGCTGACGGCGGTCAGTTCAGACCGCAGCGCTGCGTTGAGATATTCGATGACCTTTGCGTCGCCCTTCATGGTGGGATTCCTTTGCGATCTCTGATTTTGCCCGCAAAATCGGCGGGGCTACACCCAGATTATCGCAGTGACGCATGGTGTCCAGAAAGAGCGGCATACATCCGCCGCAATCGGCCCG
Organism: Paracoccus acridae; assembly: GCF_014642735.1. Taxonomy (GTDB): domain Bacteria; phylum Pseudomonadota; class Alphaproteobacteria; order Rhodobacterales; family Rhodobacteraceae; genus Paracoccus; species Paracoccus acridae. The sequence continues at coordinate 66,681 of NZ_BMIV01000002.1, forward strand.
TTTGCCAAGGGCATGATAGATCTTGCCCGGCGTGATGATCGTTTCCGGATCCGAGGTCCGCATCCAGTCGATGGCTGCCTTGATCTCATGATCCGAGATTTGTGTGCAGTGGCAGACGATCATCGCGGGTCTCCTCTTGACCGGGAACCTAGCGATTCTGTCGGAAAAGTAAAGGTGACTTTTTCGGTTGGATATCAAGGATGCGTGTCTTGACCGAAAGGGCGGCGTGGCGCAGAAGCGCGCCATGAAGCTGTCCGATTTCGATTTCGACCTGCCCCCTGGCCTGATCGCCACGCGCCCGGCCCGCCCGCGCACATCGGCGCGCCTGTTGCTGGCCGAAGGCGGGGCCATCGCAGATCGCCGTGTCAGCGACCTGCCGGATATCCTGCGGGCGGGCGACGTGCTGGTCCTGAACGACACCAAGGTCATTCCGGCGCGGCTGACCGGCACGCGGACGCGCGTGACCCCGCAGGGCGAAGCCGTGGCGGGGATCGAGGTGACGCTGCTGGAACCCCAGGCCGACGGCTGGCGCGCGCTTGCAAAACCCCTGCGCAAGCTGCGCGAGGGCGAGGTGATCCGTTTCGGCGATGCGCTGTCGGCCGAGGTGGCGCAGATTGCCGAGGGCGAATTGCGCCTGCGTTTCGATGCCGAAGGGGATGCCTTCGATGCGGCGCTGCAAAAGGTCGGCGCGATGCCGCTGCCGCCCTATATCGCCGCGCTGCGGGCGCCCGACGACCAGGACCGGCAGGATTACCAGACCGTCTGGGCCGCGCGCCAAGGCGCCGTCGCCGCCCCTACCGCCAGCCTGCATTTCGACGACGCCCTGCTTGACACCCTGGCCGCGAAGGGTGTCGAGTTCGTCCATGTCACGCTTCATGTCGGCGCGGGGACGTTCCTGCCCGTCAAGGTCGAGGATGTGACCACCCACCGGATGCACGCCGAATGGGGAGAGGTCGGCGCGGACGCGGCGGATGCGATCAACCGCGCCAAGGCGGAAGGGCGCCGCGTGATCCCTGTCGGCACCACGGCGCTGCGGCTGATCGAATCCGCCGCGCAGGACGAAGGAACGGTCCGGCCCTTCCAGGGGACGACCGACATCTTCATCTATCCCGGCTATCGCTTCCGGGTGACGGATGGGCTGATGACCAATTTCCACCTGCCGAAATCGACGCTGCTGATGCTGGTGTCGGCATTGATGGGGCAGGACAGGATCCGGGACATCTATGCCCATGCGGTGCGGTCGGGTTATCGCTTCTTCAGCTATGGCGATGCGTCGCTGCTGGTCCCCTAGGGTCGCTTTCCGGGTGGCCGTCAACCATTGGATGGGCCACAGATAGGACCGATTCCCGCGACCCGAGACGAGACGACCGATGATTTCCGTGCTGCGAACCACCTGGCCGCTGTTCCTGGGCATCCTGCTGCTGATGGTGGGCAACGGGATGCAGGGCACGCTGCTGGGCATTCGCGGCGGGATCGAGGGCATCCCGACCTTCCAAATGTCGATCGCCATGTCGGGCTATTACGCGGGCTTCCTGTTGGGCAGCCTGTCGGTGCCCGCGCTGATCAAGAACGTGGGCCATGTGCGGGTCTTCGCTGCGCTTGGATCCATGATCTCGTCCGTGCTGGTGCTGTATTCGGTCGAACCCAACTGGATCTGGTGGACCCTTCTGCGGGTCGTCATCGGATACTGCTTCTGCGGGGTCTACATCACGTCGGAAAGCTGGCTGAACGCCGGATCGACGAACGAGAACCGGGGCCAGACCCTGTCGGCCTATATGATCGTGCAACTGCTGGGGATCGTCGCGGCGCAGGCCTTGCTGAACCTCAGCGATCCGGGCGGCTATACGCTGTTCATCGTCGCATCGGTGCTGGTGTCCTTTGCCTTCATGCCTATCCTGCTGTCCGCGCGTCCCGCCCCGCAGTTCCAGACGATCAAGCGCATGACATTCGGCCAGCTTTACCGTGCCTCGCCGCTGGGCTGCGTCGGCATCTTCCTGATCGGCGGGGTCTTTGCGGTACTGTCAGGCATGTCCTCTGTCTGGGGGGCCACGATCGGCCTGTCGGTTGCCCAGATCTCGGTCTTCGTGGCGGCAAGCTATGCGGGCGGGTTGGTGATGCAATATCCGATCGGCTGGATCTCGGACCGTTACGACCGGCGCAAGCTGGTGCTGATGCTGTCCGCCGTGGGGGCGGTGACGGGGGCCGCCGTGCTTGCAAGCCAGCCGGGCACCCTGGGGCTTGTCGTCGCGGGTGCCCTGATGGGCGGGCTGGTGAACCCGATCTATGCGCTGCTGCTGGCCTATACCAACGACTACCTGGATCAGTCGGACATGGCGGCGGCCTCGGCCGGGCTGTTGTTCATCTATGGCATCGGGTCGATGGGCGGGCCGATCATCACCGGCTGGCTGATGGAAGTGATCGGCCCGGACGGCTTCTGGGTCTATATGGGCGTGCTGCTGGCGATGCTGGCGGTTTATGCCGGCTGGCGCACGACCCGCCGCCGCGCCCTGACACCGGAAGAACAGGGCAACTTCGCCGTGATCACGCCCAACGCCACCACCATCGCCGTCGAGGCCGCATTGGACGAAAAGCAGTCCGACCCGGACAAACGGGCTTCTGACGCCGCGTAACCGGCCCGCTTGTTCCCCTTTGCGGAATGGTTTAACGCTCAACTATCGTGACCAGACGAGGATAGCTGATGGCCCAGAATTTCGACATGGTGGTGATTGGTGCCGGGCCGGGCGGCTATGTCGCCGCGATCCGGGGTGCGCAACTGGGCCTGAAGGTCGCCTGCATCGAGCGCGAGCATCTGGGCGGCATCTGCCTCAACTGGGGTTGCATCCCCACCAAGGCCTTGCTGCGGTCGGCCGAGGTGTTCCACCTGATGCACCGGGCCAAGGATTTCGGGCTGTCGGCGGAAGGGATCGGCTTCGATCTGGAAAAGGTCGTGGCCCGGTCGCGCGGGGTCGCCAAGCAACTGACCGGCGGCATCGGCCACCTGTTCAAGAAGAACAAGGTCACCACCATCATGGGCGAGGCGCGGCTGGTTGCCCCCGGCAAGGTCAGCGTCAAGACCGACAAGGGCACCGAGGAGGTCACGGCGAAGAACATCGTCCTGGCGACCGGCGCGCGGGCCCGCGAACTGCCGGGGCTGGAGCCGGATGGCAAGCTGGTCTGGAACTACAAGCACGCGCTTGTGCCGCCGCATATGCCGAAAAAGCTGCTGGTCATCGGATCGGGCGCCATAGGCATTGAATTCGCAAGCTTCTTCAACACCTTGGGGGCGGATACGACCGTGGTCGAGGTGATGGATCGCGTCCTACCGGTCGAGGATGCCGAGATCAGCGCCTTTGCCAGGAAGCAGTTCGTCAAGCAGGGTATGAAGATCCTAGAGAAGGCTACGGTCAAGAAGCTGGACCGCAAGGGCGGCACGGTGACGGCGCATATCGAGACGGGCGGCAAGACCGAGACGCAGGACTTCGACACGGTGATTTCCGCCGTGGGCATCGTCGGCAACGTGGAAAACCTCGGCCTCGAAGACTTGGGCGTGAAGATCGACCGCACCCATGTCCTGACCGACGAATACTGCCGCACCGGGGTCGAGGGGCTTTATGCCATCGGCGACGTCGCCGGCGCGCCCTGGCTGGCGCACAAGGCCAGCCACGAAGGGGTGATGGTGGCCGAGCTGATCGCGGGCGGGCATCCGCATCCGGTCAAGCCGTCGTCCATCGCCGGTTGCACCTATTGCCACCCGCAAGTCGCATCCGTGGGCCTGACCGAGGCCAAGGCCAAGGAACTGGGCCATGACGTCAAGGTCGGCCGCTTCCCATTTGTCGGCAACGGCAAGGCCATCGCCCTGGGCGAGCCCGAGGGCATGATCAAGACCGTCTTCGACGCCAAGACGGGCGAACTTCTGGGCGCGCATATGGTCGGGGCCGAGGTGACGGAACTGATCCAGGGCTATGTCATCGGCCGTCAGCTTGAAACGACCGAGCAGGATCTGATGGAAACCGTCTTCCCCCATCCGACCCTGTCCGAGATGATGCACGAGTCGGTCCTGGACGCCTACGGCCGGGCGATCCATTTCTGATCCGCGTTGCGCGGGGCAGGGCTGCAACGTCCGCCCCGTCAATCCGGCATTAACCGTTTGGTAACTATCCCTTCACCCATGCGCCTGCCGCGGCTGAAGGAGATAGGTCATGAACATCGCGATCACCAACGGGCTTTTGCTGATGCCGCCCGCCTTTCGGGGCGGGCTGAATGCCTGGTCCCGGTCGAACGGCACGCCGGGCAGCCCCACCTGGGCCTCGGCCGACAATGGCGCGCTGGTTCCTGCCGACCAGGATTTCGGCACCTGTCTCGAGGTGATGAAGCAGCAGACCACGACATCCATCCGCTTCATGGGCGAAACGCCGATGATCCCCGGCGTCTATCTGCGCGTCTCGGCCCGGATCAAGGCGGTGGCGGGGGCGCTGTGTTCCGCGCGGATCGCCGGATGGGCGGGAAACGGGTCGCGCGCGCATGTGAACGGGCTGGTCGAGGTGGGACCGACCGTGCCCCTGACCGCCTATGGCGAGGTCGTGGAGATCAGCGCCATCGTCGGGGTCGGGTCGCGCAGGGGCGTGGACATGGCCTGGGGCACCGCGCCGGTCTATGGCCATTTCGGCCTGGATCTGGTGGGCGCCAACGGGGGCGTCTTCCGCATCGAATCGATCCGCATCGAGGACGTGACCTCGGCCTTCATCCCGTCGCTGATCGACTGGGTGGACGTGCGCGATTTCGGGGCCAAGGGGGACGGCGTCACCAATGATCGCGCCGCCTTTGTCGCCGCCGACCAGGCGGCAAACGGCGGCTGGATCCTGGTGCCCGAGGGGACGTTCTTCATCAACGGCAATCTGGGTATCAACAGCCGGATCCGCTTCAAGGGCACCATCCGCACGCCCGCAAGCACCAGCGTGTCGTTCATGCAGAGCTTCAACTTCCCGACCTATGCCGATGCCTTCGGCAGTGAAACCTTGGGCATGAAGAAGGCGTTGCAGGCGCTGTTCGGCTATACCGACCATGTCGCGCTGGACCTGTGCGGCCGGCGGGTGGACCTGGACGAGCCGCTGGTCGTAGGAAACCTTGCGCCCGACCTGACGGGTTTTTCCAACCGCCGCGTGATCTGCAACGGCAGCCTCAGCGCCAAGGCGGGTGCCGCCTGGGACACCGGACGGTGGTCCAGTGCGGCGACCTATGATCCCGCGCAGCCGCTGCGGCTGAGCAATGTCCCGGCCGTCGCCGCCATCGAGATCGGCAGCCGGGTCATCGGCAACGGCGTCGGGCGCGAGGTCTATGTGGCCGCCAAGGACGTCGCCGCCAGAACGCTGACGCTGTCGCAGCCCCTGCATGGCGGGGCGGGGACGCGCAGCTATGTCTTCGAACGCTATCGCTATCTGTTCGACTTCTCGGGCGTCGAGCAGTTGTCGCGGCTGAACTTCGTCGATCTGGATCTGAATTGCGAGGGCGTGGCCAGCGGGATCATGCTGCCCCCCAAGGGCGAGATGATCGCGCTTCGGGACTGCTATGTCACCAAGCCCAAGGATCGGGGCATCACGTCCATCGGCCGGGGATGCCAGGACCTGCTGGTGGACCGCTGCCAGTTCCTGTCGAACGAGATGGACCTGCCCGCACAGCAGCGGACCACCATCGCCATCAACGTCAACGCCAATGACGTGAAGATCCGCGACAACCGCTTTGTCCGCTTTGCGCATTTCATGGTCGCCGATGGCGGCGGGCACATCATCTCGGGCAACCACTGGTTCCAGGGCGACGGGTCGGGCGAGGGGCTGCGCTTTGCCGGGCTGGTGCTGACCCAGCCCAATGTGCAGACGACGATCAACGGCAACTATATCGACAATGCCTCGATCGAGTGGACCAACGAACACAGCGCCCAGCCGAACTATACCGGAGCCGAATTCAGCTTTGGGGGGCTGACGATCAACGGCAACACCTGCCTGTGTTCCAACACCGCCCCCTGGTTCGCCTGGCTGACGGTCAAGCCCTATGGGACCGGGCATTTCATCCACGGATTGACCGTGACCAGCAATGTCTTCAAGGCGCTGTACGGCGAGATCGACCGGATCGAGCGTGTCGATACCTCGATTGCGGATCTGAACTATAACAACATGCGCAACCTGCAGTTCGAGGGGAACACCTTCAACGGGGTGAAAAGCTATGTCTCGAACCCGCTGATGCTGCAGCATAATCAGGTCACGCCTTCGGCGGCCTGGATCCTGCCGGTCATTGACGGGCTGCCCTTCAAGGGGTGGGCCAAGTCGGTGCAGTCGGTCATTGCGGAAAGCGCGATCACCAATTCCGCCGGGACCCAGGTCGAGTCGGCCCCCTGGATCCAGACGGAAATCGGCACCAGCCGCAGGCAGATCCGGCTGAACTGGCCGTCTGCCGTGCGCGGAAAGGTGTGCGTCTATGCCAGGATGGACCGCCCGCAGTAACAGGCCCCGCAATGTCGATGAACCGCCGCAGTTCCTCGCGGCGGTTTTTTCATGCGACGCCCAGATCGGCCGGCGACAGCCGGAAGGCCGCGCCGAAGCCCGCGTTCAGAAAGCCGCCTTGCGGAAGCAGTCGCCAGAACCGGAAATCGGGCAGGTCGATGAAGGCGGCAGCCTTCGGATGCGCCGCCAGCCAGCGATCCCGCAGACTGCCCGGATGGGCGATCACGCTGGCCGTCACCTGCAAGGACAGGCGCGGCCAGGTCATTGGATCGCCCTTGTCGCCGGGCGTTTCCGCAAGCAATGCGGCGCGCGGATCGCCGGCAAGCGCGCGACTGTGGATCGCCAGGCCCGACAACAGCGCCACCGGCACGCCCGCAGCGTCAACCTGGCAGGCGATTCTGGACAGATGGGGATGCCCGGTCGCCGGATCGTTCACCGCCAGCACGGCATGGCGCATCGCGGCCAGGATCTGCCGGGCCTTGTCGCGGGCTTCGTCGGTGGTGGATCGAACCGGGTCCTTGATCATTGCGGGACGCTGGCGCCCAGTGGCGCGATTTGCAAGGCTTGTGAATAATTTACTGAAACCTGTCATCGCTCGTCAATAAATTTACCAAATTATCGTTTCAATGAAATCACTTAACAGATAACCAAAGATGTGATTAACATTCTGCCGGGGCGCGCTTGAAAGGCTTGCTGCGACCGGCCCGAAGGGCAAGATCAGCGGCGCGGCGCAACAGCGAGGAGGGGACCATGACGACCGAAGCGATTGAAAAGCATCCGATTCCATCGGGCTTTGACAAGGCCCATGTGGGACCGGCGGACTATGCCCGCCTGTATGCCGAATCAATCGAAAACCCCGAATCGTTCTGGGGCCGCGAAGGGCGCCGCCTGGACTGGATCCACCCCTATAGCATCGTCAAGAACACCGACTTCACCTTCGGCAAGGTGTCGATCAAGTGGTACGAGGACGGCATCCTGAACGCCTCGGTCAACTGCATCGACCGCCACCTGCCCAAGCGCGCCAACCAGACGGCGATCATCTTCGAACCCGACGATCCCGCGACGCCCGCCCAGCACATCACCTATGCGGAACTGTCGGAAAAGGTGAACCGCTTCGCCAACGTCCTGCTGTCCCAGGGCATCATGCGCGGCGACCGGGTGGTGATCTATCTGCCGATGATCCCCGAGGCGGCCTATGCCATGCTGGCCTGCGCGCGGATCGGGGCGATCCATTCCATCGTCTTCGCGGGCTTTTCCCCTGACGCGCTGGCGAACCGCATCAACGACTGCGGCGCCAAGGTGGTCATCACCGCCGACACCGCCCCACGCGGCGGGCGCAGGACGAACCTGAAATCGAACACCGACGCCGCCCTGCTGCATTGTTCCGACCGGGTGCGCTGCCTGGTGGTCAAGCATACGGGCGACCAGACGACCTGGATCGACGGCCGCGACGTGGACGTCAAGGCGCTGATGGAGACCGCAAGCCCCGACTGCCCGCCGCGTCCCATGGGGGCCGAGGATCCGTTGTTCATCCTCTACACCTCGGGGTCCACCGGCAAGCCCAAGGGGGTCGTGCATACGACCGGCGGATATCTGGTCTATGCCGCGATGACGCATCAGTACACCTTCGACTACAAGGACGGCGACGTCTTCTGGTGCACGGCGGATGTGGGCTGGGTCACGGGCCACAGCTATATCGTCTATGGCCCGCTGGCCAATGGCGCGACCACGGTGATGTTCGAAGGCGTGCCGACCTATCCCGACGCGGGCCGCTTCTGGGAGGTCTGCGCCAAGCACAAGGTGACGCAATTCTATACCGCGCCGACCGCGATCCGGTCGCTGATGGCCAAGGGCACCGATCCGATCCAGGGCCACGACCTGTCGTCCTTGCGCATCCTGGGCACGGTGGGCGAGCCGATCAACCCGGAGGCCTGGAACTGGTACAACGACAACATCGGCAAGGGCCGCTGCCCCATCGTCGATACCTGGTGGCAGACGGAAACCGGCGGGCACCTGATCACGCCGCTGCCTGGTGCCACGGAAACCAAGCCGGGTTCGGCCACGCTGCCCTTCTTCGGCATCAAGCCCGTGATCCTGGAGGCCGAATCCGCCAAGGTGGTCGAGGGCAACCCGGCCGAGGGCGTCTTGTGCATCGCTGACAGCTGGCCCGGCCAGATGCGCACCCTGTGGGGCGATCACCAGCGCTTCCAGGAGGCCTATTTCCAGCAATATCCGGGTTACTACTTCACCGGCGACGGCTGCCGCCGGGACGAGGACGGCTATTACTGGATCACCGGCCGCGTGGACGACGTCATCAACGTCAGCGGCCACCGCATGGGCACGGCCGAGGTCGAATCGGCCCTGGTCGCGCATGAGAAGGTCGCGGAGGCCGCCGTGGTCGGTTACCCGCATCCGCTGAAGGGGCAGGGCATCTATGCCTATGTCACGCTGATGAACGGCGTGCAGCCCTCCGACGAATTGCGCGGCGAGCTTGAGAAATGGGTCCGCACGGAAATCGGCCCCATCGCCAAGCCCGACGTGATCCAATGGGCGCCCGGCATGCCCAAGACCCGGTCCGGCAAGATCATGCGCCGCATCCTGCGCAAGATCGCCGAGAACGACTATGGCAGCCTGGGCGACATCTCGACCCTGGCCGAACCCGAGGTGGTGGACGACCTGATCGCCAATCGGATGAACAGGGCCTGACGCAAGCGGGGCCAAGCGCCCCATGACAAGGCGGCCTCCGGGCAGGAGGAACCGGGTGCCGCCATACCGATCCGACGAGCAATCCCCCAAACGCGATTCACCCTGAATCGCGGCCGGAGAAGGCTTGACCGTCGGAATCCCATGCCAGCCGGCGGCTGGTTCAACAGGAGGAGGATTGATGGCTTATGCATCGCCCGACGCGACGACCCGTTCGCGTCCCATGACGTCCGAGGAAAAGAAGGTCATCCTGGCCTCGTCCGCGGGCACGATCTTCGAATGGTATGACTTCTATCTGTATGGTTCGCTGGCGGCGATCATCGGGGCGCAGTTCTTCACGGCCTTCCCCGAGGCCACGCGCAACGTCTTCGCCCTGCTGGCCTTCGCCGCGGGCTTCCTGGTGCGTCCCTTCGGCGCCCTGGTCTTCGGCGCCCTGGGCGACCTGATCGGCCGGAAATACACCTTCCTGGCCACTATCCTGATCATGGGCTTCTCGACCTTCCTGGTCGGCCTGCTGCCCGGCTATGCGTCCTGGGGCATCGCCGCGCCGATCATCCTGATCGTGCTGCGGATGCTGCAGGGCCTGGCGCTTGGCGGCGAATATGGCGGGGCCGCGGTCTATGTGGCCGAACACGCGCCGCAGGGTCAGCGCGGCTATTTCACGTCCTTCATCCAGACCACCGCCACGCTGGGCCTGCTGCTGTCGCTGGTGGTGATCCTGCTGGTCACCTCCTATGTGAACGCGAACTATCCGGCCGTGCCGCAGCTTGGCCTGGACGGCCAGCCGTTGCTGGACGCCACCGGCGCGCAGGTCATGCTGGAGCCCTTCAAGGCCTGGGGCTGGCGCATTCCGTTCCTGGGTTCGGTCTTCCTGCTGCTGATCTCGCTGTATATCCGCCTGCAGATGAACGAATCCCCGGCCTTCAAGAAGATGAAGGAAGAAGGCGCGCAGTCCAAGGCGCCGCTGAAGGAAGCCTTCGGCAACTGGAAGAACGGCAAGATCGCCCTGATCGCGCTGCTGGGCCTGACCGCCGGGCAAGCCGTGGTCTGGTATTCGGGCCAGTTCTATGCGCTGTTCTTCATCCAGAACGTCGTGAAGGTCGATCAGTTCAGCGCCAACGTCTTCGTCGCCTGGTCGCTGATCCTGGGCACTGCGGGCTTCATCTTCTTCGGCTCGCTGTCCGACCGCATCGGCCGCAAGCCGATCATCCTGGGCGGCTGCGCCCTGGCCGCCGCGACCTATATGTGGGTCTTCCCGATGCTGACCAGCGTCGCCAACCCCGCGCTGGCTGCGGCGCAGAACACGGCCGTCACGGTCACGGCCGCGCCGGACGACTGTTCGTTCCAGTTCAACCCGGTGGGCACCGCGCAGTTCAACAACAGCTGCGACATCCTGAAGGCCGCGCTGTCGCGGTCGTCGGTGAACGTCCAGGAAACGATCGATGCGCCTGCGGGCACGATCGCGTCGGTCCAGATCGGCGAGACGGTGATCCAGTCCTATGACGCCAACACGCTGACGGGCGATGCCCTGGCGGCCGAAAAGGCGCGCTTCACCGCCGAAGTCAACGCGGCCCTGACCGCCGCCGGCTATCCGCTGACGGCCGCCGACAACACCACGATCGCCAAGGCCAACCACTTCTTCGACATCTTCAAGGGCCAGAATATCCAGGTCGTGCTGATCCTGACCTATCTGATCGTGCTGGTGACGATGGTCTATGGTCCGATCGCGGCGCAGTTGGTCGAGCTTTATCCGACCCGCATCCGCTATTCCGGCCTGTCGCTGCCCTATCACATCGGCAACGGCTGGTTCGGCGGCCTGCTGCCCGCGACCGCCTTCGCGATCTCGGCCCAGACCGGCAACATCTATGCGGGCCTGTGGTATGCGATCGTGATCGCCGTGATGACGGTGATCATCGGGGCGATCTTCGTGCCGAACGACAGCCACAAGAAGGACATCTTCGCGGACGACAACGTCTGATCCCGATCCGGGCCGGGGGCGATCCCCGGCCCGGCATTTCCCCTGCTGTCCAGGAAAGCTTGGCTCATGGCGCGCATTCTGGTTGTCGAGGACGAGGACAACATCGCCATGGCCCTGGAATTCCTGCTGGCCCGCGACGGCCATGCCCATTCCCGGCTGTCCCAAGGCGGGGCCGCCGTGGCGGCCATCCGCGCGGAACGTCCCGACCTGGTGCTGCTGGACGTGATGCTGCCCGACATGTCGGGTTATGAGATCGTGGAACTGCTGCGCGCCGATCCTGGCATGTCGGACGTGCGCATCCTTCTGATGACCGCGCGGGGATCCGTCGTGGAAAAGCGGCGCGGCCTAGCCCTGGGCGCTGACGGCTTCATCGCCAAGCCGTTCGAACTGTCCGAGCTGCGTGCCGAAATGATGCGGCTGCTGGCCTAGCGCCCGCGCCTCTGCCACAGCGACCACAGCCCCAGGCCGATCGCGATATAGATCGCATTCACCAGCAGCCCCGCCAGGACCTGGGTGGTCATCGGTTCGGGCCGAGTCGTGGCGCCGGTCAGCGGGATGATCACCGCCACGAAGACCGCGCCCGCCACCAGGGGCAGCAGCATCCCCGTGATGGGGCGATTGCGCAGGGTGGTCAAAAGCAATGCCACCAGCAAGCCGATCCGAAACAAATCCCCGGCCTGCGCCGCCAACAAGTCGCCCACTGATCCATCCCCCTTGTTTTTCCGCAGCTTACCCGATCCGGCAAGGCGCGGTCTACAGGGGGATTTCAGGCTGGTCGGGGTCGATGGGAAGCTGCGGATCATCGGGCACGTCCGGTTCGCCAGCCCCCAGGGGCGGAGGAGGCGGTGCGCCGGGCTTGCGGCGGATGACGATATCGCCGTTCTCCAGCCGCTCGGGTGCCTGGTAGTTGCCCAGGTCATCGACCAGGACCGCCAGATCATCCAGGACCGGCGCCAGATCCGCCAGCGCTCCGCCCATGCCCTGGCCCAGCTGGTTCAGCTGCGGGCCGAATTCATTCCACAGGTTTTCGGCGATGATCCCCAGGCCGCGTTCGACAAGCCCGATGCCGTCCTCGGTGTCGGACTGCGCGGCGGCCGCCAACGGCCAAGCCAGAATGCCCAGGATCAGAAGGCCGCGCATCATACCCCCATCTGCCCGCAGGATCGGGACGATGCTACGCCCGCGCAGGCATCCTGTCGAGGCGCAACGAAAAAGGGCTGGCCCAAGGCCAGCCCTTATACCTGACGGAACCGAAGTTCCGTTCAGAAATCAGCTGTCGTCGTCGTCCGAAGCAACGGCGGCGATGACGCCCAGCAGCAGCAGGGCCGGGACAACCAGGCCAGCGTTGGTCGAAGCGGGACGCTCCTCGACAACGACGGGCTCGACGTCGACGACGGGGGCGACATAGCCACCAGCCAGAGCCGAGGTGGCGGTCAGGCCGAGAGCGGCAGCGAAAGTAGCGAATTTGGTCATGATCATGCTCCGTTTCGTTGAAGGCTGCCGTCACCGGCAACATCGAGGCGACAGTTACACAATCCCCAGACGTTTGAAAGCTGCATTGGTTCAAATCCGTCGCTGGTTCGCGGCAACTGTTGCATATTGGCCAACACCCTTGCCGACCATCAGTTCCGCCCTGAAATGGCGTGCGGACAAGGTGTTGCAATCCTGCACTAGGCCCGGCGAAACGCTTGGGACACCATGAAAATAGCCGCAGCAGCCGTGATGATCGAGGGCCCGGCAGGGGTGTCCAGATGAAGGCTGGCCCACAATCCCCCCATCACCGCCAAGGCGGCGATCAGCGTGGCGTTGCCGACCATGCGTTCGGGGCTGCGCGACAATCCGCGGGCGGCTGCCGCAGGAACGATCAGCATGGCCGAAATCAGCAGCGATCCGACGACTCGAATCGACAAGGCCACCAGGACGGCCAGGGCCAAGGACAGGACCAGGCGTTCGACCCTGGGGTCTATTCCCGCGGCCATGGCCAGTTCCTCGTTCAGGGAGGCGGTCAGCAGCCGCTGCCACCGCCAGGCCAGCAGCGCCAGCACCCCCGCAGCCCCCGCCCAGATCAGCGCCAGGTCGCCCCGGCCCACCGCCAGGATGTCGCCGAACAGATAGGCCGACAGGTCGGACCGGGCCTGCGGCACGAAGCTGATGGCGACAAGCCCGATTGCCAGGGCGGAATGGGACAGCACGCCCAGCATCGTGTCCATTGCCTGCTCGCGCGCAACGAGGGCCGATACCGCCAGGGCCATCGCCAACGCGACCAGCATCGTCCCGGCATAGATCGAGACTTGGAAGGCCAGGCTGATCGCCACGCCCAGGATCGCCGCATGGGCGGTGGCATCGCCGAAATAGGCCATGCGCCGCCAGACGACGAAGCTGCCCAGCGGCCCGGCCACCGCCGCGATGCCCAGGCCCGCCAGGACCGCGCGGATGAAGAAATCGTCCAGCATCAATGGGCCCCGGCGTGGTGGTGGTGATCGTGATCGTGATCGTGGTGATGGCGATACAGCGCCAGCGTGCCTTCGGATTCGGCCCCGAACAGGGCGCGGTATTCGGGGGCGCTGCTGACATGCTGGGGCGTGCCCTCGCAGCAGACATGGCCGTTGAGGCAGATCACCCGGTCAGAGGCGCGCATCACCACCAGAAGGTCGTGGCTGACCATCAGGACGGCCGCGCCGGTCTGGCGGCGCACCTCCTCGATCAGCTTGTAGAAGGCGACGATGCCCGGCTGGTCCAGCCCCTGCGTCGGTTCATCCAGAACCAGAAGCTGCGGGTCGTGCAGCAACGCACGGGCCAGCAGGACACGCTGGAACTGCCCGCCTGAAAGCTGGGTCAGTTGGCGGGCCTCGACCCCCCCGACCCCCGTGCGGGCCAGGACACGGGCCGCGTCGCGGTCGCCGACGCGCCGGGGCAGGGACAGGAAGCGGCGCACAGTCATGGGGATGGTGGTGTCCACCTGCACGCGCTGCGGGACATAGCCGATCCGCAGCCCCGGCCTGCGTTCGACCCGGCCCGCCGCCAGCGGCATATGCCCCAGAAGCGCGCGCACCAGCGAGGACTTGCCCGACCCGTTCGGCCCGACGACTGTCACGATCTCTCCGGGGCGGATCTGGAAATCGACGCCTTGCAGGACCGTTTCGGACCCGCCGGGACGCAGGATCGTCAGGCCGCTGGCCTGGATCAGGGCGGTCATGGCCGGGCCGCGTCGGCGCAGGCGGGGCAAAGGCCCAGGGCCTCGATCGTGGCGCGTTCGACCTGGAAGCCTGATTCAGCGGCCAGTTCCGTCAGCGCGTCGCGCACGGGCGCGGCGGGCAGTTCGGCCAGCATGTCGCATTCCCGGCAGATCAGGAAGGCGGGCGCGTGGTCATGGCCCGGATGCAGGCAGGCCGCAAAGGCGTTCAGCCGTTGCAGGCGATGCGCCAGCCCGTGTTCGACCAGAAACTCCAGCGCGCGATAGGCGACGGGCGGCTGGCGGCCGAAGCCTTCGGCCGCAAGGCGGTCCAGCACCTCATAGGCGCCCATGGCGCGATGCGATTCCAGCAGGATCTCCAACGTCCGCTGCCGGACAGGGGTCAGGCGGGCGCCGTTGGCGGCCAGCCGGTCGCGGGCCTGGTCAAGCACGCGGGCTTCGCAGGCCCGATGATCGTGCGGGGCAAAGGCGGAATGGGGATCAGGATCGGGCAATACTGTTACTTTATCACATTCTGTTTGACTTGTTATGATGTAACATGAATAAGCATGGCCCTGCAAGAAACCAACCTGTCGAGGCGACATGATGCGCATAACCCTTTCCGCCCTGGGCCTTCTGGCCGCCGGACCCGTGCTGGCCGAACCGCCGCAGGTGGTGGTGGACACGCCCGTCACAGCCTCGCTGGTCCAGCAGGTGATGGGGGATCTGGGGCAGGTGCAGGTGCTGCTGCCAAGAGGGGCAAGCGCGCATCACCACCAGATGCGCCCCTCGGACGCGCGGGGCTTGCAGGACGCGGGGCTGCTGGTCTGGACCGGACCTGAACTGACGCCCTGGCTGGACCGTGCTGCGTCCTCGGTCGGGGGCGATGTCGCGCAACTGCGTCTGCTGGACGTGCCGGGCACCCATGTGCGCGGGTATGACGACGGCCACGATCACGATCACGACCACGATCACGACCACGACCACGATCACGCGCATGGCGGCGTGGATCCTCATGCCTGGCTGGACCCGGACAACGCGCAAGCCTGGGTCGCAGCCATCGCCGCCACGCTGGAGAGGGCCGATCCCGACAATGCAACCGCCTACAGGCAGAACGCAGCGGCGGCGGCCGAGGAGATCCGCCGCCTTGATGAAGACCTGCGCGCGCAGCTTCAGCCCCATGCCGGGGCCACGTTTGTCGTCTTTCACGATGCCTACGGCTATTTCACCGAACATTTCGGCCTTCAGCCGGCCATCGCGGTTTCGCTGGGCGATGCCAGCACTCCTTCGGCTGCAAGGCTGAAAGAGATTCGCGCCCGCATCACGGATGGGCACGCGATCTGTGCCTTTCCCGAATATGGCAGCGACCCCAAGCTGGTGCAGGCCGTGACGGAAGGCAGTTCGATCCGGGCCGGCAGCGAACTGATGCCCGAAGGCGGCGATCTTGAGCCGGGGCCGCAGCTTTACGGGCAGATCCTTGCGCAGATGGCGGGGACCATCAGCGACTGCCTGTCGGAGTAAATCCGCCCTCCGGCATATTTCTGACTCTTTTACTTTGACAATCCAGACTGAATTGATCAGATTTCAGGTGAAGGAAGACGGACCCCAATTCCAAGAGGCTGATCATGACCGCAGTACGTCCCGCAGACTTCGCGCAACCCGGCACCAGCGTCCTGGCCCGGATCCCGCAGCATGACGCGACCCAGTTGACCCGGGGGGGCAACCAGGCGCTGATCATCCTGGACGACCAGATGTATCAGCTTCGCATCACGCGCGCGGGCAAGCTTATCCTGACAAAGTAAGTCCTCCCCGGCCCTGGGGCCGGGAAAAGATCCCTCAGCCGCGCGGCTTGCCGCCCGGCCGCCCACCTGGACGACCGCCGCCTGGACGACCGCCGGGCTTGCCCGAAAAGCCACCCCCGGCACCCCCGCGCGCGGGCTTTGGTCCGCCCGGTTTGCCAAAGGGCTTGCGATCCCCGCCCGGCTTTCCACCCGGACGCGGACCCTCGCCCCGAGGCTTGAAGCCGCCCTCGGCCCGGTCGCCGCGCGGCTTGAACCCCTTGTCGCCGGGCTTTCCCTCTGCCCGCGGCTTGAAGCCCCGCCCGGCGTCATCGGCATCGCGGCGGGGCTTGAACCCACCTTCCGCACGATCACCCCGAGGCTTGAAACCGCCTTCGGGCCGGTCGCCGCGTGGCTTGAAGCCACCCTCGGGACGATCGCCGTGTGGCTTGAAGCCGCCTTCAGGGCGGTCGCCCCGGGCTTTGTAGGCCGGCTTGCCGTCCGGGCGGTCGCCCCCGGGCTTGCCGAAGCGGGGGCGGTCGCCGGACACGCTGTCGCGATCCGCGCGGGGCTTGTCGGACCAGGGGCGGGCGGGACGATCCCCATCGCCCTGCGGGCGCTTGCCGCGGAACTGCGGACGGTCGCCGCCGTCCTCGGACCGGGGCTTGCCGGACCAGGGACGGGCGGGGCGGTCGCCATCATCCCGCGGACCCGGCTTGCGGCCGAAGCGGCCTTCGCCGCCGCCCTCGCTGCGGAAGCTGCGGGCAGGGCGGTCGCCGTCGTCGCGGCGGGGGCCGCGCGGGCCTTCCGCGCCGCGCGGGCGCATCTCGCGTTCCTTGGGGGCGGTCTCCTCGCCGGTCAGCAGCCCGCCAAGCTGGTCGCGCAACACGCGCTTCTTGACCTCGACGACCTCGTTCTTTTCCATGCCGATCAGCTTGAAGGGGCCATAGCCGATGCGGATCAGGCGGTTCACCTGCAACCCGACATGGGCCATGGCCCGGCGGATCTCTCGGTTCTTGCCTTCGCGGATGCCGACGGTCAGCCAGGCGTTCGCGCCCTGCTGGCTGTCCAGCTTGATCTCCATCGGGGCGAATTCCTCGCCGTCGATGGTCGCGCCGCGGCGCAGGGGGGCGAAGGTCAGGTCGCTAGGCGTGCCGTTCACGCGCACGCGGTAACGCCGCAGCCAGCCGGTCGAGGGCAGTTCCAGCCGGCGCTTCAGCTCTCCGTCGTTGGTCAGCAGCAGCAGGCCTTCGGAGTTCAGGTCAAGGCGGCCCACCGTCATCACGCGCGGCAGGTCGCGGGGCAGGGCGTCGAACACCGTCTGCCGGCCCTTTTCGTCCGATTCGGTCGTCACCAGGCCCAGCGGCTTGTAATACAGCCACAGCCGGGTTTCCTGCGGCTCGTCCAGCTTCTTGCCGTCCACGACGATCCGGTCGGTCGGCAGAACGTCAAGCGCCGGGCTGTCGATCTTCTTGCCGTTGACCGAGACGCGGCCTTCCAGGATCATGCGCTCGGCCTCTCGGCGGCTGGCGACGCCGGCGCGGGCCATCACCTTGGCGATGCGGTCGGGGGCCGGGGCAGAGGCCGGGGTAGGGGTCTGGTCGGCGGATTTCGGGGTGCTGTCGTCGGTCATGGCGATATCTCCTGCGCATCGCTGCGGTGGCAAAGCCGCGCTTCTATCGGGCGCGGCGGGGCAAGGAAAGGGCGACTTGCATGGCTGCCGCGCCCTTGCGACAAGCGGGCATGACCCGCTTCACCTCTCATATGGCGCTGGCGCTTGACCAGGCAAGGACCGCCGCCCGTCGGGGCGAGGTTCCGGTGGGCGCGGTGGTCGTGGCCCCCGACGGCCGCGTGGTGTCGGCGGCGGGAAACCGGACGCGCGAACTGTCCGACCCCACGGCCCATGCCGAGATCCTGGCGATTCGCGACGCCTGCCGGGCCGCAGGGTCCGAACGGTTGCCGGGCCATGACCTGTGGGTGACGCTGGAACCCTGTCCGATGTGCGCGGCGGCGATATCGGCCGCGCGGATCGGTCGGCTGTATTACGGGGCCAGCGACATGCGCATGGGCGGCGTCGAGCATGGGGCACGGGTGTTCGACCATCCGCAATGCCATCATCGCCCCCAGGTTTATGACGGGATCGACGCCGACCCGGCGCGGGCGCTTCTGACGGGGTTCTTTCAAAGCCGCCGATGACGGTTGCACCCGTCGCGCGGCATGGCTATACCTGCCGCCATGCGGGTGTAGCTCAATGGTAGAGCAGCAGCCTTCCAAGCTGAATACGTGGGTTCGATTCCCATCACCCGCTCCAACCCCCTCCGATTTCACTCGACGGAGCTGCCCCTTCGCAGGATGGATTGCAGCTGCATCGTGTTGGGGTTGACACGGACCAGGTGGCCATCGACGATCGCATACCGGCTGCCGGGCAGCTCCGATCCCAGGCCATAGATGCCCGGCATCTCGATGAAATCGACGTTCTCGGCCGGCAGGATGTCGCCGGGCATGAGGGGACGCGCTTCGGACAGCGGGGCGCTGGCGCGGATCGTTTCCTGCGCCTGCGGGGTGTGGTTGCTGAAAAGGGCGATCAGCGTGGCTGCCACGGCAGCGGTCGCGATCGCCATCACCTTGCGTATCATGTCCTTGGTCCGGCTTGTCCGTCCGTTCGTCTGGGAAAAACCGGAAAGGCGGCGCCCTGGTTCCCTTATCCTGTCACGGTTCCGTCTTGTTCGCGGTTTTTATTCACGAAGCGTGGCAACATTGCCGAAAAGTCGCGGCCGCGCCCGTCCTCCTGTTCGACGAAGCGGTGATAAAGCTGTTGCGCAAGCGCCCCCATCGGCGTGTCCGCCCCGGCCGAGGACGCCGCCGCCTGCGACAGGTTCAGGTCCTTCAGCATCAGTTCGGCGGCGAAACCGGGCTTGTAGTCGTTGTCGGCGGGCGATTTCGGACCCACGCCCGGCGCCGGGCAATAGGCGTTCATCGACCAGCTGTACCCCGAGGATGTGGACACGACGTCGAACATCTTCTGCCGGTCGAGGCCCAGCTTGTCGGCAAGGGCAAAGGCCTCGCAGGTGGCGATCATGGTGACGCCCAGGATCATGTTGTTGCAGATCTTCGCGGCCTGTCCCGCGCCCGCATCGCCGCAATGGACGGCCTTCTGGCCCATGATGTCGAACAGCGGCTGGACCGTTGCGAAGGCATCGTCCGGCCCGCCCACCATGAAGGTCAGCGTCCCGGCCTGCGCGCCGCCGATCCCGCCCGAGACCGGCGCATCCAGCGCCCCGAGGCCCGCCGAACGCGCCTGTTCCGCGACCGCGCGGGCGCTGTCCACGTCCACGGTGGAACAGTCGCACAGGACCGCGCCGGGCTTCATGGCCGGGATCACCTGATCTGCCACCATGCGCAGGATCTGGCCGTTGGGCAGCATGGTGATGACCACATCGGCATCCGCCGCAGCCTCGGCGGCGCTGCCGGCCAGGGTCAGCCCCTCGGGCCGGGCGGCGGTGTCGAAGCCCGTGACCTGATGCCCGGCCTGCGCCAGGTTCAGCGCCATCGGCGCGCCCATGTTGCCAAGTCCGATGAATGCGATCTTCATGCCGGTTCACTCCAGGTCAGTTCGTTCGGCCCCAGGGGCGCCAGCAGCGCCGCGACATTGTCGGGGCTGGCGTCGGCCATCCATTTGGGCTTGCGGTCCTTGTCGATGATCTGTGCGCGCACGCCTTCCAGGAAATCGGTGTCCTGCGTCGCGCGATATGTGAAGCGGTATTCGCGGGCCAGCGAGTCCTGCATCCGGCCGTCGCCGCGCGCCGCCCGCACCATGGCCAGCCCCGCCGCCATGGACAAGGGCGAATTGGCCTGCAGGATCTTGAGGGTCTGGGCGTTGCCGTCCTCTTCCAGGGCGTCGATGATGTCGGCCAGGGTTTCCTGGGCAAAGGGCGACAGGTCCATCGTGCGCAGGGGGGCGGTCGGCGCGTCCCCACCCTCGATCAGCGAGACGTCGCCGGTATCCTCCAACCGGGTGATCAGGTCGGGCCATTCGGCTTCGGGCAGATAGGTGTCGGCAAAGCCCGCATGGATCGCATCGCCCGCGCCCATCCGGGCGCCCGTCAGCGCCAGGTATTCACCGATCCGGCCCGGCGCGCGCGACAAAAGCCAGGTGCCACCCACGTCGGGGATCAGGCCGATGCCGGATTCGGGCATGGCGATCTGGGTCGTGTCGCCGACGATGCGGTGGCTGGCATGTCCCCCCACGCCCACGCCGCCGCCCATGACGAAGCCCTGCATGAAGGCGACGATGGGTTTCGGATAATCGGCGATGGCCGCGTTCATGCGGTATTCGTCGGCGAAGAAGCGTTGGCCGGTGGCGTGTTCGCCCGCCAGCCCGGCGCGATAGACCGCCGCGATGTCGCCGCCCGCGCAGAAGGCCCGGTCCCCCTCGGCGTCGATGATGACAAGCGCCACATCCGGGTCGTCGCGCCAGCCGTCCAGGGCGCGGTGGATCGCCAATGCCATCTCGTGGCTCAGCGCGTTCAGCGCCTTGGGCCGGGTGAAGGTGATGCGCCCGGCGCGGCCCGCCTTGCGGATGTTCAGGTCTTCCACGTCTTACCCCCGTTCGGCCAGCATCGCCCGCGCGACGATCAGGCGCATGATCTCGTTCGTGCCTTCCAGGATCTGATGCACGCGCAGGTCGCGCACGATCTTCTCGATCCCGTAGTCGGCCAGATAGCCATATCCGCCATGCAGTTGCAGGCAGCCATTCGCGACCTCGAAGGCGCGGTCGGTCACATGCAGCTTGGCCATCGCGCAGAACTTGGTCGCATCCGGGGCGCCGGTGTCAAGCTTCCAGGCCGCCTGGCGCAGGAAGATGCGCGCCGATTGCAGCGCGGTCTCCATCTCGGCCAGGCGGAATTGCAGCGCCTGGAACTGGTCCAGGCTTTGCCCGAAGGCGCGGCGTTCGCCCATATAGGTCAGGGATGCGTCAAGCGCCGCTTGCGCACCGCCAAGCGCCGCTGCCGCGATGTTCAGCCGCCCGCCGTCAAGCCCCGCCATGGCATAGGCAAAGCCGCGCCCTTCCTCGCCCAGCAGGTTGTCGGCAGGGATCTGGCAATCGTCGAACTGGACCTGCGCGGTGGGTTGGGCACGCCAGCCCATCTTGTCCTCGGGCGCGCCGAAGGACAGGCCGGGGGTGCCGTTCTCGACGATCACCGCGCTGATGCCCCTTGGTCCCTCGGCCCCCGTTCGGACCATGGCGATATAGGCGTCCGAATAGCCCCCGCCCGAGATGAAGGCCTTGGTCCCGTTCAGCCGCCAGCCCCCGTCCGTCCGGTCCGCCCGCGTGCGCAGGGCCGCCGCGTCCGATCCGCTGCCGGGTTCGGTCAGGGCATAGCTGAAGACCTTCTCCATGCTGCAAAGGCCGGGCAGCCAGCGGGCCTTGGTGTCGGGCGATCCGAACTTGTCGATCATGCCGCCGCACATGTTGTGGATCGACAGGAATGCCGCGACCGAGGGGCAGGCCATCGACAGCGCCTCGAAGACCAGCACCCCGTCCAGCCGCGACAGGCCCGATCCGCCATGATCCTCGGACACATACAGCCCGCCAAGGCCAAGGGCCGCCACATCGGCCCACAGATCGCGCGGGATGGTGCCTTGCTTTTCCCAGTCATGGGCATGGGGACCGATGCGATCCGCGCCGAAATCGCGCGCCATGTCGAAGATGGCGGCCTGTTCCTCGGTCAGGGCGAAATCCATGTCCTCATCCCCATGAAATTGAACATGCGTTTAATTGCAACACCAGGCGGGGGCTTGGCAAGGTCACAGACCGTGATGGAACTCGGCGATCAGATGCCGGACCAGTTCGCGCATCGCTTCGGGGGGCGTGGCGCCTGCCGCGATGGCTTGCGACAGCACGGCGCGTTGTCGGGCGGCGGACCCGCCGGAGGCCGCCATCTCTCGCGCCCGGGCGACCTGCGGCTGGCTGCCCAGGGCGTCGGCATCCTGGGCGATCAGGGCCAGCCATTCCTCCAACCCCTCGGCAAAGGGAATGATCCGCCCGGCGCCAAAGTCGATCAGCCCCTCGGCCATGCCGTATCGGGTGGCGCGCCAGCGGTTTTCCTCGATCAGGAAGGGGTCGTATTGCCTCCACCGCTGGTTCTGCCGTGACAGGCGCCACAGCATCCGCAGCGTGGCCTGGTTCAGCGCGGCCAGGGTGATCGTGTCGTCCAGGCGGGGCGAGGCGTCGCAGATCCGCGTTTCCAGCGTCGGGAACCGGGACGACGGGCGCAGATCCCACCAGATCTTGCTGCTGTCCTCCAGGACGCCCAGATCGACCAGAACCCGCACCGACCGCTCGAATTCGTCCCATCCGCCGAATTGCGGGGGAAAGCCCGTCCGCGGCATCCCGCCGAACACCGTGGTGCGATAGGACGCAAGGCCGGTGTCGCTGCCCTGCCAGAAGGGGCTGGAGGCCGACAGCGCCAGCAGATGCGGCAGGAAATAGGTCATCTGGTTCATCAGGTCGATCCGCTGGGCGGACGATTTGATCCCCACATGGACATGCATCCCGCAGATCAGCATCCGCCGCGACACCGCCCCCATGTCGCGCGACAACTGGTGATAGCGGTCCTTGTCGGTATGGAACTGATCGCGCCAGTCCGCGAAGGGATGGCAGGATGCCGCAATCGGCGCGAGGCCGTAGTCGCCCGCGATCCGCCCCACCGTGCGGCGCAGATGTGCCAGATGCCCGCGCGCCTCGGCGATGTCGGCGGACACGGGCGTTCCGACCTCGACCTGGCAGCGCAGGAACTCGGGGCTGAAGCGGTCGCCCAGGGCGTCGCGGCAGGCGGCCATCATCGCATCGGGCGCGGGGGCCAGATCGCCCGTGTCTGGGCTGACCAGCAGGTATTCTTCCTCGATGCCAAGGGTCAGGTCGGGTGCGTCGGTCATGGGCGGGCCTCGATGGTTTGGACCAATAGAACCCCGTGCCGCCCGCCCATGCAAGGGCAGGCCGCAGCTTTCCTGTCCCGAAGCGACTTTTCCCCAGGGAATGCGGGCGGTTTGCGGTAAGGGGAGCCTTGCTGCTGGCCGGGCTGGGTGGCCTGGCCCTGTCGCGCCGGCGCCAGCGGGCCTGATCGCCAGACGCCACATGGCAGAAGGGCGGGGTTCGAACCCCGCCCTTTTCTGTTTCAGTCCATGGCGCGGAAGTTGAATTCCCCGCCTTCCTTGATGCCGGACGGCCAGCGGGCCGTCACCGTCTTGGTCCGCGTATAGAAGCGGAAGGCGTCGGGGCCGTGCTGGTTCAGGTCGCCGAAGCCCGATTTCTTCCAGCCGCCGAAGGTGTGATAGGCCAGCGGCACCGGGATCGGCACGTTGATGCCCACCATGCCGATGTTGATGCGGCTGGCGAAATCGCGCGCCGTGTCGCCGTCGCGGGTATAGATCGCGGTGCCGTTGCCATATTCGTGGCTCATCGCCAAGCCGATGGCTTCCTCATAGGAACCGGCGCGGACGGTGGACAGGACCGGGCCGAAGATCTCGGTCTTGTAGATGTCCATGTCGGGGGTCACGCGGTCGAACAGGTGCGGGCCGACGAAGAAGCCGTTCTCGTATCCCTGCAGGTTGAAGTCGCGGCCATCGATGACCAGTTCCGCGCCCTGGTCGATGCCCGACTGCACCAGCCGCAGGATGTTTTCCTTGGCGGCCTTGGTCACGACCGGGCCATAGTCCACGTCGTTGCCGGCGGTATAGGGGCCGACCTTCAGCTTCTCGATCCGGGGGACCAGCCGTTCAATCAGCGCGTCGGCGGTCTTTTCACCCACCGGGACCGCGACCGAGATCGCCATGCAGCGTTCGCCCGCCGCGCCATAGCCCGCGCCCACCAGGGCGTCGGCCGCCTGGTCCAGATCGGCGTCCGGCATGATGATCATGTGGTTCTTGGCGCCGCCGAAGCACTGCGCGCGCTTGCCGGTCGCCGCTGCGCGTTCATAGATGTATTGCGCGATCGGGGTCGATCCGACAAAGCCCACCGCCTGGATCACCGGGTTGTCCAGGATCGCGTCCACGCTGTCCTTGTCGCCGTTGACGACCTGCAAGACGCCATCGGGCAGGCCCGCTTCCTGCAACAGCGCGGCCAGCATCAGCGGCACGGACGGGTCGCGTTCGGACGGCTTCAGGATCATCGCGTTGCCGGCGGCAAGGGCAGGGCCCATCTTCCACAGCGGGATCATGGCCGGGAAGTTGAAGGGCGTGATGCCCGCCACGACGCCCAGCGGCTGGCGCATGGAATACATGTCGATGCCGGGGCCGGCGCTGTCGGTGAATTCGCCCTTCAGCAGATGCGGCGCGCCAATGCAGAACTCGATCACCTCAAGCCCACGCTGGATGTCGCCCTTGGCGTCGGGGAAGGTCTTGCCGTGTTCGGACGACAGCACCTCGGCCATCTTGTCCATGTCGCGGTTGATGAGGCGCACGAACTCCATCATCACGCGGGCGCGGCGCTGCGGGTTGGTCGCGCCCCATTTCACCTGCGCCTCGGCGGCGCGTTCGACGGCGTGGTCAAGCTCGGCCTTGGTGGCCAGGGACAGGCGCGCCTGAACCTCGCCCGTGGCGGGGTTGAAGACGTCGCTGAACCGCCCGGACGTGCCCTTGTATTCCTTGCCGTCGATCCAGTGGTGAATCTCTTTCATCGCATCCTCCTTGGTTGGTCGCAGCCTAGCCTTGCGGATTTGCCGGATAAAGGGGAAGGATGGCAAAGACGTTTTGCGCTTTTGCAAAAGGGGCGGGCATGGATTGGGACGACCTGCGCATCTTCCTGGCGGTGTCGCGAACCGAAAGCCTGTCGGGGGCGGGCCGTAGGCTGGGCATGGACGCCTCCACCATCGGGCGGCGCATCGCGCGGCTGGAGCGGGCGGTGGGTGCCGCACTGTTCGCCAAGACCCCCCAAGGCTATGTCCTGACGGCCGAGGGCGCGCGGCTGGTCGCCCCTGCCGAGGCGGCCGAGCAGGGCGCCAATGCCGCGGCCGAGGCGGTAAGGCGAGAGGCCGGGCTGACAGGCCAGTTGCGCATCGGCGCGCCCGACGGTTGCGCGAACTATCTGCTGCCGCAGGTGGCGCGCGACATGTGCGCCGCCCATCCGGGGTTGGAAATCCAGATCGTCGCCCTGCCGCGCGTGGTGAACCTGACCAAGCGCGAAGCCGACATGGCGGTGGCCGTGTCCCCGCCCGACACGGGGCGGCTGACCGTGCAGCGGCTGACCGATTACCACCTGCACCTGGCCGCGCATGGGGATTACCTACGCGATGCCGCGCCGATCCGCGACCTGCCCGACCTGCGCGATCACCGGATGATCGGATACATTCCCGACATGATCTTCGACCGGGAACTGGATTATCTGTCGGAAACCGGGGTGCAGGTGGCGGCGATCACGTCGAATTCGGTGTCCGTCCAGATGCAGGCGATCCGGGCCGGGGCGGGGCTGGGGATCGTCCACGACTTCGCCATTCCCTTCGCGCCGGGGGTGGAGCTGGTGCTGCCCGACCGCATCGCGCTGAAGCGCAGCTTCTGGCTGGTTCGCCATGCCGACGACCGCGCGTCCCGCCGCCTGACGCTGTTGGCGGAACTGCTGGCCCAAGGCCTGCGGGCCGAGGTGGCGCGGCTGGAATCCCAGGTTGTTGGGTCACGCCTTTGTCGCCCTTGACGGATCACGATTCGGGGAAAATGATGGCCTTAGCACAACCGCCGTGGAGGATGCCCCATGCTTGTCAACCAGATGCTGTCGATGAAATCCAATTCGGGCAAGCCGGGGATCGAGGCGCAGACGATCGTGACCATCCGTCCCGATGCGACCCTGGCCGAGGCGGCGAAGATGCTGTCGGAAAAGCGCATCGGTGCCGTGGTGGTGTCCGAGGACGGCAGGAAACCGCAAGGCATCCTGTCCGAACGCGACATCGTCCGGCAACTTGGCGCCCATGGCCCTGACGTGCTGTCCACCCCCATCGCCGAGGTGATGACCCGCGACGTCCAGACCTGCACCATGGGCGACGACGCCCTTGTGATCCTGGAACGCATGACGCAGGGACGCTTCCGCCACCTGCCGGTCGTCGATGGCGACGGCAACATGCTGGGGGTGGTGTCCATCGGCGACGCGGTCAGCGGCAGGCTTCAGGAGCTTGCGGCCGAGAAAGAGGCGCTGACCGGCATGATCATGGGGACCTGATCCAGCGCCAAACGCTTGCCATCGCGGCGGAAATCGGTTTTCCCTGCATGGCAGGCAAGCATAAGGGCGCCCATCCATGCGCATCGGTCTTTACCCCGGCACGTTCGATCCGATCACGCTGGGCCATGTCGACATCATTCAGCGCGCGATGGCCCTGGTGGATCGTCTTGTCATCGGCGTCGCCATCAACCGCGACAAGTCGCCTTTGTTCGGGCTCGAGGAACGGGTGGCCATGGTCCGGGCCGAATGCGAACAGATCGCCGCCCGCACCGGGGGCGAAATCGTCGTTCATCCCTTCGAGAACCTGCTGATCGACTGCGCCCGCGACGTGGGCGCCCAGGTGATCGTGCGCGGACTGCGCGCGGTCGCCGATTTCGAATACGAATTCCAGATGGTCGGCATGAACCGCGCCCTTGATGCCAGCATCGAGACCGTCTTCATGATGGCCGATGCCCGCCGCCAGGCCATCGCATCGAAGCTGGTCAAGGAAATCGCCCGCCTAGGCGGCGACGTGTCAAAATTCGTGACGCCCTCCGTGGCCGAGGCCCTGGTCAACCGGTATCGCGGATAGGGCTTGCGGCAATTCGCCGCGCTGCTAGCATCGTTTCCGAACGCGCGCCTTGTCCTGATACCGGAGGGATCCTTGACCCGATCCGACTCGCCCGCGCGCGATCACCACAGCCTGCCCGATGAAATCCCCGAACCCCGCCACATCGCCCTGTCGGATCTGTCCCAGGCCCTGACCCTGGGCTGGCGCGACTTTCGCCGCGCGCCCGTCTTCGGGCTGGTGTTTTCGGCCTTCTATGTCCTGGGCGGCTGGGCCCTGGCCTCGGTCGCCCTTGCGTCGGGGCAGGACTGGTGGCTGATCCCCTTCATCCTGGGCTTTCCGCTGATCGCCCCCTTCGCGGCGACCGGCCTTTACGAGGTCAGCCGCCGGATCGAGGCCGGCGAGCCCCTGGACACCGCCCGCATCCTGCGCGTGGTCTTCGAACAGCGCCAGCGGCAGATCCCCTCGATGGCGATGGTGATCCTGCTGCTGTTCATGTTCTGGGTCTTCGTGGCCCATACGGTCTTCGCGCTGTTCATGGGCGTGTCGGCGCTGACCAACATCACCTCATCGCCCGAGGTGCTGCTGCAGGGCAGGGGGCTGGTCATGCTGGTGCTGGGCACGATCATCGGCGGCGGCTTCGCGGTGGTGCTGTTCACCTTCACCGTCGTGGGCCTGCCCCTGCTGATGGAAAGAGAGGTCGATTTCATCACCGCCATCATCACCTCATGCCGCGCGGTGGCGGAAAACCCCGGTGTCATGGCGGTCTGGGCGGCGATGATCGCGATCTGGCTGTTCCTGGCGATCCTGCCGGGATTTCTGGGACTGCTGGTCGTGCTGCCGGTTCTGGGCCATGCAAGCTGGCATGTCTATCGCCGGGTGATGGCGGACTAGCCCCGCCCGATGAAGGGCATGTTCGTGGCCATCACGGTCATGAACTGCACATTGGCGCCATCGGGCAGGCTGGCCATGTGCAGCACGGCATCCGCCACGACCGCGACATCCATCAGCGGCTCAGCGCCCGGCGCACCGGTGCTGACCTGCATCAGCAATTCGGTCGCGGCATTGCCGATGTCGATCTGTCCGCAGGCGATGTCGAAGGGGCGCCCGTCCAGCGACAGGGACTTGGTCAGCCCCGTCACCGCGTGCTTCGAGGTCGTATAGGCGACCGACCCGGCGCGCGGCGCATGGGCCGCGATGGATCCGTTGTTGATGATCCGCCCACCCTGGGGAGCCTGCCCGCGCATCAACCGGAATGCCGCGCGGGCGCACAGGAACATGCCCGTCACATTGGTCGCGATCACGTCGCGGAAGGTGCGGGGGTCCATCTGGTCCGGCGTCGCAGGGTCCGCCCCGCGCCCGGCATTGTTGAACAGCACGTCGAGGCGGCCCCATTCCGCATGGGCGCGGTCAAAGGCGCCGTCCACGGCACCCTCATCCGTCACGTCGCAAGGCAGGATCAGCGCGGGGGCGCCGTCCGCCGTGTCGTGCAGGGCGTCTTCCCTGCGTCCCAGCAGGGCGACCCGCCAGCCTGCCGCCAGAAAGCGCCGCGCGGTGGCCCGCCCGATGCCGCTGCCCGCGCCCGTGATGATGATGGATCGCGCCTGTTCCATGTCAGACCACCTTCTGCTGTTGCTGCCCCAGGCCGTCGATGCCAAGCCGCATGACCTGGCCTTGCTTCAAATAGACCGGCGGCTTCTGCCCCATGCCGACGCCCGGCGGCGTGCCGGTGGCGATGACGTCGCCCGGATGCAGCGTCGTGAAGCGAGAAACATAGGACACGATCTCCTCGGGCCCGAACACCATCGTCGCAGTGGTGCCGTCCTGGAAACGGTGGCCGTCCACCTCAAGCCACAGGCGCAGGGCGCGCGGATCGGGAATGTCGTCCGCCGTGACCAGCCAGGGACCGATGGGACCAAAGCCGTCATGGCCCTTGCCCTTGTCCCAGGTGCCGCCGCGCCGCAACTGCCAGTCGCGTTCGCTGATGTCGTTGATCACGCAATAGCCGGCGATATGATCCGCCGCCCGTTCCGGGGCGATATGGCTGCCGCCGTCGCCGATGACGATGCCCAACTCGACCTCCCAGTCGGTCGCGGTCGAATCCGGTGGCAGGGGCAGGTCGTCGTCCGGCCCGGCGATGCAGCTTGTCCATTTGGTGAACAGGATCGGCTCGGCCGGGACATCCATACCGGATTCGGCGGCATGGTCGGCATAGTTCAGGCCCACCGCCAGGAACTTGCCCACCTGGCCCACGCAGGCGCCAAGGCGCAGATCCCGCTGGGGACTGCCCGCGACCAGCGGCAGCGTGGCCGGATCCAGGGCGCGAAGCGCAGCCAGGCACCGGCGCGTCAGGCAGTCGCCCGCGATGTCCGAAACATGCGCCGAAAGGTCGCGCACCTGGCCCTCATCGTCCAGAATTCCCGGCTTCTCTGCGCCCTTCGCGCCATATCTGACAAGTTTCATACATCCTCCCCTGCGTTGCCGGGCAAAGCCTAGCCCAAGTGGCGCCGCGCGATTTTCCCTGATTGCCCGATGCTTTATGCGTCAGCGGGCGAAAGTCGGCACGGAAAAACGGCCCGCACTGGGGCGGGCCGTCATGTCCGAACAGGATGTCTATTCCGAAACGGGGGGCGCCAGCTTCTTCGTGGGTCCGTTGGCGATCGGATCTTCCTGCCGCTGGACCGAGCCTTCGAAATGCGCGCCGGATTCGATCGCGATGGTCTTGTGGATGATGTCGCCTTCCACACGCGCAGAGGCCGACAGGCGCACCTTCAGGCCACGGACCCGGCCCACCACGCGGCCGTTCACGACGACCTCGTCGCCCACGATCTCGCCCCGGATGGTGGCGCTTTCGCCGATCACCAGCTGATGGGCGCGGATGTCGCCCTCGACCGTGCCCTCGATCTGGATGTCGCCTTCGGTGCGGATGTTTCCCACCACGGTCAGATCCGAGGACAGGACCGATGGCGCGGCCTTGCGCGCAGGCGACGAAACCGGGGATTCGCCACGCTCGGGCAAGGGGGCCTGATAGGATTCGGGGGCAGGGACGCTTGGGGCGGTGGGTGTCTGGGGTTTTTCGGTCACTCGGGTCTTACTGAACATTGCTCGCAGCCTTGATGAAGCTCATCGGGTCAACGGCCCGACCGTTCATGCGCACTTCATAGTGCAGGTGCGGCCCGGTCGAGCGTCCTGTGTTGCCAATATCACCGATCAGCTCGCCTTGCGACACCCTTTGGCCCACCCGGACACGAATCCGCGACAGGTGGCCGTAACGGGTCTCGACGCCCAGTTCGTGTTCGATCTTGATCAGGTTGCCATAGGCGCCCTGACGGCCGGCAAAGGTCACGACCCCGTCGCCGGGGGCAACGACCGGCGTCCCCGTCGGGGCGGCCATGTCGATGCCTTCATGCGCGCGGCCCCAGCGGCGCCCGAAGCCCGAGGTATAGCGGAAGGAATTCTTGACCGGCATCGCCAGCGGCAGCTTTTCCATGGCGATGCGATAGGTGTTCATCTGGTCCAGCGTGACGATGATCTGGTTCGCCTTGGATTCGCCGTTGGTCAGTGCCGCGTTGCCGCGGGTCGAACGGCCCATCGGGGTCAGCGGGCCGCCCTGGCCGGAATAACCTTCGCGGATGGTTTCCAGCACATCCTCGGGGTCCATGCCGACGGACCGGAACACATCGTCCAGCGGCTCGACCGAGATGGCCACGGCGTTTTCCAGCTGGGTCAGGATTTCATCGTTGCGCGCCAGGATCTGTTCGCGTTCCAGGGACAGTTCCTCGACCGTCTGGCGGGCGGCCTCGGCCTCTTGCAGGGCGGTGGCGCGTTCGTCGGCCGCCTGGCGCAATTCTCCGGTCATGATGTCCAGGGCGGCCGTGACCTCCTCGGGGTGGGCGGTGTCGGGCTGGACACCCGTGGCCTGGGCCATGGCGCGGGCGCTGTCGCGTTCGCTGATCGCGTTGCGCAGGGTCGATTGAACGACGTCAAGCCCGGCTTCCAGTTCGCGGCGCTGTTCTTCGGATTGCAGCAGCTGGGACTGCATCTGCGACACTTGGTCCAAGGCGGCGGCAAAGCGGTTCTGGGCGGCAAGCGCCTCGGCCGCGCGGGCGTCGCGTTCCTGGGACAGTTCGGCCAGCCTTTCCTCGAACGCGGACTGGGTGATGACGATGCTGTCGCGCGACGATCCGGCGCTGATCGCGTCGATGGCCAGGACCGAACTGGCAACCAGCGTCCAGCCGAAGGCCAGGGTGATGCCGCTGATCGCGGCCAGTTGCGTCAAGGGGCGCAGGCGAACGAACCGGCTATCGTCATCCGACCGCAGGAACAGGCGCTTTTCGGGCAGGACGCGTTCCAGCGAAGCGTTGAGGCGGTTCGTCACGTTTGGCAAGTCATGTCCCCCGACGGCCTGCCCGATCTTTTCGGGCGATCTGGTTCCAGTTGCAGCGGGTTAAGCCCATGTGTGCCTTCCTGGCAACAAGGGCGATGATTTCGGTTCCCTTCATGCGCGGAACATCGCCCCGCCGGGCGAGAATCCGCCGAACCACACAAGATATAGCTTCTAAGTCTCGGAAATTTCATAAGGTAGTGGTCCGTTCCGATCCCCTGGAATGCGCAACGGGCGGTCGATGGGCGGCACGGAACGCTGATGGCAATCGGGACGCGGGCAGATCCGGCAGGAGATCCCGATGGGTTCGAAGGCCCTCGGCTTGGTCAGATCCAGCCCGTCGGCATAGACGACGCTGCCTGCATGGGCCACTTCGCAGCCCAGGCCGATGGCAAAGCGGCGCACCGGCGCGTTGAAGGCGCCCGCGTGCTTGGACACGTCGCGCGACATCAGCAGATAGCGCACCCCGTCCGGCGTTTCCGCCAGTTGGCGCAGAAAGCGGCCCGGCTGCTCGAACGCCTGGTGGACGTTCCACAGCGGGCAGGCGCCGCCGAAGCGTGCGAATTGCAGCCGGGTGGCGGAATGGCGCTTGGTGATGGTGCCGGCCTGATCGACGCGCACGAAGAAGAAGGGCACCCCCTTGGCGCCCGGCCGTTGCAGGGTGGACAGCCGATGCGCCACCTGTTCCAGCGAGGCGCCGAACAGATGCGACAGCCGTTCCAGATCGTGCCGTTCCGCCTGCGCGGCAGACAGGAAGGCGCGATAGGGCATCAGCGCCGCCCCCGCGAAATAGTTGGCAAGGCCCACCCGCGCCACGTCCCGCGCGGTCTGGCTGCGGAAACGGGCCAGATCCAGCGTCGCCTCCAACAGGTCGGCCTGCCGTTCCAGGGCAACCAGGTGCAGCAACTGGAACAGCTGCGTCGGCTTTTCGGCGGCGGCATTGACGTGGATGTCGGAGCCCGTGCGGCGGAACACGGCATTGGCGGGCAGTTCGGCGCGCGTCACGCGGATGCCGCGCTGCGCCAGGGCCGCCACGCCCGCGTCCCACGGATCCAGACGTTGTCCCGCCGGACAGGCAAAGCGTTCCGCCGCGCGGTCCACCGCGTCGATATAGTTGTCGCAGTAATGGAAGAAGTCGCGCACCTCCTCCCATGGGGTGGACAGGGCGTTCTGCCCCGAGGCGCCGATCGCCTCGTCCAGGGCGGCCAGGCGTTCCTGGCCCTGCCTGTGGGCGCGGTAAAGATCCAGGAAGGCGCGGGCCAGCACCGGCGCGTTGGTGGCGGCAAGGCGCAGGTCGGCCAGGGGCGGAACGGCATCGAAAAGGGGATCGGCCAGGGCTTCCTGCATGTCGATCACCATGCGTTCCGCATCGCCCGCCGCCAGCGTGGACAGGTCCACCCCGAATTCCTGGGCCAGCCGCAGCAGCACGCCCACCGAGATCGGGCGGTGGTTGTTTTCCATCTGCGACAGATAGGGCAGCGACACCCCCAGCCGGTCCGCGAACCGCTTCTGGGTCAGCCCGCTGCGCGCCCGCGTTTCGCGCAAGGAAGTGCCTGCATAGATCTTCTGCGTGGCCATGACGTCCCCTCACCTTTGCAAAAGCCGCATTAGCGTTTGCAAAGCGGCCAGGGCAAGGGCCGCGATGGTGGGGAAGGCAAGGGCGCGAGTCAGGATCATGGGGGGATCATCGCGCGAACATCCTAAGATATCGTTGCCGCTTGCGAAGCCCGTCCCACCGGGCTTTCATTGCGCCATGAAACAACGCAGCGGCAGCCGCATCCTGACCGGAACCCGCATCCGCGAACGCCGCCTGGCGCTGTCGCGGCGGCAGGCGGATGTCGCGCGGGCGGCGGGGATTTCGGCCGCCTATCTGAACCTGATCGAACACAACCGCCGCCCGGTGGGCGACCATCTGGTCCTGCGCCTGGCCGCCGCGCTGGAGGTATCGGCCGCGGAACTGGCCGAAGGCCGCGAGGAGGCCCAGATCGCCGCCCTGCGCGAAGCTGCCGTGCGCCTGCCCGACGACGTAGCCCCGGAACTGGACCAGGCGCCCGAACTGCTGGCCCGCTTTCCCGGCTGGGCCGCGGCCCTGATCGCCACCGCGCGGCGGGCCGACGCGCTGGAACGCCAGCTTGTCACCCTGTCGGACCGGATGCGGCAGGACCCCTATCTGCTGACCACGCTTCACGAGGTTCTGTCCGCCGTCACCTCGGTCCGGTCCACGGCCTCGATCCTGGCCGAAGGGGGCGAGATCCCGCCCGACTGGCGGCAACGGTTCCATGCCAATCTGGATGCGGACAGCCTGCGCCTTTCGAACACGGCGCAGGCGCTTGTGGCCTATCTGGACAGCTTCGACACCCAGGACGCGATCTTCACCCCGCAGGAAGAAGTCGAGGCCTGGCTGGCCGCCGGTGCCCCCCCGGTCGAGGAGGCGGGCGACCTTGCCTCGGACGCCGCGCGCGCCCTGGCTCGTGTCCATCTGCGGCGGCTGGAGGATGAGCGCGCGGCCTTGCCCGACGCCGTCCTGGCGGTTGCGGCCGAGGATCCCGATCCGCTGCGCATGGCCGCGCGGCTGCGTCAGCCGCTGGATCTGGTCATGCGGCGTCTGGCGGTGCTGAAGCCCGCTGGCTTCGAATCCGCGGGCCTGCTGGTCTGCGACGGGTCGGGCGCGCTGATCCTGCGCCGTCCCGCGCCGGGCTTTCCCTTGCCGCGTCCGGGCGACGCCTGCCCCCTGTGGCCGCTGTTCCAGGCGCTTGCCGCCCCCCAGACCGCCATCGCCCGGCTGGTCGAGGCGCCGTCCGGCCGCCGCTTCCGCACCCTGAGCCTTGCCACCCGCCTTCAGCCCATGGGCACGGACGGGCCGGTCCTGACCCAGGCGCAGATGCTGATCCTGCCCGAGGATCCGGGATCATCCGGCCGCCCGGACCTGCTGATCGGTCCCGCCTGCCGGATCTGCCCGCGAGCGGATTGCGTGGCGCGGCGCGAACCCTCGATCCTGGCCACCGCTTGAAGACAGGCTTTGACAGCCCTGACCCTGACGTCACATTATGCACCGAAACGCCGGAGGGAGGGGGCCTTGGCGCGATGCTCGACATCCTGATGATCGAGGATGAACCCAACATCGCCGAGGCGGTGCGCTTCATCCTGACCCGCGAAGGCTGGCAGGTGGAACTGCATTCCGACGGCCTGGGCGGGATCGAGGCGATCCGGGGGGCCAAGCCCCGGCTGGTGATCCTGGACGTGATGCTGCCGCATCGGTCGGGAACGGAAATCCTGGCCGAACTGCGCGGCGATCACGACGCAAGCCTGGCCGCGACGCCGGTGCTGATGCTGACCGCGCGGGGGCAGGCTTCGCTGCACCTGCCGCAGGCGGATGCGGTTCTGGCCAAGCCCTTTGCCAATGACGACCTGCGCGCCATGGTGCGCCGGATGCTGAACTGAGCCATGCCGGACCAGCCGCTGTTTCTTGAACGCGCCTCGTTCCGCCGCAGGCGGCTGGGCGATGCGGCCCGCGTCCTGCCGGTGCTGGCGGCCTGCCTGATCCTGGTGCCCGTCTGGTGGATGCCCGCCGAGGTCAGCTTCGCCTGGGGCGCGGTCTGGCTGTTCGGGACCTGGGCGGTGCTGATCGCCGCCGTCTGGGCGCTTCACCGCGCGCTTCGCCGGGCCGATGCCGCGACCCTGCGCGCCCGCCGCGAGATCGACCAGGACCACGACCATGCCCTTTGAGGCGCTTGTCGCGGGCTGCCTGGCCTATGTGGCGCTGATGTTCGGCGTGGCCTTCGCCGCCGACCGTGCCGCCGCGCAGGGCAGGGTGCGGTGGCTTGACCATCCGGCCGTCTATACGCTGTCGCTGTCGGTCTATTGCTCGGCCTGGACCTTTTACGGGGCGGTCGGTTACGCCAGCCGGTCGGGGCTGGAATTCGCGACGATCTATCTGGGGCCGACGGTCGTCTTCACGGGCGCCTGGTGGGGGCTGCGGCGGCTGGTGCGGGTCGCGCGGATGCATCATGTCACCTCGATCGCCGACCTCATCTCGGCGCGGTTCGGCAAGTCGAACCGGCTGGCGGCCTTTGTCACGCTGATCGCGGTGATCGCCGCCACGCCATACGTCGCGCTGCAACTGCAATCGGTCAGCCTGTCCTTCGATGTCTTCGCCACCGACAGCCTGACGGATATCCCGCTGGCGGGCGGGGGCGGCACGGCGTTGTGGGTGGCGGGCGGCCTTGCGCTGTTCACCATCCTGTTCGGCACGCGCAACCTGGCCGCCGACGAACGCCACCACGGCGTCGTCACCGCCATCGCGCTGGAGGCCATTGTCAAGCTGATGGCCTTTCTGGCGCTTGGCGTCTTCGTGGTCTGGGGTCTGGCCCATGGTCCCGCCGACATGCTGGCCCGCATCGCAGAACGCGCGGGCGATCCCGGCTGGGTCCTGAAACCCGACCGCTGGACCGCGCTGCTGTTCGTGTCGGGCGCGGCGGTCGTCGTGCTGCCGCGCATGTTCCAGGTGCTGGTGGTCGAGGCCGCGGACGAGGATCGCCTGTCCGTCGCGGGCTGGGCCTTTCCGGCCTATCTGTTCGCCATGTCGCTGTTCGTGCTGCCCATTGCGGTGATGGGACAGGAATTGCTGCCCCCGGATGCGAACCCGGACCTGTATGTGCTGACGCTGCCGGCCCAGTCGGGCCAGAACTGGCTGGCCTTCCTGGTCTTCCTGGGCGGCTTCTCGGCGGCGACATCGATGGTGGTGGTCTGCACCATCGCGCTTGCCACGATGATCTCGAACCACTGGCTGATGCCGCTGTGGCTGATGCTGCGCCGCAAGTCGCAAGGGGACGACCCCGAGGATCTGCGCGGTTTCGTCCTGAACGCCCGGCGCCTGGCGATCCTGGCGGTGATGGCGGTGAGCTGGCTTTACTATCAGGCCACGGGCGGCACCACGGCGCTTGCGGCAATGGGGCTGGTGGCCTTCACCGGCATGGCGCAGGTGCTGCCCGCGATGATCGGCGGGCTGCTGTGGCGCGGCGCCAACCGGCGGGGTGCCTTTGGCGGGGTCGGTCTGGGCTTTGCCTTGTGGCTGGCCACGATCTTCCTGCCTTCGGTCGGGATCGGCAGCCCGCTGCCGGTGCCGCCCGGCGTCGATCCCCTGGCCTTCGCGATCTTCCTGTCGCTGGCGGTCAACACCCTGGCCTTCATCGGCCTGTCGATCTTCGGAATGCCCGACCCGGTCGAGCGTCTGCAAGGCCTGTCCTTTGTCAGCGCCGTCGATCCGATCCGCCACAGCCGCGTCGCGCGCGGGTCCGATCAGGTGGAACCCCTGCTGGTCATGGCCCGCCGCGTCTGGGGGTCCGAGGATGCGCTGCACTTCTTCCAGTCCGAGGCCGCGTTCCAGGGCAAGTCCGGCTATCTGCCCGACCTGACGCCGCGCTTCCTGACGCGGCTGGAACGGCGGCTGGCGGGGTCCATCGGGGCGGCCACGGCCCATGCCATGATCGACAGCGTGGCCGGGGGGTCGGAACTGACCGTATCGGACCTGATGCAGGTCGCGACCGAGGCGCAGCGCGCCAAGGAGGAAGCGCAGCGGCTGGAAAACGCCACCACCGAACTGGCCCGCACCGCCCGCCAGCTGCAGGAAGCGAACGACAAGCTGACCGCTCTGTCGGTTCAGAAGGATGCCTTCCTGGGCCAGATCAGCCACGAATTGCGCACGCCCATGACCTCGGTCAGGGCGTTTTCGGAAATCCTGCGCACCCCCGACCTGTCGGATGCGGACCGGGATCGTTTCGCGAAGATCATCTACGACGAAGCCGGCCGCCTGACCCGCCTGCTGGACGACCTGCTGGATCTGTCGGTCCTGGAAAGCGGCCAGGCGCAACTGTCGATCACGCCCGCCAACCTGCATGACCTGATCGAACGCGCGCTGTCCGCCGCATCCGCCACCCGCCCCGAACGCGTCTTCCGGGTCGAACGCGAACCGCTGGCCGAATATGTGGGCATCATCACCGACGCCGACCGGCTGTTGCAGGTCCTGATCAACGTCATCACCAATGCCCGCAAGTATTGCGACGCCGAACCCCCTGTCCTGTCGATCCGCGTCCGCCGGACCCTGCGGGGCGGGGCGCAGATCGACATCATCGACAACGGATCGGGGATCGAGACCGCGCGCCAGTCGCTGATCTTCGAGAAATTCTCTCGCCTGAACGATCCGGCGCGGGCCGGGGGCGCGGGCCTGGGTCTGGCGATCTGCAAGGAGATCATGGCCAACCTGGGCGGAGAGATCACCTATCTGCCAGGCCATGGCGGCGCGGCCTTCCGCATCCTGCTGCCCCGGCGGCCCCCGGTGCCGGTCAACGCGGGATTGCGGCGCGCTTAAACCTTTCTCAACCGCTTCTTGCCACAGTGCGGATCAGGGAATGCGATTCGGGATGGTCATGGCGCAATCTGGACAGGCAGAACTGCTGAAGACGCTGCTTCGGGTGCGCGGCCGTGGCGCGGACAATCCCGCCCGCCTGCCGCAGCCGCAGCCCTTGTCGCCCGCCCGCGCCGCCGCAAATGCCGTGGGCCGCGCGGCCGAACGGCTGTATCGGATGCCCGTCCTTCCGGTCGATATCACCGCGGGCGCGGCGACCTTGGCGGAACTGCCCGAACTGCTGCCGGACCAATCGCTGCTGATCGTGCTGCAGGGGCCGGGCGACCAGATCGGCGTGATGGCCCTGTCCTTCGAAACCGTGACCGCCCTGATCGAGGTTCAGGCCCTGGGCCGCGTCACCGCCCGGCCCGCCGAACGGCGCAGGCTGACCCGAAGCGACGCCGCGATCTGCGTCGATTTCGTGAATGCCCTCATGTCCGAACTGGGGACCGAGATGGAGCAGGTCGAGGGGTTCGGACCGATCCAGGGCTATCGCTATGCCACCTATCTGGACGATCCGCGCCCGCTGGTCCTGATGATGGAGGATCGGCCCTATCGCAGCCTCAGCTTCGATCTGCGCCTGGGTGGCGGGGAAGCCCGCAACGGCACGATCCTGATCGCGCTGCCGCACAAGGCCGATCCCCGTCCGGCGCCGGTGCATCAGTCCGCAGTCGCGCAGCCCCCTGCGCCGACCCCGTCGCAGGCCACGCTGGCCGGTGCCATGGCCGCCGCCCCGGTCGAGGTGGTGGGCGTCCTGTGCCGCCGCACCATGACCCTGGGGGAATTGCGCGCCCTGCTGGTTCCCGGCAAGCTGCTGGCGCTGCCGCGTGTCACCCTGGCCGAGGCACGGCTGGAAACCCGCGACGGCCAGTTGCTTGCCACCGGCAAGCTGGGCGAGGCCGAAGGCTGTCACGCCCTGCGCCTGCACGATCCTGCCCGGAAGGCGGCGGATCCGCAGCTTGGCCCGATTGACCCGCCCGCCACGATGCTTCCCTCGGACCTGGGCGAGGCTGACCCGTTCCGTTCCCGCCAGACAGCGGGGGCAAAGGCCGGCGCCGGCATGGCGCCGCAGGCCCTGGGGGCATGAATCGCGCTTTACACTTGAAATCCGGGCGTGTCGGTCGCATTTAACCCCCGTCCCGAATCAGGCGGGGCGATTATCACGGAGTGACCATGGCCAAGGAAGAAATGCTCGAATTCCCCGGCGTCGTGAAGGAACTCCTGCCGAATGCGACGTTCAAGGTCGAGCTGGAAAACGGCCATGAGATCATCGCGCATATGGCAGGCAAGATGCGCAAGAACCGCATTCGCGTCCTTGCCGGCGACAAGGTGCAGGTCGAGATGAACACCTATGACCTGTCCAAGGGACGGATCAATTACCGCTTCAAGTGATGCAGGCGCCGCGATGACCACGCCCCTTGCGGCCGTGGAACGCCCGCGCCTGATCCTCGGCTCGGCCAGTCCTCGCAGGCTGGACCTGCTGGCCCAGATCGGCATCCTGCCCGATCAGGTCCGCCAAGCCGATATCGACGAAACGCCGCTGAAAGGTGAGTTGCCGGACCGTTACGTCCGGCGGATCGCGCGTGAAAAGGCAATGGCGCTGGATTCCGGCATGGACGATGTGCTGCTTTGCGCGGACACGACGGTCGCGGTCGGCCGCCGGATCCTGGGCAAGCCCGCCTCGCGCGCCGAGGCAGGGGATTTCATGCGCCTGATGTCCGGTCGCCGCCACCGCGTGCTGACGGCCGTCGTCATCCGCCACGGGGACAAGCTTCGCGACCGGCTGGTCGAAACGACCGTGCGGATGCGACCCATCACCGCCGCCGAACTGGACGCCTATCTTGATGTGGGCGACTGGGAAGGCAAGGCGGGCGGCTACGCCATCCAGGGCGCTGCGGCCGCGTTCATTCCCTGGATCCAGGGATCGTTTTCATCCGTCGTCGGGCTGCCGCTGGCCGAAACCGCCGCCATGCTGGCAAGCTGCGGCATCACCAGGAAGGAAGTCCGGCCATGAAGGGACGTCAGGTCGTTCTGGGCGATTTGTTCGGCGCCGAGGCCGCCGCCCTGATGGAGGACGGCCAGCTGACCGATCTTCTGGTCGATGCCAAGGACCTGGCGCCGCTGGTGCCGGGCGACATCTGCCGCGGCGTGGTCGAACGGCTGATGAAGGGGCAGGGGGGCGTCTTCCTGCGCCTACCCGACGGACAGCGCGGCTATTTGCGCGACCGATCCGGCCTGTCCGAAGGCCAGGCACTGCTGGTCCAGGTCACGGGTGTCGCCGATGAGGGCAAGGCCATCCCCTTGACGTCGCGCATCCTGTTCCGGGGCCGTCATGTTCTGGTGACGCCGGGTGCGCCGGGGATCAACGTCTCTCGCCGCATCCGGGACGAGCAAGCGCGGGCCGAACTGACTGCCCTGGGCGCGGCGGCCAACCCCCCGGAAGGCACCGGCATCATCTTCCGCAGCCTCTGCGAGGCGGCCCATCCCGACGACATCGCCCAGGAACTGGAAGGTCTTCTGGATCTGGCGGGCAAGGTCATGGCGGAACAGGCGGGATCGCCCGAACTGCTGCTGGGCGCCGCATCTCCGCATGAACAGGCCTGGATGGAATGGGCCGATCCCGAACCCGACGCGATCGAGGAAGGCGAGGACAGCTTTGACCGCTGCGGCGTGCTGGAGGCCGTGGATGCCCTGCTGACGCCTGCCGTGGCGCTGCCCGGCGGTGCCCATGCGGTGATCGAGCCGACGCGCGCCCTGGTCGCCATTGACGTGAATACAGGCCAGGACGGCAGCCCCGCGGCCGCGCTCAAGGCCAATATCGCCCTTGCCCGCGACCTGCCGCGCCAGTTGCGCCTGCGTGGTTTGGGCGGGCAGGTTGTGGTCGATTTCGCGCCGGTCCCCAAGCGCGACCGCGCCACGCTGGACCAGGTGCTGCGTGCCGCGTTCAAGGGCGAAAGCGCCGAGACCTCCCTGATCGGCTGGACCACCATGGGGCTTTACGAGATCAACCGCAAACGCGACCGCATCCCCCTGCACCGCCTGGCCGGGGGGGCGGACTGATGGCCTGCCCGATCTGCAGCAAGCCGGGGGTGCCGGCCTATCGGCCGTTCTGTTCGAAACGCTGCGCCGACATCGACCTGGGCCGCTGGCTGCGGGGCGATTACGTGATCCCCGGCGCATCCCAGGACGACCTGTCTTCGGACATGAACGGGGAAAACGAAAAAAACAGCGGCGAGGGACTGGACAGTCGCCCCAAGCGACCGTAAACACCGCCCCACACCACGCCTGATGGCGTGAGGTTGCCCGGATAGCTCAGTTGGTAGAGCAGCGGATTGAAAATCCGCGTGTCGGCGGTTCAAATCCGTCTCCGGGCACCACTTCAACCAAGAAGATCAGTGATTGCTTCCTTGGAAAGCTTGTGCAGCGGTCGGCTGACCTGGTAACCGGCGCGGTTCCGAGCCAAGGGTTCATCCATCAACTGCTGCGAACCGGCCTCTGGCATCGCCTGTGCCGGACAGCGGCTTGCGGTGGCATGGGGCGGCGCATTCCTGTCGCATCTTCTTCAACAGGCGCTGCAGTCCCGTCCAAGGAAGGCGGATGTGCGGTGGGACCATCGACCCACCCTTCCTTTCAAGGCCAATCCTTGAAAAGGCCATGCATCGGGCGGCCATTTCAGTCGCTTGTCGAAAAGAA
This sequence comes from Paracoccus acridae, assembly GCF_014642735.1. GTDB lineage: Bacteria > Pseudomonadota > Alphaproteobacteria > Rhodobacterales > Rhodobacteraceae > Paracoccus > Paracoccus acridae. The sequence goes on from NZ_BMIV01000002.1 coordinate 108,040, forward strand.
CAATGCATCCGTATGCCCGTTTCCTCGTTGAGCATGGGAGAACCCTGCCGAACAAGGAGCCGCCCGATGGTCAACTTCCTCATCACCACCGCCGTCATGTTCCTCGACGCCATCATCATGTTCGGACTGGCTGTCGCGTCAGTGCCCTGAAGGCCGAAGCCGCGCAAAGGCCGTTGTCCGCAAACCCCGGGTGGCCCAACTTCGCCGGTTAACAGTAGGAGATTGATGCACAGGGCCTGATCTGAACCCCCGTGACGGTTTGTCTTCCGCGCGATGCGCTGCCGATCATGCTGCATGTCCGATCTGCGGGAACACCCTGACGAACAGGATCACGGCCAGGATGGCATCCCCAGCCGGCTTTTCCAACCCTGGTTCGACAAGCGCACCGATCAAGTGCCGGCGTCAGCTATGCCCGTGACGCGCGCCACCCAGGACAGTCCGCCAGCCAGCGGAAAGGGGCGACCCGAGGATGACGGGCGCCCCTTCGACGGCTTCGCAGGACAGATGGCCTTACCCCGCCAGCAGGGCCGCGTTGCCCCCGGCTGCCGTGGTGTCCACGCACAGGTGGCGTTCATGGACCACATGGGCTAGATCGGGCATTCCGGTGACAAGGGGGACGATCGCTCCGTCCCGTGCCGCCAGGGCCTGCGCATAGGCGCGGCCCTGGGCGTCATCGCCCCACCACAGCGCCGCAGCCATCGGGGGCAGGCGGGTCAATACCTTGGGGGGCAGGGGGCCATCCACGCCCACGGCATCGGCGCCAAGGGCGGCAACGGCGGCAATCTGCGCGGCGACCGTCTGCGCACCGGGGCCAAGGCACAGGACCGGCGGGCGGGTATGGGCGGTCAGGCGGTTCAGCTCTCCGGTCGGGCCGGGCATCAGGCGTTCATCGACCTTGCGTGAACGATGCGTGGAAAGCTGGTTGCGGATCCGGTCTTCGTCGGCCTGGCCCTGCCAGTCGCCCCCGGCGGCTGGGGGGGCATCGGGGGCGAAGAAGCGGGGGACATAGCACGGCCCGCCCGCCTTGGGTCCGGTGCCCGACAGCCCCTCGCCTCCGAATGGCTGGCTGCCGACGACCGCGCCGATCTGGTTGCGGTTGACATAGATGTTGCCGACATGGATCGCATCCGACACCTCTTGCACGCGAGAGTCGATGCGGGTGTGCAGCCCGAAGGTCAGGCCGAAGCCGCGCGCGTTGATCTCGGCCACCACGCGGTCCAGTTCATCGCCCCGGAAGGTCGCGACATGCAGGACGGGGCCGAAGATTTCGCGGTCCAGGTCGCCGATACCCCCCACGCGCAACATGGTCGGCGGAACGAAGGTGCCCTGCGCGGGCGCGTCCAGCCTGTGAATGACCCGGTTGCCGTTTGCGGCGACATAGCCCGCGATGTCGTCCCGCGCCCTGGTGTCGATCACCGGGCCCACATCGGTCGCCAGATCCCAGGGATCGCCCAGGACCAGTTCGTCCATGGCGCCGCGGATCATCTCGATCACATGGGGGGCGATGTCTTCCTGGACATAAAGGCAGCGCAGCGCCGAGCAGCGTTGACCGGCGGACCGGAAGGCGCCGTTCACGATGTCGCGGACGGCCTGTTCGGGCAGGGCAGTGCTGTCCACGATCATCGCGTTCAGCCCGCCGGTTTCCGCGATCAGGGGCGTGCCGGGGGCCAGGTTCGCGGCCATGCTGCGCGCGATGGTCTGGGCGGTGGCGGTCGAACCGGTGAAGACCAGGCCGCGCACGCGGGGATCGGCCGACAGCGCCGCGCCCACCACGCCGCCGCGTCCCGGCAGCAGTTGCAGGGCGGCAAGCGGCACACCCGCCTGATGCATCAGCCGCACGCCCAGGGTCGCAATGATCGGCGTGGCCTCGGCGGGCTTGGCGATCACCGCATTGCCTGCCATCAGCGCCGCCGCGATCTGGCCGGTGAAGATCGCCAGCGGGAAGTTCCAGGGGCTGATCGCGCCGATGATGCCGCGCGGCGCGCCGGGGTTCGTTTCGCCCTCGGCGGCGTAGTAGCGCAGGAAATCGACCGCCTCGCGCAGTTCGGCAACGGCGTCGGCCAGGGTCTTGCCGGCTTCCTTGGCAAGGATGGCGAAGATGGGGCCGAAGTTTTCCTCGTAAAGGTCGGCGGCGCGGCGCAGGACGGCGGAGCGGTCGGCCGCGGGTGCGTCCCATGGGCGCGCGTCCTCGATGGCGCGCGTGGTGGTATCCGCGTCGGCCATCATTACCGTGGCAAGTCTGGCGCCGGTGGCGGGGTTCGTGACGTCCTGCACGGTGCCCGAGGGTTCGCGCACCGTCAGCGGCACCACGTCGGCCAAAGCCACGTCGCGCGCGGCATTGATCCGCGCCAGGGTCTGTTCGTCCGACAGGTCGAACCCGGCCGAATTGCGACGCGACGCGCCATAGAGATCCGCAGGCGCCAGCAGCGATGCCGGGGCCTTCGCCGTGGCAAGCGCGTCGAAGGGATCGCGGGCAACCTCCTCGGGCGTCACGGCTTCATCGACTATCTGGTTCACGAAGCTGCTGTTGGCGCCGTTTTCCAGCAGGCGCCGCACCAGATAGGCCAGCAGGTCGCGGTGCGCGCCGACAGGGGCATAGATGCGGCAGCGCCCGCCGGTTTCGCGCAGCACGATGTCGTGCAGCCGTTCGCCCATGCCGTGCAGGCGCTGGAACTCGAAGCGGGTGTCGCCAGCCATTTCCAGGATCGCTGCGACGGTATGGGCGTTGTGCGTGGCGAATTGCGGATAGATGCGGTCGCCGTATCCGATCAGCTTGCGGGCATTGGCGATATAGCTGACATCCGTGCCGACCTTGCTGGTGAACAGCGGAAAGCCCGGATGGCCGTCCACCTGGGCACGCTTCATCTCGCTGTCCCAATAGGCGCCCTTGACCAGGCGCACCATGATGCGGCGGTCCAGCCGCACCGCCAGATCATGCAGCCAGTCGATCGTCTGGCCCGCGCGCTTGCCATAGGCCTGCACCACCACGCCGAAGCCATCCCAGCCCGCCAGCGAAGGGTCGGACAGCACCGCCTCGATGACCTTCAGGGACAGGACCAGCCGGTCCTGCTCCTCGGCGTCGATGTTCATGCCCATGTTCGCGGCCTTGGCGGCCTGCGCCAGACGCAGCACCACGGGCACCAGGTCGCGCATCACGCGGGCTTCCTGCGCGACCTCGTATCGCGGATGCAGCGCCGACAGCTTGATCGAGATGCCGGGGTTCTGTTCCACCGACCCCTTGTCGCAGGCTTTCGCGATGGCGGCGATGGCATCGCCATAGGCGCGGGCATAGCGGGCGGCATCGGCGCCGGTCATCGCGGCCTCGCCCAGCATGTCATAGCTGTAGGTGAAGCCCTGCTTCTCGCGCGCCCTCGCGCGGTCCAGCGCATCGGCGATGGTCTGGCCCAGCACGAACTGGCGGCCCATTTCCTTCATCGCCCGGCCCACGGCAGTGCGGATCACGGGTTCGCCCAGCCGGCGGACCATGCGGCGCAGCGTGCCGGCCTGATCGTCGTCCAGAACCTTGCCGGTCAGCATCAAGGCCCAGGTCGAGGCATTGACCAGCGACGAGGACGCCTCGCCCAGGTGCTTGCCCCAGTCGGACGGTGCGATCTTGTCCTCGATCAGCGCGTCGATGGTGGTCTTGTCGGGCACGCGCAGCATCGCCTCGGCCAGGCACATCAGGGCCACGCCCTCGCGGGTGGACAGGCCGTATTCGGCCAGGAAATGCTCCATCAGGGACGGGCGCGCCTCGGCCCGGATGCGGCGCACCAGATCGGCCGCGCGGTCGCTGATCGCGGCGCGGGTCTGGGGCGACAGGGCGGCCTGTTCGGCCAGCCGTTCCAGAAGCTGCCTTTCGTCTGCGAACTTGGCCTGGGTGGAAAAGACGCGGGGGCTGACGGAAGACATGGCCGATCTCCTTGACTGGATCGGACAGGTTTATCATAGGTCCGGCAGGCCGTGCGCCTGAAGACGGCGGGCGATCTGGTCCGATGGAACATTTTGGGGGCGATTTTCAGGATGAACGTCAAGCTGGACGCCCTGGACCGCAAGATCCTGGCCGAACTGACCCGCAATGCCCGCATCCCCATCGCGGAACTGGCGCGAAAGGTGGGCCTGTCCAAGACCCCCGTGGCCCTGCGCATCCGGCACCTGGAGGAGATCGGCCTGATTACCGGATACCGCGCGATCCTGTCGCCCCTGAAGCTGGGCCTGACCCATGTCACCTATGTCGAGGTCAGCATGAGCGACACGCGCGAAGCCGCGCTGCAACAGTTCAACGCCGCCGTCCGCACCATCCCGGAAATCGAGGAATGCTACATGATCGCGGGGGGCTTCGACTATCTGGTCAAGGTCCGGTCCCGCGACATGGCCGATTTCCGGCGCATCATGGCCGAAAAGATCTCGGGTCTGCCCCATATCAGCAACACCTCCAGCTATGTCTCGATGGAGGCGGTGGTGGAACAAACCTTCACCTTCGGCTGAACGCCTGTTCCCTTTCCGCCAGAAGCACTGTGGGCAGCGCCTGGGCAAAGGCGCGCAGCATGTCCGGGCAGGTCAGGGCTTCCGGGAAGATCGCGTGGCTTTGTGCCGGCAATCGCCAACCGGCTTACCTGGGCGTGACGAAGGAAGCACAGGATTTGACGGTCTGCACTGTCAGGCCTCCGACCGTGATGCGCTTCGCGAAGAACCCAAAGGCTAAGGGGATCGTTGGGTGTCGGAGAAGCGGGCAGACCGGCAATCAGCCCGCCATCACGGCTGGTTGCCGTGCCATCCGGGGGCTGGCACCGCCAAGCCCGGCATGGTGGTGACCGATCTGTCAGGGAATAATGGCGGAGAGGGTGGGATTCGAACCCACGGAACCCGTGAAGGCTCAACGGTTTTCGAGACCGCCGCATTCGACCACTCTGCCACCTCTCCGCGGCGTGGTGAGGCGGGGATTTAGAGGGGTGGGGGTTGAAGCGCAAGTGGTTTTGTCGAAAAAAACACCTGTGTCACGAAAGGATGCCGGATGCTGCGGTTCTTGTGCCTTTGTCTTCTGGTTGCGGTAGGGCAACCGGCCCATGCGCAGCCGCGCCAGCCTGCGCCCCACCACCAACAGGCCGCCCATGTGCTGTGGGACGTGATGCAGCTTGACCGGCTTGCCCCCGTCCTGCGCGACGAGGCCGTGGCCGAAGCTGCGGACATGGCCGCGACGATGTTTCCGCGCGGCGGCACCGGACGCTGGCTGCGGCAGGTTGCGGCGATCCATGCGCCGCCGCGTGTCCAAGCCCTGTTCGCGCGCGGCGCGTCGGAATCGCTGTCCACGACGGATCCGGCCGATCTGCAAGCGGGCCTGGCCTTCTATCGCACCCGTCTTGGACAGCGGCTTCTGGCGCTGGAAACGACCGCGCGGGTGGCGATGCTGGACAAGGATGTGGAGGCTGCCGCCGAGGCGGCCTGGGTGCAGGCGCAGCAGCGGTCGGCCCCACGCGCCCTCCGCATTGACCGGCTGATCGAGGCGGCGGACCTGGTCGATCCGAACGTGGCGGGCGGGTTGAACGCCTCCATCGCCTTTGCGAGGGGGTTCCAGGCAGGCAGCGGTTCCCCGATGCCGCTGGCCGAGGGCGAGATCATCCAGAACGCCTGGGCCGGGGAACCGGAACTGCGCGCCGACACCGAACGCTGGATCGGTGCCTATCTGTTTCTGGCCTATGCCTCGCTGGGGGACAGGGAACTGGAGGCCTATATCGCCTTTGCCGAATCCAGCGGGGGCCGGGCGCTGTCGCGGGTGATGTTCGCAGGCTTCGACCAGGTCTTCACCCAGACCGCCCATGACATGGGCCTGGCCGCCGCGGCCGAGATGCGCGGGCGGCAATTGTGAACGGTTCGGTCCTGTTGACGGGTATTCTGGCGCTGCCCCAGATGATGGATGTCTTCGGCCTGACGGGAAGGCCCGAAACGTTGCCGGGCACCTTGGTCGGCGGTGCGCGGGCCGGGATCGACCGGAACGGCTGGCCCAGGCTGGCGGCGGGGCAGGGGACCGCCGCCGTCATGCGCGTCGTACCGAATGCGGCGCTGAACCGCTATGCCGCGGTGATGGGGCTGGTGCCATGGGACGGCATCCTGGGGCTGGGGTCCGGCACGGCCGAAGGAGAGCCGCAGGTGCTGCTGGCCGCTGCCATCGCGCGCCATGTCCTGGCCGCGCCCGCCGACCGGCCCGTGGCAGACATTGCCGGACGCCTGCCGATGATCGGGGTAATCGCGGCATCGGAACTGCGCGGTGCGGCCAGCCCTCCGTCCGGCGGGTCGCTGGTCGATCTGCGGGCGCCCGATGCCGTGAAGGCCGTGGCTTGGGACGAGCCCCATGCGGGCTTCTTCTCGCTGCAAATCTGCCAGTTGCGTCACGACACCCATGCGGGCGGCATGACGCCCCTCCTGCGGCGAGAGGTGCTTGTTTCTGGCGACGCGGTGGTCGTGCTGCCCTGGGATCCGGTGCGCGACCGTGTGCTGCTGATCGAACAGTTCCGCGTCGCCCCCTGGTTGCGCCACGATCCCCAGCCTTGGCTGCTGGAGGCGGTCGCGGGCCGCGTCGATGCCGGCGAAACGGTCGAGGAGGCCGCCCGCCGCGAGGCGCGCGAGGAGGCGAACCTGACCGTCGCGCGGCTGTTCCCCGCGATGCACCATTATCCCAGCCCCGGCGCGCTTGGCGAATACCTGTATCTGTTCGTGGGCATCGCCGACCTGGCGGATGGCATCGAGGGCATCCACGGCCTGGAAAGCGAAGCCGAAGATATCCGGGGCCATCTGACGTCCAGGGCGGAACTGACCCGGATGGCCTTGTCGGGACAACTGGCAAGCGGGCCACTGGCCATGATCGCGCTGTGGCTGGAACTGCGCCATCGGGCGATTCGCACGGAATTGGGACTCGGTTGATCCGGGCTGCGGGGTTGTGCCTCTGACGGACCCGTGTGTAGGTAACGCGGAACTGGACCCCGACGGATAGGTTGCTTGACCATGCGAATTTGCCCTGACCTGGCCGACATGATCGGCAACACGCCCTTGATCCGCCTGCGCCAGGCCAGCGAGGCGACGGGCTGCGAGATCCTGGGCAAGGCCGAGTTCATGAACCCCGGCCAGTCGGTCAAGGATCGCGCAGCGCTTTACATCATCAAGGATGCGGTGGCGCGCGGCGTCCTGCGGCCCGGCGGCACCATCGTGGAAGGCACGGCGGGCAACACCGGCATCGGGCTGGCGCTTGTCGGCGCCTCGATGGGCTTCAGATCCGTGATCGTGATCCCCGAAACCCAGAGCCAGGAGAAAAAGGACATGCTGCGCCTGGCAGGGGCAAGCCTGGTCGAGGTTCCGGCGGCCCCCTACAAGAACCCCAACAACTATGTCCGCTATTCCGGCCGCCTGGCCGAGGCCCTGGCCCGGACCGAACCCAATGGCGCGATCTGGGCCAACCAGTTCGACAACACCGCCAACCGCCAGGCCCATGTCGAAACCACCGGCCCCGAGATCTGGGACCAGACCGGCGGCAAGGTGGACGGCTTCATCTGCGCGGTCGGTTCGGGCGGCACGCTGGCGGGCGTGGCCCAGGCATTGCAGCCCAAGGGCGTGAAGATCGGCCTGGCCGACCCCGAGGGCGCGGCGCTGCATTCCTTCTATACCACGGGCGAATTCGACGCGCCCGGAAGTTCCATCACCGAAGGCATCGGGCAGGGGCGCATCACCGCCAACCTGGAAGGCTTCACCCCCGACTTCAGTTATCGCATCCCGGATGCCGAGGCGCTGCCGGTGGTCTTCGACCTGCTGGAACACGAAGGGCTGTGCCTGGGCGGGTCGTCCGGCGTCAATGTCGCAGGCGCGATCCGCATGGCGCGCGACATGGGGCCGGGCCACAGGATCGTCACGATCCTGTGCGACTATGGCAACCGCTACCAGACCAAGCTGTTCAACCCGGACTTCCTGCGCGCCAAGAGCCTGCCCGTGCCCGGCTGGCTGACGCGCGAAGCGCCCGACATTCCCGAAGTTTACGAAGGCTGACCCCCATGATCCGCGCGTTCCTGGCTGTCGTCCTGACGGTCCTGACCATCCATGTGTCGCCTGCCTGGGCGCAAGAGCCGGCGGTTCCCAATTACCAGACCTGGGAACGCGTCGCGACCCAAAGCGAGCAACTGGTGGGCGAGGCCGACACCCCGGCCGCCCAGTTGAACGACATCCGGACCCGCGTCGTCGATTGGCGCCGGCAGTTCGAGGCGGCGCAGGGCATCAATGCCGACCGGATCGCCACGCTCGAAAGCCAGATCGCTTCCCTGGGTCCCGCGCCGGCCGAAGGCGCCACCGAGCCCGAGGACATCGCCAACCGGCGGTCGGAATTGCAGGCGCAGCTTTCAGAATTGCAGGCCCCTCGGCGTGCCGCCGTCGAGGCCTTCAGCCGCGCGGATTCCATCGTCCGCCGCATTGACCAGGCGTTGACCGAACGCCAGGTCAGCGAACTGGCGCGCTTGTCCACGTCGCCACTGCTGCCGGGCAACTGGCTGCTGGCGGCATCGGAAACGACGCGGCTGGTCAACGGGATCTGGGAAAACACCGGCCAGAGGATCGCCGAGCGGGCGACCTGGACGGAACTCCGCCCCCGCTTGCCGCAGGTGGCGGGTTACCTGATCGCGGCGCTGTTGCTGCTGACGCTGGGCCGGCATTGGGTGGGAACGCTCCCCTCGCGCGTGTCGGCGCGGGCGATGGATTATTCGCGCGCCGTGCTGGCCTTCGTGGTGTCGCTGGGGCAGATCGTGCTGCCGATGATCGGGATCTATCTGCTGATCAGCGCCCTGACGGCGACGGGGATCTTTGGCCCCTGGACCCGGCCCTTCCTGGACGCGCTGCCTGTCGCGGCGGTGATCCTGTTCGGCGCCGCCTGGCTGGCGCGGCAACTGTTCCCCACCAAGGCGGTCGCTTACGACACGCTGAACGTGCCGCCGCAAAAACGCCAGAACGCCCGCTGGCTGGTGAATGCCTTGGCGCTTGCCCTGGCGGTCCACCATGTCGCCTCGGTCGCCTTCCTGCCGCTGTCGGGCCTGGCCGAGCGCAATGCCAGGCTGCAGCGCGTCCCGCTGGATTTCGCCGAAGGCGCGGCGGTCGTCTGGCATTTCGTGCTGATCGTGATCGCCGGGGCCTTGCTGTTCAAGCTGGGCGTCATCCTGCGCCGCCTGAAACCCTGGGCGGACCAGACCGGCACCAGCTATCGCCACCGCGTCCTGTCCCTTGCGGGCACGCTGAGCCGGCCCTTGGCCATCGTGGCGGTGATTGCGGCCGCCATCGGCTATGTCAATATCGGCAACCTGCTGATCTGGCCCTGGATCCAGACCCTTGCCATGCTGGGCCTGCTGATCCTGTTGCAGGATTTCGTCGCCGACTTGTTCAACATGCTGAAACGCGGGCAGGAAGGCGCGCGCGACGGGCTGGCGCCTTTGCTGATCGGCTTTGCCCTGGTGCTGCTGTCGATCCCCGTCTTCCTGCTGATCTGGGGGGCCTCGGGCAACGAGCTTGCCGAATACTGGGTCCGCTTCCGCCAGGGCGTCACGCTTGGCGGCGTGCGCTTGTCGCCCGGCGCGGTCCTGATGTTCCTCTTGGTCTTCGCGCTCGGCTATTCCATCACCCGTGCGGTGCAGGGGGCGATGCGCACCTCGGTCCTGCCGAAGACCAAGCTGGACGCCGGCGGGCAGAACGCGGTCGTGTCCGGCATGGGCTATGTCGGCATCATCCTGGCGGCGATGCTGGCCATCACCTCGGCCGGGATCGACCTGTCGTCCTTTGCCATCGTTGCCGGTGCGTTGTCGGTCGGCATCGGTTTCGGCTTGCAGAACATCGTGTCGAACTTCGTGTCCGGCATCATCCTGCTGATCGAACGTCCGGTCAGCGTGGGCGACTGGGTCAGCGCGGGCGGACAGCAGGGCATCGTCAAGCGGATCTCGGTCCGCGCGACATCGGTCGAGACCTTCGACAAGCAGCAGGTCATCATCCCGAACAGCGACCTCATCAGCCAGCCGGTGACCAACTGGACGCGGCAAAGCAAGACGGGCCGGATCATCATCCCCATCGGCGTCAGCTATGGCAGCGACACGCGCCAGGTCCACCGCATCCTGACCGAGATCATCGAGGATCAGCCTCTTGTGACCATCGACCCGCCGCCCTCGGTCCTGTTCCGGGGCATCACCGTCGATTCGCTGAACTTCGAGATCCGCGCGGTGATTTCCGACATCGGATCGGGCATGTCCGTCACGTCCGAGGTGTATCACCAGATCGTGGAACGCTTTGTCCACGAAGGCATCGGGATGCCCTTCACCACCCGCGACATCTGGCGCGACACGGACGACCTGCCCGATGCGGACAAGGAAGACGACAAGGCCGACCTGCCGCTGGGGGCGCAGGCGCAAAAGCAGCCGCAGGGCGCAAGCTAGGGATCGGTGGCGGGCCTGGCCGTGTCGATATCGGCCAGGCCTTCGCGCGACAGCAGGATCGCGACGGGGCGCAGCCAGGGGATGTGCCAGCAGACGATCATCACGGCCACCATGATCGGCACCGCCAGGAAGGCCCCGGCGATGCCCCAGATCGCGCCCCAGAAGGCCAGCGACAGGATGATCCCAAAGCTGGACAGCTGCAGCGTCTGGCCGGTCAGCATCGGGTCCAGGATGTTGCCCAGCACGAAATGGACCAGCAGGCAGGCAAAACCCACGGCGATGGTGGCGGTGGAATCGCCGGTCAGCACGAAGGCCAAGGCGACCGTGATCCCCCAGGCGATGACCGAGCCGATATTGGGGATGAAGTTCAGCACGAAGGTCAGCAGCGCCATCGCCATCGCCAGTTCAAGCCCGGCGACCACATAGATCAGCCAGACACCGGCCGCGGTCAGCGCGCTGACGAAGGTCTTGACCACCAGATAGCGGTTCACCCGACGCATGATCGAGGCCATGATCAGCCGCACGCGCAGCGCCTGGTCCGGGTCGCCCGTCAGCCGTTCGACCTTGATCGGCAGCCAGGCCCGTTCTGCGAACATGAAGCCCACGAACAGGATCACCAGCAGGCTGCCCGACAGCAGCCCCGAAGCCTGTCCGGCCAGCGACCGCAGCCAGCCGGTGATGTTGAACTCAGTCAGTGCTGCCAGCAGGCGGGTCTGCGCCTCGGGGCCGAACCGCTCGATCAGCGCGGTCAGGGCGATCTGCACGGATTCGGTATAGGCGATGGCGCGGCCGACGACCTCGTTGATCTGGGACATGATCGTGGTGGACAGCCAGATCAGCCCCAGGGTGATGCCGATCAGCGCCAGCGTCGTCGCCAGCCAGTTCGGCACCTTCAGCCGCGACGAAATCGCCTGGATCGCGTCCGAGGTCAACGAGAACAGGATGATCGCGATGGCCAGGCAGATCAGCACGAATCGGGCCTGGAACAGCAAAAACAGGATCAGCGAAAAGGCGATGATGCCCAGGAACCCCGTCTGGAGCCTTTGGCGCAGCACTTCTTCGCTGGATGGGGTCAATCTGTTCCTCGTCGTGGGAAAGGCCCGGCAGGTGCCGGGCCTTGGTTCATGCTTCGACCGATTCCTCGTCGCCCTGCTCCGCAATGCGGGCGACCGACACCACTTCCTCGCCCGCTGCGGTATTGAAGACCCTGACGCCGCCCGCGCTGCGCGAGCGGAAGCTGATCCCGTCGACAGGCACCCGGATGGACTGTCCGGTGGATGTCGCCAGCATGATCTGATCGTCCATCTCCACCGGGAAGCTTGCCACCAGGGCGCCGCCACGCATGGCCTTGTCCATCGCCATCACCCCCTGGCCGCCGCGACCGCGCACCGGGTAATCGTGGCTGGAACTGATCTTGCCCGCACCGTTGGCCGTAATCGTCAGGATCAGATCCTCGGCCGCCGACATTTCGGCATAGCGTTCCTGCGTGATCGCGGCCTCGGCTACGGCTTCCTCGTCCTCGTCGGCCTCGGCCCCGTCGTCAAGCGCGCCTTCGACCGCGCGGCGCATCTTCAGATAGGCGGCCCGTTCGGCGGGATCGGCCTCGAAGTGCCGGATGACCGACATGCTGACCACGCGGTCCCCCTTGGCGAGCCGGATGCCCCGCACGCCGGTCGAATCGCGGCCCTTGAAGACGCGCACATCCACCGTCGGGAAGCGGATTGCCCGGCCAGATGCTGTGACCAGCATCACGTCGTCGCCTTCGGTCGCCATGCGTACGCCCACCAGTTCCACCCCGTCTGGCAGCTTCATGGCGATCTTGCCATTCGTCCGCACGCTGGTGAAATCCGACAGCGCGTTGCGCCGCACGTCGCCGTCAGAGGTCGCGAAGACCGCCTGATAGTTCGCCCATTCCGTTTCGGGCGCATCCACCGGCATCAGCGCGGCGATGGACACACCCGGTTCGATCGGCAGGATGTTGACGATGGCCTTGCCCTTGGCGGTCCGCCCGCCCAGCGGCAGGCGCCACGTCTTCATGCGATACACCATGCCATCGGTGGTGAAGAACAGCAGTTCGGTATGCGTATTGGCGACGAACAGGGTGGTGACCACGTCGTCTTCCTTGGTCGCCATGCTGGACAGGCCTTTTCCGCCCCGGCGCTGCGATCGGAACTCGGCCAGGGCCGTGCGCTTGATATACCCGCCCGAAGTGATGGTGACGACCATGTCCTCGCGCTCGATCAGGTCCTCGTCCTCCATGTCGCCGGACCAGTCGGTGATCTCGGTCCGGCGGGGGACGGCGAACAGGCCGCGGATTTCGCGCAGCTCGTCGCTGATGATGCCCATGATCCGTTCGCGCGATCCCAGGATCGCCAGATAGTCGCGAATCGAATCGGCCAGTTGCTGCAATTCGCTGGTGACCTCCTGCACGCCCAACTGGGTCAGGCGCTGCAGACGCAGGTCCAGGATGGCGCGGGCCTGGGTTTCCGACAGATTGTAAGTCCCGTCGTCGTTGACCGGATGCAGCGGATCGTCGATCAGGCGCAGGAATTCCAGGATCTCATGCGCGGGCCAGCGGCGTTCCATCAGCCGTTCGCGCGCCTCGGCCGCGTCGGCAGAGGACCGGATCGTCGCCACGACCTCGTCCACGTTGCTGACCGCCACGGCCAGGCCGCACAGCACATGGCTGCGTTCGCGGGCCTTGCGCAGTTCATAGGCGGTGCGGCGGGCCACCACTTCCTCGCGGAAGGTGATGAAATAGGTCAGGAAGTCGCGCAGCGTCAGCTGTTCGGGCCGCCCGCCGTTCAGCGCCAGCATGTTGCAGCCGAAGCTGGTCTGCAGGGCCGTGAAACGGAACAACTGGTTCAGCACCACATCGGGCGTGGCGTCGCGTTTCAGCTCAACCACGACGCGGACACCCTGCCGGTCGGATTCGTCCTGGACCGAGGCGATGCCTTCGACGCGCTTTTCCTTGGCCAGTTCGGCGATGCGTTCGATCAGGCTGGACTTGTTGACCTGATAGGGCACCTCGTCCACGACGATGGCCCAGCGGTCCTTGCGCAGTTCCTCGATATGCGTTTTCGCGCGGATGATGACGCTGCCCCGGCCTTCCAGGTATGCCTTGCGCGCACCGGACCGGCCCAGGATCAGCGCCCCGGTCGGGAAGTCCGGGCCGGGGATGATTTCAAGCAGGCGTTCGGTCGGCAGGTCGGGGTTCTCGATCAGTTCCAGCGTGGCATCGACCACCTCGCCCAGGTTGTGGGGCGGGATGTTGGTCGCCATGCCAACGGCGATGCCGCCCGCGCCGTTGACCAGCATGTTCGGGAAGCGCGCGGGCAGGACGGTGGGTTCGCGGTCCTTGCCGTCATAATTGTCCTGGAAATCGACCGTGTCCTTGTCGATGTCCATCAGCAGGAAGTTGGCGGGCTTGTCCATCCGCACCTCGGTGTATCGCATGGCGGCGGGGGGATCGCCGTCCATGGACCCGAAGTTGCCCTGGCCGTCCAGCAGCGGCAGCGACATGGAGAAATCCTGCGCCATCCGCACAAGCGCGTCATAGATCGCGGCGTCGCCATGGGGATGGTACTTACCCATCACGTCGCCCACGGGTCGCGCGGACTTGCGATAGGCCTTGTCATGGGTGTTGCCGGACTCGTCCATCGCATACAGGATGCGGCGGTGAACGGGCTTCAAGCCGTCGCGCAGGTCGGGGATCGCGCGGCTGACAATGACCGACATGGCATAGTCCAGATACGAGGTCCGCATCTCGGCGCTGATGTCGATCACCGGGCCGTCATGGGGCATCACCTGGCGGGTCGCAGCGGCGGTATCGTCACCCGCCTCGGGGGTCTCGGGCAGGTCGTCTTCGGGGGTGTCGGCCACGGGATTTCCTCAACATCTTGTTGGGTTATATATAGGCAACCTCCCCCTTGGGGGCAATGTTTGGCGGCACCCCGGACACGGTTTAAGACCGCCTTACGCCCGTTTCGCCGCCATTCCCCAGACGACCGCCAGCCCGGCCGAAAAGACCGCGTTCCAGGCGGCCATCGACAGGCCCAGGAACCGCCACGCCACCTCGTCGCAGCGGACCACGGGGGCCGATTGCAACCGTTCCATCAAATCCTGCGCGGACATGGTGGCAAGATTGCCGATCGTGCCCGAACAATGCGTCGGACCCTGCCACAGCTTCCATTCGACCCCGGTGTGATAGATCGCAAGCCCCATCGCGGCCCCCGCCGCGATCATGCCCAGGATCGCAAGTCCGCGCACCCGGCCGGTCCACCACACCAGCACCGCCACGATGATCGCCACGACATGCGGCCAGCGTTGCAGGATGCACAATTCGCAAGGCGCGTAACCCGCGGCCTGGAAACCCAGCGCGGCGATCAGAAGGCCCGCCGAACCGGCCCCTGCCAGCAGGGAAAGTTGTCGTCCGTCCATGATGCCCTCGTCCTTGATTTGGCTTGTGGATCGTCCCGCGGGACGGCGGCGTCAAGCGCCTTGCGATCTTGTCGCGGCGCTGTGATCGCCGGGCCAGTGGATGCCGCGATGGGAACCGGCGGCATGGCCCTCGTGTTTTGGGGTGGAAGGCCACTTTGGCCAAGGGAGATGGCGGCAATGCAATGGCGTGGACGGCGCGGCAGCAGCAATATCGATGACCGGCGCGGCATGGGCGCCGCCGGGGCAGGGGGCGTCGGCGTCGTGGGGATGCTGGCGATCCTGGCCGTGGGCTATTTCTTCGGCATCGACATCACGCCGGTCGTGCAGGGACTTGACCAGGGCCAGCCGCAGGAAAACCGTCCGCTGACCCAGGAAGAACAGGAATGGGGCGAATTCGTGTCGGTCACGCTGGCCGATACCGAGGAAGTCTGGGCCCAGGTCCTGCCGCAGCAGGCTGGCATCGACTATGCCGAACCCCGGCTGGTGCTGTTCAGCGGCGTCGTGCAGTCGGCCTGCGGGGGTGCGTCCTCGGCGATGGGCCCGTTCTATTGTCCGAACGACCAGCGGGTCTATCTGGACACCGACTTCTTCGACATGATGGCCAGCCGCATGGGGGCAGGGGGCGATTTCGCCTATGCCTATGTCATCGCGCATGAGGTCGGCCACCATGTCCAGAACCTGACCGGCGTGCTGGGTGAAACGCAGCGCCTGCGCAGCCAGGTGGGTGATCGGCAGGCCAACCAGATCTCGGTCCTGACCGAACTTCAGGCCGATTGCTATGCGGGTATCTGGGCGCGGCAGGCGCAGCAGCGCTTCGGCACGCTGGAGGAAGGGGATCTTGAAGAAGCCATGGGCGCGGCCGAGGCCGTGGGCGACGACGTGATCCAGTCGAATGCCGGGCGCACGCCGATGCCCGACAGCTTCACCCACGGCAGCGCGGCGCAGCGCCAGGAATGGCTGATGCGCGGCTTCAATTCGGGCGACATGGCCCAGTGCGACACGTTCCAGGCGGCGGGGCTGTAAGCCCCCGCAACGAAAGGAAAGGCAATGCTGACGCTTATCACCCTCATGACGCTGGGCCTTGCGGCACTGACAGTCCGTCGTCCCCAGCCGCAGCCGGTCCGTGCCCGTCGTTAACGCGGAATTCGCGGGGCGCGGCCTTCTTCCAGGCGCGCCCAGTCCGGCCACAGTTCCAGCCATTCCAGGACGGCGATCGACAGACCTGCCGCGACGACCAGCAACACCAGCTTGACCATGCGGGCGCTTGGCGGATTGCGCGCCCATTTCGACGCGCGCAGCAGCCAGATCAGGTTGTTCAAGGCAATGGCCTCCTGCTAGACCGGGCGACAGGATCAGAAACCAGATCGCCTGACAAGACAGAACCCTGCGAGACGCCATTGCCCCATCATCAGGATTCCCGCGACCTTCCCTATACCGCCCAGCAGATGTTCGACCTGGTGGCCGACATCGAAAGCTATCCGCAGTTCCTGCCGTGGAACAGCGCCGCACGCATCCGGTCCCGCGAAACCCGTCCCGACGGATCCGAGGAAGTCGCCGCCGATCTGGTCATTAGCTTCAAGGTCTTCCGCGAACGCTTCGGCAGCCGGGTGGTGCTGTGGCCCAAGGCCGATCCGCTGCGGATCGACACCGAATACCTGGATGGCCCGTTCAAGTACATGCGCAGCGGATGGACCTTCATCGACCGCCCCGAAGGCGGCTGCCATGTCGAGTTCTTCGTCGATTTCGAATTCAGGAACGCGATCCTGCAAAAGCTGATCGGCGTGGTGTTCCACGAGGCGATGGTCCGGATCGTCCGCGCCTTCGAAAGCCGCGCCAAGGTGCTTTACGGTGCGAAGGTGGGGTGAAGCCCACCCGGCAACAACAAGCCGCGACGGGCGGGGTTTCACCCGCCCACCTTCATCTCAGGGCCGCCTTCAATGCTTCAGCCCGGTCGGTCCGTTCCCAGCTGAAGGCGGTTCCCCGGTTCAACTGATACGGCTGGCGCCCGAAATGCCCATAGCTGGCCGTCGGGCGATAGATCGGGTGCAGCAGGTCCAGATCGCGGATGATCGCGAAGGGGCGCAGGTCGAAGACCTCTCGCACAGCGGCCACGATCTTGTCGTGCGGGACGGTCTCGGTCCCGAAGGTGTTCAACGAAATCGACGTGGGCTGCGCCTCGCCGATGGCATAGCTGACCTGGATCTCGCAGCGGCTGGCAAGCCCGGCTGCCACGATGTTCTTGGCGACCCAGCGGCCGGCGTAGGCCGCCGACCGGTCCACCTTGGAGGGATCCTTGCCCGAAAACGCCCCGCCGCCATGGCGCGCCATGCCGCCATAGCTGTCCACGATGATCTTGCGGCCCGTCAGCCCGCAGTCGCCCACCGGCCCGCCGATCACGAACTTGCCCGTCGGGTTGATGAAATACTTGGTGTGGTCCGACAGCCATTCGGCGGGCAGGACGGGCTTGATGATCTCCTCGATCACCGCCTCGCGCAGGTCCGACAGGGTGATTTCCGGGTTGTGCTGCGTGGACAGCACCACGGCGTCGATCGCCTCGGGGCGGCCGTCTTCGCCGTAACGCAGCGTCACCTGCGACTTGGCGTCGGGGCGCAGCCATTTCAGCGTGCCGTCGCGGCGGACCTTGGCCTGCCGTTCCACCAGCCGGTGGGCATAGGTGATCGGCGCGGGCATCAGCACGTCGGTTTCGTCCGAGGCATAGCCGAACATCAGCCCCTGGTCGCCCGCGCCCTGGTCTTCCAGGTTGTCGCGATCGACGCCCTGGTTGATCTCGGGCGACTGCTTGCCGATGATGTTGATGACCGAACAGGTCGCGCCGTCAAAGCCCACATCCGACGAGGTATAGCCGATGTCGTTGATGACGCCCCGGACGATGCCTTCCAGGTCAACCCAGGCATTGGTCGAAATCTCGCCCGAGATGATGGCGACGCCGGTTTTCACCATGGTTTCGCATGCGACGCGGGCGCGCGGATCCTCGGCCAGGATGGCGTCGAGGATCGCGTCGGAAATCTGGTCGGCAATCTTGTCGGGATGGCCCTCGGAAACGGATTCCGAGGTGAACAGGCTGTATTCTGTCATGAACTCAATACCGGTAATGATCTGACTTGAAGGGACCTTCGGGCGTCACGCCGATATAGTCGGCCTGTTCGCGCGACAGTTCTGTCAGCTTCGCGCCCACCTTGTCCAGATGCAGCCGCGCGACCTTTTCGTCCAAGGCCTTGGGCAGGATATAGACGCCGGGCGCGTATTCGTCGCCCTTGGTCCACAGCTCGATCTGGGCCAGGACCTGGTTGGTGAAGCTGGCCGACATCACGAAGGACGGATGGCCCGTGGCATTGCCCAGGTTCAGCAGACGGCCCTGGGACAGCAGGATGATGCGGTTGCCCGAAGGCATCTCGATCATGTCCACCTGGTCCTTGATGTTGGTCCATTTGTGGTTGCGAAGCGCGGCGACCTGAATTTCGTTGTCGAAATGGCCGATATTGCCGACGATGGCCATGTCCTTCATCTCGCGCATATGCTCGATGCGGATGACGTCCTTGTTGCCGGTGGTGGTGACGAAGATGTCGGCCGTGGCGGCCACGTCTTCCAGCAGCACGACCTCGAACCCATCCATCGCGGCTTGCAGGGCGCAGATCGGGTCCACTTCCGTGACCTTCACGCGCGCGCCCGCGCCGCGCAGGGACGCGGCCGAGCCCTTGCCCACGTCGCCATAGCCGCAGACGACCGCGACCTTGCCCGCCATCATCGTGTCGGTGGCGCGGCGGATGCCGTCCACAAGGCTTTCCTTGCAGCCGTACTTGTTGTCGAATTTCGACTTGGTGACGCTGTCGTTCACGTTGATGGCCGGGAAGGGCAGCAGGCCCTTCTTGTGCAGGTCGTACAGGCGGTGGACGCCGGTGGTCGTTTCCTCGCTGACGCCCTTGATGGCGTCGCGCTGGCGGGCGAACCAACCGGGCGTTTCGGCGATCCGGCGGCGGATCTGAGCGAACAGGGCCTCTTCCTCCTCGCTGGTCGGCACGTCGATCAGGCCGGTTTCGCCCGCCTCGACCCGCGCGCCCAGCAGGACATACATGGTGGCATCCCCGCCATCGTCCAGGATCATGTTGCAGGTGCCTTCCGGAAACTGGAAGATCTTGTCGGTATAGGCCCAGTATTCGGCCAGCGTCTCGCCCTTGATGGCGAAGACGGGGACGCCCGATGCCGCGATGGCCGCCGCCGCGTGGTCCTGGGTCGAATAGATGTTGCACGACGCCCAGCGGACATCGGCGCCAAGTGCCACAAGCGTTTCGATCAGCACGGCGGTCTGGATGGTCATGTGCAGGCTGCCCGCGATGCGCGCGCCTGCCAGGGGTTTGGCCGCCCCGTATTCCGCCCGCAACGCCATCAGGCCGGGCATTTCCGTTTCGGCGATGTCCAGTTCCTTGCGGCCGAAATCGGCCAGCGAGATATCCCTGATGATGTGGTCTGTCACGGCGGTTCGTCTTTCATCTGCTGCGGTCGTGGATGGGATAGCCCAAGGCCGCCGCGACCGAAAGGGAAAATGGCTGCCGTGCCCGACGCTGTCCAGGCCACCGGGATGTGGCTGCGGCGGAACCCCAGATCCGCCGCAGCCCGGAAGACGGCGGTGCGCCACGCGTCTTCCTTTCCTGCGACAAGCACGCTGCGGGCGACGGCAGCCACCCTTCGAAGCAGCAAGCTGTCAGATAAATCTGAAAATATGATTAAGCCGGGGTCGGCCCCTGGGGCAGGTTGACCGCGATGTTAAATGGCATCACTGAAACAGCCGGCAGCCCCGGGGTCCTTACCCCCTGCTGCGGCGCTTGCGCCTGGTCGTGGCACGGGCGATCCTGGTCACGAAATCCGCCATTGCCTGTTCTGCCGCCTCCAGCGGGGTGCGGGCGTTCCGGGGCGTTTCCAGGCGCCCTTCGACGATCATCTGGGCCAGGCCTACGGCGAAGGCGCGCGACGACAGGACCAGCATCGGAATATCCTCGTCGGCGCGCAGGTGGCCTGCATTGCGCGCGCGTTCCAGCATCCGCGTCATCAGGTCGATCACGGAATCCAGGTAACGGCGCAGGTCAGGTTCGCGCGCAGCATCAAGCCCGGGATGGCTGGAAATCAGCCGGAACTGGACCCGATGATCCACAGCCCAGCGGATATAGGCCTTGCCCAAGGCAAGAAACTGGGCCACCGCGTCGTCGGGATTGACCTTCACGACCGCCTTCGTGCAGGAATCCATCAACCGGACCAAGGCCTGTTCGGCCACCGCGATCAGCAGGCTGCGATCATCGGGAAAGATGCGGCGGAGATCATCGACGGGAATTCCGATGCGCCTGGCGACACCGGGAAGATCGGGGTCGCGGCTGTCGGGATCCGCGATGATCTCCAGCGTGGCCACCACCGCCTGTCCGTGCAGACCCAAGCCCTTCATGATGTCGTTGTGCTTGCTCACGCGGCTGTCCTGGTCAACAAGGTTCATGGCGGGGCAAACGTGCAGGCGTGGCGCCGGACGCCCCTCCCATAACTTGAACCGATCCCTTCCTTGCTGGTTCCCTGCCAGTGTCGCCGACAAGCGAAGATGTGGCCGATCCATCGGATGCACGGCACTGTCGCAGACACCACAAGACCGTATCACCAGACATCAGGGACATGCGCCGACGATCCCGACACGGGTTCCATCGACGCAGCCTAACATGCCGCAGCCGGTCTGCGAACTTCGCCAAATGGTCAGGTCAGGGATTTCAGCCTTCGGCGCGGGACTGGCGCTTGCGCTCGTGCGGGTCCAGGTAGCGCTTGCGCAGGCGGATGTTCTTGGGCGTGACCTCGACCAGCTCGTCGTCGTTGATATAGGCGATGGCCTCTTCCAGCGACATGCGGACCGGGGGCGTCAGGCGAACGGCCTCATCGGTGCCGGATGCGCGGACGTTGGTCAGCTTCTTGCCCTTCAGCGGGTTCACTTCCAGGTCGTTGTCGCGCGAGTGTTCGCCGATGATCATGCCGGTATAAAGCTGTTCCTGCGCGCCGATGAACATCTTGCCGCGCTCTTCCAGGTTCCACAGGGCATAGGCGACGCTGACGCCGTTCTCCATCGAGATCAGCACCCCTTGGCGGCGGCCCTGGATCTGGCCCTTGTAGGGGGTCCAGCCGTGGAAGATGCGGTTCAAGACGCCGTTGCCGCGCGTGTCGGTCATGAATTCGCCATGGTACCCGATCAGCCCGCGCGAGGGCACATGGGCCACGATCCGCGTCTTGCCCACGCCTGCCGGGCGCATGTCCACCATGTCGCCCTTGCGGTCGCCGGTCAGCTTTTCGATGACGACGCCGGTATAGTCGTCGTCCACGTCGATGATGACTTCCTCGACCGGTTCAAGCCGCTGGCCGTCTTCCTCGCGGAAGATCACGCGGGGGCGGCTGATCGACAGCTCGAAGCCCTCGCGGCGCATGTTCTCGATCAGCACGCCCATCTGCAATTCGCCGCGCCCCGAGACGATGAAGGCGTCGCCGCCCGGCGTATCCTCGACCTTGATGGCGACGTTGACCTCGGCCTCGCGCATCAGGCGTTCGCGGATCACGCGGGACTGGACCTTCTTGCCGTCCTGTCCGGCCAGCGGGCTGTCGTTGATGCCGAAGGTCACGCTGATGGTGGGCGGGTCGATCGGCTGGGCGGGCAGGGCGGTGTCCACGTCAAGCGCGCAGATGGTGTCGGCGACCGTGGCCTTGGACATGCCGGCCAGCGTGACGATATCGCCGGCCTGCGCCTCGTCGATGGGGGTCTGGGTCAGGCCGCGGAAGGCCAGCACCTTGCTGATGCGGAACTGTTCGATCCGCTCGCCGTCGCGCGACAGGGCCTTGACGGTGTCGCCCGCCTTGGCGCGCCCAGCCTCGACCCGGCCGGTCAGAAGGCGGCCCAGGAAGGGGTCGGCCGACAGCGTGGTCGCCAGCATCTGGAAGGGCTCGGCCGCGCGCGTGATCTGCTTGGGCGGCTGGACATGCGACAGGATCAGGTCGAACAGCGCCGACATGTCCTTGCGCGGACCGTCCAGCGTTTCGTCCGCCCAGCCGCCGATGCCGCTGGCATAGACATGCGGGAAATCCAGCTGTTCGTCATTCGCGCCCAGGTTGGCAAACAGGTCGAAGACGTCGTTCAGCGCGTTGTCGGGCTCGGCCGCGGGCTTGTCCACCTTGTTCAGCACGACGATGGGGCGCAGGCCAAGCGCCAGCGCCTTCGAGGTCACGAACTTCGTCTGCGGCATCGGGCCTTCGGCGGCATCGACCAGCAGGCAGACGCCATCGACCATGGACAGGATCCGTTCCACCTCGCCGCCGAAATCGGCGTGGCCGGGCGTGTCCACGATGTTGATGCGCGTGCCCTTCCATTCGACCGAGGTGGCCTTGGCAAGGATGGTGATGCCGCGTTCGCGTTCGATGTCGTTGCTGTCCATCACCCGTTCGGCGACGGCCTGGTTTTCGCGGAACGACCCGGACTGGCGCAACAGCTGGTCGACCAGCGTCGTCTTGCCGTGGTCAACGTGAGCGATGATGGCGATGTTGCGGATATCCATGGGCGACCTTTTCAATTTGCGGCCGCCCTACAGAAAAGTCGCCCGAAAGACCAGACGCAATCGCGGCGCCCGCTGGCGCCGCGCGCCGGGCCTCAGCGCAATCCCAGGAAGGACAGGATGAACAGGACGACGACGACCAGGCCGACGATGTAGATGATCGAGTTCATGGCAACGGCTCCTTTGTGTTGACTGCCATGCCTGTATCCTTGAGTGGATGCGGCCGGGCCTGTGCCCCCTTGGGCGATCGAACCTTTAACGGTTTGATCTGCATCGGGTTCCATCGTCAAGGTCGACCGTTTCAGGTCCGTGGCAACCAGCCCAGACCCTGCGCGGTCAAGGCGCGGGGATTGTATTCCGCGCTGACCCAGCCCTTGTAGCCCGATTGATCCAGGGCGGCGAAAAAGCCGGGATAGTCGATCATCCCGCCCGTCGGTTCGTGACGTCCGGGAACGCCCGCGATCTGGACATGGCGGACGATGCCCCCATGCCTGCGCCAGACTTCCATCGCGTCCCCGGTGATCAACTGGGCATGATAGCTGTCGAATTGCAGCCCCAGATTCGGGGCACCGACCTGGGCGATGATTTCCGCCGCCAGGTCGAAGTCCGCCAGGAAATAGCCGGGCTGGTCCATGGGGTTCAGCGGCTCGATCATCAGGCTGACATGGGGGGCGCGATCCGCCGCCCAGGCCAGGTTGCGCGTGAATGTCGCGCGTGCGTCCGGGCCTTCGGCGTAACCCGCCATGATGTGGACATGCCGCGCCCGCAGGGCCTCGGCAAAGCGCAGCGCGCGGTCGAAGTCGCTGCGGAACCGATCCTCGCGCCCCGGTTCGGCGGCGAAACCGCGCGGCCCGCCCGCCCAGTTTGGCGGCGGCGTGTTCATCAGCACGAATTCCAGCCCCGCCGCGATGGCTGCGCGCGACAGGTCGCGGGCGGGGATGTCATAGGGGAACAGGATCTCGACCCCCTGGAAGCCTGCATCCGCGGCGGCCGCGAATCGCTCCAGCATCGGCAGTTCGGTGAACAGCATCGTCAGGTTGGCGGCGAAGCGGGGCATCAGGGTTCCAACGGAAAGAACACGCCGCCTGACCGGATGCCCGCGCGGCCCCCTTCGTCAGTTGCGGCGGCGGCAAGGCGATAGAAGGTCTTGCGGTCGATCAGGGCTTCCAGCCCGGCGCGCACATGGACATAGGGGCGCGGCGCGTCGGGGGTGCCGCGCAGGGTGATCGGGTTGTCCGGCCCGGCCGTGACACTGTCGCCCACATTCGTGGTGAACGTCACCGCGTCGGGCAGGATATCGGCGTCGATGGCCACGAAAGGCGCGTCCACCACGCGGATGCCCACCTTTTCGACGGGCGTCACCAGAAAGAAGCTGTCCCCTTCCCGTTTCAGGATCGTCGAGAAAAGCCGGACCATGGCAGGACGGCCAATGGGCGTGCCCTGATAGAACCAGCTGCCGTCGGCGCAGATCTCCATGTCCAGGTCGCCGCAGAAGGGCGGGTTCCACAGATGCACCGGCGGCAGGCCCCCCTTGGCCGCCCTACTGGCCGCTGCGGCGATGCCTTCGGCGCTCACAGCTTTGTCACCGCGATCTGCCATTCTCTGTAGTCGCCTTTCCGATATCCTCTTATGGTTCGTGTAAAGCAGCGAAGGGACGTTGTCATGGCTTCGGATGAGAATCTGGTTACGCGGGTCGAGCAGCTTGGGCAAAGCCTTGCCGATGCCCGCGCCAGCATCGAGCGCCGCTTCGTGGGCCAGCATCAGGTGGTCGAACAGGTGCTGGCGGCGATCCTGTCGGGCGGTCACGCGCTTCTGGTGGGCCAGCCGGGCCTGGGCAAGACCATGCTGGTCGATACGCTGTCCACCGTCCTGGGCCTGGGCAGCCAGCGGATCCAGTTCACCCCCGACCTGATGCCCGCCGACATCCTGGGGTCCGAGGTTCTGGACGTGCTGCCCGACGGTTCCCGCGCCTTCCGCTTCATCGAAGGCCCGGTCTTCACCCAGCTTCTGATGGCGGACGAGATCAACCGGGCGTCCCCCCGCACCCAATCCGCCCTGCTGCAAGCCATGCAGGAACGAGAGGTCACGATCAGCGGCCAGCACCGTCCCCTTGGTCGTCCCTTCCATGTCCTAGCCACCCAGAACCCGATCGAACAGGAAGGCACCTATCCGCTGCCCGAGGCGCAGTTGGACCGCTTCCTGCTGCAGATCGACGTGGACTATCCCGACCGCGACACCGAACGCGCCATCCTGCTGGCCACCACCGGGGTCGAGGATGGCCGCGCCCATGCCGCCTTCGACGCCGAGGGGCTGATCGACGCGCAGCGTCTGGTCCGGCAGATGCCCGTGGGCGAGGGCGTGGTCGAGGCGATCCTGGATCTGGTCCGCGCCTGCCGTCCGGGCGGGGCCGAGGCGGCCGGGTTCATCGGCGACACCCTGATCTGGGGACCGGGACCCCGCGCGGCGCAGGCCCTGATGCTGGTGACGCGCGCCCGCGCCGTGCTGAACGGCCGCTTCGCCCCCACGCTCGAGGATGTGGAGGCGATGGCCGCGCCCGTTCTGCGCCACCGCATGGCGCTGTCCTTCGCCGCCCGCGCGCGGGGCGAAACCGTGGACGGCGTGATCGGCCGTTTGCTGGACGACCGGTTCAGCGCGCGCCAGGCGGCATGAGGGCGTCTTGACACGAAGCCCCGCCGATCTTCGCGCCGCCACCCTCAGATCGGGGGCGCAATCGGCCAGCGGCCATCTGCCGGCGCTGATCCTGTCGGCGGAACGGCTTGCCGCGATGATCGCGCCGGGCGCCCATGGCCTGCGTCGCAGCGGTCCCGGGGAAGATTTCTGGCAATACCGTCCCGCCACCCAGGGCGACTCCGCCCGGTCCATCGACTGGCGCCGGTCGGCCCGGTCGGACGCCCAGTTCGTCCGCGACCGAGAGGCGCAGACGGCGCAGGCGGTGGGCCTCTGGGTCTCGGCCGGGCAGGGCATGGGTTATGCGGGTGCGCCGGATCGGCCGACCAAGGCCGACCGGGCGCATCTTCTGGCCCTGGCGCTGGCGATGGTTCTTCTGCGCGGAGGAGAGAAGGTGGGCCTGCTGGGCCAGCCCGCCCGCGCGGGCCGGGTCCAGGCGGACCGGCTGGCCGAACGGATCGCCGCATCCGTGCCGATCCCCGGCGACCACGACGCACCATCCCCCGACATGCTGCGCCCCAACCAGCGTCTGGTGATCCTGTCGGATTTCCTGACCGACACGGCCTGGGTCGATGCGCTGCTGGCCCGCGCGGCAGGCATCGGCGTCACCGGGGTCCTGATGCAGGTCCTGGACTCGGACGAGGAGGTTTTTCCCTATTCTGGCGCGGTTCTGTTCCGGTCCCTGTCGGGCGCCATCCGCCATGACAGCCGCGACGCGGGCGGGTTGCGCGATGCCTATCTGGCGCGGCTGGCTGAACGGCGCGACTGGCTGCGCCGCCGCGCGACCGAGGCGGGCTGGCAATTCGGCCACCATTCCACCGGCAATGCGCCCGCCACGGCGCTAAGCTGGCTTTATCAGGTGCTTGCCGACTGATGTTGATGCTGGGTCCCATAGGTTTCGCGGCCCCCTGGGTGCTGACCGCCCTGATCGCGCTGCCGGTGCTGTGGGTGATCCTGCGCGCCCTGCCGCCCGCGCCGCGCCAGGTGGCCTTTCCCGGCGTGGCGCTGTTGCGCGGGTTGCTGGACCGCGTGCCGGTCGCGCGGCGCACGCCCTGGTGGCTGCTGCTGCTGCGCCTGGCGACGGTGGCCGCGATGATCCTGGCCTTCGCCGGGCCAAGCTGGAAGCCCACAGCGCCCGGCAATCAGACCGGCCCGCTGCTGGTGGTCCTTGACGCGGGCTGGTCCGCCGCGCCCGACTGGCCCGCCCGCGTGACGCGCGCCGAAGCCGCGCTGACGGACGCGGCAGGCCAAGGCCGACCCGCCGCTTTGCTGCTGGCCGACGGCCACCCCGCGCCCGGCGCGCTGCCCTTTGCCCCGGCCGATACGCTGCTGGCGGGCCTGCGCGCTGCGCAACCGGTGTCCTGGCCCACGGGTCTTCCCGAGGATCCGGCAGCAACCCTGGCTGCGGTGCCCGAGGGCCAGCTTTCCACCCTGTGGATCAGCGACGGGCTGGATCACCCGAACCGCGCCGCCTGGCTGGCGGCCCTGGCCGATCTTGGGCCGGTCACGGTGGTGCCGCCCGCCCGCGCCCTGCGGTCGCTGTCTCTGCATGCGGGCGACACGCCGTCCCTGACGCTGTCCGCCACGGACGAATCCGCGCCCGCGATCCTGGCCATCGGTCCCGACCCGCAGGGTGTCGAACGCGAACTGGCCCGCCTGACCCCCGGCGACGCGGCCGTGGCTGACGGGATCAGCACCCGCCCCACGGCCATCGACCTGCCGCCCGAACTGCGCAACCGCATCACCCGCTTCCAGGTCGAGGGCGAGGCCCATGCAGGCGCCGTGGTCTTGGCCGACGACCGGGTGAAACGCCGCAAGGTGGGCCTGGTGGGCGAGGCTGACCGCCAGGCCGAGGGGCAGCAGCTTCTGTCGCAACTGCATTATCTTCGCCGTGCGCTGACCCCCACGACCGATCTGGTTGAAGGGGGGCTTGGCGATGTCCTGAACACCGCGCCCGACGTGATCGTGCTGGCCGACCAAGTCGATCTGGCCGAAGCCGGCGATCTGGCCGGCTGGGTGGATGACGGCGGCTTGCTGATCCGCTTCGCAGGCCCGCGCATGGCCGCGTTCGAGGATTTGCAGGACGAACCCCTGATCCCCGTGGCCTTGCGCCAAGGCGGGCGCGACATTGGCGGGGCCCTGTCCTGGGGCGATCCGCGCGGCATCGCGCCCTTTGCCGCCGATGGGGTCTTTGCCGGTCTGACCCCGCCGGAGGATGTCGCGATCCGCGCGCAACTGATGGCGCAGCCCGCGCCCGAACTTGCAGAACGCACGCTGGCCGCCCTGTCGGACAACACGCCGCTGGTGACACGCGCCCGCATGGGGCAGGGGCAGGTGGTGTTGTTCCATGTCACCGCCAATGCCGAATGGTCGAACCTGCCGATTTCGGGCCTGTTCGTGGACATGCTGAACCGGCTGGTCCAGACCGCCCGCGTCTCGATGGCCGAGGAACAGGCGGACGACCGCGACCAGCCCTTCTGGACGCCGGAGACGGTGCTGGACGGCTTTGGCCGCGCCTCGCCAGCCGAAGGGCTGGCCCCGGTCGCGGCGGCCGACCTGACGCTGGGACCGGGGCCGGACCGCCCGGCAGGCATCTATGTCGCGGGCGAACGGCGGGTCGCGCTGAACGCGGGCGGCCCGCTGGTGCTGGCCCAATGGCCCGGCGCCACGGTCGAGGCTGCGGGCACGGCCACCGGGCGCGATCTGCGCGGCCCGCTTCTGGCGCTTGCGGCGCTGATGCTGGCGCTGGACGCGCTGGGCTCGGCGATGATCGCGCGCGGCGGGCGGGTGGCGGCGGCCATGGTGCTGGCCGTGATGATCCTGCCCGGGCCGCAGGCCCAGGCGCAGGCGCAAGAACCGGCGCAGCCCCAGGTCCAGGCGCAGGACGTGAACCCGGAACTGGCCCGCGCCGCGAACGAGGTCGCGCTGGCCTATGTGGTGACCGGCGATGACCGGGTGGACAATGCGTCGCGGGAAGGGCTGCGCGGGCTGTCGATGGTGCTGGCGCAGCGCACCTCGGTCGAGCCGGGCCAACCGGTCGCCATCGACCTGGACCAGGACGACCTGTCGGTCCTGACCTTTCTTTACTGGCCGATCACCGACACGCAGGCCTCTCCCTCGCCGCAGGCCTATGTCCGGCTGAACCATTTCCTGCGATCCGGCGGGATGATCCTGTTCGACACGCGCGACGGCGATGTCACCGGCGTCGGCGGGCCGGACATGTCGCAGGCGCTGCAAGCCCTGGCCGCGCCGCTGGAGGTGCCGCCCCTGTCGCCAGTCCCCGACGATCACGTCCTGACCCGCAGCTTCTATCTGCTGGCCGATTTCCCCGGCCGCTGGCAGGACAACCCCGTCTGGCTGGAAGCGCCCCCCGCAGGCGCCCAGGCGGCCGAGGGCGTGCCCTTCCGCCAGTTGAACGACGGCGTCAGCCCCGTGGTGATCGGCGGCAATTCCTGGGCCGAGGCCTGGGCAGTCGATGAGAACGGCTATCCGACCTTTCCCATCGGCGGCGGCTGGGAAGGCGAGATGCAGCGGGAAATGGCCTTCAGATTCGGCGTGAACCTGATCATGTATGTCCTGACGGGCAATTACAAATCCGACCAGGTCCATGTTCCCGCCCTGCTGGACCGGATGCGGACCGAGGAGATGCTTGGCCCATGACCCAGCTTCGCTTCGACCCGCTTCTGCCCTGGTGGGCGATCGCCGCGCTTGGCGTTCTTGCGCTTCTGGTGGCGGGCTTCGCCCTGTGGCGGGGCCTGCGCGGCTGGGCCTGGCGCGGGCTTGCCGGGCTTGCCGCCGCCCTGGCGCTTGCCGGACCCGCGCTGGAAATCGGCAGCCGCGCCGGGTTGTCCGACATCGTGATCCTGATCGACGACCGGTCGGCCAGCCAAGGCCTGCCGGAACGGACCGCGCAGGCCGATGCCGCCGTCGATGCCATGACCCGCCAAATCGCCGCGCTGCCCAATACCGAACTGCGCCGCGTGACGGTGGGCGACAATGACGACGGCACCCTTCTGGCCACGGAAATGGCCCGCGCCATCGCCGCCGAACCCGAAGCCCGGCTGGCCGGCGTGATCGCCGTCACCGACGGGCGGCTGCACGATCCGGCCATGCTGCCCGCGACCGCGCCCGCCCCGGTCCACGTCCTGCTGACCGGCAGGCCCCAAGATTGGGACCGCCGCCTGGTGATCGAGGAAGCCCCTGCCTTCGGCCTGATCGACCAGCAGGTGACGATCCGCCTGCGGATCGAGGACCAGGGCGCCGTCCCGCCCCAGGCGCAGACCGGATCCGCCAACCTGCGCCTGTCCCTGGACGGAGAGGACGAGCAGGTTCTGGCCGTGCCCCTGGGCCAGTCCATCACCCTGCCTTTGACGCTGGATCACGCGGGCCAGAACGTCGTGCAGGTCGGTTTCGACGCGCCCGAAGGGGACGAATTGACCGACCGCAACAACAGTGCCGCCATCACCATCAACGGCGTGCGCGACCGGCTGCGGGTGCTTCTGGTGTCGGGCGAGCCCCACGCGGGCGAACGCACCTGGCGCAACCTGCTGAAATCCGACGCGGCCGTGGACCTGATCCATTTCACCATCCTGCGCCCGCCCGACAAGTCGGACGGCGTGCCCGTCAACGAATTGTCGCTGATCGCCTTTCCGACACAGGAACTGTTCATGGAACGGATTGGCGATTTCGACCTGATCATCTTCGACCGCTACAGCGTGCGGGGCATCCTTCCGCCGGACTATTACCTCAACATCGCCCGATATGTCGAAGACGGGGGCGCGATCCTGGTATCCGCCGGACCCGAGATGGCCGGGGTGGAAAGCCTGTACCTGTCGCCCCTGGGCCGCATCCTGCCCGCGCGCCCCACGGGTCGCGTGTTGGAGGAACCGTTCCGTCCCCGCCTGACCGAAGAAGGGCAGCGCCATCCCGTCACCGCTGCCCTGCCGGGTTCGGGGGCCGAGGATCCGACCTGGGGCCGCTGGCTGCGCATGGCGACGGTCCAGCCCGACCCCGATGCGCAGGTGGCGATGACCGGCATCGACGGCGAACCCCTGCTGATCCTCGACCGCGTGGGCGAAGGGCGGGTGGCGCTTCTGACCTCGGACCAGGTGTGGCTGTGGGGCCGCGGTTTCGAAGGTGGCGGGCCGCAGCTGGAACTGCTGCGCCGCATCGCCCATTGGTCGATGAAGGAACCCGAGCTTGAGGAGGAGGCCCTGCTGGCCGATGTCTCGGACGGGATGTCGGTGCGCTTCACCCGCCGCACCATGGCCGACAGCGCCGGTCCCCTGGTCGTGACCCGCCCCGATGGCCAGACCGAGGAGGTGCCGCTGTCCGACGCCGGGCCGGGCCGCTTCACCGCCGACTGGACCGCGCCGGAACCGGGGCTGTATCGCCTGGCGGACGGCGACCTGCGCCGGGTGCTGGCGCTTGGTCCCGCAGCCCCGCGAGAGTTCGAGCAGACCGTGGCAAGCCCCGCCGCCCTGCAGCCGCTGATGACGGCGACCGGGGGTGGGGCCGTGGCGCTGTCGGACGGAATGCCCGACCTGCGCACGGTCGATCCCGGTCGCAGCGCGCATGGCAGCGCGGCGCTTGGCGACTGGATCGCGATCACGCCGCGCGACGCGGCTTCGATCACCGGGCTGGAACGCCGGCCCCTGCTGCCCGGCTGGGCCTGGCTGCTGCTGGTGTCCGGCCTGATCCTGACCGGCTGGCTGCGCGAGGGACGGCCCGGCAAGGCTGCGCCCATGGCCCCGACCATGCCGGGCTGACCGCTTGCCAAGTGGCAACCGCATTGCTAACCGGGATAAAACGTCCTGAAGGAACGCTCATGGTCGAAGAAACGCGCGCGCCCGCCCCTTATGCCGAGGCCGATCTGTCGCTGATCAAGCGCATCATTCCCCATCGCTATCCCTTCCTGTTCATCGACAAGGTGCGCGACATCGTCCCGCACGAAGGCGGCGTGGGCATCAAGATGGTGACCTGCAACGAGCCGCATTTCCAGGGCCACTTCCCCGGTGAACCCGTCATGCCCGGCGTCACCATCGTCGAGGCGATGGCCCAGACGTCCGCCGTGATCGTGGGCATCAGCATGAACATCATCGACAAGCCGCTGGCGACCTATTTCATGGGCATCGACAAGTGCAAGTTCCGCCGCATGGTGGTGCCCGGCGACGTGCTGGAACTGCATTGCAAGGCCCTGCGCGGCGGCGGCAAGATCTGGAAGTTCGAGGGCCGCGCCCTGGTGGACGGCCAGCTTTGCGCATCCGCCGAATTCACCGCCATGATGGCCCTGAAGGCCGATGGTTGACATCCATCCCACCGCCGTGATCGAGGACGGCGCGCAGATCGGCGCGGGCGTGCGGATCGGTGCCTTTTGCGTGGTCGGCCCCAAGGTCCGGCTGGCGGACGGGGTCGAGCTGAAATCCCACGTTGCCATTGCCGGGGACACCAGTATCGGGGCGGACACGGTGGTCTTCCCTTTCGCATCCATCGGCGAAGTGCCGCAGGACCTGAAATTCAAGGGCGAGGATGTGCGGCTGGAGATCGGGGCGCGCAATCGGATCCGCGAATACGTCACCATGAATCCCGGCACCCAAGGCGGCGGCGGGGTGACCCGCGTGGGCGATGACGGGCTGTTCATGGCGGGCTGCCATGTGGGCCACGACTGCCAGTTGGGCGACCGGGTGATCCTGGTCAACAACGCATCCCTGGCGGGGCATTGCCACCTGGATGACGACGTGATCATCGGCGGGCTGTCGGGCGTTCATCAATGGGTGCGCATCGGTCGCGGCGCGATGATCGGCGCGGTGACGATGGTGACGGCCGACGTGATCCCCTATGGCCTGGTGCAGGGGCCGCGCGGGCATCTGGACGGGCTGAATCTGGTAGGGCTGAAGCGCCGGGGCGCCAGCCGGGCCGAGATCCACGAATTGCGAGAGATGCTGGACCGGCTGGGCGCAGGCAGCTTCCGTGACAGCGCCCGCCAGATGGCCGAGGCCGAGACGGGCGCGATGGTGCGCGACGTGCTGGACTTCATCCTGGGTCCATCGGACCGCAGCTTCCTGACCCCGAAACCCGCATGAGCCGGCCCGAATGACTCGAACCGCCGTCATCGCGGGCCAGGGCGCGCTTGCCCCCGCCGTCATCGCCGTGCTGGACGCGCCGCTGGTCTATGCGCTCGACGGCTTCGCGCCCGAAGGGGTCGAGGCGCAGCCTTTTCGCCTGGAACGACTGGTGCCATTCCTGGACAGCCTCACCGATCAGGGGGTCGAACGCGTGGTCTTTGCTGGGGCGATCCGCCGCCCGCGCCTTGACCCCGAACTGTTTGACAACCGCACAGCCCAACTGGTGCCGCGGATCATGTTGGCGATGCAGTCGGGCGACGATGGCGCGCTGCGGGCGGTCCTGGACGTGTTCGAGGAGCATGGACTGTCCATCGTCTCGGTCGCCGAGGTCGCGCCCGACCTGATCCCCGGCGAAGGCGTCCTGGCGGGAGAGCCAACTGCCGCCGACCGGCGCGATGCCGAACGGGCCGCGCTGATCCACGCAACGCTGGGACCGCTGGACGTGGGGCAAGGCAATGTTGTGGCGCAGGGCCAGTGCCTTGCCATTGAAACCCTGCCGGGCACCCAGGCGATGCTGGAATTCGCCGGGCTTCATGCCGGGCTGCGGCCCAATCCCAAGGGGGCGAAAGGCGTGTTCTTCAAGGCGCCCAAGCCCGGCCAGGACATGCGCATCGACCTGCCGACGCTTGGCCCCGACAGCGTGACCCAAGCCGCCGCTGCGGGACTCGCAGGGATCGCCTGGCAGGCGGGCGGGGTGATCCTGCTGGACCGGGCAGAGGCCATCCGGCGCGCGGAAGCGGCTGGATTGTTTTTGTGGGCAATGCCGGGTTCGGGTATTTAGACAACGAAGAAATTGGCTTCTTCGTTGCATAAATACCCACAGGACATCAGCAACGGGGTGACTCGCATGAAGTTCTTCCTGATCGCGGGCGAGCCTTCGGGCGACCAGTTGGGCGCGGCGCTGATGGCCGGGCTGCGGGAACTGGTGCCGGACGCGGAATTTGTCGGCATCGGCGGAGAGGCGATGTCGGCCCAGGGACTGACAAGCCTGTTCCCCATGCAGGAACTCAGCGTGATGGGCATCTGGGAGGTGTTGCCGAAATACCGCCACCTGAAGCGCCGCATCGCGGAAACCGCCGCGCGCATCGCGGCCGAGAACCCGGACGCGCTGATCGGCATCGACAGCCCGGATTTCTGCCTGCGCGTGGCCCGCGCGGCGCGGGCGCAGCGTCCCGGTCTGCGGGTGATCCATTACGTCGCGCCATCGGTCTGGGCCTGGCGGCCGGGACGCGCCTTGAAGATGGCCGAGGTGGTTGACCACGTCCTGGCGATCCTGCCCTTCGAGCCGCCGCTGATGCAGGCGGCCGGCATGACCTGCGACTTCGTGGGCCACCCAATCGCGACGGCCCAGGTCGCCGGTCCCGACGAGGCCGCGCTGTTCCGCGCGGGCCATGGCATCACGCCCGAAAGTCCCGTGGTTCTCTGCCTGCCGGGTTCGCGGGCGGGCGAAGTGGGACGTCTGCTGCCCCGCTTCGGAGAGGCGCTGAACGACCTGCGCCACCACGTCCCCGACATGCAGGTGGTTCTTCCGACCGTGGCCGGCGTCTTGGGGCAGGTCCGGCATCTGACCGCGCAATGGCCGATCCGCCCCCTGATCGTCGAGGATGCGGACCAGAAGCGCGCGGCCTTCGCGGCGGCCGACCTGGCGCTGGCGGCATCGGGCACGGTCAGCCTGGATCTGGCGGCGAACCGGGTGCCGATGGTGATCGGCTATGACATGGCGCCGCTCAGCCGGATGCTGGTGGGGATGCTTCTGAAGACCGACACGGTGACGCTGGTCAACCTGGTCAGCGACACGCGCGTGGTGCCCGAATTCCTGGGGCGCGACTGCCAACCCGCGCCCATGGCGCAGGCCCTGCTGCGGTTGCTGAACGATCCGGCAGCCCGTCAGGCCCAGCTTGACGCGATGGACCTGACCATGGACCGGCTGGGCAAGGGGGGCGAGGCGCCGGGTCTGCGCGCCGCCCGTTCCGTGCTAGGCGCGATCAAAGGACCGCGGTGACGATCACCTCGACCTTGTAGTCCGGCGTTGCCAGCTTCGCCTCGCCCGTGGCGCGGGCGGGGGTGTGGCCCTGGGGCGCCCACTGGTCCCAGACGGCGTTCATTTCGGCGAAATCGGCCATGTCGGCCAGCCAGATCTGGGCGGATACGATGCGGGTCTTGTCGGTCCCCGCCTCGGCCAAGAGGCGGTCCACCTGTTCCAGCACCACGCGGGTCTGATCGGCCACGGATGCGCCGGGCTCGCCCACCTGGCCCGCCAGCCAGACGATGCCGTTGGCGATGACCGCCTGGCTCATGCGCGGGCCGGTTTCGATACGCTTGATGTCGCTCATGTTCATGCTCCTTGGATGAGACGCCAGAAAAAGATCGCGGTCATGCCGAAGCCCACCACGGCGATCAGCAGGCGCAGCATGTCGCGCGGGATCATGCGGGCCACGGGCGCGCCGGCATAGCCGCCCGCGATGGTGCCCACCGCCATCAGCGCCGCCGGTCCCCAGGCCACCGCGCCGCCCGCCGCGAAGATCGCGAAGGCGATCAGCGACAGCGCGAAGGACAGCCAGCATTTCAGCCCGTTCATCGCGTGCAGGTCCGCCATGCCCCACATCGCGAAGACCGCCAGAAGGATGATGCCAAGCCCGCCGTTGAAATAGCCGCCATAGACCGCGACCGGCAGCAGGATGCCCAGGCCGAAGGGCTTGACCACCGACCGCCATCGAGAGGCCATGCGCCGCACGTCGTCGGCGCGATAGAAGACCAGGGTGGCGGCCAGCAGCAGGAAGGGCACCAGGATCGAGAATGCCTCGTTCGAACTGACCAGCAGCAGCCCGCTGCCGATGGCGCCGCCGATCATCGTCCATATCGTCAGCTTGGCGAAGGGCGCGTCCTGGATGCGTCGGATGTCGCCGCGAAAGGCGATGGCGGCCGACAGATAGCCGGGCAGGGCGGCGATGGTGCTGGTGGCGTTGGCGACCACCGGCGGGATGCCCACGAAGACAAGCGCGGGAAAGGTGATGAACGTGCCGCCGCCGGCGACGGCGTTCAGCATCCCGCCGAAAAACGCGGCGACGAACAGAAGCAGGGCTTCCAGCATGGCAATCCTTCGATCAGGGGCGAAGGACGCATGTCCTTGGCGGTGGCCGGGATTCGGATCGGACGCGACGCTAGCCGCAGGGTTGCAGGGGCACAAGGCCATGCGCCCGTGACCGGTTTTTCGGCAGGGTGGTCACCCTGCGGGCGGGCGTGCTTGTGGCATGTTAGCGACCTAAACCCCCGATGAAATGTCGCAAATGGTGTTGCGCGACCACTGGCCGGAGGCTTAACGTGCAGATGCGCTGAACAACGAGAACCAGAAACAGGGAGAGCGCCTTTTGCTGGACACGACCCGCGGCGATGCCTTCGTCGCCTTTGAACATGTGCAAAAAAGCTATGACGGCCAGACTCTTGTGGTCAAGGACCTGAACCTGTCCATCGGCAAGGGAGAGTTCCTGACCATGCTGGGCCCGTCGGGGTCGGGCAAGACCACCTGCCTGATGATGCTGGCGGGGTTCGAGACCGCGACCCATGGCGAGATCCGCCTGGCGGGCCGGCCGATCAACCAGGTGCCCCCGCACAAGCGCGGCATCGGCATGGTGTTCCAGAACTATGCCCTGTTCCCGCACATGACGGTCGGCGAGAACCTGTCCTTCCCGCTGGAAGTGCGCGGCATGTCGAAATCCGAACGCGACACCCGCATTACTCGCGCCCTGGACATGGTGCAGATGGGAAAGTTCGCCAACCGCCGTCCCGCCCAGCTGTCGGGCGGCCAGCAGCAGCGCATCGCGCTGGCCCGCGCGCTGGTCTTCGACCCCGAACTGGTGCTGATGGACGAACCGCTGGGCGCCTTGGACAAGCAGTTGCGCGAACACATGCAGTTCGAGATCAAGCACCTGCACGAACGCCTTGGAATCACCTGCGTCTATGTCACCCATGACCAGGGCGAGGCGCTGACCATGTCGGACCGGGTGGCGGTCTTCAACGACGGGCGCATCCAGCAGCTTGCCGCGCCCGCCGATCTTTATGAACGCCCCGAGAACAGCTTCGTGGCCCAGTTCATCGGCGAGAACAACAAGCTGCCCGGCGTGATCGAGGATCTGTCGGGCGACAAGGCCTTGGTGCGCCTGAAGACGGGCGAGCTGATCGACGCCACCCCCGTCAACGTGCGCGAGAAGGGCCAGCAGACGCTGGTGTCGATCCGCCCCGAACGGGTCGAGTTCAAGCCCGAGATGATGCCCCCCGGCGCCCACATGATCGGCGCCGAGGTCTGCGAGGTGATCTATATGGGCGACATCCTGCGCGCCCGCCTGAAGGTCGCGGGCAGCGCGGATTTCGTCATGAAGATGCGCAACACCATCGGCCAGACCCGGCTGGAACCCGGCCAGCAGATCAAGATCGGCTGGCATCCCGCCGACGCCCGCGCCCTGGACCCGGTCTGACCGGCGCCCCCGGGGCCACGAATGACGGCGAATGCCGCATGTCCTTGCAGTTGGAGTGATAGATGAAAAAGACGCTTGCCTTGACTACCGCGCTTGGCCTGATCGGCTTTCCTGCGCTGGCCGAAGTGAACCTGCTGTCCTGGGGCGGGGCCTATGGCAACAGCCACCTGGAAGCCTATGCCAAGCCTTTCGAGGCTGAAACCGGCATCAAGGTGAACATGGCGGATGCCGACAATCCCGCCACCCCCATCAAGGCGATGGTCGAGGCGGGCAATGTCACCACCGACGTGGCCTCGGTCGAATATGCCGATGCGGTGCGCCTGTGCGACGAAGGCCTGCTTGAGGAAATCGACCCGGCGATCCTGGTCGCGGCCGAGGACGGCACCGCCGCCACCGACGACTTCATCGAAGGCGCGATCACCGAATGCTTCGTCGCCACCGACGTCTATTCGATGGTCCTGGCCTATGACGACAGCAAGTTCCCCGACGCCAAGCCCGCCACCCCGGCGGATTTCTTCGATCTTGAGAAGTTTCCCGGCAAGCGCACCATGCGCAAGGGCGCCAAGTTCAACCTGGAACTGGCGCTGATGGCCGATGGCGTCCCCGCGAACGAAGTCTATGACGTGCTCGCGACGCCCGAAGGCGTGGACCGCGCCTTTGCCAAGCTGGACACGATCAAGAACCAGGTCATCTGGTGGGAAGCGGGCGCCCAGCCGCCGCAGCTTCTGGCCGATGGCGAAGTCAACATGGCCTATGCCTTCAACGGCCGGATCTTCAACGCCGCCCAAGGCGAGGGCAAGCCCTTCCAGATCATCTGGGACGGCCAGATCTATGAGATGGAAGGCTGGGTGATCCCGAAAGGGGCCAACAACCTGGAAGACGCCAAGAAGTTCGTGGCCTGGACGACCTCGCCCGCGCCGCAGGCCCGTGCGGCCGAGTTCATAAGCTATGGCCCGCCGCGCAAATCCGCCGCGGCCCTGGTCGGAAACATCGAGGGGACCGATCAGCCGATGGGTCCGCACCTGCCCACGACCGAGGAAAACCTGACCAATGCCCTGGCATCGAACCTGGAATTCTGGGTCGATCGGGACGCCGAGCTGAACGAACGCTTCAACAGCTGGCTTGCAAGCTGAACGGATCGGGGCGGGCAGAACGCCCGCCCCAGCCCCCACAGGGGCCAAGAACAAGGGCAATGGCCCATTCATCAACGGGAGTTCAAGAACGTGAAAACCACTCTGGTTCTATCCACCGCCCTTGCGGGCATGGCCTTCGCGGCGACCGCGCAAGAGGTCAATGTCGTCTCCTGGGGCGGCGCCTACGAGGTCAGCCAGGTCGAGGCCTATAACAAGCCCTTCACCCAGGCGACCGGCATCAAGGCCAACATGATCGCCGCCGACGACCCCGCCACGCCTCTCAAGGCGCAGGTCGAGGCCGGCAACGTCACCGGCGATGTCTTCGACCTGGCGATGGCCGATGCGATCCGCCTGTGCGACGAAGGCGCGCTGATGGAATTCGATCCCGCCGACCTGCCCGCAGGTGCCGACGGCACCCCGGCGGCCGAGGATTTCGTCGAAGGTTCGCTGTCCGATTGCGCCGTGGGCAACATCGTCTGGGGAACGGTGATCGGCTATGACAAGACCAAGTTCGAGGGCGAGGCGCCCCAAACCGTCGCCGACTTCTTCGACACCGAGAAATTCCCCGGCAAGCGCGGCCTGCCCAAGTCGCCCAAGCGCACGCTGTATCTGGCGCTGATCGCCGACGGGGTGGCCGCCGACGAGGTTTACGACGTGCTGGGAACGCCCGAGGGCGTGGACCGCGCCTTTGCCAAGCTGGACACGATCAAGAACGACGTGATCTGGTGGGAGGCAGGCGCCCAGCCGATGCAGTTGCTGGCGGACGGAGAGGTGGTGATGACCACCGTCTATAACGGCCGGATCTTCGATGCGATGGTCGGCGAGGGCAAGCCCTTCGACGTGATCTGGGACGGCCAGTACCTGGAAATCAACGCCTTCGTCGTGCCCAAGGACGCCCCCAATCCCGAAGCCGCGGTGGAATATGTGAAGTTCGCGACCGGCACCCAGCCGCTGGCGGACCAGGCGAAATACATCGCCTATGGCCCGGCGCGCCAGTCATCGGCCCCGCTGGTCGGGATGTATCAGGACGGCACGACCGAAATGGCGCCGCATATGCCGACCGAACCCGACCACCTGACATCCGCCGTTGTGGACAATCCGGAATTCTGGGCCGACCACGATGCCGAGATGACCGAACGGTTCAACAGCTGGCTGGCCGGTTCCTGACCGGACGCGACCGCAACTCCGAAGGTTTAGGACAGAGCTGACCATGACCAGACAACTGATTGCAGGAACGGCGCTGGTGCTGATCGCCGGGGTTGCGGCCCAGGCACAGGATGCGCCGATCAACATCACCACTTATGGCGGTGCCTTCGGGGCGGCCGTGAACGAGGCCTTCGCCAAGCCCTTCACGGCCGAAACCGGC
Organism: Paracoccus acridae; assembly: GCF_014642735.1. Taxonomy (GTDB): domain Bacteria; phylum Pseudomonadota; class Alphaproteobacteria; order Rhodobacterales; family Rhodobacteraceae; genus Paracoccus; species Paracoccus acridae. The sequence goes on from NZ_BMIV01000002.1 coordinate 147,285, forward strand.
ATCCAGACGACGATGGTGGACAATGACAACCCCCCGGCCACGCTGAAGGCGCAGGTCGAGGCAGGCAACATCACCAGCGACGTCTTTGACGTCGAGCAGTCGGACGTCTTGCGGCTGTGCGACGAAGGCCTGATCGAGCCGATCGACCCCGCGTTGCTGCCCGCTGCCGCCGACGGCACCCCCGCGACCGAGGATTACCTGCCCCAGGCGCTTCACGAATGTGCGACGGCGATCATGGTGTGGTCCACGGTCATCGCCTATAACACCGAGGCCTTCCCGGACGGTGCGCCGACGACCGCCGCGGATTTCTTCGACATCCAGAAGTTCCCCGGCAAGCGCGGCATCATCAAGCGTCCGAAATACGCGCTGGAATTCGCCTTGCTGGGCGACGGCGTGCCGGCGGACCAGGTTTACGAGGTCCTTGGCACCCCCGAAGGCGTGGACCGCGCCTTCGCCAAGCTGGACAGCATCAAGGACCAGGTCGTCTGGTGGGAGGCGGGCGCCCAGGCGCCGCAGCTTCTGGCCGACAAGGAAGTGTCGATGACGCTGGCCTATAACGGCCGGATCTTCGACGCCATCGTGGAGGAAAACAGGCCCTTCGCCTTTGTCTGGGACGGGGCGAACCTGGACATGGACTATTGGGTGGTGCCGATGGGGGCGCCCAACAAGGACACGGCGATGAAGTTCATCGCCTTCGCCTCGGACCCGGCGCGGCAGGCGGACCTGTCGAAATACATCGCCTATGGTCCCCCGCGCCAGTCGGCCTCGGCCAGCGTCGGCACCTACAAGGACGGCACGACGGAAATGGCGCCCTATCTGCCCTCGACCCCCGAGAATGCCGCGCGTGCCCTGGTCAATGACGCCGGCTTCTGGGCCGATCACGACGCCGAACTGACCGAGCGGTTCAACAGCTGGCTGGCCGGGGCGTGACCTGACGATCGCTGCCGTCCCGCCAGACGCGGGGCGGCGGCCTTGATACAACCGAGGAATTCATGGCGAACGCTCTTGATCCGCACGCGGCCATTGCGACAACGGCTGGCGGCGTCACCGACGGCGCGCTGCGGACCGCCGACGGCAAGCCGCTTGCGCGCGCCCTGGCGCGGTCGCAATCGCTGGCCCGCCGCCGCGCCTTTCTGCTGGTGCTGCCGCTGCTGGCCTTCATCCTGATCACCTTCGTGGTGCCGATCGGGCAGATGCTGCAGCGATCCTTCTATAACGACGGCTTCTCGGCCAACATGCCGGCGCTGTCGCAATGGTTCGCCGAAAACCCGCGCGGCACCGAACCCGACGAGGCCGCCTGGAGCGCCCTGGCCACGGACCTGCAAGCCGCCGCCGAGGCGCGGACCATCGGCGTCGTCGGCACGCGGATCAACTATGACGTGCCGGGAACACGGTCGCTGTTCACCTCGACCGGGCGCCAGGTGCGGCGCGGGATCGAGCCGCCCTATCAGGCGGCCCTGCTGGAGATCGACGAAAAATGGGGCAATCCCGCCCTGTGGTCCGCCATGCGAGAGGCGTCCAGCCCCGTGACCGGCAACTTCTATCTGGCCGCCGTGGACCGCAAGCGGGACGACACCGGCAGCATCACCCAGGTCGAGGAACGCCAGCAGGTCTATGTGATGCTGTTCATGCGCACCTTCTGGCTGTCGCTGCTGATCACCGCGATCACCTTCGTGCTGGGCTTTCCCATCGCGCATCTTCTGGCGACGCTGCCGATGCGCAAGTCGAACCTGCTGATGATCCTGGTGCTGCTGCCCTTCTGGACCTCGCTTCTGGTCAGGACGACAAGCTGGATGGTGCTGCTGCAACAGCAGGGCGTGATCAACGACATCTTGGTCTGGCTGGGGGTGATCGGGGCCGGGCAGCGGTTGCAGATGATCTATAACCAGACCGGCACGATCATCGCCATGACCCATATCCTGCTGCCCTTCATGATCCTGCCGCTGTATTCCGTGATGCGCACGATCAACCCGTCCTATGTCCGCGCCGCGCGCAGCTTGGGGGCGACAAGCTGGACCGCCTTCCGCCGCGTCTACTTCCCGCAGACGCTGCCGGGCCTAGGGGCGGGGGCGCTTCTGGTGTTCATCCTGGCCGTCGGCTATTACATCACGCCCGCGCTTGTCGGCGGATCGTCGGGCCAGCTGATTTCCAACATGATCGCGATGCACATGACCGACACGCTGAACTGGTCGATGGCGGCGGCGCTTGCCGCGCTACTGCTGGCCTCGGTCCTGCTGCTCTACTGGGTGTATGACCGGATGGTCGGCATCGACAACCTGAAGCTGGGGTGATCCATGGCTGTTCCGACCTATGCAAGCCCGCTGGAGCGCATCTGGCATTACGCCTATCTGGTGATCTGCGGGCTGATCTTCTTCTTCCTGATCGCGCCGATCGTGGTGATCATCCCGCTGTCCTTCAACGCCGAGCCCTATTTCACCTTCACGGAACGGATGCGGTCCTTCGATCCCGAGGGATACAGCCTGCGCTGGTATCGCAGCCTGCTGACCTTCGGGATGCAGAACCCGGATGCGACCGGCTGGGCCTTCTGGTCGGATGCCTGGCAGAATGCGAACTGGGTGAAGGCCGCGAAGAACTCGATCATCATCGGCGTCTTCTCGACCCTGGTGGCGACGGTTCTGGGCACGCTGGCCGCCCTTGGCCTGTCGCGCCCCGAGATGCCCTTCCGCCGGGCGATCATGGCGATCCTGATCTCTCCCATGATCGTGCCGCTGATCATCACGGCGACGGGGATGTTCTTCTTCTATTCGAACCCCTGCGAGCTGCTGGGCATCTTCGGCCTGCCCACGAATTGCGGACGGCTGGCGGGCACCTATGTCGGCGTGATCCTGGCCCATGCGACGCTGGGCATTCCCTTCGTGATCATCACCGTGACCGCGACGCTGGTGGGCTTCGATCAGTCGCTGAACCGGGCGGCGGCATCCCTGGGGGCCAATCCGCGCACGACCTTTTTCCGCGTGACCATGCCGCTGATCCTGCCCGGCGTGATCTCGGGCGCGCTGTTCGCTTTTGTGACCTCGTTCGACGAGGTGGTGGCGGTGCTGTTCATCGCCGGGCCGGAACAGCAGACCATCCCGCGCCAGATGTGGAACGGCATCCGCGAACAGATCAGCCCCGCCATCCTGGCCGTGGCGACGTTGCTGGTGATCTTTTCCATCGCGCTGCTGACCACGGTGGAGTTGTTGCGCCGGCGGTCGGAACGGATCCGGGGCGTGACGCCGCGGTGAAGCCTGGGGGCTTCGCGCCCCCAGACCCCCGCGGGGTATTTGGGCAAGGAAGAAGTCCTAGGGCAGGATCGCCAGCCACATCCAGATCGACAGGACCGAGACGGCCGTGCCGACAAGGACCGTGGTGGCGGCGACCCGCTTGGCGGCGCCATAAAGATTGGCGAAAAGATAGGCGTTCACGCCCGGCGCCATGGCGGCGGTCATCACCGCCGATCGCAGGCCCGCATCGTCCAGGCCGGTGATCCGGGCCAAGGCATAGGCGATACCCGGATGGACCAGCAGCGAACAGGCGCAGCACAGGGCGATGGCGCCCATGTCCCCTTCGGGGCGATAGCGGTAGAGAACGCCCCCCAGGCCGAACAGCGCGGCGGGCAGAGCAGCGTCGGCGATCATCTGGACCGCGGCCCAGAAGCCTTCGGGCATCACCAGTCCCGCCTGTTGCAGCACGTTCATGGTCATGCCCGCCATGATGCCGATCACCAGGGGCGTGCGCAGAACGCCCGTCATGGCGCGCAGGGCGACGCGACCCACCGACAGGCCGCTGCCATGGGCGCGCGTGAACTCCATGAAGGTGATGCCGAAGGTATAAAGCAGCGGCGAATGGATCGCGATGATCGCCCAGTTGCCCGACAGCGAGTCCGGCCCATAGGCGCGTTCCATGATCGGGATGCCCAGCAGCAGGCTGTTAGAGAACAGGCAGACAAAGCCGATCGCCACGCAATCCATGGGCGGGCGGTTGAACAGGTATCGCGCCCCCGCCCAGCCGATGAAGAAGCTGGAAAAGGCACCGATATAGAAGGGAAGCAGCACGGCCGGGCGGAACTCGGCCCCCAGGTCCAGGCGCGACATGGACAGGAACAGCAGCGTGGGCGCGGCGAAGTTCTGGGCGAAGACCATCAGGCCATCGACCGCGCTTTCGCGGAAAAGGCCGCGCCAGGCCACGACATAGCCGAAGCCCACGATCAGGAAGACCGGGACGATGATGGTGAACAGCGCGCTCATAGCGCGGCGGGGTGGTCGGGGGTATCGGCCGTGGCCTCGATCACCATGCCGTCGAAGGCGGGCTGGATATGGTCCGGCGTCGTCGCCGCGACAGTGGCATAGTCCATGTCGATATGCATGTTCGTCAGCACCCCGCGCGGGCATTCGGACCGGGCGATCCAGTCCAGCGCCTGGGCCAGATGCGCATGGCTGGGGTGGGGCTGCGGGCGCAGGGCGTCGCAGACAAAGACCTCGGCCCCGTGGATCAGCGGCCAGGCATCGGGGGGAATCTCCGACACGTCGGGCAGATAGACGATGCCGCCGATGCGCAGGCCCAGGGCGGTGATCTCGCCATGCTGGACGCGGAAGGGGATCAGCGTGATCGGGCCGCCGGGACCGTTCACGGTGATCGGCCCGTCGATCAGGTGCAGGTCGCAGATCGGCGTGTAATAGCTGCCGGGCGGGGTCTTGAAGATATAGCCGAAGCGGTCCAGCAACTGTTCCGAGGTGGGCATGTCGGCCCAGGCGGGGATCAGGCGGCCCGCGTTATAGGCCACCTGCCGCAGGTCGTCGATGCCGTGGATGTGGTCGGCATGGGCATGGGTAAAGACCACCGCGTCCAGCGTTCCGACATTCGCGTCCAGCAGTTGCGGCACCAGGTCCGGGCCGGTGTCGATCAGCACCTGCGTTGTGCCGTCGGGACCGGGGCGTTCCACCAGCAGCGAACAGCGGCGGCGGCGGTTCTTTGGCTCGGCCGGATCGCAGGCGCCCCAGCGGTTTCCCAGCCGGGGCACCCCGCCCGACGAGCCGCAGCCCAGGATCGTCGCCCGGATCATGCCGCGGCCTTCGAAAACAGCCGGTCGAAATTGGCCGAGGTCTGGGCTGCGAATTGCGGGTAATCCATGCCGAAAACCTCGGCCACCAGGGCGGCGGTCTTGGCGACATATGCCGGTTCGTTGCGCTTGCCGCGATGCGGGGGCGGGGCAAGATAGGGGCTGTCCGTTTCCACCAGGATGCGGTCCACGGGCGCTGCGGCGAAGATCGCGCGCAGGTCGCCGGAACGCGGAAAGGCGGCGATCCCCGACATCGACAGGTAGAAGCCCAGATCCAGCGCCGTCTGCGCCAGGGCCGCGCTGGAGGTGAAGCAATGCATCACGCAGGAAAACGCGCCCGCGCGGTGTTCCTCGGTCAGGATGCGGGCCATGTCGTCGTCGGCATCGCGGGAATGGATGATCAGGGGCAGGCCGGTGCGGCGCGCGGCCTCGATATGCACCCTCAGGCTTTCCACCTGCACGGCGGCGCTTTCGGCGGTGTAGTGATAGTCGAGGCCGGTTTCGCCGATGCCCACGAATTTCGGATGGGCGGACAGGGCGACAAGCTGGTCCACCGTCGCCATGGGTTCCTCGGCCGCGCTCATCGGGTGGGTGCCGGCGGCATAGAAGACGCCGTCAAAGCGTTCCGCCAGGGCGCGGACCTGGGGTTCCTGGCGCAGGCGGGTGCAGATCGTGACCATGCGCGTGACGCCTGCCGCGCGGGCGCGGGCGACCAGGGTGTCATGTTCGCCTTCGAAGTCGGGGAAATCCAGATGGCAATGGCTATCGACGATCGGCGTGGGGGATGCCGCTTGGGACATGGATCAACCTTTGGCTGGCAGGGCGGATCGCGCGGGCGGCAGATGCGCCAGTTCGATCAGCATATCCATCACCAGCGCGGAAGGGTCAAGGTTGACCGACCGACCCGTGCGCGCGCGGGCGGACAGCCGGGCCTGCGCATCGGCCCAGGCACGGGCCGCCGCATCGTCGGGCGACAGCCGGGCCAGCAGCGCGCCTTCGCCCTGCGCGGCCTGGGGCATGGGCGGGCCCATCAGCCCGGCCCGCGCGGTGCGCACCAGGAAGCGGTCCAGCACGGTCATGGTCAGGTCGAAGGGATCGCCCTCGGCCCCTGCGCGGCCCGCCGCTGCATCGGCAAAACCCGCCGCGCGCGGACGGTCCAGCCGGGGCAGGGTGCCCATCAGATCCACAAGCTGCTGATAGCGGTCAAGCCCGCCCTGGCCCGCCAGCCGCAAGGCCTCGCCCACCGATCCGTCGGACAGGGCGGCCAGGGCCTCGGCATCCTCGTCGATGCCAAGATGGGCCAGGACATTGCCCATCTGCGCCGGATTCAGCGGCGACAGGCGCAGGGTGCGGCAGCGCGACCGGATGGTGGGCAGAAGGCCCGCAGGCTGGTGCGCGATCATCAGGATCAGCGCATCGGCGGGCGGTTCCTCCAGCACCTTCAGCAGGGCATTGGCGGCGGCGGGGTTCATGTCGTCGGCCGCGTCGATGATGGCGATGCGTCGCCCGCCCTCGGCCGCAGACAGGTGGAAGAAGGACAGCAGGCGACGGATTTCATCCACCGTGATCTGGGCCGACAGGCGCCCCCCCTTGTCGTCCCAGGGGCGGCGGACCAGATGCAGGCGCGGTTCGGACAGGGCGGCGATGCGCCGCGCCTCGGGCGTGTCGGTGGCGCCGAAGGGACCGGTTGCGCCCGACAGCATCCAGCGGGCGATGGCCCAGGCCAGCGTCGCCTTGCCCACGCCGCGCGGGCCGGTCAGCATCCAGGCGTGGTGCAGGCGGCCGCCCTGGGCAGCCTCGATGAATTCGGCAATGGCGCTGTCCTGCCCGATGACGCGGTCCGTGTGGCGCGGATGGGGCGCGCCGGGAACGCGGTCGGGTTCGGGAATGTCGTCGGGATCAGACTTCACAGCGCGGCCCGGATGCGGGCGGCGACATCGCCGGTGCTGCCGCTGCCGTCGATCAGCCGGACCCGGGCGGGAAACTCTTGCGCCAGGGCGCGGAAGCCCTGGGCCAGCCGCTGCTGGAAATCCAGGCCCAGGCTTTCGAAGCGATCCTCGGTCCCGCCGCGCGCATTGCCCCGGCCAAGCGCAGTTTCGGGGTCGAGGTCGATGACAAAGGTCAGGTCGGGTTCGACCCCGATCGCCAGGCCATGCATCCGGTCCACGAGGCCGCGCAACTCGCCCCGTGTCGCGCCCTGGTAAACGCGGGTGCTGTCGGCGAAGCGGTCGGTGATGACGGTCTTTCCGGCGTCCAGGGCCGGGCGGATGGTGCGCTCCAGGTGATCGCGGCGTGCGGCGGTGAACAGCAGGCATTCGGTTTCCGCCGACCAGCGTTCGCCCGCGCCCGTCACCAGCAGGCGGCGGATCTCCTCGGCCCCCGGACTGCCGCCGGGCTCGCGGGTCAGGACGACCTGGCGGCCCTCCGCGCGCAAGGCCTCGGCCAGCAGGCGGGCCTGGGTGGACTTGCCGCAGCCGTCGATTCCCTCGAAGCTGATGAACATCAAAGGCCGGCGGCTTCGACGGCCTTGTGGCCCAGCCGCATCACCGCACCCTTCATGCGCCCGGCAAAACCCGCCTCGGGGATGTCCTCGGCCGCCAGCAGGGGCGTCACCGCATCCTGGGTGCCGGGGACCGAGACGACCAGTTGGCCGATCCGGTCGCCCTTGGCGATGGGGGCCGGGATGGGAGATTCATAAACCGCCTCGACCTTGACCTGGTCCTTGGACCCTGCGGGGATCAGCACGTTCACGCCGTCCTTCGTGGTCAGGCCGACGCGGGGCTTGGTGCCCAGCCAGACGGGCGCCTCAAGCACGGTGTCGCCTGCGGGCACCAGCGTTTCCATGCTGAACTGGCGGAAGGCCCAGTTGACAAGACGCTCGGATTCCTCGGCCCGCGCGGTCTCGGATTGCAGGCCGCTGATGACGAAGATCACCCGGCGCCCGTTCTGCACCGCCGATCCCACCAGGCCATAGCCCGCTTCCTGCGTATGCCCGGTCTTCAGCCCGTCCGCCCCGATGTCCAGCTTCAGGATCGGGTTGCGGTTGAAGCGGTTCGACGGCACCCGGTCCATGTAGCGGAACTCGGTCAGCGAGAAATCGTCGTAATATTGCGGAAAATCCTCGATCAGGTGCATCGCCAGCATGCCCAGATCCTCGGCCGACATGACATGGCCCTCGGCCGGCCAGCCGGTCGAGTTCTTGAAGACCGAATGCTTCAACCCCAGTTCCTTGCCGCGCTGGGTCATCTGGCGGGCAAAGGCTTCCTCGGTCCCGGCCAGCCCTTCGGCCAGCACGACACAGGCGTCGTTGCCGGACAGGACGATCACGCCCTTGATCAGCTGTTCGACCGTGGGCGTGTCGCGGGGTTCCACGAACATCTTGGACCCGCCCATCTGCCAGGCCTTGGTGGACACGGGCAGCGTGTCGGTCAGCTTCAGGCGGCCGTTCTCCAGCGCCTCGAACACCATGTAGAGCGTCATCAGCTTGGACATCGACGCGGGCGGGATCGGCACGTCGGCGTTCTTCGCCATCAGCACCGTGCTGGTGTTGACGTCATAAACCCAAGCCGAGGTTGCCGTTGTCTCGAATGCCTGCGCCGGGGCGGCCAGACACAAAAGGGCGAGAAGCCGCAGCAGGAACGCGCGCATGGAAAGTCCTTTGCCTGTTTGGGGCCGATGGTTACAGCAAGGCCGGGCTTGTCGCAACGCGGGCGGCACAGCTTCCGATAGAATTGATGCTCAGTTGCCCGTCGCCTCGCGCCAGTGACGGCGGCAGAGCGACACATAGGTTTCGTTGCCCCCGACCTGGACCTGCGCCCCTTCGGTGATGGCGCGGCCTTCCTGGTCCCGGCGGATCACCATGGTGGCCTTTCTGCCGCAATGGCAGATGGTGCGGACCTCGCGCAGGTCGTCGGCCAGGGCCAGCAGGGCGGCGGATCCGGGGAACAGCTCGCCGCGGAAATCGACGCGCAGCCCATAGCACATCACCGGGATGCGCAGGTCGTCGGCCACGCGGGCCAGTTGCCAGACCTGGGCCGCGGACAGGAACTGCGCCTCGTCCACGAAGATGCAGGCGCAGTCCGCGCCGCGTTCCCGGATCAGGGCGAACATGTCGGTGCCTTCGTCAAAGGTCAGCGCGTCGTCGCCGATGCCGATGCGGCTGGCGATGCGCCCCTGTCCTGCCCGCCGGTCAAGCGCGGCCGTCAGCAGCAACGTCTGCATCCCGCGTTCGCGGTAATTATAGGACGCCTGCAGCAGCAGCGTGCTCTTGCCCGCGTTCATCGTGGAATAGTGAAAGTAAAGCTTGGCCATGCCGCCAGATAGCCCCGTGCCCAAGGGGCATCAAGGCCACAAGAAAGCCGCAGAGGCGATCCCCTGCGGCTTCTTCGTTGTCAAAATACCCAAAGGGCGACATCGCCCCCGGCGTTACGCCTGCCGGCTTTTCGGCGCACGAGAGGGACGGCGCGCCGGCCGCTTGTTCGCGCCCGCGCCCATCGGCTTGCCGCGCCCGCCGCCCTGGGGTCGGGCCGAGGGTACCGGTCCGACCGGGGGTTCGCCGCCGATGACCGGGATCGCGGCCTTCATGGCCTTTTCGATGGCGCGCAACTCGCCCACCTCGGCCGGGGCGCAGAAGGCCACGGCGCGACCGTCGCGGCCCGCCCGCGCGGTACGCCCGATGCGGTGGACATAGTTTTCGGGCACGTTCGGCAGGTCATAGTTATAGACATGCGCGACTTCGGGGATATCCAGGCCCCGCGCCGCCACATCGGTCGCGACCAGCACCTGGGTCTGCCCCTTGCGGAAGGCGTCGAGCGCGCGTTCCCGCTGGCCCTGCGACTTGTTGCCGTGGATCGCCGCCACCGCGAAGCCCCACTTCTCCAGCAGCTTGGCCAGCTTTTCCGACCCGTGCTTGGTGCGGCCAAAGACCATCGCCAGTTCGCCCGGATGCTTGGACAGGTATTCCGCCAGCAACGTCGCCTTGTCGCCCTGGGTCGTGAAATGCACGCCCTGCTCGATCTTCTTGGCCGCCTGGCCCGGAGGGTTGACGGCGACGCGGACCGGATCGGTCAGATAGGTGTCGGCCAGTTCCTCCATCAGCTTGGGCATGGTGGCGGAAAACAGCAGCGTCTGGCGTTCCTTGGGCAGCATCCGCGCGATCTTGCGCAGCGCATGGATGAAGCCGATGTCCAGCATCTGGTCGGCCTCGTCCAGCACCAGATAGGTGGTGGCCTCAAGGCTGATCGCGCGACGCTCGATCAGATCCATCAGCCGGCCCGGCGTGGCGATCAGCACATCGACGCCGCGCGACAGCCGTTCCGTCTGCACGTTGATGGACGCGCCGCCGACGACGCGGAACGACCGGATCGGCGTGCCTTCGGCATAGGCGTCGATATTGGTGGCGATCTGCGTCGCCAGTTCGCGGGTCGGCGCCAGGATCAGGGCGCGGCAGGTCCGGGGATCGGGCTTCTTGCCGAAGTTGATCAGCCGGGTCAGCATCGGCAGGCCGAAGGCCGCCGTCTTGCCGGTGCCGGTCTGCGCCAGGCCCAGCACGTCACGGCCCTTGACGATCGCCGGAATGGCCTCGTCCTGGATCGGCGTGGGCTTGGTCAGCCCCATCGCGGCCACATTGGCGTTGATGCGGTGGTCGATGCCCATGTCGGCAAAGGGACCGGTGGGCAGCGGATCGCGCGCAGGCGCCCGGCGCCCTTCGTTCGCGTCGAAATTGGGCAGGTTGCGGGGCCGGGGCTTCTGGCCGCGCGACGGGCGGCGGGTATTGGTCTGTTCCATCAAAAACTTTCGTGCCGCGTCCCCCGTATCGGACGCAAGGCAATGGCCGCGACGGTGCGCGGCGTTCAGCAGGGATGCGGGCGTGATACGAGGGTGCCCACAAGCCTCCCCGCGTGAATGGGAAACTGGAATGGATGCCGAACCCTGGGGCGAAAACGCGGCTGCTCACGCGGCAGCAGGCATCGGCCAGACCCACATGGGGCCTTTTGACGTGCAAGTCAAGGACATTGGCATGAAGCACCCCGATGCAGCTCGATGCGGCGCTCGCGTTAATCTTGATTAAGACTTTTTCTGGCGGAGTTGATTGCCCGATGGCACATTCGTGGCCAATTCCGACGTGTTTGCCAACCAGTTACAGTTTTGCAGGATACCACATGGCAAGGATCTGGGCCAATTACGGCATCGACAGCCTTTCGATCGACCTGAATTTCTACGATCGGCATTTCTACGACCATTTCTTTCTGGACAACCAGTACGAACGGTACAATGGCAGGACGTATCAGGATGTCTATGCCATCAACGGCTATGACGGCGATGACGACCTGATCGTGGCCTTCGGGGGACAGGGTATCCGGTTTGACGGCTGGGGCAATGTCGCAGGGGGCACGGTCACCGGCTTGCTGGAAAGCTTCTATGACGGCGGCGATATCTGGTGGGCGCAGGATTTCTCGGTTTCCGCGGTCAGCCTTTACAAGGTTGGCCTGACTTACGGAAATGCCGATGACCGCGCCCTGCTGTCCTCGATCATGGCGGGTGCGGACACGATCAACCTCAGCGCCTATGACGACCGCTTCGAGGGGTGGGGCGGCAATGACCAGATGTTCGGCCATGGCGGGAACGATACGCTGATCGGCGGCTTGGGGAACGACATGCTGAACGGCGGCGCGGGCGCCGACCGGCTGCTGGGCGGGAACGGCCATGACCGCCTGATCGGCGCCATGGGCAGCGATTACCTAGAGGGCGGGTTGGGCAGCGACACGCTGGAAGGCGGGGCGGGCCGCGACCAGATGTTCGCCGGGGCCGATGCGGTCCGGGACGTGTTCATCTTTCGCGCGCCGGGTGAAACCGCCGTCGGCGCACAACGCGACCAGATCCATCAGTTCAGGCCGGGTCAGGACGATATCGACCTTTCGCTGATCGACGCCAATGTCGCGCGCGCCGGAAATCAGGCCTTTGCCTTTGCCGGCACGACCCCCGCCGCCCATGCTGTCTGGTATGCCAAGGCAGCCGGCGGCGTGATCGTGCGCGGCGACCTGAACGGCAACAAGATCGCCGACTTCGAGATCTGGGTGGATGACGCAACACGCCTGGGCGCGACCGACTTCATCCTCTAGGCGCGGTCGGCCGTGTCCAGCCAGATCGTGACCGGCCCGTCATTCGTCAGCCGGACCTTCATGTCCGCGCCGAAGCTGCCGGTCTGGACCGGGATCCCCTGCGCGGCAAGGCTGGCCGCGAAATGTTCGTAAAGCCGCCGCCCGTCATCGGGCGCGGCGGCGGATGAAAAGCCGGGGCGGTTGCCGGTGCGGGTGTCGGCGGCCAGGGTGAACTGGCTGATCACCAAAGCGCCGCCGCCCACGTCCAGCAGCGACCGGTTCATCCGCCCCTGATCGTCGCGGAAGATGCGCAGCTTGGCCACGCGCAGCGCAAGCTTGTCGGCGGCGCCTTCGTCGTCGCCCGCCATGGCGCAGACCAGGATCAGCAGGCCCGGCCCGGTGCGGCCGATGATCGCGCCGTCCACCTCGACCTCGGCCTCGGTCACGCGTTGCACCAGGGCGCGCATCAGCCCAGCATGATCCCGGTGATGACCAGCAGCAGCCCGATCATCGACAGCGCCAGCGCACCCATGTTCACCGCGATCACCGGCCGCATCCTTTGGCGCAAGGCGTCGTCGTCAAGGCCCGCCCGGCGGGCGCGGGCCACCGTCAGGACGCACCAGATCAGCGCCGCGACCCCCGCCAGCGTCAGTGCCGCCCCGCCCCAGATCAGCCCGTCGAAAACCGTCATCGCACACCCCCGCCGATATCCGTGCCAGCGCCCTAGCGGCGATTGCGCCGCGCGGCAAGACCGCCTAACAGGTGCGGCAAAGAACGAGCAGGACCAAACGGAAGGAATCGCGATGATGGACGATCAGGCCTACAGCGTGGCGGCGGACGAGCTGCGCCAGTTCATCGAGCAGTTCGAGCAGCTGGAAGCGGAGAAGAAGGACATCGCCGAACGCCAGAAAGAGGTGATGGCCGAGGCCAAGGCCCGCGGCTATGACACCAAGGTGATGAAGAAGATCGTGGCCCTGCGCAAGCGCGACCGCGACGACATCGCCGAGGAAGAGGCCATCCTGGAGATGTACAAGCAGGCGCTTGGCATGGGCTGACGCCCTTATTCCTTTGACTTCCCCCGTCTGATCCCCTATGCACGCCCTTCGGCTTCGGATTTCCGGGGCGGCGGACCACGGGAGATGTCTGTCGCAAGGATCGCGGTGCCTTCACGGGTGTCCGCACCCCCCATTCTGGCGAAGACATGACAGACATTACGATAGCCGCGCCCTTGGCAGCGGCCCTGGCGGCCAAGGGCTATGCCAGCCTCACCTCGGTTCAGCAAGCGGTTCTGGAAAGCGATGCGCAGGGCCGGGACATGCTGGTTTCGGCGCAGACCGGATCGGGCAAGACCGTGGCCTTCGGCCTGGCCATCGCGCCGCAATTGCTGGACGGCGACAGCCTGCCCGATGCCGTGGCGCCCATGGGCCTTGCCATCGCCCCGACGCGCGAACTGGCCCTGCAGGTCGCGGCCGAACTGGGCTGGCTTTATGCCCAGGCGGGCGCCCGCATCGCAACCTGCGTGGGCGGCATGGATTACCGTACCGAACGCCGCGCCCTGGAACGCGGCGCCCATATCGTCGTGGGCACGCCGGGCCGGTTGCGCGACCATATCGAACGCGGGTCGCTGGACCTGTCCGCCCTGCGTGTCGCCGTTCTGGACGAAGCGGACGAGATGCTGGACCTGGGTTTCCGCGAGGATCTGGAATTCATCCTGCAATCCGCGCCCGAAGACCGGCGCACGCTGATGTTCTCGGCCACGGTGCCGCCTGCGATCGAGCATCTGGCGACGACGTTCCAGCAGGATGCCCTGCGGATCCAGGCCCAGGGCGAATCGCGCCAGCATGGCGACATCGAATACCGCGCCTTTACCGTGGCGGCCCGTGACCGCGAGCCTGCGATCTTCAACATCCTGCGCCTGCACGAGGCACGCACCGCGATCATCTTCTGCAAGACGCGGGCCAATGTCAGCCATCTTCTGGCCCGCATGGGCAATCGCGGCTTCAAGGCCGTGGCCCTGTCGGGCGAACTGAGCCAGCAGGAACGGACCCACGCCTTGCAGGCCCTGCGCGACGGACGCGCGCAGGTCTGCGTGGCGACCGACGTGGCCGCGCGCGGCATCGACCTGCCGGGGCTGGAACTGGTGATCCATGCCGACCTGCCGACGAATTCCGAAACGCTGCTGCACCGGTCGGGCCGGACCGGGCGGGCAGGGGCCAAGGGCGTCTCTGCGCTGATCGTCATGCCGTCCGAACTGCGCAAGGCGCAGATGCTGCTGAAGCGCGCCAAGGTCGAGGCGACTTGGGGTCCGGCACCCTCGGCCGACGAGGTCCGGGCCCAGGACGACACGCGGATGCTGGACCACCCCGCCTTGCACAACGCCGCCGAGGACGACGGAGACATGGCCCGGACGCTGCTGGACCGGTTCGGCGCCGAACGCCTGGCCCAGGCCTTTGTCAGCCTGTGGCGCGAAGGCCGCCCGGCGCCCGAGGAACTGACCGTCCTGCAGGACCGTGCCCCTGCGGCGGCGCGCGAACGCCCGCCCTTCGGCGAGGCGGTGTGGTTCTCGCTCTCGGTCGGCCATACCGGCCGGGCCGAGGCCCGCTGGCTTTTGCCCAAGATCTGCGACGGTGGCGGCATCAACCGCGATGTCATCGGCGCGATCCGCGTCCGCGAAGACGAGAGCTTCGTCCAGATCGCCGTGGCCCAGGCCGACAGGTTCGGCAAGACGATGGAACTTGAACCGGGCCTGACCATGCGGCGCCTGGACGGAGAGCCCGACCTGAACCGCGCCCCACGGCCGGCCGAGGCTCGTCCCCCGCGCCGCAAGCCCGATCCCGAGTGGAAAAAGCCCCAGCGCGTCGAAAGCCAGGGTGAGGCGCCCGCCAAGGTCCGCAGCAAGCCCCGCTGGACGGCCGAGGAACGCAGCGCCAAGGCGGCGGCCCGCCCCGGCGGCGCGAAGGCCGGTGCGCACAAGGCGGCCGGCGGCAAGGATCGCGGCGCCAAGTTCGCGGCGCCCCGCAAGGACAAGCCGCGCAAGGGCGGACGCTGAAAGCAGGTGCGGCATCTCCCCGCTTGGGGGGATGCTTGCGCAGGATTGGTTAACAAATTCTGTTGACCTTGGGTCAAACAAGTCTCACGCTGAACTGCATCGTCTAGTTGTTGGAGTGTGTGATGGTCAAACGTGTTTCTTCCGGTGATGGATCGGGAACGGTTCCCCACCATCCCCAGCCGGCTCATGTTCTGCAGAAAAAGGATTTCGTGGACCGGGTCGTCGCGGCCAGCGGCGCCAAGAAGGCCGAGGCCCGCCCGATCATCGAGGCGACCCTGGCCCAGCTTGGCAAGGCGCTTGCGGCGGGCGAGACGCTGGCCGTTCCCCCGCTTGGCCGGGCCAGGGTCAACCTGGAACGCGATCAGCGCGGAGGAGAGATCATCACCCTGCGTCTGCGCCGCCGTCCTGCTAGCATGCGCCAATCCGCCCAGCCCTCGGCCGACTGAAGGCTGGTCGATTCGCCCTTGCGGTCGCCTTTCGCCCCTGCTAGATGCTGCCCCCACGGGTGATTAGCTCAGCGGTAGAGCGCTTCGTTCACATCGAAGATGTCAGCGGTTCAAATCCGTTATCACCCACCATTCCTTTCCTTGCGCCGCGTCCGTCAGATGATGAAAAACGCTGTCACAGACGCCGCAACCCTGTCCGTCGCGCCGATGATGGACTGGACCGACCGGCATTGCCGCGTCTTCCACAGGCTGATGTCGCGCCACGCGCTGCTTTATTCCGAGATGGTGACAGCCCCCGCCATTATCCTCGGCGACAGGAACCGTCTGCTGGATTACGACGCCGCCGAACATCCCCTGGCGCTGCAGCTGGGCGGCTCCGATCCCGCCGAGCTGGCATCCGCCACCCGGATCGCCGCCAACTGGGGCTATGATGAGATCAACCTGAACGTCGGCTGTCCTAGCGACCGCGTGCAGTCGGGCTGTTTCGGGGCCGTGCTCATGAAGACGCCGGACCTGGTCGCCGAATGCGTGGCGCGCATGATCGCCGTCAGCCCGGTCGAGGTCACCGTGAAATGCCGCATCGGCGTCGATGACCAGGTTCCCGAAGATGTCCTGCCCGCCTTCCTGGACAGGCTGCGCGATGAGGGCATCCGCCGCGTGACGATCCACGCCAGAAAGGCCTGGCTGCAAGGTCTCAGCCCCAAGGAGAACCGCGACATCCCTCCGGTGGACTATCCCCTGGTCCACCGGATGAAGCAGGACTTCCCGGACCTGCACCTGTCCATCAATGGCGGGATCGCGGACAGCGATTCGGTGCGCCACCATCTTCGGGTCATGGACGGGGTGATGGTGGGGCGCGCCGCCTATCACCAGCCTTGGGACATCCTCGGGCAGGCCGACCGGCTGTGGGGCGACACGCCGCCCTTTACCACGCCGCACCAGGTCGCCTTGGCGATGCGCCCTTATATCTTGGACCATCTCGCATCCGGCGGGCGCCTGCACCAGATCACCCGGCACATGCTGGGCCTGTTCCACGGAATGCCCGGCGCGCGCGGATGGAAACGCACCCTGTCCGAAGGGGCGTCCAAGGGTGGGATCGAGGTTTATGACGCCGCCCTGCAGCAGGTCACCGAACTGGCCGCGTAACTATTTCATCTTCTGTGCTTAAACATCCTGGGGTGAGGCCCCTCAGGGGCAAAGCCCCTTACTGCGCCGCCTTCTCGGCCGCCTTCGCCTCGTCCCACAGCCGGTCCATCTCGGCCAGGTTGCTGTCTTCGGGGCGGCGGCCTTCGGCGGCAAGCGCGGCCTCGATTGTGCGGAAGCGGCGCGTGAACTTGGTGTTGGCTCGGCGCAGCGCCTGTTCCGGGTCGATCTCCAGGTGCCGCGCCAGGTTCGCCATGACGAACAGCAGGTCGCCGAACTCCTCCTCCAGCGCCTCGGGGCCAAGACTGTCGCGCGCTTCGACCAGTTCGGCGGTTTCCTCGGCGATCTTGTCCAGCACCTCGGCAGCGCCCGGCCAGTCGAAGCCCACGCGGGCCGCGCGGTTCTGCAGCTTGACCGCACGAGTCAGGGCGGGCAGGCCCAGGGCCACGCCGTCCAGGGTTCCGCCCTCGGCCTTGCCGGCGCGCTCGACGGCCTTGATGGCTTCCCAGTCCTTGACCTGCTGGGCGGCGGACTTGTCGCGGGATTCGTCGCCGAAGACGTGGGGATGGCGGAAGACCAGCTTGTCGGAAATCGCCGCCGCGCAGTCGGCGAAATCGAACATGCCCTTTTCATCCGCCATCTGCGCGTGGAACACCACTTGCAGCAGCAGGTCGCCCAGTTCCCCCGGAAGCTCGTCCCAGGCCTGCCGCTCGATGGCATCGGCGACCTCGTGCGCTTCCTCGATTGTGTAGGGCGCGATGGAGGCGAAATCCTGCTCGATGTCCCAGGGGCAGCCCGTCTTCGGATCGCGCAATTGCGCCATGATGTCGATCAGGCGGGCGATTTCGGCCCCGGCGTCGCGATCTGCCTTGGTCATTGCGATTTCCCCCGGCTTCTGTCCTGATGGGCCATTGCCACAGCCAAGGTCGTTAGTCCACATGCCCGTCCTGAACCGCATCGCCGATTTCTCCGATGACATGATCCAGTGGCGGCGGCACCTGCACCGGCATCCCGAACTGGGCTTCGAATGCTATGGCACCGCGGCCTTCGTGGCCGAACGGCTGCGCGACTTCGGCGTGGACGAAATCCATGGCGGCATCGGCCAGTCGGGCATCGTGGGAATCATCGAAGGGCAGGGACCGGGGCCGACGATCGGGCTGCGCGCCGACATGGACGCCCTGCCGATGGACGAGGCGACGGGCCTGGATTACGCGTCCACGGTGCCGGGGCGGATGCACGCCTGCGGCCATGACGGGCATACCACGATGCTGCTGGGCGCCGCGCGATACCTGGCGGAAACGCGCAACTTCGCCGGCCGCGTCGCGCTGATCTTCCAGCCGGCCGAGGAGAATGGCGGGGGCGGGCAGGCGATGGTGCAGGACGGCATGATGGACCGCTTCGGGATCACCCGGGTTTTTGCCATGCACAACAGCCCCGGCCTGCCGGTCGGCATGATGAACACCACGTCCGGCCCGATCATGGCCGCCGTCGATACCTTCGAGATCCATGTCCAGGGTCGCGGCGGTCATGGCGCGATGCCGCATCTGACCGCGGATCCCATCGTCGCCGCCGTGGCTGTGGTCAACGCGATCCAGACCATCTCCAGCCGCAACCACTATGCGCTGGAGGATCTGGCCCTGTCGGTCACGCAGATCCACACGGGCAGCGCCGACAACATCGTGCCCGACACCGCCTATGTCTGCGGCACCGTGCGCACCTTCGCGCCCCATGTTCGCGACATGGTGCGCCGCCGGATGACGCAGATCTGCGACGGGCAGGCCGCGGCCTATGACGTGGCGATCCGGCTGGATTACGTCGAAGGCTATCCCGCCACCGTCAACGATCCCGACCAGACGGCCTTTGCCGTGCAGGTGGCGCAGGAAATCGTCGGGCCGGACAACGTCTCGGGCGAGGCGGGGCGCGAGATGGGGGCCGAGGATTTCAGCTACATGCTGAACGAACGTCCCGGCTGCTATCTGTTCATCGGCCAGGGAGAGACCGCCAGCGTCCATCACCCGGCCTATGATTTCAACGACGCGATATCCCCCATCGGGGCCAGTTTCTTCGCCCGGTTGGTTGAGCGCGCGCAGCCCGTGGTGCGCTGACGTTCACGATCCTGTTCGTCGCAGGCTCTTGTCCCGGCCTTTCTTGCCAAGCAGGGGATGCGGGGATAGGTTGCGCGCCAATCCGGGCGGGGTCCACCGCCATGACAAGCCGAAAGGATATCCATGTTCGTCACCCCCGCCTATGCCCAGGCCGCAGGCAATGCAGGCGCCGGCGCGGCCTTTGCGCAGTTCATCCCGCTGATCCTGATCTTCGCGATCATGTATTTTCTGATGATCCGCCCCCAGCAGAAGCGCGTCAAGCAGCACCGCGAGATGGTCTCGGCGCTGAAAAAGGGCGATCATGTCGTCACCCAGGGCGGCATCATCGGCAAGGTCGCATCCGTGCGCGACGAGGAACTGGAGGTCGAGATCGCGACCGGCGTGAAGGTCCGCGTGATCCGTTCGACGGTGTCCCAGGTGCTGAACAAGACCGAGCCTGTCGCAGCGAACGCCTGACGCCATTCAGACAATATCAATCAAGGGCTTCGGCAAGATGCTTCAGATCGACCGTTGGAAACGCATCCTGATCATCGGGCTTTGCGTCCTGGGCATAGGCTTTGCCGTGCCCAACCTGTTCTACCAGCGGGTCGAAAGCCACAACGACGCCGTGGCCGAGATCGAGCGCACCGGTGTCGAGACGCCCGAACTGGCCGCCGCGCGCGATGGCTGGCCGTCCTGGCTGCCTTCGTCGGTCGTGGCGCTTGGCCTTGACCTGCGGGGCGGGGCGCATCTGCTGGGCGAGGTCCGCGTGGCCGAGGTCTACAAGGCCCGCATGGACGCCTTGTGGCCCGAACTGCGCCGGGCGCTTGCCGACCAACGCGCCACGCTGGGCGCGATCCGCCGCCTGCCGTCGCCCGAAGGCACCCTGAAGATCGAGGTCGAGAACGCCGACCAGATGCCCCGTGCCACGGAAATCGTGCGCGGCTTTTCCACGCCCGTGACGACGCTGACCGGCGCGGGCCAGCAAAGCCTTGCGATCCAGGTCCAGGGCAACACCATCACCGTCCAGCTGTCGGACGCCGAGAAGGCCGTGACCGACGA
This sequence comes from Paracoccus acridae, assembly GCF_014642735.1. GTDB lineage: Bacteria > Pseudomonadota > Alphaproteobacteria > Rhodobacterales > Rhodobacteraceae > Paracoccus > Paracoccus acridae. The sequence continues at coordinate 167,228 of NZ_BMIV01000002.1, forward strand.
TCGCACCGTCCAGCAGAGCGTCGAGATCATCCGTCGCCGCGTCGACGAAGTTGGCACCCGCGAACCGACCATCGTCCGCCAGGGCGCCGACCGCATCCTGATCCAGGTTCCAGGAATCGGCTCGGCCGAGGAGTTGAAGGCGCTGATCGGCACCACCGCCAAGCTGACCTTCAATTCGGTCGTGGGCACCGGAACCGATCCCGATGCGCGTCCCGGCGTGGGGCAGGTGGTCCTGCCATCCGCCGACCAGGACGGCATCTACTATACGCTGGAAGAAAGCCCCGTCGTCACCGGCGAGGAACTGACCAATGCCGTGCCGGGAACCGACCCGAACGGCCAGCCTGCGGTCGATTTCAGCTTCAACCCGACCGGCGCCCGCAAGTTCGGCGCTTATACGGCCGCCAACATCGGCCAGCCTTTCGCGATCGTCCTGGACGACCAGGTGATTTCCGCCCCGGTGATCCGGTCGGCCATCCCCGGCGGAACGGGCCAGATTTCCGGCTCGATGGGGTTCGAGGAAGCGAACCAGCTGGCCGTGCTGCTGCGTGCGGGGGCGCTGCCCGCGCAACTGGATTTCCTGGAAGAACGCACCATCGGCCCGGAACTGGGCCAGGACAGCATCGACGCGGGCCGCCTGTCGTCGGTCATCGCCACGGCTGCCGTGGTGGCCTATATGATCGCCAGCTATGGCCTGTTCGGAGCCTTCGCGTCGATTTCCGTGATCCTGAACGTGATCCTGATCCTGTCGATCATGTCCATCATGGGCGCCACCCTGACCCTGCCGGGCATCGCCGGGATCGTGCTGACCGTGGGCACCGCGGTGGACGCGAACGTCATCATCTATGAACGCATCCGCGAGGAGTTGCGGGCGGGCAAGCGCGTGGCCAAGGCCATCAGCGACGGCTTCGACGAGGCGATGAGCGCGATCATCGACGCCAACGTCACGTCCTTCATCGCGGCGGCGGTGATGTTCTTCCTGGGCTCCGGCCCGGTCAAGGGCTTTGCCGTCACGCTGACCATCGGGCTTGTCACCTCGGTCTTCACGGCGATCTTCCTGACGCGCCTGATGATCATCTGGTGGCTGGAATGGCGCAAGCCCAAAGAACTGATCCTGTAAGGGGACCGATATGGCATTCCGTCTGAAACTTGTCCCCGACCATACCACCATCAACTTCTTCCGCTGGCAGTGGCTGACCTTCGGCATCTCGGCGGTGGCGATGGTCATCTCGGTGGTGCTGATCGCGACCATGGGCCTGAACTTCGGCATCGACTTCAAGGGTGGCACCACGATCCGCACCGAAAGCTCGACCGCGTTCGAGGTCGGCGATTACCGCGAGGCCCTGGACGACCTCGGCTTCAGCGACCTTGCCATCACCGAGGTCTTCGACCCCAGCTTCGGCGCCGACCGCCACGTCGCGATGATCCGCATCGGCACCACCGACGAGACCGGATCGGTCAGCCCCGAGCAGTTGAACCAGATCGAGGCCGCGCTGCACGAGGTCGATCCGCAGATCGTCTTCGCCTCGGTCGAATCGGTCGGCCCGAAGGTTTCGGCGGAACTGATCACCACGGCCTTCTATGCCGTGGGCGCAGCCTGCCTTGGGATCATGGCCTATATCTGGCTGCGGTTCGAATGGCAGTTCGCCATCGGCTGCGTCGCCGCGCTGATCCACGACGTGTTGCTGACGGTCGGTCTGTTTTCGCTGTTCCAGTTGAAATTCGACCTGACGACCATCGCGGCGCTGCTGACGACGCTGGGCTTTTCCTGCAACGACACGGTCGTGGTCTTCGACCGGCTGCGGGAAAACCTGATGAAGTACAAGACGCGGCCCTTGATCGACCTGATGAACCTGACCTGCAACGAAACGCTGTCGCGCACCATCATGACCGCCGTAACCACCGCCATCGCGCTGACTGCGATGCTGATCTTCGGCGGCGACGTGATCCGCGACTTCGTGATCGCCATGCTGTTCGGGGTGGTCGTCGGGTGCTATTCCACGATCTACATGGCCAAGAACATCGTGCTGTGGCTGGGCGTCAAGCGCGACTGGTCCAAGAAGGACCCCAAGCTGGCGGCATCGCCCTTTGAAAACGCGGAACGTCCCTGATGAAGCTGACCCCCACCCAGTTCGGCGGGGCGGTGCCCGTGGATGGCTATGGCCCGGGCTTTTTCCGCGTCGGCGGCCGCGTCATCGAGGGTCCGGTGCTGGTGACGGCTGCGGGCGCAACGGCCTGGAACGGTCTTGACGATCGGGCGCCCTTGCTGGCCTTGGCGGGGCAGGTGGATGTGCTGTTCATCGGCATGGGGGCGGACGTCGCCCATGCCCCCGCCGATCTGGTCGCGGCCTTGCGCGATGGCGGCGTGGCCGTCGAATCCATGGCCTCGCCCACGGCCGCGCGGACCTATAACGTCACCATATCCGAGGGGCGGCGTGTCGCCTGCGCGCTTCTGCCGCTTTGAGCCTGCTTGCCGTCCATGACCTTGCCGTCGCGCGCGGCGGTTTGCGGACGGTCGAGGGGGTGTCCTTCGCCATCGACGCCGGACAGGCCCTGATCCTGCGCGGCCCGAACGGCATCGGCAAGACGACGCTGCTGCGCACGGTCGCGGGCCTGCAACCTGCGGTGACGGGCCGGATCGAGATGCCCGAGGATGCGGTCGCCTATGCCGCCCATGCCGACGGGCTGAAGGGCGCGCTGACGGTTGCCGAGAACCTGGGGTTCTGGGCAGATGTCTTTGGCGGAGGAGAGGTGGATCAGGCACTGACCGCGATGGATTTGACCCCCTTGGCCGACCGGCCCGCCGCTGCCTTGTCCGCGGGGCAGAAGCGGCGGCTTGGCCTGGCGCGTCTGGTGGTTTCGCGCCGTCCGCTGTGGATCCTGGACGAACCGACCGTGTCGCTGGATGCCGCTTCGGTGATGCGCTTTGCGGACATGGTGCGTGGGCATCTGGCCCAGGGCGGGGCGGCGCTGATCGCCACCCATATCGACCTTGGACTGGATGCGCAGGTGCTGGACCTGACGCCATACAGGGCCAGGGCCACCCCGGCCGCGCGCCCGGCGGGCTTCAACGAGGCTTTCGCATGATCGCCCTTCTAGGGCGCGACCTGCGGCTGGCCGTTCGGGCGGGCGGCGGCTTCGGCCTTGGCGTGGCCTTCTTCCTGATCCTGTGCGCGCTTGTTCCTTTCGGCGTCGGCCCGGATACCGCCGCGCTGCAACCGATTGCCGCGGGCATCCTGTGGCTGGGCGCGCTGCTGGCCTGTCTTTTGTCGCTCGACCGCATCTTCGCGCTGGATCACGAGGATGGAAGCCTGGACCTGCTGGCGACCTCGCCCCTGCCGCTGGAGGGGGCGGTGGCGGTCAAGGCGCTTGCGCATTGGATCACCACCGGCCTGCCGCTGATCGTGGCGGCGCCCTTGTTCGGCATCCTGCTGCACCTGCCGCCCGCCGCGATCCCGGCGCTGCTTGGATCCCTGTTGCTGGGCACGCCGGCCCTGTCGATGCTGGGCGCCTTTGGCGCGGCCGTCACCGTGGGCTTGCGGCGCGGGGGGCTGCTTTTGTCGCTGTTGGTGCTGCCGCTCTACATCCCGACGCTGATCTTCGGGACCGAGATGATCCGGCGAGGGCAGGAGGGGGGCGACATGGGGCCGCCGCTGCTGTTCCTGGCGGGGATCACGGCGGGCGTGCTGGCGGTGATACCTTTTGCCGCAGCCGCCGCGCTGCGGGTCAATCTGCGGTGAAGCGGCTTGAGTGGCACCGCTGCGGGCGCTAGGGGAATATCCATGTCGATCTGGGAATATGCAAACCCTGTCAAGTTCATGCGCACATCCGGCGCCGCCCTGCCTTGGGTCGTGGCGGGTGCGGCTGTCTGCACCGTCACGGGCCTTGTCTGGGGCTTCCTGACGCCCGAGGATTACCGGCAAGGGTCCACCGTCAAGATCGTCTTCCTGCACGTCCCTGCCGCCATGATGGCGATCAACATCTGGGTGATGATGCTGGTGGCCTCGCTGATCTGGCTGATCCGCCGCCACCATGTCAGCGCGCTTGCCGCCAAGGCCGCCGCCCCCATCGGCGCGGTGATGACGCTGATCGGGCTGATCACCGGCGCGGTCTGGGGCCAGCCGATGTGGGGGACCTGGTGGGAATGGGATCCGCGCCTGACCAGCTTCCTGATCCTTCTGCTGTTCTATATCGGCTATATCGCCCTGTGGTCCGCGGTCGAAGATCCGGACAGCGCCGCCGACCTGACGGGGGTCCTGTGCCTTGTGGGGTCGGTCTTTGCGCTGTTGTCGCGCTATGCGGTGTTCTTCTGGAACCAGGGCCTGCACCAGGGCGCCAGCCTGTCGGTCCAGCCGGGCGAAAGGATGAGCGCGGTGTACCGTTATCCGCTTTACCTGACCATGCTGGGCTTCGGCCTGCTGTTCCTGGCGCTGCTGCTGATCCGCACCCGCACGGAAATCCGCAGGCGCAGGCTCGCCGCCCTGCAAGCACGAGAGATGCGCGCATGATCGAACTTGGTAAATACGCGGGCGCTGTGATCGGCGCCTATGGACTGTCGCTTGCGCTGCTGGGCGGGTTGATCTGGCAGACGCTGGCCGCCAATGCCCGCGCCCGCCGCGATCTGGAAAGGCAGGAAAACCGTGGCTAGGATTTCACCGCTTGTCGCCGTCCCGCCCCTGGCCTTTGCCGCCCTGGCGGGGATGTTCCTGTGGGGGATGGGCCGCGACGCGCCGAACGAACTGCCCTCGGCCATGGTGGGGCGCGATGCGCCCGCCGTGCCGCAGACCACCTTGCCCGGCAAGACCCAGTTGACCGACGAGATGCTGCGCCAGCCCGGGGTGAAGCTTGTCAATTTCTGGGCAAGCTGGTGCCCGCCCTGCCGGGCGGAGCATCCGACGCTGACCGACCTTGCCAAGCGGATGCCGGTCTATGGCGTCGATCTGCGCGATACGGATGCCAACGCCCTGCAGTTCCTGGCGGAAGACGGTGACCCTTACGCGGCGATCGCGACCGATCCCAAGGGGCGCACAGCGATCGACTGGGGCGTCACGGCCCCGCCGGAAACCTTTATCGTCGATGGCGAGGGACGCATCCTTTATCGCTATGCCGGTCCGCTGGTGCGCGAGGATTACACCAACCGCTTCCTTCCGGAACTGGAAAAGGCCATGGCGGCCGAGGAATAGACCCGCCCCCGGCCGGGGGCAGGCGCGGATCGACCCTCAGGGCCCGTCGTTCAGATAAGGGGTCGAGGTGGCCGATGCCGATTTGCCGGCCTTGGCCGAGGTGGACTTGGTCGATTTCCGGGTCTTCTTCTTCGGCTCCTGCTCCAACAACTGGGGCTGGCTTTCGTCAGCGGTCTGGGCCGCGTCGGGAGACTGGATCGAATCGCCCCCCTGGCCGCCCGACATGTCGCCGCTGCCGGTCTGGTCGCCCTGGCCCGTCTGGTTGCGCAGTTCTTCCTCGGCGCGCGACCAGTGGTCGGCGTCGCGTCCTTCGGGGCGGCCTTCGCTTTCCCAGATCTCGTGGGCGCGTTGCCTGATGCGTTCCTGATGGTCCTGGTCCATGTCTTCCTCCTTTGGTTTAGGCCTGGGGCGTTCCTGCCGCGACAAGCGCCATCACGGTCTGCCATGGCACCGTCAGGGTGCCGGTGACGGAATGATCCTGTTCGACCTGCTCGGCCGAGGTGTCGATGCGCCGCGTCCATTCGCCCTCGGGCAGGGCGAATTCCGCATCCTCGCCCGCGTTGATCACGATCAGCAGGTTCGGCCCGCCGGGGGTCGCCTGGTGCAGGCCAAGGCAACGCAGTTCGGCATCCTGCCAGTCACCCTCCTCCATCGTGCCGCCGCGCGGGTGCAGCCACAGGAACGCGGGCTGGCGGTCCTGCGCATCGTCCGGCGACGCGCCAAAGCGCGACTGCGACAGCGGGACGTCCTTGCGGAACGCGGCAAGCGCCTGCACGGCGGTCAGGATGTCTTCCCTTGCCTTGTCCCATTCCAGCCAGCTGATCGCGTTGTCCTGGCAATAGGCGTTGTTGTTGCCGTCCTGCGTATTGCCAAGGTCGTCGCCCGCCAGGATCATCGGCACGCCCTGGGACAGCATCACTGTCGCCAGCATCGCGCGGACCCGGCGGACGCGCGCGGCGATGATGCCGGGATCGTCGGTCGCGCCTTCGGCCCCCAGGTTGTCGGACAGGTTGTGATCGTGCCCGTCGCGGTTTTCCTCGCCATTGGCGTCGTTGTGCTTGTCGTTGAAGCTGACCGTGTCCCACAAGGTGAACCCGTCATGGGCCGCCACGAAGTTCACGCTGGACGTCGCCGGGCGATGGCTGTGGTTGAACTGCACGGGCGATCCCGACAGCCGTTCGGCCATGGCGGGCAACAGTCCCGGATCGCGGCGCCAGAAGGCGCGGGTATCGTCGCGGAACTTGTCGTTCCATTCGCGGAAGGGCCAGCGATAGCCGCCGACCTGATAGCCGCCTTCGCCGATGTCCCAGGGTTCCGCGATCAGCTTGGCGCTGGACAGGATCGGATCCTGACGAATGGCATTGAAGAACGACCCGTCGCGTTCAAAGCCCTGCGCTTCGCGCCCCAGGGTCGATGCCAGGTCGAAGCGGAAGCCGTCCACATGCATCGCCTCGACCCAGTATCGCAGGCTGTCCATCACCATCCGCAAGACCACGGGATGGGCGACGTTCAGCGTGTTGCCGGTGCCGGTCGTGTCGAAGCCGTGGCGCGGGTTGTCGGGCGACAGCAGGTAATAGGACGCGTTGTCGATGCCCCGGAAGGACATCGTCTGGCCCAGTTCGTTGCCCTCGGCCGTGTGGTTGTAGACCACGTCCAGGATCACCTCGATCCCAGCCTTGTGCAGCTTGCGGATCGCCTCCTTCACCTCTCGGATCTGGCCGGATTTCAGATAGGGGGCGTGGGGCGCGAAGAAGGATAGCGTGGAATAGCCCCAGTAGTTCGACAGCCCCCGTTCGACCAGGAAACGGTCGTTGGCAAAGGCATGGATCGGCAAAAGCTCGATCGCGGTGGCGCCGATGCGGTGCAGGTGTTCGATCACCGCGTCGCTGCCAAGGCCCCGGAATGTCCCGCGATCGGCCTCGGGGACGCCCGGATGCAGTTGCGTCAGGCCCTTGACGTGGCTTTCATAGATCATGGTGCTTTGCCAGGGCGTGCGGATGGCGCGGTCGGTGTCCCAGTCGAACTTGGCATCGACCACCACGGCCTTGGGCATGAACGCCGCGCTGTCGCGGGTATCGAAGGTCAGGTCGTCCTCGCCCACCTGATATCCGTGCAGGGCGTCGTCCCACTTGATCTGGCCGCGCAATTCGCGGGCATAGGGGTCCAGAAGCAGCTTGTTGGGGTTGAAGCGGTGACCCTGTTCGGGGGCATAGGGGCCGTGGACGCGATAGCCATAGACCTGACCCGGCCCGATGCCGGGCAGATAGCCGAACCAGACCCCGCCCTCCATGTCGGGCAGTTCCAGCCGGTGCAGCTCGTGTTCGCCGCTGTCGTCGAACAGGCACAGTTCCACCTTGGTGGCATGGTCGGAAAACAGGGCGAAGTTGGTTCCTTCGCCCAGGAATTCGGCACCCAGGATGTCGGGGCGGGTTACGGTCAGGTCGAAGGCAGGCACTTGCTTCGTGTCGCGCATCATGTGTTCCGATTCAGGCGACATCGCGCGGCTGCAACGACGGACGTGTCCCGGCCGGCAGGAATGTCGCCCTGCGCATCGTGTCACGGCGGTCCAGCATGGCCTGGGTGATCAGAAGGGTGTTCCGGTCGCGGCGGAACCAGCGGTCGTCCTCGTCCGGGTCCTCGCCCACGACCAGGCCCGCGGGAATGCGCACGCCAGGTGCCACCAGACACTGCGACAGCCGGGCCGAGGAGGGAACAAGCGCCCCCGGCATCGCCACGCTGCCCCGGCCCAGATACCATTCCGACAGGGTCGATATGCGCGGCAGTCGCACCGGTTGCTGGCCCAGGAAGTCCAGATGGGACTGGCGCAAGGCGTCGATCGTTCCGACATCGCGCCAATAGGCCTGTCCCGAGGGCCCGGCGGGAAGGCGATAGGCCATGGCCAGGCCCTGCGACACGGCGGCGGGAATGACCTCGTGCCCGAAGTCGAGGGATTCGATATCCTGGCCGAACAGCGCGTCCCGAAGCCAGTCCGTCTCGAAGACATAGATGCCCATCGACACCATGGCCCGGTCCGGCTCGCCCGGGATCGCGGGGGGATGGGCGGGTTTTTCCAGGAAGGACCGGATGCGACCGGTGGCGTCGGCCTGCATCACGCCGAAGCTGCTGGCCTGGGACAGGGGAACCACGTCCACGGCGACGGTGACCGCGGCGCCCGATGCGCGGTGCGCGGCGATCAGCGCGGCATAGTCCATGTCATAGATATGATCGGCGGCCAGGACCAGAACCTGATCCGAGCCCCAGTCCTTTATCTGCGCCCAGTTGTGCCGCACCGCATCGGCGGTTCCCAGATAGCGGTTGTGCCCGTTGCGCAGGATCATCCCGCCATCCGGGAAATGGCCGCCCCACCGCGCGGGCAAATGGTCATGCAGGGTGGCAGGGGCAAATTGCGTGGCCACAAGCAACCTGTCCAGCCCCGACCGGACGACGTTCGCCATGGCAAAATCAACGATCCGGTTGCGGCCGGCGAAATGCACGGCCGGCTTGCTTTCGGCAGTCGTCAGGTCGTGCAACCGGGATCCCTTGCCGCCCGCCAGAAGGACGGTTGCAACAGCCTGGCCCGTTGGATTGGATGTGCGCAATGCTGACACCGAAGCGATCCTTTGTATGGAGATGCAAGCAGCCCCGTGGGCAACTTGCTTTCCAAACTGAAACAACGCGTGATTGTTCCCGGGAACGCCAAATATTGTGGGGCGTCAGGAAGCCTGGGTGATCGCCACGCTGACCTGGCTGCCATCGCCGAAGGCACGAAACAGGATTTCTGCTTCGCGTTGCGCCGGGATGCGTGAAAATGCGGCGGTCAGAACCTGCCCCTGGCTTTTGCGGATCAGACGAACGCCCGCATCGTCGATCTGGATCGCGGCGTCCGCATCGCGCAGGAAATCCTGCCGGGTCTTGCGCAGGGACAGAAGCTGCTGCGTCCAGTGCATCTTGGCGTCCCTGTCCTGCGCCCGTTCGGGAAACGCCGCCCAATCGACAGCCAGGCGATTGTCCGGGTCGGTCAGCGCCAGAAGCCCCGCCTCGTCCCCGCGATAGATGTCGGGAAAGCCGGGCATCAGCATCTGGAAGGCAAGCTGCGCAAAGGCCAGCGCTTCGCCCCGTTGCAGCAGGGATTGCAGGGCAGGGGGTTCCCGATCAGCCCATTGATCCAGGATGTCCCGCGCAAAGGTCTTTGCGGCGGTTTCGGCAGCCTCGTCCGGGTTCGTCCAGAAGCTTGTCAGCTTGGCCTCGCGCATGGCCTTTTCGATATGCTGGTTCAGCCGGTCCGCGGTCCTTTCCGCCTGCCCGTCCCAGATCGCCAGCGCGGATTGGAGGACATACCACCGCCAACGAGGCTCGACCCCCTCGGCCGAAGGCAGGGCCGCCGATTGGTCATGAAGCGCCTGGAACGCCTGGGGCAGGTGGCTGATCGCGACCAGGCGCATCCGGGAATCGCCTGACCGCTTGGTGTCATGGGTGGACACCAGCGTCATGTCCGCAGGGCGTCGGGCGGCCAGGAACGCGGTGGCCTCGTCGGCGGTGATGGTGGGTTCGTCGGGTTCCGCCCCCACCTCGTTCGCCGCCAGATAGCGGGTCCAGCGGAAGCCTGCGGTGTCTTCCTGCGCCTTGGCAAGCAGCGCGCCCGACACCTGCTGGAAGCGGCGCACGAAGGCGCGGGCGGCATCGGTCCGGGGATCCGTCATCAGATCGACCAGCAGATCGACCACCGCCCGGCTGCGCAGCCCCTGCGCCGCGTCGTCGGCAATGGTGCGCAGCAACTCGCGGTCCTCGGGGCGGGCCGTGTCGGTGACATAGGTGCGGTATCGCGGCGTGGCGACCAGCAGCGCCGTCACCGCCTCGCGCAGGGATTCCGGGCCGGGCTCGGCCAGGGGGGATCCTCGCGCCGCCAAGGCCGCCATGTCGCGCAACTGCCGCCGTTCGGCCGCCAGTTCGTTGTCCAGGACGTCCAGCTTGGCCTGGCGCAGTTCGTCGCGGAAATCGCTGTCGATGCCGGTCGCCAGCCGCCAGGCATGGTCCAGTTCCTCGATCCCCGACGGATCGGTGAAGGCCCTGGCGATCAGGCGCGCGGCCTCGTATCCGGTGGTGCCGGCGGTCCTCCAGTCGGGCGGCAGGGTTTCATGGCCCACCAGGATCTTCTCCACCCAGACCGGGGTGTCGGGCAGGGCCTGGTGCAGCCAGTCCAGATAGGTGGCGGGATCGGCCAATCCGTCGATGTGATCGACGCGCAGGCCCTGGACCCGGCCCGAACGCACCAGATCGAAGATCAGGCTGTGGGTGTCGTCGAAGACCGCCCGATCCTCGACCCGCATGCCGATCAGGCTGGTGACGTTGAAGAACCGCCGATGGGTGATGCCGTCCCGTTCCAGTTCGTAATGGACCAGCCGCCAATGCTGGGCATCGTGCATGGCGCGCAGATCGTCGCCGGCGGGGCTGCCTTCGGCCAAAGGCACGGCGACATCGCCGAACCGCCACATCCCGTCCGCCGCGCTGAAGGCCCCATCGGCCAGCATCTTCTCGAACGGTTCGGGCAGGAAGGGCAGGACCAGCGGCCCCGCATCCCAGTCGATGTCGAAATGCCGGGCATAGCGGCTGGAAGGCCCATGCTTCAGCACATCCAGCAGCCAAGGGTTTTCCAGGGTGAAGGCCGTGTGGTTCGGCACGATGTCCAGGATGATCCCCAGGCCCCGGTCTTGCGCCGCCTGGGCCAGCCGGTCGAAGCCTTCGCGCCCGCCAAGGGCCGGGTCGATCCTGGTCGGGTCGATGATGTCATAGCCATGCGTCGATCCGGTCGAGGCCTGGAAGATCGGCGACAGATACAGGTGCGACACCCCCAGATCGGTCAGATAGGGCAAAAGCCGCGTCACGCGGTCGAAGTCCACGCCCTCGCGCATCTGGATCCGATAGGTCGCCGTGGGGATATGGGGGGTCATGTGAACCTTGTGCTGACAGAAAGGGCAAAGGGATCGGTGCCGATGCGGCCCAGGGAAAAGGCGGCATTCTCGTGGGGCTGCAGGTCGGGTTGGGACTGGCCCAAACTAAGCCGCAGATCCAGGATGCCGGCATGGAAATGCCAAGTCGCGGCTAGGGATGCGGCGCCGTGGCGCGTGACCTGGGCAGGCTGGCTGCGCCCGCTTTTCAGCAGCGGCACCACATGGTCGCGGCGGAAGGCCAGGGCGCGGGCGGTCAGATCAAGCCAGTCGCGGGCCTGCGGGTCGTTCCAATCCAGCTTCGACCGGGCAAAGGTGTCCATGGCCAGCGGATCGGGCACCTTGGAACCCAGGCTGGCAATGCCCGCGAATTCGGCGGCACGGCCCTTGCGCACGGCCTCGGCCAGGTCGCCGGTGAAATCGGCGAAGAACAGGAAGGGGGTCGTGGCGCCCCGTTCCTCGCCCATGAAGATCATCGGGATATAGGGCGCGGTCAGCAGCAGGGCGAAGGCGGTCCTGACGCCCTGCGGATCGGCCAGCGACAGCAGTCGTTCGCCCAGGGCGCGGTTGCCGACCTGGTCATGGGTCTGGGTGGAATTGACGAAGCCCGTGGGAGGCAGATCGCCGCAAGGCTCTCCCCTCGGTTCGTCGCGGCCGGGGCGGGGCTGGCCTTCCTCGATATGGCCGCGCTGCAGGGCCAGGCACAAATCGCCGATCGGGTCATGCGAGAAGCTGGCGTAATAGCTGTCGGACTCGCCCGTCAGGGCGCAATGGACCGCATGATGGAAGTCGTCGTTCCAGCTTGCGTCATAGCCGTTTTCGCGCAGGAAGCGTTCGTTGCGCTCATCCTCGACGATCAGGTAGATGGCGCGGCTTTCGTCCACCGCGCGGACGCGGCGGGCGAAGGTCGTCATGAAGTCGTCGGCGCCCGGCCCGCTGATCTGATGGACCGCATCCAGCCGCAGCCCGTCCAGGCGGTATTCGCCGATCCAGTATTCGGCGCACTGGATCCAGTATTCCCGCACGGCATCTTGCGAAAAGTCGATGGCCGCGCCCCAGGGGGTATGGCGGCTTTCGTCGAAAAAGGGCGGGGCGGCGTGGTGCAGATAGGCGCCTTCGGGACCGAAATGGTTCATCACCAGATCCAGGATCACCATGATCCCCAGCGAATGGGCATGATCCACGAAGCGGCGCAGGTCGTCCGGGCTGCCATAGGCCGGGTGCAGCGCATAGGGCAGCACCCCGTCATAGCCCCAGCCGCGATCCCCCTGCCATTGCCCCACGGGCATCAGTTCGACCGCGGTGATGCCCAGTTCCGCCAGTTCCGCCAGCTTGTCGGACGCGGCGTCCAGCGTGCCCTGGGGCGTGAAGGTGCCCAGGTGCAGTTCATAGATGACCGCCTCGGCCCAGTCGCGTCCGGACCAGGGTGTCTGCCAGTCGTGACCGGACGGACCAACCACCACCGAAGGCGCGTGGACATCGCCCGATTGAAGGCGGCTGGCCGGATCGGGAATGTCCTGACCGTCCACGCGCAGCAGATAGCTGTCGCCCGGCCGCGCCGGAACGGTGGCCGACCAGAATCCGTCCGCCGCGCGTTCCATGGCATGCGCCCGCCCGTTCAGGATCAGGCCCACTTCATCCGCCTTGGGTGCCCAGATGCCGACCGACCAGCCGGCATCCGTCCACCGTCCCCCCCATGCCTGCATCATCGTCACATCATCGGCTTGCCGCCGGTGACGGCGATGGTGGTCCCGGACACATAGCTGGACATGGGTTCCGCCAGCATCACATAGGCCGAGGCAAGCTCGACCGGTTGGGCCGGGCGGCCCATGGGATAGTTCTCGCCGAACTTGGACACCTTCTCGGCGTCCATGCTGGCGGGGATCAGCGGCGTCCAGACGGGACCGGGGGCCACGGCATTGGCGCGGATCCCGCGTTCGGCCAGCAGTTGCGCCAGACCCATGGTGAAGTTCTGGATCGCGCCCTTGGTCGTGGCATAGGCCAGCAGGTTCGGGCTGGGATTGTCCGAATTGATCGAGGCCGTGTTGATGATGGAACTGCCCGGTTTCATATGCGGCACCGCCGCCTTTGTCAGGTAGAACATCGCGTCGATATTGGTCGCGAAGGTATAGCGCCATTCCTCGTCGGGGATGTCCTCGATCTTGTCGAAGGTCAGCTGGTGGGCGGCGTTGTTGACCAGGATGTCGATCTTGCCGAACTTCTCGGCCGTTTCGGCAATGATCTTGCGGCAATGTTCGGGGTCCGAGATGTCGCCCGGAAAGGTCAGGCATTCGCGCCCCGCATCGCGGACCAGTTGCGCCGTGGACCGGGCGTCGTCTGTTTCGTCCAGATAGGAAATCGCCACATCCGCGCCTTCGCGGGCAAAGGCGATGGCGACGGCGCGGCCGATGCCGCTGTCGCCTCCGGTGATGATGGCCTTCATCCCCTCGAGCCGGTTCGCGCCGCGCCAGCTTTCCTCGCCGTGATCGGGCTTGGGGTCCATCTTCTGAAAGCTGCCGGGCAGTTCCTGCTGCTGTTTCGGAAAAGGAGGCTTGGGATAATCGCGCATCTTGCGGCCTTTCTGGTCTGAAGAATGCTGTCCGCCGTGGGACGGCTTGGCCAAGGCAGAACCACCGGGGACCGATCAGGTTTCCGTCTTGCTGTTTATCAGTTCGGGAAAACCGCTGCGGAACATCTGCCGCCATGCGGTCGTTTGGCACCTGAACAAGGATCGGAGCGATATCATGCGCAACTGCGATATTCTGATAGCAGCGGGGGGATTCCTGCTGGCGGGCGGGTTGATCGCCAAGGCCATCGGCGGCAGCGGCTCGTCGCATCACCGTTATGTCCGTCCGGCAGGCCCCCGGGAAATGTCTGCCCCTCCGCGGGACTGGGACCGCGTGGACGAGGCGGTGGACGAATCCTTTCCCGCCAGCGACCCCCCCTCGACTTATTGAGGTTGTCATGCCCATCGGACAGGACGCCCGGCTGATCGCCTATGGCAAGTTGATCGACGCCCTGCCGGACCTTCTGGACACCAGGGGCCGCCAGGCGCTGTGCGACTGGCTGGCGCCGCGCCAGGTCCTGCATGACGGGCAGGAAGACCCCGGCGCGGTGATCGTCGAAGGGCTGGAAACCGAACTGGCCATCGCCGAAGTCTTTCGCCAGCTTGCAGAAAAATTGGACTGCCTGCCCAGTGACGCAGGCCCCGGCTAGACCATCGCGGCGATCAGGCGGTCGGTCGGGATCATCTCGATCTGCTGGCCGAAGCGTTTGGCATACATCTCCATCGCCGCGTCATGGGTGTCGTCCGTGGATGAACAGACGGCATCGGACACGACGATGACCCGGTATCCCAGATCAACCGCGCCGATGACGGCGGCCAACAGGCAGATGTCGGTTTCCCCGCCCGTGAGGATCAGCGTATCGACGCGATCCTGTTGCAGCATCGGATGAAGGCGCCCGTCCATCCAGGGCGAATAGACCGGCTTGTCGAAGACCTGCGCGCCGGGCAGATGGATCTCCAGTTCCGGCAGCAGCCGCAGCCAGTCGGAATCCAGGTTCTGCCGCAGCATCTGCGGCCATTTCTCGTAATAGCGCCGCCATGCGCCGGGGGCGTCGTCCAGGGACTCGGGCGGGATGAAGCGGGTGAAGATGGTGCGGGCGGGAAACATCTCGACCACCTGGCAGACATTGGGCAGCACCTGCCGCATCCAGTCCACCGCCCATTCGGATCCCTTGTCGAACAGCCGTTGCATGTCGATGCACAGATGCACCGCCCGGTCGCCCGGCGGACCATAGCGCAGCCCTTCTTCCACCTTGCCTGCTTCGGCCCCTTGCACGGTCATAAGATCCCCCTGTGATTGAGCGTCACCCAGAACGGCGACGCCTAAGGGGAAGTTTCCAATTCCGCCCGCGCCCAAACATTTGTTCTGTCCGCCATCGCGCGCCGCGTCAGTGCAGGTGCGTGCGTCCCCGCAGCCTGTGTTCCTGGTCCAGCAATCGCAGCAGCCAGTCGCCGACATCGTCCGGCGCCCTGCCTGCGGACCGCTGCGCCACGGCGCGCTGCAAGGTCGCCTCGACCAGCCGTTCGGCCGAGGGATCGTCCGGCATGATCCGGCGCGACCGTTGCATCATCTCGACGGCGATGGCGCCCAGGCTGTCGTCGTCCACGGGCCGCAGGTTTCGCCGCTGCCGGTGAAGATCGGCCAGAAGCGGGGCCGCATGCCGGTGCCGGGGATAGGTGGGGCAATATCGGAAGCGCAGGGGAAGGGCGCCAGTGCCCCGGTCCTTGAGAAACACGAAGGGGACATCGCTGCGTTGCAGGCTGTCGGCCAGCCAGAAGCCGGTTTCCGGCTGCACGGCCAGGTCCACGATCGCCGCCTGCACCGTTCCTGCAACCTCGATCGCCTCGTGCATGTCTGCGAAGGGTCCGACGACCACATGGCCATGGCGGCGAATTTCGCCCGCAAGCCTTTCGGCAAGGACGGCATCTGCCTGAACAAGCATGACGCGAAGGGCATCAGTCGTCATCTGGCCTCTCTTTCCACGGGCAAGGCACATGCCCCCGATCAAGGAAGTCCAGGAAAGATAGGGACGATCCAGGTCATGTTGAACCGCGGCGCAGCCTGATAAGGGTTGGCCGGTCCCGCTTGGCCGGAAACCGCCGATGGCGATGTCCGTGCTTCGACCAGCCGCAGATGGCGGCAGGAAGGACGTGCGCCAAGGCGCTTTTCGTTCTGGCTTTGTTTCCGTGCAAGGGTGGACTAGACTGCGGATCGGCAAACCAGGGAAACCAGATGGCGGAACCCCAGGATCAAGATGCACCTGCCGCCGGGAAGGCGGTCCGCAAGATCATCCATGTGGACATGGACGCCTTCTATGCCTCGGTCGAACAGCGCGACAATCCCGATTTGCGGGGCAAGCCGGTTGCCGTGGGCGGGTCCGCCGCGCGCGGCGTGGTCGCCGCCGCCAGCTATGAGGCGCGGGCCTTCGGGGTCCGCTCGGCCATGCCCTCGGTGACCGCGAAACGACGCTGCCCCGACCTGATCTTCGTCAAGCCCCGGTTCGAGGTCTATCGCGCCGTGTCCCAGCAGATCCGAGAGGTCTTTGCCGAACATACCGATTTGATCGAGCCGCTGTCGCTGGACGAAGCCTATCTGGACGTGACCCAGAACAAGCAGGGCATCCCCATCGCCACGGACATCGCCCTGATGATCCGCGACCGCATCCGGCAGGTGACGGGGCTGAATGCCTCGGCCGGGATTTCCTACAACAAGTTCCTGGCGAAACTGGCCAGCGACCTGAACAAGCCCAACGGCCAGGCGGTCATCACGCCCGCGCGCGGCCCTGACTTCGTGGCCGCGCTTCCGGTCAGCAAGTTTCACGGCATCGGTCCCGCGACGGCCGCCAAGATGCAGCGGCTGGGCATCGTCACCGGCGCCGACCTGCGCGACAAGCCGGTGGAATTCCTGCGCCAGCATTTCGGCAAGTCCGGCGACTGGTATTTCCGCATCGCGCGGGGGATCGACCATCGCCCTGTCGAACCCGACCGGATCCGCAAATCCGTGGGGGCCGAGGATACGTTCGACCGCGACATCTTCGATTTCGACGCCGCCTGCCTGGAGATCGTGCCCCTGGCCCAGAAGGTCTGGCGGGCCTGCGAAGGAAAGGGGCTGACCGGACGGACCGTGACGCTGAAGGTGAAATACGCCGATTTCCAGCAGATCACCCGCAGCCGCACCCTGACCGCCCCCGTCCACGGCGCCGAGGATCTGCGCGCCATCGCGGTGGGCCTGATGCAGCCGCTGTTCCGGGTGGAAAAGGGCGTCCGCCTGCTGGGTGTCACGCTGTCCTCGTTGGAGGATGACGGCGCCAGGGTGCAGCAGCTTTCGCTGAGCCTGCCCGGTTTCTGATCGCCGCCCGGGCGCGGCCGTTGCATGGCGATGCTTGTCGGCATTGCGGTGCCGTGGGTGGGCCTTGGCAGCCGATCCCGGCCGTCCGGCGATCACCCCCAAGGGCATGGCCTTGACGATCACCCGGTCGGCGCCCTGGCGGAAAAGCCCATTTCACGCGTGACGCGGATCAACGCCATGCCGTCGCGGACCAGGCCGACCATGGTGTCAAGAACCCTTCCTGACCGTCTTGGGGTCAAGCGCGGAGGCATCCATCATGGCCATGCAAGGTGTTACGCCTGGGTTCCGGCGACAGTCACGATGCGGCGCAGGGCCAGCCTGTAGCCCTCGGTCCCGCAGCCTGCGATCACGCCATCGGCGCGCAGGCTGACATAGGAATGATGGCGAAACGCCTCTCGTTTGTGGACGTTCGAGATGTGGACCTCGATCACGGGGCCGTCGAAGGCGTTCAGCGCATCCAGGATCGCCACGGACGTGTGGGTATAGGCGGCCGGGTTGATGACGATGCCGGCCGCTTCCTCGCGCGCCTGGTGGATCCAGTCGATGATCTGGCCTTCGGTGTTCGATTGCAGGAAGCGGATCTTCACGCCCAGTTCGGCCGCCAGGGCCGCGCATTCGCGTTCCACGTCAGCCAGAGTCTCGGACCCATAGATATGTGGCTGGCGCTTGCCCAGCAGGTTCAGGTTGGGACCGTTGAGGATATAGACAAGCTTCGCCATGGAACGACCTTCAAGGCAGGGGAATGCCCGGCGGAACACCCGCCGGGCCGGGGATTCATCGGGCGATGGTGAAGGGAACGCCTTTCATTTCCGTCGCCAACTGCGGCGGGTCCATCTTCATCCAGATGTTGTGGATGCCCTTGATTTGGTCCGTTGCCATGAAATCGGTCAGGAAGGCCTTCACCGTCTGGTTCCCAGTCCGCCTCGCCCAGGCGGGTGCCGACGCCGTTATACAGCGCGGTCGGCGCCAGCGTCCATCCCGGCCCGCGCAGCAGGAACGGGCGACGCTTTCGACGCCGCCCCCGATGATCCCGGCCCTAAGGTTCCGCCGGACGCCTGCAATTCGGGCCGCCGCGCCCAGAGGACGCACCATGTCGCTGCGTCGAACAGCGATCCCGGTGTTTTCGTCAGGCGACATGCCGCAGCCAGGTCCTGCCGGCCATCCTGTCTGGCGCCTCTGGGGGTTTTGATGGATCATGGCCGTGACTGACCGCGAAGGACCATGCCATGACCAATCCCTGCATCATCTGCGTGGCGATCACCGGATCGCTGCCGACCAAGGACAACAACCCCGCCGTGCCGATCACCATCGCCGAGCAGGTCGAGTCGACGCAGGAGGCGTTCGAGGCAGGCGCAACCATCGCCCATTGCCATGTCCGCGACGACGACGGCAGGCCGACAAGCGATCCCGACCGTTTCGCCGCCCTGAAGGAGGGGCTTGAGAAGCACTGTCCCGGCATGATCGTGCAGCTGTCCACCGGTGGACGGTCGGGCGCGGGACGGGAACGGGGCGGGATGCTGCCCCTGCGCCCCGACATGGCGTCACTGTCGGTGGGGTCCAACAACTTTCCGACCCGCGTTTACGAAAACCCGCCCGATCTGGTGGACTGGCTGGCGTCCGAAATGCTGGCCCACGACGTCAAGCCCGAGATCGAGGCCTTCGACCTGTCGCACATCTTCAAGGCCCATCAGATGTGGAAGGCAGGTCAGATCAAGGACCGCCCCTATGTGCAGTTCGTGATGGGGGTGAAGAACGCCATGCCCGTGGATCGCGAGGTCTTCGACTTCTACATCCACACCGTCAGGCGCCTGTTCGGGGACGATGTCCCGTGGTGTGCGGCGGGCATCGGGGCGCGGCAGTTGACGGTCAACGAATGGGCCATCGGCGCGGGCGGCCATGCCCGCACCGGATTGGAGGACAACGTGCGCCTTGACCGCGACCGGCTGGCGCCGTCGAACGCGGCGCTTGTGCAGCGTGCGGTCGATCTGTGCGGCCAATACGACCGCCCTGTCGCCACCTGGCAGCAGGCGCGCGAGATCCTGGGACTGCGGATGGTCCATCCATGACCGTCGGCGCAGGAACGAAAGGTCGGGCGTAACCCCTGGCCCTTCGGACCTCGCGGCAGATGCCGCCGGGACTGGGGGGACCCGGTATGGCCTGCCCGCTTCTGTTGCAGCCGGACAGGGACCGTCAGCCAAGGAAACTTTTAGGCAACTCGGCGATTGGCAAAAGGGGCGGTGCGTGTTTCCCTGTGCGTAAAGGGGGTGGCATGGCGTCTTTGATGATCATCGTGCAACTGGGCGGCGCGGTCGCCTTGTTGCTGTTCGGTCTGAACCTGGTCCGCGACGGCATGACCGAGGCTTTCGGCATCCGCCTGCGCATGGCCTTGGGGATCGGCACGCGCACGGGTGCGGGGGCGTTCCTGGCGGGGCTTGCCGCGACGCTGGGCCTGCAATCCTCGACCGCGACGGCGCTTTTGGCCGCGTCCTTCGTGGATCGCGGCATGATCCGCGCGCGGATGGCGCAGATCGTGCTGCTGGGCGCGAATGTCGGCACCGCGCTGACCGCCTGGGTCGTGTCGTCGGGCGCAGGGGCCTTGACCCCTGTGTTGCTGGTGACCGGCTATGCCCTGTCGAAGCGATCCGGGCCGATGCTGGCGGGCACCGGAAGGGGTCTGATGGGCGTCGGGCTCATGTTGCTGTCGCTGACGCTGCTGGATCTTGCGGCGGCGCCGGTGCGGGAATCGCCCCTGCTGGCGGCATTCCTGCCGATGCTGGATCAGGCCTGGCCCGTGGCCGTGCTGATGGCGGCGGGACTGGCCTTCGCCTGTTCGTCGTCGCTGGCGGCCGTGCTGCTGGTGCTGTCGCTGGGCCTTCCGGCCCCGCTGACGGTGGTTCTGGTGCTGGGCGCCAACCTGGGGGGCGCGGTGGTGCCGGTGGTGCTGACGAAAGGCCTTGCGGCCCCCGCGCGACGCGTTGCGATAGGCAACCTTGTGATCCGCGCCATCGGCTGCATCATCGCCTTGCCTTTCGCCGGGTGGATCGGTCCCGCGCTGCAACAGGTGCCCTTGCCCTGGACCGGCCTTGCGGTCGAGGCGCATCTGGCCTTCAACCTGGCCCTTGCCGTGCTGATCTGGCCCTTTGCCGGCCTGATCACCCGTGGGCTGGAACACCTTGTGGCGTCGGATGACCGCGAAGCCGAACCCGGCCCCCTGTGGCTGGACGACGCCGCCCTGGACACCCCGCTTGTCGCCCTGACCGGCGCCGCAAGAGAGGTTCTGGCCATCGGCGACACGGTCGAACGGATGCTGGTCCAGACCCGGCTGGCCTTCCAGCAGAACGACCCGGCCCCCCTGGCCGAGGTGCAGGAGCTGGAGCGCCGCGTGGACCGGCGCCAGCAAGAGGTGAAGACATACCTGTCCCGCCTGGGCAACCAGGCCAGCGAGGAGGAGCGTCGCCGCGCCATCACCATCCTGGACTATGTCATCAACCTGGAACATGTGGGCGACATCATCGACAAGGGCCTCGCCCCCGAGGTGCGCAAGAAGATCGGCCTTGGCCTGCGCTTTTCGCCCCAGGGTTTTGACGAACTGGACCGGATGTTCGTGATGACCCAAGAAAACCTGCGCATGGCGCAGACGGTCTTCATGACCCGCGACCGCGACATGGCGCGCAGGCTGATGGAGCTGAAGGTCGAGATCCGCAACCTTGAACGCCAGTCGTCGCAGCGCCACCTGTTCCGCCTGCGCGAGGGGCTGGCGGCCAGCCGCGAGACATCGTCGCTGCATCTGGACATCCTGCGCGACCTCAAGCGGGTGAATGCCCATGTCATCTCGGTCGCGCATCCGATCCTGGACGAAGACGGGCTGCTGTTCGAAAGCCGCCTGCGCAGCCGCTGACGCAAAGGCAACTTAATAAATGTCACTTCCGATCAAGGCTGCGGGAACAGTCCCCTTGCGGGTTGGTTGACTTGGCGATGCTGCTGCCCCGGACAAGGGCGGCGGCGCAACCAAGAGGAGCTTTTCATGGCCGACCAAACGCTTGACACGCTGTTCCACGAAACCCTGAAGGACATCTATTACGCCGAACGCAAGATCACCACGTCCCTGCGCAAGATGGCCCGTGCCGCCCAAAGCGAGGATCTGAAGGCCGCGTTCGAGATGCACGAACAGGAAACCCAGGGCCAGATCGAGCGTCTGACCCAGGTGTTCGAACTGATCGGCAAGCGCCCGCGCGGCAAGACCTGCGATGCCATCGAAGGCATCATCGCCGAGGGCGAGGAGATCATGGACGAATTCAAGGGCAGCCCGGCGCTTGACGCGGGCCTGCTGGCTGCGGCCCAGGCGGTCGAGCATTACGAGATCAGCCGCTATGGCACCCTCAAGGCCTGGGCGCAGATGCTGGGTATGAACGAGGCCGTCTCGCTGCTTGACGAGACCCTTCAGGAAGAAGCCGCGACGGACGAAAAGCTGACCGGCCTGGCCGAAGCGGTGATCAACGCCGCGGCGACCGCCAAGGCGGCCTGATCCCCCCGCAACGGTCTTTCAGGCGGCCCCCTCAGTGGGGCCGCTTTTTTCATGCGCCGGAACGCGGCCCTGGTCGTCCCGAACCAGTCCATGCGGGCAATTTGCCTTGGCAGAATGGCTGCCGGGTAACCGGGGCCGTGATGACGACCGGTTCAGAGACGCATGATCGGATCAGGATCATGTTCGGCAAGCCAAGGAATGGCGACGACGGAGTCGTTCCTGCCTTGCCAGACAGCCGGCGACTTCAAGCTGCTCTCATTTATGTGAACGAACGCATTGCGGCAGCGTCTGTTGTTTCTGTGCTGGTCGCAATGACCGATGAACCGCGGAGGGCGGATGCCTGACGAACCCAATGCCGATATCATCCCCGTTGTCGAGGAAACGATATCGCTGTCCAAGCAGGCCGTGATCACCGGACGGGTGCGTGTATCGACGCAGACCGAAACCGTCGAACATCGCCTGCCGGCAGATCTGTCCAGCACAGAGGTCGAGGTGGTTCGGGTGCCCGTCAACCGCAGGATCGACGCCGTGCCGGAGGTGACGACCCGGGACGATCTGACGATCATTCCCGTCGTCGAGGAACGGCTGGTCGTGACGCGCGAGCTGTATCTCCGAGAGGAGGTCCACATCCGGCGTGTCGAACGGCACGAAACCGTCGAGATCCCGGCGGAAACGCGGCGTCAGGTCGTTCGGGTCGAACACCTGTCCGAAAGCGGGCAGGGCGGCGATCCGACCCAATCAAACAGCAAGGAAGATCACGATGACCTATGACAATCAAACCGGCACCATGGGCGGCACTTCGGTATCCGCCATGTTCGACAGCCAGCACGACGCGCAGCGTGCGGTGGATCGCCTGGTTCAGGCAGGCATTCCGACCGCGCGGATCAGGATGGTGTCTGGCGGATCGGACGTCACCGCGACAACCGGGACAAGGACCGGCGACGACAAGGGCTTCTGGGATTCGCTCAGCGATTTCTTCTTTCCCGACGAAGACCGCTATGCCTATGCCGAAGGGCTGTCGCGCGGGGGCTATCTGGTCACGGTGACCGGTCTTGCGTCGTCGGAATACGACACGGCCCTGGACATCCTTGACGACGAAGGCAGCATCGACCTGGACGAGCGCGTCGATACCTGGCGGGCCGAGGGCTGGGGCGGATATGAAGCCAGCAGCTATGCCACCGCGTCGGCGGGCGGCGCCGTGGCAGGTGGCGCCATGGGGGGCGGCTCGGCCACCGGCGATCTGGATGCGCGCACGGAATATGGCGCCCATGGCGAACAGATGGGCCTGCGGGCGGACGAGACGATCCCCGTGGTCGAGGAACGCATCCGCATCGGCAAGCGCGACACCAGCCATGGCCGCGTCCGCGTCCGCGCCTATACGGTCGAGGAGCCAGTCACCGAAAGCGTCGATCTGCGCGAGGAGCGCGTGGAGATCGAACGCCGTCCCGTGGATCGCGCCGTCACCGGCGAGGATGTGTCCTTCCAGGACCGCGTGATCGAGGCCGAGGAATACCGCGAGGAAGCGGTGGTCCAGAAAGAGGCCCGCGTGGTCGAGGAGATCGGCCTGCGCAAGACCAGCGACACCCATCGCGAGACGATTTCGGACACGGTGCGCCATACCGAGGTCGAGATCGAGGACGACCGCGACGCGACCGGTACCATCCGTCGCGACACCAGCCGCGACGACCGGATCGTCTGAGGGATCGCCCGAGGACCGCTAAACAGGAACGGCGCCCCTTGCGGGCGCCGTTCCTCCGTCAGCGCAGCCGCGCCCGGCGCAGATCCGCAAGGTTCGCGCTGCCGGTGCAGAAACAGGCCGTGCGCAACTGCTTCAGCACGATTTCCAATTGCTGTTCCAGCGCCCCCGGTCCCTCGATTGCCGAGGCGAGCACAGCGCCAGCCAGCGACACCACGTCCGCCCCCAGCCTGATGGCACGCGCGGCGTCCAGGCCGGTGACGATGCCCCCCGATCCGATGACGGTTGCCCCAGGTGCTGCTTCGCGGGCGGCGCGGATCGCCTGGGACGTGGGAATGCCCCAGCCGGCAAAGCAGGCGGCCACCTGCGCCGATACGGGATCGGGCGCACGCGCGGCTTCGACCAGGGCCCAGTCCGTGCCGCCCGCGCCCGCGACATCGAAATGGGTGATCCCTTCTTCGGCAAGGCGGGCGATGACGGGGGCGGACAGTCCGGCGCCGACCTCTTTCACGACGACCGGGACGGGCAGGTCGCGCGCCAGGGCGCCGATCTTGGCGGCAAGGCCGCGCCAGTCGCGGTCGCCTTCGGATTGCACGGCTTCCTGCAGCGGGTTCAGGTGCAGGATCAGCGCATTCGCGCCGATCGCCTCGACCGCGCGCAGGGCCTGGTCGCGCCCGAAGCCCCGGTTCAGTTGCGCCGCGCCGAAATTGGCAAGGATGGGGATGTCGGGCGCCAGTTCCCGCAAGCTGCTGTCCAGTCCCGCCGCGCTTCCGCCCTCGATCATCACGCGTTGCGATCCGACCGCCAGGGGCAGGCGCAACTGCTGGCAGACCTGCGCCAGGGCACGATTGATCGCGCCCGCCCGGCTTGGCCCCCCGGTCATCGACCCGATCATCACGGGGGCGTCAATGCGGTGGCCCAGAAATTCGGTGGACAAATCGACGTCGTGCCATGAAACTTCGGGCAATGCGACGTGTTCGAACAAGACCGTCTCCAACCCGGTCGTTATTGTCGGCCCTGCCTGTCCGGCAAGCACGACGTCCAGATGCTGTTCTTTCCGAGAGGTGAGCGTGAGACCGGAATCATTGTCTTTCCCAAGCGACGGGTGGGGGTGGGTCATGCCTGTCAGCCCTTGTCGTTTTGCGTTGTCCCTGTTTGAACAACGCCAATCTTGAAGGACAGTGTCATGCACCAGCAGGCAATAGACAAGCCGAACACGTCGCCCCGCCACCCTGATGCCCAGGCGGGCTTCGCGCGCCAGCTGGACCAGCGGATCACCCATCACCTGTCCCAACTTGCGCCCGCGCCCGCCCGCCTGGTCGAGGCCGCGCGCGATGCCATGTCCAGCGGCAAGCGGCTGCGGCCCTATCTGCTGCATCTGGTCGCGGGCGATGCGGCCGACCGGGACGCCGTGCTGGACATGGCCGTGGCGCTGGAGATGGTGCATACCGCGTCGCTGATCATCGACGACCTGCCGTCCATGGACAACGCCTTGCTGCGGCGCGGACGCCCCACCACCCATGCCCGCTTCGGCGAGGCGACGGCGATCCTGACGGCGATCGGCTTGCTGAACCATGCCGTGTCCATCGCCAACGGTCTGCCCCGCATGGATGCGGTCCAGCGCGGGGCGCTGGTGGCGATCCTGTCGGGGGTGATGGGCTGGCAGGGGCTGGTCGCCGGCCAGGAACTGGATCTGAACGGCTTTTCCGACGCGGACCATACGGGCGACGCCCTGGACCGCATCACCCGGATCAACGCGCTGAAGACCGGTGCGCTTCTGTGCGCCGCAGTCGAGGCAGGCGCGATCCTGGGCGGCCGGGCGGACGGCGAACGAAGCCTGTTGCGCCGCTTTGGCGAGGATCTGGGGCAGGCCTTCCAGATCGCCGACGACCTGATCGACATGCTGTCGGACAGCACGGCAATCGGCAAGGATGTCGGCAAGGACGCGGGCAAGGAAACCTATCTTGCCGTCTTCGGCGCCGAGGAGGCCCTTCGCCGCTGCCGCGCCCTGCTGGCGTCGGCGGATGCGGCGCTTGTGGGGGCCGGCCTGTCGCCCGAACCGTTCCGCTGCATGATCGACGCCATCTTCACCCCGATGCTGGACCGCGTGCCCGCCGCGCAGCAGCAGGCAGGCGCGGCCAGATAGGCCGGGCGCGCACGGCCTGCCCCCTAGGGCCGGACGTAGAGACCGTGGCGGCTGACCGGGACGACCCTGCGGCGCGGGGCCAGAACGGTTGACCCGACCGCGCTGGCCGCCAGCCGCAGCTTTTCGCCCTTGGTCGTGGACAGCCGCCCGTTCCAGGCATCAGGTCCCTGCGCCCGCAGCTTGACGCCGATCTGGCGATAGATGTTGCGGGCGGCGGCGATGGCCAGGGCCGGGCGCCGGGGCAGGGCGGCAATGCCCACGTCCGCGCTGCGATAATAGATTTCGGCATCGTCCAGCAGGCGCAGCGCGACGCGGTGCAGGGCGGGACGCTGGGACAGGTCGTCGGGGTCCACGGCCTCAATCCCCTCGGCCCGCAGCAGATCGCGCGGCAGATAGGTCCGCCCGATCCGCGCATCGTCGATCACGTCCCGCGCGATGTTGGTCAACTGGAAGGCAAGCCCCAGGTCGCTGGCGCGGTCCAGCACGCCCTCGTCCCGGACGCCCATGATCCGCGCCATCATCACGCCCACGACCCCCGCCACGCGATAGCAGTATTCCAGCAGGTCGCCCATCCCGTGATAAACCTGTCCGTTCACGTCCATCGCGAAGCCGTCCAGCAGTTCATCGACATGACGGTGCGGGATGTCGCGGGCCGCCACGACGCGGGCCAGCCCGCCATAGACCGGCGCGGCCGCATCGCCGCGCAGCGCCCGATGCGTCAGGTCGCGCAGTTCCGCCAGCCGGGCGGCGGGATCGCCCTGGGCTGCGGCCGCGAAACCGGCTTCCTGCCCGTCGATCACGTCGTCGGCGTGGCGGCACCAGGCGTAGAGCATCACGCAATCCTCGTGCATCCCGGCCGGCAGGAATTTCGAGGCCATGGCGAAGCTTTTCGACCCCACCGCGATGGATTGCCGGGCCTGGTCCAGGGTCGTGTCGGTCATACGCGCTGCCCGATCATCAGGGATGCCGTGGCCTCGGCCGATCCGACGACGCCGGGAATGCCCGCGCCGGGATGGGTGCCCGCGCCGACGATATACATGTTCTCCAGCCGTTCGTCGCGGTTGTGGGGGCGGAACCAGGCGCTTTGGGTCAGGATCGGCTCGATGGAAAAGGCCGATCCCAGATGCGCGTTCAATTCGGTCTTGAAATCCTGCGGGGTGAAGTGCCGGACGGTCACAAGATCGCGGCGCAGGTTCGGGATATAGCGTTCTTCCAGATAATCAAGGATCCGGTCGCGATAGGCCTCGGCCGCCTTGTCCCAATCCATGTCCACCGTGCCCAGATGCGGCACCGGGGCCAGAACGTAATAGGCGCTGCACCCTTCCGGGGCGAGGTCGGGATCCGTCACCGACGGCGCGTGCAGGTAAAGCGAGAAGTCATCGGCCAGCTTCTTGCCCCCGAAGATCTCTCCGATCAACTCGCGATAGCGGGGGCCGAACAGGACCATGTGGTGGCGCAACTCGGGGCGCAGGCCGCGCAGCCCGAAATAGATCACGAACAGCGACATGGAATGGCGCTTCCTGGCCAGCTTGTCGCCCTTGGGATCGCGCAAAAGGTTGCGATAGGTGTGGACCACGTCGGCGTTGCTGGCGACCATGTCGAAGGGGTGGCGCTGTCCGCGCGCATGGATTGCGGTGGCGCGGTTGCCCTCGGTCTCGATCCGGTCCACGGGGCTGTCCAGATGGATGGTGCCGCCCAGGTCCTGGAACAGTTGCACCATGCCCGCGACAAGGGCGCCCGTGCCGCCCTTGGCGAACCAGACGCCGCCCTGGCGTTCCAGCGCATGGATCAGCGCATAGATCGACGAGGTGCTGAACGGATTGCCGCCCACCAGCAGCGTGTGGAAGCTGAAGGCCTGACGCAGGTGTTCGTCCTTGATGTGGCGCGCGACCATCGAATGGACCGACCGCCAGGCCTGCAGCCGCGCCAGTTGCGGCGCGGCACGGATCATGTCCGAGAAATGCAGGAAGGGCACGGTGCCCAGCTTTTCATAGCCCTCGCGATAGACGTCGCGGGAATAGGCCAGGAAGCGGCGATACCCTTCGACATCGGGCGGGTTGATCGCGTGGATCTGGCGTTCGATCGACGGCTGGTCGTCGGCATAGTCGAAGACCGTCCCGTCTTCCCAGCACAGGCGATAGAAGGGCTCGACCGGCAGCAGGGTGACGTGTTCGGAAATGTCGCGGCCCGACAGCCGCCACAGCTTCTTCAGGCAGTCGGGATCGGTGATGACCGTCGGCCCCGCGTCGAAGGTGAAGCCCGCGTCGTGATAGACATAGGCCCGCCCGCCGGGCTTGTCGCGCTTTTCAAACACCGTGGTGGCGATGCCCGCGCTTTGCAGACGGATCGCAAGCGCAAGGCCGCCCAGGCCCGCGCCGATGACGGCGGCGGTCTTGCCGGGTTCGTGTTTCATGCAGGTTTCACCTTGAGGGTTTCGGGCAGGCAGCGCAGCGCGCGGCCCACGGGGACGGGCGGGCGGCCCGTCAGGATGCGGGCCTTGTCGGCAAGCGTGCTGCGCCCTGCGTAAAGCCGTTCGATCAGCGGTTCGGGCAGGCGATAGAACCGTTGCATCACATGCCGCCGTTCGTCAGGGTCGGCGGCCTCGAACAGCATCCGCGACAGCAGGCGGTAAAAGCCCTGGGCCTTTGCCTCGGCCAGCGAATCGCGGCGCAGCGCCTGGGCCAGGGCGTGCGGACCCTGCCGCCAGTGCCGCGCGATCAGGTCGGCGCTGCGCACCGCATGGGGCAGGCTGTAGCCGGTCAACGGATGAAACCGCATGGCCCGCAATCCGATGACGGGAATGTCCTGGGGCCGGGCGCGCCAGAAGGCATCGGCGTCGAAGCGCAGGGCGATGGGCAGGACGCCGCTTTCCTCTCGCTCAATCTCGTCCACCTGCCAGCCGTGATCTGCCGCGTAATCCGCAATGCCCGCGCGCTGGTCGGCGGCGGACAGGGCGGCGCCGTCGGAATAATAGGTCGCCTCGATCAACAGGCGAGTGTCGTCGAAGGGCAGCAGATAGAAGAACCGGTATCCGTCCTGCTGCGGCACGGTGGCGTCCATGATGACGGGACGCGTCAGGCCATGGGGGGCGGCCAGGCGCAGTTCCTGGCCCAGGAATTTCTGGAACCGCACCTGGATCGCGGGATGGGGGGCAAAGCCGCGCGCGTCGATGGCAAGCGCGTCGATCCGCGACCCGTCCGCCAGCACGACACCCCCCGCGTCGATCGAGGTCACGCGGGCCGTCAGCCGCGACACCCCCGGCAGACCGGCCAAGGCCGCGCCCAGGCTTTCCGCATCCACCGAGGCATAGCCCGCCCGCAACTGCCGGTCATAGCCGGGAAAGCGCACGTCCTGTCCGTCCCAGGCCCGCCGGATCGCGGGGGCAAGCCAAGCGCGCTGGGCTGCATCCACGTCATCCGCGTGAAAGGACCATGTATGGCCGGCCAGGGGATCGGGTCGCTGATCGACCAGCAGCACGCGTGTCGCGCCCGCCAGGCGCAGCGCCGCAAGCGAAGCCGACAGCCCCGCGCCGACAATGACGATGTCTGTGGAGTTCGCTGTCATATCCCTTTGATCTTGTGCCCCTTGTCACTGCGGCTGGCGTCCTTACTGTGGCAAGGATGACCGATGAAAACCGTTCCGCCCCGCCGCTATCCTCCGAACGATCCGCCAGCCTGACGCTGGATGCAAGCGAATTGCCGCAGGGCAGGGGATGGGGGCGGCAAGCTGTCGCACTGATCGCGATGGCGCTGCTGGGAAAGCTGGCGATGCTGGCGATCCTGGGCCGCCCGATCAACTGCGGTTGCGGCCAGATCTGGGCGATGCCGGACCAGGCCGGGTTGAATTCGCAGACGGTGCTGGACCCTTACAGCGTGCTGCACCTTGTCTTTGGCGCGGT
The DNA here is from genome assembly GCF_014642735.1 of Paracoccus acridae. Lineage (GTDB taxonomy): Bacteria > Pseudomonadota > Alphaproteobacteria > Rhodobacterales > Rhodobacteraceae > Paracoccus > Paracoccus acridae. Next base: position 196,533 of record NZ_BMIV01000002.1, read on the forward strand.
GCTGGCCAAGCTGATCTGGTGGAAACGGCCCGACTGGTCGCTGTGGAAAATCGCCGCGGCCGTGGTCGTCAGCAGCACCGTCTGGGAGGTCGTCGAGAACCTTCCCCTTGTGATCGACCTGTTCGGCTATTCCCAGGATGATCCGCTGGCCTATGACGGGGACAGCATCGTCAATTCCTTCAGCGACAGCGCCGCGACGGTGCTGGGGGCCGCGCTTGCGCTGCCGCTGGCCGGCTGGCTGGTGGCGGCCTTGGCCGTCGGGGCGGAACTGCTGCTGTCGCTGTGGGTCGGCGACGGCTTCCTGATCATGCTGTGGCGGGCCTTGGGGCTGTGAACAGCGCCTCGACCCGATCGATGGCGCCCGCCGCGCCTTCCCACGTCCCGGCCTGCGCCGCGAACCGCCGGGCCGTCTGGCGATAGCCGGGGTCGTCCAGCAAGGTCCGCACGGCAGCGGCGATCCGCGCCGTGCTGCGTTGCCAGGGATGCAGCCGCAGGCCCGCGCCGCAATGGGCGATCCGCGCGGCCACGCCCGGTTGGTCATGGGTCAGGGGCAGGGCCAGCATCGGCACCCCGGCCGCAAGGCATTCCAGCGCCGTGTTCAGCCCGGCATGGGTCACGCACAGGTCGGCGCGCGCCAGGACCGCCTGCTGTGGCACGAAGCTGCGCACCCAGTCTGCGGGGATCGCGCACGCCTGGTCGTCGGTCAGCGATCCCGCATGGGACACCAGCACCTGCGCACCCGCCTGCCGGCAAGCCCGCGCGATCCGCGCCAGAAGCCCTGCGCGGTGGCCCTGCAAGGTGCCCAGCGAGGCATAGACGAATGGCCGCCCCGGATCGGGTGCGATGTCGGCCGGAAAATCCTGCGCCACCTGGCCTTTCCGGAAGGGACCGACGGGGGCGATGTGGCAACCGTTCGCGGGGCGGGGATAGTCGAAGCCCGGCGCCATCTGCGACAGCGCCAGATCGGGGGACAGGCAATCCTGCAGGCGGCGCAGATTGCCCAGTGACCAGCTTTGTGCCCACTGCCGGATGACGCGCAATTGCGGGGTCATCAGAAGATCGGCCACCCGTTCGCCCCCCCTGTTGCGGCGCAGGCCATCGGCCGAGGGATCATGCGGCCAGCCCAGGAAGGGCAGGGGAATGCCTGGTTCGGGATCCATCGGCACCGCGCAGGCCACCGACACCAGCGGCACCCCAAGCGCGCGGGCCAGCAGGCCCGACGCGGGCTCCATCTGATCGCCCAGGACCAGGTCGGGCGACAGGCCGCGCAGCACGCCCAAGCCCTCGCGGCACAGCCGGTCGGTGCGCCGCGCGCCCGTTACGATTTCGGCCAGCAGGCGGCGGGGCTGGGGGCGGGCAGGGGGACCGGGAAGCGTGGCCTGCGCCACGCCGTCCTCAAGCGCGATGCCGGGTTCGGTCAGGAAGATCGCCTCGTGGCCACGGCGGACCAGTTCGCGGGACAGGGCCTCGAAGGCGCGCAGGTGGCTGTGAAGCGGCGGGGTGATCAGAACGGCGCGCATGGAACCTCGGGCAGGTGGGCAGGGCTTTGGCGGGGCAGTGGTCGCACAAATGCTGCCGGGTTGCACTTGCGCTTTCGCTGCGGTTTGCCGCATGGGTATGGCAAGGGGAAGGACCATTGGCGATCAGGCTGATCATCTTCGATTGCGACGGCGTGATCGCCGACAGCGAAGGCCTGTCGGCTGCCGTCCTGATCGACCTGCTGGCCGCCCTGGACATTGCCGTGACAGCCGACGATGTGCGCCGCGATTTCGTGGGCCGCAGCTTCCCGACCGTCGCCCAGACCATCCGCCAGCAATTCGGCAAGCCCCTGCCCGCCAGCTTCGAGGCCGATTACCGCGCGCGCCTGCTGGCCCGTTTCACCACCGAACTGGGGCCGACCCCCGGTTTCATGGCGATGCTGGATGCGCTGCGGATCCCGTCCTGCATCGCCACGTCGTCAAGCCCGCAGCGGGTCGGGCACACGCTGCACGTCCTGGGACTGACCGACCGTTTCGGGGACCGGGTCTTCACGGCAAGCCAGGTCCGTCACGGAAAGCCCGCGCCCGACCTGTTCCTGCTGGCCGCCGAACGCATGGGCTGCCCGCCCGCAGCCACCCTGGTGATCGAGGACAGCGGCCCCGGCGTCGCGGCCGCGCTGGCGGCCGGGATGCGTGTGCTGCATTACGCGGGCGGCGTGCATCTGCGGGGCCATGACCCGATGGCCCTGCCCGACGGGGTGCGATCCTTTGACAATTGGGGCGATTTTCCGCATCTGTTGATGGATCTTCAGGAAGGAACCGCTATCCCGTGAACGCAGGACGATCCAGCGCCGAAGCAGTCCGCCTGGACGATGCCGCACGGGCAGGGTGGCTTTATTACGTCGCGGGCAATACCCAGGACGAAATCGCCCGCAAGCTGGGCGTCAGCCGCCAGTCGGCGCAGCGGCTGGTCGCCATGGCGGTCAGCGAGAAGCTGATCAAGGTGCGCGTCGATCATCCCATCGCGCGCTGCATGGATCTGGCCGACGCCTTGTCGGACCGTTTCGGGCTGACCTCCTGCGAGGTGGTGCCGTCCGACCCCGATGCGCCCGACCTGCTGACCGGCATCGCGATTGCGGCGGCGGCGGAACTGGAACGGCTGCTGAAATCCCCCGAACGGCGCATCGTCAGCCTGGGGACGGGCCGGGCGCTGAAGGCCACGGTGGAACAACTGCCGCGCATGTCCTGTCCGCAGCATGTCGTGGTGTCCCGGCTGGGGAACATGATGCAGGACGGCTCGGCCTCGCCCTATAACGCGACGATCAGCCTGGCCGGACGGATCGGGGCGCCGCATTACCCCTATCCCTTGCCGGTGCTGGCGCGGAACCCCGGCGAACTGGCCGCCATGCGGAACCAGGAGGCCGTGCAGAACACGATCCGCCTGTGCGAACGGGCCGACCTTTCGTTGGTGGGCATCGGCCAGATGGACCGTAGCGCGCCGATGTTCCTGGACGGCTTTGCCAGCGCGGCCGAGATGGACGAGCTTGCCGCCCTTGGGGCGGTGGGGGAAATCACCAGCTGGGTTTACGACCGGAATGGCCGGATCATCGACTGCGCCTTCAACGAACGCGTGGCCTCGGCGCCCCTGCCGCGTGCGGGCGACCGCCCGATGATCGCCGTCGCCACCGGCGAGGCAAAGCTGCCCGCGATGCGGGCCGCACTGGTGGGGCATCTTGTGAACGGGTTGATCACCTCGGAAGCCATGGCCGAACGCTTGTTGGCTGGCTGACGTCCAATCCCCTTTAAAAGCACGAAATTTGCCGCTTTGGCGGATCGGCAGGGCATGGCAAACTTTGCTGATTGACAGACGGCCAGAGCTTTGTGAGTATTTGCCCGTCGAAGTGGCAAATGCCCAAACGACAAGGGGAGGATAGCATGACCACGACTTTGCGCGCCCTGTTGGGTGCGACGGCGCTGTGCGCCACCGCCGGTATTGCTGCTGCGCAGGACAATGTGACGCTGACCATCGCCACCGTGAACAACGGCGACATGATCCGCATGCAGGGCCTGACCGACGAATTCACCGCCGCCAATCCGGGCATCCAGGTGCAATGGGTGACGCTCGAGGAAAACATCCTGCGCGAGCGCGTGACCACCGACATCGCCACGCAGGGCGGGCAGTACGACGTCCTGACCATCGGTACCTACGAGGTTCCGATCTGGGCCAAGCAGGGCTGGCTGGTGCCGCTGGAACTGGGCGACGCCTATGATGTGGACGACCTGATCCCGGCCGTCCGCGACGCGCTGTCGGTCGATGGCAAGCTGTATGCCGCGCCCTTCTATGCCGAATCTGCGATGGTGATGTATCGCACCGACCTGGCCGAGGCTGCGGGCGTGACCATCCCCGAGGCGCCGACATGGGCCGACATCCGCGACGCGGCGGCGAAGATGACCGACAAGTCGAAAGAGCAGTACGGCATCTGCCTGCGTGGCAAGCCCGGCTGGGGCGAAAACATGGGCTTCATCACCGCGATGGCCAACAGCTATGGCGCGCGCTGGTTCGACACCGACTGGAAGCCGCAGTTCGACAGCGAGGAGTGGAAGGCCACGCTGACCGACTATCTGGCCATGATGAACGAATACGGGCCGCCCGGCGCCTCGTCGAACGGCTTCAACGAGAACCTGTCGCTGTTCCAGCAAGGCAAGTGCGCCATCTGGATCGACGCCACCGTCGCCGCCAGCTTTGTGACCGATCCTGCGACATCGACTGTGGCGGACAATGTGGGATTTGCGCAGTTCCCCAACCGCGAGGGCGTGGATAACCGCGGAAACTGGCTTTGGGCTTGGAGCCTGGCGATCCCCACATCCTCGGACGCGCAAGAGGCCGCCCAGACCTTCATCGCCTGGGCCACGTCCAAGGAATATTCGGAACTGGTCGCCGAACGCGAGGGCTGGCGCGCGGTGCCGCCGGGAACCCGGACCTCGCTTTACGAGAACCCCGACTATCAGGCCGAGGCGCCCTTCGCGGCCATGACGATCGATTCCATCAACGCGGCCAATACGCAGAAGGCGTCGGTGCAGGACGTTCCCTATACCGGGGGCCAGTTCGTGGCGATCCCGGAATTCCAGGGCATCGGCACGGCGGTGGGCCAGCAGTTCTCGGCGGCCCTGGCGGGGCAGATGTCGGCCGAGGATGCCCTGGCGGCGGCCCAGTCCAACACCACCCGCGAAATGACGCGGGCGGGCTACATCAAGTAACGAGTCTCTCGGTTGCCAGTCCGGCACCGCCCGGCCCTCCTCTGGGCGGTGCCCCCTTCGGGGTCCGGGCCGTTGCGCCCATCGTCAACGGAGTTTCGCCATGGCCACACGCCAGACCCAGGGGCTTGCCCGGCTGATGCGGGCGCCCGCGATCATCCTGCTGTTCGTCTGGATGATCGTGCCGCTGTGCATGACGCTGTATTATTCTTTCCTGAACTACAACCTGCTGAACCCCGGCATGACCAGCTGGGCGGGGTGGTTCAACTATCAGTATTTCTACACCGACCCGGCCTTCTTCGAGGCGATCCGGAACACGCTGGTCCTGGTGCTGGGGGTGCTGCTGATCACCGTCGTCGGCGGCATCGCCATCGCCATGCTGATCGACAAGCCGATCTGGGGGCAGGGGGTGGTGCGCATCCTGGTGATCAGCCCCTTCTTCGTGATGCCTCCGGTGGCCGCGCTGATCTGGAAGAACATGATCATGCACCCGTCATACGGCGTGCTGGCCGACGTCGCGCGGTTCCTGGGCACAAGCCCGGTTGACTGGTTCGCGCAATACCCCCTGACCTCGATCATCCTGATCGTGGCCTGGCAATGGCTGCCCTTCGCCACGCTGATCCTGCTGACATCGCTGCAATCGCTGGACACCGAGCAGATGGAAGCGGCCGAGATGGACGGCGCGCCTGCATACGCCCGTTTCCTCTATCTGGTGTTGCCGCACATGGCGCGCGCGATCACGGTGGTGATCCTGATCCAGACGATCTTCCTGCTGGGCATCTATGCGGAAATCCTGGTGACGACCAACGGCGGGCCGGGAACGGCGTCCACCAACCTGACCTTCCTGATCTATCGCGCCGCGCGGCTGAACTTCGACATCGGCGGGGCCGCCGCCGGGGGCATCATCGCGGTGGTGCTGGCAAACCTGATCGCCATCTTCCTGATGCGCGCCGTCGGCAAGAACCTGGACTGAGGGGGCAAACATGGCACGCGCAACATCCCGCAAGGCCCGGATCGGCTGGACCGTCGCCGCATGGCTGGTGGCGCTGCTGATCTTCTTTCCGATCCTCTACACGATCATCACCAGCCTGAAGACGGAACAGGAGGCCATCGCGGGCTTCGACCTTATCCCGTCCTTCACGCTGGAAAGCTTCCAGACGGTGCAAAGCCAGAACAACTATTTCCGGCCCTTCACCAATTCGGTGATCCTGGCGGTGGGGTCCACGCTTCTGGCGCTGATCGTGGCGATCCCGGCGGCCTGGGCCATGGCCTTCTCGCCCACGAAGCGGACCAAGGACATCCTGATGTGGATGCTGTCCACCAAGATGATGCCCGCCGTGGCCGTGCTGGTGCCGATCTATCTGATCTTCCTGCGCACGGGGCTGATGGACACGCGGATCGGGCTGACGGTCCTTCTGATGCTGATCAACCTGCCGATCGTGATCTGGATGCTCTACACCTATTTCCGCGAAATCCCCGGAGAGATCCTGGAAGCCGCGCGGATGGACGGCGCGACCCTGCGCGACGAGATCCTGTATGTGCTGACGCCCATGGCGATCCCGGGCATCGCATCCACGCTGCTTCTGAACATCATCCTGGCCTGGAACGAGGCCTTCTGGACGATCCAGCTGACCACCACCAATGCGGCGCCCTTGTCGGCCTTCATCGCCAGCTTCTCCAGCCCGCAGGGGCTGTTCTGGGCCAAGCTGTCGGCGGCCTCGGTCATGGCCATCGCGCCGATCCTGGTGCTGGGCTGGTTCAGCCAGAAACAACTGGTCCGGGGCCTGACCTTCGGCGCCGTGAAATAAGGGGGAACATTATGGGACAGATAACCCTGCAGGGCGTGACCAAGCGGTTCGGCGAGATCGAGGTGATCCCGCCCCTGGACCTGACCATCGAGGACGGCGAATTCGTGGTCTTCGTGGGTCCCTCGGGCTGCGGCAAGTCCACGCTTCTGCGCCTGATCGCGGGGCTGGAGGATGTGAGCGACGGTCGCATCCTGATCGACGGCCAGGATGCGACCGAGGCATCCCCGGCCAAGCGCGGGCTGGCGATGGTATTCCAGTCCTATGCGCTTTACCCGCACATGTCGGTCCGAAAGAACATCGCCTTCCCGATGAAGATGGCGGGCGTGCCCAAGGCCGAACAGGACCGCCGGATCGAGGCTGCGGCAAAGGCCCTGAACCTGACCAACTATCTCGACCGCCGTCCGGGCCAGTTGTCGGGCGGCCAGCGTCAGCGCGTCGCCATCGGCCGGGCCATCGTGCGCGAACCGGCGGCCTTCCTGTTCGACGAGCCCCTGTCGAACCTTGACGCCGCGTTGCGCGTGGGGATGCGGCTGGAGATCAGCGAACTGCACAACCGGCTGAAGACCACGATGATCTATGTCACCCATGATCAGGTCGAGGCGATGACCATGGCCGACAAGATCGTGGTCCTGCAGGCGGGCCGGATCGAGCAGGTGGGATCGCCGCTGGACCTGTATCACAGCCCGCGCAACGTCTTCGTGGCGGGCTTCATCGGCAGCCCCAGGATGAACCTGTTCGGGGGCGCGGCGGCTGCGGAATACGGCGCCCAGACCATCGGCGTGCGGCCCGAACATATCCGCATCTCGGCCACCGAGGGCAAATGGAGGGGTCGCGTCGGCGTCAGCGAACACCTGGGATCGGACAGCTTCTTCTATGTCGAGGATACGGGCTTGGCGGACACCATCACCGTCCGGTCCACCGGCGAAGTCGATCTTCACCACGGCGACACCGTCTGGCTGACCCCGGACGAGGGAAAAATCCATCGCTTTGACAAGAACGGAGACCGCATCTGATGCGACGACTGGACGGCAAGCGCGCGCTGATCACGGGGGCTGCGCGCGGCATCGGGCTGGAATTCGCCCGCGCCTATCTGGCCGAAGGCGCCCGCGTGGCGATCTGCGACATCAACATCGACGCTGCGCGGAAGGCGGCCGATGGCCTTGGCGAAGGCGCCATCGCGGTGCGCCTGGACGTCACCGACCAGGCCAGCATCGACACCTGCGTGGCCGAGGTCGAAGGCGCATTCGGCGGCATCGACATCCTGGTGAACAACGCGGCCCTGTTCACCGCGGCCCCCATCGTGGAAATCACCCGCGCCGATTACGACCGCATCTTCGCGGTCAACGTATCCGGCCCGCTGTTCATGATGCAGGCGGTGGCGCGCGGCATGATCGAACGCGGAAAGGGCGGCAAGATCATCAACATGGCCTCCCAGGCGGGGCGGCGCGGGGAACCGCTGGTCGCCGTCTATTGCGCCAGCAAGGCCGCCGTCATCAGCCTGACGCAATCGGCAGGGCTGAACCTGATCGAACACGGCATCAACGTGAACGCCATCGCGCCCGGCGTGGTGGACGGGGAACATTGGGACGGCGTGGACGCCTTCTTCGCGAAATACGAAAACAAGGCCCCCGGCCAGAAAAAACGCGAAGTGGGCGCCGCCGTCCCCTTCGGCCGCATGGGCACCGCCGCCGACCTGACCGGCATGGCGATCTTCCTGGCCTCGTCGGACGCAGACTACATCGTCGCCCAGACCTACAACGTCGATGGCGGCAACTGGATGAGCTGAGGCTTGTCCCCCAGAAGAAAGGTTCCGGCCATGGCCGTTTCATTGAACGCATCCGCCCTGCACGACCTGCCCGATACCGTGGGCCGCCCCGGATACGACCGCGCAGGCCTGCGCCCCGGCATCGTCCATGTCGGCGTCGGCAACTTTCACCGCGCGCACATGGCCTGGTACCTGGACCAGCTGTTCGAGATGGGCGAGGGCCGGGACTGGGCGCTGATCGGCGCGGGCGTGCGTCCGGGCGATGCCGCCATGCGCGACAGGCTGGCGGCGCAGGATTGGCTGACCACGGTGGTCGAACTGGACCCGGACGGGCTGAACGCCCGCGTGATCGGGTCGATGATCGACTTCGTCCCCGTGGATCCCCAGGCGGTGATCGGTGCCATGGCCGAACCCGACATCCGCATCGTCTCGCTGACCATCACCGAGGGCGGTTATTACGTCGATGCCAAGACCAACGGGTTTGACGCCGCCCATCCCGACATCGCCCATGACGCCGCCAATCCCGATGCGCCGCGCACGGTCTTCGGCATGATCCTGGCCGCGCTGCGGCAGCGGCGCGATGCGGGGGCAGAACCCTTTACCGTTCTGTCCTGCGACAACCTGCCGGAAAACGGCCATGTCTGCGCGCGCACCGTGACCGAGCTTGCGCAGCTGTCCGACCCGGATCTGGCGCAATGGATCCGCCAGAACGTGGCCTTTCCGAATTCCATGGTCGATTGCATCACCCCAGCCACCTCTGACCGCGAACGGGCGCTTGTCCGCGACCGCTTCGGCATCACCGACGCGGCACCCGTGGTCTGCGAGCCCTTCCGCCAGTGGGTGCTGGAGGATCGCTTCCCCCAGGGCCGTCCGCCGCTGGAGAAGGTCGGCGCCGAATTCGTCACCGATGTCAGCCGCCACGAACTGATGAAGCTCCGGATCCTCAATGGCGGGCACGCGGCCATCGCCTATCCTTCCGCGCTGCTGGGCCATCACTTCGTCCATGACGCCATGGCCGACCCCCAGATCGCTGCCTGGCTGCGCGCGCTGGAAACGCGGGAAATCATCCCGACGCTGCAACCGATCCCCGGCGTCAGCTATGACGACTATCTCGACCTCATCGTCAGCCGCTTTTCCAACCCCGAGATCGGCGACACGATCCCGCGCCTGTGCCTGGACGGATCGAACCGGCAGCCGAAGTTCATCCTGCCGACGCTGGCCGACGCGCTCAAGGACGACCGCGCCATCGACGGTCTTGCGCAAGAGGTCGCCTTCTGGTGCCGTTATTGCGAACGCAGGGACGAGGCGGGCAACGACATCGCCCCGAACGACGACAACAGCGACATGCTGCGCGAATATGCCATCGCCTCGCGCGCCGATCCGCTGGCCTTCCTGCGCAATGAGGCGGTGTTCGGACCCCTGGCCGACAATCCCGTCTTCCAAGAGGCTTTCGCCCGCAAGCTGACCCTGGTGCAAAAGCTGGGCGTGCGCCGGGCCATCGAGGCCTATCTGTCCGGCACATGAGGCACCGGCCCGCGAAGGGCCGGTCGTCTGGTCAGGGCCGCAACGTCTGGATCGTTACATAACCAAGCACGGGTCCGATCCACTGGCGCGACACGGCGATCTGGCCGCCCTGGACCATGTAGCTGTTCTGGAAACGCGCGCCATGGCCTTCGCAGTTTTCCACCGTGACGCCGGGGGCGGGTCCCGCGCCGACGGTGCAGGTGAACTGCAAGGGCCGTTCCACGCCGTCGCCCGCGAAATAGCGCATGATCCGGGTCCCGGTCCCGGCGGCGCCCGCGCGGATCAGGCCTTCGGTCCCCGGCTCGGCCACCGACAGGTCATTGCCCAGCCCGCGCGTGCCCACCAGCATCCCGTCGCGCAGGATCAGCGCCTCCTCGGCCGGGGTCATGTAGGTGCGCATGGCGCCGTTCTGGCCGGTCATGGCCATGGCGGTCGTGCGGCCCAGGTTTTCGAACCCGGCCTGGATCAGCGGACCGGGATTGACGCGCAGCGCCTCGGCCGCGGCGTCCTCGGGCGATCTGGCCGGTGCGGCGGGCTGTTCGGCGGGCTGTTCGGCGGCGCTGCGCTGCGCGACGACCTGGCCCGCCGTCTGCGCCAGGATGCCGAAGGGTCCGGTGCCTTCGCTGTCGTTTCCGCACCCTGCAAGGCCGGCCAGCAACGCGGCCGCCAGCGTGATCTTCAACGCGCCGTTCATCGCCAGAACCTCCCCCAGCCTTCATAGAGTTTGACGGAATGACTGTCCCGGACGCGGTCATACAGCCGGTCGCGGACATTCAGTTGCGCGCCACCGTCGCGCGCCAGCGACCGCAGGTTGGCATCCACACGCTCGCGCGAGGGTTGGCCGGTCGCCCAGCCAAGCGGGATCGACAGGGTGATGCCCTTGTCGAAGCTGCCCTCGCCGAATTCCTCGGCCGAGAGATCCGTCTTGGTGGCATAGGCCCCGATGCGCCAGCCATTGGCGAATTCGCGCGTCAGGGTCAGGGTGGCGCCCTTGTCCCCCGCCAGATACTTGCCGACATCCAGTTGCGCCGTGAAGCCTTGCGTGAATTCGTAATAGGCCGAGACATGGCCCATCGTGACCTCGTAGTCGCGGAAATCGAACAACTGGTCGAAATCGCGCTTCTTCACGCGGTTCACCTCGGCCCCGAAGGCCAGGGGCGAATTCGCGGGCTTCCACAGAACCTCGGTCGAGACGCCGCCATAGGCGCGTTCCAGCAGGCCGGCGGTGACGCGGGTATAGACGGTGGGCGTGGGCTTTGCATACCAGGCCAGCGTCAGTTCCGGGATCACCGGGCTGCTGTTGCCCGTGTACATGCGCGTGTCCGACCGCACCCGCGGCACGCCTTCGGGCGTGGTTTCAAGGGCGGGGTTGGCCTCGTATTCCTCGGGGGTATAGTATTCGCCGCGCTGGCCCGGAATGCCCGGCCCACGCTGGTCGATGTTGCCGAAGGCCCGCTGGCGCAGGGCGCCGGTCAGGACAAGGCCGGGCGCGATTTCGTAACTTGCACGCGCCTCGGCCCCGACCTCGTGGGTCAACCCGTCCTCGGCGCTGAAGATGCCCAGATCGACATAGGGCTTGATGGACCAGCGAAACCGCGGATAGACGCCCTCGCTGCGGACCAGCCCAGGGGCGCCCGCGGCGGCGTCGGACAGGATGGACGCGTCGGCGATCTGCCCGGCCTCGGTGTTTTCCAGCCTTTCGACATCCGATCGCCGGACGGTGACAGAGGAGGCAGGCACCCCGGCGGCGGTCGAGGTGATGACGAAGGTTTCCACCGAAGGGGGCAGGGCGCGGGTCATCAGGCGCGCGGTGCGGCCGATGGCCTCGGCCTGGTTGATATAGCGGTTGTTGCGCAGCCGCACCTCGGCCCGGTTGGCCGACAGCGCCATGCTTTCCAGGATCTGCCCTTCCTTGGCCATGGCATCGCCAAGCGCGGTCTGGATCGCAGGCTGCGCAGTCGGATCCTGCGCCCAAACCCCCGACCAGCCATCGGGATCGGCCTGGGGCGCGGGACGCGGGCGCACCGGGGCCGGGGCCTTCTCCAGCCCGGAAGGATAAGGCGCCTGGCGCGGGTTCAGCAGGATCGAGAACTGCGCGCCAAAGGTATTGCCGCCGATGGAATAGACGCCGACCTGATAGCTGTCGCCGAAGCTGTAATAGGCACCTAGGTTCAAACCGTTGTCGGGCTCATCGCCTTGCTGGAAGGCACTCCCGCTTCGGTATTTTGCAACATATTCCTCATTGGAATATTCCGCGACCAGGTTCAGGCGGTCATTGACCTGCCAGCTGACCGACGCAAACGGCTTGGCGCCGCCGCGGAACCAGTCATCAACATTCGGCTCCCCACCTTGGCCGCTGTTATCGATAATACGCGGCTTGCCCGCCAGGACGCCCCAGCCCAGACCTGCGGACACCCGCACGGAAGGGGTGACGGTCTTGGTGGCGACGATGTATTCCCCCGAATAGACGCCGGTGCCCAGAAAGTCCTGCAAGCCCACGGCGACGGCAGGCCGCCATCCCTGTTCGTCCAGCACCTGATAGCGCAGGTCCAGCGACCGGTCCGAGATATAGCCCTCGTCGCGGTAGTCGTTGATCCCCTCGACCCGCGAATAGCGCAGCACGGTCGTCAGCCTCGGCAGGGCCTGGAAGACGACGCTGCTGCGCCGGCCATAGTCGGACCAGGACACCGTGGCTCCCAGTGTGCCGTCAGGCAGCGTTTCCGCCGTGGGCGTGTCGATGCCGCCCCCCAGGCCATAGGTGGACATGTTCCGCGCATACATCGGTTCCGCGACGGCGGTCGTGCCGGCGGACCCCAGCACCAGGGCCACCGGCAGGGTCGTCGCCATCAGGCGTCTCAGGATGGGGGATCTGCGCATCACGTATCCTCGTTCTGCTTCTGGCGGGTCATGGACGCAAGGCACGCCCCCCGGCAGCCGATGACGCGATCCGGCCCGAAGGCTGCATCATGGCTGGGACAGGGGCGGTCATGGCATCATTCGGCGGGTTCGGTCGCGGTCGTGCCGCCCGTCGTTCCCGCCGGCGGCAGGACGCGCAGGTCCGGGACGATGGGCGCGGCAGGCGTTGCGGCAGGCGCTTCCGCAGCGGGCGGGGGCGGCAGGTCGGCGGTGCCTTCGGATGCCGGCGCGGGCGCGGCGGGCGCGCTTGCGGGCGGGGTCTCCGGCGCCGGTTCAGGGGCGGCGGGCGTGACCGGCGCGGTGGCAGGCGTTTCCTCGGCCGGGGCAGGCGCCGCCGCCGGGGTGGCCGGGGCCGCCGCAGGACGGGTCGCGGCGGGGCGCGTGGCCGTCGTGGCCTGACGCGGCGCCGCGGGCGCGGGGGCGCGGGTCGCGGCGACGGCCTGTGCGACCTCGGCCGATGCGGGACCTGCGCAGCCGGTTTCGGTCCTGCCCGACACCGTCAGGCGTGCGGTAAAGGGGAACCTGTCGCCCGACATGCTGTCCTGGCAGGCCGTCGCGCGGATGTTCAGCACGAAGGGACGGCCTGAATGCACACCCACATATTCCACACCCTGCGCAAAGTTCAGGCGGTTCACGCGGATCGGGCGGCCGCGCTGATTGTCGGGCGTCTTGTAGATCGCGGTGCCGCCCGCCGCATCGACGGCCCAGAAGGGCTCGTTTCCGCGCGCGCTGAAGGCGGCGGTGTTATAGGTCGTGGCCTCGGCGGTGGACACCGGGCGCGCCTCGGCCCCGGTCTCGATGGGCTGTTCCAGCGGCGAGACGCCCGGCGGTCCCTGGTGGCCCTGGACCTGCGGCTCGGATCGGCCGAGGCCCGGAAGGTTCGCGCCGTCGCAGGCAGCAAGAGGCAGGGTCATCAGGGCGATGAGTGCAAGACGCGGGGTCATCGGTCGGCCTTCCTTGGGATCACTGTCGCGCCAGCGTTAGCAATCACCGCACGCAGGCACAAGCGCGCCCGTAGCTGACGGCAACAGGCCGCCGCCCCGGAGGGTCAACAATTCGGCACGTTGACCGCAAGCCCGCCAAGCGATGTTTCCTTGTACTTGTCCGACATGTCGCGCCCCGTCTGGCGCATCGTCTCGATCGCGGCGTCCAGAGGCACGAAATGGGTGCCGTCGCCGCGCAGGGACAGGCTGGCCGCCGACACCGCCTTGATCGCGCCCAGGCCGTTCCGTTCGATGCAGGGAACCTGCACCAGGCCGCGCACCGGGTCGCAGGTCATGCCCAGGTGATGTTCCAGCGCGATTTCGGCCGCGTTTTCCACCTGTTCCGGCGTCCCGCCCAGAACCGCCGCCAGCCCCGCCGCCGCCATCGCGGATGCGCTGCCGACCTCGGCCTGACACCCGGCCTCGGCGCCCGAAATGGAGGCATTGTGCTTGACCAGCCCGCCGACGGCCGCGGCGGTCAGCAGGAATTCGGGGATGTCGCGTTCGGACGCGCCGGGAACGTGGTCCAGCCAGTAGCGGATCACGGCGGGCACCGTTCCCGCCGCGCCATTGGTAGGGGCGGTGACGACCTGGCCGCCTGCCGCGTTTTCCTCGTTCACGGCCATGGCATAGGTGGACATCCAGTCGTTGATGACATGGGGCGCGGTCAGGTTCATGCCGCGTTCGGCCAGCAGCTTTTCGTGGATGGCCTTGGCGCGGCGCTTGACCGACAGCCCGCCGGGCAGGATGCCGTCGGTGGTCAGCCCCCGGTCCATGCAGTCGCGCATCACCTGCCAGATCCGCATCAGCCCGTCGCGGATCTCGGCATCGCTGCGGAAGACGCGTTCGTTGTCGTGCTTCATCCGGGCGATGGACTTGCCCGACGCTGCGGCCATCTCCAGCATCTCGGCGGCGCTGGAGAAGGGATAGGGCACCTTGGGCGCATCGTCGCTGCGTTTTTCGTCCCCCTTGCGGGCCAGTTCATCGTCGGTCAGCACGAAGCCGCCGCCGATGGAATAATAGATGCGGTGAAAGATCACGTCGCCCTGCGCGTCGGTGGCCGACAGCGTCATGCCGTTGGCATGGCCGGGCAGCGCATGGTCGAAATCGAAGCGCAGGTCGCGATCGGGATCGAAGACCAGATCGCCCAAGCCCTGGGGCGACAGCACCCTGGTTTCGCGGTTCTTCGCCAGCGCGGCCTCGGCCGCATCGGCGTCCAGCGTGGCGGGAACGAAGCCTGCAAGGCCCAGGATCGTGGCGCGGTCGGTCGCATGTCCCTTGCCGGTAAAGGCAAGGCTGCCGTGCAGGCTGGCCTTCAGCCCATGCGCCCGGAAGGGCTGCTGGCGCAATTCGTCCAGGAACCGCGCACCGGCGACCATTGGCCCCATGGTATGCGACGACGACGGGCCCACGCCCACCTTGAACAGGTCAAAGACTGACAGGAACATGTGTCCCCCTTGCATTTCGGGCTTCATCTAAACATCTGACCGGGCCAAAGGCCACTTGGATTGCGGCAGTTGGATGGGATCTTGGCGACATCCCCACCTGCACCTGCATTGCCTATAAAATGGGCATCCTGCCGCAGATCAAGGCAACAAGACAGATGACCGTTTATCGGGCATATCCGGCCAGAATTGCAATCTTGCGGCCGGTTCGGCACAGGGCGAAGGAACAGGACATGGCATTCGGCGACCCGATCATTCTTGGCGATACAAGGCTTGGCCCGCCGGTGTTTCTTGCGCCCATGGCGGGAATCACCGATCTGCCGTTTCGCCGCGCCGTTGCGCGATACGGCGCGGGCCTGATGGTCAGCGAGATGGTCGCCTCGACCGAGATGGTGACGCCGCGCCCCTCGACCCGCGCCGCCGTCCGCGCCAAGGCCCTGACCGAGGGCGCGCTGCCCGTCAGCGTCCAGATCGCCGGGCGCGAGGCCGGGGCCATGGCCGAAACCGCCCGCATCGTCGAAGGCATGGGCGCGCGCATCATCGACATCAACATGGGCTGCCCCGCCAAGAAGGTCACGGGCGGGTTGTCGGGTGCCGCGCTGATGCGCGACCTGGACCACGCGCTGACCCTGATCGACGCGGTGGTGGGCGCGGTATCTGTGCCGGTCACGCTGAAGATGCGGCTTGGCTGGGACGAGGATTGTCTGAACGCCCCCGACCTGGCCCGCCGCGCCAGCGATGCAGGCGTCAGGATGCTGACCGTGCATGGCCGGACGCGGGCGCAGTTCTACAAGGGGCAGGCGGACTGGTCGCGGATCCGGGCGGTGGCGAACCTGCCGGGCCGCCCGCCGCTGGTCGCCAATGGCGACGTGGTGGACGGGGCATCGGCGCGGGCGGCGCTCGCGGCATCGGGCGCGGATGCGGTGATGGTGGGGCGCGGGGCGCAGGGCGCGCCCTGGCGGCTGGCCGGGATCGCGCATGACCTGGTGGGCAGCCCCGCGCCTGTCGTGCCGCAGGGTGCCGCCCTGGCGGACGCGGTGGCGGAACATTACGAGGATATCCTGGACTTCTATGGCATCGACCTGGGCCTGCGCGTCGCCCGCAAGCACCTGGGCTGGTATGCCGATGCGAACGGCGCGCCGCTGCGCGACCGGATGCTGCGCGCGGACAGCCCCGCCGAAACGCTGGCCCTGATCCGCCAGGCCTTTGCCGACGCGCAGGAGGCCGCATGACGCGGCGCAGCCCCGCCGGCTTTGACGAGGCGCAGCCCGGTCCAGGGTGGGAGGCGCTGCCGCTGCCCGCCCTTGTGCTGGACGGCCAGGGCCGCGTGGCCGCGATGAACAATGCGGCGGAAATCTGGCTCAACATGTCGCGCAACTCGACCCTGGGGCGGGCGCTGGAAGGGGACGAGATGGGCACGCGGCTGCGCATCCAGCCGTCGCTTGGGCCGTTGGTCTGCCGGGTGATCGCGGGGGACGAGGCGCTGTATCATCCCGGCATCCGGTTCGAGATCGGCGACCGCGCGGGCGGCCACCAGGATCGCCATGCCGCCGTCCATGTCGGCCCCGCGGGCGATGTCGGGGGCGCCGTGACGCTTTTGCTGGTGCCGCAGGACGAGGCGGGGCTGCATAACCAGACCCGCGCCGTCCGCACCGCCGCCCGCAGCGCCATCGGCATGGCCGAGATGCTGGCGCACGAGATCAAGAACCCCCTGGCGGGCATCCGGGGCGCCGCGCAACTGATCGGCATGAACGCATCCCCCGAGGATCGCGAAATGGCCGAGATGATCGTCAGCGAATCCAGGCGCATCGTGTCCCTGCTGGACCAGGTGGAACGCTTCGGCGACACCTCGGCCCCGAACCTGCGGTCGATCAACGTCCATGACGTGCTGGAAAAGGTGCGTCGGTCCGCAGCCGTGGGATTTGCCAGGAAGATCGCCATCGTGGCGGAATACGACCCGTCCCTGCCGGATGCCCTGGCCGACGGGGACCAGCTGACCCAGGTCTGTCTGAACCTTGTCAAGAACGCCGCCGAGGCGCTGAAGGACACCGACCATCCGATGATCCGGCTGCGCAGCTTCTATGACCACAGCCTGCGCCTGCCGCCGGACGACGCCGACCCCACCGGCCGACCCTTGCCCCTGCAGATCGAGATCGAGGACAACGGCCCCGGCCTGCCGCCCGTCATCGCCGACCAGATCTTCGAGCCCTTCGTGTCGGGACGCGAGAACGGCACCGGCCTGGGCCTGGCGCTTGTCAGCAAGATCATCACCGACCACGGCGCGCTGATCCGCGTGGATTCGCGCCCCGGCCGCACCGTTTTTCGCATATCATTGCCCAAGGCATAAGGACCGACGCCATGGACGGAACCGTTCTGATCGCTGACGACGACCGCACCATCCGCACGGTGCTGACCCAGGCGCTGACTCGCGCGGGCTGCCGCGTCCATGCCACGGGCAGCCTGGCGCAGCTGTCCAAGTGGGTCGAGGAAGGCCGGGGCGATCTGGTCATCACCGACGTGATGATGCCCGACGGCAACGGCATCGACCGCATCCCCGCCATCCGCAATGCCCGGCCCGACCTGCCGGTCATCGTCATCTCGGCCCAGAACACCATCGTCACCGCGATCCGCGCGACCGAGGCCGAGGCCTTCGAATACCTGCCCAAGCCCTTCGACCTGCCCGACCTGATGGCCAAGGCGGGCCAGGCCCTGTCGCGCCGCCCGCGCAGATCCGACCCGGCCCCTGAGGCGGGCGCCGCGCCGCGCCCCGCCGCCGATCCCGCCATGCCGCTGATCGGCCACGCCCCCGCGATGCAGTCGCTGTTCCGCATGGTCGCGCGGATCCTGAACGCCGACCTGCCGGTGCTGATCGCGGGCGAACCGGGCGTGGGCAAGACCACCATCGCGCGGTCCTTCCACGAACTGTCCGACCGCCGCGACAACGGGTTCGCGATCCTGACCTCGGCCGACGCGAGCGAGGAGGCGATCATCCGGGCGGCGGACAAGGCGCGCGGCGGCACGATCGTCGTGGAAAACCCGGCAGGGTTCGATCCGGCGGCCCAGGCACGGCTGATCGGATTGATCGAATCCATGGAAAGCGGCCCGGACCGCGCCATGGCCCCGCGGATCGTGGCCACGACCGGCCCGGATCCCCAGGCCGACGTTGCGTCGGGACGGCTGCGGTCGGATCTGTATTACCGACTTGCCGGCGTGACCGTGACCGTGCCGCCCTTGCGCGCGCGGGTCGATGACATCCTGCCCCTGGCGGCGCACCTGCTGGCGCGCGCGGCGACGCAGGGCTTGCCCGACCGGACGCTGGGCGACGATGCGGCCGGCCTGCTGCGCGTCCATGCCTTCCCCGGCAATGTGCGGGAACTGGAAAACATGATGCGCCGACTGGCCCTGACCGCCAGCGGCACCACCATCACCGCCGCCGAGATGCGCGAGGCGCTGAGCCAGCAGGGCGGCGGCCGCACGGCCTCCATCGCCGCCATGCCGATGCCCGCCACGCCGGTTGCGAACGATGCCGGTCTGCCCGGCGGCTTTCATCTGGGCGGCGGCAACGGCCCCCTGTCGGATTCGGTCGAGGCGCATCTGCAACGCTATTTCGACCTGCATGGCGACAGCCTGCCGCCGCCCGGTCTTTACGACCGCATCCTGCGCGAAATCGAACGCCCGCTGCTTCAGGTGGCCCTGGACGCCACCGGCGGCAATCAGCTTAGATGCGCCGACCTGTTGGGAATAAACCGCAATACCCTGCGCAAGAAGCTGACCGAGCTGAATATCGAGGTGACACGCCGCCGCAAACTGATGTAAAACCGCCACAGGGGGCGGCGCCAGCGTATCGGCGCCGCAACAGAAAGCCGCGTCAGACGGCAGGCGGGGGCAATGGCAGGTGCCGCATCAGGGTTGAGCTGGGACAGGCTCGCAAGGATCAAGCTGCCGCGTCACTGGCGCGGGGGAATGGCCGTGGCGATTCTGGCCTTGGGCATCCTTCTGGCGGGTGCGACCATGACGGTGCTTGGCCCGCTGGCCCAGGGCGCCGAAAGCCGGATGCTGCGGCTGATCCTGCTTCTGGACCTTGCCTATCTGATCGTGCTGATCGGGATCATCGTGCTGCGCATGTCGCGCCTGATCACCGCGCGCCGCAAGACCGCGGCCGGATCGCGGTTGCACGCGCGGCTGGTGCTGATCTTTGCCGGGCTGGCCCTTGTGCCCACGGTCCTGGTCGCGCTGTTCGCGGGATTTCTGGTCAATATCGGGCTGGAAGGCTGGTTCTCGGGCCGGGTGCAGCAGGTCGTCACGACATCCCAGGCCGCGGCCGAAGCCTATCAAGAGGAACACCGCCGCGACCTGACCGAGGATGCCCGCGCCCTTGCCAGCGTGCTGACGCAGGCGGGGCGGGCCAATCCGCTGATCGACGACGGCGAATTGCGGCTGCTGCTGGGGCAGGGGCAGGCGCTGATCCAGCGGGGCTTGCGCGAAGCCTATGTCATCAACGGCAACGGAGAAATCCGCGCGCGGGGCGAACGGTCCTATCTGTTCTGGTATGAAGCCCCGACCAGCAGCGATCTGGACCGCGCCCAGACCGAGGGCGTCGTGCTGATCGAGGATTGGCAGAACAACGAATTCCGCGCCCTTGTCGCCCTGCCGCCGCTGGCCGACCGTTACCTGTATGTCACGCGCGACGTGGACGGCGCGCTGCTGGGCCTTGTGGACGACACCCGCGCGACAGTGGGCAGCTATCGCCAGCTGGAACAGACGCGCAGCCAGGTGCTGTTCGAGTTTTCCTTGGTCTATCTGGCCTTCGCGCTGCTGCTGGTCGCGGCCGCCGTGCTGCTGGGCCTGTGGTTCGCCAGCCGCCTTTCGCGGCCCATTGGGCTTCTGGCGCAGGCCAGCGAACAGGTGGGCCACGGCAACCTGGATGTCCAGGTGCCCGAACCCGACACGGGGGACGAGATCCAGACGTTGGGGCAGTCCTTCAACCGCATGACCCGGCAACTCAAGACCCAGCGGGAAGAACTGATCGACAGCTATCGCGTCAGCGACGAACAGCGCAGGCTGTTCGACAACGTGCTGTCCTCCGTCACCTCGGGCGTGATCGGGCTGGACGCGGCGGGGGAAATCGACTTCGTGAACCGGTCTGCCAGCAAGCTGCTGGGGCTTGACCCGAAACGCGACATTGACGCGCTGCTGTCCGAAGCGGTGCCGGAATTCGCGCCGCTGTTCGACCGGCTGTCGGCCTCGGTCGCGGAAACCGTGCAGGACGAGGTGCGGCTGATGCGCGAGGGCAAGGTCGAAAGCCTGCTGGTCCGCATGGCCGTCCGTCGCGGCACCGATGGCGACCTGGAAGGCTATGTCGTGGCCTTCGACGACGTGACCGAGCTTGTGACCGCGCAGCGCATGGCCGCCTGGGGCGACGTGGCGCGAAGGGTCGCGCACGAGATCAAGAACCCGCTGACGCCGATCCAGCTGTCCGCCGAACGCCTGCGCCGCAAGTTCGGCAAGCTGGCATCGCCCGAGGACAAGGCCTCGCTGGACCAGTACACCGACGTCATCATCCGCCAGACGGGCGATCTGCGCCGGATCGTGGACGAATTCAGCCGCTTCGCCCGGATGCCCGAACCCGACCGTGCGGAAATCGACCTGGCCGCCCTGCTGCGAGAGGTCACGCTGTTGCAGCAGGACGCGCTGAAAGGGGCATTGCAGGCGCATATCCCGGACCAGCCGGTGAACGTGGATTGCGATGCCGGGATGCTGCGGCAGGCCTTCACGAACCTTGTCAAGAACGCCGGAGAAGCGGTTGACGAAATGCGGGAAAACGCGCCCGATGGCTGGACGGCGCAGGTTACGGTCTTGATGCAGGCCGACCACGATGCGGTCACCATCCGCATCGCCGACAACGGCCCCGGCCTGCCCGCCGACCGGTCGCGCCTGTTCGAGCCTTATGTGACCATGAAGGCCAGCGGCACGGGCCTGGGCCTGCCGATCGTCAAGAAGATCGTCGAGGAACATGGCGGCAGCCTGTCCCTGTCGGACCGGCCCGACGGGCCCGGCGCCTTGGCTGAAATACGCCTGCCGCGGGAACGCCATCCCGTGCGCGGCGCGCAACGCAAGACAAAAACAAAAGAAGATGAGGCAGCACCGATATGAGCGATATCCTGATCGTTGACGACGAACGCGATATCCGCGAACTGGTCGCGGACATCCTGAAGGACGAGGGGTTCGAGACGCGCCTTGCCGCGAACTCGGACGAGGCGCTGGCGGCGCTGAACGAACGCCCGCCCGCGCTGATGGTCCTGGACATCTGGCTGAAGGACAGCCGCATGGACGGGATCGACATCCTGAAACAGGTCAAGCGCAACAACCCGGACGTGCCCGTCATCATCATATCCGGCCACGGCAACATCGAGATCGCGGTGGCGGCGATCAAGCAGGGCGCATACGACTTCATCGAGAAGCCCTTCAACATCGACCAGTTGATGGTGGTGGTGAACCGGGCGATGGAAGCCAGCCGGCTGCGGCGGGAAAACAGCACCCTGCGCCGGGGCGGGGACCGCGCGGCCGAGATGCTGGGCCATTCCGTTGCCTTCAAGCGCCTGCGCGACAACCTGGACAAGGTGGCGAAATCCAACGGCCGCGTAATGCTGTCGGGCGAACCGGGCACCGGCAAGGAAATGGCCGCCCGTTACATCCACGCCCACAGCCCGCGCAGCAATGCGCCCTTCATCACCGTGCCCTGCGCCACCATCGAGCCGGAACGGATGGAGGAGGTGCTGTTCGGACGCGAAACCCCCGAACGCGGCATCGAGCCCGGCCTTCTGGAACAGGCCCATGGCGGCGTCATCTATTTCGACGAAGTGGGCGACATGCCCCTGGGCACCCAACCGAAAATCCTGCGTGTCCTGACCGAGCAGCAGTTCGTGCGGGCAGGGGGCGCGGACCGGGTGCGGGTCGATCTGCGGGTGATCTCGTCCACCAACCGCGACCTGCCTGCCGAGATCGCGGCGGGCCGGTTCCGGCAGGAGCTTTATGACCGTTTGAACGTCGTGCCGGTGGCCGTGCCGTCGCTGGTGGAACGGCGCGACGACATCGCGGTGCTGGCGCGCCATTTCATTGACGGCTTCCAGCGCCACCAGGGCCTGACCCCGCGCGAATTGCCCGAGGAAACCGTGGCCGCCCTGCAATCCATGCGCTGGCCCGGCAATATCCGCCAGTTGCGCAATGTGATCGAACGCGTGCTGATCCTGGCCGAAAGCAGCGGTCCGATCCAGCCCGCCGAACTGGAACCCCAGGGCGCCACGCCCGACAACAGCGACGCCCTGGCGCTTGGCCCGCAGATCACCGCCATGGCGCTGCGCGAGGCGCGCGAGATGTTCGAACGCGAATACCTGGTCGCCCAGATCAACCGCTTCGGGGGCAATATCAGCCGCACCGCGCAGTTCGTCGGGATGGAACGCAGCGCCCTGCACCGCAAGCTGAAATCCCTGGGCGTCGTCGGCGGAATGCGGGCCGAGGACGAGATGCTGATGGGCAAGTAGGGTGGTTGCGCGGCGCGCGGCCTGGGCATAGGCAGAAGATGGCGCAGGCGGCAAAGGGGCGGCCATGAAGATCATCATCTGCGGCGCGGGCCAGGTCGGCTGGCAGATCGCCCGGCACCTGTCGGGCGAACGCAACGACGTCACCGTCATCGACAACAACGCCGACCTGATCCGCCGCGCGACCGATGCCCTGGACGTCCAGGGCGTGATGGGATTTGCCAGCCATCCCGACATCCTGGACCGGGCGGGCGCCCGCGACGCCGACCTGATCATCGCCGCGACCCATTCGGACGAGGTGAACATGGTCACCTGCCAGGTCGCCCATTCGATCTTCCAGGTGCCGCGCAAGATCGCGCGGCTGCGCAGCAGCGCCTATCTGGATGCGATCTATTCGGATCTCTACACCACGTCGCACCTGCCCATCGACGTGGTGATCAGCCCGGAACGAGAGGTCGCCAAGGCCGCCCTGCAACGCCTGTCGGCGCCATCGACCTTCGACGTGGAAACCTTCATGGGCGGCAAGGTGCAGCTTCTGGGCATCCTGCTTGAAGACGACTGCCCCGCGCTGAACACGCCGCTGCGGCAGTTGAACGAACTGTTTTCCACCCTGCGCGCCATCGTCGTGGGGGTGCGCCGACAGACCCGGCTGTTCGCGCCCGAACCGGGGGACCAGTTGTTCGCCCATGACCAGATCTATGTCTTTGCCCATCGCGAGGATGTGGGCCGCACCCTGGAAATCTTCGGCAAGCCGCCCCTGAAACAGGAACGCATCGCCATCATCGGCGCGGGGAATGTTGGCCTTGCCGTGGCGCAGGCGCTTGAATCGCGCCCCGACCGGATCCGGGCCAAGCTGATCGAGCGCGACCGCACCCGCGCGGAATTCGCCGCCGACCGGCTGGAACGCACCATCGTCCTGAACGGCGACGGCTTGTCCGCCGAACTGCTGGACGAGGCCGCGGTGCCCACGGCGGACGCCGTCTTGGCCGTGACCGACGACGACAAGACGAATATCCTGGCCTCGGTCCGCGCCAAGCAGGCGGGGGCCAAGCTGGCGATCGCCCTGATCAACGACCCGACCATGGTGCCCCTGACCGAGGTGCTGGACATCGACGCCTATATCAATCCGCGATCCACGACGGTTTCGACGATCCTGCGCCATATCCGGCACGGGCGCGTGCGCGACATCTATTCCATCGGCGACGCCGAGGCCGAGGTGATCGAGGCGCAGGCCCTGTCCACTTCCCCCATATCCGGCCGGGCGATCCGCGACATCGAATTTCCAGAAGGCGTGCTGATCGGCGCGGTGCAGAAGGGCGACAAGGTGATAAAGCCGATGCCCGACACGCGGATCGAGGAAGGCGACATCGTGCTGATGTTTGCGCTGTCCAAGGACGTCCCCGAGGTCGAGCGCCTGTTGCAGGTCTCGATCGACTTCTTCTGACGCGCCATGGCCGCCCTGCTGCGCCTGCCGTTGTTCGTGCTGATCGCCGCCCTGACGGGGCTGTCGATGCTGCTGCCGGCGGCCTATGCCTCGGTCAACAACAACGACGAAATGGCGCGGACATTCCTGTATTCCGGTCTCCTGGTGCTGGTGGTGGCGGGGCTGATCGGACTGGCCACGGCCGCCAATCCCCCGCGGGCCCGTCCCCGCGATGCCCTGCTGACGATGCTGACGGTCTATGCCGGGATGCCGCTGGTCATGGCGCTGCCCTTCGCCGAAAGCATGCCGGACACCGGGCTGTTCAATGCTTGGTGGGAAATGACCTCGGCGCTGACGACCACCGGGGCCTCGCTTTATTCGGCGGACCTGTTGCCGATGCCCTTGCACCTGTGGCGGGCGATGGCAGGCTGGATGGGGGGGTTCTTCATCCTGGCCGCCGCCACCGCGATCCTGGCCCCGCTGCATATCGGCGGGTTCGAGATCATGGCCCAGCCTTACGGTCGGCGCGAACAGTATGAACGCTTGCCCCGGTCGGCCGATCCGCTGGACCGGAACCCGCATCTGTCCACGCCTGGCTTCCAGACGGTGCTGGCCCATCCCCACTACCGCCTGATGCGGTCGGCCGTGGAGGTCTTTCCGGTTTATGCCGGGCTGACTGGCGCGCTGTGGGTGATCCTGCTGGTGCTGGGGGATCCGGGGCTGGTCGCGCTGTGCCGGGCGATGGGGACATTGTCCACCAGCGGCATCTCTCCGGTCCTTGGGCCGCCCGGCACCAGTTCGGGCCTGCCCGGAGAGATGGCGGTCTTCCTGTTCCTGATCCCCGCCCTGTCGCGCCGCTTCTGGCCGGGGGGCGGGGAACTGCGCGCCAGCGACCGGCTGATCGACGATCCCGAATTGAAGATGGCAGGCGGTTTCGTCGCCCTTGTGGCGCTGTCGCTGTTTGCCCGTCATTTCCTGGGCGCTATCGAAAGCGCAAGCGCGCCCGAAGGGTCGTCGGAAATGCTTTACGACCTGCGCAACGGCTTGGCCGCCTTCTGGGGCGGGCTGTTCAACGGCCTCAGCTACCTGACCACGACCGGCTGGACCTCGATCGACTGGCAGGGCGCGCGGGCATGGTCGGGCCTGACCTCGCCCAGCCTGATCCTGGCGGGGCTGGCGATGATGGGGGGCGGGGTCGCGACCACGGCGGGGGGCGTCAAGCTGTTGCGCGTCTATGCGCTTGCCCGCCACGGGCAGCGGGAAATGGAACGCATCGTTCACCCGAACTCGGTCGCGGGGGGCGGACAGATCGCCCGCCGCCTGCGGCGCGAGGGGGCCTATCTGGCCTTCATCTTCTTCATGCTGTTCGCGACCTCCATCGCCCTGGTGGTGGCGCTTGTCTCGATCCAGCGGATCGAGATCGAGACGGCGACGATCCTGTCCATCGCCGCGCTGACCAATACCGGGCCGCTGGCCGCCGCGATCCCGCTGTCCCCGGCTTTCCAGGCGACGGCGGGCATCGCGTCCGCACCCTGGGAAGGCTGGTCGGGGCTTCCGGTCTTTACCAAGGCGGTGCTGGCGGGGGCCATGATCCTGGGACGGATGGAGACGCTGGCCGTCCTTGCGCTGTTTTCGCCGCAGTTCTGGCGGCGTTGAAGGGGCGCAAATCCGGGGCGCTTGCAAGGGCTGCGGCAACCGCATAGATGTAAGGTCCAACCGGGACAGATCAAAAACGGAACAAAAAACAATGGCTGGCGACAAGCAGAACTTGCAGGACGCGTTCCTCAATCATGTCCGCAAGGCAAAGGTGCCTGTCACGATTTTCCTGATCAACGGCGTCAAGTTGCAGGGCGTCATCACCTGGTTCGACAATTTCTGCGTTCTCCTGCGCCGCGACGGCCAGTCGCAGCTGGTCTACAAGCACGCCATCAGCACGATCATGCCGGGCCAGCCCATTTCGCTCTATGAAGGCGAGGACTGATTGGCAGAACCCACCGAAACCGAGGCAAAGCCGACGCGGGCCTATGTGATCCACCCGGATCTGGCCGGCCGGACGCAGCGGCGCGAACCCGAACATGCCCTGGCCGAGGCGGTGGCCCTGGCCCATGCCCTGCCGGGGATCGAGATCGCGGGTGACGAGGTCGCGCGCCTGCGCAAGCCCGATGCCGGGCGCCTGTTCGGCAAGGGCAAGCTGGCCGAGATCGGCGAACGGCTGAAGGATGCCGAGGTCGATCTGGTCCTGGTGGACGGCCCCGTCAGCCCCGTCCAGCAGCGCAACCTGGAAAAGGACTGGGGCGTCAAGCTTCTGGACCGGACCGGGCTGATCCTGGAAATCTTCGCCGACCGGGCGCGCACGCGCGAAGGCGTGCTGCAGGTGGAACTGGCCGCGCTGTCCTATCAGCGCACGCGGCTGGTCCGCGCCTGGACCCACCTGGAACGTCAGCGCGGGGGCCTGGGCTTCGTGGGCGGTCCGGGGGAAACCCAGATCGAGGCCGACCGCCGCGCCATCGACGAACAGATGACCCGCCTGCGCCGCCAGCTTGAGCGCGTGGTCAAGACCCGCACGCTGCACCGCGCCGCGCGGGCCAAGGTGCCTTATCCCATCGTGGCGCTTGTGGGCTATACCAACGCTGGGAAATCCACGCTGTTCAACCGCCTGACCGGCGCCGAGGTTCTGGCCAAGGACATGCTGTTCGCCACGCTGGACCCGACCATGCGCGCCATCCGCCTGCCCGGCGCGAATGGCGGGCAGGGGCGCAAGATCATCCTGTCGGACACCGTGGGCTTCATCAGCGACCTGCCCACGGAACTGGTCGCCGCCTTCCGCGCCACGCTGGAGGAGGTGCTGGAAGCCGACCTGATCCTGCATGTCCGCGACATCAGCCACCCCGAGACCGAGGAACAGGCCGCCGATGTGGCCGAGATCCTGGAAAGCCTGGGCGTGGACGAGGATGTCGCCCTGATCGAGGTGTGGAACAAGATCGACGCGCTGTCCGCCGACACCCGCGCGGCCCTGCGCCGCACCGATGCGCGGACCCAGGGCATCCAGGCCGTCAGCGCCCTTTCGGGCGAGGGTCTGGACGACCTGATCGCCGCCATCGACGCGCATCTGTCGGAGGCCCTGGACGAGCCGAAGACCGAGGCGGTCGTGACGCTGCCCTTCTCGGACGGCCGCCGCCGCGCCTGGCTGCACGAGTCCGGGGTGGTTCAGCGCGAGGAAAGCGGCGAGAATGGCCTGACGTTGCACCTGCTGTGGACCGACCGCCAGAAGGCGGGCTTCGACGCACTCAGCGCCCCGGACCAAGACGACGACGCGTAGGGTGCGTGCTTGCACGCACCTGAACCGGCCTCAACAAAGGTGCGTGCAAGCACGCACCCTACGGTCGCAAAGCAGGTTTCAGGCTGCCCAATCCACCAGCTGCCTGCCCTGCTGTTCCAGCCATTCATTGATCTTTGAAAACGGCTTGCTGCCAAAGAACCCTCGTCGCGCTGAAAGGGGCGAGGGATGCGCCGTCGCGATCACCAGATCCTCTGGTCGCGGCAGGCCCGCCGTCGCCTTCTGCGCATGGGCGCCCCACAGCAGGAAGGCCAGCGGCCCGTGCTTCTGCGCCTCGGCCACGGCGTCGCGGGCCAGCCTGTCCCAACCCCAGGAGGCATGGCGCCCGGCATCGCCCGGCGGAACCGACAGCGAGGTGTTCAGCAGCAGCACTCCTTGACGCGCCCATCCCGACAGGTCGCCCGTGGCAGGGGCCGCGCCGATGTCGTCGCGCAGTTCGGCGAAGATGTTCTTCAGCGAGCGGGGCAGGGCCACCTCGGGCGCGACCGAAAATGCCAGGCCGTTGGCATGGCCCGGCGTCGGATAGGGATCCTGGCCCAGGATCACGACCCGCACCCGTTCCGGCGGCGTCGCATCCAGCGCGGCGAAGACCAGGGCGGGGCCGGGCAGCCAGTCGTCCAGGCCTTCAAGCCGGTCGCGGATCGCGGGCCAGTCGCTTTGGAAGAAGGGCAGATGCGCCCAAGCCGCCGGGGGTTTCATTGTTCCGGCGCGCCGGTGATCCGGCCCAGCCGGTTCAGCCGGTCCACCGCCGCCCCGCTGTCGATGGATTCGGCGGCCATGACGGCGCCTTCCCGCAGATCGCCCGCCTTGCCGGCGATCAGCAGCGCTGCGGCCGCGTTCAGCAGCACCGCATCGCGATAGGCGCCGCGTTCCCCGGCCAGAAGCGCGCGAAAGGCGGCGGCATTTTCCTGCGGCTCGCCGCCGACGATGGCCTCGAAGGGATGGCGGGGCAGGCCCGCATCCTCGGGCGTCACGGTGAATTCGCTGATGGCGCCGTCCTTCAACGCGGCGACATGGGTTTCGCCCGCGATGCTGATCTCGTCCGTGCCGTCGGCGCCGTGGACCAGCCACGCGGCCTCGCTGCCCAGGTCGCGCAGGACCTCGGCCATAGGCCGGATCCAGTCGGCGCTGAAGGCCCCCGTCAACTGCCGCTTGGCCGAGGCGGGATTCGTCAATGGTCCCAGCAGGTTGAAGACGGTTCTTGTGCCCAGTTCCGCACGCGGCGGGCCGACATGGCGCATGGCGGGATGGTGCATCGTCGCCATCATGAAGCAGATGCCCGCCTGGTCCAGCGCCTGCTGGGACACCTGCGGGCCGTTCATCACGTTGATGCCCATATGCGTCAGGGCATCGGCCGAACCCGACTTGGACGACAGGTTGCGGTTGCCGTGCTTGGCGACCGGCACGCCCGCGCCCGCCACCACGAAGGCCGTCGCGGTCGAGATGTTGAGCGTCCCCTTGCCGTCGCCCCCTGTGCCCACGATGTCGATCGCGCCTTCGGGGGCGGTGATGCGGTTCATCCGCTTGCGCATGGCGCGGGCGGCGGCGGCGATTTCGTCCACCGTCTCGCCTCGGACGCGCAGCGCCATCAGCAGACCGCCGATCTGGGCGGGCGTGGCGGCGCCGTCGAACAGGGCGGAAAAGGCGGCCTCGGCCTCGGCTCCCGTCAGGGGGCGGGTGGCGGCGATGCCGATCAGCGGGCGGATGTCCGTGGTCATGCTGCGGCCTTTCGCGGCGCGCATCGGGCCAGGAAGGTGCGGATCATTTCGTGCCCGTATTCGGATGCGATGGATTCGGGGTGAAACTGCACCCCCTCGATCGGCAGCGCCTCGTGGATCAGGCCCATGAGCGTCCCGTCGTTCGATGTCGCGGTGACCCGCAGGCAGTTGGGCAGATCGTCGGGCCGCACCGTCAGCGAATGATACCGCGTGGCCGTCAGGGGCGAGGGCAGGTCCGCAAAGACCCCCGTGCCGTCATGGGTGATCGCGTCGGTCTTGCCGTGCATGATGCGGTTGGCGCGCACGACGGTGCCGCCAAAGGCCTCGCCGATGGCCTGGTGGCCCAGGCAGACGCCGAACAGTGGGATGGCCTTGTCGGCGGCGGCGCGGATCAGGTCCAGGCAGATGCCCGCCTGCGCCGGATCGCAGGGGCCGGGCGAGATCACGATTCCGTCAGGCGCCATCGCCAGGGCCTCCTCCACGCTCAGCGCGTCGTTGCGGCGCACGACGACCTCCGCCCCGGCCTCGGCCAGATAATGCACGAGGTTCCAGGTGAAGCTGTCGTAGTTGTCGATCAGAAGGATCATGAGTGCGCCCTGATATGGTGGCGGTTTCCCCGCCGGAACGGGTCCGCTATAGATGGGCCAAAGCGCGCCGGGGGGTCAAGACCGGCACGGGCAAGAAGGGACAGATGGCACGCGGTTTCTGGAGAGGTCTTCTGCATGGCGGCGTGGTGGGCATCGCTGCCCTTGTCGCGCTGTCGCTAGCCACGCCCTTGCCGCAGCCCGAGCCAGCCGCGACGGCCCCGGCGCCGATCCGGGTCGCACCGCAACCGGCCGAACCGCGATCCGTCCAACCTAGGCCTGCCGACCCGCCGGCGGCAGAGGCCCCGTCTTCCAAACCTCGGACAGGCGATGCCCCGCAGACCGGCAAGGTCGATCTGCCGGTGGGTTCCGAATTCGGCAGGGGCGGGGATGCCGTGCCGCGCCTGCCCGCGCCGCTTGCCAGCGAACGCCCTGTTCCGGCCGAGGCCCCGGCGGTCATCGCCCCGACATCCGAACCCGCGCCCGTGGCCGTGACGGCGGCCGAGCCGCGCCCTCAGCCTGCGGGCGAACAGGACGGACCCGTGCAGACGGCGCCCGACGCAGGCGAGGATGCGCCGCAACTGGACCGTCCCGCCGTGCTGGCCCAGCCCAGCCTGCCTGCCGCGCCGGGCCGTGCCGTGGCCGATGCCCCCGACGAAGCGCCCGCGATGCCGCTGGACCTGCCCGGCGGCGCGGCGCCGGATCTGCCCGCGCCCACGCTGGACTTGTCCCTTCCCCCCGACCTGACCGATCTGCAAGGCTTGTCCCGTGATTGATGGCGCACCCCTGAATCCCGTCCTGGCCGCCGCCTTCCCGCCCCCGGTGATGGAGGCGCGGCGCTGGCTGGCGGGCCTGTCCTTTCCGCCCGGCCGCCCGCTGATCAATGTCAGCCAAGCGGCCCCCGTCGATCCGCCGCCGCTGCCCCTGCGGCAGGCGATGGCGGATGCGGCGCTGAACCGGCCGGACGCGCATCTTTATGGCCCGGTGCTGGGCAACCCGGACCTGCGCGCGGCCGTAGCCGGGGAATTTTCGCGCAGCTATGGCGGAACCGTCGAACCGGGGCAGGTGGCGATCACGCAGGGCTGCAACCAGGCCTTCTGCGCCGCGATCACCACGCTGGCGCAGGCGGGGGACGAGGTCATCCTGCCGACGCCCTGGTATTTCAATCACAAGATGTGGCTGGACATGCAGGGGATCCGCGCGGTGCCCTTGCCCTGCGGCGACGACCTTCTGCCCGACCCCGACAGGGCCGCCGGGCTGATCGGCCCACGCTGCCGCGCCATCGTGCTGGTGACGCCCAACAATCCATCGGGGGCGGAATATCCGGCGGACCTGGTGCGGCGGTTCTTCGATCTGGCGCAGGACCGGGGCATCGCGCTGATCCTGGACGAAACCTATCGCGACTTCGACAGCCGCAGCGGCGCGCCGCACGACCTTCTGGCCCGGCCCGACTGGGACCGGACGGTGATCCAGCTTTACAGCTTTTCCAAGGCCTATCGGCTGACGGGACATCGGGTGGGGGCCTTGATCGCGTCCGAAAGCCGCATGGCCCAGGTCGAGAAGTTCCTGGACACCGTCGCCATCTCCACCTCGCAACTGGGCCAGATCGGCGCCTTGTGGGGGATGGAGAACCTGGGCGACTGGCTTGCAGGGGAACGGGCCGGGATCCTGTCGCGGCGCGATGCGACGGTGGCCGCGCTGTCGTCGTTGCCCGGGTGGCGGGTGAAGAGCGCGGGCGCCTATTTCGCCTGGGTGCAGCATCCGCTGGCCGAATCCTCGGCCCTCTTGGCGCCGCGAATGGTGCGCGATATCGGGGTCCTGGCGCTGCCCGGCACCATGTTCATGCCGCCCGACGACCCTGACGGCGCGCGCCACCTGCGCATCGCCTTCGCCAATGTCGACGCCGCGGGCATCGCTCAACTGGCCGAGAGACTGCGTGGCCTGGGGGGCTGACAGGCTTGTGGCAGGGCCGCGCGCGCCCTAAAGACAGGTCCGACACGACAAGGGGAAGGCGCCGGGCATGAAGAACCTGCGGACACATGGGAAATCGACGATCGTCTGGGTGCTGATGGGCCTGATGGTCCTGGGTCTTGGCGGTTTTGGCGTGACCAGCTTCTCGGGCGGATCGACGACCATCGGATCGGTCGGCGACACGACGATCACCGCCGACGACTATGCCCGCGCGTTGCGCAACCAGATGAACGCCTATCAGCAGCAGACGGGCCAGCCGATCAGCATGGCGCAGGCGCAGGCCATCGGCCTACCGCAGGCGGTCCAGTCCCAGTTGATCACCGCCGCCGCGCTGGAGGAACAGGCCCGCCGGATCGGCGTGGCCGTGGGGGACGAAAAGGTCCGCCAGACGATCCTGGAAGCCCCTGCCTTCCGTGGCCCGACCGGCAGCTTCGACCGTGCCGCCTATGCCGAGGTGCTGCGCCGCGAAAACCTGTCCGAGGCCGAGTTCGAGCGCGAAATCCGCAATGACGAGGCGCGCCTGCTGATCCAGCAGGCGGTGGCGGGCGGCGTCTCCGCCCCCGAACCCGCTGTCGAGACGACGGCGAAATGGATCCTGGAACGCCGCGATGTCGCCTGGCGCGAACTGACTGCGGACATGCTGCCCGCCCCGGTGGCCGAACCCGACGACACGACGCTGACGGCTTGGCACAGCGCCAATGCGGATCGCTTCACCGCGCCTGAGTTGCGCAAGATCACCTATGTCTGGCTGACGCCCGAGATGCTGGCCCCCACCGTCGAACTGGACCAGGACGCGCTGCGTGCCGCCTATGACGCCAATATCGACGAATACCAGCGGCCCGAACGCCGGTTGGTTAGCCGCCTTGTCTTCCCTTCGGCCGAGGAGGCGGAGGCCGCCAAGGCACAGATCGACGCGGGCACGGCCCCCTTCGAGGCCTTCGTGCTGCAGCGCGGCCTCCAGCCCGAGGATGCCGAGTTGGGCGAGGTGTCGCAGGTCGATCTGGGCACCGCCGGAGAGGCCGTCTTTGCCGCCGCAGAGCCCGGCGTCGTCGGCCCCGTCCAGACCGACCTTGGCCCCGCGCTGTTTTCCGTCCACGCGATCCTGGAGCCGGTGAACATCCCCTTCGAGGAGGCCCAGAAGGATCTGCGGGCCGAGGCAGCCATTGATCGCGCCGCCCGCATCATCGAGGATCGCACCGCCGAATACGAGGATCTGCTGGCGGGCGGCGCCACCCTGGAACAGGTGGCCGAGGAAACCGAACTGGAACTGGGCAGCATCGACTGGTCTGCCGGGGCCACGCCGGAAGAAGGCAGCATCGCAGGCTATCAGGCGTTCCGCGATCGTGTGCAGGAAATCTCGGAAGCGGATTTCCCGGAACTGGCCAGCCTCGACGACGGCGGCGTCTTCGCCCTGCGCCTGGATGAGGTGGTGCCGCCGACGCTGCGCCCCTTCGAGGAGGTCCGGGCCGAGGTCGAGGCGGACTGGCGGCGTGCCGAGACGCAGCGTCAGCTTCTGGCCCTGGCCGAGGAACAGCGCCTGTCCCCCCCGGCGCCCCAGGGCCAGCCCGCCCCCGAATGGACCGAGGTCGAGGACGTCACCCGCGACGGCTGGATCGAGGGTGTTCCCGCCGAGGCCGTGTCCCGCGCCTTTGCGATGTCGGCAGTCGGCGATATCGAGATCGTGGATGCGGAGGGTCGTGTGATCCTGCTGCGTCTGGACGCCATCGACGAGGCCGACCTGACCACCGAGGATGCGCAGCGTATCGCCGGTGCCGTTGGCGACCGGCTGGGCCAGTCGTTGCAGTCGGACATCTTCGATTACTATGCCCGCGCGGTGCAGCGCGAGGCGGGGATCACGCTGGATCAGCAGGCCATCAACGCCATCAATGCGCAGGTCCAGTGATGGAACTGACCCCCGATTTCGCCGCCTTCGAGGCGGCGTGGAAAGCCGGGCAGAACCAGCTTGTCACCATCCGTCTGGCCGCAGACCTGGACACGCCCGTCAGCCTGATGCTGAAGCTGGCGGAAGCCGCGCCCATGTCCTTTATGCTGGAGTCGGTCACGGGCGGGGAAATCCGCGGCCGCTATTCCATCATCGGCATGAAGCCTGACCTGATCTGGGATTGCCGGAACGGCCATGCGCGGATCAACCGCCAGGCGCGCTTTTCCGACGATTTCCAGCCTGATGACCGCCCTGCGCTGGACAGCCTGCGGGCGCTGATCGCGGAAAGCCGGATCGAGACGATGCCCGACGGCGTGCCGCCGGTCGCGGCGGGCCTGTTTGGATATCTGGGCTATGACATGATCCGGCTGGTCGAACATCTGCCGGACGTGAACCCCGACCCACTGGACCTGCCCGACGCCATGCTGATGCGCCCCTCCGTGGTGGCGGTTCTGGACGGCGTGAAGGGCGAGGTGACGCTCTGCGCGCCCGCTTGGCATGACGGGACCGACAATGCCCGCGCCGCCTATGCCCAGGCGGCGGAACGCGTCATGGATGCGCTGCGGTCGCTGGACCGTCAGCCCTCGGAACCCCGCGCCCTGGGGCAGGATGCCCGGATTGGGGAACCGGTGTCGAACTTCTCCAAGGCCGACTATCTGGCGGCGGTGGAAAGGGCCAAGGACTATATCCGGGCGGGCGACATCTTCCAGGTCGTGCCAAGCCAACGCTGGCGGATGGATTTCCCGCTGCCGCCGCTTGCGCTCTATCGCAGCCTGCGCCGCACCAATCCCTCGCCCTTCATGTTCTTCCTGAACCTGGGCGGCTTCCAGATCGTCGGCGCATCGCCCGAGATCCTGGTGCGCCTGCGCGACGGAGAGGTGACGATCCGCCCCATCGCCGGCACCCGCCCCCGTGGCGCCGACGAGGCCGAGGATCGCGCGCTGGAAGCCGATCTGCTGGGCGACCAGAAGGAACTGGCCGAACACCTGATGCTGCTGGATCTGGGCCGCAACG
Source organism: Paracoccus acridae (assembly GCF_014642735.1). Classification (GTDB taxonomy): domain Bacteria; phylum Pseudomonadota; class Alphaproteobacteria; order Rhodobacterales; family Rhodobacteraceae; genus Paracoccus; species Paracoccus acridae. The sequence continues at coordinate 231,234 of NZ_BMIV01000002.1, forward strand.
ATGTGGGGCGCGTGGCCAAGCCCGGGACGGTGAAGCCGACCGAGCAGTTCGTCATCGAACGATACAGCCATGTCATGCACATCGTCAGCAACGTGGTGGGCGAGTTGCGCGAAGGCGAGGATGCCTTGTCCGCCCTGCTGGCGGGCCTGCCCGCGGGCACCGTATCGGGCGCGCCCAAGGTCCGCGCGATGGAGATTATCGACGAGTTGGAGCCCGAGAAGCGCGGCGTTTATGGCGGTGCCGTCGGCTATTTCGCCGCCAATGGCGAGATGGACATGTGCATCGCGCTGCGCACGGGCGTGCTGAAGGACGGCGCGCTGTATATCCAGGCCGGGGGCGGGGTCGTCTATGACAGCGACCCGGAATCCGAATTCATGGAAACCGTGAATAAAAGTCGCGCCCTGCAGCGTGCGGCCGAAGGCGCGGCGCGCTTCGTGCGCGGCAACTGAAACGGAAACGGCCCCCTGGACAGGGGGCCGTCGGTGCCGTGATCGTCAAACCGATCAGTTGGTCGCCGGAGTGGTGCCTTCCGCCGGTTCGGCGGCGGCATCGTCCTCGGGTTCCATGGCCGCATCCGTGGGCGGGGTTGCGGGCGTTTCGGCGGTGTCGGCCGGTGCCTCCATCGGCTCGGTCGTCGTGGTGGTCGCGGCGTCGGTGCCGGTCATCGCCGGATCGGTCGTGGTCGCCGGGGCGGTGCCGGTCATTGCGGGATCGGTCGTGGCTGCAGCCGAATCCGGGGTTGTCGCCATGGTGCCATCGGTGGCCATGCCGCCGCCGGCCGCGCCTTCGGTGCCCATGGCATCCGGTGCCGCTTCCTGTTCGCGGAAGACGTATTCCGGGGCAGCCTCGGCTTCTTCCTTGGTCAGGTCGCTGCTGATTTCCTGGGCGTCATAGTTGATGGTCAACTGATCCCACGGAACGGCGATCTGCTTTTCGCCGATCCCCAGGAAGCCGCCCACGCCGATCACGGCCGCCTTGACCGTGCCCGCCTCGCCATCGATGATCACGTCATTGATCTCGCCGATGGCTTCACCCTCGGGGGAATTCACGGTCGCGTCGGTGATCCAGTCGATCCGCAGTTCATTCGCAGCCTGTTCCTGTTCGACCTTGCCGCTTGCCGCGACGTCGGCTTCGGCAGCAGCGTCGGCTGCGGCTTCGGTGTTCTCGCCCGCGGGCATTTCGGCCGCGGGGGCGGCATCGGTCCCCATCGGGGCGGTGGTCGCATCCGTCGCGGGATCGGCAGGGGCAGGCGTCGTCGCGGTGTCCTGGGCGAACGCCGGACCCATCATCAGTGGCAGGATCATGGCCGTGCCGAGCATCAACTTGCGCATGTCTTTCCTCCTATATTTCCGCGCATTCGTGCGATGCGCGATTGAGGAGACAATGCCCAATCGGCCGGCAGGTTCCGGCCGAGGGGTCCAAAAATAGGCTGCGCCCGGCCTCAGTCCTCGCCGCGATAGGGCTGGACGTATTGCAGCGCCATGTCCCAGGGGAAGAAGATCCAGGTGTCCTGGCTGACCTCGGTCACATAGGTCTGGACCATCGGCTTGCCCTTGGGCTTGGCATAGACGGTCCCGAAATGCGCCTTGGGATACATCTCTCGGATCAGTTCCAGGGTGCGGCCAGAATCCACCAGGTCGTCGATCACCAGGATGCCTTCGCCATCGCCCATCAGGGCCGGATCGGGGTGGTTCAGGACCTCAAGCTGGCCTTGGCCCGCCTCGGCGCCGACGCCCTTATAGGACCGGATTGAGATCGAATCGATGGTGCGGATGTCCAATTCGCGCGCCACGATCATCGCAGGCACCAACCCGCCGCGCGTCACGGCGACGACCGCGCGCCAGTCGGTCCCGTCCAGGCGCCAGGCAAGCGCGCGGGCGTCGCGGTGCAACTGGTCCCAGCTGACGTGGAAACCCTTCTCGTGGGGCAGGCGGTCGATCATGGCAGTCCCTCTTTCAGTGGCGCAGGATCAGCGACAGGCCCAGCAGCCCGATCGCCAGACCAGCCGCGCGGTCGATCCAGAATTTCGCGGCATAATACCTGCGCCGAAGCCAAGGCAAAGCCATCAGCGACGCCAGCGCGGTATAAAATGCCAGTTCGACGGATATTGCCGTGGCGTAAATCGCCAGCTTGTCCCCGGCGGACAGCAACACGGGAAAGATCGACAGCAGCACGGCGGAATAGAACAGCGCGGGCTTGGGATTCGACAGGTTCAGCATCATCCCGCCGAAAAAGCCCATCCCCCGGCTGCTTTCCGCCGGGTCCGGCAAGGGGTCGGCCGCATGGCGCCACATCTTGAAGGCGATCCAAACCAGATAAGCCCCGCCCAGGATCTTCAGCGCCACATAGGTCCAGGGCAGCGCGCGAAAGATCACCGTCAGGCCCAGCAGCGCAAAGATGCACCAGACCGACGCACCGACCGCCAGGCCCCAGCCATAGGGCAGGGCGCGCCTGCGGCCCAGGGCAAAGGCGCTTTGGCTGACGGCGATGACGCCCGGACCCGGCGACAGGATGGCCACGGACAGCGTGCCGATGAACAAGGCAAGCTGATCGGCGGTGATGGACATCTGGACCGGTCAGTCCTTCTTGACGGTCGCGATGTCGGGCGCGTCAACGGCCTTCATGCCGACGACATGATAACCGGCATCGACGTGATGCGTCTCGCCCGTCACGCCCGCGCCCAGATGCGACAGCAGGTAGATGGCCGAATTGCCCACATCCTCGGTCGTGACGTTGCGGCGCAGGGGCGAGTTCAGTTCGTTCCATTTCATGATATAGCGGAAATCGCCGATGCCGCTGGCCGCCAGGGTCTTGATCGGGCCTGCGCTGATCGCGTTGACGCGGATCCCGTCCTTGCCCAGATCCTCGGCCAGATAGCGCACGCTGGCTTCCAAGGCCGCCTTGGCCACGCCCATCACGTTGTAATGCGGCATCACCCGTTCGGCGCCGTAATAGGTCAGCGTCAGCAGGCTGCCGCCATTGGGCATCATCGCCGATGCGTGACGCGCAACGGCCGTGAACGAATAGACCGAGATGTCCATCGTCATCATGAAATTGTCGCGCGTCGTGTCGGCATAGCGGCCGCGCAGCTGGTCCTTGTCGGAAAAGCCGATGGCATGGACCACGAAATCCAGGCTGCCCCATTCCTGTTCAAGCGTTTGAAACAGCTTCTCGATGGATGCCTCGTCGCTGACATCGCAGGGCAGGACCAGCGACGACCCCAATTGCGCGGCCAGGGGATCGACCCGCTTCTTCAGCGCCTCGCCCTGGTACGAGAAGGCAAGTTCGGCGCCTTCGCCCGCGACGGCGCGGGCGATGCCCCAGGCGATCGACTTGTCGTTCGCCAAACCCATGACAAGGCCGCGCTTGCCAGCCATCAATCCCCGCTTCTGCTCGCTTGACATGTGCCGCCTCTCGCGCTTTCAACCCTTTGTGAAAGGTGCTTAGGCCAAAGGGTTGCAAGCATCAAGCGCAAGGAAAGCACCATGGCTGATCGAGACGGTTTGTTTGCGGGCGACGACCCCTTCGACATCGCGCGCCGCTGGCTGGCCGAGGCCGAAAAGACCGAGCCGAACGATCCCAATGCCATCGCCCTTGCCACGGTGGACGCGGACGGCATGCCCGATGCACGCATGGTTCTTCTGAAGGAAATCGAGGGGCAGGGCACCGAAGGGGGCTTTGTCTTCTACACGAATTACGACAGCGCGAAGGGCCGGCAGATCGCATCCACCGGCAAGGCGGCCTTTGTCATGCATTGGAAAACCCTGCGCCGCCAGGTCCGCGTGCGCGGCCATGTCACCCGTGTCGAAGGCCCGCAGGCCGACGCCTATTACAACAGCCGCGCCCTGCAAAGCCGGATCGGGGCCTGGGCCTCTCGGCAGTCGCAGCCGCTGGAAAGCCGCGGCGCACTGCTGGCCGAGGCTGCGCGCCAGGGCCTGCGCCACGGCGCAAATCCCCCCCGGCCGCCGTTCTGGGGCGGGTTCAGGATCGCCCCGACGCAGATCGAGTTTTGGGCAGATGGCGCTTTCCGGTTGCATGACCGCTTCCGCTGGGACAAAGAGGCGACCGGTGTATGGATTGTAGAGCGGCTTTCACCCTAGGGCTTGACGAAAGGGCCCCGGTGGCTGACCATGGGTGATGGGCGCTGATCAGCAAGGTGCCTTTGTCTTCCGTAAGCGACCGCCGCTTTGCAGGCACAGGAATTGAACGGTTGGATTGGTTGATTTCGGGGCAGGACAAGACGCGCTGAGCGCATGTGGTGGGAAGATGACGGATGAGAGAGGACTGAAGCTGGTTTCTGGGCTGGTCAAGTGGTTTGACCCGACCAAGGGCTATGGCTTCATCCTGAACGAAGAAGGCGGTGCGGACATTTTGCTGCACGCCAACGTTCTCAGGAATTTCGGACGCAGTTCGGTCGCCGATCAGTCCCGCGTGACCGTCTGGATGCAGCCGACGCAGCGGGGCCTTCAGGCCACCGAGGTTGTTTCGATCGAGCCTCCGTTGTCGGAGGGTCCGCCGATCGCGGACCTGGACAATGGCGTGATCGAGCATCTGGAGGCGCTGCCCTTGCGGCCCGCCCGCGTCAAGTGGTTCGACAAGGCCAAGGGCTTCGGCTTTGCCAATATCTTCGGCCATCCCGATGATGTTTTCCTGCATGTCGAGGTGCTGCGCCATTCCGGCTTTGCCGACCTTGCCATCGGCGAGGCGATCGGCATCCGCGTGGTCGAAGGTCCGCGCGGCCTGATGGCGGCCCAGGTGACAAGCTGGGATCGTGGCGCCGAGAAGGGCGCCAGTTCCCTGAATGCCGCAAGCCTTGGCGATCAAGTGCAGGACATCAAGGATTTCATGGCGCATGTCGCTGAATAAGGCCGCGATTGCGGCCTTATTCCTTTCGCTGGGATGGTCCGGCCCTTCTGCTGCCGATGTGGCCTGCGCGCCCGACCGGGTGATCTTCCAGACATCCGATGGACCTGTCGCATTTCAGGTCGAACTGGCCGATGACGAAGCCGAACGCGCCCAGGGGCTGATGTTCCGCAAGTCCCTGGAACGGGGCAGCGGCATGTTGTTCGTCTATGACACGCCCCGCGCCGTCAGCTTCTGGATGCGAAACACCTATATTCCCCTGGATCTGATCTTTCTGGACCAAGCGGGCGTGATCCGGCATATCCATCCTCGTGCCGTTCCCCTGGACGAAACGCCCATTCCCGGTGCGGGCCCCGGCGATCCCGACCCCGATCGCCAGATGATTCTGGAGATCGGCGGCGGCGAGGCCGAGCGTCTGGGCCTGGCCGTGGGCCAGCCCATGGCCCATCCCCGGCTGCATCAGGATTTGGCAGCACTTCCCTGCGGCTAGGGCTTTCCCCCGCCGACGCGATCCGCTAAACGGAACGCGTCGGGGCGTAGCGCAGCCTGGTAGCGCGACGGTTTTGGGTACCGTAGGCCGGAAGTTCGAATCTTCTCGCCCCGACCACCGCCTTCATTCCGCCGCCTTCACCGCCATCGGGTTGTTCGGATGCGTGGTCCAGTTGGCATAGGTGCCGCGGCGGATGCCGGTGCGCAGGTCCATCTCGCCCACGGCCAATTCGCGCATGTCGATGCAGTTTTCCACCGGGCAGACGTCCAGGCACAGGTTGCAGGCGACGCATTCCTCCTCGATCACCTCGAAGACGCGGCCGGGCTTCATGGCGATGGCCTGGTGGCTTGTATCCTCGCAGGCGGCATAGCAGCGGCCGCACTTGATGCACAGGTCCTGGTCGATCCGGGCCTTGGTGACATAGTTCAGGTTCAACTGGTTCCAATCGGTCACGTTGGGCACCGCCCGCCCGATCAGGTCCGACATCGCCATGTCGTGGCTGTCCAGATAGTCGCGCAGGCCCGAGATCATCTCCTGCACCACCTTGAAGCCATAGGTCATCGCGGCCGTGCAGACCTGCACCGTGCCCGCGCCAAGGGCCATGAACTCGGCCGCGTCGCGCCAGGTGGTCACCCCGCCGATGCCGCTGATGGGCAGGCCGTAAGTGGCGGGATTGCGCGCGATCTCGGCCACCATGTTCAGCGCGATGGGCTTGACGGCGGGCCCGCAGTAACCGCCATGCGCGCCCTTGCCGTCGATGGTGGGTTCGGGGGCGAACAGGTCCAGATCGACGCTGGTGATGCTGTTGATGGTGTTGATCAGGCTGACCGCGTCGGCGCCGCCGCGCATCGCGGCCTCGGCCGGTTTGCGGACATCGGTGATGTTGGGCGTCAGCTTCACGATGCAGGGCATGCGCGAGTATTGCTTGACCCAGCGTGTCACCATCTCGATGTATTCGGGCACCTGGCCCACGGCGCTGCCCATGCCGCGTTCGGACATGCCGTGCGGGCAGCCGAAGTTCAGTTCCACGCCGTCGGCGCCGGTATCCTCGATCCGGGCCAGGATGTCGCGCCAGCTATCTTCGTCGCAGGGCACCATCAGCGAAATCACCAGGGCGCGGTCGGGATAGTCGCGCTTGACTGACTTGATCTCTCGCAGGTTCACCTCCAGCGGGCGGTCGGTGATCAGTTCGATGTTGTTGATCCCCAGGACGCGGCGGTCGGGACCGTGGATCACGCCATATCGGGGACCGTTCACGTTGACGACGGGCGGGCCTTCGGCGCCCAGGGTCTTCCACACCACGCCGCCCCAGCCGGCCTGGAAGGCGCGGCGGACGTTGTATTCCTTGTCGGTGGGCGGGGCGGATGCCAGCCAGAACGGGTTGGGCGACTTGATTCCGATGAAATTGCTGCGCAGGTCGGCCATGATGGATCTCCTCAGCCGGGAATCTCGACCGGACGTCCGGTCAGGTGGGCGTCGATGTCTTCGGCAGCGTCGCGGCCCTGGGCCACGGCGGTGACGGTCAGGTCGTCGCCGCCTGCCGCGCAGTCGCCGCCGGCCCAGACGCCGGGGATGCTGGTGCGGCCGGGGCCTGCGACGCCGATCTTGGCGCCGTCCAGTGCCAGGTCCTGCGGCACGCCATCCAGCCGCTGGCCGATGGCGCGGAACAACTGGTCGGCCTTCAGGCGGAAGCGGTCGTCGGTCAGGTGCAGCCCGCCATCGGGATCGACTGCGGTATAGGCGAATTCGACCTCGACCACGGTGCCGTTGCCATGGACCTTGACCGGCGCGGCGTTGCAGATGATGCGGACGCCACTGGCGGTGGCGTGGTCCTGTTCATGGCGGCTGGCGCCCATCTGCGATTGGTCGCGCCGATAGACGATGGTGACGTTTTCCGCCCCCAGCAGGCGTGCCTGCACGGCCGCATCCACGGCCGTCATGCCGCCGCCGATCACCACCACGTCGCGGCCGATGGGCAGGGTGGTCAGGTCGCTGGCCTGGCGCAGGTCGCGGATGAAGCTGACCGCGTCCAGCACGTTCCCGCGTTCCTCGCCTTCGGCACGCAGGGCGTTGACGCCCCCCAGGCCCATGCCCAGGAACACCGCGTCGTAGTCGGCCCGCAGCGTATCCAGGGTGATGTCGCGGCCCAGCCGCTGGTCGTGGCGCAACTCGATCCCGCCGATGCCCAGGATCCAGTCCACTTCGGCCTGGGCAAAGCCGTCCACGGCCTTGTAGCTGGCGATGCCGTATTCGTTCAGCCCGCCCGGCTTGGGCCGCGCCTCGAAGATCGTGACATCGTGGCCCTTGGCGGCCAGCCTGTGCGCGCAGGCAAGGCCGGCGGGGCCCGCGCCCACGACCGCGATGCGCTTGCCCGTGGGGGCTGCACGGCGGAACGGGTGGCCGTCCTGCGCCATCAGCCCGTCGGTCGCGTATCGCTGCAGCGCGCCGATCTCGACCGGGTCGCCTTCGGCATCCATGCGCACGCAGGCGCCTTCGCAGAGGTTCTCGGTCGGGCAGACCCGGGCGCACATGCCGCCCAGGATGTTGGCGTGAAAGATCGTCATCGCCGCCGCATCGGGCGTGCCCGTCGCGATCTGGCGGATGAACAGCGGGATGTCGATGCTGGTCGGGCAGGCGGTGATGCAGGGCGCATCATGGCAGAAATAACAACGGTCGGCCGCGACGCGCGCCTCGTGCCGGGTCAGGGGCGGTGCGACATCGGCAAAGTTCACCGCGAGTTCATGAGGGGTAAGGCGGCCGGGAACGACGCCCGGCGCCAATCTTGCTTGGGACATTTACGTCTCCTGGCTCACCTGTTGGCAAGAATCAGGCTGACACAGGCCAAATTTTTTATCAAATGGTAAAACTTCGCGGAACGCGGTTTGCGGAAATTTCAGGCAGGCAGGTCCAGGATGGCCGCCAGCCCCCCCATTGCCGACCGTTCCAGCCGCAGGCCGCCGCCATGCAGCGCCGCCAGATCCGCCACGATGGCCAGCCCCAGCCCCGACCCCGAGGCACCGTGTTCATCCAGCCGTCCCCCGCGGATCAGCGCGCGGGGGGCGTCGGTCTCCGTCATTCCCGGACCGTCATCCTCGATGCGGATGGTCAGGCCGGGGGAATGGGAAACGGTGATCGCCAGATGAGAGCGCCCCCATTTCACGGCGTTCTCGCAAAGGTTGCCGATCATCTCCTCCAGATCCTGCCGTTCGCCTGCGAAGGCGGCACCGGCAGGGCAGTCGATCCGGGCGGTCATGCCCTTGTCCTGCATGGGCCAGCGCAGGACCATCAGGATGTCGTCGATGACCGGCCGCACGGGGGTGCGCTGTCCCAGGACGCGCGGTCCGGCGGATCGGGCGCGGCGCAGATGCCAGCCGATCAGCCGGTCCATGCGGGTGATCAGCGCCTGACCGCGATGATCGGGGGGCAGTTCGTTCGCCAGCGCCGCCAGGGGCGTCTTCAATGAATGGGCCAGGTTCCCCAGATGCTGCCGCGACCGGGCCAAAAGATCGGCGTTCTGATCGAGGGCCGCGTTGATCTCTGCCGTCAGGGGTCGCAACTCGCTGACATCGGGCAGGGCCAGCCGGTCGCGGGTTCCTGCGCGGACCCGGGCCAGGTCGCGGCGCAGACGATCCAGGCTGGTCAGCCCCGCCGTCACCTGCACCACGCTGGCCAGGGCCAGCACGATCCCCAGGACGACAAGCGCGATACCCAGCGGGCGGCTGATCTGGCGCAGGCTGTCGTCGATCTGCGCGCGAGGCGCGGTGACGGTCACGGCAATCCGCACCCCTTCATCCGGCAGCGTCACCTGGCGGCGCAGCACGCGCAGGGCCGCGCCATCCGCGCCGACCCCCAGGCCACCCGTGAATGCGCCGGCCGGTCCCCGCAGCAACCCGTCCAGCAGCGAATCGGAACGGGCAATGACCCCCGCATCGGATGCGACCTGCCAGTACCAGCCGCTGAACGGCAGCCCGAAGCGGGGATCCGTCGGCGGGTCGTCCAGTTCGATCCGGCCTTCGTCGTCCATGTCAAGAGACGCGATCAATCCATCCGCGACGGCCGCCATTTCGGCGTCGAAGCGGTCGGTGATGAAATCCCTCAGCAGCGAGGAGATGAACAGGAACGCCGCCAGCAAGGCCGCCGCCAGCCAGACCGCCGCCAGAAGCAGCAACCGCCCCCGGATCGACCCCGTCACGCAGGCGCCCGCAGCAGATAGCCTTCGCCGCGGCGGGTTTCGATCACGCCGTCGCCGACCTTGCGGCGCAACCGGCCGATCACGACCTCGATGGATTTGAAGTCGCGGTCGGATTCGGCCTCGTACAGGTGGTCGGACAGTTCGGTGCGGCTGACGACCCGGTTCTGGTGCAGCAGCAGATAGGACAGGATCCGCGACTCGAACCCAGTCAGCTTCAGCGCGACCCCGTCGCGGGTGATGACGCCCAATTGGCTGTCCAGCACCAGGGCGCCAGCGCGGATCACCGGGCGGGCATGGCCTGCCGCGCGGCGGATCAGGGTCTGGCAGCGCAAGACGACCTCGTCCAGGCGGAAGGGCTTGACGGCGTAATCGTCGGCCCCGGCGCGGAAACCGGCCACCTTGTCGGTCCAGTCGCCCCGCGCGGTCAGGATCAGGACCGGCATCGCCAGCCCCGCATCGCGCCAACGGGTCAGAACCTCGATCCCCGGCATGCCGGGCAGGCCCAGATCCAGGACGGCGACGTCATAGGATTCCGTGGCCCCCAGATATTCGCCTTGCACGCCATCCGCCGCGCAGTCCGTGACAAAGCCCGCGTCGCGCAGGGCAGCCGCCAGTTGCCCGGACAACAGGGGATCATCCTCGACGATCAAGGCACGCATGGGGGTTCCTTCATTGCACAGGCTTGCGGGCTTCCAACTGGCCGCGGCCGGACACCGACAGGAAGCGACCGCTGCGGGCGTCGATGCGGATGTCCAGCAGGTTGCCCTGCGGGGTCAGAAGCCGGAACTGATAGACCAGTTCCGCGCCCAGGTCGCGTTCATGCGGCATCGGCGCGCGGGTATCGGCAGCCAGCAGCCTGCCCTCGTAACGATCGGCGACCGAGGCGGCGATCTCGTGAAAGGGCAGGGGCTGGAACTGTTCGATCACCTGCGGCGCGACATCCTGGGCCGTCGCCGGGGCGCAGGTCGCAAGGATCAGGGCAAGGGCGCGCATCGGGTTCATGCCGCCAGCATAGCGGCCGGAACCCAAATGGAAACCAAACGAGCCATTGGCGATTCGTTCAGCGACAAGGGGCTAGGACTTGATTCGTCAGGGCCTTGCCGCCCGAAGAATTGAAAGGATACCGACATGGCCATTCGCAGATTTACCACCTCGGCCGCGATGCTGGCGCTGATCGCCGGGATCGGCACGGGCGCGATGGCGCAGACCGCAGCGCCTGCGCCGGGCGACCTGCCTGCGCCCCTGGCCGGTCTGAACCTCGGCAATCTTGAAGTCGAGACGAAGCGCGACGGGATGCGCGAGATCGAAGGGCGCACCGCCGATGGGATCGACATCGAGGCCAGGGTGGACATGGCCGGCAACCTGGTCGAGGTCGAGGCGGATGGCGGCGCCTTGCCGCAATCGCTGACCGACGCCCTTGTGCCTGCCGAGTTGCGCGGCCAGCAGGTGATGGGCTTGTTCGGTTCCATCACCGAGGTGAAGCAACGTCCCGATCACATCGAGATCAAGGGCCGCCAGCCCAGCGGAGCCGAGATCGAGGTGAAGTTCGACCGCCAGAACGCGCTGATCGGGGTCGAGGTGGATGATGCCGCGATCCCCGCCGACCTGATCGACTCGCTGATTCCCCAGGCCGTGCGCGACAATGAAGTAATCGCGCAGTTCGACCGCATCGACGAGATCGGCAACCGCAACGGCCGCGTGATGGTCAAGGGCGAGGATGCGACTGGCGAGGATATGCGCGCCGAATTCGACGCAGACGGTCGCGTGCTGCGCTTTGGCCGCGAGGATGGGCCACGCGGTGACCGGCGCGAGGAACGCCGCAGTGACCGCGGTCCCGGCCATGGCGAGCGTGGGATGCGTCCGGGCGGTCATGCCATGCACGGGGACCGGCCCCATGGAATGCGCCCGACGGGTCGCGATGGCGGTCGTCCTGCCGCCCTTCCGGCGAATTTTGACAGCGTCGCCGTCAATCAGCGGCTGACCGGCGCCGGTTATACCGCCTTGGGTCTTTTGCACGCCCATGGTCCGCGCCTGCTGCTGGATGCCACGAACCCGCAGGGCGAGGCGGTGACGCTGGAACTGGATCCCAAAGGCGAAGTGGTTCGCGAAATGGCCCGCTGAACGCAGGGACGGGCAGGGGCGGGAAGCCGTCCCAACCCCTTCGGGCGATATGGCGATCCCTGCCCGTGTCATAGCCAATCCCGGCCAAGGCCATGAAGCCTTGGCAACGCAGGTCGGCCCGACCCGCTTTCGGCCCAGCCAATGAAGGGCAGGCTCATGCGGGATGCGATCGCGTGGGGCCCTTGGGGTCGCAGGGGGCAAAGAAGAAGGGGGGCTGTCTGCCCCCCATCCCGTTCCGGGATTCCCCCCGAGGATATTTCGGCACAGAAGATGGATCAGTCGAAGGCGCGGTCGGTGATCAGATGGGTGAAGGCCCCTTCCGGCGCTTTCGAGATCACCGGGTCGGAGCCGCCGGCCATCAGCGTGTCCACGGTGCGCTGATAATCGGCCTCGTCCAGGGTGCCGTCGCTGCCTGCCGTCAGCTTGCCGATCTCGGTGACCATGCGGACCTGATGGTCCAGGGTCTGGGCGCCGGTCTCGTCATTGTCGAGCACGATCTGGGCGGCTTCCTCGGGGTTTTCCTCGGCATATTTCCAGCCCTTCATGCTGGCGCGCACGAATTTCACCAGGTCGGTGACCTTGGCATCGTCCTGCAGCGTGCTTTCCAGGACATAGAGGCCGTCTTCCAGCGTGGCGACGCCCTGGTCCTCGTATTTGAAGGTCACCAGATCCTCGGGCGCGATGCCGGCGTCCAGGACCTGGCCGTATTCGTTATAGGTCATGGTGCTGATGCAGGCGGCCTGCTTTTGCAGCAGCGGATCGACGTTGAAGCCCTGCTTCAGGACCGTCACGCCATCCGGGCCGCCTTCGGTGGACAGGCCAAGCTGGCTCATCCAGGACAGGAAGGGATATTCGTTGCCGGAGAACCAGACGCCCAGGGTCTTGCCCTTGAAGTCGGTCTTGGGATCGGTGATGCCGCTTTCCTTGAGGCAGGTCAGCATCATGCCCGACGCCTTGAAGGGCTGCGCGATATTGACCAGCGGCAGGCCCTTTTCGCGGGCGGCAAGGGCGGCTGGCATCCATTCGACGATCACATCCGCGCCGCCGCCTGCCAGCACCTGCGTGGGCGCGATGTCGGGGCCGCCCGGAAGGATGGTGACGTCGAGGCCTTCTTCCTCGTAGAAGCCCTTGTCCTTGGCGACGTAATAACCCGCGAACTGCGCCTGGGTGACCCATTTCAATTGCAGGGTCAGTTCCTGCGCGCCCGCGCCGCCCGCCGCCAGGGCGAATGCGGCACCCAGCATCAAAGTCTTCATCTTCCCTCTCCTGTCATGTGGGGCATCAGCCCCGTTGAGGACGCTGCGACGGGTGCCAGAACGTCACCTTCTTTTCGATCAGCGCCACGATGCCATAGAACAGCGATCCCGCGATTGCCGCCACAAGGATTTCCGCCCAGACCAGCGGCAGATCCAGCCGCCCCACCGCGGTCGAGATGCGGAAGCCCATGCCCTTGGTCGGGCTGCCGAAGAATTCCGCGACAATGGCGCCGATCAGGGCCAGGGTGGTGGTGATCTTCAGCCCGTTGAACAGAAAGGGCATGGCGGCTGGCAGGCGCAGCTTCCACAGGCTTGCCCAATAAGGCGCGGCCCAGGTCGCCATCAGGTCGCGCTGCATGGGATCGGTCGCGGCAAGGCCCGCCACCATGTTCACCAGGATCGGGAAGAACACCATCACCACGACCACCGCCGCCTTGGACTGCCAGTCGAAGCCGAACCACATCACCAGGATCGGCGCGATGCCGACGATGGGCAGGGCGGCGACGAAGTTGCCGATGGGCAGCAGCCCGCGTTGCAGGAAGGGGCTGCGGTCGATGGCGATGGCGGTCAGCACGGCAGCAAGGGCGCCGATCAGCCAAGCGGTCAGCGCCCCCTTGACGATGGTCTGCACGAAATCGGTCCACAGGATCGCGGTATTGGCGGCGAAGCTGGCGCCGATCTGGCTGGGCGCGGGCAGGATCACGGGTGGGATGGCATAGATGCGGACGATCATCTCCCACAGGATCAAGATCGTGGCGCCGAAGATCAGCGCCACCGCAAGCCGGGTCGCGCGGGTGTCGAAGCGCGACAGCCAGGTATTCAGCGCTAGGGCGCCCAGCCAGACGGCGATGACGGGCAGCGCGCTCATCGTGCAAGCCCCATGCGCCGCAGGGTCAGCCGTTCCAGCGCGCCGATCAGCATGACCAGCACGGCGGCCAGGATCGCGGCCGCGAACAGCGCCGACCAGATCTGCACCGTCTGCCCGTAATAGCTGCCCGACAGAAGCCGCGCCCCAAGCCCCGCCGTGGCGCCTGCCGGAAGCTCGCCCACGATGGTGCCGACAAGGGCCGCGGCAATGGCGACCTTGAGGCTGGCGAACAGATAGGGCAGGGAACTGGGCAGCCGCAGCCGCCAGAACTGTTGCGCGCGGGACGCGTTCCAGCTGTGCATCAGGTCAAGCTGCATCGCGTCGGGCGTGCGGAACCCCTTGACCATGCCGACCAGTACCGGAAAGAAGGACAGCCAGGCCGCGATGATCGCCTTGGGCAGCAGCCCGGTCACGCCCATGCTGGCAAAGACCACGATCACCATCGGCGCGATGGCCAGGATCGGCACCGTCTGGCTGGCCACCGCCCAGGGCATCACCGACTGGTCCATGGCGCGGTTGTGGACGATGCCCACCGCCAGCCCGATCCCCGCCACCGTGCCGATGGCAAAGCCCGCCAGCGTTGCCGACAGCGTGACCCAGCCATGCCAGACCAGGCTGCGCTTCGAGGTGATGCTTTGCCCCGCAATCCCGTCCCACAGCCCGGCCGCCACCTGATGCGGTGCGGGCAGGACAGGGCGTTCCAGCGTCAGCGTCTGGCGGATCAGGTCGCTTGCGGTCAGCACCGCATCGGCGCGGGCCGCCTGGTCCCGCACCCAGGGGGCGTTCATCCAGACCGCCGCCAGATACCAGATGACAACGATGGCCAGCAGCACGGTCAGGATGGGCAGGGCGCGCCCGAACCCACGCCCCAGGACGCCCGGTCCAAGGGGGATCGCGGACTCAGTCATACCCGTGCCCTTCGCGCAACCCTTCGCGCACCTGCTGGGCCAAGGCGATGAATTCCGGCGTGTCGCGGATCTCCAGCGGGCGGTCGCGGGGCAGGGGGCTGTCGATGATGCGCGTGATCCGCCCCGGACGCGGCGACATGACGACGATTTTGGTGGAGAGATAGACCGCCTCGGGGATCGAGTGCGTGACGAAACCGATGGTCTTGCCGGTCTTCTTCCACAGGTCCAGCAGCGCCTCGTTCAGGCGGTCGCGCACGATCTCATCCAGGGCGCCGAAAGGTTCGTCCATCAGCAGGATGTCGGCGTCGAAGGCCAGGGCGCGGGCGATACTGGCGCGCTGCTGCATCCCGCCCGACAATTGCCAGGGATACTTGGCCCCGAAGCCGGCAAGGTCCACCAGATCCAGCACGCGCTGGGTCCGCTGCGCGCGGTCGGCGCGGGAAAAGCCCATGATCTCTAGCGGCAGGCTGATGTTTCCGGCGATGGTGCGCCAGGGATAAAGCCCCGGCGCTTGGAAGACATAGCCATAGGCCCGCTGCCGCCGCGCCTGGTCCGGCGCCATGCCCGCCACCTCCAGCGTGCCGGCGGTCGGCGTCTCAAGCGCGGCGATGGCGCGCAGGAAGGTCGTCTTGCCGCAGCCCGACGGACCGATGAAGCTGACGAAATCGCCCCGCTCGATGGTCAGGCTGACGTCCTTCAGCGCATGGACCGGCCCGTCGGCGGTCTGGAAGGTCAGGGAAACGTCGCGGGCCTGGATGACGGTCAAGTCACACCCCGCTTGCCGGGATGCCCGACCGTTCCACCGGGCGCGGTGCGGTCAGTTCCTTCCAGGCAGACAACGCGCGGTTCACGGTGCCGCGCGGCTCTCGGGCGACGAATTCGCCATGGCCTTCGCGGCTATCCAGCCTGCCGCCGTCCACCGCCACATGCCCGCGCGTCAGGACATAACGCGGCAGTCCCTTTACGCGCTGCCCTTCGAAGACGTTATAGTCGATGGCCGACTGCTGGCTGTCCGCCGCGATGGTCTTTTCGGCCTCGGGGTCCCAGACGACCAGATCGGCGTCGCTGCCCACCAGCACCGCGCCCTTGCGGGGATACATCCCCAGGATCTTGGCGATATTGGTCGAGGTGACGGCCACGAATTCATTGGGCGTCAGCCGCCCGGTCGCGACCCCATGCGTCCACAGCATCGGCATCCGGTCCTCCAAACCCCCAGTTCCATTGGGGATCTTCGTGAAGTCGCCGATGCCGGTCCGCTTCTGCTGGGTCGTGAAGGCGCAGTGATCGGTCGCGACGACCGACAGCGACCCCGATTGCAGCCCCGCCCAGAGGCTGTCCTGGTGCAGCTTGTTGCGGAAAGGGGGCGACATGACGCGGCGAGCGGCATGATCCCAGTCAGGGTTGAAATATTCGCTTTCGTCCAGCGTCAGGTGCTGGATCAGAGGCTCGCCCCAGACGCGCTTGCCTGCCGCGCGGGCGCGGCGGATCGCCTCGTGGCTGTCCTCGCAGGATACATGGACCACATACAGCGGCACGCCCGCCATGTCGGCCACCATGATGGCGCGGTTGGTGGCCTCGCCCTCGACCTGCGGGGGGCGGGAATAGGCGTGGGCCTCGGGACCGGTATTGCCTTCGGCCAGCAGCCGGGCAGACAGTTCGGCCACCACGTCGCCGTTCTCGGCATGGACCATCGCCACGCCGCCCAGGTCGCCCACCCGGCGGAAGCTGGCAAACAACTCGTCGTCATTCACCATCAGCGCGCCCTTGTAGGCCATGAAATGCTTGAAGCTGGTGATGCCGCGATCCACCACCGCCGCCATCTCGTCGAAGACCTGCTGGTCCCACCAGGTCACCGCCATGTGGAAACTGTAATCGCAATGCGCGCGGCCCGACTTGTTGTCCCACATCTGCAGCGCGTCCAGAAGCCCCTGGCCGGGCGAGGGCAGGGCGAAATCCACCACCATCGTCGTCCCGCCCGCCAGCGCCGCCCGCGTGCCGCTGTCGAAATCGTCGGCCGAATAGGTGCCCATGAAGGGCATCTCAAGATGCGTATGCGGGTCGATCCCGCCCGGCATCACATAGCAGCCGGTGGCGTCCAGCTCCTTGTCGCCGGTCAGGCCCTGGCCGATGGCCGCGATGCGCCCATTTTCAACCAGCACATCGGCCTTGTAGGACAGATCGGCGGTGACGATGGTGCCGTTGCGGATGACCGTGCTCATGGATGCCCTCATCTTCTGTGTTCAAATATCCCGGGGGTCCGGGGGCAGCGCCCCCGGCTTTCGTCCGCGTCAGCGGACAATCTCGGCCGCATCCAGCACCGCGTGCAGCAGCACATCCGCCCCGGCGCTTGCCCATTCCGGGGTGATCTCCTCGGCCTCGTTATGGGACAGCCCGTCCACGCAGGGACACATGATCATCACCGTGGGCGCTACGCGGTTGATCCAGCAGGCGTCATGCCCCGCACCCGAGACGATGTTCATATGGCTGTAGCCCAGCCTTTCGGCGGCATTGCGGACCTTCTCCACAAGGCCGGGATCGAAGGTCACGGGGTCGAAATGGCCGACCGGCTCGATCTCGATCCCCAGGCCAAGGTCGGCGGCGATGCGGGGCGCCTCGTCCTCAAGCCGGGCGCGCATGGCGTTCAGCTTGGCCAGATCGGGGCTGCGGAAATCGACGGTGAAGACGGCGCGGCCGGGGATGACGTTGCGGCTGTTCGGCCAGACATTCGCCTGGCCCACCGCACCCACGGCATCGGGCTGATGGTCCATGGCGATGCGATGCACGGCCTCGATGATGCGGGCCATGCCCAGGCCCGCATTCACGCGCATGTTCATGGGCGTGGATCCCGTGTGCGCGTCCTTGCCGGTCAGCGTGACTTGCAGCCACCACAACCCCTGGCCATGCGTCACCACGCCGATCTGCTTGCCCTCGGCTTCCAGGATCGGGCCTTGCTCGATATGGTATTCGAACATCGCATGGATGCGGCGATCGCCCGGAGCCTCGTCGCCGCGCCAGCCGATGCGCTCAAGTTCGTACCCGAAGCGCTTGCCTTCCGCATCCGTGCGGCTGTTGGCGTAATCCTCGGTCAGAACACCCGCAAAGACGCCCGATGCCAGCATCGCCGGCGCAAAGCGTGCGCCTTCCTCGTTCGTCCAGTTGGTCACGACAATGGGACGGCGCGTGGTGATGCCCATGTCGCGGACCGACCGGATCACCTCCAACCCTGCCAAGACGCCCAGAACGCCGTCGAACCGGCCTCCGGTGGGCTGGGTGTCCAGGTGGCTGCCGATATAGATCGGGTCGAGATCGGGCTCTGCACCCTCGTGGCGCATGAACATGTTGCCCATCCGGTCAAGGCCCATG
This sequence comes from Paracoccus acridae, assembly GCF_014642735.1. Classification (GTDB taxonomy): domain Bacteria; phylum Pseudomonadota; class Alphaproteobacteria; order Rhodobacterales; family Rhodobacteraceae; genus Paracoccus; species Paracoccus acridae. The sequence continues at coordinate 249,295 of NZ_BMIV01000002.1, forward strand.
GTCATGCCCGCATCCTCGCACCATTGGCGGAACAGGGCGCGTCCCTCGGCATCGGCGTCGGTCAGGGTCTGGCGGTTGTTGCCGCCCGCCACGCCGGGGCCGATCTGGGCCATCTGCATCAGGCTGTCCCACAGCCGTTCGCCGTCAACCCGCATGTTGGCAGCCGGAACCAGCCCGCTGGCATCGGTCATCTGTCGTCCTTCCTGTCTGGCCGCCCCGTTCTGGCGCAGGGCAGGCTTAATGGGGCCGGGCTGCGATGCGCCCTGTAACACCCTTCCTTTATTGACCAATTGGTCAGGATCACGCTAGCACGGGGCAGGGTTCAGTCAAGCGTCCCGAAGGGGGCCGCCTTGCCTGTTGCCCAAAAACGCATCAGGGAAAGGGACCAGGAATGGCCGACCAGTCGCAGCCGCCCCTGACGCGCATCCAGCAGAAGAACCGCGACCTGATCCTGGAAGGCGCGCTATCGGTCTTTTCGGTCAACGGATTTCGGGGCGCCACCATCGACCAGATCGCCGAGGCGGCCGGCCTGTCGAAGCCGAATGTCCTTTATTACTTCGCGTCCAAGGACGACATCCACAAGACCCTTCTGACCACGCTGCTGGACATGTGGCTGGCCCCCATGGTCCGAATCGACCCCGACGGCGACCCGCTGGAGGAGGTGATGACCTATGTCCGCGCCAAGCTGGAGATGTCGCGCCGCTATCCCCGCGAAAGCCGCCTGTTCGCCTATGAGATCCTGCAGGGAGCGCCGCATCTGACGGAAATCCTGGGCGGCGGGTTGCGGCAGATCGTGGATCGTGCGGCGGCGATCCTGCAGGGCTGGATGGACGACGGACGCCTTGCCCCTGTCGAGCCGCGCCACCTCATCTTCTCGATCTGGGCGCTGACCCAGCATTATGCCGATTTCGAGGTGCAGGTGCGCGCGGTGCTTGGTCCCGGTCATGACCCTTTCGTCGAGGCCGGTCCCTTCCTGGACAATCTGTACCGCAAGATCCTCGGCGTTTAGCCGGGGCTTTGCGACAGCATGGCCGCTGCGGACTGGATCAGGGTCAGGTTCTCGCGCGCGGCGCCAATGAAATCGTCAACCTCTCCGCTGGCCCAATCCTTTGTCGCGGCATTGGTGGCGGCGACGATGGCGGCGGCCAGGATCTCGATCTGGGCGGGCTTGGCGTCGGGACAGCGGCGGCGCAGCAGGTCGCGCATCTGCGCGCGGCGCGACAGGATCGTGGAATTGCGCAAGGCGTCCAGCTTGGCATCCGAATTGGCCAGGACCAGGATATGGGCCAGAAGCTCCCGTTCCTCGATGAAGCGTGCCAGGTGAAGGGTGATCAGGCGATCCAGATCCTCCAGCAGGGTGCCGCGCCCCTTCACGAACTGCTCGGACGCATCGGCCGGGTAATCGGGCGGCGGCCCCATCATCGCCGCTTCCTTGTAGGGATAATAGTTGAAGAAGGTCCGGGTGCTGATGCCGGCTTCCTTGGCGATCGCCTCGGTCGTGACATTCGCCAGTCCGTCGCGCACCGCCAGTTGGATCGCCGTTGCCTGGATCTTCTTGGCTGTTCGGTAACGACGCGTCATATGCGGCATCTGGCAGCTTTCAATTGACGTTCATGATGATGAAAAGGTGTCAGGTTCCAGGCTGTGCCGTCAAGCCACTTGCAGGATCCCCCTGTTTCGGCAGCCATATGCCAACAAAAGACGCCGCGCGCGAAAGGCGTGCGGCGTTGCAGGTGGTGGTGCAGATGCGATGTTTCAGGCGCCCCAGCTGCGGACGGGTCCGCAATCCATGTGGACGAAGTTGGAACGGGAATACTTGCCCACGCCGCCGGCCCGGCAGGACATCGCGGCATTGTACATCTGGCTGACGGAACGCGATTTCAACCGCAGGTCGGCAGCCTTGCCCACCATGTGCAGCGAGTTGCGGGCGACCCCGCCCGAACTGCGGCGCAGCATCGCATTCGTCCGGGGCGAGCGATAGCCCGACAGCATCATGTAGGGTTCGTTGGTCTGCAGCAGCCGGTGCGAGGCGGCGGCAACATCGACCGCGCGCGGGTCGATCCCGATGGCTTCGCCCGTGCGCCAGTCGCGCATGAAGATGTTGATTTCGTTCAGGGCCTCGCGGATGTACTTGCCATCCACCCAGTAAACCGTGTCAAGGCTTTCGCCGGTCCTGCCCGAATACATGCGGATGCGGCGCATGTCGCCCGCGCCCCGCAGCAACCCGAAGGCGTTGCCCATCACTGGTGCTGCCGCCACGGTTGTAGCCGCGAACACACCCAGAATGCCGCGGCGCGAAAGAAGGTCGAATGTCATGTCAGATCGCCTGTCCCACTTCGTCTTTTTTCCGCCGCAGTTTCTGCAGCGCGGCCGAGGTTATCCCCGGCTGCTTAACAATATGTCAAAAGACCGTGCGCTCAGAAATAGATTCCTTCCTTCCAGGGTGTAAATCCACAGAAGCTAGGCAAGAACCTGCCGATGCTTCGCTGTTGTGGCACGGTCGCCGCGAGACTGTGGCGCCAATGCCACCATGATCCCGCCCTGCGCCGAGCCGCCCCGCATTCGCTGGAGAAAAAGGGGGCGCAATGGCAAAATCCAGGACTAGGATTGAAGGGACGGCAATGCGCGGTCAGACATTTTTTGCAGCTATTCTATTGATCTGGACGGGACAATCTGAGGTTGCGCAGACACAGGCCGGACTGGCCCCGGCAGTCGCTGTTGCCGCCGCACCACGCCTTGAATTCAGCGCGCAGGACATGGCTCTGGCTGAAAAGGCGGCAGCCGTTCCGGACCTGGCCGCTTATTACGGCTCGCATGGGTTGCGACCGATCTTCATGGGCGAACGCGCGGGCGAACTGCGCGAGGCGCTGCGTGATGCGATCGCGACCGCGCCCCAGCATGGCATCCCGGCTGGCCGTTATGCCATGGCTGCTTTGGCCGCCGATGCCCACGATGCCGCGACCGAGGTGGGGCAGGCGCGGATCCTGGTGCGCTATATGCGCGACATGACCGGGGGGATGGTGCGCCCGGCCTCGGTCGATCCGCTGATCAAACGAGAGGTCGGGCGCCCGCCCATCGACCGCCTGATCCGCGACTTCACGCAGGCGCCGGATCCTCGGCAGTTCCTTCTGGATCTTCAGCCGCGCCACCCTGCCTATCTGGCGCTTCAACGTGCCCTGACCGTGCCGAAGACACTCGCGGTTCCCGCCGATCTGCCGCGCGTGCCCGAGGGGTTGTGGCGGACCGGGATGCGCGGCGACGGCATCGTCCCCCTTCGCGCCCGGCTGGGCAGCATCGGCTTTGACGCGACCGCCTCGGATCCCCTGGCCTATGACGCAGCCCTGGCGGAGGCGGTGGCGCGCTATCAGGCGGCGGTCGGGCTGCCTTCGGACGGGGTTGCCGGACCCAAAACCATCCGCCACCTGAATGGCGACGTGCCCGACGATGCCGGCAGCCGCGCCATTGTCGTGGCCCTGGAACGGATGCGCTGGATGGGGTCCGAGGATCTGGATGCGCGTCACGTCTGGGTGAACATTCCCGAATACACCGCCCGGATCATGGAAAACGGGACCGAGGTCTTCCGCACCCGCGTGGTCGTGGGTCATCCCGACCACGACCGCCAGACGCCGGAATTTTCCGATGAAATCGAATATGTGGTGGCCAATCCCCGCTGGAACGTGCCCCGGTCGATCACGGTCAAGGAATACCTGCCCAAGTTGCAGGCCAACCGTCATGCGGTGTCACATCTGGACGTGGTGGACGGGAAGGGCAACGTGATCGCGCGTGACCGCATCGACTTCGGCCGCTATACGGCGGCGAACTTCCCTTACCGGATGCGGCAGAAGCCCAGCGACGACAATGCCTTGGGGTTGGTCAAGTTCATCTTCCCGAACCCTTGGAACATCTATCTGCACGATACGCCGACCAAGCATCTGTTCGGCAATGCGATGCGCGCCCATTCCCATGGCTGCATCCGCATCGGCGATCCTTTCGATCTGGCCTATGCCCTGTTGTCCAGGCAGACCGACGATCCGAAGGCCATGTTCCATCGGGCGCTGGATCGCGGCAACGAGGCCTGGCTGAAGCTGACGCCCTTCGTTCCGGTTCATCTGGTCTATTTCACCGCCTTCCCAGACGCCGACGGCACCATCCGCCGGTTCGAGGATGTCTATGGCCGTGACGCGGCGCTCTATGACGCCATCCAGAAGGCCGGGCTGGATTCGTAAGGCCGAAGGGTCTATGCCGCGTCCCGACAAGGGGGGATCATGGCAATCACCATCCGCGAACTGGCGCAAGCCCTGGATGCGCAGGGCTGGGGCGATCTGGATCTGAAGGTAACCGGCGCGGCCGAGCCGCAGGCGACCGGTCCCGTGGGGCCGGAAGGGGGTGTGATCGCCCTGGCCATGTCGCCCAAATACGCGACCGCCCTGCAACCCGGCAGCATGGCGATCCTGGCCGAAGGGATGGATCCCCAGGCCTATGGCTTGAAGGCGGCGATCTTCGCGCCGCGTCCCCGTCTGCTGATGGCGGGGCTGACCCGCGCCTTCGATCCCGGCCCCGACATCGCCCCCGGCATTCATCCGACGGCGGTCATCGACCCCTCGGCCCGTCTGGGCGAGGGTGCGGCAGTCGGTCCCTTTGTTGTGATCGGCGCGGATGTGACGATCGGGCGGGGCGCACGGATCGGGCCGCATGTCAGCATCGGGCGCGGATCGCGGCTGGGTGACGATGTCCTGCTGAACGCGGGCGTGCGCATCGCCCATGGCGTCACGGCGGGCCACCGGCTGATCGTCCAGTCGAACGCCGTCATCGGCGGCGACGGCTTTTCCTTCGTCACCCCGGAGGAATCCGGCATCGAGGAAATCCGCCGCACCCTGGGCAGCCGCGATGCGATCAAGCAGCAGCACTGGACGCGGATTCATTCGCTGGGCGGGGTCGAGATCGGCGACGACGTCGAGATCGGCGCCAATTCCACCATCGATCGCGGCACCATCCGCGCGACGCGTGTGGGCAACGGCACCAAGATCGACAACCTTGTCATGCTGGGCCACAATGTCACCGTGGGGGACGACTGCCTCTTGTGTTCGCAGGTGGGCGTCGCGGGATCGGCACGCATCGGCAACCGGGTCGTGTTGGCCGGCAAGGTCGGCGTCAACGACAACATCGACGTGGGCGACGACGTGATCGCGGGCGGGGCCAGCAAGATCTTCACCCGCGTTCCGGCGGGCCGTGTGATCCTGGGCAATCCGGCGGTCAAGATGGAGACCCAGATGGAGATCCAGAAGGCCATCCGCCGCCTGCCGCGCTTCGCCGAGCAACTGGCGCGCCTTCAGGAAACTGTTACACGATTGTTGGAAAAGGGCTGAGCAGGAGGCTTCATGACCGACCAGATCAGAGACCGCATCCGGGCCATCATCGCCGAACAGGCTATGCTGGAACCCGACCAGATCACCGAGAATTCCACCCCGCAGGACCTGGGCATCGACAGCCTGGGCCTGGTGGAATCGATCTTCGCGATCGAGGAGGAGTTCGACATCTCGATCCCGTTCAACGCCAACGAACCCGAAAGGTCGGAATTCGACATCTCGAACATGGGGACGATCATGGCGGCGGTCGAACGGCTGGTGGCGCAGAAGGCCGCATGAATTCGCGGAAACCAGGGGCGAAGGCCGCAGCGGCCCAGGCGGGCGTGGAAGGGCCGAATGGAGTGCGGCGCGTCGTCATCACCGGCGCGGGCACGATCAACGCCCTTGGCCATGACGTGCCGACCACGATGGAGGCGTTCAGGGAAGGGCGCTGCGGCATCAGCCAGCTTGATTTCCGCGACGTGGACCGGCTGTCGATCCAGATCGGCGCCCAGATCCATGACTGGCGGGCCGAGGATTACTTCAACCGCCAGCAAATCCTGCTTTACGACAAGTTCACCCAGTTCGCGCTGCTGGCGGCCAAGCAGGCGGTCGCCCAGTCAGGGCTGGATTTCCAAGGCGCCATCGGGCTGCGGTCCGGGGTGGTGCTGGGCACGGCCGGCGGCGGGCTGAACACTTGGGACGAAAACTATCGCACCGTCTATGAGGAAGGGAAGAACCGCGTCCATCCCTTCGTGGTGCCGAAGCTGATGAACAACGCCGCCGCCAGCCATGTCAGCATGGAATTCGGGCTGCGCGGCCCGGCCTTCACGGTCGCCACGGCTTGCGCCAGTTCCAATCATGCGATGGGCCTTGCGTTCCAGATGGTGCGGTCTGGCGGCGCGCAGGTCATGCTGACCGGCGGATCCGAGGCGATGCTGTGCTTCGGCGGCGTCAAGGCCTGGGAAGGGCTGCGCGTGATGTCCAAGGACGCCTGTCGCCCCTTCAGCGCCAACCGCAACGGCATGGTTCAGGGCGAGGGCGCGGGCGTCTTCGTCTTCGAGGATTACGAACACGCCTGCACGCGGGGGGCCGACATCCTGGCCGAGGTGGTGGGCTTTGCCATGTCGTCCGACGCGCAGGACATCGTCATGCCTTCGGCCCAGGGGGCGGAACGCGCGATCACCGCTGCGCTGCACGATGCCGGCCTGAACCCGGAGGACGTGGGCTATATCAACGCGCATGGCACCGGGACGGCGGCGAACGACAAGACGGAATGCGCCGCCGTGGCCCATGCCTTTGGCCACCACGCCGACCGGCTGATGATTTCGTCAACCAAGGCCATGCACGGACATATCATCGGCGGCACGGGGGCGGTGGAATTGCTGGCCTGCATCATGGCCCTGCGCGACGGCGTGATCGCGCCCACCATCGGCTATCAGGAAGCCGATCCCGAATGCGGCTTGGACGTGGTCCCGAACGAGGCGCGCGAGGCAAGGGTCGATGCGGTCCTGTCCAATGCCTTCGCCTTCGGCGGGCTGAACGCCGTGATCGCGCTGCGCCGGGTCTAGGCAAGGGAAAACCGCGCCCTTGGATGAAGGGCGCGGTTCGAAGGGTTTTGGAAGGTCAGTTGGCCGGCGCTTCTTCCGCCGGAGCCTCGGCGGCAGCGGCCTCGGCATAGGCGCTCAGGGCGTCGAAGGCTGCGGTGAAGCCCGACAAGGACAGCGTCAGGCGCACCGGGTTCTCGCGGTCGGCGCCGAAGGGCAGCAAGGTCACCGTGGCATTCGCGCCCCGCTTCATCCCGTCCAGTTCAGCCTGGGTGAAACCCATGCGGGACACGCAGCCGACCGGGGCGCAGAAGTTGAAGGGATAGCCGCGCGGCTCGGCCGTGCCGACCGCGAAGCCAAGGCCCTGCACCAGATCGGTTTCAAGCGGTGCCACCAGCGTCGCCCCGGCCGCAACCTCGCTGTTGCGCAGCGGGATCATGGTCATCTCGGCGACCGAGTTTCCGTCGCCGTCCTTCAGCAACTGGTACAGCTCGCAGGGATCCTTGCCCTGTTCGGCCTTCAGGCAGCGGGTCGTCCAGTCCTGGTGGGTTTCCTTGACGTAATACTGCCCGGCCTGGGGCTCGGCATTGGCCGCCGGGGCGGTTTCGGCCGCGGGCGAATCCGTGGCCGTCGCGGGCGCATCCGCCGCAGGGGCGTCGGTGGCTGCTGCAGGGGCGTCCGTGGCGGGTGCCGGGGACGCGGGCGCCTCGGCGGGCGTCTCGGCGGGCGCGGTTTCGGGCGTGGCTGGCGCGGTGCCGTCCTGCGCGAAGGCTGGGGCCGCGATCAGGGCAAGTGCCGCCAGGGCCGCCTGCGAAGGTTTGATTGGCATGGTTGTTTCGTCCCTTTGCTCAATGCGTTGGCGGGGCCTAGCATGTCCCGCGGGGTTTGTCAGGCGGCAACGGGAATGGCCCGTTCACCATGGCTTGACCCGCGTTCCGGCGATCTTCGGCGCTGAATGTCATGCCTTGGCTGCATCGGCAGACCGTGGGAATAAAAAGGGTCGCGGCATGAACCACGACCCCAGCGCCTGATGGCGCCCCTCTCCCTGCCGGACTGGCCGGTCATCATTGATCCGCACGCTAGTCGCGCCGCCGTGATCAGTCAACAGTTCCGTGACATGGGCCCCATCACAAAAAAAGCCGCGCCCGAAGGCGCGGCAGTCCAACAGGGAGGAAGGTTCACGCATCGACGACCCTGATGCAGAACGATTCTGATACTGGCATGAAGGGGTTAACATTGTATTGTCACGGCGGACGCCGCATCGCTCTGCGGCGCAACAGCAGGCGGGGGCGGCGATGGCGGATGTGGTGGACGGCCAGGCGAACACGGTCTTCGTGGGTGGCGGCGGCGCGGGCCATGCCAGCCCGCAAACCCTGCTGCTGAAATATGCCAACCGTCACGGGCTGATCGCGGGCGCGACCGGCACCGGCAAGACCGTGACCCTGCAAACCCTGGCCGAGTCGCTGTCGCTTGCGGGCGTTCCGGTGTTTCTGGCCGATGTGAAGGGCGATCTGGCCGGATTGTCGCGCGCAGGCAGTGCGGATGGTAAGCTGCACCAGGCCTTTTCGGAACGGGCCTCGCAGATCGGCATTTCCTTGGCGTATCAGGCTTTCCCCGTGACCTTCTGGGATGTCTGGGGCAAGTCGGGCCACCCTGTCCGCACCACTCCGGCCGAGATGGGGCCGCTGCTGCTGTCGCGCCTGATGGACCTGACGGATGTGCAGGAAGGGGTGATGAACATTGCCTTCCGTGTGGCCGATGAACAGGGGCTGGCGCTGCTGGATCTGAAGGACTTGCAGGCGATGCTGGTCTGGGTCGGCCAGAACGCCGCCGACCTGTCGCTGCGCTATGGCAATGTCAGCACGGCCAGCGTGGGCGCGATCCAGCGGGCCTTGCTGGTTCTGGAAAACCAGGGCGGCGACAGCCTGTTCGGGGAACCTGCGCTGGAACTGGCAGACCTCATCCGTCAGGATGCCTCGGGGAAAGGGATGATCAACATCCTGGCGGCCGACAAGCTGATGCAGTCGCCCCGGCTTTATGCGACCTTCCTGTTGTGGCTGTTGTCCGAACTGTTCGAGCAACTGCCCGAAGTCGGCGACCCCGACCGCCCGCGCATCGCCTTCTTCTTCGACGAGGCGCATCTGCTGTTCGACGACGCGCCCAAGGCACTGATCGAGAAAGTCGAACAGGTTGCGCGGCTGATCCGGTCAAAGGGGGTCAGCGTCTGGTTCGTCAGCCAGAACCCGACGGACATTCCCGATGCGATCCTGGGGCAGCTTGGCAACCGCATCCAGCACGCGCTGCGCGCCTTTACCGCCAAGGACCAGAAGGCCCTGCGCATGGCGGCCCAGAACTATCGCGCCAATCCCGATTTCGACACGGCGGATGCCATCCAGAACGTCGGCACCGGCGAGGCCGTCACCTCGCTCCTGGAAGCCAAGGGCGTGCCAGGCGTGGTGCAGCGGACGCTGATTCGTCCGCCCTTCAGCAGCCTTGGCCCCATCAGCGATGCCGAACGGGCCCAAATCATGAACGCATCCCCCATGGGCCTGAAATATGGTCAGGCCGTGGACCGCGATTCGGCCCACGAGATGCTGGCCCGGAAGGCAGAGGAGGCTGCAAGGGCCGTGGCGCGCGCCGAGGCCGAGGCCCGGGAAAACGATGCGCTGTTCGACATGACGCGGGATGAATACCGCAACGCGCGCCGTTACAAGCCACGGGACGAAGGGCGCACCCGGTCGTCCCGCAGCGATTCGATCGTGGAAACATTCGGCAAGAGCCTGGCGCGGCAGCTTGGCACGAAATCGGGCCAAGCCATCGTCAGGGGCGTGCTGGGATCGCTGTTCCGGGGCCGCTGATCGCCGCGCCCACCTGCGCCAGCATCGCCGCCCCCATCTGCGCGGCCGACCTGACCGCCACGGGGGCATCCGCGACTGCGGCGCGCATTTCGGCCAGGATGGCGATCATCAGCAGAACGTGCCGGTGCATGTCGTATTCCGCCGCGCGTTGCAGACGGGCATCGTTCAGCAGGGCCTCTTCCGCCCGCAGGCGCGGCAGGGCGGCGCCCGGCGCGGGGCAGCGGTCGGTGCGAAGCAGCCGTTTCAGGTCACGATCGCGCTTCCATCCGGCCTGGCCTTCGCGCGCCGCGCGGATCAGGCAACGCGGGCGGCGCAGCGGTTCGGCCACGGGGCGGGGGCGGAAGGCGATCACGTTCGACATGTAGCTCATTTCAGAACTGTCCCATTCAAGTTGGTGCGACCAGCTTCACACAACTTGGACGGGTGTTGCCTGCCGCGTTGACGCAGCGTGCGCTGAGGCAACGCATCTTTAGGGTTTGTTAGGGAATGTTGCGGCTATCTGCTGAATATCAGCCGTTCCATTAACCACGCTTAACGCAACCCAAGGTAGTTAAGTTCCTTAAGCTGCCTAAGGATGACAAGGGACAAGACATGACGCTTTTGACCGGTGATTTCGCCATCGACAGCCTAGCCGCGGAGCACCGTTCGCCGACCGAGGCCATAGACACCCCCGCCAGCGACCTGCCGGATGATGCAAGGCTTTACCTTCGCCATGTCGAGGGAGGCCAGTCGATCCGCGCCCTGGCCCGGTTGGAAGGCTGCCACGCGTCGACCATCCTGCGGTGCATCCGCCGGTTCGAGGCGCGGCGCGACGACCCCCTGATCGACGGCGCCCTGACCGAGATCGCCGAAAGCCCGCGCAAGCTGGACGAACGCCAGGCGCTGCGCCTGTTGCGGCGGCTGGCCGAGCCGGGGGCAGTCCTGGTGACGGCCGATGGGATGGACAAGGCCATCATCAGCCGCGACGACATCCGAACGGCGGTTCTTGAACGCTGGATCGCCGAAACCATGGCCCTGAAGGGCTGGGTGACGCCCTCGGCCGCGCCGGGACGGGTTCAGCGTTACGCGATCGCCCCTGCAGGGCGGGATGCCCTGCGCGCGATGCTGCGTTCGCCCCGGCAGCGCAAGGCGGTGCCCGGTCCCGCCGATTTCACCGACGCAAGTCCCGTCGCCAACGACAATGCCCCCGGCATGGCCGAGGCGCCTGCGGCCTTCGATCATGCCGACCGTCATCGCGTCTGGGAAAAGCGGGTCATCGAAGACCCCGAGGATGGCCGCCGTCGCCGCACCCGCGTCAACATCGCGGAAAGCCCGCTTCTGCTGCTGGCGCGCCGCCGCGATGGGGCGGGGAAACCCTTCCTGTCGCCCGGCATGGTCGCCGCCGGCGAACGCCTGCGCGAGGATTTCGAACTGGCGCAGATGGGTCCGCGCGTCACGCAGAACTGGACCGGCTTCATGACTTCGGGCATCGATGTCAGCCGCAGCGGCGGGGGATATCGCGGCGGATCGGAATCGGCGCGCGACAGGGTGGCGATGGCCCTGCGCGATCTTGGTCCCGGCATGGGCGACATCGTCCTGCGCGTCTGCTGCTTTCTGGAAGGCATCGAATTGACCGAACGCCGCCTGGGGTGGTCGGCCAGGTCGGGAAAGATCGTGCTGCGTTTGGCGCTGATGCGGCTGGAACGGCATTATCAGGAAACCTATGGCAGCGGATCGCGTCTGATCGGATAAAGAAAAGAGGGGCGCCACTCGGGCGCCCCTTTCATAACAGGTCACTGGTTAACAAAACGCGTCCGAAGGATCATTCGGCAGCATGGCGATGCGCCGCCTTTTCCGCGCGCGCGGCACGGATCCCTGCCGCGTAAGCCGGGCTGATCCGCTCGAAGTGCACAAGCACCCGTTCCAGAACATCCTCGTCCGCGCCTTCCATGGCAGCGGCGATGTTCTTGTAAAGCCGCGCCCGTTCCTCGTCGTTCAGCACCCGGTCATGCAGCGCGCGGGGCTGTTCGTAATCGTCGATCAACTGGCGATGCGGCTGGCGCGCGGCCACGCCGGACAAGCGCAGCGGCGGTTCGGCGAAGGACGGATCCTCGACGGCGCCGCCCCGGCTGTTCGGCTCGTAATAGGCATCCGTGTTGCCCGTCACCTGGCCGAAGAAGTTCATCTGCCCGTCCTTGTGGTAATGATGCACCGGGCATTTCGGCGCGTTCACCGGCAGATGTTCGTAATGCGTGCCAAGGCGATAGCGATGCGCGTCGGCATAGCTGAAGACGCGGGCCTGCAGCATCTTGTCGGGGCTGTAGCCAATGCCGCGCACCTTGTTGGACGGGCTGAAGGCCGCCTGCTCGATCTGCGCGAAATAGTTGTCGGCGTTGCGGTTCAGTTCGAACTGGCCGACCTCGATCAGCGGATAATCCCCATGCGGCCAGACCTTGGTCAGGTCGAAGGGATCATAGGGCGTCTTTTCGGCGTCCAACTCGGGCATGATCTGGACATACATCGTCCAGCGGGGGAACTCGCCCCGCTCGATCTTGCCGAACAGCGCCTCCTGATAGCCTTCGCGGGTGTGGCCGATGATCTCGGCGGCCTCGCCGTTGGTGTAGTGGCGGTGGCCCTGCTGGGTCTTGAAATGGAACTTGACCCAGAAGCGTTCGCCGTCCTTGTTCCAGAAGGAATAGGTGTGGCTGCCAAAGCCATCCATGAAGGTCGGATCCTGCGGCAACCCGCGGTCGGACATCAGGATGGTGACCTGGTGCAGCGATTCGGGCACCTGGCCCCAGAAATCCCACATCGCCGTGGCGCTGCGCAGGTTGGTGCGGGGATGGCGCTTCTGGGTGTGGATGAAGTCCGGGAACTTCAGCGGGTCGCGCACGAAGAAGACGGGCGTGTTGTTGCCCACCAGATCCCAGTTGCCTTCGTCGGTATAGAATTTCAGCGCAAAGCCGCGCACGTCGCGTTCGTGGTCGGCCGCGCCCATTTCGCCCGCCACGGTGGAAAAGCGCGCCAGCATCGGGGTGGTCTTGCCGACCGCCCCGAAGATCGAGGCGCAGCTGTATTGCGTGATGTCATGGGTCACGGTGAAGGTGCCAAAGGCCCCCCAGCCCTTGGCATGGACGACGCGTTCCGGGATCCGCTCGCGGTTCTGGTGGGCCAGCTTTTCCAGAAGCTGATAGTCCTGCATCAGCACCGGACCACGATCGCCCGCAGTTTCGGTATGCTGGTTCGAGGCGATCGGCGCGCCTGCGGTGGTGGTCATCCTGGGGCGAAGGGTATCCTGGCTCATGCTGCGGCTCCTTGAAGTGGATTTGGTTGCTTTTGGCATCACCTTGAAATAAAGGGAAATCGGATCTGGCGATCACATCCATAAGGACCGCTGATGAACCTTACCTTGCGCCAGTTGCGGTACTTCCTGGCTTTGGCCGAACAGGGGCATTTCACCCGCGCGGCCGAAATGATGCATGTCACCCAGCCCGCATTATCCATGCAGATCCGCGCGCTGGAGGATGAGGTCGGCAACCCCGTCGTGGAACGGACGCCTTCGGGGGTGGTGCTGACCCCCCAGGGCCGGGCGCTGGAGCTTCATGCACGGCGCGTCATGGCGGCAATGGCCGGGCTGGACCAGGCGATGCGCCAGCCGGGGCGGGGCGGGCGGCTGATGCTGGGCATGATCCCGACCGTGGCGCCGTATCTGCTGCCCGAGGCGCTGCCGATCCTGCGCGCCCGCGACATCGGCCGCGACCTGCATCTGCGGGAAGCCCAGACAGACCGGCTGATCGAGGAATTGTCCCAGGGGCGACTGGATGCGGCGGTCGTGGCGACGCCACCGGATTCCGACGAACTCGCTGCCGTTCCGCTGTTCACCGACCCGTTCCTGCTGGCGGGCAGCCAGGACCGCATCGCCCGTCTGGGCACGCTCTGTCCCGAGCCGCGCGATCTGGATCCCGGCCAGTTGCTGCTTCTGGACGAAGGCCATTGCCTTGGTGACCAGGCGCTGGAGGTGTGCGGTCTGGGCCGCCGCAGCGCGCGGCTGGATCTGGGGGCTGCATCGCTGCCCACCCTCTGCCGTCTTGCCGCGCAGGGAATGGGGCTGACATTCCTACCCCGGCTGGCCGCCCATCAGGAATGCGCCGCTGCCCCCGGCCTTGTGACAGTGGCCTTTCCCGATCCCCAGCCCTGCCGAGAAGTGTTGCTGCTTCGCCGTGCCACGACCCCGGCAGGCGGCTGGTTCGACGATCTGGCCGGGATCCTCGTCCAGGCGGCGGAACGGGTGATGGCGGGATAGGACAGGCCGCTTCCAAGCCCTTGTCCGCATGGCTTGACAGCGATGGCTGCAAGGCCGCAAAGGCGTCGCCGCAGGGCAGGGGATGGAACCGAACCTTCCATTTCGGCTTTGCCATCCATCGTCTTCACATCAGGAAATCCCCATGCAGGACATCATCGCCCTTACACAGCAACCCGAAGCCTGGGTGGCGCTGGGAACCCTTGTGGTGATGGAGGTGGTGCTGGGGATCGACAACCTGCTGTTCATCTCGATCCTGTCGAACAAGTTGCCGGAACATCAGCGCGAACGTGCCCGCAAGATCGGGATCGGGCTGGCGCTGATCATGCGGCTTGGCCTTCTGGCGACGATTGCCTGGATCGTGCAACTGACGCAGCCGGTGGTCACCATCCTGGGCAACGAGCTTTCCTGGAAGGACATCATCCTGATCCTGGGCGGCCTGTTCCTGGTCTGGAAGGCCACAAAGGAAATCCACCACCACGTCGATCCCGTCGATCACGAGGACACCATCGTCGGCACGGCAGCCATCGGTTTCGGCAGCGCCATCGTGCAGATCCTGATCCTGGATCTGGTGTTTTCCATCGACAGCATCATCACCGCCGTCGGCATGACCCCCCATGTCGAGATCATGGTCGTGGCCGTCGTCACCGCCGTGACCGTGATGCTGCTGGCCGCCAATCCGCTGGCGACCTTCATCGGCAAGAACCCGACCATCGTGATGCTGGCGCTGTCCTTCCTGCTGCTGATCGGCACGACGCTGATCGCCGAAGGCTTCGGCGTCCATGTCCCGAAAGGCTATATCTATGCCGCGATGGCCTTCTCGGCCATTGTCGAGGGATTGAACATGTGGGCGCGGAATGCGCGACTGCGCAGAAAGGCGCATTGAAGCACCAGGGGCCGCATCTTGCGGCCCTTCCCACCTTGATTTTCAGGAAAGGCTGGTACCCGAGGTCGGACTCGAACCGACATGCCTTGCGGCGGCGGATTTTGAATCCGCTACGTCTACCATTCCGTCACTCGGGCCTTCTGTGCCTGCCCTAGCGCGGGGCAGGCGTCTTTGCAAGGGGGGTCACGCGCGGCCCAGTTTCCGCAGGCGGGCGTCGCGCAGCCGCGCAAAATCGTCGCCCGCGTGATAGGACGACCGCGTCAGCGGCGTGGCCGAGACCATCAGGAAGCCCTTGCCATAGGCCGCCTTTTCATAGCCCGCGAATTCCTCGGGGGTGACGAAGCGGTCAACGCGGTGGTGCTTGGGCGTGGGTTGCAGGTACTGGCCGATGGTCATGAAGTCGATGTCGGCCGCGCGCATGTCGTCCATGACCTGCAGCACGCTGCCGCGATCCTCGCCCAGGCCGACCATGATGCCCGACTTGGTGAACATCGCCGGGTCCAGTTCCTTGACCTTCTGCAACAGCCGCAGCGAATGGAAATAGCGCGCGCCGGGGCGGACGGTGGGGTAAAGCGCGGGAACGGTTTCCAGGTTGTGGTTGAAGACGTCCGGACGCGCCTCGACCACGATTTCCACTGATCCCGGTTTCGACTTCAGGAAGTCGGGCACCAGCACCTCGATCGTGGAATCGGGGCTGCGGTGGCGGATGGCGCGGATCGTCTGGGCGAAGTGGTCCGCCCCGCCGTCGTCCAGATCGTCGCGATCCACGCTGGTGATGACCACATGCTTCAGCCCCAGCTTCTGCACGGCATGGGCCACCCGGCCCGGTTCGAACACGTCAAGCGCGTTCGGCTTGCCGGTGGCGACGTTGCAGAAGGTGCAGCCGCGCGTGCAGATTTCGCCCATGATCATCATGGTGGCGTGGCCCTGCGACCAGCATTCCCCCACGTTCGGGCAGCCCGCTTCCTCGCAGACGGTGGACAGGCGGTTGTCCTTCATGATGTCGCGCGTGCGCTTGTAGCCTTCCGAGGTCGGCGCCTTCACGCGGATCCAGGCAGGCTTCTTGGGCTGTTCCTGATCGGGCCGATGGGCCTTTTCCGGGTGTCGCTGGTCGGGAATCCGAAGATCGCGCAAGGCATGTCCTTTCGGTCGCGGTTCGGCCAGAAATAACCGCTTCGCCGGTCCAGTGCAACGCATGGTCGCCATGCGCGGGTCGAAGATCAGGATGCCTGCCTGCCGCGCCGGACCAGCCGCGATACGAACCGAAGCGGCGCCGTCACCCGCCACGACGTGCTTGCCAGGAACGCAGCCTCGCACTGGCTTGCCTCGGCGCGGGCCTGGTCGCGCTCGGCCGTCAGCCGCTGGCAATCCGCTGCAAGGCCGTCACGTTCGGAACGCAGCTTCTGTTCAGCCTGCCGTGCCGCCGTCAAGTCGGCCGCAAGACGCGCGCGTTCCGCCGAAAGTCTGCTCGACTGGGCCTCCAGGCTGTCGCATGTCTCTACGGCCTTGGCCAGTGCGGCGGAAAGCCTGTCCGCCCTTGCCTTTTCTTCCTGCGAGAGGGCAGAGGCTTCCTGAACCCTGCCGATCAGGTCCACCATGCGCAGCGACGCCACAGTGGGATCGTTCAGGGCGATCGACAGTTCCTGTCTTTCCGCCTGTTCCTGTTCCTGCTGGTTGGCGAATGTCTTCAACTGCCGTTCGGCGGTCTCGTGGCGTTCCATCAAGGTGCCGTGGCGCGCATTCAGCTCGTCGAATTCCGCCCTGCGGCGATCCAGCTGCCCGCCAAGATCGTCCAGGGCGTTTTCCGCAAGGCTGGGATCTTCCATCATCTGCTCCGGCGCATCCACGGGCTACGTCCCCGAGGCTGTTTGTTGGAGAAGGTTTGGCAAGTCCGGCCGGCAAGCCATGGGCGCTTGGTCCGAGACGCGCCCGAAGAACCGAAATGCCCGGTGCGTCATCCGGGTTCTGGCCAGGTCGTCAACGATGTCGTGTAGGGGCGCGAACGGAACAAGTTGTTCGTCAAGAGGTTGGTTCGCCAATGCACCCTTTTTGAACGTAACGGAGGAAGGTATGTCTATCAAATCGCTTACCGCGCCGCTGGCGATCGCGGCCGCCCTTGGCTTTGGCTCCACCGCCTTTGCGCAGACGATGGTGGGGACGCAGGAAATCAGCGAAGCCGACATGGCTGCCGTTGCCGAACATTGCCGGACCCTGGCCATGGGTTCGGACGATCAGGCCACCAGCGCGACCGAGCCGGGCGGCGACGCCGGCAATTCCGGCAATGCGGACAACGATTCGGTGGCTGGAGCCACCCCCGACACGGATGCCGGCACCATGGACGGCGCACAGCCGACCACGGGCAACGAAGGCAACCAGGACAACGACTCGCCCGACCCG
This sequence comes from Paracoccus acridae, assembly GCF_014642735.1. Lineage (GTDB taxonomy): Bacteria > Pseudomonadota > Alphaproteobacteria > Rhodobacterales > Rhodobacteraceae > Paracoccus > Paracoccus acridae. Next base: position 266,607 of record NZ_BMIV01000002.1, read on the forward strand.
GCCATGGCTGCGACGGCTTCCGACAACACGGCCACCGCGACGACCGGGCTGGAAGGCAACCAGGACGCCGACCAGTTCTCGGGCACGATCAACATGGAGGTCATCACGCTGGCCGATTGCCAGGCTGCGGGGATGTAATCCTTCGGTCTCATCCTGCGACAGAAGGCAGCCTTTCGGGGCTGCCTTTTTTGATGGATCACGTCCCCGTGGCTGTCATTGGACGTCTTGAAACCGGGGCCGCCGGGAACCATCTGAGCGACAGGCGACCGGGAAGCGACTTTCCGTATCGCCTTGCAGCCAATGTTGAAGCGCCGCGAATTGCACCTGAGGCAGGGTTTGCCGCCCGTTGACCCCGCTGGCCCACAGGTCTAAACGGACGCCTAGCTAACCCGTCGCGGGCAGCCACAGCTTTTCCGCGGCCGACAAGGGAAACTTGCCCGTGGAAACCTTGCTCCAGGACTATCTGCCGATCCTCGTTTTCGCGGGAATGGCCTCGGCGCTGGCACTGATCCTGATCCTTGCGGCCGTTGTCGTCGCCGTGCGCAACCCGGACCCGGAAAAGGTCAGCGCCTATGAATGCGGCTTCAACGCCTTCGACGACGCGCGGATGAAGTTCGACGTGCGCTTCTATCTGGTGTCGATCCTGTTCATCATCTTCGACCTCGAAGTGGCCTTCCTGTTCCCCTGGGCGGTCAGCTTCGCGGGCCTGTCGGACGTGGCCTTCTGGTCGATGATGGTGTTCCTGGCCGTGTTGACCGTGGGCTTTGCCTATGAATGGAAGAAAGGTGCGCTTGAATGGGCGTGATGACCGGAATGAATACCGCCGGTCCCGACCGTGAGGTCGCGACCGCCGCGCTGAACCAGGAATTGCAGGACAAGGGTTTCCTGCTGACCAAGACCGAAGACGTCATCAACTGGGCGCGCAACGGCTCGCTGCACTGGATGACCTTCGGTCTGGCCTGCTGCGCGGTCGAGATGATGCATACCTCGATGCCGCGCTATGACGTGGAACGCTTCGGCACGGCGCCGCGCGCGTCCCCGCGCCAGTCGGACCTGATGATCGTCGCGGGCACCGTGACCAACAAGATGGCCCCGGCGGTCCGCAAGGTCTATGACCAGATGCCCGAGCCGCGCTATGTCATCAGCATGGGAAGCTGCGCCAACGGCGGCGGCTATTACCATTACAGCTATTCGGTGGTGCGCGGCGTGGACCGGATCGTGCCCGTGGACATCTATGTCCCCGGCTGCCCGCCGACGGCCGAGGCGCTGCTTTATGGCATCCTGCAACTCCAGCGCCGGATCCGGCGCACCGGCACGCTGGTGAGGTAAGTCATGGCCGTCTATCCCGACATCGACGCGCTGGAACAGCTTGCCGACCATCTTCGCCTGCGCTGCGGGGACCAGGTTCTGGATGCGACCGTCGCCTTCGGCGAGCTGACCGTGACCTCGACGCTGTCCAGCATCGTGGACCTGATCGAGTTTCTGCGCAGCGACAGCAGCTGCCGTTTCTCGACCCTGATCGACATCACCGCCGTTGATCATCCCGAACGGGTGCAGCGGTTCGACATGGTGTGGCACCTGCTGTCCATGTACCAGAACCAGCGGATCCGCGTGAAGGTCGCCATCCGCGAGGATGAAGTCGTGCCGTCGATCACGCGCATCCACCCCTGCGCCAACTGGCTGGAACGCGAAACCTTCGACATGTTCGGGATCCTGTTCTCGGGCCACCCGGACCTGCGCCGCATCCTGACCGATTACGGCTTCAGCGGCTTCCCCCTGCGCAAGGACTTCCCGACCACCGGCTATGTCGAGGTTCGCTATGACGAGTCCGAGAAGCGGGTGATCTATGAGCCCGTGCGCCTGACGCAGGAATACCGCCAGTTCGACTTCCTTTCGCCGTGGGAGGGCGCAAAATACGTGCTGCCCGGCGACGAAAAGACCAAGGGGTAAGGCCATGGACGGCGATATCCGCACCAACCAGTACGACGATGGTTCCGCCGACACCCTGGTCGGCGAACAGAAGATCCGCAACTTCAACATCAACTTCGGTCCCCAGCACCCGGCGGCGCATGGCGTGCTGCGCATGGTGCTGGAACTGGATGGCGAGGTCGTCGAACGCGCCGACCCGCATATCGGCCTGCTGCATCGCGGCACCGAAAAGCTGATGGAAAGCAGGACTTACCTGCAGAACCTGCCCTATTTCGACCGGCTGGACTATGTCTCGCCCATGAACCAGGAACATGCCTGGTGCCTGGTGATCGAGCGTCTGACCGGCACGGTCGTGCCGCGCCGCGCCAGCCTGATCCGGGTCCTGTATGCCGAAATCGGGCGGATCCTGAACCACCTTCTGGGCGTGACCACGGGGGCGATGGACGTGGGCGCCCTGACGCCGCCCTTGTGGGGCTTCGAGGCGCGCGAGGATCTGATGATCTTCTATGAACGCGCCAGCGGGTCGCGCCTGCACGCCAACTATTTCCGTCCGGGCGGCGTTCACCAGGACCTGCCGCCGGATCTGATCGACGACCTCGACGCTTGGTGCGACCGTTTCCCCAAGCTTCTGGACGACCTGGATACGCTTCTGACCGAGAACCGGATCTTCAAGCAGCGTCTGGTCGGCATCGGCATTGCCACCGAACAGGACGCGCTGGACTGGGGCTTTTCCGGGGTCATGGCGCGCGGTTCGGGCTTGGCATGGGACCTGCGTCGCTCTCAGCCCTATGAATGCTATGACGAATTCGACTTCAAGATCCCGGTCGGCCGGAATGGCGACAGCTATGACCGCTATCTGATCCGCATGCAGGAAATGCGGGAATCGACCAGCATCATGAAGCAGGCCATTCAGAAGCTGCGGGCAGAACCCGTGGGCGACGTGCTGGCGCGCGGCAAGCTGACCCCGCCTCGGCGCGGAGAGATGAAGCGCGACATGGAAAGCCTGATCCACCATTTCAAGCTTTACACCGAAGGCTTCCGCGTTCCCGCAGGCGAGGCTTATGCCGCGGTCGAGGCCCCCAAGGGCGAATTCGGCGTTTATCTGGTCAGCGACGGGACCAACAAACCCTATCGCGCCAAGCTGCGCGCGCCGGGCTTTGGGCATCTTCAGGCCATGGACTTCCTGGCCAAGGGCCATCTTCTGGCCGACGTGCCCGCCCTGATCGCCACCCTTGATATCGTGTTCGGAGAGGTTGACCGCTGATGCTCCGCCGTCTTTCGCCGGTTCAGCCGGACAGCTTCGCATTCACGCCCGCCAACCTGGAATGGGCCTATGCCCAGATGACCAAATACCCGGAAGGCCGCCAGCAATCGGCGATCATCCCGGTTTTGTGGCGCGCGCAGGAACAGGAAGGCTGGCTGTCGCGGCCTGCCATCGAATACTGCGCCGAACTGCTGGGGATGCCCTATATCAGGGCGCTTGAAGTGGCTACATTCTACTTCATGTTCCAGCTGCAGCCTGTTGGCAGCATTGCGAATATCCAGATTTGCGGCACCACGACCTGCATGATCTGCGGGGCCGAGGATCTGATCGAGGTCTGCAAGCGCAAGATCGCGCCGACACCGCATACCTTGTCCGCCGATGGCCGGTTCAGCTGGGAAGAGGTCGAGTGCCTGGGTGCCTGCACCAATGCGCCCATGGCCCAGATCGGCAAGGATTATTACGAGGATCTGACGCCCGCGAAGCTGGAAGAACTGATCGACGCCTTCTCGGCCGGTCAGGTGCCGCTGCCCGGCCCGCAGAACGGCCGCTATTCGTCCGAGCCTCTGGGTGGTCCGATCGCGCTTGCCGACCTGAAGGGGCAGGGCGACCCGCTGAACGCAAGCGCCGCCCTGGCGCGCGACATCGGCGAGACGGTCAAGCGGATCGACGGGACCGAGGTGCCGATCCTGACCAAATGGCTGCGCAACCCCAAAGCCGCCGTGGACGACCGGACCGGCGTGGATAGCGCGCCGGAAGCCGAACCGCGCCCTTCGGAAGGCGTGCCTGCGGATGCGACCGGCATAACCGAGCAGGAGGCGCAGGCTGCATCTGCCGCGCGTCCCGTTTCGGACCGCAATCCCGCCGGTATCCGGGGGATCGAGGAAGCGGAACAGAAGGACGAGACGACGGACCGATAGGCCACGGGGAAGGCGATGCGCGGAACAGGGCAGGATCGTGATGCGGGCGAGATGCGGCTGGCGGCCCTTGTGATCGCCGGCGCCATGGGCCTGTGGCTGCTGGTCCAGGCGCTTGGCAGTTATTACGACTGGGCCGGGAAATGGGCCTATCTGGCGGATCTGGCCGCCATCGGAGCTTTTGTCTGGTCGCTGATCGTGACCTGGCGTATCTGGCGGCGCAGGAAGTCCTGACGCCCGGATGAGAGGATTGAGAACAGGATGCTGAAAGATCAGGATCGCATTTTTACCAACCTCTACGGGATGGGCGACCGTAGCCTGGCGGGCGCACGCAAGCGCGGCCACTGGGACGGCACGGCCGAGATCCTTGCCCGTGGCCGCGACAAGATCGTGGAACAGGTGAAGGCATCCGGGCTGCGCGGCCGGGGGGGCGCGGGCTTTCCGACCGGCCTCAAGTGGTCCTTCATGCCCAAGGAATCGGACGGCCGCCCGTCCTATCTGGTCATCAACGCCGACGAATCCGAACCCGCGACCTGCAAGGACCGCGAGATCATGCGCCACGATCCGCATACGCTGATCGAAGGCGCGCTGATCGCCAGCTTCGCCATGGGCGCGCATGCGGCCTATATCTATATCCGGGGCGAGTTCATCCGCGAAAAGGAAGCCCTGCAGGCCGCGATCGACGAATGCTATGACGCAGGGCTGCTGGGCGCGAATGCCGCCGGATCCGGCTGGGACTTCGACATCTACCTCCATCACGGCGGCGGGGCCTATATCTGCGGCGAGGAAACGGCCTTGCTGGAAAGCCTGGAAGGCAAGAAGGGCATGCCCCGCATGAAGCCGCCTTTCCCGGCGGGCGCGGGTCTGTACGGCTGCCCGACGACCGTGAACAACGTGGAATCCATCGCGGTGGTCCCGACGGTGCTGCGGCGCGGCCCGGAATGGTTTGCGGGCTTTGGCCGCCCGAACAACGCAGGCGTCAAGCTGTTCGGCCTGACCGGGCATGTCAACACGCCCTGCGTGGTCGAGGAAGCCATGTCGATCCCCATGAAGGAGCTGATCGAGAAGCATGGCGGCGGCATCCGCGGCGGCTGGAAGAACCTCAAGGCGGTGATCCCCGGCGGCGCCTCTTGTCCGGTGCTGACGGCGGAACAGTGTGAAAACGCCATCATGGATTACGACGGAATGCGGGAACTGCGGTCGTCCTTCGGCACCGCCTGCATGATCGTGATGGACCAGCAGACCGACATCATCAAGGCGATCTGGCGGCTGTCCAAGTTCTTCAAGCATGAAAGCTGCGGCCAGTGCACACCCTGCCGCGAGGGCACCGGCTGGATGATGCGCGTGATGGAGCGTCTGGTGCGCGGCGATGCCGAGGTCGAGGAAATCGACATGCTGTTCGACGTGACCAAGCAGGTCGAAGGCCACACCATCTGCGCCCTGGGCGACGCCGCCGCTTGGCCGATCCAGGGCCTGATCCGCAATTTCCGCGAGGAGATCGAGGACCGCATCAAGGCCAAGCGCACCGGACGCATGGGGGCGATGGCCGCGGAATGAGGGCAGGGGCGGCATATCACGCCCCTGTCGCGGGGTCGTGTCGGGCGAAAGTCCACGCCGGTGGTTATGTCGGAAGACGCAACCAACCAAGGACGCCTGCCATGATCCGCACCGCCTTCGCTTCAATCGCCACGCTTGCCGCCCTGACGGGCCCTGCCGCCGCCCTGCCGCCCTTGTCGCAGGAACGCCATATCAACGACAGCCTGGTTCAGGCGCGTGTGGCCGACGTTCTGCGCAAGGGCTGCCCGACCCTTGACGCGCGCCTGGTCCGGGCCTTTTCCGAGGCCCGCAAGCTCAAGCGTTATGCGCTGGACCAGGGCTACAGCGAATCGCAGATCGACGCCTTCCTTGACAGCAGGGACGAGCGTCGTCGCATCTATGCCGAGGCCGACCGCTATATGGTCGCCAATGGGGTGGTGAACGGCCAGCCCGACACGTTCTGCCGTCTGGGGCAGCAAGAGATAGAACGGAAGACGATCGCCGGATCGCTTCTGGTTGCCAGGTAAGGAAGAAACCGATGGCCGACTTGCGGACAATCAAGATTGACGATGTTGAGATCGCGGTCGATCCCAACCTGACCCTGATCCAGGCCTGCGAGATGGCGGGGATTGAGATCCCGCGCTTTTGCTATCACGAACGGCTGTCGATTGCCGGCAACTGTCGGATGTGCCTGGTCGAGGTGGTGGGCGGTCCGCCCAAGCCTGCCGCGTCGTGCGCCATGCAGGTCAAGGATCTGCGCCCCGGCCCCGATGGCGCGCCGTCGGAAATCCGCACCAACAGCCCCATGGTCAAGAAGGCCCGCGAGGGCGTGATGGAGTTCCTGCTGATCAACCATCCGCTGGACTGCCCGATCTGCGACCAGGGCGGCGAATGCGATCTGCAAGACCAGGCAATGGCTTACGGCGTGGACTTCAGCCGCTATCGCGAACCCAAGCGCGCGGCCGAGGAACTGAACCTGGGTCCGCTGGTCGAAACCCACATGACCCGCTGCATCAGCTGCACCCGCTGCGTGCGCTTCACGACCGAGGTCGCGGGCATCAGCCAGATGGGCCAGACGGGCCGCGGCGAGGACAGCGAGATCACCAGCTATCTGAACGAGACGCTGGCCTCCAACCTGCAGGGCAACATCGTCGATCTGTGCCCGGTGGGCGCTTTGGTCAGCCGTCCCTATGCTTTCCGTGCGCGGCCCTGGGAGTTGCGCAAGACCGAAAGCGTCGACGTGATGGATGCGCTTGGCAGCAACATCCGCATCGACGTGAAGGGGCGCGAGGTCATGCGCATCCTGCCGCGCAACCATGACGACGTGAACGAGGAGTGGATCAGCGACAAGACCCGCTATGTCTGGGACGGGCTGCGCCGCCAGCGGCTGGACAAGCCCTATATCCGCGAGAACGGCAAGCTGCGCCCGGCCACCTGGGCCGAGGCTCTGTCGGCGGCGGCCGCTGCGATGAAGGGCCGCAAGGTCGCCGGTCTGGTGGGCGATCTGGCCCCGGTCGAGGCCGCGTTCAGCCTGAAGCAACTGGTCCAGGGTCTGGGCGGCAATGTCGAATGCCGCACCGATGGCGCGCGGCTGCCTGCGGGCAACCGGGGCGCCTATGTCGGCAACGCGACGATCGCCGACATCGACAGCGCGAAGCGCATCCTGCTGATCGGCACCAACCCGCGTGACGAAGCGCCCGTCCTGAACGCCCGCATCCGCAAGGCCTGGGCGCATGGCGCGCAGGTCGCGCTGATCGGCGATCCGGTCGATCTGACCTATGACTATCACCACCACGGCAATGATCGTGCCGCGCTGACCCATCTGGTCAAGGACGACCTCAAGTCCACCGCAGGCACGCCGGGCATCGTGATCGTGGGCCAGGGTGCCCTGCGCGAGGCGGATGGGGAAGCCGTGCTGGCCAATGCCATGCGCATCTGCGAACTGGACGACTGCAAGCTGATGATCCTGCACAGCGCGGCTTCGCGTGTTGGCGCCATGGATGTGAGCGCCGTAACCGAGGGCGGGCTGGCTGCGGCCATCGACGGGGCCGAGGTGATCTACAACCTCGGCGCGGACGAGGTGGATGTCGCGCCGGGTGCCTTCGTGATCTATCAGGGCAGCCACGGGGATCGCGGCGCGCATCGGGCCGATATCATCCTGCCCGCCGCCTGCTATACGGAAGAAAACGGCCTGTTCGTGAACACCGAGGGGCGTCCGCAACTGGCCCTTCGCGCGAACTTTGCGCCTGGCGAGGCCAAGGAGAACTGGGCGATCCTGCGCGCACTGTCCGCCGAATTGGGACAGGCGCTGCCTTGGGACAGCCTGACGCAACTGCGTCGCGCGTTGGTGCAGGCCGTGCCGCATCTGGCGATGATCGACCAGGTGCCGGAAAACGAATGGCGCCCGCTTGATCGGCTGGATCTGGGCAAGGCCACGTTCCGCTATGCGATCACGGATTTCTATCTGACGAATCCGATCGCCCGGTCCTCGCCCCTGATGGGAGAGTTGTCGCGGATGGCGGCGGCCCGCAGGCAATCGCCCGCCATGGCGGCCGAGTGACCACCATGCGGCCAGCGTCCTGCCAGCCACGGTTCGCGGTCGCAGCCCTTGCCGGGGCTGCGATCCTGTCCGGCTGCGCAGGCGATGCCGGCGGCGAACGCCCTCCGGCCAAGCCCGCCACGATGACGGCAAGGGTCGCGACCCCTGGCGCCGCGCCGGGCAAGGCACCGCTGACGCTGGCCCGCATCTCGACCAAGTCGGGCGAGATCCTGATCCTGGAACCCGATGGCAAGGTCACGACCATGGCGCTCGACAGCCCGGAAGGGCAGGACGCCTTCGCCGTGACCGAGGCCGATCTGATGGCGCTGAACGCGAACCTGGATCTGGACCTGGGCGGGATGGTTGCCGCAGACCTGCCGCCGCGGCAGACCGCGCAGGAAAAGGCGCTCGAGGAATTCGCGGCCCGGACCCAGCCCGCACTGCCAAGCTGGGTCGAGGGCACCGAACTTGACCCCGAGGATTTCCTGGGCGTCCGTGTGGCGTCCCTGGATCCGAAGGGGTCCGGCGATCTTGTCGAGGTGACGGCAAATCTGCGCAAGGGGGTGGACGCCGATATCGCCTTCTCGTATGCCACCTGCGCACTGGCCGGTTGGGCCAAGCGGAATGGCGAGGCATATGGCCGCCATGTGCGCACGCTGCAGGACACGCGGGATGGCAAGCTGACGATCGGGGCCGCGTTCACGCTGTCGGATCAAAGGCCGATGGGTTTGCGTGTGATGGAAACGGAAGACACCTTGCGCGAATGCAAGGAACGCGGCATTCCCGCCGCGTAACGGGATAGGGACGGGCATGGCTGAATTCTGGGCATCCTCTCTGGGCATGACGATCCTGATGCTGGCGCAGGGTCTGGCGGTGATCGCCTTTGTCATGCTGTCGCTGATCTTCATGGTCTATGGTGACCGCAAGATCTGGGCCGCCGTGCAGATGCGGCGCGGACCGAACGTGGTCGGCCCCTGGGGGCTGCTGCAAACCTTCGCCGACGCGCTGAAATACGTGCTGAAGGAAATCGTCATTCCTGCGGGCGCGGACAAGTTCGTCTTCTTCCTGGCGCCCTTCCTGTCGATGACCCTGGCCCTGCTGGCCTTCGTGGCGATCCCCTTCGCGCCCGGCTGGGTGATGGCCGACATCAACGTGGGCATCCTGTTCATCTTCGCCGTCTCCTCGCTCGAGGTTTACGGCGTGATCATGGGCGGCTGGGCCTCGAACTCGAAATATCCGTTCCTGTCCTCGCTGCGGGCAGCGGCGCAGATGATCTCGTATGAGGTCAGCCTGGGCCTGATCATCATCGGGGTCATCATCTCGACCGGGTCGATGAACATCACCGCCATCGTCGAGGCGCAGGCCGGTGCAGGGCTGCTGTCGTGGTACTGGCTGCCGCATCTGCCGATGCTGGTGCTGTTCTTCGTGTCGGCCCTGGCCGAAACGAACCGCCCGCCCTTCGACCTGGCCGAGGCGGAATCCGAACTGGTCGCGGGCTTCATGGTCGAATACTCGTCCACGCCCTATCTGCTGTTCATGGCGGGCGAATACATCGCGATCTGGCTGATGTGCGCGCTGATCAGCCTGCTGTTCTTCGGGGGCTGGCTGTCGCCCATTCCAGGCATCTCGGACGGCGCGCTGTGGATGTTCCTGAAGATGGTCTTCTGGTTCTGGATGTTCGCCATGGTGAAGGCCATCGTGCCGCGGTACCGCTATGACCAGTTGATGCGGATCGGCTGGAAGGTGTTCCTGCCCCTGTCGCTGGGCTGGGTCGTCCTGGTCGCCTTCCTTGCGCGCTTCGAGGTCTTCGGATCGTTCTGGGCACGCTGGGCAGGGGCATAAGACATGGCTTATTCCAACAAGATCGCCGAAATACTGGCCAATGCGTCCGAAACCGACAAGGTCGAGTTCGCGCATTTCCTGGCCAACAATCTGGACAGTGCCGAACAGTCCCGTGACGGCGCCAGGGTCCGCGCCTATGTGGCGGCATTCGACCGCTTCGCCGCGCCCAAGCAAGGGGAAGAATTCTGATGGCTTTCGACATCGCCCGCGCGACCAAGTATTTCCTGCTGGTCGATTTCCTGAAAGGGTTCGGCCTTGGCGTGAAGTACTTCTTCGCGCCCAAGGCGACCATCAACTATCCGCACGAGAAGGGGCCGCTGTCGCCGCGCTTCCGGGGCGAACACGCGCTGCGCCGCTACCCCAACGGCGAGGAACGCTGCATCGCCTGCAAGCTGTGCGAGGCGATCTGCCCCGCCCAGGCGATCACCATCGACGCCGAACCGCGCGAGGATGGCTCGCGCCGGACCACGCGCTATGACATCGACATGACGAAGTGCATCTATTGCGGCTTCTGCCAGGAAGCCTGCCCGGTCGATGCCATCGTGGAAGGCCCGAACTTCGAATTCGCGACCGAGACGCGCGAGGAGCTGTTCTACGACAAGCAGAAGCTTCTGGACAACGGCGCCCGCTGGGAGGCCGAGATCGCCCGCAACCTGTCCATCGACGCGCCCTACAGATGAGCGACGCTTTCACCAAGCTGTTCCAGCAGATGATGCAGTCGGGCCAGGAAATGGCCCGCGCATTCAATCCTGCCCTGGAAACCTTCGATCCCCGCGCGTTCGAGAAGATGATCCCGACCATGCCGGCGGACATGCTGGAAATGTGGTTCGGGCGCACCTTCAACCGCGACGGGCTGGACGCCAAGACCCGGCTGCTGGTGACCCTTGCCGCGCTGACCGTCCAGGGCGCCCATGCCGAGCCGCAGTTGCGCCTGACCATCCGCCACGCCATCGAGGCGGGTGCGACCGCGCGCGAGGTGGCCGAGGTCATCTATCAGATGGGCATGTTCGGCGGCATCCCGGCCATGCAGAAGGCGCTGGAAATCGCCCAGGGCGTATTCACCGAACATGAAGGGAAACAGGCCGAATGATCACCTTCGCCTTTTATCTGTTCGCAATCTCGGTCTGCACGGCGGGCTTCATGGTGGTCCTGTCTAGGAACCCGGTGCATTCGGTGCTGTGGCTGATCCTAGCCTTCATCGCCTCGGCCGGTCTGTTCGTTCTGCAGGGCGCCGAATTCGTGGCGATGCTTCTGGTGATCGTCTATGTCGGCGCGGTCGCGGTGCTGTTCCTGTTCGTCGTGATGATGCTTGATGTCGATTTCGCGCAGCTTCGCGGGGAACTGGCGGGCTATCTGCCGCTGGCCGGGCTGATCGGTCTTGTCCTGCTGGCACTGCTGGTCATTGCCTTCGGAGGTTGGGAAATTGCCAGCCAGGCCACGGACCTGCGTGCCGCGCCCGTCCTGGACCAGGCGATGAACACCAATGCTATCGGCAGCATTCTTTATGACCGCTATCTGCTGCCGTTCCAGATTTCGGGGCTGATCCTGCTGGTCGCGATGATCGGCGCGATCACCCTGACCATGCGTCATCGGCGCGACATCAAGCGCCAGGACGTGCTGGAACAGATGTATCGCGATCCGGCCAAGGCCATGGAACTGCGCGACGTGAAGCCGGGGCAGGGGCTATAAGCCCCCCTTGCCTGGCCGACAGACATTGAACGGGTAACGACCCGAAGGGACGAAAGACGATGATAGGCTTGACACATTACCTTGTCGTGGGGGCGATCCTGTTCGTCGCCGGGATCTTCGGCATCTTCGTGAACCGCAAGAACGTCATCGTCATCCTGATGTCGATCGAACTGATCCTGCTGTCGGTCAACATCAACTTCGTGGCCTTCTCGGCCCATCTGGGCGATCTTGCGGGGCAGGTCTTCACCATGTTCATCCTGACCGTCGCCGCCGCCGAGGCCGCCATCGGCCTGGCGATCCTGGTGGTCTTCTTCCGCAACCGCGGCTCGATCGCGGTGGACGATGTCAACGTGATGAAGGGGTAAGCGGTCATGGTGCAATTCATCCTGTTCGCGCCCCTGGTTGCCGCCCTGATCGGCGGTTTCGGCTGGCGCATCATCGGCGAAAAGGCCGCGCAGTTGCTGACCACGGGCGTGCTGTTCGTCTGCGCCCTGTTTTCCTGGATCGTCTTTCTGGGCTTCAACGGCGAGACCCAGCACATTCCGGTCATGGACTGGATCGTCTCGGGCGATTTCAGCGCCGAATGGGCGATCCGCCTGGACCGCCTGACGGCCATCATGCTGATCGTGGTGACGACGGTCTCGGCGCTCGTTCACCTGTATTCGATGGGCTACATGGCCCATGACGACAACTGGACGCATCACGAACACTACAAGGCGCGCTTCTTCGCCTATCTGTCCTTCTTCACCTTCGCCATGCTGATGCTGGTGACGGCGGACAACCTGCTGCAGATGTTCTTCGGCTGGGAAGGCGTGGGCGTCGCATCCTACCTGCTGATCGGCTTCTATTACCGCAAGCCGTCAGCCAACGCCGCCGCCATCAAGGCCTTCATCGTCAACCGCGTGGGCGACTTCGGCTTCCTGCTGGGCATCTTCGGCCTGTGGTGGATGACGGGTTCCATCCAGTTCGACGCGATCTTCGCCCAGGTGGCGGAACTGGCGAATGTGCAGATGCGCTTCCTGTGGACTGAATGGAACGCGGCGAACCTGCTGGCCTTCCTGCTGTTCGTGGGCGCGATGGGCAAGTCGGCGCAGCTGTTCCTGCACACCTGGCTGCCCGATGCCATGGAAGGCCCGACCCCGGTGTCCGCGCTGATCCACGCCGCGACCATGGTGACGGCCGGCGTGTTCCTGGTCTGCCGCATGTCGCCGCTGTTCGAGTTCGCGCCCGAAACCAAGATGTTCATCACGATCATCGGCGCCTCGACCGCGTTCTTCGCGGCGACGGTGGGTCTGGTGCAGAACGACATCAAGCGCGTGATCGCCTATTCGACCTGTTCGCAGCTGGGCTATATGTTCGTGGCGGCGGGCGTGGGCGTCTATTCGGTGGCGATGTTCCACCTGTTCACGCATGCCTTCTTCAAGGCGATGCTGTTCCTGGGCGCGGGTTCCGTGATCCACGCGATGCACCATGAACAGGACATGCGGAACTATGGCGGGCTGCGCAAGAAGGTGCCCTATACCTTCGCGGCCATGCTGATCGGCACGCTGGCCATCACCGGCGTGGGCATCCCGTTGACCCATATCGGCTTTGCGGGTTTCCTGTCCAAGGACGCCGTGATCGAAAGCGCCTATGCATCCGGCGTGGGCTATGCCTTCTGGCTGCTGGTGATCGCGGCGCTGATGACCAGCTTCTATTCCTGGCGGCTGATGTTCCTGACCTTCTGGGGTGCGCCGCGCCCGCAAAAGGTCTGGGATGCCGAGATCAAGGCCGAGGAAGAAGTCCAGCCCGTTCCCGCCGCCCATGGACATGGCCTGCACGGCCACGATGACCACGGTCATCACGACCCGATGCACGCGCATCACCATGCCCATGAAAGCCCCCCGGTGATGACTGCGCCTCTGGCTGTCCTGGCTTTGGGTTCGATCTTCGCGGGCATGATCTGGTACGGCAGCTTCTTCGGCGACGACGTGCAGCGCTTCTTTGGCCTACCCGAAGCGGCGCATGAGCAGGCCGAGGGCGGCCATGGCGAGGCGCTTGACGGCGCCGTGGCCGAGGCGCCGCATGGGGAACCCGCCGGTGCCGCGACCCATGCCGCCGCCGGTGCCGCCAGCGACCCGGCCGAGGAGACTGCAGCGGACGGCCACGAGGCCCTTGCAGGATACGAGCAGGGCGCGATCTTCATGCGGTCCGACAACCACGTCATGCATGACGCGCACTATGTCCCGACTTGGGTGAAGCTGTCGCCCTTTGTGGCGATGCTGATCGGGCTGGGCCTGTCCTGGCTGATGTATATCCGCTATCCGAATGCGCCGGCGAAACTGGCCGCGCAGCAGCCCGCCTTGTACCAGTTTCTGCTGAACAAGTGGTATTTCGACGAGATCTATCACTTCGTCTTCGTCCGGCCCGCCTTGTGGATCGGCCGCAAGCTGTGGACGGGCGGCGACGGAGCGGTTATCGACGGCGCCATCAACGGGGTGGCCATGGGAATCATCCCGCGCCTGACGCGCTTCGCCGGTCGCGTGCAGTCGGGCTATGTGTTCCATTATGCCTTTGCGATGGTCGTAGGCATCGTGGGCTTGCTGATCTGGGTGATGATGCGGGGCGCGCACTGACATGACGAACCTTCTTTCGATCATCACCTTCCTGCCGATCGTGGCAGCGGGGATCCTGGCCCTGTTCCTGCGGGGCGAGGACGAGGCCGCGCAGCGCAATGCCAAGTGGCTGGCGCTGATCGCCACCACGGCCACCTTCCTGATCTCGCTGTTCGTGCTGGCGGGCTTCGACCCGACCAATACCGGCTTCCAGTTCGTCGAGGATCATCCCTGGATCATGGGCCTGCGCTACAAGATGGGCGTGGACGGCATCTCGGTCCTGTTCGTGATGCTGACGACCTTCCTGATGCCGCTGACGATCCTGTCCACCTGGGACGTGAAGACCCGCGTCAAGGAATACATGATCGCCTTCCTGGTCCTGGAAGGCCTGATGATCGGCGTCTTCACGGCGCTTGACCTGATCCTGTTCTATCTGTTCTTCGAGGCCGGCCTGATCCCGATGTTCCTGATCATCGGCATCTGGGGGGGCGCGAACCGCATCTACGCGACCTTCAAGTTCTTCCTTTACACCTTCCTCGGATCCGTCCTGATGCTGGTGGCGATGATCGCCATGGCGCGCACCGCCGGAACGACCGACATCGCGCAACTTCTGGCCTTCGACTTCCCGTCCGAGACGATGCGCGTCCTGGGCTTCACGGTGGTCGGCGGAATGCAGACGCTGCTGTTCCTGGCCTTCTTCGCCAGCTTCGCGGTCAAGATGCCGATGTGGCCGGTTCATACCTGGCTGCCGGACGCGCACGTCCAGGCCCCGACCGCGGGGTCGGTCGTGCTGGCGGCGGTGCTGCTGAAGATGGGCGGATACGGCTTCCTGCGCTTCAGCCTGCCGATGTTCCCGGTGGCCAGCGACATGCTGCAGCCGCTGGTCTTCTGGATGTCGGCCATCGCCATCGTCTACACCTCGCTGGTGGCTCTGGTGCAATCCGACATGAAGAAGCTGATCGCCTATTCGTCGGTTGCCCACATGGGCTTCGTCACGATGGGGGTGTTCGCCGCGAACCAGCAGGGCCTGGACGGGGCGATCTTCCAGATGGTGTCGCACGGCTTCATCTCGGGCGCGCTGTTCCTGCTGGTGGGCGTGATCTACGACCGGATGCACACGCGGGAAATCGACGCCTATGGCGGCCTGGTCAACCGGATGCCGGTCTATGCCCTGGTCTTCCTGTTCTTCACGATGGCGAATGTGGGCCTTCCCGGCACCTCGGGCTTCGTGGGCGAGTTCCTGACCCTGATGGGAACCTTCAAGGCCAATACCTGGGTGGCCTTTGTCGCGGCGACCGGCGTGATCCTGTCGGCGGGCTATGCGCTGTGGCTTTACCGCCGCGTGACGCTGGGCGCCCTGGTGCGCGAAAGCCTGAAGACCATCACCGACATGACCCCGCGCGAAAGGTGGATCTTTGCGCCGCTGATCATCATGACGCTGTATCTGGGCGTTTATCCGCGCGCCGTCACCGACATCACCGGCCCCGCCGTCGAGGCGCTGCTGGTCAACTATCACGAAGCCCTGCCGCATGACGGACGCGACGGGCTGGCCGTGACCGCCCAGGCGGACGCGGCCGATGCCAGCCATTGAGGAAAGCACGATGACCGCGCTCGATTTCTCGACCATCCTGCCGGAACTTGTGCTGGCGATCTATGCCATGGCGGCCCTGATGGCCGGCGCCTATTTCGGCAAGGACGCGATCGCGCGTCCGATCCTGTGGGCCACCGTTGCCGCGCTGCTGGTGGTCGGGCTTTACGTCGGCTTTGCCGATCGCCCGGCGCAGGTGGCCTTTTTCGGCATGTTCACCGACGATGCCTTCGCCCGGTTTGCCAAGGTGACGATCCTGATCTCGGCCGCCGCCGTCCTGGCGATGAGCGCCGAGTATATGGAGCGTCACAACCTGCTGCGCTTCGAGTTTCCGATCCTGATCACCCTGGCCGCCATCGGGATGATGATGATGGTTTCGGCCAGCGATCTTCTGTCGCTGTACATGGGGCTGGAACTGCAGTCGCTGGCGCTTTACGTCGCCGCCGCCATGCGCCGGGACAGCGTGAAATCGTCCGAGGCCGGGTTGAAGTATTTCGTCCTTGGCTCGTTGTCCTCGGGGATGCTGCTTTACGGCGCCTCGCTGGTCTATGGCTTCTCGGGCACCACCAGCTTTGCCGGCATCGTGCAGGTCGTGGTCGGCGGGCAGTTGTCCGTGGGCCTGCTGTTCGGCCTGGTCTTCCTGCTGGTCGGGCTTGCCTTCAAGGTCTCGGCGGTGCCGTTCCACATGTGGACGCCCGACGTCTATGAAGGCGCGCCGACGCCGGTGACCGCCTTCTTCGCCACCGCACCCAAGGTCGCGGCCATGGCGCTGATCGCGCGGCTGATGTTCGATGCCTTCGGCAACGTGCCGGGCGACTGGGGCCAGATCATCGCGGCGCTTGCCGTGCTGTCGATGTTCCTGGGATCCATCGCCGGGATCGGTCAGCGCAACATCAAGCGCCTGATGGCCTATTCCTCGATTGCGCATATGGGCTTTGCCCTTGTCGGGCTTGCGGCCGGAACGGCCTTCGGCGTGCAGTCGATGCTGCTGTATATGGCGATCTATGCGGTAATGAACGTGGGCACCTTCGCCTTCATCCTGTCGATGGAACGCGACGGGCGGCCGATTACGGATCTGGAAAGCTTGAACCGCTTCGCTCAGGTCCATCCGGTCAAGGGCTTTGCGGTCCTGTTCCTGATGTTCAGCCTGGCAGGCGTGCCCCCCTTCCTTGGCTTCTTCGCCAAGTATGGCGTGCTGACAGCGGCTGTGCAGGCGGGCATGTCCTGGCTGGCGATCCTGGGCGTGATCGCATCGGTCATCGGGGCGTTCTATTACCTGCGCATCGTCTATTACATGTGGTTCGGGGCCGAAAGCGAGGGCGTGGAAAGCCGCATGGGCGCGGTGCAGTATCTGGCGCTGATCGTCCCGGCCGCGATGCTGCTGATCGGCGCGGTGTCCATGTGGGGCGTCGATACCGCTGCGGCGACGGCGGCGGACTCGCTGGTGGCCATGACCACCGTGCCTGCCGATGCGGCGCTTCTTCCCGACACCTCGACCGAGACTCCTGCCGTTGAGTAGCGGCACCTCGCTGTCGGTCTGGCCCCAGGGCGTGGCCCGCCACGTCCTGGAACAGGTTGACAGCACGAATGCCGAAGCGATGCGGATGGCGCCCGCGCTGTCGGGTCCGACTTGGATCATGGCGCGCCGCCAGACGGCGGGCCGCGGCCGGCGGGGCCGGGCCTGGACCGATCCGCCCGGCAATTTCGCGGCGACCCTGGTCCTGCGTCCCGAAGGCGGTCCGGCGGATGCCGCGCGGTTGTCCTTTGTCGCGGCGCTTGCCGTGCATGACGCCCTGCGCCAGCTTTGCGGGCCGCAGCTGAACGTGGCGCTGAAATGGCCGAACGACGTGCTGCTGAACGGCGGCAAGCTGTCGGGCATCCTGCTGGAAAGCATCGGGTCCGGCGGCGCGATCCAAGCCCTGGCCATCGGCATCGGCGTCAACCTGGCCGCCGCGCCGGAGACGGGCCTGCTGGAACCCGGCGCGACCCGGCCGGTCGGCCTGCTGGGTGAAACTGGCCTGGCCGTCAGCCCCGACGATTTCCTGGCGGCGCTTGCCCGCGCCTTCGACGACTGGCACCGGCAGATGCGGACCTATGGCTTCGGCCCCATCCGCGAGGCATGGCAGGCCCGCGCCACCCGCCTGGGCGAGACGATCATCGCCCGCACCGGCACGACCGAGACGACCGGGCGCTTTGACGGGATCGACGAAACAGGCGCGCTGATCCTCTCCGGCCCGAGGGGCAGGCAGGCGATCCCAGCGGCCGACATCTATTTTGCGGGGGTATGACCCGTGCTTCTGTGCATCGACACCGGAAACACCAACACGGTCTTCTCGATCTGGGACGGCGGGCGTTTCCTGGCGCATTGGCGCATCTCGACCGATCATCGGCGGACGGCGGATGAATACTTCGTCTGGCTGTCCACGCTGATCGAAGGGCAGAAGTTCGGCCTGGACATCGACGCCTGCATCATCAGCTCCACGGCGCCCCGCGTGGTCTTCAACCTGCGCGTGCTGTGCAACCGCTATTTCGACACCCGGCCGCTGGTGGTGGGCAAGCCCGACTGCCTGCTGCCGGTCGATCCGCGCGTGGACGAAGGCACCGTGGTTGGTCCCGACCGGCTGGTCAACACGGTCGCGGCCTTTGCGCGTCACGGGCCGGATTTGATCGTCGTGGATTTCGGCACGGCGACCACCTTCGACGTGGTGGATGTGGACGGCGCCTATATCGGCGGGGTGATCGCGCCCGGCGTGAACCTGTCGCTGGAAGCCCTGCACATGGGCGCGGCCAGCCTGCCGCATGTCGATGTGACCATGCCCGCCCGCGTGATCGGCACCAACACCGTCGCCTGCATCCAGTCGGGGATCTTCTGGGGCTATATCGGTCTGGTGGACGGGGTCGTGCGCCAGATCCGGGCGGAACGGGACCGCCCGATGAAGGTCATTGCAACCGGAGGGCTTGCGCCGTTGTTCGATCAGGGGTTTGACCTGTTCGACGCAATCGAAGACGATCTGACGATGCACGGGCTGCGGCTCATTCACGATTACAACAAGGAGATGGGCAATGGCTGAGCGCCTGATCTATCTGCCGCTGGGCGGCGCGGGCGAAATCGGCATGAATGCCTATGTCTATGGCTATGGCACGCCTGGGCGCGAAAGGCTGATCCTGGTCGATCTGGGCGTCAGCTTCGGCGACATGGACAGTAGCCCGGGCATCGACCTGATCATGCCCGACCTGTCCTGGCTGGAACAGAACCGCGACCGGCTGGAGGCGATCTTCGTCACCCACGGGCACGAGGATCACCTGGGCGCCCTGGGGCACCTGTATGGACGCCTGAACGTTCCCATCTATGCCCGGCAGTTCACCGGTGCCCTGGTCCGCCTGAAGTTGGAGGAACAGGGGCATTCGCCCTCGGTCGTCAACATCGTGGGCGCGCGCCCCGAGGTGACGCAGGTCGGCCCCTTCACCGTGCAGTTCGTCCCTGTCAGCCACTCCATTCCCGAAAGCGCCGCGCTGATCATTGACACGCCCGCGGGCCGGGTCGTTCATACGGGCGATTTCAAGCTGGACGGAACGCCGGTGGTGGGCGATCCCTTCGATCCGATCGCCTGGCACCACATCGCTGCCGAGGGGCGGGGCATCAAGGTCCTGACCTGCGACAGCACCAACATCTTCTCGACCCATCCCGGCCGGTCCGAGGCGATGCTGGCCAATCCGATCCTTGAATGGGTCGTGGCGCAGAAGAACATGGTTGTCGCCACCACCTTCGCCAGCAACATCGCGCGGCTGAAGACCCTTTCGGATGCCGCCATTGCCGCGAACCGCAAGGTTTGCCTGCTGGGCCGGGCCATGCGCAAGATGGTCGCGGTGGGTCTTGAAACCGGCGTCCTGACGGATTTCCCCGACACTATCGGCCCCGAGGAAGCCGCCAGCCTCCCGCGCAACCAGGTCATGCTGCTGGCAACCGGCAGCCAGGGCGAACGTCGTGCCGCAAGCGCGCAACTGTCCCGCGGGCGTTACCTGGGGCTGATGCTGAAGGAAGGAGACAGCTTCCTGTTCAGTTCCAAGACCATCCCCGGCAACGAACGCTCTGTCGGGCGGATCATGAATTCGCTCAGCGAATTGGGGGTCGAGGTGTATGACGCCGATGACGGGCTTTATCACGTCTCGGGGCACGCCAACCGGCCGGACATCGCGGCTTTGCACGAGCTTCTGAAGCCGCAGATCGTGATCCCCATGCATGGCGAGCATCTGCACCTGCGCGAGCATGTCATGATGGCCCGCGCCAAGGGGATCGCGGCCGAAATCGCGACCAACGGCACCATGCTAGACCTGACCGGCGATGCGCCGCGCGTGGTGGACCAGGTGGAAACCGGGCGGCTGTATCTGGACGGCACCGTGCTGATCGGCGCCATGGACGGCGTGGTCCGCGACCGCATCCGCATGGCGCTGAACGGCCACGCGCTTGTCAGCGTGATCGTGGACGAGGATGACAACGTCCTGCCCGACGCCTGGGTTGAACTGATGGGCCTGCCCGGCCGCACCCGGGGCGGCGAGAATCTGGGCGCGCATATCGAGGGCGAGTTGTCCGAGTTCCTGGAAGGCGCGGACGCCCGCGTGGTGCGCGACGACGCCAAGATGGACGAGGCGATTCGCAAGATCACCCGCCAGGTCGCGATGGAGGAAATCGGCAAGAAGCCCGAGGTGACGGTCATCATCAGCCGGTTGATGGGGGAATAGGGCAGGGTGCTGATCGCCCATCTTCCCGCCGGCTATCTGATAGGCGAAAGACTGGGCAGGGGGCATCGTGCCGCAGCGGGGCTGATTGCAACAGGGCTGGTCGCGTCCGTCCTGCCCGACCTTGATCTGGTGTGGTTCTATCTGGTCAATGATCGGCAGAACCTTCATCATGAATTCGTCTTTCACTGGCCGCTGTTCTGGGCGGCCTTGGCGCTGATCCTGTCGCTGATCTCGAAAGGACTGGGCTGGCGTCAGGCTTTTCCGTTCATCGGCGTAGCACTTGCCAGCCTGCTGCTTCACATGGTCCTGGACAGCGTAGCAGCCGGAATCGGCTGGCTGATGCCCTTCAGCGATGCCCAGATCAATCTTGTGGTCGTCCCGGCCCGCTACGATTGGTGGGTCCAGAGCTTTGTCCTGCACTGGACCTTCTTGCTGGAACTGGCGATCTGCGGATGGGCTGCCTTTGTTTTTGCGCGAAACCGAAGGCAGGTGGCGCGGCCTTGACGCGGCCGGCAGCGCGGTGCAATCCCCCGCCATGTCCGACACACCCAAATCCGCCTTCGACCCGAACCCGCCGCGCCGCAACTTCTATGGGCGGCGGCATGGCAAGACCCTGCGCCAAAGCCAGAAGGGCTATCTGTCCGAGGATCTGGGCGAATTGCGCCCGCGCGGCATCACCGTGGGCGACAACCCGGACCGGCGCCCCATCGACCCGGCCGCCATCTTCGGCGACGACCGCCCCATCTGGCTGGAGGTGGGCTTCGGCGGGGGCGAACACATGGTCCACATGGCCGCCCGATACCCCGATATCGGCATCATCGGCTGCGAGCCGTTCATCAACGGCGTCGCCATGCTGCTGGGCAAGATCCGCAACGCGGGCGTCACGAATGTCAGCGTTCATCCAGGGGACGCGCGCGACCTGATGGATGTGCTGCCGGATGCCTCGATCAGCCGGGCCTTCCTGAACTATCCCGACCCCTGGCCCAAGGCGCGCCATCACCGCCGCCGTTTTGTCACGCCCGAACACCTGATCCCCCTGGCCCGCGTGATGAAGTCCGGCGCCGAGTTCCGCGTGGCGACCGACATCCCCGACTATATGCGCCAGACGCTGGAGGAGGTGCCGCAGGCGGGCTTTGATCTGGTCGGCGACAGCCCGGTCGCCTGGGACGACTGGCTCAGCACCCGCTATGAACAGAAGGCCCTGCGCGAGGGCCGCGTGCCGCATTACGCCACCTTCCGCCGCAAGGGCTGAAGGCGGGGGTGACGGGGCCAAAAAAGGCTCTTGTCACCACCCCGGGCCATCCCTATACCGGCCGGCGGAGTGGTGGCCGAGTGGTCGAAGGCACACCCCTGCTAAGGGTGCAGGCGGGAAACCGTCTCGAGGGTTCGAATCCCTTCCACTCCGCCATCCTGTCCATTTCGTAGCACATGATCCCGCCCCAGTTGCGGCGCGTGAATTTTTTGCAAGTTGCGGGAACCTGTCCCGCTTTCGGCGGTTGTTCGCTTTCCCAATATCTGGTCGCTGATCCGGCCGATGCCGGAGTATCGACCAGTTTTAAATAGTTTTTCACCGTGTTTTCCATGCATTTGCAGCAATCAGGTTGGCAGGATGCAATCGAATTTATTGCCAATCCGTTAATCTGGCTTTCTAATCCAACTACGACTTTCGGAGAGGAAAACAATCATGCTGCAAGACTCCGCCTATGCGCAGTTGCTGAACTTGATTGCCGCCCGCGGCCAGCAATGGCTTCGCAACCGGATCGAACTGATGGCAAGCGGTCCCGAATCCTTGGATCGGCTGGCGGATATCGCGATTGCGGCACATGTCTGCACGGGACTTCGCGGTGCTGAAACGCCTTTGAGAACCTTTCTCCGCAGTCGAATTTCAGATGATGAATTTGATAATCTTCTTGGCAGATATCAGAACAATAAATTGAACTTCGCGAATTTCGGAGACGCGGTATTTCTGGCCGCCTCGGACGATTTCTGTTCTTCGACCCTCGCATCCGACGTCCAGACGACCGCAGTTGCGCCGGCCATGACCGGCAAGCCCAAGGCCTTGCTGCCCGAACAGGCAGAGGCCTTTCTGCGACAGCCCATCCCGGACGACCGGCTGGACGAGGGCATGATCGACACCTATGCCACGGTTCTGTCCCTTGCCTATCGGTTCGGAGCAGAAAGGCCGCGTTTTGCCAGTGCGCGCAGCTATGGCGATGCCTTTGCCAATTGCCTGCGTCTTGCGGACTGGGCGCAGCGCAAGGGCAAGCTGCTGCCCTTGGTGCAGATGATCTTCTGCCTTTGCCTGATCGACCCCGACCATGATGTCAGGGAAATGCTGGCCGATGTCATCTCCAGCCAGCGGCCGGACGGATCATTCCCGGCCCGCATCGGTTTCGGAACGGCGGACCAGGAAGACGAGGCGCTGCGGCCGACATTGGCCACCGTCGTGGCCTTGCACATGGCCATCCATCGCTGCTGGCGCACGCCGCGGCCCAATCTGCGGTTGGCTGCCTAGAACAGACCCTCGATCTGTCCCAGGTCGTTCAGGCCGATGGTTTCTGCGGCGGGATGGCGGGGCAGGCCCGGCATGGTCATGATCTGGCCGCAGATCGCCACCACAAAGCCCGCACCTGCGTTCAGCCGGACTTCGCGGACCGGAATGACATGGCCTTCCGGGGCGCCGCGCAGGTCGGGATCCGTCGAAAAGGAATACTGCGTCTTCGCGATGCAGACGGGCAGGTGGCCGTAACCCTCGGCTTCCCAGGTTTCCAGTTGGGCACGGATGCCGGGCAGGGCCTCGACATGGGCGGCGCGGTGGATGCGGGTGCAGATGGTCTCGATCTTTTGCCACAGGGGCATCGAATCGGGATAAAGGGTATGAAAGTCGGCCTGTCCCTTCTCGACCAGGGTCACGACATGACGGGCCAGGTCTTCGGCACCCGCCCCGCCCTTGGCCCAATGCTGGCACAGGATCGCGGTCACGCCGTGACGGCTGCAATAGTCCTGAAGGGCGGCAATCTCGGCCGAGGTGTCGCCGTGGAAATGGTTGACCGCCACGACCAGCGGCACGCCGAAGCTGCGCAGGTTCTCGATATGCCGGCCCAGGTTGGCGCAGCCACGCCGGACTGCGTCCACATCCTCGGTCCCCAAGTTGTCCTTGGCCACGCCGCCGTTCATCTTCAACGCGCGGACGGTCGCCACAAGCACCGCAGCGGCAGGGGAAAGCCCAGCCAGGCGGCACTTGATGTCCAAGAACTTCTCGGCCCCCAGATCGGCCCCGAAGCCTGCCTCGGTGACGACATAATCAGACAGGCGCAGCGCGGCGTCGGTGGCGATCACGCTGTTGCAGCCATGGGCGATATTGGCGAAGGGCCCGCCATGAACCAGGGCGGGGTTGTTTTCCAGCGTCTGCACCAGGTTCGGCTGCAAGGCATCGCGCAGCAGCACGGTCATGGCGCCGTCGGCCTTGAGGTCGCGCGCGGTCACCGGACGGCGGTCGCGGGTATAGGCAACGACGATCCGCCCCAGGCGGGCATGCAGGTCGTCCAGGTCGCGCGACAGGCACAGGATCGCCATCACCTCGGACGCGACGGTGATGTCGAAGCCGGTCTGGCGCACAAAACCGTTCGACACCCCACCAAGGCCCAAGACGATGTCGCGCAGCGCGCGGTCGTTCATGTCCATGACGCGGCGCCAGGTGATGCGCCGCGTGTCGATGTCCAGGTCGTTGCCCCAATAGATGTGGTTGTCGATCATCGCCGCCAGCAGGTTGTGGGCCGCTGTGATCGCGTGGAAATCGCCGGTGAAGTGGAGGTTCATCTCCTCCATGGGCACGATCTGGGCATGGCCGCCACCCGCTGCACCACCCTTCATGCCGAAGTTCGGGCCCAGGCTGGCTTCCCGGATGCAGACCGTCGCGCGCTTGCCGATGCGGTTCAGTGCGTCACCCAGGCCGACGGTCGTGGTGGTCTTGCCCTCGCCCGCCGGGGTGGGGTTGATGGCCGTCACCAGCACCAGATTGCCGCGCGGACGGGATGCCAGCCCGTCCAGCGTCTGGTGCGAAATCTTGGCCTTGTCGGGGCCGTATCGCAGGATATTGTCTTCGGCCAGGCCCAACTTGGCGGCGATGTCCGTGATGGGCAGCTTGTGCGCGGCGCGGGCGATCTGGATGTCGGTTGTCATGGACCGGGCATGGCCCGGCCCGTATCGCCTGTCAACCGGCTCCACGCCGGTATCTTACCAAAGACCGGGGTCAGTCGTTGCGCGTCAGTTCGGCCCGGACGGCGGCGCGCAGTTCCGGCAGCAGGTCGGCCGCGAACCAGGGATTGCGGCGCAGCCATCCGGTGTTGCGCCAGGACGGATGGGGCAGGGGAAAGACCGATGGGGCATGATCCCGCCAGGACGCCACCGCGCCCGTCACGTCGCGCAGCCCCAAATGCCAGCGGATCGCATGGCCGCCGACCAGAAGCGTCAGCCGGGGTTGCAATTCGGCCATGACGCTGGCTCTCCAGGTCCGTGCGCAGACGGGCGGGGGCGGCAGGTCGGACCCGCGCGCGTCATAGCCCGGAAAGCAGAAGGCCATGGGCACGATGGCGATGCGGTCACGGTCATAGAAGACCGGTTCCCCGATCCCCATCCAGTCGCGCAGCCGGTCGCCCGATCGGTCGGTGAAAGGTCGGCCGCTGAGATGCACCCGCATCCCTGGCGCCTGCCCCACGACCAGGATGCGGGCGCCCGGCTGGAACCAGGTCACGGGGCGGGGTTCATGCGCCGTGGCAGTGGCCGCAAAGCGCGGCGCGCAGAGGCGGCAGTCCTGAATGGAGCGTTCGAGCAGCGACATGAGGCAGAGATAGTGAAAATGCGCCGGGAATGAAGGGTGACAAACAAATGTGGAACATGCATCACGAAGGGGAAAACTGGACAGCGCACTCGCCTGCCCATAAGGGTTGAAGGGCTCGCGCGGCGGCAGGAAGGGCGAATGCTGGAATTCGACAACGTCTCGAAGTCGTTCTGGACGGGAACACGGCACAAGGTGATCCTGGACCGCGCCTCGTTCCGGGTCGAACTTGGCAATTCCCTGGGCATCCTGGCGCCGAACGGCGCCGGCAAGACCACGCTGATCAACATGATGTGCGGGCTGGAAAAGCCCGATGAGGGCACGATCCGGCGCAGTTGCCGCATCTCTTTCCCCCTTGGCTTCATGGGCGGCGTGGTCACGAAGCATTCGGCCAACGAAAACGCCCGTTATATCGCCCGGATCTATGGCCTGGATCCCGACTATGTGTCCGCCTTCACCCGGTGGCTGACCGATATCGACGAATATTTCGACATGCCGGTGGGCACCTATTCGGCGGGAATGCGGCAACGGTTCACCTTCGCGCTGTTGCTGGCGCTGGAATTCGATATCTATCTGATCGACGAAGGGATGCCGCAGACCACCGATGCGGCATTCAACCGCAAGGCAGGGGCGGTGCTTTACGACCGGCTGAAGACCTCGACCGTGGTGATCGTGTCCCACCTGCCCGCCACGATCGAGAAGTTCTGCCGGTCCGCCGCCATCCTGCGAGACGGGCGGCTTTACCATTTCGAATCCCTTGCTGAAGCGAAACAGTATTATGACTACACCGCCTAAGGTCCGCCGTTATCACGCCTCGGCCGCCGAATCCGTCCGGCCCTCGGCGCAGGATGGCGCGCAGCCCTCGGCCGATGCCAAGATCCGCGTCACGGTCCGCAAGCGCGTGGCGAACGCCGCGCAGGATGACGAACGCGAACGTCTGATGCGGACCGATCCGGTCGATGACGGGCTGTCGCATGTCGGCCCGGCCCCTGCCGAAGACAAGGCATCCGACGGTGATCTGGACGCGCAGCTTGCCCTGATACGCAAGGAAAACCTGTCCGACCGCCAGTTGCGCATCGCCCGGCGCATCGCCGCGCTGCACCAGATCGAGGCTGCCTCGGACGAGGAAGCCGTGCTGCGCCTGCGCCAACGCGGGATCGACCCCTCGCATCGCGCAGCCCTGAGCCAGATCCTGTCCAGCGAGGGAAGCCGCGCCCAGGCCAAGCCCGCCGCGAACACGCCCGCGATCATGCCGCGCAAGCAGGCCGCCCCGGTGCCGCAGCCCGGAACCCAGGTGGCGCCGCCGCGCCCCGACCTTCCTTCGCGCGAAGTCCTGACCGAGGAAAAGCGCGCGGCCGAAATCTTTCGCATCCAGCAGGACATCGCCCGGCGCAGACGGCGTCGGATGGCCTTGCTGGCCTTGCGTCTTCTGGCTTTTGTCATCCTGCCGACGGCCTTGGCCGGGTGGTATTACTTCCGCGTGGCCTCGCCCCTTTATGCCACCGTGTCGCAGTTCCGCATCCAGTCGGCCGAAGGCCAGGGCGGCGCGTCGGCAGGCGGGTTGGGCGGGTTGCTTGGGGGATCGCAACTGGCGACGAACACCGATTCCGTCGCTGTGCAAAGCTATCTGACATCGCGCGATGCAATGCTGCGGCTGGATGCAGACAAGGGCTTTCGGCAGGCCTTCCAGGATCCCGCCATAGATCCCGTCAAGCGTCTGGCCCCCGACGCCACGAACGAGGAGATGTTCGACCTGTACAAGAAATCGGTCAAGATCGGCTATGACCCGACCGAAGGCATGATCGACATGGAGGTGATCGCACCCGATCCGCAGCAAAGCCACGACTTCTCGCTGGCCCTGATCGCCTATGCCGAGGAGCAGGTGGACCGGATGACCTCTCGGCTGCGGGACGACCAGATGGAAGGGGCCATCGCGATCTATCAGGACGCCGAAGCCAAGGTTCTGGCGGCGCAGCGCCGCGTGCAGGAATTGCAGCAGACGCTGGGCGTCCTGGACCCGGTGGCGGAAGGGACCGTGGTGATGAACCAGGTGTCGGCCCTGGAAACGCAACTGGCGACCAAGCGGCTGGAACTTGGCCAGTTGCTGTCCAATCCCCAGCCCCTGCAAAGCCGCGTGGCCGCCTTGCGCGGCGACATCACCCGGCTTGAGGAGATGATCGCCGAAACCCGCCAGCAACTGACCCAGGGGGGCGAGGATCGCAATTCCCTTGCGCTGATCTCGGGCGAACTGCGCATCGCCGAAAGCGACCTGCTGACGCGCCAGGAACTGCTGGCGACGGCTGCGGCGCAGATGGAGGCCGCCCGGATAGAGGCCAACAAGCAGGTGCGTTACCTGTCGCTGTCGGTGGCCCCCGTCGCCCCGGACGAGGCGACCTATCCCAAGGCCTTCCAGAATACGTTGGTGGCCTTTCTGATCTTTTCGGGTATCTATCTGATGCTGTCGCTGACGGCGTCCATTCTTCGCGAACAGGTATCCACATGACCCCGCCCAAGCATATCCGCATCCGCGATCTGTCCTGCGGCAACGATCTGCCTTTGGTCGTGATCGCCGGACCCTGCCAGCTGGAAACGCTGGACCATGCGCTGATGATCGGCGAACGGATGGCAGAGGCCTGTGCGCGCGCTGGCGCGGGCTATGTCTTCAAGGCCAGCTATGACAAGGCCAATCGCACCTCGCTTTCCGGCCGTCGGGGGGTTGGGATCGACGAGGGGCTGGAAATTCTCGCCACGGTCCGTGACCGGCTGGGCTGCCCCGTGCTGACCGATGTGCATGATGCCGACCAGGCGGTTCGCGCCACGCAGGTCGCGGACGTGATCCAGATCCCGGCCTTTTTGTCGCGCCAGACGGACCTGCTGCTGGCCGCAGGCAGGACGGGCGCGGTCGTCAACATCAAGAAGGGTCAGTTCCTTGCGCCCTGGGACATGGCGAATGTCGCGGACAAGGTGGCTTCGACCGGGAACGACAACATCCTTCTGACCGAGCGCGGGGCCAGCTTCGGCTACAATACCCTGGTTGCCGACATGCGGTCGCTGCCGATCATGGCGCGGACCGGATATCCGGTGATCATGGACGCCACCCATTCCGTGCAGCAGCCGGGCGGACAGGGCGGATCGTCGGGCGGTCAGCGCGAATTCGCGCCCGTGATGGCGCGGGCGGCGGTGGCTCTTGGGGTGGCGGGCGTGTTCATCGAGACGCACGAGGATCCCGACTGCGCGCCGTCCGACGGGCCGAACATGATCCCGCTGGACCAGATGCCCGCGCTGATCTCCTCGCTGATGGCGTTCGACCGGCTGGCCAAGGCCGATCCGGTGATGGGCTAGGCCCGACCCGCCGCATCGGCCGATGCCCAGGCCCATTGGAAGTTATAGCCGCCCAGCCAGCCTGTGACATCGACGCATTCGCCGATGAAGAACAGTCCCGGCACCTTGCGCGCCTGCATGCTGCGCGCATCAAGATCGCGGGTATCGACGCCGCCCAGCGTGACCTCGGCCGTGCGATAGCCTTCGGTACCCACGGGGCGGACCTGCCAGCGGTTCACCCGCGCGCCGATGGCATCCAGCCGGGTGTTCGGCTGATCGGCCAGCCGCGCCTGTGCCAGTCCCATCTCCTCGCAGATTGCCGCGGCCAGCCGCGTGGGCAGACTGCGGCCCAAGATGGATGAAACGGACGCGCGCCCGGCCCCTGACCGTGCGGCCTTCAGGTCCGCCGCGACGTCGTGACCGGGGGCGAGGTCGATCTGCAAGCTGTCTCCCGGCTGCCAGAAGCTTGAGATTTGCAGGATCACCGGCCCGCTGAGGCCGCGATGCGTGAACAGCAGCGCGTCGCGGAACTGCCCACCCCTGTGGCTGATCCGGGCTTTGACCGAAACCCCGGCCAAAGGGCGGCACAGGGCCAGCTCCTGTTCGGCAAAGGTCAGCGGCACAAGGCCCGCACGCGTGTCCACCAGCCGCAACCCGAATCGAGTCGCAATGTCATAGGCGATGCCGGTCGCACCGATCTTCGGGATCGACTTGCCACCCGTGGCCACGACCAGTTGCGCGGCATGGATCGCGCCTTGTTCGGTGTTTACCACAAAGCCGTTTCCGTCATGGGTCACCGACTGGGGCCGGATCTGCATGCGCAGGTCCGCCCCCCGCATCCGGTCAAGAAGCATCCGGGTGATCTGCGTGGCCTTGCCGTCGCAGAAAAGCTGCCCTTGCGTCTTTTCATGCCAGGCGATCCCTGCGCGATCCACCAGGCTGACGAAATCGGAAGCCGTGAACCTGGCCAAGGCACTGGCGGCGAAGCGGGGATTGCGGGACAGGAAGCGATCCGGGGCGCTTGCCAGATTGGTGAAATTGCATCGCCCGCCCCCCGAGATTCGGATTTTTTCGCCCGGATCGCGCGCGTGGTCGATCACCATCACGCGCCGTCCCTGCCTCAGGGCGGATCCCGCACAAAACAATCCCGCCGCCCCGGCGCCCAGTATCAGAAGATCCACCTGTTCCATCCGGGCGGCATAAAGCGCCGCCGCAAGACAAACAAGTTTCGTGAATTTTCGACTTGCACCCCCCCGCGGGCTTGGCTATTCACCCCCACACAGTTGGGGCGTGGCCAAGTGGTAAGGCATCGGTTTTTGGTACCGTGTACCGTAGGTTCGAATCCTACCGCCCCAGCCAACATCATCCAAAGCATTGATCCAAGGACGATGATCATCCTGCGATGATCTCGAACCGGGTGACGTCCACCATTCCCCGGTCGGTGATCTTCAGCGCGGGAATGACCGGCAGGGCCAGGAAGGCCAGTTGCAGGAACGGTTCTTCCAGCGTCACGCCCAAGGTCCGGGCGGCCTTGCGCAGCAGGATCAGCCGGTCGCGCACGGTTTCGAAGGGATCAAGGCTCATCAGGCCGGCGACCGGCAGGGGCAGGTCGGCGATCACGCGTCCACTCTCTACCACCACGAATCCCCCCTCGATCAGTGACAGGTGGTTCGCGGCCAGGGCCATGTCGCCGTAGTCCACACCGACAACCGCGATGTTGTGATGGTCGTGACATAGCGTCGAGGCGATGGCGCCGCGCCGGAGGGAAAAGCCTTGCACGAAACCGGTCGCGATGTTGCCGTTCCGGCCATGCCGTTCGATCACTGCGATGCGGGCCAAGTCGCGGGTGGGATCGGGGCGCTTGTCGCCGTCCACGGGGGCAATGTCGCAGGTCAGGTGTTCGGTGATGATCTTGCCTTCGAGGATGCCGATCACCGGGGTCTCGCTGCGGTTTCCGGCACAGCGGAAATCCTGGGCACTGACCTTCGGTGCCTTGACCGAGGCGCGGCCCACCGGATCCAGCGGCTTTCGCGCGGCGAAGGCCGCGTCATCCACCACACGCCCGCCGCAGACCACCATCTGTGCCCGGCAGCTTTCCAGGCTGTCGAGCGCCACGATGTCGGCCCGCATCCCCGGGGCGATCAGCCCCCGATCCTTCAGCCCGAACGCCTCGGCCGCCGACAGAGAGGCGGCGCGATAAACCGCCAGCGGCGGGCTGCCGCGCCGGATCAGTTCGCGGATCATGTGGTCAAGGTGACCATGCTCCGCGATGTCCAGGGGGTTCCGGTCATCCGTGCAAAGGCACATATAAGGCGCGGTGATGTCGGTCAGGACCGGCTGCAAGGCGATCAGATCCTTGCTGACCGATCCTTCGCGGATCAGGACCCGCATCCCCATGCGCAGCTTTTCCAGCGCCTCATCCGCCGTGGTCGCTTCGTGTTCCGTGCGGATCCCCGCCGCGACATAGGCGGACAGGTCGCGGCCCGACAATTGCGGGCAATGGCCGTCGATATGGCCGCCCGCGAACAGCCGCAGCTTGGCCATGGCAGCGGGATCGCGGTGGATCACCCCGGGATAGTTCATGAATTCGGCCAGGCCGATCCCCGAAGGATGACCCATGAGGGGCGCAAGTTCCTCTGCCTCGATCCGGGCGCCCGCCGTTTCCATCTCGGTCGAGGGCACGCAGGACGACAACTGCACGCGCAGGTCCATCAACAGGCATTCGCTGGCCTTCTGGAACCAGCGGATGCCGTCGGGGCCAATGACATTCGCGATCTCGTGCGGGTCGCAGATGGCGGTGGTGACGCCCCGGGGGGTGACGCAACGGTCGAATTCATGCGGCGTGACCAGGCTGCTTTCCACATGCAGATGCGTGTCGATGAAGCCGGGCACCAGGACCAGCCCCGATACGTCGATCACCTGACGCGCTTCATAATCGCCCACCCCCGCGATCCGGTCGCCGCAGATCGCCACGTCGCCCACCATCAGCGTGCCGGTGATCAGGTCGAAGACGCGCCCGCCCCGCAGCACCAGATCGGCGGGTTCATCGCCACGTGCCTGCGCAATGCGCCGTTCCAGATCGTCCATGATGCCTCCATTCGTTCGGGTCACATGACCTGACCCGACAGGCGGCGTCCAGAGGGGGGATGCGAGGAAGGCTGGCGCACCCGCGAGGAGTTCGAACCTCGGGCCTTTGCCTTCGGAGGGCATGGACAAAGTCCATGTTCACAATCTCGCGGTGTTCGCGACTTATCACCGCAAGGCAGGCGGCGCGTCGCAGCAGCGTTGAATGGCGCCCATCGGGTCTTCTCCTACATCGAACGCAGCTGCTACGCTCCGCAAGTCGCCAGACTGCTCGACCTGTTCTCACGGTTCCGGGTCCTCTTCATGCGGGTCGATGATCTGTGGTCCACTCCCGGCAAGGCTCTAGGAAAAGTCGAGCAGTTCCTGGATGTCGAACAGGCCATCAGCACCGCGCCTGACGGGTCCTATGTCAAGGCGACCTCGGGCGCCTTGGAGGATCATCGTCCTCTCTCATCTTCGGTCCGGGCCCAACTGGATGACTTGTTCCGAGATGACATCAAGGAAACCGCAAGGCTGACCAGCCTGGATTTGTCGGACTGGCTGTCACCGGGCTATTTGGAAAACCTCAAGCCGTCGAGTGTCTTTATGGGCTAGGACCGGCCGTGATGACCTGCCGACCGGGCGCAGGCAGCGGCCTGCGCGGTGGCCCGACCGAGAACGGCCGCCTCTATGTCGTCGATGATCGAAGGAAGGGGTCGAGATCGACCTGCTAGAAGTAATGCCGCATGTCCTGAAGCCTACGGCGATCATATGGGCCATGCAGCGTGGTGCCTCGATCCGGGCTCCGCCGGCCACTTCCCGACCAGCGTCGAGACCATCGAGAAAGTCCATGCGCACCACAGCCCGAATCATCAACGGTCAGCAGTCGATGCGATGAACCAGAGGCCTGGAAAGGACGTTTTCCGCACCATAACAGGACCGACGAGAAATGATCTCTCGAAGGAACGTGACCATCTCATTGAAGGTGATGGCGCACCCGAAGGGATTCGAACCCCTGGCCTCTGCCTTCGGAGGGCAGCGCTCTATCCAGCTGAGCTACGGGTGCCTGGGGCGGTGATAACCGCAGCCGGGGCGGGGCGCAACGGCGAAAACGATATGGCGCTGTCAGCCCGCGCAGATCTGTTGCAAGGCCAGCCATTGCTCGTCGGTCAGAAGGGGACGGGCAGGGGGTGTGTTGCGGAACGGATCGCCCTCGATCAGGGGGATCACCGACTGCCCGGTCGGGTCGATGGTCCGGGCATAGGGCTCCGCCGGGATGCCGCGTTCCGCAAGGGCTTCCAGGAAGTCGGTATCGTCAGGGCGGGGCGCCGGTTCACGCAGAAGCATTGCCCCGAAGCCCTGCATCGCGTCCGCCGGCAAATGGCCCAGCGTCATCAGCCGCAAGGATGCCAGAAGCCCCGCGTGATGCACCGCAGCCTGCCGCAACATCTCGTCGGCGCTGGCAAGTTTCGCGGCAATCAGATGCGCGGCTGCGGCCTCGGGGCCGGGCGCGGTTCGCAGAAGGTCGCTGCCCATGACATAGACCTGGCCAGGCAGGCGCCGGGCCCCGCCGACGGGTCCGGGCACCACGCGGATCGCGGCTTCCGCGCCAAGCAGTTGGGGCGCCAGCCAATCCAGCACCGCCTGACCCGAATTGCGCCGGCAGACCGCACCCGCTTCGCGTTCCAGGTCGGCCAGGATCGCCATGCCCATGTCGCGTGCCTGGGCCGGTGGCGCGATGCGGGCCGCATGGGTGACCAGGGCGCCGGGAAGCCAGAAGGCCAGCCAGCCAAGCGCAGCCAGGATCGCCAGCACGATCAACCCGCCGCGCAGCCGCCCCCGGTGGGCCCGATGGCTGGCGACCGCGCCCTGAACGCGGGTGATCGCCTGGATCATCAGCGGATCGTCGATGGCCACGGTTTCATCCGCGCCTTCAAGGCCGGGGGCATAGATTGCCGGCATGTTCCCGGGGTTCAACTGGACCACGGCGGGCAGCGACCAGTGGGACAATGGCCGGTCGGTCTTGGGGTCGGACAGGACCAGCGTCGCCTCGCCCACCGACACGATCACCTCGCGCAACGGCGCATCGGGCGCAGAGCGCCACGAGCCTTGGGCTTCGAGCCGTTGAAAATCCGTAAGCGCGGTCATGTTGTTTGATCTGCCAGCCTGCCTTGGACCATAGCGACCGCGCACGGCAGGTCAATCGCGCCTGCCGGGCCGCGGCAGGATGCCCGATCCTAGAGGGCGGTGTCGGGCACCCTCATGCCCTTGTCGCGGGCCAAGACGCGCATCCGGTCCTGCAGCTTCTCGAAGGCGCGCACCTCGATCTGGCGGATGCGTTCGCGCGACACGTCATAGCGCGACGACAGGTCTTCCAGCGTCAGGGGATCGTCGCGCAGGCGACGTTCGATCAGGATGTCCTTTTCCCGGTCGTTCAGCACGTCCATGGCCTGCATCAGCATCTGGCGCCGGGTATCCAATTCCTCAGATTCGGCGAAGGCTTCGGCCTGGTTGGCGTCCTCGTCCTCAAGCCAGTCCTGCCACTGGGACGCGGATTCGCCCTCGCCGCTGCCGACGGTGGCATTCAGGGACGCGTCGCCACCCGAAAGGCGGCGGTTCATGTCGATGACTTCCTGTTCCGTCACGTTCAGGTCGTTGGCGATCTGGGCGACGTTTTCGGGGCGAAGATCCCCTTCCTCAAGCGCGCCGATGCGCGACTTGGCCTTGCGCAGGTTGAAGAACAGCTTCTTCTGCGCGCTGGTCGTGCCCATCTTCACCAGCGACCAGGACCGCAGGATGTATTCCTGGATCGACGCCCGGATCCACCACATCGCATAGGTCGCCAGCCGGAAGCCCCGTTCGGGATCGAACCGCTTGACGGCCTGCATCAGGCCCACATTGGCTTCGGAAATCACCTCGGCCTGGGGCAAGCCGTATCCGCGATATCCCATGGCGATCTTGGCGGCCAGGCGCAGGTGGGACGTCACCAGCCTGTGCGCGGCCTCGCTGTCCTGGTGATCGGCCCAGGCCTTCGCAAGCATGTATTCCTCTTCCGGCTCAAGCAGGGGGAACTTGCGGATCTCTTGCAAATAGCGGTTCAGCCCCTGTTCGGGGCTTGGGGCGGGAAGATTTCCATAATTCGCCATGGTTCGGGCCTTTCGCAACTATGCGGGGAACGCGCCCTGAAAGTGCAGGGTTCCGGCTTGCGGGTGCAACCCCAGGCAACGCTTGTGGTATCATTCTGTTTGAAATCGTGAACGGGCCAGCACCGAAGCTTCACGATTGCGTCATGATGCCGTCCGCAACAGGTTCAGCAGCCCCTGCATATCGGCGGGCAGGGGGCTGTCGAATGACAATGGCTCGCCGCTGACGGGGTGATCGAAACCCAGATGCGCCGCGTGCAGCGCCTGGCGGGGAAAGGCCGCGACATCCGTCGCAGCGGGCCCGAGCGCCTTGGCGGATGCCCGGCGTGCCCCGCCATAGACCTGATCGCCGATCAACCCCAATCCCGCATGGGCCATGTGGACCCTGATCTGGTGGGTTCGCCCGGTTTCCAGGCGGCATTCCACCAGCATCGCGGACGGAGGAGTCCCGAACCGTTCCAGCATCCGCGCCCGTGTTACCGCGTGCCGTCCCTTGTCGAAATAGACCGCCTGCCGTTGCCGGTCCGTCGCATGGCGCGTCAGGCGCGACGTGATCTTCAGCACCCCGCCATCCTCGAAGCTGACGCCCGGGGTGCCGCGCAGGCGCGGGTCGGCACCATCGATCACCCCATGTGCAAGCGCAAGATACCGGCGTTGTGCCGTATGCGATTCGAACTGTGCGGCCAGACCGTGATGGGCGCGGTCGGACTTGGCGACCACCAGCAGGCCCGACGTGTCCTTGTCGATCCGATGCACGATGCCCGGCCGCCTTTCGCCGCCAATCCCCGACAGCGTATCGCCGCAATGGGCCAGAAGCGCGTTGACCAGCGTGCCGTTGGGCGATCCCGGCGCGGGGTGGACGACCATGCCTGCGGGCTTGTCGATGACGATCAGGTCGTCATCCTCGAAGGCGATGACCAGGGGGATCGCCTCGGGGCGGGTTTCCACGGGTTCGGGTTCCGGGATCCGGATCAGATAGTCCTGCCCCTCGGCCACTCGGGCCTTGCCGTCGCGGACGACGCCGTCGGGGCCGCTGACCGCGCCATCGGCAATCAGTCGCGCCAGGCGCGACCGCGACAGGGCCGCCGCCTCTGGCACCGCAAGGGCAAGCGCCTTATCAAGACGGTCTGGCGGATCGGCCGGGATTGTGACGACAAGGTTCGACATGGATCAGGATGATAGAGACTGGAAAACGGCTGCGAAAGCGGTGCCGGAACTGCGGCTGCTGCGGTGGCTGGTGTCAGGTCTGGCCCTGGTCATGGGCCTGGGGATGATCGCAATCGTCGCGCTCTTGTGGCTGCGGCTGGGACAGCCGACGCTGCCCGACCTGCCTGACGCGGTCGCTCTGCCGGACGGCGCGCAGGCCCAGGCCGTGACCTTCGCCCGCGACTGGATCGTCGTCGTCACCGACGCGGGCGAGGTGCTGCTGTACGACCGTTCCGGCGCGCTGCGCGACCGGCTTCAGCCCTGACGGCCCGCAGACATCGCGTCCAGCCGGGCCTTCAGCTCGGCATTTTCGGTGCGGGCCTTGATGGCCATCTCGCGCACGGCCTCGAACTCCTCGCGGGTCACGAAGTCGCGATCCGCCAGCCAGCGGTCGATCCAGCCCTTCATGGCGGTTTCGGCCTCGGACTTGGCGCCGTGGGCCACGCCCATGGCATTGGTCATCAGCTTCGAGATGTCGTCAAAGAACTTGTTTTGCGTGGTCATTTGGCCTTCGCCCCTGATACGTGCTTGGCGTCCTATATGGGCCGGGCCGCGCCGGGGTTCAATGCGGGCCATGCGCGAATGCACGATGGAGGCCGGCTGCCGCCATGTTGACACCGCGCCGCCGGCCGCTAGCGTGCGCCGCGCACAAGCCCGAGGCCCCATGATCCCCTTTCCCGACATCGCCCCCGAGATTTTCACCATCAATCTTGGCGGCCTGACGCTGTCGCTGCGCTGGTATGCGCTTGCCTATCTGGCGGGGCTGCTGATCGGCTGGCGGATCATCGTGGCGATGATGCGGCGCGACCCGATCTGGGGCGACCGCGCGCCCATGGCGGCGGACCGGGTGGACGACCTGCTGACCTGGGTGATCCTGGGGGTGATCCTGGGCGGGCGGCTGGGCTTCGTGCTGTTCTACGAACCGGGATATTACCTGTCGAACCCGGCCGAGATCATCAAGGTCTGGCAGGGCGGGATGAGCTTTCACGGCGGTTTCGCCGGGGTCATCGTCGCGACCTGGGCCTTTTGCCGCGCGAACGGCATTCCCACGCTGCGGCTGGCCGATGCGATGGCGGTCGTGGCGCCCATCGGCATCTTCTTCGGCCGCATCGCGAACTTCATCAATGCGGAACTGTGGGGCCGCCCGACCGACCTGCCCTGGGGCGTGATCTTCCCCGGACAGGCCGCGCAGTCCTGTCCGGGCGTTGTCGGACCCTGCGCCCGCCATCCCAGCCAGCTTTACGAGGCGGGGCTGGAAGGGTTGCTTCTGGGGCTGATCCTGTTTGCCCTGGTCCGCGCGGGCGGGCTGCGCCGTCCCGGCCTGGCCTTTGGCGTCTTCCTGGCCGGATACGGGCTGGCGCGGATGTTCGTGGAACTGTTCCGTGTGGCGGATGCGCAATTCATCACGCCCGACAACCCCTTGGGTCATGTGATCGGCGGGCCGGTGGTCGGGCTGACGATGGGTCAGCTTCTGTCGCTGCCCATGGTGCTGATCGGGTTGTTCCTGGTCCTGCGCGCCTTGCGCCGCCCTGCCGCCAGATGACACCCCTGGCGGAAATCATCGCGGGGCGGATCCGGGCGACGGGTCCGATCACGCTGGCGGATTACATGGAGATCTGCCTGCTGCATCCGCAATACGGATATTACGCCACGCGCGATCCCTTCGGCGTTCGCGGCGACTTCACGACGGCACCCGAAATCCACCAGATGTTCGGCGAATTGTGCGGCCTTGCCCTGGCGCAGGCCTGGATGGACCAGGGGCGCCCGGCGCCCTTCACCCTGGCCGAGCCTGGGCCGGGACGCGGCACCTTGATGGCCGACATGCTGCGCGCGATCCGCAAGGCCCCCGGCATGACCGAGGCAGCCGAGGTCGCGCTGATCGAGGCATCCCCCCATCTGCGCCAGGTTCAGCGCGACCGGCTGGGCGCGATCAATCACCTGGATGGCGTCGAGGATCTGCCCGGCAAGCCCTTGTTCCTGGTTGCAAACGAATTCTTCGATGCCCTGCCGATCCGGCAATATCAGCGCGGCCCGGATGGCTGGTGCGAACGCATGGTGGGCCTGTCCGACGACGGGCTGCGCCTTGGCCTTGGCCCGGTGGTGGACCTGCCGCGTGACGGTCGGCCCGGCGACGTGGTCGAGGAATGTCCCGCAGCCCCCGCCATCGTCGAAGCCATCGCCCGCCGGATCGCCGTTCATGGCGGGGCGGCGATCCTGGTCGATTACGGGGGCTGGAACGGCTATGGCGACACATTCCAGGCGCTTCGCGACCACCGACCCGAGGATCCCCTGGCCCATCCGGGCGAGGCCGACCTGACCGCCCATGTCGATTTCGCGCCCCTTGCCGCAGCGGCGATCCGGGCAGGCGCGGTCGCCTCGCGCCCCATCCACCAGGGCGACTGGCTGATGTCGCTGGGGGCGGGGCAGCGGGCGGAACGGCTGGCGGCCGCAGGGGACGGGGGGGCGATGACGGCGCTTCGGCGCTTGACCCACCCGGATGAAATGGGTCACCTGTTCAAGGCCATGGCCATCTGGCCGAAAGGGGCGCCCCCGGTGCCCGGTTTTGACGCGCTGAGGCTTCATGCAGACCACGCTTGAGATCCTGACCCATCCCAATCTTCACGGCGTCAAGCACGGGTTCTTCACCCGCAAGGGCGGCGCGTCATCGGGGCTGTTCTCGGGGTTGAATTGCGGCCGCCGGTCCACCGACCAGACCGATATGGTGGCCCTGAACCGCGCCCGCGTCGCAACCGCCATGGGCGTTTCCGCCGATGCGCTGGCAACGGTGAAGCAGGTCCATTCCGCCGATGTGATCACGCTGCGGGATGGCGACGACATCCCGACCGTCGCCAATACCGAAGCCGACGGCATCGTCACCGCCCGCCGCGACGTCGCCCTTGCCGTGCTGACGGCGGATTGCCAGCCGATCCTGCTGGCCGACACGGATGCGGGCGTGATCGGTGCCTGCCACGCAGGCTGGCGCGGCGCGCTGGACGGCATCATCGAGGCCACGGTCGGTGCCATGCGCGACCTTGGCGCCACCCGGATCCGCGCGGTGATCGGCCCCACCATCAGCCAGCGCGCCTATGAGGTCGGACATGACTTCATGGACAGCTTCCTGGCCGAGGATCAGGCTTACGACCGCTTTTTCAGCGGCGGGCCGAACGGGCGGCCGATGTTCGACCTGCCATCCTTCGGCCTGATGCGGCTGCGCGATGCCGGGGTAGAGGCGGAATGGTCCGGGCATTGCACCTATTCCGACCCCGACAAGTTCTTCAGCTATCGACGCGCCACGCATGAAGGCAAGGCCGATTACGGCAGGCTGATCTCGGCCATCAGGCTGTGATCCGGGCAGGGCTTCCCGTCGCCGTGCCGGGGATGCGCGTCGGCCTGCTGGGGGGATCCTTCGATCCCGCGCATGAAGGCCATCTGGCGATCACCCAGGCTGCGATGCGCCGGTTCCGGCTGGATCGCGTCTGGTGGCTGGTGTCGCCCGGCAATCCGTTGAAGGCGCGGGGGCCTGCGCCGATGCCGGAACGCATTGCCCATGCGCGGCGATTGCTGGACGATCCCCGGGTTGTTGTCACGGATATCGAACGGCGGCTGGGCACGCGAATGACGGCCGATACCATTGCCGCCTTGCGCCGTCTTTATCCCGGCGTGCGGTTTGTCTGGCTGATGGGGTCGGACAACCTGGTGCAGTTTCACCGCTGGGACCGCTGGAAGCGGATCGCGGCGGCTGTCCCCATCGGCGTCTTGGCCCGGCCGGGATCGCAAACCGCCGCGCGCCATTCGGTCGCCGCGCAAGCCATGGCACAGGCGCGCCTGCCGCAAGAGCAGGCTGGAACGCTGGCCCTGCGCAGGCCGCCTGCCTGGGTGCTGGTCAACCTGCCGATGTCGCCCCAATCCTCGACCGCGCTGAGGGCGGGGCGATGATCGCCCGCCGGTCCCTGCTGGCCGGACTGGCCGCGCTGCCTGCGGCCGCCTGGGGCAGGCCGCCGGAAAAGCCCCGCTTCAAGGCGGGGCAGGCCGTCGCCCTGGGCAAGCTGCGGGGCGTCGTCGCCTATGCGCGGCTCGACGCGGAGGGCGTGGGCCTTGCCGATGCCGCGCTGGCGGATGCGCCGATGATGCCCGCAAGCACGCTGAAGGCGGTGACGGCGCTTTACGCGCTCGCCCGGCTTGGCGGTGGCCGGACCTTCGCGACACGGGTGATCCGCGCGGGCGACATGCTGGTCCTGGCGGGGGGCGGGGATCCGGTCCTGTCCACGGACGATCTTGCCCGGCTGGCCGCCGATCTTGCGGCGACGGGACAGCCTGCGCCCGCGCGCTTTGCCGTCTGGGGCGGCGCCTTGCCCCGGTTCGAGGAGATCGCCCCGCCCCAGGCCGACCACCTTGCCTATAATCCCGCGCTTTCGGGCATGATGCTGAACTTCAACCGCGTCCACCTGGGATGGCGTCAGGGCGGGTCGCAGATGTCGCTGGAGGCGAGGGCTGCGGATCATTCGCCCCGCGCCTATACGATCACCGCCGCGCCCGGCGATCAGTCGGACCTGTTTTCCTATCGCGCCGAGGATGATCGTGAAAGCTGGACCGTCGCGCGCGCGGCCGTCAGGAGCCCCGGCAGCCGCTGGCTTCCCGTCCGCAAGCCCGAACTTTACGCGGGCGATGTCTTCCAGACGCTGTGCCGGGCCAAGGGGCTTGTCCTGCCCACCCCCGAGGTGATCCAGACCCTGCCGCAGGGCGAAGTCGTCGCAAGCCATTCCAGTCCGCCCCTGCGCGAAATCCTGCGCGGGATGCTGTATTTCTCGACCAACCTGACGGCCGAGGCGGTGGGCCTTCATGCCAGCGGGGCGCGGGATCTGGAAAGCTCGGCCCAGGCGATGCAGGCATGGCTTGCCGCCCAAGGCCATGGCGCGGATTTCATCCTGGCGGATCATTCGGGCCTGTCGTCCGACAGCCGCGTCACGGCGCAGGGCATGGCCCGCCTGCTGGCAGGCCCCGGAGTCGCGGCGGGTCTGCCCGATCTCTTGAAGCTGAACCCGTTGGACGAGGATCTGGGCCGCGACCCCGCAAGGGCGGCGCAGATCCGCGCCAAGACCGGCACGCTGAACTTCGTGTCGAACCTTGCAGGCTATCTTCGCCGCCCGGACGGGACGCAATCGGCCTTCGCGATCCTGACGGCGGATGCGCAGCGGCAGGCTGCGACGGCAGGGCAGGACCTGCCGGCGGGCGTTCTGACCTGGACGCGCGATGCCAAGCAGCTTCAGCGCGACATCCTGAACCTGTGGTCCTGACTACAGGACGCGGTGGCGGACCTGGGCCGAAAGCTCGATCGCGGCGGCGTGCAGGCGCGGGATGTTCAACTGGTGCCGGATCTCGGCCAGCATCGCGACCTCGCCTTCGTACAGGCGTCCATCCGCCGCGCCCACGTCGCAGGCCAAGGCATAGGCAGTCTCATACAGTTTTTCCGGCAAGGCGTCGCGGATCAGGCCGAACAGGGCGTCGATGCCGTCCTCATGCTCGAACAGGGTTATGACCGTCTGGCTGATCGCACGGATGCGGTCGTCGTCATAGGATGCGAAAACCGGGTAATGATCGACGCTGCGCTGGATCGCCACCAGTTCCGAGGTGCGATAGGTCTGGTCGGACGCCGACACGGCAACCATCACCGCCACCAAGGCATCGCAGGGCGAGAACGAAGGCAGGTCGATGGTCATGTCTGGTCCTGTGTCAGTCGGCATCTGGTGCAAATTATTGACCATTCACCCTGCTTTCAATAAGGCGTCAAGCCTTGGAACAGGAGAAGTATGCGATGACCACGCTGCGCGACGCCGCAATGCAATCGAAGGCCTGGCCGTTCGAGGAGGCGCGCCGGGTGCTGAAACGCTATGAAAAGAAGGATCCCGAAAAGGGCTATGTCCTGTTCGAGACGGGCTATGGCCCATCCGGCCTGCCCCATATCGGCACCTTCGGAGAGGTCGCGCGCACGACGATGATCCGCCGCGCGTTCCAGATCATCAGCGACATCCCGACCCGGCTGTTCTGCTTTTCGGACGACATGGACGGGATGCGCAAGGTGCCCGAGAATGTCCCGAACCAGGACATGCTGCGCCAGCATCTGCAGGAACCGCTGACCACGGTGCCCGACCCCTTCGGCGAATACGACAGCTTCGGCAGCCACAACAACGCCATGCTGCGCCGCTTCCTGGACACCTTCGGCTTCGAATACGAATTCATCAGCGCGACGGAATTCTACAAGTCCGGCCGGTTCGACGACACGCTGCTGCTGGCGGCCGAGCGTTACGACGCGATCATGGAGGTGATGCTGGCATCCCTGCGCGAGGAACGCCAGCAGACCTATAGCTGCTTCCTGCCGATCAGCCCCAAGACCGGCAAGGTCCTGTATGTGCCGATCAAGCATGTGGACGCGAAGAACGGCACCATCACCTTCGACGACGAGGATGGGCAGGAACTGACCCTGCCGGTGACGGGCGGGCAGGTGAAGCTGCAATGGAAGCCCGACTTCGGCGCCCGCTGGGCCGCGCTTGACGTTGACTTCGAGATGTATGGCAAGGACCATTCCACCAACACGCCGATCTATGACGGCATCTGCCGCATTCTCGGTGGGCGGGCGCCGGAACATTTCACCTATGAACTGTTCCTGGACCAGCACGGCCAGAAGATATCGAAGTCCAAGGGCAACGGGCTGTCCATCGACGAATGGCTGACCTATGCGGCGACCGAAAGCCTGTCCTATTTCATGTATCAGAAGCCCAAGACGGCCAAACGGATGTATTTCGACGTGATCCCCAAGGCCGTCGATGAATATCACCAGCAACTGCGCGCCTATCCCGACCAGACGCCGGACCAGCAGCTTGCGAACCCGGTCTGGCACATCCACGGCGGCGAGGTTCCCGCATCCGACATGGTGGTGCCGTTCCAGATGCTGCTGAACCTGGCATCGGTCGCGGGGGCCAAGGACAAGGACGGCCTCTGGGGCTTCATCCGCCGCTATGCGCCCGAAGCCTCGCCCGAGACGCATCCGGGGCTGGACCAGGCGGCGGGCTTTGCCGTGCGCTACTTCACCGACTTCGTGGCCCCCACCCGCCAGTTCCGCGAACCGACCGAGGTCGAACGCCGCGCGATGGAGGATCTGGCAGCCCACCTGGCCGCCTGGGACCAGCCGGCGGATGCCGAGGCCTTGCAGTCGATGGTCTTCGCCATCGGCAAGGATCACGGCTTCGAGCCGCTGCGCGACTGGTTCGCCGCGCTTTATCAGGTGTTGTTGGGGGCGGACCAAGGGCCGCGCTTTGGCGGCTTCATCGCGCTGTACGGCATCGAGGAGACACGCGCGCTGATCGAGAAGGCCTTGGCAGGGGAACTGGTGGCGGCTTAAAGCCGCCGCCGCGCGCGCAGCGCCGCGCTGATCGTGCCGTCGTCGAGGTAATCCAACTCCCCGCCGATCGGCACGCCCTGCGCCAGTCC
The DNA here is from genome assembly GCF_014642735.1 of Paracoccus acridae. Lineage (GTDB taxonomy): Bacteria > Pseudomonadota > Alphaproteobacteria > Rhodobacterales > Rhodobacteraceae > Paracoccus > Paracoccus acridae. Next base: position 310,297 of record NZ_BMIV01000002.1, read on the forward strand.
CGTCACGGCGGCGCCGGTTTCGGCCAGTGCGTCGGCGATGTAATGCGCCGTCGTCTGGCCGTCCACGGTGGCGTTCAGCGCCAGGATGACCTCGCGGATCTTCTCTCGCTCGACCCGGTCGATCAGGGACGGGATGCCCAGGTCGTCCGGCCCGATCTCGTCCAGGGCGGAGAGGGTGCCGCCCAGCACATGATAGCGGCCGCCGAAGGCGCGGCCCCGTTCCATGGCCCAAAGGTCGGCCACATCCTGGACCACGCACAATTCGCCCGTGGCGCGGGCGGGATCGGTGCAGATCGCGCATTCGTCGCGGTCGGTGATGTTGCCGCAGGTCACGCATTCGCGCGAATTGACGGCCACGCGGTCCAGCAGCCCGGCAAGCTGGGACATCTGCCCGCTGCGCTTGCGGATCAGGTGCAGCACGATGCGCCGGGCCGACCGGGGGCCAAGCCCCGGCAGCCGGGCCATCAAGCCGACAAGCGCCTGGATGTCGTCGCTGCCGTCGGCCATGCTCAGAAGGGCAGCTTCATGTCGGCGGGCAGGCCCAGTTCCTGGGTCACGCGGGCCATTTCGGACTGCATCCTGTCCTGCGCCTTGCGTTGCGCGTCCTTGATCGCGGCCAGGATCAGATCCTCGACCACTTCCTTTTCGGACGGCACGAAGATCGACGGGTCGATGTCAAGCGCGGTCAACTCGCCCTTGGCGGTGGCGGTGGCCTTGACCAGGCCCGCGCCGGACTCGCCGGTCACGGTGATGGTGTCCAGGCTGGCCTGCACCTGAGCCATCCGGTCCTGCATCTCCTTTGCGGCCTTCATCATCTTGGCCATGTCGCCAAAGCCGCCCAAACCCTTGATCATGTCTCTATTCCTCGTCCTCGAAGGGATCCCATTCCTCGACCTCGGCCACGGGGCCCTGGGTCAGTTCGTGCGGGTTGGCCGCGCCTTCCGCCTCGACGGCCTCGACCTCGGGGGCAACGCGCCGCACGTCGCGCAGTTTCGCGCCTGGAAATGTCGCCAGCACCTGCTGCACAATCGGCAGCTGCATGGCCCGTTCCTCGCGTTCGCGCTGTTCCGCCGCCTGCTGTTCGGCAATGGTCGGCGCGCCACCTTCGTTCGTGACGGTGACGGCCCAGCGTTGTCCGCCCGTCCAGCCGCGCAGGCGCTCGGCCAGTTTCTGCGCCAGATCGCGGGGCGCGTTGCCCTTCGGCTCGAACTCGATCCGACCGGGGCTGTAGCGGACCAATCCCACATGCCGTTCCACCTGCACCAGCAGAAGCATGTCGCCCATCCGCCGGATCAGCTCCAGGACCGAGGCGAAGTCGGGCCAGGCCGCGAAGGCGTCGGGGCTGACGGCAAGCGCCGTCGCAGCCCTCGACCGCTGCGCGATCACCGGCGCGGGACGCGCGGCCCGTGGGGCCTGCGAAGGCGCGGCTGGGACGCCCTGGCGCGCGAAATCGCCCGCCGCCTGCGCCTGCTGGACCCGGCGGATCAGCGCCTCGGGGTCGGGCAGGTCGGCCACGTGGGTCAGGCGGATGATCGCCATTTCCGCAGCCATCATCGCGTTCGGCGCCGCCGACACTTCCTCCAGCGCCTTGAGCAGCATCTGCCAAAGCCGGGTCAGCACCCGCATCGCCAGCTTCTCGGCCAATTCCCGCCCGCGCACGCGTTCGTCGGGCGCGATGGTCGGATCCTCGCCCGCATCCGGCGTGATCTTCACCACCGAAATCCAGTGCGTGATCTCGGCCAGGTCGCGCAGCACGGCCACCGGGTCCGCGCCGTCGGCATATTGCGACTGCAACTCGGTCAGCGCCGCCGCCGCGTCGCCGCGCAGGATCATCTCGAACAGGTCGATGACGCGGCCACGGTCGGCAAGGCCCAGCATCGCGCGGACCTGTTCGGCGGTGGTTTCCCCCGCGCCATGGCTGATCGCCTGGTCCAGCAGGCTGGTCGCATCGCGGGCGCTGCCTTCCGCCGCGCGGGTGATCAGCGCAAGCGCGTCATCGGTGATCTGCGCGCCCTCGGCCGTGGCGATGCGGCGCAAAAGGGCGATCATCACCTCGGGCTCGATCCGGCGCAGGTCGAAGCGCTGGCAGCGCGACAGGACCGTGACCGGCACCTTGCGGATCTCGGTGGTGGCGAAGATGAACTTCACATGGGGGGGGGGCTCCTCAAGCGTCTTCAGCAACGCGTTGAAGGCACTGGTGGACAGCATGTGGACTTCGTCGATGATATAGATCTTGTAGCGCGCCGAAGCCGCCCGGTAATGCACGCTTTCGATGATCTCGCGGATGTCGTTCACGCCGGTGCGCGATGCCGCGTCCATCTCCAGAACATCGACATGGCGGCCTTCGCTGATCGCGACGCAATGTTCGCAGGCGCCGCAAGGTTCGGTCGTGGGACCGCCCTGGCCGTCGGGGCCGATGCAGTTCATGCCCTTGGCGATGATGCGCGCGGTGGTAGTCTTTCCGGTGCCCCGGATGCCCGTCATGATGAAGGCCTGCGCGATCCGGTCGGCGGCAAAGGCGTTCTTCAGGGTGCGCACCATCGCGTCCTGGCCGACAAGGTCGGCGAAGGTCTCGGGCCGGTACTTTCGGGCCAGGACCTGATAGACAGGTGCAGCGTCTTGGGGCATCACGGGGTCCGTCGCAGGGTCAGGGCGAACCTAGTCGCTGGCACCCGGCGCGGCAAGGGCCGCGGATCACTCGGCAGGCTGAGGGACCGATCCGCGACGCATCTGCCGGAACTTCTCCCACGCCTCGTTCAGGCGGCGGGTGCGGGCCTCGGCCAGGCGCACGGCCTCTGGCGGCAGGCCGCGGGCGATGGCGCGGTCGGGATGGGATTCCAGGATCAGGGCGCGGAAGCGCTTGCGTGCCTCGGGCATGGGGGTGTCCAGCGGGATGCCCAGCACGTCGCAGGGCGGGCAGTCGGTCTGGCGGTCATGGCGCAGGCGGATCGCGGCCACGCGTTCGGCGGGCAGGCCGAAGATGCGGCCCACCTCGTCGATGAACAGGATCTCGTTCTCGTGCATCCCGCCGTCGGCTACGGCGATGATGCACAGGCCTTCGATCACGTCGGCCAGGACCGGATCGCCTGCCGGGAACATCGCGGCGATGCGGCGCGCCCAGGCGTCGAAGCCCGCCACGTCCTGCCGCGCCAGGTCGAAGACGCGTGCGGCGTTCTTTTCCTCGGCCCTCGGGATGATGAAGACGCGGCGGAAGGCCGCGACCTCGGACCGGGCAACGTCGCCGTCGGATTTGGCAAGTTTCGCGCCAAGGGCGATAACGGCGATGGTAAAGGCCACGGATCGTTCAGGCGGAATCGCCGGCTTGGCGCTGCCCAAAAAGGCCGCCAAACGGTCGCCGATGCGCTGCCAGAAGCTGCGTGGCTTCGGCAGGCTGGGGCAGGGGGTATCGGTCGCGCGCATGTCCATGCCTTCAGGTTATCCCCTAACAACGCGCATGGGTAGTGTCAGGGTGTCGCGGTTTGTTCGCTTTTGTCCAGATCCTTGCCCATCAGGATCAGGTCGTGGAAGGCACCAAATTTCCATCCGGCGCAGGGGATGCGGCCCCATTCTTGATACCCTGCCCGCGCGTGGAAGCGCAGCGAGCCTTCGTTGGAAGCCGTGATCCCGCCGATCATCAGCCGGTGTCCGCAGGTGCGGGCGTGATCTTCCAAGGCGGCCAGCAACAGCCTGCCCGTCCCGCTGTTGCGGGCTTGGGGCGCAAGATAGATCGTGTGTTCCATGCTGCGGGCATAGCCGCCGCCATTGCGGAACTGGCTGTAGGTCGCGAAGCCCAGGATACCGCCGTCGGCCTCGGCCACCATGAAGGGGCGGCCGTCGGACTGGCGGTCGCGGACCAGGGCGGCGATCTCGGCCTCGCTGCGCTCGGTCGGCCAGAAGGTGATCACCGTGTCCCGGATGATCGGGTTCCAGATCGCCGCGATGGCGGGAACGTCTTCCTGCCGGGCACCGCGCAGCAGGACCATCAGCCGCGATGCGCCCCGGCGGCGAGGTCGCGCACGAAGTCCAGCACCTCGGGGACCGGGCGGCCCTCGCTGATCTTCTTGACGATGGCGCTGCCCACCACGCAGCCGTCGGCGACGCTTGCGATCGTCTCGGCCGCCTCGGGGGTTGAGATGCCGAAGCCCACGACGACCGGCAGGTTCGCCGCCTTGCGGATGCGCGCAACCTCGGGGGCGACTTCGGCGGCATTGGCGGCGGGGCCGCCGGTGATGCCGGTCACGCTGACATAATAGACGAAGCCCGAGGTGTTCTTGACCACCGCGGGCAAGCGCCGGTCGTCGGTCGTGGGCGTGGCAAGGCGGATGAAGTTCAGGCCCGCGCGTTGGGCCGGAATGCACAATTCGTCGTCTTCCTCGGGCGGAAGGTCCACGACGATCAGCCCGTCCACGCCCGCCTCCTTGGCGTCGGCCAGGAAACGCTCGACCCCGCCCGTGCGGGCATAGATCGGGTTGTAATAGCCCATCAGCACGACGGGCGTGGTATTGTCGGTCTTGCGGAACTCTCGCAGGATCGCCAGCGTCCGCGTGACGCTGCCCCCGGCGGCAAGCGCGCGCTGCCCGGCCGACTGGATGGTCGGGCCGTCGGCCATCGGGTCGGTGAAGGGCATCCCCAGTTCGATGATGTCCACCCCGGCGTCCGGCAGGCCGCGCATGATGTCCAGCGTCGTGGCGTCGTCGGGATCCGAGGCCATGATATAGGTCACGAAGGCCTTGCGCCCCTGGGCCTGAAGGCGCTGAAAGGTGTCGTCGATCCGGGTCATGGTCATCCTCTTGAGAACGCCAGTCTGTGTGTCCCACTTCGGCAGCGGGATCAAGTGTCCCGCCAGATGAGATCGGGCGCAATTCGTCGCGGGCGACGTGCTGGAATTCTATTTCAACTATGTGACCAGCGACGGTGCCGGCTTTGCGGATTACGGCTGGTCCAGGCTTCTGGATGCCACGACCAGCGATGAGGTCGCCCTGCTGTTCACGGCACGCACCACGCCGTCGGGGTCCAGCGTTCCGGGCTTTGGAATGCCTGCACCTGCGGCCACGCTGGATCCCGTGTCCGTCGATATCCAGGACGGTGCGACGACCTGGGACGTGCTGGGTGGTAGCAGCGGCACCTGCTATCTGGCCATAGGCCAGGGATGCGGCGCGACGGGATGGGTCAAATCGACCTATGCCATCACCGAGGCAGGCACCTATACGTTGCAGTTCGGGGTGACCAACTGGAACGATGCCGCGTTCGATAGTGCCATGGCCTTTGCCGGCGCCAAGATCGGCGACGTGATCATCACGCCGCCGGTCGATCCTTCCGCTGTCCCGCTGCCGGCCAGTGCGCTGCTGCTGGGTGCGGGGATCGGCGCCATGGGCGTGATTCGCCGTCGTCAGAAGGCCAAGGCCTGAAGAAAGCCGGCTGATCCGCCAAGGTGCGGGTCAGCCGTCACGCCGCCATGGCGGCCACTTCGCAGACGGCCCGTCGGAGATATCCCGCAAACTCGGCCGCTTCGCGCCGTGCCGGACCGTCGGCGACATAGACGTTCAGCCATGTGGGCGGCAGGGGCGGCAGCGCCCCGCCATGTTCCACCGGCTCCAGCCCGGCCTGCGCGATGCCGCGCGGCAGGATGGTGATGCCCAGGTCGGCCGCCGCGCTGACCCGCCATGTATCGCTGCCGCCATCGGCCACGGCCTGCACCCATTCGATGCCCGCCCGGTCCAGGGCCGTCAGCCCCACCGGATAATAGGCGCAATGCGGCGAATTCGCCAAAGGCAGCGGCCGCTGGGTCCAGGCATTGCCGCCGATCGCACCGAACCAGGCCAGATCCACCTTGGCCAGGTGGATCGCACCCGGCGGCGTCTCGAATTCCGTGGTCAGGATGACATCGTGTTCGCCACGCTTCATCTGCTGGCGCAGGTCCTTGCTGCGGCCATCGTTGATGATCAACTCGATCCGCGGATTGGCCTGGCGAAAGGCGCGCACAGCCTGCGCCACCTTGGTGAACAGCCAGTCGCTGGTCAGCCCGACGCGCAACCTGGAATCGGGCCGTTCGCCGGTAAAGCGGGACACGATTGAATCGTTCAAGGCCACCAGCTTGCGCGCCTCGATCAACAGTTCCGTCGCAAAATCCGTCAGCACCACGCCGCGCCCCTGCTTTTGCAGCATCGATTCGCCGAACAGGTCGTCCAGCCGCTTGATCTGCATCGACAGCGCGCTCTGCGTCATGTTCAGCGCCTCGGCCGCGCGGGTGACGGCACCATATTCAGCCACCGCCTGAAGCGAGCGGAGAGTAGAGATGTCGAGGTTCCGCATCATTCATGTTCCTTGATGAAAAGGATCAAAAACATTCGTTTCAAAGATACAAGAAGCTGCGCTATCTATCAATCATGGAAATTGAAAAACCCTAAGGCATCACGTCAGGTGATGCTTTTCATCACCGGAGACGAACGATGTTCACCAAGACAGCCGCTTCGCTTCCCTTTGTTGCCGGGCACGGCCATTCTCCGCGCCCGTCCTGGGGCAAGCGCATCACCACCATGCTGAGCCTGCGTCGCTCGCGCCTGGATCTTGCCTATCTCAGCGACGAACAATTGCGAGACGTCGGATTGACCCGCGACGATGTCGCAACCGAAATCGCGCGTCCGATCTGGGACGTGCCTGCGAACTGGCGTCGCTGATCTTACCCCATCAGGATTGCCAAACTGCCGCGCCGCCCTTGATGGGCTGGCGCGGTTTTTTCGATCGGGTCACAAGGGGTCGGCATCCTGGGTTTCCGGCGGGATGGGTGGGCCGAAGCGTTCGATCATCCGGGCCTTGATCTGGTCGCGCGTCTGGCGATAGACGGCCAGCCTGGCTTCGCGCCCTTCTGCCAGGCCGGTGGGATCCATGATGGGCCAGTATTCGACGTCCAGATGGAACACGCGGGTCAGTTCCAGGGCCTGCCGCTGGCTGGCCGGGGACAGCGCGACGATCAGGTCGAAGCCGCCCAGATCGTCCCCCCAGTTCTTCATTTCCTCGAAGCTGCGGCTGCGGTGGTTTTCGATCCTGATGCCGATTTCGTCGCACACGGCGATGGCGAAGCCGTCCACCTCCATGTCGTTCTTGACGCCCGCCGATTGCACATAGGCCGTCCGGCCATAGAACTTCTTCATCATGCCTTCGGCAATGGGCGACCGGATGGAGTTGTGATCACAACAGAACAGGACCGAGGCGGGGATCGTGTTCTGCGTCATCGTCAGCCTTGGGGCACCAGGGCGCAGATCAGGGTGAACAGGCGCCGGGCGGTGTCGATGTCCAGTTCGGCCTTGCCTTCCAGACGTTCCTGCAAGGTCCGCGCGCCTTCGTTGTGGATGCCACGCCGGGCCATGTCTATCGCCTCGATCTGGGCGGGGGGCAGGCGTTTCACCGCATCGAAATAGCTTTGGCAGATCTGGAAGTAATCCTTGGTCACCTGCCTGAACGGCCCCAGCGACAGGTGGAATTCGGCCACCTTTTCGCCGCCTTCGCCCGCCAGGTCGAAAACCAGCCGGCGTTCGCGGATGCACAGGTCCAGCTTGAACGGGCCCTGCGAGGCGGGCTGGCCGTCGCGCCCCGGCACGGTGAAGCTGTTGTCCTCGATCAGGTCGAAGATCGCGACGCGGCGCTCCTGCTCCATTTCAGGGGTGGCGGGCGGCGCCTGCGAATCGTCGATCTGGATATGGATGATCCGGGTCATTCCGGCGCCCTTTCGTTCAGCTGCTCCAGCCGGACGCGGATGGATTCGCCATGCGCCTGCAGGCCCTCGGCGGCGGCCAGCCGCATGGCGGCGTGGCCCACGGCGTTCAGCGCGCCCGGCGTCAGGCGGGCCATGGTCGTGCGCTTCAGGAAATCCAGCACCGACAGCCCCGAGGAGAACCGCGCCGACCGCGCCGTGGGCAGGACGTGGTTGGGTCCGCTGACGTAGTCGCCCACGGCTTCGGGCGTGTGCGGTCCCAGGAAGATCGCGCCCGCATGGACGCATTTCGCGGCCAGGGCCTCGGGGTCGTCCACGCACAGTTCCAGATGTTCGGGCGCGATGCGGTTCGACAGGCTTGCCGCCTCGTCCAGGTTGCGCACCACGATGATGGTGCCATAGTCGCGCCAGCTTGCCCCGGCGATGGCGGCGCGGGGCAGGGTGGGCAGGATGCGGTCCACCGCGCCTGCGACCGCATGGCCCAGGGCCGCGTCGGTGGTGATCAGGATCGACTGGGCATCCGCGTCATGTTCGGCCTGCGCCAGAAGGTCCAGCGCCAGCCAGTCGGGATGCTGGTTACCCTGGGCGATGACCAGGACCTCGGACGGGCCAGCGATCATGTCGATGCCGACGCGGCCAAAGACCTGCCGCTTGGCGGCGGCGACATAGGCGTTGCCCGGCCCGGTGATCTTGTCCACCGGCGCGATGGTGTCGGTGCCATAGGCCATCGCCGCCACGGCCTGCGCGCCGCCGATGCGATAGATCTCCGTCACGCCCGACAGTTGCGCGGCCAGCAGCACCAACGGATTGATGTGACCACCCGGTGTCGGCACGCAGATCACCAGCCGTTCCACCCCAGCGACCCGCGCCGGGATGGCGTTCATCAGGACGGATGAAGGATAGGCGGCCTGGCCCCCCGGCACATACAGCCCCGCCGCCGAAACCGGCGTCCACCGCCAGCCCAGGGTCGCGCCCTGGGGGTCGGTCCAACTGGCGTCCTGGGGCATCTGGCGTTCGTGATAGGCGCGGATGCGGTCGGCGGCCAGCGTCAGGGCCGCGCGGTCCTGGGCCGGGACATGGGCCACCTGGGCCGCGATCTCCTCGGGCGAGAAGCGCAGGCGCTCGGCGGGAAGATCCAGCCTGTCGAAGCGCCGGGTCAGGTCGCACAGCGCGGCGTCGCCCCGCTTGCGCACATCGGCGATGATCGCGGCCACCGCGTCATTCACATCGGTCGAATCCTCGCGCTTGGCCGACAGCATGTCGGCGAAGCGGGATTCAAAGTCGGGCTGCGATGTGTGAAGCGTTACCGGCATGGTCTTTCCCCTGGCGTCACGCCTTGTTAGCCGCAAGCCGGCGGCGCCTCAAGCCGCGCTTCAGTCGGGGTGGACGGGGGCCTTGCCGGACACTGCGCGATAGGGCCGGGTGACGTCGCGAAGGTCGATGTTGATGCATTCGACCTCGGCCACCAGGGTGCCGTCGCCCGCGAATTCCAGCAACAGCCGCCCCGTGCCGTCCTCGCCCGGTTGCCAGACCATCGCCAGCAGTTCCAGGACGGTGTCGGCATCCCGGCTGATCCCGTCCGACAGGACCCGCTGCACGTCGCGGATCAGCAGGACCGACCGGACGCGTTCATAATCGCGCCCCTCGGATGCGGCCTGTTCGGCGTCTTCCCAGCGGAACCGGTTCAGCAAAAGGGCCAAGGACCGCCCGCGGTGGTCATAGGACATCTCGGATGCGGGCAGGATCGCGTCCTGCAGCAAGGCCGAGAGGATGCGCAGATCCTGCTCGTCCTCGGCCATCAGCGCCAGGGGCGCGGGATCGGCATCGGCAAAGCGGGCGTCCTGTGGCATGGCTTATTCCTCTTTCACGCGTTCGATATGGGCTCCCACGCCGCGCAGCTTGCGCACGACATGTTCATAGCCCCGGTCAAGGTGATAAACCCGGCTGACCGTGGTCTGGCCTTCGGCGGCAAGCCCCGCAAGGATCAGGCTGACCGAGGCGCGCAGGTCCGTGGCCATCACCGGCGCACCCCGCAACCCGTCAACCCCGGTCACGGTTGCATGGCCGCCGTGAACCTCGATCCTTGCGCCCATGCGGGTCAGTTCGGGGGCGTGCATGAAGCGGTTCTCGAAGATCGTCTCCTCCAGCACGCTGGTGCCTTCGGCCACGCACATCAGCGCCATGAACTGCGCCTGAAGATCCGTCGGGAAGCCGGGGAAGGGTTCGGTCGTGACATTGACGGCGCGGATGCTGTTCCGGCGGCTGACCTTGATCCCGCGCGCGGTTTCGGTGACGTCGATCCCGGCCTCGTCCAGCTTTTCGCAAAAGGCCGACAGCAGCTCGATCCGGCCGCCCAAGCATTCGACCTCTCCGCCGCAGATGGCGGGGGCCAGCATATAGGTGCCAAGCTCGATCCGGTCGGTCACGACGGGATGGGTCGCGCCGTGCAGGGCATCGACGCCCTGGATGGTGATGGTGCTGGTGCCTTCGCCCTCGATCTGCGCCCCCATGGCGCGCAGGCACCGGGCCAGGTCCACGATCTCGGGTTCTCGTGCGGCGTTCTTCAGGACCGTCGTGCCCTTGGCAAGCGTCGCGGCCATCAGCGCGTTCTCGGTCGCGCCCACGGATACCAGCGGGAAATCGACCACCGCCCCGCGAAGCCCGCCAGTCGGCGCCTTGGCATGGACATAACCGTCGCGCAGATCCAGTTCCGCCCCCATCGCCTCCAACGCCTTCAGATGCAGGTCCACGGGCCGCGCCCCGATGGCGCAGCCGCCGGGCAGCGACACTTCGGCCCGGCCATCGCGGGCCAGCATCGGACCCAGCACCAGGATGGATGCGCGCATCTTGCGCACGATGTCGTAATCGGCGCGGTGGCTGGTCAGCGCATGGCTGGACATGGCAAGAACCTGGCCGTCCTGCAGGCTAGCGGCCTCGGCCCCCAGGCTTTGCAGCAGGGCGGTCATGGTGCGGATGTCCGACAGGCGCGGCGCATTGGTCAGCGTCAGCGGCTGGTCCGTCAGCAGCGTCGCGGGCATCAGCGTCAGGCAGGCGTTCTTGGCCCCCGCAATCGGGATTTCGCCCTGAAGCGGGCCGTTCCCGCGAACGATGATCTGGTCCATCTAGCTGTCGTCCTTGCCTGTATCGCTGTCCTGCGGCCCGTCCGCCTCATCGACCGCCCGCGCGCGCGCCTGTGCCTTGCGGCGTTGCAGGTTGGCGCGCAGGGCAGCGCGCAGCCGTTCGTCGCGGCTGTTCTGCTTCTTGCTGTCGTCGGGCCGGTCGCTCATCCGCATCCTGTTAGCCTTGGTTGCACCCGCAGTCCAGCAAAGGTGACAGGAACGCCAGGTCGGATTTTTCCGCCGACCCCCCTTGCGCGGGGCCGCCGCTTTGTCTAAACGCCCCCTCAAGATGCTGTGGTAGCTCAGTGGTAGAGCACACCCTTGGTAAGGGTGAGGTCGAGAGTTCAATCCTCTCTCACAGCACCATCTTCCAGAATGCCTCCGACCATGCCGCAAAGCCCTTGGCGATTGCGCATTTCCGTTTCGCAGGCTACAGGCCGCCCATGACAAACCGCCCCGATCTTCCCCCCGAAATCGCCCGTCGCCGCACCTTCGCGATCATCGCGCACCCGGATGCCGGCAAGACCACGCTGACCGAAAAGTTCCTGCTGTTCGGCGGGGCGATCCAGATGGCGGGGCAGGTGCGCGCCAAGGGTGAGGCGCGGCGCACGCGGTCGGACTTCATGAAGATGGAGCAGGATCGGGGCATTTCGGTCAGCGCGTCCGCGATGTCCTTCGACTTCGACCGCTATCGCTTCAACCTGGTCGATACGCCGGGCCACAGCGACTTTTCGGAAGACACCTATCGCACGCTGACCGCCGTGGATGCGGCGATCATGGTGATCGACGGGGCCAAGGGCGTCGAATCGCAGACCCGCAAGCTGTTCGAGGTCTGCCGGATGCGCGACCTGCCGATCCTGACCTTCTGCAACAAGATGGACCGCGAAAGCCGCGACACCTTCGAGATCATCGACGAGATCCAGGAAAACCTGGCCATCGACGTGGCGCCTGCAAGCTGGCCCATCGGGTCGGGGCGCGATTTCCTGGGCTGCTATGACCTGCTGCATGACCGGCTGGAACTGATGGACCGGGCCGACCGCAACCGGGTGGCCGACTCGATCAAGATCAGCGGGTTGGACGATCCAAAGCTGGCCGAGCATATCCCCGCGGACCAGCTTGAAAAGCTGCGCGAGGAGGTCGAGATGGCGCGCGAGCTGCTGCCCGCCTTCGACCGCAAGGCCTTCCTGGAAGGGCACATGACGCCGATCTGGTTCGGCAGTGCGATCAACAGCTTCGGCGTCAAGGAACTGATGGTCGGCATCGGCGAATTCGGCCCCCAGCCGCAGCCCCAGAACAGCGCCGACCGCGAGATCGCGCCCGAGGAGAAGCCGGTGACCGGCTTTGTCTTCAAGGTGCAGGCCAACATGGATCCCAAGCACCGCGACCGGGTGGCCTTCGTGCGCCTTGCCAGCGGGCATTTCGAACGCGGGATGAAGCTGACCCATGTGCGGTCGAAAAAGCCGATGGCGGTGACGAACCCCGTGCTGTTCCTGGCCGCTGACCGCGAACTGGCGGAGGAGGCTTGGGCCGGCGACATCATCGGCATCCCGAACCACGGCCAGCTTCGCATCGGCGACGCCCTGACCGAAGGCGAGGCGCTGCGCTTCACCGGCATTCCGTCCTTCGCGCCGGAACTGCTGCAATCGGTGCGCGCCACCGATCCGATGAAGGCCAAGCACCTGGAAAAGGCGCTGATGCAATTCGCCGAAGAAGGCGCGGCCAAGGTCTTCAAGCCCATGATCGGGTCCGGCTTCATCGTCGGCGTCGTGGGCGCCCTGCAGTTCGAGGTCCTGGCCAGTCGGATCGAGATCGAATACGGCATCCCCGTCCGCTTCGAGGCGTCCCAGTTCACCAGTGCCCGCTGGGTCGCTGGGCCCAAGGACAAGGTCGATGCCTTTGTCCAGGTCAACAAGGGCCATATCGCCCAGGACCATGACGGCGACATGGTCTATCTGACCCGTCTGCAATGGGACATCGACCGCGTGAGCCGCGATCATCCTGAATTGCGACTGACCGCGACAAAGGAAATGATGGTGTGAAAACAGGGGCGCTTCAGGCGCCCCTTCTGCTATTTCCGCCAGCGGTCCAGTTGCACGACCTCGCCGCCGCCATTCGGGGCACCGTCGGGATTGTCGTCGCCGTCTTCACCGTCTTCGTCATCCTCCTCATCATCGTCGGATTCCTGCGTTTCGAAGCGCAGGCCGAATTCGACGGACGGATCGACAAAGGTGCGCAGCGCGTCAAAGGGGATGCGCAGCGGTTCGGGAGAGTTGCCGAAGTTCAGGGTGACGGTGAAGCCTTCGTCGTCCACGGTCAGGTTGTCGAACCAGTGCTGGATGACAATGGTCATTTCCTCGGGGTAACGCTCTCGCAGCCAGTCGGCCATCTCGACGCCTTCGTCGCGCGTGTCGAAGGTGATGAAGAAATGATGATCGCCCGGCAGACCGTGTTCGGCGACGCGTTCCAGCACATCCGCGATCAAAGCCTGCATCGCGCGATGCATCATTCCGCCATAGTCGATTCCCGATCGCGCCATGCCCGTCCCCTTCGATTTCGGGCCAGCATAGGCATATGACGGACGATGAAAAGGGGGGCGTCCCGCGCATGGGCAAGAAACACGCGCAGCTTCACGGGACGGATGGGAAGCAGGGGAAATAATGGGTTGGAGGTGCAGGATTCTGTTGCCAGGCTCCTGCGGGCCCCGCCTTACGCTGCTAGGCGCAAGGGCTTAGGTTTCGATCACTCGAACTGCTTACGCAGCCAGAGCAACCGGAGCACGGTTGTCGTTGGCAACTGTACATTTTGCACCGATAACGGTGGTGGCTCACCGAGACAAAGCAAACATCTTTAGACGTTCGTCGATCCTGTTTCGACCCCAAGGCCCCCCAACGAGGGTGATCTGGTGGAGTCGCCGGGTACCGCCCCCGGGTCCGATCCGCTTATTCCATGCGCGTTTATGTCCATAGTCCGAGTTGCCCCGGACAGGTCGAATATAGGACCGCGCCTTGCCCGCCGCAAGACCCCGGAACCCCGGGCAGGACAAGTCGTTGGGTCCCGCAACGCAAGGAGTTTACCCATGACGATTCGCATGATTGCCCTGGCCACGCTGATTGCCGCCCCCACCGCGCTGATGGCGCAGGATACCCCGCCCGAAGGCTCGATGCCCTTGTCGCAGCTGGTGACCAAGCTTGAAACCGACCTCGCGGGCGAACTGGGCCACATCACCGATGTGTCCTGGGACGACGACGGCTATTGGGAGGTCGAGTATCACAACGCCGAAAACCGCGAGGTCGAGATCCGCGTGGATCCCGCCACCGGCGAAGTGCGCCAGTAAGCGGCCCGGCTTTTCCGCGAAGGGGGGCAGCATCGCTGCCCCTTTTTGCTTATGCGATCCGGCCCCAGGGGCCATGCGGATCGTCGATGCCGTCCAGGCGCTGGAAGCCGTGCGCGCCAAAGAAGTCGCGCTGTGCCTGGATCATGTTGGCCGTGCTGCGCCCGGTGCGCATCAGGTCGAACCACATCAACCCCGACGCCAAGGCAGGCAGCGCGTGCCCGGCCGCCGCACCCTGGGACACGACCTGCCGCAGGGCCGGCATGGCGGTCTCGATCAGGTCGGCGAAGAAGGGCGCCATGATCAGGTTGCGGGCTGGATCCTCGGCCAGGGCCGATGCCATGTCGTTCAGCATGGCGGACCGGATGATGCAGCCTGCACGCCAGACCCGCGCGATCTCGGGCAGATCCAGCGTCCAGCCGAATCGTTCCGACGCCGCCGCGATCATCGCGAAGCCCTGGGCATAGCAAAGGATCTTGCCCGCGATCAGCGCCTGTTCCAGAACCTCGGGCGGCAGGGAACAGGGCTGCGGGGCCGGGCCGAACAGCGCCTGGCCGGCCAGCCGTTCGTCCAGACGGGCCGAGACATTGCGGGCCATCACCGCGGCCTCGATCACCGGGATGGGGGCGGACAGGTGCTGCGCCTCGATCGCGGTCCAGCGGCCGGTGCCTTTCTGGCCTGCGCGATCCAGGATCACGTCCACCATCGGCTTGCCGGTATGGGGGTCGATGGCAGCGGTCACCGCCGCCGAAATCTCGACCAGATAGGATTTCAGAACGCCCCCGTTCCACCGGGCGAAGATGCCCGAGACCGCGGCGGCATCCATGCCCATGCCGTCGCGCAGCAGGCCATAAACCTCGGCGATCATCTGCATGTCGGCATATTCGATGCCGTTGTGGACCATCTTGACGAAATGTCCCGCCCCCGCATCGCCCATCCGGGCGGCGCAGGGGGTGCCATCCTCGGCCCGCGCGGCGATGGCGGTCATCACATCGGCCACGCGGTCCCAATCGGCGGCGTCGCCCCCGCCCATGATGGCGGGACCGTGGCGCGCCCCTTCCTCTCCGCCTGAAACCCCCATGCCGAGGAAGCGGAAGGGCAGGCGGGCGGCATTGCGGCGGTTGGTGTCGTGGAAATCGGCATTGCCCGCGTCGATCACCAGATCATCGACATCCAGCAAGGGTGCCAGGGCGGCAAGCTGGTCATCGACCGGCTGGCCTGCAGGCACCATGAGGATGATCGCGCGTGGCGGTGCGATAGCGGCCACCAAGTCGGCCAGCGACTCGGTCGGGACAATGCGCGGTGCCAGTTCGCCTGCGCCTGCCGCAAAATCCCGCGTCACCTGGATGGTGCGGTTCCAGACCGCGATGGGAAAGCCTTTTTCCGCGATGTTCAGCGCCAGCGCCGATCCCATCGTTCCCAAGCCGATCAGCCCGATCCGTGCCTGTTCCATGCGCGATCCTTCCCGCAAATCCATGTTTGCGGCTGTTTACGCTAACGGCATGGGGTTGTCACGCCGGGGTCAGGCGGACTTGTCCTGAACACGGATCAGCGTTTGAAGTCCCGTTGCCACATGGGTGCGGCGTTCGGGAGTAACGCCCCAGACATCAAGCTGGCAGATCGTCAGGGTGCGGCCCGGCTTGATGACGCGGCCCTCCGCCTCCAGCCAGTCGCCTTGGGCGGGGTTCACAAGGTTCAGCTTGAATTCGACCGTCAGGACAGACGTGTTTTCGGGAAACAGCGTGAAGCCCGCATAACCGCCTGCCGAATCCGCGATGGATGCCGTCCCGCCCGCGTGGAAATAGCCGTGCTGCTGGGTCAGTTCCTGCCGGAAGGGCAGGCGGATCGTCACCAGGCCCGCCTTGATCTGGCCCAGTTCAGCGCCCAGCAGGGACATCAGCCCCTGTCGGGCAAAGCTGTCGCGGATGCGGTCCACCGTTGCCTGGGGCAGGTCGCTGCCAATGTCCATCATGTCCTCTTGGGTTTACAGGGTCAGAAGGGAGGCGCGGAAGTCCGGATCGGACAGCACGACCTCTCGGGCGCCGATGCGGCTGGCGTGGGCAAGCGCCGCCGATGTCAGATCCTGCGCTGTCTCGACCGCAAAGGTCAGGTCGCGGCCCTTGGCCAGGGACGCCACGATCAGCCCTGCGAACAGGTCGCCCGTGCCGGGAAGGGCCACGGGCAGGCGGCGCGTCGGGTGCCGCGTTGCCCCGGCGGGTCCAAGGATCACGCTTTCCAGATGATCGGCCGGACTGTCCTCCAGCACGCAGCCCGTGGCGATCAGCGAGGCGCCTGGCGCCATGCGCAGACGGGTCCCGGCGGCTTGCAGGTCGTCCATGTCCCTGATGGGCTGTCCGGTCAGGAAGCCCAGTTCAAAGGTGTTCGGCGTCGCCAGATCGGCCAGGGGCAGCAGCCTGTCGGCGATGATGCGCGCCAGTTCCGCAGGGACGTAAAGGCCGGGTCCGTCATCGCCCATCACCGGGTCGCACAGGTAACGCAGGCGCGGATTGGCGGCCTTGCAGCGGGCGACGAAATCGGCGGCCAGCCGCCCCACCTCGACCGAGCCGATATAGCCCGTCATCAGCCAGTCCGCGCGCTGCGGCAGCCCGCGTTCCTCGGCCCCCAGCAGCAGGTCGGCGAACAGATCGGGCGGCAGCGGCGCGCCGCGCAGCGTCGGATAGTCGGGCGTGTTGGAAAAGATCACCGTTGGAATGGCCGCGACCGCCAGCCCCGCCGCCTGCATCGGAAAGACGGCGGCGGAATTGCCGACATGGCCGTGGACGACCTGGCTCTGGACAGAGATCACCAGCGGCGGCGTCACGTCCGGCCCTCCAACCGGGGGCGCCAGTCTTCGACGCGGCCGCTGTCCAGGCGGCGCCGGGCATGACGCCGCCAGCCTTCGGCCAGCACGTCCAGTGCGGCGATGCCTTCCAGTTCGGCACGGTTCAGGCGGTCCACATACATCGCCCGCCACAGCCTGCGCAGCGTCCATTCCGGGGCCAGCCGGTCGATCAATTGCAGATCGTCGCCCGGTGCAACCATGCCCGGCTGCAACACGCGATAATACCACCCCGTCCGCCCCGTCCCTTGCACGCGCCGCGCCATGTCCGGCACGCCAAAGCGGTGGTTCAGCTTCCAGCAGGGCTGGCGCCCCTGGGACACCTGGATCAGCGCGCCGCCCAGCCGGAAGATGTCGCCCACGGCCACCCTGTCCTCGGTCATGCCGAGGTCCGAGATATTTTCCCCAAAGGCACCAGGCGCATCCAGCAGGGGCAATGCGCCCAGGTCGGTGCGCCAGGCCGTGTAATGATCCAGGGGATAATGATGAACGGCCTTTTCCGGTCCGCCATGGACCCGCCGGTCGGCCTGTGCGTCGCCCTGCAACCCGTCGGTCCCCAGCCACAAGGGGGATGCGGCAGGGGTCTTGGCGATGGCGCTTGTTGCCGGGCTTCCGGCAAGGGGCGCGACAGATCCGGTCAGCAGGGTTATCGGCATGATGTTCCGCGCGTAAACTTGCGTCACTTATCAACCGATTGTCACGCCCTGGGCAATCACCCTTTCGCCGCCCCTTGATCGGGCAGGGGGCGCGCGTTACGTTTTATTCAACTTGATATCGGAGGGCGTGTTGTCATGACGCCCAAGCGTCCTGCGGGTGCGGACGCGTTCCCGAAAACTGCGGTAGAGCCGTCCGCCGCCCGCCAACCCGAGGAGGGGGCGCTTTATGCTGCCCTCGACTTGGGCACGAATTCGTGCCGGATGCTGATTGCCCGACCGAAGGGCAGTCAGTTCCAGGTCATCGACAGCTTCTCCAAGCCGGTGCAGCTTGGCCAGGGGCTGGAAGCGTCTGGGCGATTGTCGCGCAGTTCGATGGCGCGCACGGTCCATGCCTTGCAGGTCTGCCGGCGCAAGCTGGAACAGCACCGCGTGCGCAACATGCGCCTGGTCGCGACCGAGGCCTGTCGCCGCGCGCGCAACAGCCGCGACCTGCTGCGCACCATCCGGCGCGAAACCGGGCTGCAGATCGAAACCATCGGTGCCGAGGAAGAAGCCCGGCTGGCGGTGATTTCCTGCGCGCCGCTGGTCAGCCACAAGACCGAGACGCTGATGGTCGTCGATATCGGCGGCGGATCTACCGAGCTTGTCTGGATCGACCTTGAGGATGTCGAACCGAAGGAACGGCCCCGCGCGATCATGCGGCTGTCGGACGGTTTCGGCAATCCGCAGCCGGGCGGTGCGCGGGTCGTGGACTGGATCAGCGTTCCGTTGGGCGTGGCGACGCTGCGCGACCAGTTCGCGGATGTCGAGGACGACCAGGGCCGCTTCGCCCTGATGTCCTGGTATTTCGAGGAAATGCTGTCGGGCTTTACCCCCTATGCCCAAGGGTCGCCCGACGAAGGGTTCCAGATCATCGGCACCTCGGGGACGGTAACCACGGTCGCGGCCAGCTTCCTGGGCTTGCGCCGCTATGACCGGACCAAGGTGGACGGGCTGGAAATGACCAGCGACCAGATCGACCGGGTGATCCATTCCTATCTGCAGCTTGGTCCCGACGGGCGCCGTGCCGATCCGCGCATCGGGCGCGAACGGCACGCGCTGATCATGTCGGGCGCGGCGATCCTGCAGACCCTGATGCGGATCTGGCCGACCAGCAAGCTGTCGGTGGCCGATCGCGGCCTGCGAGAGGGGTTGCTTTATTCCCAGATGGTGCGCGATGGGGTGCTGGCTGCGGAAGGACTGAACGGAGTGGCATGAGATGACGAAGACGCCCACCAGCCGCGCGGGCAAATCCAGCGGGCGCGGTCAGCGCGACCTGCGGGTGCGGGTGAAGACCGCCAAGGGCCGCAAGCTGTCCAGCAAGCTGTGGCTGGAACGGCAGTTGAACGACCCCTATGTCGCCCGCGCCAAGCGCGAGGGCTATCGCGGGCGCGCGGCCTACAAGATCCTGGAACTGGACGACAAGTATCGTTTCCTGGTGCCCGGCGCGCGGGTGGTGGACCTGGGCTGCGCGCCCGGCGGCTGGTGCCAGGTCGCCGTGGACCGCGTGAATGCGCTTGGCGAAAAGGGCGGCAAGGCGGTGGGCAAGGTTCTGGGGGTCGATCTGCAAGAGGTCGATCCGATCGCGGGCGCCGAGATCCACCAGCTTGATTTCCTGTCCGAGTGCGCGGACGAAAAGGTCAAGGAATGGCTGGGCGGTCCCGCCGATGTAGTAATGTCGGACATGGCGGCGTCGTCATCGGGCCACAAGGGCACTGACCACCTGCGCATCGTGGCCCTGGTCGAGGCTGCGGCAGCCTTGGCCTTCGACATCCTCGAACCCGGTGGAACTTTCGTCGCCAAGGTATTGGCCGGTGGGGCGGAAGCCGAGATGCAGGCGATGCTGAAGCGCAATTTCGACAAGGTCGCGAACGTCAAGCCGCCCGCCAGCCGCAGCGATTCATCCGAGAAATTCGTCGTCGCCACCGGCTTTCGCGGCAGGCAGCCCGATCAGCGGGACTGAGCCCGGAAGGCATCGGGGCTGCGTCCCGTGGCGGCCACGAAGGCGCGGATGAAATGGGCCTGGCTGGAATAGCCAAGATCGGCGGCGATGCGCGACAGGGGCAGGTCGGTATTGCGCAACAGGTCCGCCGCGCTTTCCAGTTGCAGGTCGTGGATCAACTCCACCGCCCGCTTGCCCCGCGCGGACTGGCAGGCCTGGTCCAGGACCGCCGTGGTGCTGTGCAGTTCAGCGGCCAATTCGGGGACCGATCGCGTCGATCCCAGCCGCTGCCTTGCCAGCGCCACAAATCGCTCGATCAGCGGAAGATCGGGCGGCGTCGTTTCGGGGACGTCCGGGGCGCGGCCGGGCTGAAGCTGGCCCAGCCGCAGCGCCAGCAGGTTGATCAGGCACGACAGCGTTCCGGCATCGGGATTGGCAGCCTCGACGGCAAGTTCGTGCAGCGTCGCTTCCAGCTGCGCGGCATGGGAACCGGCTTGCGCGGCCAGCCCCCGATCCGGCAACGGCGGTTCCGCCCCGGCTGCAAGGCTGGGCGATATCAGCGCGACATGCCCGTGCGACCCGGCGGAAGGCATCGCGGCAAAGGCCGTTCCCGCGGGAATGTAGCGCACATCGCCCGCACGCAGGACAAAGTGGGCGCGCGGGAAATCAAGCTGCACCCGGCCATCGGTCACCCAGATCAGGACATGGTCGGGGCGCGTGCGCGGTTGCGGCGGCATGGCGCGGTTGCCCCAGACGAAAGCCGCAAGGGGCAGAAGCCGTATCCCCTGCCTGCGCCCGATGGGACGCCCGCCGCGCGGGAATGGTTGCATGGCGGCCGGGCTGGCCACCGGCAAGACGGGGGCCGCAGCGCGATCGGTAGGAAGCGGGGCGGAGGCATCGGGGATGGATGCCGCGTTCACATCCGCGTCCTGCCGCCCGGTCCTGATCCGGCTGGCCGAGAAGGGAAAGCCGTTCCACCGCGAATGCCCGAACGCCGACATGAAAAACCGCCTGACACATCACCACATAAGCGGATTATTGCCGAAGTCAGGATCATATTCAATCGGGACGGGTAAGGATCAATCCCCGCGTGTGCTTCCTGCATCAGCCGGAAGATGCCACCAATCCTTCATCCGCCCTCTGAACCAGATGCGCTGCGCCTTGGCATATTGCCGGGTGGCGATGATCGCGCGTTCGGTGGCCGTGTTCAGGTCGATTTCCCCCCGCAGATGGGACACCAGTTCGGGTGCGCCGATGGCGCGCGCCCATTGCCGGGAAGGATCCCAGTGGGGCAGCATGGTCCGAACCTCGTCCAGGGCACCCTGCTGCATCATCATGTGGAAGCGGTCCGCGATTCGCCGGGCCAGCCAGTCGCGGTCGGCCGTCACAAGGATCCTCTGGGCATCCGCAGGTGCGATCAGGGGTGGCGGCGTATCGTCCTGCCAGTCGGCCAAACCCCGGCCTGTTGCGGTCCAGACCTCCCACGCGCGTTGGACGCGGGCAGGGTTGCGGATGTCGATGCCGGCGCGTGTCCGGGCGTCAAGATCGGCCACCATGCGCGCCAGACCGTCTTCCTGGGCCAGTCGGGCATCCCCGTCTGCCCGGATCTCGGCGGGAACGGGGGGAACCGGGGCCAGCCCCTGCGTCAGCGCCGTCAGGTAAAGGCCGGTCCCGCCCACCACGATCAGGCGGCGGTCCAGAAGCCCCGCCACCTCTCGCAGCCAGTCGCCCACCGAATAGGTCGCGCCCGGCGCGACATGGCCATACAGCGCATGGGGCGCGG
Organism: Paracoccus acridae; assembly: GCF_014642735.1. GTDB lineage: Bacteria > Pseudomonadota > Alphaproteobacteria > Rhodobacterales > Rhodobacteraceae > Paracoccus > Paracoccus acridae. Next base: position 331,717 of record NZ_BMIV01000002.1, read on the forward strand.
CTGCTTCCTCGGCCGAGCCGGGACGGGCGGTCAGCACCCGCCAGCAGGACCAGATTTGCAGCGCGTCGGCGTTCACGATAAGCCCGCCCTGGGCCTGCGCGACCGCCAGCGCCAGCGCGGATTTGCCACTGGCGGTCGGGCCTGCGATCAGCAGGTGGCGCGCGGGATCGATCTGGTCCAAGGGGATCAAGGCAGGCGTCTTTCGGGCGGTTGAACACGCCCGCCTTTTGCGACATTTTGCGCCGCGATGAAAGCGACCGGCGCGGACACGAAGGAACCAACATGACCGATCATCAGGGCGTAGCACCCGCGCAATACGGCAGGGTGATGCTGAAAATTTCGGGCGAGGCGCTGATGGGCGATCAGGGTTACGGCCTGCATCCCCCCACCGTGGCGCGCATCGCCGACGAGGTGGAATCGGTCCAGAAGATGGGGGTCGAGGTCTGCATGGTGATCGGCGGCGGCAACATCTTCCGTGGGCTGCAAGGCAGCGCCCAGGGGATGGAACGGACCACGGCCGACTATATGGGGATGCTGGCCACGGTGATGAACGCGCTTGCCATGCAATCCGCGCTTGAAGCGAAGGGCCTGCATTGCCGCGTCATCAGCGCCATCCGCATGGACGAGGTTTGCGAGCCATACATCCGCCGCCGCGCCATCCGGCACCTGGAAAAGAAGCGGATCGTGATCTTCGCGGCGGGCACCGGCAACCCTTATTTCACCACCGACACCGCCGCGACCCTGCGCGCGAACGAGATGAACTGCGAGGCGATCTTCAAGGGGACCAAGGTCGATGGCGTCTATGACAAGGATCCCAAGAAGCACGCCGACGCCAAGCGTTATGGCGAGGTCAGCTATGACGAGGTGCTGCAAAAGCACCTGGGCGTGATGGACGCGTCGGCCATCGCGCTGGCCCGCGACAACCGCTTGCCGATCATCGTCTTCTCGCTGGACGAACCGGGCGGGTTCCGGGGCATCCTGGAAGGCCGCGGCACCTATACGAGGGTCCACAACTAGGCCGCCACCCGGCCGCAGGCGCGCTGGCGAAGGCTTGCCTGAAAGCGGGGCAAAGTCTTTGCCAAGGTATGCATCTCTCGTTACAAGCAATCAAAATTCAATGCAAAGGCAGTTCCCCATGGCAGAGGACATCGAAATCGACATCGACGATCTGGAACGGCGGATGAAGGGGGCGATGGACAGCCTGCGCCACGAATTCTCCAGCCTGCGGACGGGGCGTGCCTCGGCCTCGATGATCGACCCGGTGCAGGTCGAGGCCTATGGCCAGATGACCCCGATCAACCAGCTTGGCACCGTGAACGTCCCCGAACCGCGCATGGTCACGATCAACGTCTGGGACAAGGGCATGGTCGGCAAGGTCGAAAAGGCGCTGCGCGAATCCGGCCTGGGCATCAACCCGCAGACGAACGGCACCATCATCATGCTGCCGATCCCCGAACTGAACGAGGAACGCCGCCGCGAGCTGACCAAGGTCGCCGCCCAATATGCCGAAAGCGCCCGCGTGGCGATCCGCAACGTCCGCCGCGACGGCATGGACCAGATCAAGAAGGGCAAGGCCAATGGCATGCCCGAGGACGACCAGAAGTTCTGGGAAACCGCCGTTCAGGAATTGACCGACAAGATGATCGCCAATGTCGATCAGGCGCTTGAAGGCAAGCAAGCCGAAATCATGCAGGTCTGAGGGACGAACATGGCCGCTGAAACCGCACCGCTGCTGACTACCGGCGGGGTCGATCAGCGGCCCCGGCATGTCGCCATCATCATGGATGGCAATGGCCGCTGGGCCACCAACAAGGGCTGGCCCCGCCTTGTCGGCCACAGGCGGGGGGCAGAACGCGTCAAGCAAATCGTTCGCGCCTGTCCCGACTTGGGCGTGAACTGGCTGACCGTTTATGCCTTTTCCACCGAAAACTGGAAGCGCACGACCGAGGAAGTCCTGGGTCTGATGAAGATCTTCCGCCGCTATATCCAGTACGAGGCCGAGGGCATGGCCGCCGAAGGCGTGCGCCTGCGCTTCATCGGCGGGCGCGAACGGCTGGACCACAAGCTTCAGGCGCTGATGTCCTCGATCGAGGCGCGGACGGCGGGCAATTGCCGCCTGAACCTGACCGTGGCGATCAATTACGGCGGCAGGGACGAACTGACCCGCGCATCCGCAAGGCTGGCCCAGAAGATCGCGCGGGGCGAGGTCGAGACCCCGACCGAGGCCGATCTGGCCGCCTGCCTGGACACGGCCGGGCACCCCGATCCCGACCTGGTGATCCGCACGTCCGGGGAAACGCGGACCTCGAACTTCCTGCCCTGGCAGGCGGCCTATGCGGAATATGAATTCACGCCCGTGTTGTGGCCCGATTTCACGCCCGACCATCTTGCGCAGATCCTGGACCGCTTTGGGATGCGGGACCGGCGTTTCGGGGGCGCATGAGCGCCGGGCGCCTTGGGGTAGCAAAACCCCCACCCGGCAAGTGGGCGGACCTGTCACGCCGCGTCGCCTCGACCCTGGTGTTGCTGGGGATCGGCATCATGCTGGCCGTGGCGACGGGGGTGTGGCTGCGGCTGTCGATGGCGCTGATATCGGCGATCACCTTCTGGGAACTGGCGGCGATGACCGGCTGGCGCAATCCGCGCCTGCATCCTGGCATCTTCGGCGCCTGGCGGCCCATCGCTCTGGCCCTGATCGCCTTCATGTCGCAGGTCATCGCCTTGGGCTTCGATCATCCCCTGGCGATCCTGGCCCTGTTGTTCCCGCTGATTGCGGGGATCCCCGGCGCGGCGCCACGCGACCGCTGGACCTATGCGCTGTTCGGTGCGGCGATCATGCTGGTCGCCTATGGCCTGGTCGGTTTTCGGGAAAATTACGGCCTGAATTTCGTGCTGTGGCTGATGGGGATCGTCATCATCTCGGACACGGCGGGCTATTTCTTCGGCCGCATGATCGGGGGGCCGAAGTTCTGGCCCTCGCTCAGCCCCAAGAAGACCTGGTCGGGCACCGTGGCAGGCTGGATCGGAGCCTTGCTGCTGGGTGTTCTGCTGTGGCGGCTGGGGCGCGGCGATGCCATGCTGATCTGGTGTTCGCCCATCGTCTGCCTTGCGGGGCAGATGGGCGACATTGCCGAAAGCTGGCTGAAACGCCGGGCAGGGGTCAAGGACAGCTCCAACCTGATCCCCGGCCATGGCGGCTTCATGGATCGTTTTGACGCCGTGACGGGCGCGGTGCTGGCAACCATGCTGATCGGGCTGCTGACGGCATTACCTTCGGTGAACTGACCCATGCGGCGGATTTCGATTTTCGGGGCCACCGGGTCCGTGGGCGCGAACGGCGTTGACCTGATCCGCCGCGCGGGGGGGCCTGACGCCTATCACACGGTCGCGCTGACCGGCGGGCGCAACATCGGGCGTCTTGCGCAGATGGCTCGCGATCTGCGCGCCGAGATCGCGGTGACGGCGCATCCCGAACTGCTGGATGATCTGCGTGCGGCCCTTGCGGGCAGCGGGGTCGAGGCAGCGGCGGGTCCGCAGGCCCTTGTCGAAGCCGCGAGTCGTCCTGCGGACTGGGTCTTGTCGTCCATCGTCGGCGCGGCAGGGTTGATGCCGGGACTGACGGCGCTTGCTCAGGGCGGGATCCTGGCACTTGCCAACAAGGAATCGCTGGTCTGCGCCGGTCCGCTGCTGCGCCATGCCGCGACGACCAGCGGATCCAGAATCCTGCCGGTCGATTCAGAACATTCCGCGATTTTCCAGGCACTTGGCTCTGAAAAGCTCGAATCCGTCAAGGATGTGACCATTACGGCATCGGGCGGCGCCTTTCGGGATTGGCCGCTGGAACGGCTGGCCGCTGCGACCGTGGCAGAGGCTTCGACCCACCCCAATTGGGCTATGGGGCAGCGCATCACCATCGATAGCGCCTCGATGTTCAACAAGGCGATGGAGGTCATCGAGGCAAAGGAGTTTTTTGGCCTCCGTTCCGACCAGATCAAGGTTCTGGTCCACCCGGAATCCATCATTCATGCGATGGTCAGCCATGTGGACGGGGGCAGCATCGCCCATCTGGGCGCACCCGACATGCGCCACGCCATCGGTTACGCGCTGCATTGGCCCGATCGTGCGCCCCTGCCGGTCGCGCCCCTGGATCTGGCCGCGCTTGGCAGCCTGACCTTCCGCGCCCCGGACGAGGTTCGCTGGCCCGCCCTGCGCCTGGCGCGAGAGGTGATGGCGGCAGGCGGCATGGCAGGCGCCGTGTTCAATGCAGCCAAGGAACAGGCGCTTGACGACTTCATCGCGGGGCGGATCGGCTTCACGCAGATGGCGCCTCGCGTGGAAATGACCCTGCAGGCCCTGTCGGCGCGGGATGGTTTCGGCCATGATCCGGCCGATCTGGAAACGGTTCTTCACTGGGACCGCGAAGCACGCAAGGAAGCCGCCGCATGACCGACCTGATCCCGCAATTCGGAGGCACGCTGTGGACGCTGGCCGCGTTCTTCATTGCCCTTGCGGTGATCGTGACGGTCCATGAATTCGGCCATTACTATATCGGCAGGCTGTCGGGCATCCGGGCCGAGGTCTTCTCGGTCGGCTTCGGTCCGCGCCTGATCTCGCGCCGCGACCGGCGGGGAACGCTGTGGCAATTGGCGGCGATCCCGCTGGGCGGATATGTGCGGTTCCTGGGCGATGCCAATGCCGCAAGCGCGGGGCCGGGCCGGGCGGTCGATCCGGCCTTGCGGCGCCAGACGCTGACGGGCGCGCCGCTGTGGGCACGCTTCGCCACGCTGCTGGCCGGACCGGTCTTCAATTTCATCCTGTCGATCCTAGTCTTCGGCGGTTTCGCGCTGTTCCAGGGTCTTCCGACGGACGAGCCGCAGGTCGGCACCATCGCCGAGGCGCCGCCCGGCGTGGTCAACGAATTGCAGCCGGGCGACCGGATCCTGGCCCTGGGCGGCCAGCCGGTCGAAAGCTGGCGCGACATCGGCGGGATCGCTCAAACCCTGCCGGTTGCCGACCACCAGGACTGGACGGTTCGGCGCGATGGCGCGGAGTTGACCGTGCGCGGTCCCGACCCGATGCCCGCCCGGATCAGCGGCGTGGCCCCGCGCAGCGCCGCGGCCGATGCCGGGCTGCGGGCGGGCGATGTGGTGATGGCCATCGACGGCCAGCCGGTCAGCCGCTTCACCCAGATGCGCCAGGCGGTCGAGGCGGCCGAGGGCCAGCCGCTTGCCTTGCAGGTCTGGCGCCCCGGCCAGGGCGTCGCGGATTACACGCTGGTTCCCAAGATGCAGGACCTGCCCGCCGAGGGTGGCGGATACGAACGGCGCTGGCTGATCGGCGTGACCGGGGGCGAAAGCTTTTTCACGCCCGCCACCCGCAGCGCGGGGCCGCTGGAATCGCTGTGGCTGGGTGTCCAGCAGACCTGGGGGATCATCGCCTCGTCCCTGTCGGGGATGTGGGCGATGATCTCGGGCCAGATCGACAGCTGCAATCTTGGCGGCGCCATCAGCATCGCCGAAAGCACGGGCCAGGCGGCAAGCGCGGGGGGCGGCAATTTCCTGTGGTGGATCGCCGTCCTGTCGGCGGCCATCGGCTTTCTGAACCTGTTGCCGATCCCGGTCCTGGATGGCGGGCACCTGATGTTCTACACATGGGAGGCCGTGACCGGCCGTCCGCCCTCGGACAAGGCCCTGAACCTGCTGACCGCGATGGGCATGGCGGCGGTGCTGTCGCTGATGATTTTCGGCCTGACCAACGATCTTTTCTGCCCCTGACGCGCGATGCGTTTTGACAGGGCAGGCGGATTGATGCACAAGCTTGACACAAAAGAAGGCGCCGAAAAGGGTGCCGTTTCAGGCTGACGACAAGAGGGACAGCAATGACACGGAAACTGGGCAGGGGCGCGGTCGCCCTGGTGACGGCCTTGACGATTGCGGCCCCGGCGGCACTGATCCCCGCGGCGGCTTCGGCCTATGTGTTCAACGACGTGCGGATCGAGGGGTCGCAGCGGGTCGAACCGGCGACCGTGCTGTCCTATGCCAACATCGCGCGCGGCCAGGACGTGTCGGCGGGAGAGCTGAACGATGCGCTGCAACGGCTGCAGAATTCCGGCCTGTTCGAGACGGTCGAGATCGTGCCCCAGGGCAATGTCCTGGTGATCCGCGTCAGCGAATACCCCACGATCAACCAGATCAGCTTCGAGGGCAATCGCCGCATCAACGACGAACAGCTTGCCCAGGTCGTGCAAAGCCAATCGCGCCGGGTCTATCAGCCCAGCCAGGCCATCCAGGACGCCAACAACATCGCCCAGGCCTATGCCGCGCAAGGCCGCCTGGCTGCCCGCGTCGATCCGCGCATCATCCGCCGCAGCGACAACCGCGTCGATCTGGTGTTCGAGGTCCGTGAAGGCAACGTGACCGAGATCGAGCGCATCGGCTTTACCGGCAACCGCGCCTTCAGCGACCGCCGGTTGCGCAACGTGCTGGACACCAAGCAGGCGGGCATCCTGCGAACCTTCATCCGCCGCGACACCTTCGCGCCGGAACGGCTGCAACTGGACGAACAGCTTCTGACCGACTTCTATCGCTCGCGCGGCTATGCGGATTTCCGGGTGCAGGCGGTGGCGCCGGAAATCGCGCGGGAACGCGACGCCTTCTATATCACCTTCAACATCCAGGAAGGCCCGCGCTATCGTTTCGCGCAGGTCAACACCGTGTCGGAAATCCCGGGTGTCGATGCGGCGCCCTTTGCCGCGCAGAACCGCGTGGGCCGGGGCGATGTCTATAACCCCGCCGCCATCGACAACACCATCCGCCGGATGGAGACCATTGCGCTGCAGCAGGGACTGAACTTCGTCAACATCGAGCCCCGCGTGACGCGCAACCCGCAGAACCAGACGCTGGACCTGACCTTCGCCCTGACGCGCGGCCCGCGCGTCTTTGTCGAACGCATCGACATCGAGGGTAACACGACCACGCTGGACCAGGTGATCCGCCGCCAGTTCAACACGGTCGAGGGCGATCCCTTCAACCCGCGCGAAATCCGCAACGCAGCCGAACGTATCCGCGCGCTTGGCTATTTCAGCGACGCGCAGGTCGAAAGCCGCCCCGGCAGCAGCGACGAACAGGTGATCGTCGATGTGAACGTGGAAGAACAGCCGACCGGGTCGCTGTCCTTCGGCGCGTCCTATGGCGTGGCCTCGGGCGTGGGCCTGAACGCGTCCTTGCAGGAAAACAACTTCCTGGGCCGGGGCCAGACGGTCGGGCTGTCGATCTCGACCGCCGATGGCGACCAGTCCTCGTCGCTGACCTTTATCGAGCCTTATTTCCTGGGACGCGACCTGCGCTTCGGCTTCAACACCTATTACAACGTCACCGAAAGCCTGAATTCGGATTACAATACCCGGTCCGTGGGCGTGCGGCCGTCGATCGAATTCCCGATCTCGCAGAACGGGCGGCTGGAACTGCGCTATCGCCTATCCAAGGAAACCCTGGGCGGGGTCGAGGAGGACAGCTCGCAGCTGCTCCAGGCCGAGGAAGGGCAGCGCACCACCTCGGCCCTGGGTTACAGCTATCTGTGGGACACGCGCATCACCGGGCTTGATCCGCTGACCAGCTACAAGCTGCGCTTCTCGCAGGATTTCGCGGGTCTTGGCGGCGACACGAAGACCGTCACGACCAGCGGCCTTGCCGGGGTGGAAAGCAATGCCTGGCGCGAGGAAGTGACCCTGCGCGCCGAATTCGAGGCGGGCGCGATCCATTCCTATGACGATTATTCCACCTGGATCCTGGACCGTTATCGCGGCGGCACGCGCATCCGCGGGTTCGAACCCAACGGCATCGGCCCGCGCGACCTGGCGGCCGAGAACGACGACGGCCTGGGCGGCAACTATTTCTGGGTGGTCCGCACCGAGGCGCAGTTCCCCATCGGCCTGCCCGAGGAATACGGCATTTCCGGCGGTCTGTTCGCCGATGTCGGGTCGATCTGGGGCCTGGATACGACAAGCTATGAGAATGATGCCGGTGATAGGATCAACATAGACGACAGCATGGCCATCCGCGCATCGGTCGGGGCCTCGATCTTCTGGACCACGCCCATCGGTCCGCTGCGCTTCAACTTCTCGAAGGCGGTCAAGAAGGAAGACTATGACGAGGAACAGAACTTCGACCTGACCATCTCGACCCGGTTCTGATGCGGATCCTCGGCTGGATCGGACTATGCGCGCTGCTTGCCCTGCCAGGCGGCGCCATCAGCCAGCAAATTCCCGAACAGGAACAGCCGGCCGCGCCCGAACTGCCCTCGCGTACGATCCAGACGCCAGCCGATGCCAAGCCGCTGACAGCGCCGATCCTGACCGTCGATCAGGATGTCCTTTTTGCAACGTCCGACTGGGGCAACCGGACGCAGCGCGTGCTGGAACAGGAAGGCAGCAAGATCGAGACCGAGAACCAGCGGCTTGCAGCCCAGCTTTCGGCCGAGGAAGCGACCTTGACCGAACAGCGCGGCACGCTGGATCCCGCCGAGTTCCGCAGGCTGGCCGAGGCCTTCGATACCCGCGCGACCGAAGTGCGCCGCCAGCGCGCACAGGTCGTCCAGGATCTGAACGCCTGGGCCGAAGCCGACCGTGCCGCCTTTTATCGCGCCGCGCTGCCCCTGATGGGCGAGATGATGCAGGAACGCAATGCGGTGGCCGTTCTGGACCGCCGCACGCTGTTCGTGTCCATGGATGCCATCGACATGACGCAGGATCTGGTCAAGCGGCTGAACGCGGAACTGGGCGACGGCTCTGGCACCGTGCCCCTGCCGGTCCTTGACGGAAAACAGCCTAGGGCAGGCGCGCCAGGCGATCGCTGAGCAGCGTGAACAGACTGTCGCGGTCCACATGCCGGATGAAGGTGGCATTCGCCGGTCGGTCCGTCACGCGCCACCAGTCCGCAACCGTCATCCCGGTCGTGAACTGACCTGCCGTTTCGATTTCCACATTGATGTGTCGCCCGGTGAACAGGTCGGGGCGCAGCAGCCAGGCGATGGCGCAAGGATCGTGCAACGGGGCGCCCTCGCTTCCGTACTTTCCCTTGTCGAAGCGTTCGAAGAAATCCGTCCAGCTTGCGATGGCGGGGCCGCAGCGGCCGGGCAGGGCGCGCATCCGGCCGATCCAGTCGCGCGATGTCAGCGCCTCGTGCGTCACGTCCAGGGGCATCACCACCAGGGGGGCGCCTGCCGCGAAAACCTCGGCCGCGGCTTCGGGGTCGACGAAGATGTTGAATTCGGCGGCAGGGGTGATGTTGCCCACCTCGAAATAGGCGCCGCCCATCAGGACGATTTCCTGGATGCGCCCGATGATGTCCGGGGCCTGCCGGAAGGCTTGGGCGATGTTGGTCAGGGGGCCGATGGGAACCAGCGTCACCGTTCCGGCGGGTTCGCGGCGCAGCGTGTCGATGATGAAGTCGACCGCGTGCCCAGGCTGCAGCGCCATCCTGGGCGCGGGCAGTTCGATGCCGTCAAGGCCCGACTTGCCGTGGACATGTTCCGCCGTGACCAGGGGGCGGACCAGCGGCCGGTCGCAGCCGGCAAAGACCGGGATGTCGGTCCGGCCTGCCAGTTCCAGGATCTTGCGCGCGTTCAGTTCGGTCAGCGCCAAGGGCACGTTGCCGGCAACCGCTGTCAGGCCCAGCACCTCCAGTTCGGGGCTGGCTAGGGCCAGAAGGATCGCCACCGCGTCGTCCTGACCGGGATCGGTGTCGATGATGATCTTGCGGGCCATGCGAACCTCCTGCGGCGTCGCGCCGTTGTGAAAGGGAATGTCCGGCGGTGCAAGCCCCCCATTGGGCGGGGATCCATTGACCGGCCGCCCGCCCCGCGATAGGGGCCGCATCATGGCACGCGCACCCCTTCTTCAACTGTCCGACATTTCGCTGACCTTTGGCGGAAATCCCGTTTTCGACGGATTGTCCCTGACAATCCAGCCCGGCGACCGCGTGGCCCTGGTGGGGCGCAACGGGTCGGGGAAATCAACCCTGATGAAGGTCATGGCAGGCCTGGTCGAGCCTGACCGGGGCGAAGTCGTGGCCGGTGCGGGGGTGACCACCGGCTATATGGAACAGGATCCCGACCTGTCGGATTTTGTGACCCTGGGCGAATTCGCGGCCTCGGGTCTGCCCGAGGCCGAAGCCTACCGTGTCGAGATGGCGGCCGAGGGGTTGAAGTTCGATCCCGCCCGTCCTGTCGCCACCGCATCGGGCGGGGAACGCCGCCGCGCCGCCCTGGCTCGTCTTCTGGCGCAGGCGCCGGAACTGATGCTGCTGGACGAGCCGACCAACCACCTGGACATCCAGGCGATCGGCTGGCTGGAGGATCACCTGTCACAGACCCGCGCGGCCTATGTCATCATCAGCCACGACCGCGCCTTTCTGCGTCGCCTGACCCGCGCCACCCTGTGGATCGACCGGGGCGAGGTTCGCCGCCAGGAAAAGGGCTTCGAGGGCTTCGAGGACTGGCGCGAATCCGTCTGGGCGGCCGAGGATGACGCCCGCCACAAGCTGGACCGCAAGATCAAGGCCGAGGCCCGCTGGGCCGTCGAGGGGATCAGCGCGCGCCGCAAGCGCAACCAGGGCCGCGTGCGCGCCTTGGCCGCCTTGCGCGCCGAACGCAGTGCCCAGATCCGGCGGCAGGGGACGGCCGCCATGGCGCTGGATTCGGGACCGCAATCGGGCAAGAAGGTGATCGAGGCCAAGGGCATCGCCAAGTCCTTCGGCGGCCGCGAGATCCTCCGGCCCTTCGACCTGCTGGTGAACAGGGGCGACCGGATCGCCTTTGTCGGGCCGAACGGCGCGGGCAAGACCACGCTGATCAAGATGCTGACCGGGGAAATCGCGCCGGACCAGGGCACGGTGACGCTGGGCACCAACCTGGAACTGGCGGTCTTCGACCAGACCCGTTCGGCGCTGAACCCGGACCAGACCCTGTGGGAATCGCTGACGGGCGATCCTGACATGCGCGTGTCGGGGCGGGCCGATCAGGTCATGGTGCGGGGCCAGCCGCGGCATGTGGTGGCCTATCTCAAGGATTTCCTGTTCGACGACGCGCAGGCCCGTGCGCCTGTCCGCAGCCTGTCGGGCGGCGAAAAGGCGCGGCTGCTGTTGGCGCGGCTGATGGCGCGGCCTTCGAACATGCTGGTGCTGGACGAACCGACCAACGACCTGGACGTGGAAACGCTGGATCTGTTGCAGGATCTGCTGGGCGAATACGATGGCACCGTCCTGCTGGTCAGCCATGATCGTGATTTCATCGACCGCGTGGCCGACACCACCGTGGCGATGGAAGGGGATGGTCGCGCGACCGTCTATGCGGGCGGCTGGTCCGATTACCGCGCCCAGCGGGGCGAGGACGCACCTGCCGTCACGGACAACGCCCCCCGAAAGGCCGAGACCGCGCCGGACAGGCCGAAACCTGCCAAATCGGGCCTGTCCTTCACCGAGCAACATCGCCTTGAGGCGCTGCCCGCCGTGATCGAGCGTCTTGAGGCCGAGATCGCCAAGCTGTCGGAATTCCTGGCCCAGCCCGACCTGTTCACGACCGCCCCCGCCAAGTTCCAGAAGGCCACCGAGGCCTTGGCCGAACGGCAGCAGGCCTTGTCAGAGGCCGAGGATGAATGGCTCGCGCTGGAGGAGAAGGCCTCGACCTAGGCGCCCCGCGCGGCATGGTTGCTGATCCAGCCATGCGCGAACTTGATCTTTTCCCGGATCTTCGGCGTCAGGATGAAGGGATACAGGTCCGAGTTGTCCAGCGCGCGGTTGATGTCGTTGATGGCGATTGCGACCTCGGCGGCGATGTTCAGCAGATGGTCTGCGTCCGTTTCGGCATAGGGCTGATACCCGTCGGGAACGTTCTTCATCAACAATCCCGCGTTGATGAAGCTGTCGGTGAAATCGACCATGTGCAGCAGATGCGCCACGGTTTCGGCCCAATCCTCGTGCGGGTGCGAGGTCGCATAGGCGGTGATGAAATCCTCGCCCGGATCCTTGGGATTGGCGTAATGTTCCTGGAGCGCGGCGTTGTAGTCCTGGGTTTCATCCCCGAACAGGGGCCGGAATTCGTCCTGGAAGCCCGGCGCGACGGTCAGGCGGTCGAACAGGAAATGCGCCAGTTCGTGCCGGAAATGCCCCACCATCGACCTGTATTGTTCGCCCAGCTGCTGCTGGCGCTGAACGCGGATCAGTTCATCCGCCTCGGTCACGTTGATGACGATCTCGCCGTTGTCGTGGCCCATCATGATCTGCACGGCCCGGCCGCCGCCGGTGTTTTCCGACAGCATCTGGAAGCGGGGCCGCATCCCCTGATCCGCGTCGGTGAACCATTGCCAGTTCGACAGATTGGCCAGCACCCACCGCTTCGCCCGCTCGGCCCTTTCAAGAAGCTGCTGGTTGTCGCCGACATTCAAGGCGGGGACCACATCCGACATGGCGCAGGACCGGCAAAGCGCCTGGCCCGGCGCGGCGACCCAGTTGCACTGGATGGTGTCGCGGTTCGCGCAGGGTTCCCCTTGGTTCAGCATGGCCCGAGATTCGGGCTCGTAATAGAGAGAGGCGCCGCAGGCGCAGAACAGGTTCTCGAAATAGACGCGGGCGTTGCAGTCCGGGCAGGTGAAACTCTGCATGATGTGTTTCCTAGGTGGCCGGGGACAAAACCGCATCATCGTCCAAGGTTCCATGCATCCACGGGAATTTCGCGGCTGTGCGATGCTTGACTTGTGGGGGGAAATCCGCCATATCCCCGCCAACCGGCCGGGCGACTGCCCTTGGCCGGTGAGTTATTTTCAATGACATCCCCTTGCCGGGGATGCGCTGTCCGAAGGCGGGGAAACCCGAACGCCGGCTTGATCCGGGGCCGAAGGACGCGGCAACGAAGGAAAAGAAGCGATGTTCGCGGTTCTGAAGACGGGCGGCAAGCAATACAAGGTGCAGGCGGGCGACGTCCTGCGCGTTGAAAAGCTGAATGCCGCGGCTGGCGACAAGGTCCAGTTCAACGAAATCCTGATGGTCGGCTCGACCCTGGGCGCGCCCCTGGTGGACGGCGCCTGCGTGCAGGCCGAAGTGATCGACCAGATCAAGGCCGACAAGGTCATCACCTATGTCAAGCGCCGCCGCAAGCACAGCTCGCAGCGCACGCGCGGGCATCGCCAGCAACTGACCCTGCTGCGTGTGACCGACGTCCTGGCCGAAGGCGCGGCATCGACCGGCGTGAAGACCGCCGTCGGCGCGCGCACCAAAGAAAACGCGTAAGGAGACTGAGCCATGGCACACAAGAAAGCAGGCGGTTCGTCCCGCAACGGTCGCGATTCGGCCGGTCGCCGTCTGGGCGTCAAGCTGTATGGCGGCCAGGAAGCCGTCGCCGGCAACATCATCGTCCGCCAGCGCGGCACGAAATGGTGGGCTGGCACCAATGTCGGCATGGGCAAGGATCATACCCTGTTTGCTCTGACCGATGGGCAGATCACCTTCAAGAAGGGCCTGAAGGGCCGCACCTTCATTTCGGTGGTCCCCGCGACCCTTGAAGCGGCCGAGTAACCCGAGCTTAACATTTCGCTGTTACAGGGGGATCGGCGAAAGCCGGTCCCCCGCCTGTTTTCCGGGGAGGGAAGATGGTCATGTCAGCACCCATGCGGGAGGGGACGCGTTTGGACGACCTGAAGATTTCGGAGGCCGCGCTGAACCAGCCCGTCATCGCCACGGAACGGTTCATCCTGCGCCCCCTGCGTCCTTCGGATGCGGGGATGATCGCCCATTACACCGCCGACAAGCGAGTGGCCGAAGGCACACGCGCCATTCCCCATCCCTTGCCGCCCGGCGCGTCCGAAGCCTTTGTGGCCCGCGCCTTGTCGGCCGAGCGGACCGAGGATGTCTGGGCCATCGACGGGTCCGCCAACAAGCTGGCCGAACTTCTGGGCGTCGTGTCCCTGACACGGATGGAAGGCGACCAGTCCGAACTGGGCTTCTGGATCGGCGCGGGCTTCTGGAACACCGGCTTCGCGACCGAGGCTGTGGATGCCCTGGTCAAGGCCAACCCCCACAAGGCCCGCACGCTGTTCGCCGAGGTGTTCCAGGACAACCCCGGATCGGCACGGGTTCTGACCAATTGCGGTTTCGTTTATCTCGGCGATGCCGAAAGCTGGTCGGTTGCCCGCAATGCCCGTGTTCCGACCTGGACCTATCTGCGCAAGATGGGCTGAAGCACAGGGGGCGCTTGCGCCCCCTTGTGGCGTGCCGCGGGCCATTCACCGCCCAAGGTTATTTTCGTGAAGAGGAAGCCGGTTGCAGAATCTGCATCTGCCCCGCTTGCATTCATGCGACGAGAGCATAATTCGGCTGCATGAGCATGCCGTATTCCCTTCTCGATCTATCGCCGGTGCCCGAGGGTTCTGAAGCCCGCGACGCCATCCGCAACACGCTGGAACTTGCCGTCAAGGCAGAGGGCTGGGGCTATCGCCGGTTCTGGCTGGCGGAACATCACAACATGCCGGGCATCGCCAGTGCGGCGACGGCGGTGCTGATCGGGCTGGTGGCACAGGCGACATCGCGGATCAGGGTCGGTGCGGGCGGGATCATGTTGCCCAACCATGCGCCCCTGACCGTGGCCGAGGCTTTCGGTACCCTGGCCACCGCTTTCCCGGATCGGATCGACCTGGGGCTGGGCCGGGCGCCGGGCGGAGATGGTGCCGTCATCCGTGCCCTGCGGCGCGACCCGATGGCGGACAGCTTTCCGCAGGATGTGGTCGAACTTCTGGATTACCTTGGGCCGGAACGCCCCGGCGCCGCCGTCCGCGCACTGCCGGGCGAGGGCACGAACGTGCCGGTCTGGATCTTGGGCAGCAGCCTGTTCGGCGCGCAGCTGGCCGCGCATCTGGGCCTGCCCTATGCCTTTGCCAGCCATTTCGCACCCGGTGATCTGGACCGCGCCATCGCGATCTATCGCGAGCGGTTCCGGCCGGGGCCGTGGAACGACCGGCCGCAGGTGATGCTGGCGATCAACGTCTTCGCAGCCGACGATGCCGAGGAAGCGCGGTATCTGCGCACCTCGATGCAATTGGCCTTCGCACGCCTGCGGACAGGGATGCCCGGCAAGTTGCCGCGTCCCGTGCGTGATCTGGATGCCGAGATCGGCCCGCAGATGCGCCGGATGGTCGATGAGGCCTTGAAGATCAGCGCGGTGGGCAATGCCGATGACGTTGGCGTCCAGTTGCGCGACCTGATCGCCACCTATCGCCCGGATGAGGTGATCCTGACCGGCCAGATCCATGACCAGCAGGCCCGGCTGCGCAGCTTCGAGATTGCGGCCGATGTGATGAAGGCGATCTAGCGGACCGGCTTGCACCGGAAAAGTCGACCAGGAAAGGCCGCCCCGATCATGCGACGGGGCGGCCTTCTTGCGTCAGGGGCGCGTGCGCAGCAGGCCCATGATCTCTTTCGTGCGTTCCAGGATCGGGGTCGCGATCTCGTCCGCACGGATCGCGCCTTCGCCAAGGATGCGGTCGATCTCGGCAGGGTCGGCCATGAAGTCGTTCATCCGCTTCGTAATCGGTTCCAGCGAGGAGACGGCGAGATCGGCAAGCGCGGGCTTGAAGGCGCCGAAGCCCTGGCCCTCGAACCGCGACAGGACAGCGTCGGGGGTCTGGTCGGCCAGGGCGGCATAGATGTTGACCAGGTTGCGCGCCTCGGGCCGGTCCTTCAATCCTTCGGTCGTGCCCGGCAGGGGGTCCGCGTCCGTGCGGGCCTTGCGGATTTTCTGGGCGATTGCGTCCGCGTCGTCCGTCAGGTTGATCCGGCTGGCATCCGAAGGATCGGACTTCGACATCTTCTTGCTGCCGTCGCGCAGCGACATGACGCGGGTCGCCACGCCCTCGATCAAGGGTTCGGTGATCGGGAACTGCTCGACGCCGTAGTCGTGGTTGAACTTGGCGGCGATGTCGCGGGTCAGTTCCAGGTGCTGCTTCTGATCCTCGCCCACTGGCACCGCGGTCGCCTGATAAGTCAGGATGTCGGCGGCCATCAGCGCCGGATAGGCCAGCAGGCCCAAGCTGACGTTTTCGGTGTTCTTTCCCGCCTTGTCCTTGAACTGGGTCATCCGGTACATCCATCCGACCCGCGCCACGGTGTTGAACAGCCAGGCCATTTCCGCATGGGCGGAAACCTGGCTCTGGTTGAACAGGACCGACTGTTGCGGATCGACGCCTGCGGCCATGAAGGCCGCTGCCGCCTCGCGGATGTTGCGGCGCAGGGTCTCGGGTTCCTGCCAGACGGTGATCGCGTGCAGATCCACAAGGCAATAGATCGTCTCGGCCTCGCCCCCTTGAAGGGCCGCGAAGCGTTTCAGGGCGCCAAGATAATTGCCCAGCGTCAGCCCGCCCGAGGGCTGGATGCCCGAGAAGATGCGCGGTTTGAAACGGGTTTTCGTCGTCTCGGTCATGTCGGGCCTGCTTGGATTTTTGCTGCCAGTGGCTTAGCCCTTGCCCAAAGCGACCGCAACCGCGAAGGAATCCCGATGCGCCAGGCCATGCCCACCTCGCCCCTCAACCCGCTGCCCGTCGTGCTTTGGGCCCTGGCCCTGCCGGCCATCGCGGGCGAGATCGTGTTCCTGCTGGGCCAGACGGGCCTGATCGGCGGGGCGCAGGGCGTCGGCCTGCGGTTGTCGGCCATGCAGAT
Source organism: Paracoccus acridae (assembly GCF_014642735.1). Classification (GTDB taxonomy): domain Bacteria; phylum Pseudomonadota; class Alphaproteobacteria; order Rhodobacterales; family Rhodobacteraceae; genus Paracoccus; species Paracoccus acridae. The sequence goes on from NZ_BMIV01000002.1 coordinate 348,414, forward strand.
GACCCGCTTTGCTCCCGAGATGGTGCAGCGCATGTGGCAGCTTGGCGCGGTGGATTGGGACCACGCTTATCGCATCCTGACCTATAGCTTCGTCAACTCGTCCTTCACTCATGCGCTGTTTGTGGTCGTCTTCACGCTTGCGCTTGGCAACATGATCGCGCGAGAGTTCCGCGCCTGGGCAGTCGTCGCGCTGTTCCTGGGTTCGGCGATCGGCGGCGCGTTGGTCTATACGGCGGCGATCTCGGTCCTGCCGGGGCGGCCGGGGCCGCTGATCGGCGGCTATCCGGCGGTCTATGGGCTGGTGGGGGCCTTCACCTTCCTGCTGTGGTCGCGGCTGGGGGCGGTCCACGCCAACCGGATGCGGGCCTTCACGCTGATCGGGATGCTGCTGGCCTTCCAGCTTGTCTTCGGGATCGTCTTCGGCGGCGCGGGCTATGGCTGGATCGCCGAGATCGCGGGCTTTGGCGCGGGCTTCCTTCTCAGCTTCGTGCTGGTGGACGGGGGCGTGCAGCGGGTGCTGCGCCAGATCCGGGCGCGCTAGCCGCGCCGGACCGCGGCCTTCAGGTCCGACAGCCGATAGGCTCGCGTCACGAAGCTGAGCGCGAAGTAGATCGCGGCCCCGCCGAAGACCAGGATCGCCAGGCTCGGCACGCGACCGATGCCCGCATCATCCAGCCAGCCCGTCATCAGCCACAACGCGCCCGCCATCAGCGCCGATGACAGCACGATCAGCGGCGTCTTGCGGCGCAGGCGATCGTCGGCGCGGGCCGCGTCGCCCATGGCCCGTGTGCCCCACCACAGTTGCGCGACCATGATCCAGGCGGCAATGGTGGTGCCAAGGGCCGCTGCTAGAAAGCCCAGGACGGGCATCAGTCCAAAGGCGACAAGCGCGTTCACCACCATCGACCAAAGGGCATAGCGGAAGGGGGTCTTCGTGTCCTCGCGCGCGAAATACAGCGGTTGCAGGATCTTCTGCAGCACGAAGGCGGGCAGGCCGAAGGCATAGACGATCAGCGCGCGGGCGGTCTGGGTGGTGTCATAGGCGGTGAATTCGCCGCGTTCGAACAGGGTGCGGACCATGGGTTCGGCGATCACCGCGATGGCGAAGGCGGCGGGCAGGGTCAGGAACAGCCCGAATTCTGTCGCACGGGAATAGGCCGACTGTCCGCCCGCGTGATCGCCCGCCCGCAACCGGCGCGCCAGTTCCGGCAGCAGGACCACGGCCACCGCTGCGCCCACCACCCCCAGGGGCAGTTGATAAAGGCGGTCGGAATAGGACAGCCAGGAAATCGCGCCCTCGAAATGGCTGGCGACTTGGCGGCCCACCAGCAGGTTGATCTGCACGACGCCTCCTGCGAAGGCGGCAGGCAGGGCCACGGCCAGCAACCGGCGCATGTCAGGCGTCAGGCGCGGGCGCTGCGGTCGGAAGGACCAGCCCGTGCGACGGGCGTCCCACCAGACAAGCGCAAGCTGCGCGATGCCCGTGATGGGCGTGGCCCAGGCCAGCGTCAGGCCCACGTCCCAGCCGCGCCACCAGGCAATCGCCATGGCCGCGATGAACAGCAGGTTCAGCAGCACCGGCGCGGCAGCGGCGGCCGTGAAGCGGCCATTGGCGTTCAGCACGCCCGAGATCATCGAAGCCAGCGAGATCAGCAGGATATAGGGGAACATGATCCGGCCGTATTGCACGGCCAGCGGAAACCGTTCGTCCCCTGCAAATCCCGCTGCCATCAGCCAGACCAGCACCGGCATGAACACCATCGCGACGGCAGACAGCAGCAGCACGGTCATCAGAAGGCCCGAAAACGCTTCTGACGCAAAGCGTTGCGCGTCCGGGCGGTCGTCCAGCTTCTTGGAAAACATCGGCACGAAGGCCGTGTTGAAGGCGCCTTCCGCGAAGAAGCGGCGAAACATGTTGGGCAGCGACAGCCCCACGAAAAAGGCGTCGGCGACAGCCCCGCTGCCCAGCCAGGCGGCCATCAGGATGTCGCGCACGAATCCCGACAAACGCGACACGAAGGTCCAGATCCCTACCGAGAGGAATCCGCGCACCAGTCCCGATTTCATGATTTCAAGCCTCTGCCCGTTTTGCCCCGTCGGCAATAGCCGCGCGCAGCTTCTTTTCCAAGGCGTCGCGCTTGGCCTCGCTGTGCAGCTTCAGGCCGAACATGTCCTTGACATAGAAGCTGTCCACCACCTGCGCGCCGAAGGTGGCGATCACGGCGCTGACGATCTGGATGTGGTTCGCAGCCATGGTCCGCGTCAGGTCGTAAAGCAGGCCGGGACGGTCGCGGGTATCGACCTCGATGATGGTATAGATGTCGCTGCCTTCGTTGTCGAAGGTGACATGGGTGGGGAACTTGAATTCGCGCGTCCGCTTCTTGGGCTTGTCGCGGCTGGCAAAGGCCTCTCGCGCGACGATCTCGCCCTTCAGGGTGCGCAGGATCGTCTGGCGCAGCTTGGGCAGGCGATCCTCGGCGAAGGGGCGGCCGTCGGGATCCTGCACCCAGAACACCGCCGTCGCAAAGCCGTCGCGGGTCGTATAGGTGCGCGCATCCACCACGTTCGCACCCATCAGGGTCAGCGCCCCGCAAAGGCGCGAGAAGATGCCCGGATGGTCGGCCAGGACAAAGGCCGCGCGGGTCGCATCGCGGTCGTGGTCGGCGCAGAGGTCGATGCGGATCTCGTCCGGGCCGATGTCGCCCAGCAGTTCGGCGAAGGTCGCCTGCGTTTCCGTGGGCAGGCCCGACCAGTAGTTGTCGTAATGGCGGCCCAGTTCCGCCCGGATCGTCCTGGCCTCCCACCCCTTGGCGACCAGCAGGTGGCGCAGGCTGCGCTTGGCCTCGTTCTGGCGGCGGTCGCGGTTCAGTTCCTCCAGCCCGTTTTCAAGCACCAGGGCGGTTTCGGTATGCAGCTTGCGCAGCAGCGCGGCCTTCCAGTTGTTCCAGGTGCCGGGACCGACGCCGCGTATGTCGCAGACGGTCAGCACCAGCAGCATGTCCAGCCGCCTGCGGGTCTTCACCGCCTTGGCGAAGTCGCGCAGGGTGCGCGGGTCGCCGATGTCGCGCTTTTGCGCCACGTCCGACATCAGCAGGTGATTGCGGACCAGCCATTCCACCGTGTCGATGTCGTCCTGCGGAAAGCCGAAGCGGGCCGCGATCCGACGCGCCAGGCGGGCGCCAAGAATCGAATGATCCTCGCGCCGGCCCTTGCCGATGTCGTGCAGCAGCACTGCCAGATACAGGACGCGGCGGTTGACGCCGCTTTCCATGATCTCGCTGGACAGGGGCAGATCCTCGGGATGCTCGCCTCGCTCGATCTCGGCCAGGGCGGCGACGCATTGGATGGAATGTTCGTCGACGGTATAGTGATGATACATGTTGAACTGCATCATTGCCACGACGGGTTCGAATTCGGGGATGAAGGCGGCCAGAACGCCCAGTTCGTTCATGCGCCGCAGCCCCCGTTCGGGATTGCCGTGCTTCAGCAGCAGATCCATGAAGATGCGGTTCGCCTCGGGGTCGGATCGCACCTTGTCGTCGATCAAGTCCAGGTTGGCCGCGACCAGCCGCATCGCGTCGGGATGGATCAGCAGGCCGGTGCGCAGCGCTTCCTCGAACAGGCGCAGGATGTTCAGGGGGTCGGCCAGGAATTCGGCATCATCCGCGATGCAAAGGCGGCCGTGATTGTCGGTGAAGCCGGGTCTTACCTTGCGGCGGCGGCGGAACAGGCGGCCCAGGAACGGGGCGCTGCGGACATGGCGCGCTTCAAGTTCCGTCAGAAAGACCCGGGTCAGTTCGCCCACATGGGTGGCGTGGCGGAAGTAATCCTGCATGAAGTATTCGACGCCGCGCCGGGCCGAGGTATCGCGATAGTCCATGCGCCTCGCGACCTCGACCTGCATGTCGAAGGACAGCACGTCCACGGGCCGCCCCGCGATCAGGTGCAGGTGGCAGCGCACGGCCCACAGGAAATCCTCGGCCTGCCAGAAGGCCAGGTGTTCCTCGCGCGTGAAGACGCCAAGATCGACCAGTTCCACCGCGCGATCGACCCGGTGGATGTACTTCGCGATCCAGTACAGCGTCTGCAGGTCGCGCAACCCGCCCTTGCCTTCCTTGACATTGGGTTCAAGGACGTATCGCTGCCCGCCCTGCCGCTGATGCCGGGCCGAGCGTTCTTCCAGCTTGGCCTCGATGAATTCGGGCACGGTCTTCGAAAACAGTTCCACCCACAGCCGTTCGCGCAGTTCCTCGGCCAAGGGGGCGTGCCCGGCGACCAGCCGGTGTTCCACCAAGGATGTGCGGATGGTCATGTCGCCGGCGCCCAGGCGGATGCAATCCTCGACGCTGCGGATCGAATGGCCGATCTTCAGCTTCAGATCCCACAGGATGTACAGCATGGATTCGACCACGCTTTCGGCCCAGGCGGTGATCTTCCAGGGCGTCAGGAACAGCAGATCCACGTCCGACGCGGGCGCCATCTCGGCCCGGCCGTAACCGCCGACGCCCAGCACGGCCAGACGCTCGGCCTCGGACAGGGATTGCTGGGGGTGCAGCCAGGCCGTCGCGACATGATGGGTGGCAATGACGATGCCGTCGGTCAAGGTGGCGATCGCGCGGACGGTTTCGCGCGCGGCGCGGGGATGGCTGGTCAGGCCCGCCTCGATCGCGCGCATGGCCTCGGCACGGGCCTCGGACAAGGCGGTGACAGCGCGGGCGCGGATTTCGCGGCGGTCCGTCAGCCCGTGCAGCGCGGCGTCCAGCATGGGCAGGAACGTAAGGGGGTCAAAGATGGGATGCGCCCCGGACAGGGCCGGGGCGCTTTGCAGGACTGCCGTATCGGAACGGTCGGCCAAGATCAGAACCCGGCGCCGCCAAAGCCGCGCGGTGCTGGATCCAGGATCACCAGCCGGTTGCCGCGCAGGGTGGCCACCGCCAGGGCGCGTTCGGAGGTGCCGTCCGGCCGCAGCCGGAAGACGCCGCCCACGCCCGAGAAGCCCGCCCGCTGGGTCAGGCCGGTGGTGGTCAGGGCATTGCGCTGTCCGCCGCGCACCAGGGACGCGATGGCTGCGACCCCGTCATAGGCAAGGCTTGCCAGTTCATGCGGCTGTTCGCCATGGGCGCTGCGATAGCGTGCGTCGAACTGTGCCCGCAGGCCCTGGTCGGGGATCGCGAACCAGCCTTCCTGCAACTGCGGCAGGCTGGCACGGGCCGGGGGCTGGTCCCAGCGGGTCAGTCCCATCATCTGCGTCACCGGCGACCGGACGCCCGCAGCGGCCAGCTTTTCCGTCAGATAGGGAAGGACGGCCTGGTTGTTGGCGGTCATGAACACCGCATCGACCTGTCCCGACTGCGCCGCATTGGCGATCTGCGGAACCACGGCGTCGATGCCGGTGACCGATACGGGATGGTTGATGCGTCCGGCCATGCGCGCACCATTGCGGGCGACGGCGGTTTCGATGGCCCGCCCGCCAAGCTGGCCCGCGATGTCGTCCTCGGCCACGACATAGACGTTGCGCTTGCCCTGGCGCACCCCATAGCCGACAAGCCGGTCGGCAATGTTGGCGAAGCTGTTGCCCAGGATGAAGACGTTGCCGCCCGCGATCTCGGCGTTGTTCGAGAAGGTCAGCACGTTGATGTTGCGCGGCCGCATGGCGTTGCCGACGGCATTGGCGCCTTCGGCAAACAGCGGGCCGACGATGATCTGCGCTCCCGCGTCCGCCGCGGAGTTGGCCTGGGCCACCGCCTGTTCGGTACTGGTGCCGGTATCATAGACCCGCAGATCGACGCTGGCGCCCTGTGCGTCCGCCGCAGCCATCCGTGCCGAGTTCCTGAGGCTGCGCGCCAGCCATTCCAGATCGGCCGATCCGCTGCCGCCCGGCACCAGCAGGGCAACCCGGACCGGTTCTCCGGGATTGATCAGGGGGCCGATGGCCGGGCCGCTGGCCTGCTGCGATCCCCCGACCGGGTCGCAGGCCGCAAGAACGAAGGCGGAGAGAATGGCGGCGGCACCCGTGACGACGCGGCGCAATCCGGTGGCGGGCCGGGTTGTGGCGGAAACGACCATATGAAACTTCCCTGCTGTAAGGTATCGGCGAGGTGCCGGCAGCCTAGGACCAATAGACCTGCTTGGCAATCAGTCGGAAGGAGAGGACGATGACCGACAAACGCGACGATCCACAGCCGGCCCATCGTCTTTCGGCCCATGTCGAGGCGCCGCGGCTGGAGGGCGGTCTCTATCTGGTGGCGACGCCCATTGGCACGGCGCGGGACATCACGTTGCGCGCGCTGGATGTGCTGAACGCCGCCGATGTGCTGGCGGCCGAGGACACGCGCGTGCTACGGCACCTTCTGGACATTCACGGCATTCCGCTTCGGGGCAGGCGGATCATCCCCTATCACGACCACAACGGCGAACGCGCCAGGCCGGGGCTGATGGCGGCCCTGGCCGAGGGTGCCAGCATCGCCTATGCCTCGGACGCGGGAACGCCGCTGGTGGCCGATCCGGGATACCGCCTCGCCAGAGAGGCCGCCGAGGCAGGCCACCGGGTCCATGCGCTGCCCGGCCCCTCGGCCCCGCTGGTCGCGCTCAGCCTCTCGGGGCTGCCCAGCGACCGCTTCCTGTTCCTGGGCTTTCCGCCATCGACCAAGGGGGCGCGGCTGACATGGCTGCGCGACTGGATGGCGGTCGATGCGACGCTGATCCTGTTCGAAAGCCCTAGGCGCGTTAACCAGACATTGAGAGAGATGTGCGAGGTTGATGCGAATCGCCCTACAGTGGTGGCGCGGGAACTGACCAAGAAGTTCGAGGAGGTGATCCGGGGAACCGCCGCCGAACTGGCGCAGGATCCCCGCATGGCCACCCTGAAGGGCGAGGTGGTGATGCTGGTCGATCGACCCGGCGCGGTCGTCGCAGACGAAGATGCGGTGCGGCGGGCGCTGCAGGCGCGGCTTGGGGCGATGACGGTGAAGGATGCCGTTCGGGAAGTGGCGGCGGAACTGGATATGGCAAGGCGCGATGTCTATCAGATCGCGCTTGGCCTGGACGAAGGCAGGGATTGAAGATGGGTCATGTCGTCAGATCGCTGAACTTGCCGTGCACAGTGCCGGTGCAGCCCCAAGAGGTATCATCGGCGCGCAGGACAAGGGGCCGTATGGCACACCTGTCTGGGGTCATGGCCGAGGACAGCGTGGCGCGGCTGCTGGAAGGGCGGGGAATGACGATTCTGGCGCGGCGTTGGCGGGGCAAGGCGGGGGAAATCGACCTTGTCGCCAGCCAGGGGGCTTGCCTGGTGTTCGTCGAAGTCAAGCAGTCGGCCACTCACGAGGAGGCTGCCCTGCGGCTGGGTTCGGCGCAACAGGGCCGCATCATGCGTGCGGCACTGGAGTACTGCGACAAGGCGGGCTGGGACTTGCTGCCGGACCTGCGCTTCGATGCGGCACTGGTCGATGGTCAGGGCCGCGTGGACATCATCGAGGGTGCTTTCGAGGAAAGCTTTGCCTGACGCAGTACGGGTTCCGAAACGCCAAGATGCCGAAGGTGTCCGGTGGGTCAGGAACAATGCACAAGGTCGGCGTCTTCAGGCGCGATCCAGGTTCAAGCCGATCAGCCCGGCGGTCTGATCGGGATGGGTCAGGGGCAGCATGTGTCCTGCATCCGGCACGACCGCCCGTCCGACATCCGCAAATCGCGCGGCCAAGGCATCGGCGATGCGGTGGATGACCCCAGGGGATTTCTCGCCTGCAATGATCAAGACCGGCGCATCGATGGACTCCAGCCCACCCTCGCGCAGAATGCCTGCCCGGTCTTTGGCCAAAGTCGCATCCGTATCGACCACCAGACCGATCTGTTCGGTCATGGTCTGCTGCGCAGAGGGCGGAAGGGTATCGAAGGGCTGGGCGCCCCAGATGTCGATGAAGCCGCGTGCGGCATCGCTGGCCCGCCCATGGATCAGGTGATCGGACATGACATTGTCACGGGCTTCCTGTTCGGCATCCGGGGCGGCGGCAAACAGAACGGGTTCGATAAGCGTCAAGCTGCGCACGGCATCAGGCGCGGCGACCGCGATGCGCAGGGCGACCGTCGCGCCCAGGCTGTGGCCGATCAGATCCAGCGGTCGGTCGATGAAGCTGGCGGCAATCCGCGTCACGGCCGTGTGGAAATCGGTGCCGTCGGCCTGCGGCGTCCAGGCACCGCTGCGGCCGTGGCCGGGCATGTCGAAGCCCGTCAGGTCGACACGGCCGTTAAGCCGCTTGGCGATCGGTCCCCAATAGGCCGCGTTGCCCATCATGCAATGCAAGGCCAAGGCCGGGCGATCCTTGTCCCCGGACCAGTGCCGCTTGTGAATGCCGGTCATAGTGCGGCCAGGTGACGATCAAGGAAATCCAGCCGGTCCTGTCCCCAGAACTTCTGCCCGCTTTCCTGCACGACATAGAAGGGGGAACCAAAGACCCCGGCTTCCACCGCCTGTTCCAGGTTGCGGCCATAGGTTTCGGCGCCCACGAACAGGCCCTTGTCGACCAGGGCCGGATCGAAGCCGTGCCGGCCCAGGATATCGCGAAGCACGCCGTCATCGCTGATGTCCCGATCCTCGGCCCAGACGGCGCGCAGGATGGCTTGCACCAGTCCGCCCAGATCGCCGCCGCCCGTTTTCTGCGCCGCGATGATGGCATAGGATGACGGCGCCATGTTCACCGGCCAGAAGGCGGGCTTGATGTTCAGCGCCATTCCAAGATGGTCTGACCAGCGGGACAGTTCCTGGGCGCGGTATTCCATACGGCTGGCATGGCGATTGGCCGGGCGAACCCCGCCCGTGCGATCGAACAGTTGCAGGATGTCCAGCGGCTTGTAGGTGATCGTTGCGGCGTGCCGTTCAGCGATCCGCTCCAGCCGGTCGCCCGCCAGATAGGCGAAGGGACTGATCGTCCCCAGATAGTAGTCGATATTGGCCATGAAGACGGTCCTTCGCGATTTGCCCGCAGGCTAACCGGGTGGTAAGGCGGGCGCAATCTGGCGAATCCCCCGAAAAAGGCCCCATCCATGCCCGTCATGACCGAACCCAAGCTGATTTCCGGCAATGCAAACCGGACCCTTGCCGCATCCATCGCGCGGCGGATGTCGATGCACCGGGGCATGAATGTCAGCCTCTGCGATGCGCGGGTCGAGCGGTTCAACGACCAGGAAATCTTCGTCGAGGTTTATGAGAACGTCCGCGGCGAGGACATGTACATCATCCAGCCCACCTCGAACCCGGCCAACGACAACCTGATGGAGCTGATGGTCATGGCCGACGCGCTGCGCCGGTCCTCGGCCGCGCGGATCACGGCGGTGATTCCCTATTTCGGCTATGCCCGGCAGGATCGCCGCGCCAAGGCCCGCACGCCGATCAGCGCCAAGCTGGTGGCGAACCTGCTGACCGAGGCCGGGATCGACCGGGTCCTGACGCTGGATCTGCACGCAGCCCAGATCCAGGGCTTCTTTGACATCCCGGTGGACAACCTTTATGCCGCGCCGGTCTTTGCCCTGGACGTCCAGCATCATTTCCGGGGACGGATGGGGGACCTGATGGTCGTGTCACCCGACGTCGGCGGCGTGGCGCGTGCGCGCGAACTGGCGACCCGGATCGGAGCGCCGCTGGCGATCGTGGACAAACGCCGGGAAAAGGCAGGCGAGGTCGCCGAGATGACCGTGATCGGCGACGTGGAGGGCAAGGCCTGCATCATCGTGGACGACATCTGCGACACGGCGGGCACGCTGGTGAAGGCCGCGCAGACCCTGACCGACAGCGGCGCGACCGAGGTTCACGCCTATATCACCCATGGCGTCCTGTCCGGCCCCGCGGTCGAGAGGGTCAGCAAGTCGGTGATGAAATCGCTGGTCATCACCGATTCGATCCAGCCGACCGATGCCGTGAAAACCGCACCGAACATCCGCATCGTGCCGACCGCACCGATGTTCACGCAGGCCATCCTGAACATCTGGAACGGCACGTCGGTCAGCAGCCTGTTCGAGACGGATACCCTGCTGCCGATCTATGAAGGACTGTATTCCAGTCTGTGAGGCTGGCGCCTGTTGCCCCGTCGGATGCCTCCGGCGGGGATATTTGGGCACAGAAGATGGGTCAGAGCGCGCGCCAGCCAATGTCGCGGCGGCAAAAACCCTGCGGCCAGTCGATCGCATCGACCTGGGCATAGGCACGGCGATGGGCTTCGGCAAGCGTGGGGCCGCGCCCCGTGCAGGTCAGGACGCGGCCGCCGGTTGCGATGATCTGCCCGTCCTTCGCGGCGGTCCCTGCATGGAAGGTCATCTCGAAGCTGGTTTCGGAAAGGCTGTCCAGTCCCTTGATGGTGCTGCCTTTCTGGTAGGAGCCCGGATATCCCTCTGCCGCCATGACCACGGTCAGCGCGTGGTCGTCGGCCCAGTTGACCGATGTTTCGGACAGGCGCCCCTCGGCGCAGGCCAGAAGCAGGTCCAGAACCTGCGCGCCCAGCCGCATCATCAGGACCTGACATTCGGGATCGCCGAAGCGGACATTGTATTCGACCAGCCGTGCTTGCCCGTCCCGGATCATCAGCCCGGCATAGAGGACGCCCTGGAAGGGCATTCCGCGACGTTCCATTTCCGCGACGGTTGGGCGCACGATCAGCGCCATCACCTGGTCCTGCAGCGCCTGGGTCAGGACGGGGGCGGGGCTATAGGCGCCCATGCCGCCGGTGTTCGGGCCTATGTCGCCATCGCCCACGCGCTTGTGGTCCTGCGCGGTTCCGATGGGCAGGCAGTCGGTGCCGTCGCACAGGATGAAGAAGCTGGCTTCCTCGCCCGCCATGAATTCCTCGATGACCACCGACATGTCGCCGAATTCGCCGTCGAAGATGGCGTCGATGGCCTGATGCGCCTGGTCGACTGTTTCGGCCACGGTGACGCCCTTTCCAGCGGCCAGGCCGTCGGCCTTGACCACGATGGGCGCGCCCTGGGCGGTGACGTAATCGCGAGCGCTGGCTGCATCGGTGAAGCGAGCCCATGCGGCCGTGGGCGCCCCGCAGGCATCGCAGATTTCCTTGGTGAAGGCCTTCGAGGCTTCCAGTTGCGCGGCGGCCTGGGAGGGCCCGAAGACCAGGAAGCCCGCATCGCGCAGGGCGTCGGACACGCCGGCGGCCAGGGGTGCCTCGGGTCCGATCACAACGAAGTCGATGGCGTTTTCTTGCGAAAATTCCAGGACTTCGGCGCGAGACAGGATATCCAGGTCGGCGCATTCGGCGACATTGGCGATGCCCGCATTGCCCGGCGCGACGATCAGGCGGTCGCATTTCGGGTTCTGCCGGATCGCCCAGGCCAACGCATGTTCGCGCCCGCCGCCGCCGAGGATCAGGATGTTCATGGGCCGCCCTTTCGCTTCTGGTCGCGGCGTTCTAGTGTGGCGCGGCGAAGGGAACAAGCCGCATGGATTTGCTGGAAGACGCGCCGGGCAGCAACGCCCATGAATTCACGGTTTCCGAACTGTCGGGGGCGGTCAAGCGCAGCCTGGAGGATCAGTTCGGCCGCGTCCGCGTGCGCGGAGAGATCGGGCGCGTGTCGCGGCCGTCCTCGGGGCACCTGTATTTCGACCTCAAGGACGACCGGTCGGTGCTGACCGCAGTGACCTGGAAGGGACAGGCGGCCAAGCTGGCGCAACGCCCAGAGGAGGGGATGGAGGTCATCGCCACGGGCCGCATCACCACCTTTCCCGGCCAGTCGAAATACCAGTTGATCGTGGACCAGATCGAGCCTGCGGGCCTTGGCGCGCTGATGGCGATGCTGGAAAAGCGCCGCCAGGCGCTTGCCGCCGAGGGGCTGTTCGACGAAGGGCGCAAGCGCCCGCTGCCGGCATTGCCGCGGGTGATCGGGGTCGTGACCTCGCCTTCCGGGGCGGTGATCCGCGACATCCTGCACCGGCTGCGCGACCGCTTTCCCACCCGCGTGTTGATCTGGCCTGTGGCCGTCCAGGGCGAGGGGTGCGCCCCCCAGGTGGCCGCCGCGATCCGGGGTTTCAACGACTTGGCCGTGGGCGGGCCGATCCCGCGCCCGGATCTGCTGATCGTCGCACGCGGAGGCGGCAGCCTGGAAGACCTGTGGGGCTTCAACGAGGAAGCGGTGGTTCGCGCCGCCGCCGAAAGCCGGATCCCACTGATTTCCGCCGTGGGGCATGAAACGGACACGACGCTGATCGACTTCGCGTCCGACCGCCGGGCGCCGACACCGACTGCGGCGGCCGAGATGGCTGTCCCGGTGCTGGCCGACCTGGCCGCCCGGCTGGCAGAATCACAGGCTCGGCTGACGCGCTGCGCAACGGTTCACGTCGAACGGCCCCGCCAACGTCTGCGCGACCTTGCCCGGGCGCTTGGGCGGCCCGCCGCGCTGACCGAAGGCGCACGGCAGCGGCTGGACCTGTGGGCAGGGCGGCTGGACCCGGCGTTGCAGGGGCTGATCCGGGCGCGCCGGCATCAACTGGCGGTCCGGCCGATGCCGGTCGCGCTGCTGCGCCGCTTCATGGACGGCAAGGGCCACACGCTGCACCGGCTGGAGCATCGGCTGGACGCCGCGGCAACGCGCCGCCTGGAACGGCGGCGCGACCGGATGACAGCGCTGCAGGAACGCCTGGATGCCTCGCTGGCGCGGGTCATGGCGACGACCCGGCGGGCGATCACCGTCCAGGACCAGAAGCTGGCCGACTTGTCGCGGCGGCTGGATCTGGCCGTGCAGCGCGCCGTCCGCAGCCGCAACGATGCCCTGCAACGCGTGGACCGGATGCGGCAGTCGCTGGGCCACGAGGAAACCCTGAAGCGTGGCTTCGTGATCGTCCGGGGACCGGAAGACAGCGTTATCACGTCGATCGAAGATGCGCGGCACCATGCCCGGCTGGAACTTCAGTTTGCCAATGATCAGAAACTGCCGGTTCGGCCCGAAGGTGCCCCGCCCAGGCAAAGTCGGAAGCCCCGCCAGCCGGAACAGAAGTCCCTTTTCTGACCTTCATTCTGGTCGAAAACCCGGGGTGCGCCGTCGGTTCGGGAACCAAGCGGCGAGGGGTCAAGGCCGCGCTTCTATGCCTCTCTCGGGCGCAGCATCAGCCAGATCAGCGCACCGCCCGCCAGCACCAGGAAGGGCAGCATGGCCAGGTTGACCGCATTCCAGCCCGCAACGGTGGACCCGCCGCTGCAGTTCATCAACCCGCCCGACGATAGCGAGGCCAGGAACACGCCGCCAAAGACCACAGCATCGTTCAGGCCCTGGACCCGGCCCCTTTCCTCGGGCGAATGCGCGCGCGTCAGCATGGTTGTCGCCCCGATGTAACCGAAGTTCCAGCCCATCCCCAGCAGGATCAGCGCCGCGAAGAAATGCGTCAGTTCCACCCCTGACAAGGCTGCAGCCCCGGCCATGGCCAGCAGGAACAGCCCAACCGCGACGATCCGTTCAGGACCGAACCGGGCGATCAGATGACCGGTAAAGAAACTTGGCGCAAACATCGCCAGCACATGCGCGCTGACGATGTTGGCGGCGTCCGTCGGCGCAAAGCCGCAACCCACCACCGCCAAAGGGGTCGAGGTCATCACCAGGTTCATCAACGCATAGGCGACCATTCCACAGATCATCGCCACCGCGATCTGCGGCTGGCGCAGCAGTTCGGCCACCGGGCGTCCGGGGCGCCGGTCTTCGTGGAGCGGCGCGGGCGGGGGGCTGTGCAGGAAAGCGAACAGGAAAGGACCCAGGGCGTTCAGCCCGATCACGGCCAGATAGGTCGCCAGGAACGGCACCGCCGTAAGCCCGTCCGTCGCACGCACCACGGCTGGACCGATGATCGCGGATGCCAGACCGCCCGCCATGACCCAACTGATCGCGCGAGGGGCGTAATCCTCGGGCGCCAGGTCGGTGGCTGCGAAGCGATAGAACCCCTGGGCCGACATATAGATGCCCGTCAGCAGCGATCCGGCCATGAACAGCAAGAAGGATCCCGACCACAGCCCCCAGGCTGCGAAGGCCGCACCCAGGGCGCCCGCCAGGACCGCCAGCAGGAACCCCGCCTGCCTGCCGCGATGCTGCATGAACCGCGCCAAGGGACGCGCGGTCAAGGCCGATCCCAGGACGATCATCGACAAGGGCAGGGTGGCGATGCAGGGGTTCGGCGCAAGGATCTGGCCCGCAAGTCCGCCGACGATGAAGATCACCGACATCTGCGCGCCCAGGATCGCCTGGGCCGCGACCAGCACGATCACATTGCGCCGGGCCTGCGCCAGATCGGCGGGCAAGATCAGCCCCGGCTCAGCCGGGCGGCGGCATGGGCACGTTCCTGGATGGCGCCCCAATTTTCGGCGCTGACATCCGCATCGGTAGCGATCCAGCTTCCGCCCACGCAGACGACATTCGGCAAGGACAGATAGTCACCGGCATTCGCGGTCGAGATGCCGCCCGTTGGGCAAAAGCGGATCTTCGGCAAGGGACCCGCCAGGGATTTCAGCGCAGGCGCGCCCCCGATCGCCTCGGCCGGAAAGAACTTCAACATGTCATAGCCCGCATCCGCCGCGCGCATCACTTCGGACGCGGTGGCGGTGCCGGGCAGAAGGGGCAACTCCAGGTTCTCGCAGGCGGCGATCAGGCGATCGGTCAAGCCCGGCGATACGGCAAAGGTCGCGCCCGCATCCTTGGCGCGTTTCGCGTCGTCCGGCGTCAGCACCGTTCCCGCCCCGACATGGCCGCCCGACACACCCGACATCGCGCGGATGGCGTCCAGGGCCGCATCCGACCGCAGCGTGATTTCCAGAACCGGCAACCCGCCCGACACCAGGGCCTGCGCCAGTCCCGCCGCGCGTTCGGCGTTCTTGATCACGATCACCGGAATGACCGGGGCAAGGCTGCACAGCGCGCGTGTTTTTTGCGATTGGATTTCAGGGGTCATGCCGCACCTTCCGTTCCGCGATTGCGGGCAAACTGCCCGCTGGCGGAGGGCGATGCAAGCGGTTTGCCGCCCTTGGGCGCAGATCCTGGTATCGCTAACTAGATCGCGGACAGCACCGCAATGTAATGGATCGCCGCCGCTGTCACGACGAAGCCGTGCCAGATCGCGTTCTGGAAGCGCAGCCTTTCCCAGACATGAAAGACGATGCCTGCCGTATAGACGACGCCCCCCGCCACGATCAGCAGGACGGACAACGGGGGCAGGTGTTCCGCAATGGGACGGAAGGCGACAAGCCCGCTCCACCCCATGAGAACATAGAGCAGGATCGCCAGCCGGTCGTACCGGCCCGGCAGCAGGCATTTCAGCGCAATGCCAAGCGCGGCCACGGTCCAGATGCAGACCAGCAGGCCGAAGGCCACCGGATCGGACGAGGCCTTGTGCAGGAACGGCGTATAGGTCGCCGCGATCAGGACGAAGATCGCCGAATGATCGGCCCGCCGCAGATACCATTTCAACGGCGAATGCGGCAGCATGTTATAGGCAAAGGACATCCCCAGCGCGAGGATCAGCCCGGTGCCATAGATCACCGCCGCCACGACCTCGGCCCCGCCGGCGGAAATCGAGGCATGGAAGATCAGGGCCGTCACCCCGATCAGAGCCAGGACCACGCCGACCCCGTGGACGATCCCGTCTGCAAGCAGTTCGTAGAAATCGTATTGCCGTCCAAAGCGGAAGCGGATGTCAGTCATGGCAAACCCTGTGTTGATTTCAGCTTGCCTGACCGGACCCAACCCGGCAACTGACAGTTCCGTCAGCTTTTATCGGTCTCTTGGCGTGCCGGGTCTTGCAAATGGGGCGCAACAGGTCTATTTGCGCCACACTTCACAGGCAGGGGCGGGCCCTTGCGGGAGAAATCCGCAAAAGGTCCACCGGTTGGGGCATCTGCCCTGAATCCCCTGCCAAGGCGCAAACCGGAAAGGACATGGAATGGCGCTTCCCGAATTCAATCTGCGTCAGCTCTTGGAAGCTGGCGTTCACTATGGTCACCAGACGCAGCGCTGGAATCCGCGCATGGCGGAATTCATCTATGGGGACCGCAACGGCATCCACATCCTTGATCTGACCCAGACCCTGCCGATGCTGGACGCCGCGCTGCAGGTCGTGCGCGATACCGTTGCCAAGGGCGGCCGCGTGCTGTTCGTCGGCACCAAGCGTCAGGCACAGAAGCCGATCGCGGACGCAGCCGAAAAGTCGGCCCAGTTCTACATGAACCATCGCTGGCTGGGCGGCACGCTGACCAACTGGAAGACCGTGTCCCAGTCGATCAGCCGCCTGAAAGCCATCGACGAGACGATGGCCGGCGGGGCCGAGGGCCTGACCAAGAAAGAGCGTCTGCAGCTTGAGCGCGAGCAGCAGAAGCTGCAGGCCTCGCTGGGCGGCATCCGCGACATGGGCGGCCTGCCGGACCTGCTGTTCGTCATCGACGTGAACAAGGAAGACCTGGCGATCCTGGAAGCCAAGAAGCTTGGCATCCCGGTCGTGGCCGTGGTCGATACCAACTGCTCGCCCGAAGGCGTGGACTACATCATCCCCGGCAACGACGACGCCGCCCGCGCCATCGCCTTGTATTGCGATCTGGCCAGCCGCGCCGCGCTTGACGGCATGTCGGCCCAGATGGGCGCCGCCGGCGTCGACGTGGGCGCCCTGGCGGAAGCCCCGGAAGAGCTGCTGGACGAACCTGCTGTCGAAGAACAGGCAACCGCAGACGCCTGATCCGGCTGCCATCTGACATTCACGGAACTGTGGTCAGGCGGGGGTATGCCCCGCCTGACGCGTTGATCAAAGAGGAGACGGATCATGGCAATCACCGCCGCGATGGTGAAAGAGCTGCGCGAGACGACCGGCGCAGGGATGATGGACGCCAAGAAGGCGCTGACGGAAACCGACGGCAACATGGACGCCGCCATCGACTGGCTGCGCACCAAGGGTCTGGCCAAGGCCGCCAAGAAGGCCGACCGCGTCGCCGCCGAAGGCTTGGTCGGCGTGCAGGTGACCGATGGCCGCGGCGTCGCCGTCGAGATCAATTCGGAAACCGACTTCGTTGCCAAGAACGCCGACTTCCAGCAGCTGGTGCGTGACATCACCGACATCGCGCTCAGCACCTCGGGCGACGTCGAGGTTCTCAAGTCCACCCACCTGAACGGCAAGCCCGTATCCGAGGTCCTTACCGACGCCATCGCGCGCATCGGCGAAAACATGACCCTGCGCCGGATGCATCTGCTGGAAGGCGATACTGTCGTGTCCTATGTCCACAACGCCGCAGGCGAAGGCATGGGCCGGATCGGTGTCCTGGTCGCACTGAAAGGCGACAAGGACAAGGCGCAGGCCATCGGCAAGCAGTTCGCGATGCACATCGCCGCGACCAACCCGGTTTCGCTGTCCGAAGCTACGCTGGATCCGGCCATGCTGGCGCGCGAACTGGAAGTGCAGACCGCCAAGGCCCTGGAAGAAAACGCCTCTTCCGCCAAGCCCAAGCCCGAAGCCGTGATCCAGAACAACATCATCCCCGGCCGGATGAAGAAGTTCGTGGCCGAAAATACCCTGATGGGCCAGGCCTTCGTGATCAATCCCGACGTGACGGTCGAACAGGCCGCCAAGGAAGCCGGGGTCGAGATCACCGGCTATGCCCGCGTCGCCGTCGGCGAGGGGATCGAGAAGAAGGAAGAGGATTTCGCGGCAGAGGTCGCCAAGACCCTCGGCAACGCCTGATCCTTTCTTTCGGAATGTCGAACGCCGGACCCTTCAGGTCCGGCGTTTTTCATTGTCCCATGCTGTGGACCTTGCGCCACCTGTCATGCAATGGGTGGCGGGAAACCAGTGAGGCGTGACCATGCCATTCATCATTGCCATCGACGGTCCTGCCGCATCCGGCAAGGGCACCATTGCCCGCGCGCTTGCTGCCCATTTCGGCTTTCATCACCTGGATACCGGCCTGCTTTATCGGGCCACCGGGGCCAAGGGTGGCGACCCGGTCACGGCGGCGCTATCGCTGGACGCCAGCGACCTGGCCCGCGCCGACCTGCGCAGTGCCGAGGCGGGCCAGGCTGCCAGCCGCATCGCCGCCATTCCCGAAGTGCGTGCGGCTCTGGTCGATTTCCAGCACCGCTTCGCCGCGCAGGAACCGGGTGCCGTTCTGGATGGTCGCGACATCGGCACGGTGATATGCCCCGATGCTGCGGTCAAGCTGTATGTCACGGCCTCGGATCAGGTGCGGGCACGGCGCAGGGCGGCCGAACTTGGCGCCGACCCTGAGGAAATGTTGGCGCAGTTGCAGGAACGAGACCGGCGCGACAGCGAACGGACCGCTGCGCCCCTGAAACCCGCGCCCGACGCGGTTCTTCTGGACACAACCCACCTGGGCATTCCCGAAGCGATTGCGCAGGCCATCGCGCAGGTGAACAAGGTTCGCGGTTGAACCCCGTCAGCCGCAACTGACCCGCGCGATCCATCCCTTCGGATCCAGGAAGATGTTCAGCCGTTCCGGCTGATATTCCTGCGTCACGACCTGGCCCGGGCTGATTTCCCGATAGCGAAGTTGCTGCGGCAGATAGACCTCGCCGATGTTCATGCCGACCAATGCCTGATGCCGCGCGGGATCGCAGCGGGTGGCCGAGACCGTGGGGGCATAGCCGGTGGAACAGGCCGCCAAGGGAACCAGGGCGACGACAGGCAGGATCATGCGCAGCGAAGATGGCATCGGATCACCTTTGTGTTTAGAACCAAACGATGCAGGGGGCCCAAGTGTTCCCTGCCGTTGACGGAGATGCCAGATGAAACAACGACTTATTGCGGCCATCCTGACTGTCCTGCCCGTGGCGGCCCTTGCCTCCAGCGAAGAAGCCTGGGACGATTTCCGCGCCGCGGTCGAAAGTGCCTGCAAGGCGGCGGTCGAGGCCCCGCAAACTGCCTCCGTGACGGTCGAGGTCAATCCCTTCGGATCGGAAAGCTATGGGGCGGCACTGGTGACGGTTGGTGGAAAAGACGGCCAGGACCGCCTGATCTGCATCTTCGACAAGCGCAGCCAAGCTGTAGAGATCACGGCGCCCTTTGCGGACGCCGCGCCGGCAGAATAGGTTACTGGGTCTGGGCGAAGGTGCCGCAGCCGATGCGGCCACCGGCATGGCCCGAAGGCTGGCCCACGTAATCATCGGGCTGTTCGTGGATGATGATTGCCGATCCGTCGTCATCGTTCATCAGTTCCGGCGTAAGACCGGCGGCGAAATATTCCACCATCAGCGTGCCGCTGTCCGGCACATGGATATTGGGCAGATCGCCGGGATGGGGGCCGTTCTCGGCCATGATGCCATGTTCCTTGTCCCCCGCCAGGTGGCCGCCTGCCGATTCGAAGTCGGGCGGCGCGCATTCGCCGGTTTCATGGATATGCGCGCCGTGGATGCCCGGTGGAACGCCTTGCAGTTCCAGCGTCACCAGCATCATGCCTGACGGCGTGGCCGCGACTGTTGCGGTGCCCAGGCTTTCGCCCTCGGCGGTCTTGATCTCGGCGATCATCGAGGCTTGGTCCTGGGACGGTGCGGCGTCCTGGGCGGCAGCGGGCAGGGCCATCAGCAGCCCCAGGGCAGCGGCGGTTCGGAATGCCATCTAAGATCCTCCTTATGGTTGTCCCCGCCCAACGCCGGGGGCACAAAGGCGTTCCGACCCTTGATCAGCGCCGCGCTATTGGCGATAAGTCGCGCGACATCCGCCTGAAAGGTAGTTTCGAATGCGTGCTCGCATCTATCAACCCGCCCGAAATGCCATGCAGTCCGGCACGGCTCGGACCAGGAAATGGGTGCTGGAATTCCCACCCGTCGGGCGCGAGATCGACCCGCTGATGGGCTGGATCAGCGCCGACGACACGCAAAGCCAGGTCCGCCTGCGGTTCGACACCCTGCAGCAGGCCGAGGATTACTGCCGCGAGAATGGCCTGGACTACATCGTCCAGCCGCCCCATCGCCGTGCAGCCAACATCCGTCCCCGCGGTTACGGCGAAAACTTCGCGACGGACCGCCGCGGGCCCTGGACGCACTGACAAGCCGGGCAGGTCCGGTGCCTGTGGTTCAAGCTTCTGGAAAGCCGAGGCTACCAAGCGCAACAGGTGCGGCTGCCGCCTAGGCCCGCGTCGTGCATGGCATGGGATTGGTCTTGTCGCGAAGGGTGGCGCGGCACGCAGGCCCTTGCCCGACCAAGCGGTCAAGGCCTGACGGCTAGCCGAAGTCGTGAAAGATGAACCAGGCGCCCAGGCAGATCAGGCCAAAGCCCACGCCGTGCTGCCAGCCGATGCGCTCACCCAAATAAAGCCAGGAAAACAGCGCAAAGACCGACAGGCTGATGACTTCCTGGATGGTCTTGAGCTGCGCTGCGCTGAAATGCCCGTGGCCGATGCGGTTGGCGGGCACCTGCAGGATGTATTCGAACAGCGCGATGAACCAGCTGATCGCGATGACCGTCACCAGCGGCGCGGTCTTGAACTTCAGATGCCCATACCAGGCCACCGTCATGAACACGTTGGAGGCGATCAGCAACCCGATGGTGACGACGGGGACAGGCAGCCCTAGTCCCATTGCGACTGCCGGTCCTTCGCCAGGTTGCCGAAGCGGGTGAACTGGCCCTCGAAGGACAGCTCGACCGTGCCGATGGGTCCATGGCGCTGCTTGCCCAGGATGACCTCGGCCTTGCCATGGCATTGTTCCATCACCTGCTGCCACTTGGCCATGGCATCCAGGTCGCTGTCGGACGGTTTCTCGCGTTCCTTGTAGTATTCCTCGCGGAACACGAACATCACGATGTCGGCGTCCTGTTCGATGGACCCGGATTCGCGCAGGTCCGACAGCTGTGGGCGCTTGTCGTCACGGTTTTCGACCTGGCGCGACAACTGAGACAGAGCGATCACCGGGATGTTCAACTCCTTCGCGATGGCCTTGAGGCCCTGGGTGATCTCGGACACCTCGTTCACGCGGCTGTCCTTGGCGGATGCGGCCTTCAGAAGCTGAAGATAGTCCACCATCAGCACGTCCAGCCCATGCGTCCGCTTCAGCTTGCGGGCGCGGGCGGCAAGCTGGTTGATCGGCAGGGCGGGCGTGTCGTCGATGTAAAGCGGGCAGTTCTGCAGCGCATGCGCGGCCTCGACGAAGCGGCGGAACTCGGCCTCGTCCATGTTGCCGCTGCGGATGCGTTCGGACGGCACCTCGGCCGCTTCGGACAGGATCCGGGCGGCAAGCTGTTCGGCCGACATCTCAAGGCTGAAAAAGCCCACCACGCCGCCTTCGACCGTGCCGATGGTGCCATCAGGGCGTTCGCCCGTCTTGTGCGCCTTGGCGATGTTGAAGGCGATGTTGGTCGCAAGCGAGGTTTTCCCCATCGAGGGACGGCCCGCCAGGATGATGAGGTCCGAGTTGTTCAGCCCGCCCATCTTGCCGTCAAGGTCGATCAGCCCCGTCGAGATCCCCGACAGCTTGCCGTCGCGCTGATAGGCGGCGTTGGCGGCCTGCACGGCGCCTGTCACGGCCTTGAGGAAGGACTGGAAGCCGCGTTCGGCCGTGCCAGCCTCGCCCAGTTTGTACAGCGTCTGTTCGGCGGCCTTGATCTGTTCCTCGGCCTCGTCGCCCACCTCGACAGTGGCGGCGCGGGCGGCGATGTCCTGGCCCAACTGGATCAGTTCGCGGCGCAGGGCGAATTCGCGGATCATCTGGGCATAGTCGCGCGCGGCATAGGCGCTGATGGCGGCACCCGCCATCCGCGCCAGATAGGCGGGTCCGCCCAGTTCCTTCAGTCCTTCGTCATGTTCCAGGAAGGCCTTGATGGTGACGGGGCTGGCAAGCGCGTTCTTGCGGATCCGTTCCGCGCAGATCTCGAAGATGCGGGCATGGACCGGGTGATAGAAGTGGTCCGGCTTGATGATCTGGCTGACCCGGTCGAAGACGTCGTTGTTGGTCAGCAGCGCGCCCAGAAGCTGCTGCTCAGCCTCTAGCGAGAAGGGGATCGAGGGCGTTTCCTCGGCGCTGACGGGCTGGCCCGGAATGATGGCGCGCAGATTGGTCATGGACTGCCCCCTTTGGTCTTCGGATCCGTTCTACACCCGAAGCCCTGCGCGGGGAACGGCGCGCCGTGCGATTTCCGGGGGCCGATCTGTGGATCGGCTGTGGATAAGTCAGGCGTTCGCGGCCTGCCATGCACGAGGGTCGGTCAGGAACGTCTCGACCTCGGCCAGGGTATGCTGATCGAATGCCTGCTGCGCGCGGGCCTCGGCCAGCACGTCCCACCAGGTGCAGAGGTGATGCAGCGTTACACCATGGTCACCCAGCCGCTGCGTCGTTTCGGGAAAAATGCCGTAATAGAAGATCACCGCGGTATGGGCGCAGGTCGCACCGGTGTCGCGAATCGCATCCACGAAGGACAGCTTGCTGCCGCCGTCGGTCGTCAGATCCTCGACCAGCAGGACCCGCTGACCCTCGGTCATGGCGCCTTCGATCCGGGCGTTGCGTCCATAACCCTTGGGCTTCTTGCGCACATAGGTCATGGGCAGGCCAAGACGTTCGGCCACCATGGCAGCGAAGGGGATACCTGCGGTTTCACCACCCGCCACGTTGTCGAAGGCCTCGAAACCCGCGTCGCGCATCACGGTCGCGGCCAGGAAGTCCATCAGGGTCGCACGCACGCGCGGAAAGCTGATGATCCGGCGGCAGTCCACATAGGTCGGCCCCTTGAGGCCCGAGGCATAGGTGAAGGGCTGGGCCGCGTTGAAGTCCACGGCCTTGATTTCCAGCAGCATCCGGGCGGACAGTCGGGCGATCTCCTCGCGCGCGGGGAAGGGCAGGCTCATTTGTCCTCCAGGTGCCAGTAAAGGGGAAAGCCGGGGTCGAAAACGGTGACGGTCTCGCCGCCCGCAGCGATCTGGGCCGGGTATTCGGCAGGCTGGTCGCGCCGGGTCAGTGTGATCCGGTCGTCGTTCGGGGGCAGGCGATAGAAGGCGGCGCCGTTCAGGCTGGCGAATGCCTCCAGTTGGTCCAGGGCGCCCTCATCCTCGAATACCTGAGCCAGGATCGACATGGTGTTGGGCGCGGTAAAACAGCCCGCGCAGCCGCAGGGTTGCAGCTTGGCGCTGTCCGCATGGGGGGCGCTGTCGGTGCCAAGGAAGAAGCGCGCCTCGCCGCTGGTCGCAGCCTCGCGCAGCGCCAGGCGGTGCGATTCGCGCTTGGCGACAGGCAGGCAATAGTAGTGGGGCCGGATGCCCCCAGCCAGAATCGCATTGCGGTTGATGACCAGGTGATGCGTGGTGATCGTGGCGGCCAAGTCGTCGCCCCCCACACGGGCATAGGCCACGCCCTCGCTGGTGGTGATATGTTCCATCACCACGCGCAGGCCGGGGGTGCGGCGACGCAGCGGATCCAGCACGCGGTCGATGAAGACAGCCTCGCGGTCGAAGATGTCCACCGCCGGATCGGTGACTTCACCATGGACGCAAAGCGTGACGCCCGCCTCGGCCATGGCCTCCAGCACGGGCTGGACGCGGTCGAAATCGGTGACGCCGCTGGCCGAATTCGTCGTGGCGCCTGCGGGATACAGCTTCACGGCGCGGATGATGCCCGCGCGGAACGCGCCCACCACGTCGGCGGCATCGGTTGTGTCGGTCAGATACAGCGTCATCTGCGGCTGCAGCGCCGCGCCTTTGGGCAGGGCTGCCAGGATCCGGTCGCGATAGGCCGCGGCTTGGGCGCCCGTGACCACCGGCGGCACAAGGTTCGGCATGATGATCGCACGGCCGAAAGCCGCGGAATGGGGCGCCATGGCCGCCAGCATCGCGCCGTCGCGCAGGTGCAGGTGCCAGTCGTCGGGGCGGCGAAGGGTGATGCGGTCGGTCATGGCCTGCCTCTATACATGGCAAGGCAAGGTTGCCAAGCGGCGATGTCTAAAATACCGGACACATGGATCAAGGTCGTACTTGTGTTGACGCGGGCGTCAGCCCAGATTGAACGAACGATCCAAAGGATGAACCCATGTTTCCGATGATGCCCAAGAACCCCGTTCGATTGTGGGCGCAGTTCGCCCGGATGGCCATAGAAGCACAGACCGTGATCGGCCTTCGCACGGCGGGGATGATGGGCATGATGGCCCAAGCTCCGGGCGAACCCTTCCGAATGGTCGCGGAAAAGCAGGCTGCCGCCACCGAATCGCTTTTCGCCATGGCCCAGGCTGCGGGCCGGGGTGCAAGCGCCGAACGCGTGATGTCGGCCGCCCTGCGCCCCTATGGCAAACGGACCCGCGCCAACTCGCGTCGCCTGACCAAGGTCCGCTAGGCGGAACGATCCCGGCCAAAGCCCCGTTGTTCTCCGTCAAGGCAGGAGCATGGGATGAAATCGGCGCTGATCACGGGCGGGGCGCAGGGTGTCGGAAAGGGAATCGTTCAAAGGCTGAGGGCGGATGGCTGGCGCGTCGCCTTGTTCGATCTGGACAAGGAAGCCGTGGCAGAAGCGAAGGCCGACGATCCAGCGCTGTTTGCGGCTGTTGTGGATGTTTCGGACGAGGGTTCGGTTCGCAAGGGTTTCGAGCAGTTGAAGGACTAGCTGGGGGACGGCGGTCTTGATCTTCTTGTCTCGAATGCCGGAATTGCCGACCCGCAGAACGGTCCCATCGAAAATCTTTCACTGCATGACTGGCGGCGGATGCTGGACAGCCATGTGACAGGCGCGTTCCTTGTGGTGCGCGAAGGTGTGCCTTTGCTTCGCAAGGCGACCGGGTCGATCGTGCTGATATCCTCGATCCGGGCCTTGCAGTCCGAGCCGGAAACGGAAGCCTATGCCGCGTCGAAGGGGGCGCTGCTGGCTATGTCCCATGCGCTGGCGGTCAGCCTTGGCCCGGACATCCGGGTCAACTGCATCCTGCCCGGGTGGATCGAAACGGCGGCTTACCAGAAAAAGGAAAACCGCAGCATCCCCAAGCATACGGAAGCCGAAAAGGCTCAGCACCCGGTCGGTCGTATCGGCGACCCAAAGGATATCGCGGGGCTGGTTGCCTTTCTGGCGTCGGACGATGCGGGGTTCATCACCGGACAACGCTTTGTCATCGACGGCGGGATGGCCGCGCGGTTGATCTATACGGACTGACGGGCGGCGGGGTGTCCCCGCCGCCCGAAGGTTCAGATCAGCTTGCCCATGGCCACAGCCGTATCCGACATGCGGTTCGAGAAGCCCCATTCGTTGTCGTACCAGGTCAGGATGCGGCACAGCCGGCCTTCCATGACCTTGGTCTGGTCCATGTGGAAGATCGAGGAATGCGGATCATGGTTGAAGTCCGACGAAACCAGGCTCTCCTCGGTATAGCCCAGGATACCCTTCATCGGACCGTCGGCGGCGGCCTTGATCGCGGCGTTGATTTCCTCGACCGAGGTGTCGCGGCTTGCCTCGAAGGTCAGGTCCACGACCGAGACGTTGGGCGTGGGCACGCGGATCGCCACGCCGTCCAGCTTGCCCTTGAGTTCCGGCAGAACCAGGCCCACGGCCTTGGCCGCGCCGGTCGAGGTCGGGATCATCGACAGGGCGGCGGCGCGGGCGCGGTACAGATCCTTGTGCATCGTGTCCAGCGTCGGCTGGTCGCCGGTATAGCTGTGGATGGTGGTCATGAAGCCGCGATTGATGCCGATCGCCTGGTTCAGCACTTGCGCCACGGGCGACAGGCAGTTCGTCGTGCAGGACGCGTTCGAGACGACGTGATCCTCGGATTCCAGGGTCTGGTGGTTCACGCCATAGACGATCGTCTTCAGCGCACGGTCGGTCGACCATTCGCCCGAGACGGGAGCCGAGACCAGAACGCGCTTCGAGCCGTTTTGCAGGTGGACTGCGGCCTTGTCACCGCTGGTGAAGATGCCGGTGCATTCCAGGGCCACGTCCACATCGCCCCAGGGCAGATCGGCCGGGTTGCGGATCGCCGTCACCTTGATCGGGCCTTGGCCCACGTCGATGGAATCGCCGTTGACCTTGACTTCGGCCGGGAAGCGGCCGTGCACGCTGTCATAGCGCAGCAGATGCGCGTTGGTCTCGACCGGACCCAGATCGTTGATCGCGACGACCTCGATATCGGTGCGGCCGGATTCGATGATCGCGCGCAGCACGTTGCGCCCGATGCGCCCGAAACCGTTGATCGCAACTTTGACAGCCATGGTTTTCTCTCCCGACCAAGTGACGTTGCGCCCCTCGTATCGCGCAGTTCCGGCTGATGCAAATGCCCTGCGGCATGAAGCCTTCGTGTTAGCGCCAGAAGCTGAGATATTCGATGAACCCGTCCAGCGTCCTGGCCATCGCCAAGGGCACCTGCCACTGCAGCCAGAGATGATCGGCGACGATCAGACCCAGAACCGCAAGCACGATCAGGATGGCGATGGCATTGGTCATGGCCTGTTATCGGACGGGCGGGGCATCCGTGCAAGCGCACTCAATCCTCATCCTGGGGCAGGATCAGCGTGATCTCTCCGGCTTCCTCAAGACGGCGGATGGCGCTGACGACCTCGGTCATGGCTTCCTCGATATCCGATGCCCGCAGCTTGCCCAGATCGTTGCGCTCTTCTCTCAGGCCGTCGGACATGCGCTGCGACAGGTTCGACAGGATGAATTCGGCGGCTGCGGCGTCGGCCTCGTCCTGTGCGGCCAGGGCGCGGACCAGGACCGGCTGTTCGACCTCGCGCACGATCCGGGGAACGTCGCGGGGAAGGATGCGGGCGGGAATATGGGCGAAGATGAAGATCGCCTTGCGCACATTGCCGGCGAAATCCGCATCATGAGTGTCGAGGCTGTTCAGCACGTCGTCGCGCAGGTCAGCGGTCGCGAAATTCAGGATCGCCCCCATGCGGTCCGTGGCCGGGGTTGGGATTGCGGGTCGCGGCAGGGCCTCGGCCGCCTGAAGCAGGATCAGACCGACGCGGTGCAGCGATTCGGGCGTCACGCCCGCCGTCATGGACATGGCTTGCGCCACGGCCCGCGCCCGTTCGCGGGGCAGCCCCACGAACAGTTCCGAGGCGCGCTCCACCGGCAGTTTCGACAGCATCAGGGCCACCATCTCGACCGCTTCGGACTTGGCCAGGGCTTCGATGGCCGGGGCGGGCAGGGCCGCGATCCGGGGCCAGGGATCGCCGCGCCCGGACACGGCCGCGCGTCGCCGCAGGCGGTCGGTGCTGTCCTCGGACAACTGCGCGCCCAGCATGGCAAGCGTTCCGTCCAGATCGCCCGGAAAGGTCACGCCGACCGATTCCAGCCGGTCGCAGAATTCGGTGATGATGGCGTCGCGCGTCTGGCGGTCGATCAGCTCCATCCCCGCCATTTCCTCGGCCAGAAGGGTCTGGCTTTCGCTGTCCAGCCGCGACAGGCTGGATGCCTCGTTGTCGTCCAGAAGCAGGCGCACGATCACCGCCGCCTTTTGCCGCTGGCTCAATCCCGTATGTATCGTCATGGTCCCACCAGATCGACCGTCCATGCGGCCAATCTGGCAGGGCTTTCCTAATATCCGGTTTACGCGATCCTAGGTCCGGCCGTCTTCGAACACGCGCCGGAAGATCGTGTCCACATGCTTGGTGTGATAGCCCAGGTCGAATTGTTCTTCGATCACTGCGGGGGAAAGAGCGCGCGTCACTTCGGGGTCGGCAAGCAGTTCTTCCCTGAAATCAGCGCCTTGTTCCCAGACCTTCATGGCGTTTCTTTGTACCAGACGATAGGCGTCCTCGCGCGAGACCCCTGCCTGGGTCAATGCCAGAAGAACCCGCTGCGACATGATCAGGCCCTTGAACTTGTTCATGTTCTTCAGCATGTTTTCGGGATAGACGACCAGTTTCTCGATCACCCCTGCCAAACGGTTCAGCGCGAAGTCCAGCGTGATCGTCGCGTCCGGGGCGATGCCGCGTTCGACCGAGGAATGGCTGATGTCGCGTTCGTGCCACAGCGCCACGTTCTCCATCGCCGGAACGACCGCCATGCGCACCAGACGGGCAAGGCCCGTCAGGTTCTCGGTCAGGACCGGGTTGCGCTTGTGGGGCATCGCGGACGACCCTTTCTGGCCGGGGCTGAAGAATTCCTCGGCCTCCAGCACCTCGGTCCGCTGCATGTGGCGGATCTCGATGGCGATGTTTTCGATGCTTGATGCGATGACGCCCAGGGTGGCGAAGAACATCGCATGGCGGTCGCGCGGGATGACCTGCGTGCTGATCGGTTCCGGGCGCAGGCCCAGTTTCGCGCAGACATGTTCCTCGACCGCCGGGTCGATATTGGCGAATGTGCCGACCGCGCCGGAAATCGCGCCGGTCGCGACCTCTTGCCGGGCCTGTTCCAGCCGCGTCCGGTTGCGGTCCATTTCCGCATAGAAGCGGGCAAAGGTCAGGCCCATCGTGGTGGGTTCGGCATGGATGCCATGGCTCCGGCCGATGCGGACCGTGTCCTTGTGTTCATAGGCGCGGCGCTTCAGCGCTTCCAGCACCCGGTCCATGTCGGCCAGCAGGATATCGGCGGCGCGGACAAGCTGGACGTTCAGCGTGGTGTCCAGAACGTCGCTGCTGGTCATGCCCTGGTGGACGAAGCGCGCTTCCTCGGCGCCGACATGCTCGGCCAGGTGCGTCAGGAAGGCGATCACGTCATGCTTGGTGACGGCCTCGATCTCGTCGATGCGGGCCACGTCGAATTCCACGTCCTTGGCGCGCCAGACGGCTTCGGCGCTTTCGCGCGGGATGACGCCCAGGTCGGCCTGGGCGTCGCAGGCATGGGCCTCGATTTCATACCAGATGCGGAACTTGGTCTCGGGGGACCAGATGGCGGTCATCTCGGGGCGGGCATAACGGGGGATCATGAGGGCCTCTTTTCCGGTTGGGGCGGGCATAGCGGGCTGATGACGCGGGGGCAAGTTTTCGATGGGCCTGGCGCCATGGCGGGGAACATTCCCGCTGTGCAGGCTGTTGGTGAACAGATCAATCCGACAAGACCGGAGAGAAGCGATGCACCCGACCGATAACGACAACCGTCCCATGACCGAAGCCGATCACACCAGCGAAACCCGCTTTGGCCCGCGTCCCGTCCCCAAGGGCCATCATGTGCCGCATGGGACGGCTCATGCCCGCCGGGTGATTCCGTCGGGCCGCGTTTCGCCGGACGGGCGATCGGCCTATCCCAGCCCGGCGACGGGAACGAAGATCGCGGTCTGGGGCGGAATCGCCCTTGGCGTCGCAGGCGGGACCGCCGCGGCCGTGCTGGCCGTCCGCAAGATCGCCGAGGCGATGTCGGACGACTCATCCTCCGGCCAGACGCGCCACCACACCCCGCCGCATATCGCCCGCATGGACGAGGACGAGCGCGAGGCGATGCGCCGCCGGGTCCGCGCCCAGGAACGCGATGACCGGCAAGAGATCGCCCGCCTGCGGGCAGACGCCTCGCAGCGCCGGTCTCCCCCGTCCTCATCCAAGCCGAAGGTGCGAAAGAAGAATTTCGCGGAAAGCCTGATCGAGACCTCGACAAAGCTGTCCGAAAGTCTCGAAAACGTTGCGAAATCCATGTCCATCGCGGTCGAGAGCTTCCGCGGCGTGGCAGGCCAGGCGACCGAGATCGTCCATGAATTTGCCGGTGCGGCCGATCAGTTGCGGTCTGCCTTGCGGGGTGA
Source organism: Paracoccus acridae (assembly GCF_014642735.1). GTDB lineage: Bacteria > Pseudomonadota > Alphaproteobacteria > Rhodobacterales > Rhodobacteraceae > Paracoccus > Paracoccus acridae. The sequence goes on from NZ_BMIV01000002.1 coordinate 378,022, forward strand.
ACAGCCCGGTCATTCTCGGCATTCGGGTGGTGACGACCGGACCCACCGGCTCTGATCCCCTGACAAGGCGGGGTGTGTGATGCAAAGTAATACGCCCGGCGTTCTTGACGCGTTGTTCGGGGATTTGGACGATCCGACCCGTCAGCGCTTCGGAATGAAGGGAGACCCGCTGAACACGGCCGTCCCCGAGCCGCCAGCCGCGCGGCTGGCGGGCAAGGATGTCGGCCTGCGCGATCTGCAATGGGCCGACGTCGTGGCGATTGCGAAAGCGACGGTGACCCAGATCGGCGTTGACAGGGTGACGGCCGTCGCAGGAGGGATAACCTTCTTCTGCCTGCTTTCGCTGTTTCCCGCATTGACGGCCTTCGTGTCCATCTATGGCCTTGTGGCCGATCCCGCGACGATCGCCGGGCATCTGGACATGCTGGAAAGCTTCCTGCCCCAAGAGGCACTGGGCATCATCCGCGATCAGGTCAATGCGATCACGTCCTCGCCCCGGACGGCCTTGTCGCTGGCCGGGATCGGGGGGCTGCTGATCGCCTTCTATTCCGCCAATGGCGGAATGAAGGCGATGCTGTCGGCCCTGAACCTGGCATTCTACAAGTCCGAAACCCGTGGATTCCTGCGCCTGAACGTCGTTGCGATGGGCTTCACCCTGGGAGGATTGATCATGGTCGTGCTGATGCTGGGCACGATTGCGGTGATCCCGATCCTGTTGGAGATGCTGCCTTTGTCCGAATCGACACGAAGCTGGGTGGGACTGATCCGCTGGCCCATCATGTTCGGAGTGTTGATCCTGGCCCTTGCCGCACTGTATCGCTGGGGACCTGCGGCACCCGATCCCCGCTGGCGATGGATATCGCCCGGCGCGGTGCTGGCGGCCGTGACGCTGGTCATCACCTCGGTCTTGTTCAGCTGGTATGCGGCGAATTTCGCCAACTACAATGAAACCTACGGATCGCTGGGGGCGGTCGTGGGCTTGATGATGTGGCTTTGGCTGGCGGCCACCATCGTCCTGGTCGGGGCCGAGGTGAATGCGGAAATCGAACACCACATGAAGCGGTTGGCGGGCGTTCCTGCCGCGCACAAGCAACCCGCCTGACGGGACGGATTCAGCGTTCGGTCAGCTTCAGTTCGATCCGGCGGTTGGATGCCAGAGCCTCGGGCGTGTTCCCGGAAGAAATGGGGCGGGTATCGGCAAAGCCTGCCGGCGCAAGCCTGTTCGACGGAAAGCCCAGCCGGTCGACCATATAGCGCACCACGGCCAGTGCCCGCGCCTGGCTGAGTTCCCAGTTATCCCGATACCGGCCTGCTCCTGAGAGCGGGGTGCTGTCGGTATGGCCGTCCACGCGGATGATCCAGTCGATCTCGGGGGGGATTTCATCCGCAATCTCGGACAGCATCCGCGCCACGCGGGCGACCTGGTCCTGGCCCGCCGGTGACAGCGTGGCCTCGCCCGGTGCGAACAGGACTTCGGACTGGAAGACGAAGCGGTCGCCCACAACCTGCACGCCTTCGCGCCCCGACAGGATCTCGGACAGGCGCCCGAAGAATTCGGACCGATAGCGGGCCAGATCGCGCGCTTCCTCCTCGGCCTTTTGGCGGGCCTGTTCCTCAAGCGTCAGGCGGCGGTCCTTTTCCTCAGCAGCCACCAGCAGCGCGGCGTTCAGTTGCCGCCCCAGGTCCTCGACCCGCAGTTCCGCTTGTCGCTGTTGGTCGCCCGCAGCATCCAGAAGCGCCTGCAAGGAACCCAGTTGCGCCGTCAGCGATGCCACCTGCTCGTTCAGCAGGGCGGCCCGACGCTGCCCATCCTCGGACAGGGCAGTCTGGTCGCTCAGCGCCTTCTGTGCCGTTGCAAGCAGGGCGGCCTGACGCTGTGCCTCGGTCAGGTTCTGCTGGGCCTGGGCGGTCGCCTGATCGCGCGCCGCCTCGGCAGCGGCCAGCAGGGTCAGGGTTTCCTCGGCGCGCTTGCGGCTTTCTTCCAGCGACAGGGTCATCGCGGTCAGTTCGGCGTCGGCGCGTTCCAGACGTTCGCGCAAGGCGCGCGCCGCCTCGGCATCGGTCAGGCGCATGGCCTCGGCTTCGGTCAGTTCGGCTTGCAAGGCCTCGGCCCGCGTCGTTGCCTCCTGGTTTTGCCGGCGCAGGTCGGCGGTCAGCGCCTCCAGCGCCTCTCTCCTCGCGGCGGCCAGCCGGGCCTGTTCGGCCTGGGCGTCGATTTCCTGCCGTGCCGCCGCCACGGCCAGTTCCGCGGCGCTGGCGCGGTTCTGCTGTTCCGTCAGTTGCGTCTGCATCTGACGCTGACGTGCCTCGGCCTGTTCGCGGTCGGCCACGCGCGCGGCCATCAGGGCCGCCACCTCGGCCTCGAAATCCGTCAGGCGGGACCGAGCCTGTGCCAGTTCGCCCTGGCTGGTTTCCAGTTGCGTGGACAGCCGGGTGATCCGGGCCGCCCTGTCGCGGGCTTCGGCTTCGGCATCGTCCAGACGGTCTTGCAGGGTGGTTTCCCGATCCTCGGACGCGGTCAGGGCCTGACCCAGGGCCGCGACTTGCCGGCCCAGTTCTTCCAGCCGCTGTTCCTGGCTGGAAATCACCGCGCCCTGTTTCGTGATGGTCTCGCCCTGTTCGGTGATGGTGTCGTCCTTGTCGGTGATCTGATCGCGCAGCACCGATTGCATGACCGTGAAGATGGTCAGCACGAAGACCAGCACCATCAGCAGCGTGGCCAGGGCGTCCACGAAACCCGGCCAGATGTTGCTGGTGAAGCGGTGCCCCGTAGCGGCGCGGCGCAATGCCATGCCTCAACTCCTCTCGCGAGAGACCAGGGGATCGCGCAGCAGGTCGTCGCGGAACGGATCGTTGAAGCGTGCGGCGCGGACAGCGCGGGTCAGGACCAGGATATCGGAGCGCAGTTCGGCCACCATTTCATCGCGCCCTTCGGTCAGATCGACGGAAAGACGGTTCAGGGCAGCTTCGATCCCCGACATGTCGAGGGGCTGCGACACCGGGCGTTCGGCCTGCGCCCGCGCCAGATCGACCAACCGGTCTTGGCCTTCGGCAAGGCGCGACAACGCCTCGGTCAACGATGCGGTGCGGGACAAGGACGACTCGCGTTCCGTTTCGCCGCGCTGGATCAGGGCCTCGACCGCCTGGGCCATCACCACCACGCGTTCGTCTGCCATTGCGGCGGCTTCGTCGCGCTGCAGATCCCGTTCGGCCTGGAATTGTTGCAGGCGGTCCATCTGGCCCGCCATGTGTTCCAGGAAGCCGGCCAAGGCGGCCTGATCGACCGCGTCGCCTTCCGCCCCGGCCATGCCGACGCGGGTAAAGCCCGACATCCATTCCTCAAGCTCGCGGTAGAAACGGTTCTGGCCATGGGTGGCGAACAGCTCCAGCAGGCCCACCACCAGCGATCCGGCAAGTCCCAGCAGCGATGACGAAAAGGCCGTGGCCATGCCGCCAAGCTGCGCTTCCAGCCCGCTCATCAGCTTGTCGAAGACCTGGATGCCGCTTTCGCCTTCCTGCGGGGCCAGGCTGCGGATGGTTTCCACGACGGCCGGGATGGTCGTCGCAAGGCCATAGAAGGTTCCAAGCAGGCCAAGGAAGATCAGCAGGTTGGACAGGTATCGGGTGATGTCGCGAAGTTCGTCGATGCGCGTCGCGACGGAATCCAGGATCGAGGTGGCCGCCCCGGTCGAGATCACCCCCCCCGCCGGGCCGCGCGTGCCCAGCAGGGCGGCCAGCGGTGCCAGAAGGCGTGGCGGCTGGTCGCTGGTATCGGCCTCGCCCCGCGCGGCGATCCCTTTCTCGACGGCGCGGTGCCTGCGCTCGGCAAAGCGTTCGATCCAGCTGACCGAACGGATCAACTGGCCGACCTGCCAGAAACAGGCCAGCACGCCGATCGCGAAGACGCCCAGGATCACCCCGTTCAGCCAGAGGTTCGCCTGGAAGATCGGAAGGATCCGGCCATAGGCGACCCAGCCGCCTGCCAGCACCAGGGCCAGAACCGTGACCATCATCACGATCTGGCGGATGGGCTGCGAGAAGTGCGGATTGGAAGGCCCGGCATGGTGGGAACGCGTGGCGGTGATCCGACGATGCGCCGGGCCGATCCGTTGCCCAAGGCCGGACGCGTCGCGCCCATGGCTGCTGGATGGTTCGCTCAACTGGTCGCCTTCCCATGGCCGAGACTGTTCGGCCAAGTGTAGGGTGCGGCCTTTCGCTTGCCAAGCGATCCGAACGTCAGGTGCTGCGGTTTCCGTCCCTTTCCAGCAGCTTGCGCACTTCGCCCGTCAGGTGATCCAGCGTCGCATCGCCAAGCCCGATCTGCGTCAGATGGGCTGCGGTATTGAACAGGTATTCGGCGTTCGGACCCCGCCCGCCATGCGCATGGGCGATGATCCGCGCCTGTTCGGCCAGGGACAGGCCGCCCGCATACTGAACGTGGTCGCGGCGCATGACATAGGCCAGACCCTCGACCCGGCGGCCGTCTTCCAGACGCAGGGGCAGGATCGCTTCCTGATAGGCATCGGTCACCAGTTCGCGCGCGCGAAGATAGGCCAACACCTCGTCATGGTCGTGATCGGCGATGCGCAGGGCCAGGCCGCCGCATTCGGCATCTGGTTGTTCGTCCAGGCCAAGCACCAGGCCGGGCCGTGTCCTGGTGCCGCGATGCTGGATCGACCGCAGGCAGAAGCTGCGGGCATAGCCGGTCGTCCAGGCCCGCACCGCCTCGGCCGGGGCAAAGCCCGGATCCCAGATCAGCGATCCGTAGCCGAAGACCCAATCAATCTTTCGCATCCGCTCGAACCCGTCCATTCACCGCAGGTTAGGATAGCGTGTATCAGGATAAAAGGGCGCCGCAGGCGAAATGGCGGGCTGATGGGACGGGCAAGACTGCCGATGCTGATCGTGCTGCTGCTGGCCGGGGGGTGGCTGGTGGCCGAGCCTCTGCTGGTCTCGCAAGCCCGTAGGCATGTGCAGGCGGACACTGTGGACGGGCAGCCAGGCCCGTTGCGGCTGGGACTGGCGCTGCAAGGCCTGACGGTGCCGGTGCAGGCGGGTGCTTTGACGCTGCCGCGCCTGGACGCTTGGGTGGCCCCCTGGGCGCCCCTAACCGCCCGTGCGATCCTCCCCCCTACGGCCTTGCTGGACACGACAGATGGGCAACAGCGGCTGGACTTGTCCGACGCGACGGCCAGCCTTCGCTTGTCACCGATCGGCGGTCGCCTTCGGCATCTTGAAACCCGGTTCGCGGGCGTCGGACTGGATGGCACGCCCTTGTCGGGACAAGGCGGGATCACCCTGCAGGCCGTTTCCGATGACCGGGCAGAAGGCGTGGCCTATAACATCCATCCCGACCTGCCCGATCTGCACTTCCCACAGCTTGCGGCGCTATCGGGCGGATTGCGCCTTTGGCTGGACCGGCCGATCGGGCTGTCCAATGCGGATGCGCAACCGGTGGTGCAGCGCGTGTTGACCGAAGGGTTGGACATCGATGCCCGCCGCTTTCGGCTGCGGGTGGTGGGGCTGATCCTCAAGGGGGCCGATGGCCGGGTCGAGGGGCGGCTGGCGATCTATGCCAGCGATGCCGGTGCCATGCTGGAAAGCGCGGCCGAGCAGGGGGTACTGCCTCCGCAGGTCGGACTGCTGGTCAGGGCGATGCTGAACCGCATCGGCCAGGCGGATTTCTCTGGCCCGCCCATTCCCGGTCAGCCCCCGATGCCGGCAGCGCCGCAGGGAGAATTGCGCATCCCGGTCGAGATGCGGGACGGACAGATGTATCTGGGCGGGATCCAGATCGGCCCTGCGCCGGTCTGGCCGGACCCTAGCGTGCAGGGCTGACGCGGCCGAAGTCGGGCGCCGCCGTATCCTGGCCCGCCTCGATGATGCCGCGGCGGATGGCGCGGGTGCGGGTGAAATAGTCGAACAACTGCTGCCCGTCGCCCATGCGGATCGCACGCTGCAGGACGAACAGTTCCTCGGTGAAGCGGCCCAGGATGTCCAACGTGGCCTCCTTGTTGTGAAGGAACACGTCGCGCCACATGGTCGGATCGCTGGCGGCGATCCGGGTGAAATCGCGGAAACCGGCGGCGGAATACTGGATCACTTCCTCGTCCGTGACGCGGCGCAGGTGGTCGGCGACGCCTACCATCGTATAGGCGATCAGGTGCGGCGCATGGCTGGTCACGGCCAGAACCAGGTCGTGATGCGCCGGTTCCATGGTGTCGGTCTTGGCACCCATCGCACGGACCAGATCCGACAGGCGGGCGGCGGCGGCGGGATCGGTGTCGGGCAGGGGGGTCAGCAGCCACCAGCGGTTCTGGAACAGGCTGGCAAAGCCCGCGCGCGGCCCGGAATGTTCGGTTCCCGCCAAGGGATGGCCGGGCACGAAATGCACACCCGCCGGAATATGGGGCGCCACCGCGTCGATCACCGACTGCTTGACGGAACCCACGTCCGTCACGGTCGCGCCGGGTTTCAGATGCGGCGCGATCTCGGCCGCCACCGGCCCCATCGCACCCACGGGCACCGCCAGCACCACCAGATCGGCGTCGGCCACGGCATCAGGCGCGCAGTCGGTGATGCGGTCGCACAGGCCGATGTCCCGGGCGACCTCTCTCGTCCCGGCGCTGCGGGCAAAGCCCACCACCTCGCGTGCAAGTCCCTTTTCGCGGATCGCATGGGACATGGACCCGGCGATCAGGCCCAGCCCGATCAGGGCCACGCGGTCATAGATGACGGTCATGCGCCCCTCCGATCCGCCATGAAGCGGCCCAGGCTGTCGATCACGCGGGTCACGCCGTCCTCGTCGCCGACCGTGATGCGCAAGGCCGCTGGCAGGCCATAGCTGGACACGCGGCGCACGAGGATACCGTCCTCGCGCAGGGCCGCATCGGCGGCCTCGGCCTCGGGTGCGTCGGCAAAGCGGGCCAGCACGAAATTCGCGAAGCTTTCGTCGCAGCCGATTCCCATCTGGATCAGCGAATTGCGCAGCCGTTCGCGCATCCGGGCGTTCAGGTCGGCGCAATGGTCGCGAAAGGCGGTGTCGCGGATCGCGGCCTCGGCGGCGGCCATCTGGGCATTCGAAAGGTTAAAGGGCTGCCGGATGCGGTTCAGCACGTCGATGATCTGGCGGCTGGCATAGCCCCACCCGATCCGCAGCCCGCCAAGTCCGTGGATCTTGGAGAATGTGCGGGTCATGATCACGTTCGGATGCCGGTCCACCAGTGTCGCGCCGCCATCGGCCCCGGCTGCGAATTCGGTATAGGCGCCGTCATGGACCAGCAGCACGGTTTGCGGCAGCCCGTCCACAAGGCGCTGAACCTCCTCCGGGGTCAGCATCGTGCCGGTCGGGTTGGCGGGATTGGCGATGAAGACCACGCGCGTCCGTTCCGTCACGGCGACCAGGATGGCGTTCACGTCGATGCGGCGATCGACTTCGGGAACGGTGACGGGGGTCGCGCCGACCATCCGCGCCAGGATCGGATACATGGAAAAGCCGTGCTCGGTCGTGATCACCTCGTCGCCCGCGCCCGCGAAGGCGTGGACCACGAACTGCAAGACCTCGTCCGAGCCCACGCCGCAGATGATCCGGTCGGGGTCCAGGCCGTGAACCTCGCCGATGGCGCGGCGCAGGGGGGCGTGGTCGGTGTTCGGATAGCGATGCAGATCGGCCGCCGCCGCGGCATAGGCCGTGCGCGCCTTTTCGCTGCAACCCAGCGGGTTTTCGTTCGAGGACAGCTTCAGCACCGTGTCGCGCCCCGCCAGCCTGCTTTCGCCGCTGACATAAAGCGCAATGTCCATGATGCCGGGTTTGGGGGTGATCTGCGTCATGTTCCTATCCTTTGCGCGCCCCGTCTAGTCGATCGCGGCGCGCCGAGGAAGTGTCATGCGCGGGAAATCCGGCAGCCGTGGCCGCCGGATCTCATCGGGTCAGTGCATCGCCACCAAGGGCTTGCCGTGCTGCAGGTGGCGCATTGCCAGCTTGCGCCCCATGCGGCCGCTTGCCAGTTCGCGTGCCGAGGGCGGCAGGCTGGCCGTGCGTTCCAGTTCCGGGAACAGGGCGAAGATCTCTGCCTTGGCGGCGCGGCCGACGCCCCGAAGCGCCTGCGGTCCGGTATAAAGCGACTCGGTCTCGGTCCCGTTGGCGAAGACGATCTCGTGCCGGTCGAACAGGATGTGGAAATACTCGACCGTTTCCAGGTCGTCCGCGATGTCGATCCCCTTCAGCGGCAACAGCTGCTTGGCGGCGACCAGAACCTCGGGCGCGCCGAACATGCGCTGCGCGATGGCCGACCGGATCAGGATCCGGTGCTGTGGTGACACCACCAGCGGTTGCGCCGGAAGGTTCGGGCCAAGGGCGCCAACCGCGATCCGGATCGGGCGCAGGTTCGGCTGGGCGCGCAGCCGTTTCGCCGACAGGGTGACCCGGCCGATCCAGCGGATCGGCTGATGGCCGTTGTCGCGGGTCACCACCATTGTGCCAACTTCCAGATCCTCGACCGCCACAGCGCCGTGGGCGGCAAGGATGACCGTGCCGCGCGTGAAGCAAGGAACGACATCATCGGCGTCCAAGGGCAGCGTGCCTGCGGGATCATAGTCGAGGGACAGGACAGCGGTATCCAGAACTTGCTGCGCCAGATCGGTGGCAACATCCGTCACCGGCCCCACGATCCCTCCTAGAAGCGGAATATCCGCCAAGGCATCGGCAATGCCGCTGATGGGGACCGTCAAGGGTGGCAAACTGATCCCGACCAAGCTGAAGTCGATGATGACGCTCAGGTGATCCTCGGTCAGAGGATTGTCCGACAGCAGAAAGGCCTGGTCATTCTCATCGACGTAAACCCCGACTTCGATCGGGTTCAGCCGGAGGGACAGGCTTCCCAGCGGGATGCCCGGCAAGAGGCCAGGTACCGTTGCACCAACGGAGGCCGTGGACAGTTCCGCCGTCCCGGCGAAGGTGCCGGTATCGACGGTGCCGCCGTTCTGGTTGACCAGGGTCAGGGCATCTCCCTGGTCCAGCGTGGTCGCAGAGGTGGCATCGACATCGTATTGGTTGAATTGCGTTGGGGAACCCAGGTTGTTCAGCACGAAGGTGGGGGGGAGTGTCAGGACTGGCGTCGCGGCTTCCAGATCAATCAGGCTGCCGGGAACCGGTGTTGTATAGGGCATGTCGTCTTCCTATTGCAGACCCGGCATCTTTGCCGAATCGATCAGGGGGGCGCGAAAACATGCGGACAGATGAAATGTACAATTTGTATAAACTTGACCAAGTCTGACTTGGCAAACGAATTTTCGGCCGGAAAACGAAAAAGGCCGCATCCCGAAGGATGCGGCCATGTCTTTGTGCAGAACCGGATGGATCAGTTCTTGGCGTAGTATTCGACGACCAGGTTCGGCTCCATCACGACGGCATAGGGCACGTCGCCCAGGGCCGGGGTGCGCACGAAGGTGGCGGTCATCTTGTTGTGGTCGACTTCCAGATAGTCCGGGACGTCACGCTCGGTCAGGGCGACGGCTTCCAGCACGATGGCCAACTGGCGCGACCGTTCGCGGATGGCGATCACGTCGCCTTCCTTGACGCGATAAGACGCGATGTTGACGCGCTGGCCGTTCACGGTGATGTGGCCGTGGTTCACGAACTGGCGGGCGGCCCAGATGGTCGGCACGAACTTGGCGCGATAGACGACGGCGTCCAGGCGGCGCTCCAGCAGGCCGATCAGGTTCTCGCCGGTGTCGCCCTTGACGCGCTCGGCTTCGGCATAGATGCGGCGGAACTGCTTTTCGGTCAGGTCGCCGTAATAGCCCTTGAGCTTCTGCTTGGCGCGCAGCTGGGTGCCGAAGTCCGACAGCTTGTTCTTGCGGCGCTGGCCGTGCTGGCCGGGGCCGTATTCGCGACGGTTGACCGGGGATTTGGCACGGCCCCAGATGTTTTCGCCCATGCGACGGTCGATCTTGTACTTGGCAGAGGTGCGTTTCGTCACCGCTGATCTCCTTCATTCAATGCTTCGAAGGGCGTTGTCCTTTGGCCAGGGACTTGCAGTCCGGGGCCCGACAGGTTTCCCCTTGCGGGGTCCACCAACACCAATGGAAGCGGCGCTTATAAACGCGGGTGCGGCCCTGTCAAGTCAAGGATCCGTCCGGTTCGAAGAAATGCGCCAAGGGCAGGGCGGCGGCCCCTAGGATGCGGGCGCTGCGGGCCAAGCTGCCTTCTTGGATCAGCGGCCGGTCGATGCCGGCTGCGGGAAGCGTTGCAATCTCGGCCCGGGTCGCATCGACCAGCAGGCGGCGGGTGGACGCCGGCACGGCGCCATCGACCACCGCCACGGGGATATCCAGAAGCGCGGTCGCGGCCAAGACTGAAAAGGCAAGGGCCTTGGCGGCTTCCGCGATCCAGGGTCCCTCGATCTCGGCGGGAACCACCCAGCCGGAATCGTCCGGCGGCAGCGAATGGCCCAAGCGCGCTTCGAGGGTCGAGACCGAGGCCACGTCCAGCAGTTGCCGCCCGCCCGGCACCGGCATGGATCCAAGCGCCCCGGCATTGCGGGCGGGCCCGACCCGCAGCCGGCCGTCGAGGACCACGCCGCCGCCCGCGAAATGCGCAATATAAAGATGCACGAAATCCAGCGGCAGCGAAAGCCGCCCGAAGATCAGCTCGGCCGCGCAAGCGGTGCTGCCGTCGTTTTCCAGGAAAACCGGAAACCGCAGGTCTTCGGCCAGTCGGCCTGCCAGGTCGAAGCCGTGCCAGTCCGCCATCTCGGCGCCCCAGTCCCACAGGCGGAAAGGGGTGGCCACGCCAAGCCCGGCGATTCGCCCCGGATCCGGCACCGAGGACAGGATCGTGGCGATGCCATGGCGGGCAAAGGCGATGATCCGGTCGGGGGTCGGATGGGCATATATCTCTTGCCGGTGGATCTTTATGGCCCCGGTAAAATCCACCAGGGCCAGTTCAACCAGCCGGCGGCCCAGTTTCAGGCCCAGGAACAACGCCCCATCGGGGGCCAGGGAAAGCGGCGTTGACGGCTGACCCACCTTGCCGCGCACGACCGCGCCCTCGTCCAGGAAACCGTTCTGGATCAGCTTTCTTGTCTGGTTCGTGATCGCCTGCGCCGACAGCCCGGTCGCCTGGGCCAGGGCCGCGCGGGGCAAAGGCCCGCGCCTGCGGATCAGCGACAGGATCAACCGTTCATTGCGGCTGAGATCCAGCCAGTTCCGGGAGTCATTCAGCATGGATACCGCCTCCTGAAATGAATTAATCAACATGATTGACTTATTGACAAGAGGAAACGCTTCATGCTTTCTGAAAAGGCAAGGCGGAGGAGGTGCCGCCAATCGGAGGAGTATTCAGTATGATCATCAAGTCTTCGCTTCGCCTGTCGCTGGCCGCTTCGGTCCTGGCGCTTTCGGCGGGCTTTGCCGCCGCGCAGGATCCGGTCAAGGCCTGCCTTATCACCAAGACGGACATCAACCCGTTCTTCGTCAAGATGAAGGAAGGCGCGACCGCCAAGGCGCAGGAACTGGGCATCGAGCTGATGAGCTTTGCCGGCAAGATCGACGGCGACCACGAAACCCAGCAGCAAGCCATGGAAAGCTGCATCGCCGCGGGCGTGAAGGGCATCCTGATCACCGCGTCGGACACCAAGGCCATCACGGAATCGGTCGGGCAGGCACGCGATGCAGGTATCCTGGTCATCGCGCTGGACACGCCACTGGATCCCATCGACGCGGCCGACGCGACCTTCGCCACCGACAACCGCGAGGCGGGCCGCCTGATCGGCGCCTGGGCCGCGGGCAAGATGGGGGCCGAGGCCGAGAACGCCAAGATCGCGATGCTGGATCTGTCCGCCAGTGCGCCGTCGGTCGATGTTCTTCGCGACCAGGGCTTCCTGGAAGGCTTCGGCATCGACGTGAAGGACAACAACGTGATCGGTGACGAGGAAGACCCCCGCATCGTCGGCCATGACGTCACCTCGGGCAACGAGGAAGGCGGCCGCGAGGCGATGGAGGCGCTGATGCAGAAGGATCCGGGCATCAACCTGGTCTATACCATCAACGAACCTGCCGCTGCCGGGGCCTATGAGGCACTGAAATCCTTTGGGATGGAAGGCAACGTGACCATCGTGTCCGTCGATGGTGGCTGCCCCGGCGTCGAGAACGTCAAGGCCGGCGTGATCGGCGCGACCTCTCAGCAGTATCCCCTGAAGATGGCCTCCATGGGGATCGAGGCGATTGCCGCCTTCGCCAAGGACGGCACCAAGCCACAGACGACCGAAGGCCTAGATTTCACCGACACCGGCGTGAACCTGGTGACCGACCAACCGGTCGAAGGCGTGGCCTCGATCAGCGTCGAGGACGGCCTGGCCCAGTGCTGGGGTTGACCGGCGGCAATCGGGCGGCTGCACCTGCGGCCGCCCTTTCCTGAACTTCGGAGGGCCCGATGTCTGACACTCCCGATCCCGTGGTCGCGCGAAACCCGTCCGAGACGGTGGCGAGCTTCGAGCATCATTCGCGTGGCGCGCTTGACCGGGTGCAGCACTTCCTGCACCGCTTTCCCACGATGGTCCCGGTCATCGTGCTGCTTTTGTCGGTGGCGGTCTTCGGGCTGGTATCGCCCAACTTCTTTTCGGCCTTCAACCTGTCGCTGATCCTGCAGCAGGTGGCGGTCGTGGGCACGCTGGCGGCGGCGCAGTCGCTGGTGATCCTGACGGCGGGCATCGACCTGTCGGTGGGGGCCGTCATGGTGATGGTGTCGGTCATCATGGGCAAGCTGTCCGTGGACTTCGGCATCCCCGTTCCCATCGCGATCCTGATCGGCCTGGCCGTGGGCGGCGCGACAGGCGCGTTGAACGGCGCGCTTGTGACGCGGCTGAAGCTGCCGCCCTTCATCACGACGCTGGGCACCTGGAATATCTTCCTTGCGTTGAATTATTACCTGTCGAACCGCGAGACGATCCGCAGCCAGACCCTGGACGCCGAGGCGCCGATGCTGAAGTTCTTCGGCGAACGCTTCAGCCTTGGCGGCGCGGTGCTGACCTATGGCGTGGTGCTGATGATCCTGGTCTTCGCGGTGCTGTGGTATGCGCTGAACCACACCGCCTGGGGGCGCCGGGTCTATGCCGTGGGCGACGACCCCGAGGCCGCGGCCCTGGCGGGCATCCAGACCAAGCGCGTGCTGATGTCGGTCTATATCGTCTCGGGCGCGATCTGTGCGCTTGCCGCCTGGTCGTCGATCGGCCGGGTGGGATCGGTCAGCCCGACATCCTTCTTCGAGGCGAACCTGGAATCCATCACGGCGGTGGTGATCGGCGGCATATCCCTGTTCGGGGGGCGCGGGTCGATCCTGGGGCCGCTGATCGGAGCGCTGATCGTAGGCGTCTTCAATTCGGGACTGCGGCTGGCCGGCGTCGATGTGCTGTGGCAGCTGTTCGCGACTGGCTGGCTGATCATCGTCGCCGTCGCCATCGATCAATGGATCAGGAAAATCTCGTCATGACCCAGCCGCTTCTGTATGCCCGCAACCTGGTCAAGCGCTATGGCCGCGTGACCGCCCTGGACCATGCCGACTTCGATCTGTATCCGGGGGAAATCCTGGCCGTGATCGGCGACAACGGCGCGGGAAAATCCAGCCTGATCAAGGCAATCTCGGGCGCGGTCCAGCCCGACGAGGGCGAGATCCGCCTGGACGGCCAGCCAGTCAGCTTCGCAAGCCCGCTTGAGGCGCGCAGGGCGGGGATTGAGACGGTCTATCAGACCCTTGCCCTGTCGCCCGCCCTGTCGATTTCCGACAACATGTTCATGGGTCGAGAGATCAGGCGCGGTGGCATCATGGGCAAGTGGTTCGGGATGCTGGACAAGCCTGCCATGGATGCCTTCGCCCGCCAGAAGCTGTCGGAACTGGGCCTGATGACGATCCAGAACATCGGCCAGCCGGTCGAGACGCTGTCGGGCGGCCAGCGGCAGGGGGTGGCCGTAGCCCGCGCCGCGGCCTTCGGCAGCCGCGTCATCATCCTGGACGAACCCACCGCCGCGCTTGGCGTCAAGGAAAGCCGCCGCGTGCTGGATCTGATCCTGGACGTGCGGTCGCGCGGCATCCCCATCGTGCTGATCAGCCACAACATGCCCCATGTCTTCGAGGTCGCGGACCGCATCCACATCCACCGGCTGGGGCGTCGGCTGTGCGTGATCAACCCGAAGGAACACACGATGTCCGATGCTGTGGCCTATATGACCGGGGCCCGCGTGCCCGAAGGGGTCGCGGCATGACGGGCGGGGAAGGGGGGCTTCGCCCCCAGTCCTTCGGACTTCCCCCAGGATATTTCGACACAGAAGATGGACAGGGATTGCTGGCCCGGATCCGCGCACTGGATGGCGCGCGGGTGCTGGTTGCGGTCGCAGGCGCTCCGGGGTCGGGCAAATCCACGCTGGCCGAAGCCTTGGTCGGCAGGCTGGAGGATGCCGTGCTGGTGCCGATGGACGGGTTCCACCTGGACGACCGGGTGTTGTCCGCGCGGGGGCTTCTGGCGCGCAAGGGTGCGGTCGAGACGTTTGATGCGGAAGGTTTTGCTTCTCTGGTCCAGCGGTTGGCGGTGCCGAACAGCGAGGTCATCTTTCCCGTATTCGACCGCAGCCGAGAGATTGCCGTGGCAGGCGCAGGGGTCGTTTCCCCCCGCCACCGCATCGTGGTGGTCGAGGGGAATTACCTGCTGCTGGACCGCGCGCCCTGGAACGGGCTGCGTTACGACCTGAGGGTCTGGCTTGACGTGCCGGTGCCGGAACTGGAACGGCGGCTGACCGCGCGATGGCAGGGCTTTGACAAGGATGCGGACCAGATTGCGGCACATCTGGAAAACGACCTTGCCAATGCCCGCTTTGTTAAGCGCCAGTCGAGATGGGCGGACCTGTCAATCCCGCAGGCGCTTCATCAGAACCCAGGCGAGGGCTGAGCAGACCAGCGTCGCGGTCATGGCCGGGATCGCGGTGCCGTTGTAAAGCAGCCCGACCGGCGCGGCGATCAGGGTTGCCGCGATGGTCGAAAGGGCGGCGATGATGGAGGCCGCCATGCCCGCGATATGACCCATGCGTTGCAGGGCCAGGGCGTTCAGGTTGCCGAAGGTCACGCCTGCCATGAAGAACACGCTGACCGCCCAGAAGAAGAAGGCCGGAAAGCGCAGGCTGGGGGGCAGCGCATCCGTCAGGGTCAGCGCCAGCATCACGGCCGATACGACGGTCTGCATGACATAGGCCCATTTGGCGATCCGCCGCATTCCGAAGCGCATCACGAAGGTGGCGTTCAGCAGCGTGCCGATGCCCGACAGCAAGGCCATCAGCGCAAACCAGGCCGGGAAGTTGTCGCCCTTGCCATAGGCCTCTCCGAACAGTTGCTGGGCCGAGGACAGAAGCCCGAACATCTGCCCGAATCCCAGGGTCAGCACCAGCGTGCAAAGCATGACCTGTCCGTCCGACAGCACCTCGCGCGCGGCGGCGCTGAGGGGGGCGATGCGCAGGGGACGGCGGGCCGAAGGGGGCAGCGTTTCGGCCTGGCGCAGGCCCAGCCAGATGGTTCCCACCAGGGCGAACAGGATGAAAGCCACGAAGACGCCGTGCCAGCCCGAAAACCAGATGATGCCTGCGCCGATTGACGGGGCGAGTGCGGGAATCAGGATGAAGACCATCATGACGAAGCTGGAAATCCGCGCCATCTCCCGGCCCGAATACAGGTCGCGGATCAACGCCATGCCGACGATGCGCGGGCTTGCGGCGCCGAGTCCCTGGACAAACCGAGCGGCCAGCAGAAATTCGATCGAATTGGCAAAGATCGCGGCCACCGTTGCCACGACATAGATGGCAGAGCCCATGTAGATCGCGGGCTTGCGCCCAACCGCATCCGAAATGGGGCCGGCGAAAAGGGTGCCCAGTCCCATGCCTGCCATGAAGGCGGTCAGGATCAACTGGGCCCGATTCACATTGTCCGGCGTGAGTTCTGCCGCGATGTCGGGCAGCGCGGGCAGCATCGCGTCGATGGAAAAGGCGACGGTGGCGAACAGGAACGCCAGCATCGCGACGAATTCCGGCAAGGGCAGGCGACGCTGCGGCGCGGTCGCGTCAGAGGCGGTCATGGACATGGGAGGCCTTTCGGTCAGGCGCAGCCTATACTGGAATATTGCACACTGTGCAAGTTATTTCAGGGTGCTTTCCGCCAGTTCGTCGATGACCTGCTGCCACAGGGCTGCCGGCTGCGCGCCGCTGATCGCGTGCTGGTTGGCGACGATGAAGGTCGGCACCGAGGAGATGCCGCGTTCTCGGGCGTGCCCTTCGCGGGCCGCAACCTCGGCCCGGTCGGCGTCGCTTGCCAGAAGGCGCGTCACCAGATCGGCGTCCATGCCCGCCGCTGCGGCGATGCGCGCCAGTTCGGCTGCATCGCCGATGTCGCGGGCTTCCTGCCAATGGGCGCGCAGCAGCCCCGACATCACACGGGTCTGCGCGCCTTCCAGGCCCGCCCAGTGCATCAGCCGGTGGGCATCGGTCGTATCCGGTTCGCGGGGCGAGGGGTTCAGGTCAAGGCCAAGGCCGGCCGCCCGTTCGGCCACGGCACGGGACGCGTCCTCGGCGCGCGGGCCAAGTTTCGCGCGCAGGTATTCGATCCGGTCCATGCCCCCTTTGGGCATCTGCGGGTTCAGGCGGAAGGGATGCCAGGTGATCTGGAACGGATGAAGCGGCCGGCTTTCAAGCGCGCGGTCCAGTTCCAGCTTGCCGATCAGGCACCAGGGGCAGACCGGGTCCGCGAAGATGTCCAGGGGTATCATGGCCCCTCCTTTCCGCCGTGTTCGGCAAAATGAAAACGGCCCGCGAACGGGCCGTTTCGCAACCTTGACAAAGCTGGTTCAGAGCAGCTTCAGATCGCTGGCCGATGCGCGGCCGTCGCGGCCCGACTGCAGCTCGTATGCGATCTTCTGGTTGTCCTTCAGGCCCGTCAGCCCTGCGCGTTCTACGGCCGAGATGTGGACGAAGATGTCCTTGCCGCCGTCATCGGGGGCGATGAAGCCATAGCCTTTGGTGGCGTTGAACCATTTAACCGTTCCGGTCGCCATAACCGTTCTCTCCTTCAAGTCATCCCGACGCAGGATTGCGCCAGGCCGTGCAGCCTGCTTTCGAACTTCCGGCTGCCCTGAACGGGAGGCGGTAGAAAGGCTTCGCTCACGCAGGTGAGAGGATGGACGAATCGTTAAAAAACGCAAGAAGGAAACGCGCGCAGATAAAATCTGCACGCGACAAACCCCTGAAAAGCCGCGATTCAGCGCAGATCGGGGGGCGTGGCCTCGTCTTTCAGTGCGTCGATGGCTTCGGTTAACGGTAACGAACGCGACCCTTGCTGGTCCAGGCGCCGAAGCGAGACGGTCCTATCCTCTACCTCTTTCATGCCGATGGCAAGAATCGCCGGGACCTTTCCGACCGAATGTTCGCGCACCTTGTAGTTGATCTTCTCGTTCCGGGTATCCGCCTCGGCGCGAATACCTGCGGCGCGCAGGGTCTCCACCACCTCGGCCACATAGGCATCGGCATCCGAGACGATCGAGGCCACGACCACCTGGCGCGGCGCCAGCCAGAAGGGCAGCTTGCCCGCGCTGTTCTCGATCAGGATGCCGATGAAGCGTTCGAAGCTGCCCAGGACCGCGCGGTGCAGCATGATCGGGCGGTGCTTGGCGCCGTCGGGTCCGACATATTCCGCGTCCAGTCGTTCGGGCAGGTTGGGGTCCACCTGCAGCGTGCCGCATTGCCAGTCGCGACCGATGGCGTCGCGCAGCACGAATTCCAGCTTGGGGCCATAGAAGGCGCCCTCGCCGGGGAACAGTTCGTAATCGTATCCCGCCGCCTGGCAGGCATTACCAAGCGCGGCCTCGACCCGGTCCCAGCTTTCGTCGCTGCCAATGCGCTTTTCGGGGCGGGTGGACAGCTTGATGCGCCAGTCGGTGAAGCCCAGGTCGGAATAGACGCCTGCCAGGAACTCGATGAACTTCTTCGTCTCCGCCTCGATCTGGTCCTCGGTGCAGAAGATATGCGCGTCATCCTGGGTAAATCCGCGCACCCGCATGATGCCGTGCAGCGCGCCCGAGGGTTCGTAGCGGTTGCAGGATCCGAATTCCGCCATGCGCAGCGGCAGGTCGCGATAGGATTTCAGGCCATGGTTGAAGACCTGCACATGGCAGGGGCAGTTCATCGGCTTCAGCGCGTTGACCGTCTTGGTCTTGGCATGTTCCTCGTCCACTTCGACGATGAACATGTTTTCCTGGTAGTTGTCCCAGTGGCCGGATTCTTCCCACAGCTTGCGGCTGACGACCTGTGGGGTGTTCACCTCGACATAGCCGTCGGCGCGCTGCTTGCGGCGCATATAGTCCTGCAGCGTGGTATAGATGCTCCAGCCGTTCGGGTGCCAGAACACCTGGCCCGGCGCCTCTTCCTGCATGTGGAACAATTCCATTTCACGGCCCAGCTTGCGGTGGTCGCGCTTGGCGGCCTCCTCCAGCATGGTCATGTGGGCCTTGAGGTCGTCGCGGTTGCGGAAAGCCACGCCATAGATGCGCTGCAGCATCGGCCGGGTGCTGTCGCCCAGCCAGTATGCGCCCGCGATATGGGTCAGCTTGAAGGCGTCGGCGGGAAGCTGGCCGGTGTTCTGCAGGTGCGGGCCGCGGCACAGATCCTGCCAGTCGCCATGCCAGTACATCCGCAGATCCTCGCCTTCGGGGATGCGGTCGATCAGTTCGACTTTGAACGGCTCGCCCCGGTCCTTGTAATAGGCAATGGCGCGGTCGCGGTCCCAGACCTCGGTGCGTACGGGATCGCGGGCGGCGATGATCTCTTTCATCTTCGCCTCGATCCGGCCCAGATCCTCGGGGGTGAAGGGGTCTGCACGGTCGAAGTCGTAGAACCAGCCATAGTCGCGCACCGGGCCGATGGTGACCCTCACGTCGCGCCAGATTTCCTGCACGGCGCGGGCCATGACATGGGCGAAGTCGTGGCGGATCAGTTCCAGCGCGGGGGCGTCGTCCTTCATCGTGTTGATGCTGATCGCGCCGCTGCCGGTGATGGGCCATTGCAGGTCGATATGCCGCCCGTCCAGGCTGGCCGAGATCGCGCGTTTGGCAAGGCTGGGCGCGATGCTTTCCGCGACCTGCGCGGCGGTGATGCCTGCGGGATAGTCGCGCGAATTGCCATCGGGGAAGGTGAGGGAAATCTGGGACATAGGTCCTCCTCGTCGGTTTGGCGCCCACGGAACGCCCGGTTGCGGGTTATCTGCGCCCTCCATTGGACCGGGGCGGGAAAACTGTCAAGATAAGCGCCACCATCGCAGGAGAGCCGTGAATGAGCGAATATCTGGAAACCCCCGCCGGTCGGCGCATCGCCTTTCAGCGCAGCAACGGGCGCGGGCCGGGCGTGGTCTTCCTGGGCGGGTTCAAGTCGGACATGACAGGAACCAAGGCCGCCTGGCTGCACGACTGGGCGCGGCAGCAGAACCGCGCCTTCCTGCGCTTCGATTATTCCGGCCACGGCGACAGCAGCGGCAGCTTCGAGGAAGGCTGCATGGGCGACTGGTTCGAAGACGCGCGTCATGTCATCGAGGCGCTGACCGACGGGCCGCAGGTGCTGGTCGGGTCGTCCATGGGCGGCTGGATCGCCCTGCTGGTCGCACGCGCCTTGCCGCAGCGCGTGGCGGGACTTGTCACCATCGCGGCGGCACCGGATTTCACGGAGCAGGGCTTCTGGGCCGGGTTCAGCGATGCGCAAAGACAGACCCTGACAAGGACCGGGCGGATCGAGTTGCCCAGCGAATACAGCGACAAGCCCTATGTCATCACCCGCCACCTGATCGAGGACGGGCGCCGCCACCTGGTCATGACCCAACCCCTGCACCTGCCTTTCCCGGTGCGGATGCTGCAAGGGACGGCGGATGCGGATGTGCCGGCCGATTGGGCCGTTCGCCTGTTGGATCACGCGGCGGGCGACGATATCCGGCTGACGCTGGTGAAGGGCGCCGATCACCGTTTCTCGTCCCCGGAATGTCTGGCGTTGATCGGGCAGTCGATCGGCGATGTTCTGGCCTAGGGTTGCGCTTGGGCTGGTTGCGGTGTTCGGCCTGATGTGGGTCCTGGGACCGCGCGACCGGCTGCGCATGGATTCGCTGCCGGTCGATCCGCCGTCTGATCCACAAGCCTGGCTGGCAGGGCGAGAGGCGGGCATCCGTCCCGAGGTCGCGTCCTATCTGCAATGGGCGGACAAGCCCGGTCAGGCGGCCGACCTGGCAATCCTCTATGTCCACGGCTTTTCGGCCAGTCCGGCTGAACTGCGTCCCTTGCCCGAGGATCTGGCGCGGCGGCTGGGCGCGAACCTGCTGGGGATCCGCCTGACGGGACATGGGCAGGGCGGTGCCGAACTGGCTGCGCCCCGGGCCGAGGACTGGTGGCGTGATCTGGCGGAAGGCCTGGTCCTGGCGCGCGGCATGGGGCGGCGGGTGGTCGTGCTGGGCATGTCCACGGGTGCCACGCTTGCGGCGCAGGCGGCCCGCGACCCGCAATTGGGCCGGATGATCGACGCGGTGGTCCTGATCTCGCCCAACTTCGCGCTGAAGGCCGGCAATGCATGGATGCTGGGTTTGCCCTTCATGCGGCCGGTCCTGCGGCTTCTGGGCGATCCCCAGCGGTGCTTCGCAACGCGCAACGACATGCACCGCAGGCGATGGACAAGCTGTTATCCGGTCTCGGCCACGCTGGCGCTTGGGGCGGTGATCCGGCAGGGGCGGCAGGGCGATTACCGGAATGCACGGCCCCCGGCGCTGTTCGTCTGGGCCGAGGGTGACCGCATCATCGACCACCGGGTCAGCGAACGGGTGGCGGCGGAATGGGGCGGCGGGGCCACCGTCATCAAGGTTGAACCGGGACCGAACGACGACCCCGATGCGCATGTGATCGCGGGCGAGGCTTTGTCGCCCAACCTGACCCGCGATCTTCTGCCAAGCATTTCGAACTGGATCCAGGCCTTGCCCTGACCACGGGCAAGGCCTGTTCAGGTGTGGCGGATCAGACGGCGATCTTGCTGCTGTCGCCGATGGGATCGGTGACGCCGCAATCCGCCGCCACCCCGCCGCGGGTGCGACGTCGGCGGGGCTTGATCGAATCCGGGACGTTCATGTTTTCGTCGATGAAGTCCAGGACAAGCGGGCGGATGTTCAGCCGCCAGGACTTGCCCGCGAAGATGCCGTAATGGCCCGCGCCGGGCTCCAGATGCTGCTTCTTCTTGTCCGCGGGAACGCCCGTGCACAGATCCAGCGCCGCCACGCATTGCCCCGGGGCCGAGATGTCGTCATTCGCCCCCTCGACCGTCATGATGGCGACATCGCTGATCTTGCCGATATCGACGCGGCGGCCGTTCACGACAAATTCGTTCCGGGCGATTTCCAGCTTCTTGAAGATCCGGTCCACCGTCGAAAGATAGAACTCCGCCGTCATGTCCATGACGGCAAGATATTCGTCATAGAACTTGTAGTGCTTGTCGCCTTCGGACGCGGTGCCGCGCGCCTCGCCCCAGATCTTGTCCATGAACGCGCGTGCATGGGTTTCGGCATTCATGGCGATGAAGGACGCCAGTTGCGCCAGCCCCGGATAGACCATCCGGCCTGCGCCGCGATATTTGAAGCCCACGGATTGGATCACCAGATGTTCCAGTTCGCCCATGGTCATCCGGTTGCCGAAATCCGTCACCTCGGTCGCGGCGGCATCGGGATCGACCGGCCCGCCGATCAGGATCAGGCTGCGCGGCTGCGATGCTGGATCATCCTCGGCCAGGATGGCGGTGGCGGCCAGGGCCAGCGGGGCAGGCTGGCAGACGGCGATGACATTCGTGTCCGGCCCCAGGTGACGGATGAAATCGACGAGGTACTGGGTGTAATCCTCGATGTCGAACTTGCCTTCGCTGACCGGGATGTCGCGGGCATTGTGCCAGTCGGTGACGTAAACCTCGCAGTCGGGCAAAAGCGAGGTGACGGTGGAGCGCATCAGCGTGGCGTAATGGCCCGACATCGGCGCGATCAGCAGCACCTTGCGGGGCTGGGTTTCGCGGCGTGCGACGCGGAAATGGATCAGGTCGCCGAAGGGGCGCTTCATCACCGGTTCCACATAGACGATATGGTCCTGGCCCTGGTCACCCGCGATGGGGGGAATTTCCCAGTCGGGCTTGATGACCATCCGGGCAAAGCTGCGTTCGGTGACCCGTCCCCACGCGCTCATCAGCTTGAAGATGGGGTGGGGGTTCAGCGCGAAGATCGGATAGGACGCGATGGCCCGCGCAGAAGCGCCCATCCATTCGTTGGTATTCCGAATGGTTTCCATCGCATCATAGGATACGATGCCCTTGATACCTTTGATTGCCACAGGGGCCAGCCTTTCATTGCTGCGTCAGGAAGAAACGCATCACTGGGCAAATGGGTCCAAAACCCGCATTTGCGCAATGTCGGCCCTGCGCATATCATTGTTCGGGTAATAGGGGGGAACCAGCATCATGGCAAGAAGCACAGGATCTGGCCGCAAGGAAGTTGCCGGGAAGCGTGGCAAGGCGGACATAATCAAACAGGCCGCCGATGCCGACGCTGAAAAGCCGGGCACTGAAAAGGCAGCCGCCCCGCGTCGTCGCCGCGCCAAGACGGAATCGGCGCCCGCTGCAGCCGATCCCCAAGTTGCGTCGCCGCAGGTGCATCTTGACCAGGCGGCCCCGGTTTCCTCTGACACCGCCTCCGAGCCGGGCCGCGGGCCGCAAGCCATGGCCGACGCCTTGGCGCGGGGATCGTCCAAGGCCACGGCTAGGAAGCTGGCCGAAAACATCGAACGGATCGAGGCCCTGGGCCAGCGGCTGCGGGTGGCGCTGGCGACGCGGTCCCTTCCCAATCCGGGCATCGAGGCGCCCGGACCCGAACTGTTCCTGACCGCCGCGAATGCCTGGGTCAAGACGATGTCCGAACAGCCCGGTCGCGTTCTGGAAACCCAGGTGAACTACTGGGGCGAGACGCTGAAGAACTATGCCGATGCCCACATGGCCCTGGCGCGCGGGCAGGCCCCGGCCGAGGATGACGAGACGGCGCAGGACAAGCGGTTCTCGAACCCTCTGTGGCAAAGCCATCCTTACTTCAACTTCGTCAAGCGGCAGTATCTGATCAATGCCAAGGCGTTGAAGGATGCGGCGCAGAACCTGCAGATGCCGGACGATACTGCACGGCGCCGGATCACCTGGCTGACCGATCAGATCGTCGACATGATGGCCCCCACCAACTTCCTGGCGACCAATCCCGACGCCCTGGAACGCGCCGTCGAAACCGAAGGCGAAAGCCTGGTCCGGGGCCTGGAAAACCTGGTCCGCGACATCGAACACCATGGCGGCGATATCGTCGTGTCGCTGGCGGATCGCGAAGCCTTTTCGGTGGGCGAGAATATCGGCACGTCGGAAGGCGTGGTTGTTCACAGGACGCCGCTTTTCGAATTGATCCAGTACAAACCCGCCACCGACCAGGTCTTTGAAACACCGCTGCTGATCTTTCCGCCGTGGATCAACAAGTTCTATATTCTTGATCTCAAGCCGCAGAACAGCCTGATCAAATGGCTGGTTGAACAGGGCCAGACGCTGTTCGTCGTCAGCTGGAAAAACCCCGATGCCAGCTATGCCGATATCGGGATGGAGGATTATGTCGCCGCCTATCTGGAGGCGATGGACAAGGTCCGCGACCTGACGGCGCAGCCCCGCCTGAATGTCGTGGGTTATTGCATCGCGGGCACGACACTTGCCCTGACGCTGGCGCTGTTGAAGCAGCGGGGCGATGACCGGGTCAATTCGGCGACCTTCTTCACCACCCTGACCGACTTTTCGGATCAGGGTGAGTTCGTCAGCTTCCTGCAGGACGATTTCGTCAATGGCATCGCCGAGGAGGTCAGCCGCCACGGCCTGCTGCGCGCCAGGCTGATGTCGCGCACCATGAGCTTCCTGCGCCCCAACGACCTGGTCTGGGGGCCGGCCATCCGCAGCTACATGATGGGCGAGACGCCGCCGGCCTTCGACCTGCTGTTCTGGAATGGCGACAGCACCAACCTGCCGGGCAAGATGGCCATGCAATATCTGCGCGGCCTGTGCCAGCAGAACGCCTTTGCCGGCGAGGGATTCGACCTGATGGGCCACAAGCTGCATCTGTCCGACGTCAAGGTTCCCCTTTGCGCCATCGCCTGCGAGACCGATCATATCGCGCCCTGGAAGGATTGCTGGCGGGGAGTCGCCGGAATGGGTTCGGACGACAAGACGTTCATTCTTTCGGAATCGGGCCATATTGCCGGGATCGTCAATCCGCCGACCAAGAAGAAATACGGCCATTACATGGGAAGCACCGATTTCAGCGGAGGGCACCAATCCTGGAAGGAATCAGCCAGCTTTGCACCGGGAACCTGGTGGTCGCGCTGGGGCGATTGGCTGGCTGAAAGGGCAGGGCGAATGGTCCCGGCGCGCGATCCGGGAACCGGACTGGGCCCTGCGCCGGGAAGCTATGTCCACGAAAGGGCAGCTTAGGGCAAAAGGAAACAATGCCTTGTAATGGATTTTCGGTTCGAGAAACCGGGGCCCATAATTTTTCTGCGCCGCAGCATAAAATACTTGAAATGCCGCGGCGCAGCATTCATATTCCGGTCACGAGAATGGCTTTGGCTGCGGAAACCTCTCTCATCGAATACGTCCTTCCGCGGCGTTGACAGGAGTGAATGACATGGCGAAGACCCCCGATTTTGCAAAGAACTTCCAGGACATGATGGCGAATTTCCCGATCGACACCTCGTCGTTCCAGGAAGCGTTCAAGTCGCAGGGCGTCCTGGGTGAAAAGCTGGCTCGCGTGGCCCTGGCCGCTGCCGAGCGTTCGACCGAGATTTCGGCCCAGTGGGCCAAGGACACCATCGCCCGCGTGGGTGAACTGGCCGTCGTCAAGCATGAACCCTCCGACTATGCCAAGTCGCTGACCGATTTCGCCTCGGCTTCCGCTGAAGTCGCGGCCGAGCACATGGCTGCCTTCGCGGAAGTCGCGAAGAAGGTCCAGATGGACACCGTGGATCTGATGCTGACCGCCGGCAAGGACGTCGCCGCCGACGCCCGCACCGTTGCGGAAACCGTCGTGCGCGACAACCAGGTCGCCGTGAAGAAAGCCGCTGCCGCTGCTTCGACCGTCGCCGCGAAATAAGCGCATTCGACAGTGATCGGAAGGAAGGGGCGTCATCGCCCCTTTTTTCATGCGGTCTTGCCAGGTCTTTGGCAGGTGCAGAAAATTGCTTTGCCTTTTGCGGATGCAGCACCCATCATGGCGTAAATCGCTTGCCCGAGGTCCGTCATGGCCGCAACGTCCGCGCCGCTTCTCATCAAACGCTATGCCAGTCGGCGGTTGTATAACACCGAAACCAGCGACTATGTGACGCTCGAGGATATTGCGACCTTCATCCGCGCCGGACGAGAGGTCAAGATCGTGGACCTCAAGTCCGGGGACGACCTGACCCGGCAGTACCTGCTGCAGATCATCGCCGAACACGAGGGCAGGGGCGAGAATGTCCTGCCCATTGACGTGCTGACCGACCTGGTCCGCAGCTATGCCACCAGTGCGCATTCGGTGGTGCCGCAGTTCCTGGCCGCCAGTTTCGAGATGCTGCGCGAAAGCCAGTCGAAGCTGATGGAGAACATGGCCGTCATGCCCCATCCCATGGCCCGTGTTCCAGGCTTCGACGCCCTTCATCGTCAGCAACAGGCTTTCCTCAAGGCAATGATGGGCGGCTGGACCGGCGCCTCCGGCCCGGAACCGGACGGCATGGAGGATGCGTCCTCGTCCGACACTCCATCGATCCGCAAGCCTGCAAAGCGACATGCCGCCGTCGAAGGCGAAGGGTCCGAGGACATGGCGGAAATCCGGCGCCAGCTGGCGGAACTTCAGCAACGTATTTCAAAGCTCTGACTTGCGCCCGTCGCGCACACCCGTTAGACCGCCCCCCAAGGACAGTTGGCCGAGTGGTCGAAGGCGCACGCCTGGAAAGTGTGTAGGCGGGGAACCGTCTCGAGGGTTCGAATCCCTCACTGTCCGCCATTTTACTAAGGTCCGTGGACATTCGTAGTTCACATACCATCTGATTTGTGATTCAGGCCTCCCAAATGGAGGTCTGAATGGACGAGCAGCGGTTTGTAGTGACGGATGATATCTGGGCGCGTCTTGAACCTCATCTCCCCGGCAAGAAGAGCGACAGCGGTGTGACGGGCAAGGACAATCGCCTGTTCCTGGAGGCCGTTCTCTGGCGGGTGCGAACCGGTTTGCCCTGGCGGGATCTGCCATCGGAGTTCGGGAACTGGAACAGCGTGTTCCGCCGGTTTCGCAGATGGGCCAAGGGTGGTGTTTTCGAGCGCCTTTTCGAAGAGATCCGCGGCGAGCCCGATTTCGAATACGCCCTGATTGACGGCACCATTGTTCAGGCTCATCAGAAGGCGAGCGGCGCAAAAGGGGGACTCAGGCTCAGGCCATCGGGCGCTCCCGCGGCGGACTGACCACGAAGATCGTGGCCTTGGTCGATGCCTTGGGCAACCTGTTCGACTTTGTTCTGCTGCCCGGCCAGGCTCACGACCTGAAAGGCGTGGCACCGCTGATCGAGGACGTCGCCTTTGACGCCCTTCTGGCGGACAAGGCGTTTGATGCCGATGGGCTGCTTGCACAACTGGACGGGCGAGGTGCGAGTGCAGTCATCCCACCGAAGGCGAACCGCAAGATCAAGCGTGACTACGACAAACACGCCTACAGATGGCGGCACTTGGTCGAAAACTTCTTCGCGAAAATAAAGGAGTTCCGCGCCATCGCCACGCGCTACNGCCATAGATAAACTTTTCTCTAAGTTCGGCTTTGGCCGGATTTTCCCTTTGCCGGAAAAACAGGTCGATCCATGCCCTCGCGTGGGGGGCGACTTTCGCTACATCGCCAAGACGTAAGCGTCCGGTCTGACTGCCCTGCCGCGCGGTGAGCGTGGGAGATAGTGTCCGCTATAGATGGTGGACACTATGGTGCGAGCGTGGCGCGTCGGACAAAGCGGCTTTGGACGAACGAAGAGAAGCGGTCGATCTGCCTGCAGACGACGGCTCTGGGCGTTTCGGTTGCGCAGGTAGCGCGCCGTTATGCAGCGAACGCCAACATGGTGTTCAAGTGGCTGCGCGATCCGCGTTATGCCCCTGAGACAACGGCAGTGGCGGCTAGCCCTGCCTTCCTGCCCGTGGAGATCATAGACCGTGTCAGGAAGGATGATCTGGTTGTGACCAGCGAGCCGACACGTCCGCAGGAACTGATCGAGGTCGAGCTTGCGGGCGGTCATCGGCTGCGGATCACCGGCAGTTACGATCCTGATGCTTTGGCGCGCCTGATCCGGGGCCTGACAGCATGATCCCCATGCCAGTCAACACACGGGTTTGGCTGGCGGCCGGGGTGACGGACATGCGCAAGGGTTTTGCGGCGCTCGCGGCCTAGGCCGAGGCGGTGCTGAAGCAAGATCCGTTTGCCGGGCACTTGTTTGTCTTCCGCGGTCGGCGCGGAGATCTGGTAAAGGTCATCTGGTGGGATGGGCAAGGTGCCTGCATGTTCATGAAGCGGCTGGAACGGGGCCGGTTCGTCTGGCCCGCGGCCAAGGAGGGCAAGGTGGCTCTCACGCCTGCGCAGTTGTCGATGCTGCTGGAAGGGATCGACTGGCGGGCGCCAGAACGAACCTGGCGACCTCTGGCGGCAGGATAATCCACATCGCCTGTGATCAAAGGATTCCCACGAGGGATCCAGCAGAATAAGCTGTCTGCATGCTGGATCAGGCCGTAACCTTGCCGGACGACCCCGAGAAGCTGCGCGCCTTCACCGCACGGCTTCTGGCTGAGGTAAAGTCGCAGGCAATTCTGATCGAGAAGCTTCGCCATCAACTGGCCGGTCACCGGGCGCACCGATTTGGCGCCTCCTCCGAGACTGCAGACCAACTGCAATTGGCCCTGGAAACCAGCGAGATTGCTGCCGCCGCGATGACCGCGTGGATGAAGCTGCCCGACATCGAGGAGAAGGACAAACCGAAGCGCTGTCCGATCCCTGATCATATCCCGCGCATGAAGGTGGAACTGACGCCCGGCACAGATGCCTGTGCCGACTGCGGCGGACAACTGCGCCGGATCGGCGAGGATGGTGAGGCACGAGCCTGCCACCGGTCTGAAGGCCGTGCCGAACGAAGAGCTGGAATATGTACCGGGCCGCTTCATCGTAAACCGAATTGTGCGGCCCCGGCTGACCTGCGCCTGTTGCGAGCGGTTCATGCAAGCCCCGCTGCCGTCGCGCCCGATCAAGCGTGGTCGCCCCGGACCTGGCCTGCTGGCCCATGTGCTCGTCAGCAAGTATGCCGACCATCTCCCCCTCTACCGCCAGAGCCAGATCTTCGACCGCGAAGGGCTCGACTTGGACCGCTCCACGCTGGCAGACTGGGTCGGCAAGAGCACGGCCTTGCTGGAGCCCTTGGCTGGCCGGATCGCCCAACTCTACGCTGACGAGAAGGAAGCCAGAGGGTCACCGCCAGATCGTCGCGCAGAACTCCGACGGGCTCATGCTGCTCCGGTCTTCGATGAACTCGAACAATGGCTGGCCGCGCAGCTGACCAAGATCTCGGGAAAATCACCACTCGCGTCTGCCATACGCTATACCCTGGCTCGCATGGAGCGAACGCGCCCCTACTTGGAACACGGCATCCTGGAGTTGGACAACAATGCCGCCGAACGTGGCATGCGCAGCGTCGCCCTCGGCAGGAAAAACTACCTCTTCGTCGGCTCCGAGGCAGGCGGCAAGGCCGCAGCCATCGCATACACCCTGGTTGCAACGGCCAAGCTAAATGGCGTCGACCCACAGGCTTGGCTCGCCGACACCCTTGCGCGCATCCCGGATTACAAGATCACCAAGGTCGATGAGCTGCTGCCATGGCACTGGAACGGGTAGCGGTCAGAGCGGACGCTTACGACAAGACCAAGCAATCGCAGGTTTCGATCCACGCCCCCGCGTGGGGGACGACCCTGCCGGGTGGACTTCTCGGTGAGATAGCGGCGTTGCTTCGATCCACGCCCCCGCGTGGGGGGCGACACACGCCACGACCTTTCCGCGCCCGGCAGGACACTGTTTCGATCCACGCCCCCGCGTGGGGGGCGACGCGGAGAATAAACATGATCCACGCGCGTGATGGTGTTTCGATCCACGCCCCCGCGTGGGGGGCGACGCTTCAAGCCGTGGCTGGATGATCCGGCCACGATTGTTTCGATTCACGCCCCCGCGTGGGGGACGACCCAGGGTCACGTCACGGTTGCCGAAAGACAGGTAGTTTCGATCCACGCCCCCGCGTGGGGGGCGACTACGAATATCCTGCGTTGAGCGTGAGGCGCACCGTTTCGATCCACGCCCCCGCGTGGGGGGCGACGGCCTGGGGGCTGCGCCACATCATCCAGAGATGGTTTCGATCCACGCCCCCGCGTGGGGGGCGACTCCTCGGCAAGCCGCCGCGTCCAGGTCCAGGACCGGTTTCGATCCACGCCCCCGCGTGGGGGGCGACCTATCCGGCCGAGGTTGCGCGGGGGGTTTACATGGTTTCGATCCACGCCCCCGCGTGGGGGGCGACGTGGCGGGGGCGCATCCGGGCGACTGCCGGGCAGTTTCGATCCACGCCCCCGCGTGGGGGGCGACATGCCGCAAGTGGCGGCGAAAAGCTGACGATCTAGTTTCGATCCACGCCCCCGCGTGGGGGGCGACTGATGCGTGATCTGTTTGCCCCTGACAGGGAATTGTTTCGATCCACGCCCCCGCGTGGGGGGCGACGATCAGGACGTAGAGGTCAGCGTGGACGGGATCATGGTTTCGATCCACGCCCCCGCGTGGGGGGCGACCGCGCGGTCGTAGTATTGAGAGGAGGCCACACGGGGTTTCGATCCACGCCCCCGCGTGGGGGGCGACGCGATCGCGGCGGTCGCGGCCTCGGCTGAGGCGGGTTTCGATCCACTCCCCCGCGTGGGGGGCGACATCGGTCAGACTTTCAAATCAAGGCGCCTTGCGGTTTCGATCCACGCCCCCGCGTGGGGGGCGACGTCAAAGACTTGCGAAATCATCCGGTCGGCCCACTGTTTCGATCCACGCCCCCGCGTGGGGGGCGACGCCATCTTTATGAACCAGTGCCACCATGCACTGATCGTTTCGATCCACGCCCCCGCGTGGGGGGCGACGCCGTGGCTGAGTATCCATAAGGGAAATCCCACATGTTTCGATCCACGCCCCCGCGTGGGGGGCGACCTCGATGCCCCGGTCATTGGGCCAAAGGGTGACGGTGTTTCGATCCACGCCCCCGCGTGGGGGGCGACGAGCGGTATGTGCTGGATGCAGTCACCGTGCCGCTGTTTCGATCCACGCCCCCGCGTGGGGGGCGACTGTTTGGCAGAGACCTCGACATTGACCCCGCGCAGTTTCGATCCACGCCCCCGCGTGGGGGGCGACAATCCGCAGGGTTCATCACGATACCCGTGGACGGGTTTCGATCCACGCCCCCGCGTGGGGGGCGACACTGCTGCGACGCTTCGCCGAAGGTCCCGTAGGTGTTTCGATCCACGCCCCCGCGTGGGGGGCGACTCCGTCAATTACTGACCTACGACCCTGAAACGGGGTTTCGATCCACGCCCCCGCGTGGGGGGCGACTTGTTGTAGCCGTTCGATTGCCGCTGAAAGACTTGGTTTCGATCCACGCCCCCGCGTGGGGGGCGACAACATTGCACTCGGCATAATCCGGGCTATCGGGCGTTTCGATCCACGCCCCCGCGTGGGGGGCGACGATGCTTCCACGGTCCGTCCAGCGTGACGACCGAGGTTTCGATCCACGCCCCCGCGTGGGGGGCGACCAGCCCGATCAGCAGCGCCTATCAGATCAGCGCGGTTTCGATCCACGCCCCCGCGTGGGGGGCGACGGTCAATGCGCTGGTGGCGGCGCTCGATGCTGCCAAGTTTCGATCCACGCCCCCGCGTGGGGGGCGACAGCCTCATCGGCGTCATAGCCATGTGCCTCGGCCAGTTTTGATCCACGCCCCCGCGTGGGGGGCGACTCAAGATGTGCGCCCTCCAGGAGGACATCAGCATGTTTCGATCCACGCCCCCGCGTGGGGGGCGACCGCGCGGCGTGTCGTCAAAGAAGGGCGCGTCGTAGTTTCGATCCACGCCCCCGCGTGGGGGGCGACGGCCCCGGACGTGTTCATCGAGAAGATGTTCCGCGAGTTTCGATCCACGCCCCCGCGTGGGGGGCGACGGGCGCTCAGGGTCTTTCGCGTCTGGTTTTTGAGGTTTCGATCCACGCCCCCGCGTGGGGGGCGACCGCCGGTGAGGCTGGAGACCGGCACGCCGATCAGGTTTCGATCCACGCCCCCGCGTGGGGGGCGACAAGTTTCGGCGGCTCTTTCTTGACATTTTCATGCCGTTTCGATCCACGCCCCCGCGTGGGGGGCGACGGCGCGTTCCTTTCTGTGCAGAAACTGCAAGATGGTTTCGATCCACGCCCCCGCGTGGGGGGCGACCATCGGCCAGGACGGCAAGGAGCGCACCAACGTCGTTTCGATCCACGCCCCCGCGTGGGGGGCGACTTCCCGGCAGTTCGCGAAGCTGCGGTCCCGCACCAGTTTCGATCCACGCCCCCGCGTGGGGGGCGACAAGGGCTGCATTCCCCGCATCTGTCGCACTCAATGTTTCGATCCACGCCCCCGCGTGGGGGGCGACTCCACTTGGACCCAAAGCAGAACTACGAGATCATGGTTTCGATCCACGCCCCCGCGTGGGGGGCGACCGGTCCAAATGCAGTAGTGACGGCCGGTTCATAGTTTCGATCCACGCCCCCGCGTGGGGGGCGACTTGGCCGTTGAGCGGTCGCCTACCGGCAGCGGCGTTTCGATCCACGCCCCCGCGTGGGGGGCGACCTCAGACGGAAATCAAGGCGATCATCAATCAGGTGTTTCGATCCACGCCCCCGCGTGGGGGGCGACTGTAAAGGACTTAAGCAATTTGATTGTATAATAAAATCCCCTGCCAATTGCGAACACAGGGCCGACCAGCCGCCTTTTTGAGCGCCGGCAAACCCCACAGCTTACAAATCAACAATTTCAAAAAGCTGCAGCGGGTGCGAACCTGCATCGGAAAACAAGCACGCTTGGGGTTCGCAAGGCTGATTCAAACGATCAAAGGACCGTTTAGATCGGTGGCGGGTTTGGCGCCAACATGTTCCACGCGGCGAGACCAGTTCGCGCCGAGATAATAGTAGCGAAGGCTATCATGCGCCGGTTGGATGATGGCCTCAAGCCGTGCCTTGAGCCTCGTCCACTGTGCGGGATCGACCTCGATTTCGAAGACCGAGAACTGCACGCGCTGGCCGTAATCCTCGCATGCGCGGGCGACCTGACGCAGGCGTTTCTTGCCTCCGTCTTCCATTGTGTTCACGTCATAGGTGACCAGAACCAGCATCTCAGGTCCAGAACCAAGGGGGATAGGCGTCGATGTCGCCGCGCAGATGACGGGCCAGCATTTGGGCCTGAAGATAGGGCACAAGGCCGAAGGGTGCCTTTTCCTGAAGAAAAGGATGCAGACGCTCCTCTTTCTTGCGTTCCTGCCAGGCTGTCAGCACCAGCTTGCGCGCGTCGTCGGACAACAGCACCGCGCCGCCCTCCATCCGGCGGAAATCGCCTGCCCGTAGCTGCCGGCGATTGACCAGCGACAGGGCCAGCCGGTCGGCAAGGGGTGCGCGCAACTCTTCCATCAGATCCAGCGCCAAGGAGGGTCGCCCAGGCCGGTCGCGGTGGAGGAACCCAACTGCTGGATCCAGTCCAACCGCCTCGCAGGCTGAACGACAGTCGTGGATCAGAAGCGTGTACAGGAACGACAAAATTGCATTCATGGCGTCCAGCGGCGGTCGGCGGGACCGTCCGGTCCAACGCAGTTCGGGATCGGGCGAGCGGATCAAGTGGTCGAAGACCGCAAAATACAGGTTGGCCGCCTCACCCTCGGACCCGCGTAGCAGTTCGATGCTGTCATCCTTCATCTGCACCCGGCGCAGGATCATCGCCATGCGGTCAGTGACGGCGTCCAAGGCGGCGCGTGCAGTAGGCTCCATCTCGGACCCGTAATCGCGCAAGGCACGGCGAATGACCGCACGCTGGTTGGCGATCTTTCCCATGACGAACGAACGGACGATGTCCTCGGCGGTGTCCGCCTGCCGGTGTTGCGCGCGCCGCAGCAGAACATTGCCTGAAACCGGCCCCTCAATCCGGGCCTGGAAGCGCCCAGTCCGGTCCAGGATCGCGATGCTGATGCCGCGCCCTGCACAGGTGCCGATCAAGGCGGGGCTGACAAGGATCGGCCCGAAGACGACCACCGAAGCCAGCATGTGCAGCGGCACCCGCGCCCTTTCCGCGCCTTCGATTTCGGCCACCAGATTTTCACCGTCCTTTTTGAGGGCGGCGCCTTCCGTGGTGACGTAAACAGTGTTGAGAAGCTTCTTCACGGCGCCTCCAGCGCGCGGGACAGCATCCGGTCACGCCATTGCCGAACCGGACGGGCGACGGTTTCCGGCCGGCAGAGTTCCAGCAGCGAACAGGCGCGGCAACGGGACTTGTGAGGGGTAGGAGGCGGGGTGCTTCCACTGGCAAGGGCGGCCGCCAAACCTGCCACCGCAGCCTCGGTCAAGGCGCGAAGTTCCGGGTCGAAGGGCACGGTGACGCGGCGCTTGGTCTGGGCATAGAACAACGCGCCTTCAGGCACAGGGCGGCCAGTCATTTCCTCGAGGCACAGGGCTTGCGCGCAAAGCTGCGCCTCGTCGGCGCGGTGCAGCTTGGGCTTGCCGCGCTTGTATTCCACGGGAAAGGCCCTTTCACCATCCGGTCCGGGGGCAAATTCGACAAGATCGGCCACCCCGGCCAGGTTCAGCCGCTTTGAGGCAAGCGGCAGGGCCAGTACCCGCCGCACCCCTCTTGCCTTGCGGCTGCCGCCCTTGTCGGCGACTGCATGCAGGACGTCGCCTTCGGCCGTAAAGCGGTTGTCGGCCCAAAGCCGTTCCAGATGGATCAGGGCTGCCTGCCGCAGACAATAGACCGCATGTTGCACCGCCGAGATGGGAATGGGTTCCTCATCGGCAGGCAGGGCAACCGGCATGGCGGTCAGACCAGATCCAGGATTTCAACGCCTTCAGGCAGCCCTTCGCGGTTGATCTGGACGATATAGTCCGAGAACTTGCGCGCCGGCGCAAGGTTGCCCAGGCCGCGGTCGTCAAGCTCTCGAAACTCGCCATCGACGTTGCGGCCGATCCTGACGCGGTCGAACAGCTTGTGCGCGGGGGCATTGCCCAGGGCATTTTCATGCCGGAAGGCAATCAGGCGCCGCGTCGTCATCTCGCCCCGCGCGGCCGAACGGTCATGTTCGAACATGTTTGTCAGGGCTTCGAACAGCAGATCAAGATCGGCTTCGGAAAACCCCGTCCGTTCCGCGAACTTGGCCGAGATGAAGCCATGCGCGACATAAAGGCCATAGGGGACGATGTGTTTGCGACCCATGGTACGGTTATCGGTTCGGGTATCCCCGTCCTCCGCACCTTCTGCGCGTTTCTTCTGTTCGGCCTCATTCGTGGCTGCCATGCGCGTGATCGAGACTTCAACCGGCAGGATCGGCTCGACCGAGCTGGCAAAAGTCATCTGCACCGGTCCCTTGACCTGGCCGCAGTTGATCCCGGTGGACATCACAGCGCCAAAGGTCCGCACATCGAAGAAGTTGCGGCACATGAAATTGCGCAGCGCCTGAGCCTCGGCATCGTCCTTGGGGTTCAGTTTGGCGTCCTTGCGGGCCTTCGCGTCGTCGGGACGCACATCCAAATAAGCTTGACGATGCTTTTCGTTCAGGATCGCGCCTTCCTGAACATAGATATGATGCCCGGCCTCACCCGCGCGGGCCAGTTCGACATAATTGCGGATCTTGCGCTTCAGGCTGACATCGCTGACCAGGCCGTGACTGGTTTCGGGATCAAGGCGTGGCAGGTTGCCCGCATCCGGGTCGCCGTTGGGGTTGCCGTTGGTGACATCGAAGACAAGCACGAAATCATGGCGGCGGGAAAGCGTGGTCACAGGCAAGGATCCTTCGGCGGTTTGCAGGTGCTGTTCGATGAAAAGATCGGCCTGTCCGGTCATGTGTCAGTCCCGATCAGGTCGTCATCGGTCTTGTTTTCGCGTTTGCGGAAAAACTCGCTGCGCTGATGGTAATAGCCGATGCCGAACAGGGCCTGCTCCGCACTGGCCAGGGATGCCGGGATCGGATCGTCACCTGGATCCATAAGGTCGGTGATCGTGACCAACAGCCTTTCCAGGTTCACGGCGCGGCCGGGGTTCTGCTTGCGCAGCTTCGAGAAATGGTTCTGCGAACCCGCGTCCAGCGTGCGGAACACCTTTTGCGGCGTAGCCGAGGCCGATCCATAGAACTTGTCCTTGATCGTCGCATTGACATTGCCGCCCAATGCGGCCCGCTGAACTTCTTCATAGACGGCGAACAACCGGCCAAGGATATAACCCTTGTTCGTATTGGCGGGATCGAGCGCCACGGGCGCCTCCTTCTTGAGATTGCGGATCAGGACGGATTTCATGATGGCGGCGCGCAGGGCATTGACCTCGCCATCGGCGCGGATGCGCATCAGCACGGTGGACAGCAGCGTCAGCGGATAGGGGGTTCCGGTCACAATGGCGCGCATCCAGTCGCCTGCGATCAGGGGCGGCACGTTCTCGCGCTTTCCCAATACTGCCAGTTCGGTAAGATAACGCCAGAGCGGCGGCCAGCCATCGCGCGGCGGGGGCTGCAATTCGGTCTCGGCAAGATAGCGTTGATAGTTCGCGGTCAGGGTGCCGAAATCGCTTTCCCACCAGAACCTGACCGAGAGCCGCGCCGCATTGGGCGCCAGGCCAAGGATGTGAAAGCGCACGCCCTGGGCCAGTTCGGGCGCGATCTGCGGCAGTTTCTGGCCGTTACGAATGGCCTCAAGCCGGTCCTGCACCCTGGCGGTGGCAAGATCGTCTTCTGCCAAGAAGGCCTGCCCGTCGAACATGCCAGCAGCCAGTGCCTCGGCTTCCTTTACTGCGTCAGAGTCGGCAGCATCTGCCCAGAACACCGTCGAGGCGTCGCCGATCTGAATGCGGTGGTTCCTGTCGGCAAGGAAACGGTTCAGCGCCGTGGTGTAGGCAAAGGCAGCGGCTTCGGATACCGGGGCATTGTCGCCCTGGTCATGTCCATAGGACGTAAAGGCATCAAGGTTGAAAGAAATCAGGCTGGCGCCCGAGGATTGCGCCCCCCAGACCCCTTTGATGGACGGATGCAACCGGGCCGTCGGGGCGGCATCACCTGTGACAAGGCAGATCTGCGGATCAGAGGCATCCATTGCGCCGATTTTTCGCCATAGCTCCTTCGCAGCAGGACGATCATGAAGAAAGTCGAATTCGGAAGACAGGCGGAACACAGTATTCTGGTCCCGCATCTCGTCCGGCCAGCGCGGGGGCACAAAGGCATCGGGCGTCCAGGTTTCCAGAAAGCGGCGCAGCGCCACAAGCCCTTCATCATCGCTTTCAGAAAGCCAGTCCAAGTGCTTTGCCTTGAAGGCGGCGTGTTCCTCGGCGGTGCGCTTGCCTTCACCACCTGTCACCCCAAGCACATAGGCCGTCTTGTCCCACAAGACATTCGGGTCGATTCCAACCGTCCGCTTTTTCGCCTGTGGCACCAACATCATTCGCGGACTGCGCTTCTTGTTGTCCGCCCGCAGGTCCACCACCTCGGCCACCGAACCATCCCGGTTCAGCACCACGCAGAAGCCGATCTTTTCGGACGAATAGCCAAACGGAGGCGCGTCGGGCAGGCGGTCATAGGCGCGCACCAGGGCTGACAGCAGGCTCATCGCTTCACCTCGGGGCTGCCGGGCTG
This sequence comes from Paracoccus acridae, assembly GCF_014642735.1. Taxonomy (GTDB): domain Bacteria; phylum Pseudomonadota; class Alphaproteobacteria; order Rhodobacterales; family Rhodobacteraceae; genus Paracoccus; species Paracoccus acridae. The sequence continues at coordinate 415,073 of NZ_BMIV01000002.1, forward strand.
CGGCACCTCGACCATGCCATCGCGCAGGGCGGCCCGGAACAACATCGAGGGTCGGCCGGGGACGGCGTGGTCGATGTCCCACAGCATATAGCCCAGGTCGCGCGGGCTGCCGAAGCCGAGGTCGGCCGTCTCGGCCTCGGGTGCGCGGGTCGGGGCGGGCGTCGCGTTGGCCGCACCGCTGCGGCAAAGCGCACCCCAGGAAGGCCCCTGGGGACTTGGCAAAGGCGTGCCGGGTTCGATCAGCGCGAAACTGGCCGCGAATTCGCGGGTTCCAAGGCAAGGCTGGTGAAAGCACTGCCCCCGCGCGGCGCGGCGGTTGAAGATGTCGAGATGCTTGCCTTCATTGTCCGAGGCATCGGCGCGGGCGGTCAGTTCGAAATGCGCCTCGATCACATAGGCGGGGTTCACCAGCACGGTCGAGGCCCGCTGCTGCCGATCCTCATCGACCAGAAGCTGCAAGCCGCCCAGATCACCTCGGTTCATCGCCCGCTTGATCGTGCCCGCCGGCGCTTTGTGGCCCACCTCGTTGCGGCGGATGGACTGGAAGCGGATCGGTTCCAGCACATGAATGCGGTCGATCACCCAACGGATCGCAGGCTTCCAATGAATTGCTTCCAGGATCCCGCGCGCAGCCGAAGGCGGCATGACATCATAAGTCGTGCGTTCGACTTTCAATTCAGGTCGGGTAAACAGGGCATGACGCCCCCAGACATGCAGTCGAATACCATAAGACAATGTAAATACTCCGCTTCCAACCAGATTATTCAACTCGCGCAATTGCGCAAGCATGATGTTCGCGTCTGGTTAATCAAGTGAGGCTGGTCTGGGTCTTGGCACAAGATTGTAGCCGATAGCAGGATCGCTGGCCCGATGGCTCAGGATCAAGTCCCGTTCGCGAGCCCTAACTTCGGCATCGTCGGCATCTGCGGACTCCCAGAGTATCTCGCGGGTCACGCTCATCAGCCGGCGAGATTCTCGTGTCGGAAAATCAGCCTCCAATCGGGCCGGGTTTGGACTGCCGAAGTAACTTGTGGAATCCGTCAAGTCGCTTCCAATGTAGATTTTTCCATTTGGCCAAGTCACTTTATAAATGATCTTGTACCGAGACATACCAATGGTCCCTCATCCAATAATGCTTTGATCTGCAGCCAGATAATCTGCCCTTTCCCACCATAGGCCAAAATCCTCGCGATAAAGTCCGTCGCTTTCCAGCACGCAGAACTGGTCGCCGCGCAGCTCCGGGGCATGAAAGCGGGCATGGCCGTTGGCCAGCAGAAGATCGCGTGCCCTGGCGGGGACCTGCACCGTGAAGACCTGCAATTCGCGTGCGATGCTGCCTGACGGAACGTCTGCAATCGTCAGCCGCTCGACAGCCTTGCGGGCCTTGTCCTCGATCATGATGATGACGGGAACCATCGGGCTTTCGATCATGCGAAAGGCTTCGGCGGTGCTGCGGTAAGGGAAGTCCGTGCCGGAAGGAGCAAACTTGAAGGCCGCGACCATCGGTTGGCCCATCTGCTCGGGCCCGCTGCGCCAGTAGACCTGCTCGAACCAGTCGCGGATCGCTGCAGTCTCCAGCAGGTTCTCATAGCCAAGACGGGCAGCGGTGCCGTGCATCGCATCCGCAAGCGGCTTGATCTGCCGATGTGGCGGATGGTCCGGCGCCCTGAACACCGTCAAGGTGCTGTCCTCCAGCGGGCGCTTGCCTTCGCGATTCACGCGTCCTGCCGATTGCACGATGCTGTCCAAGCCCGCCTCGGCCCGCCAGCCTTTGGGAAAATCGAGATCGACCCCCGCTTCGATCAGGCTGGTGGCGATCAGACGGCAGGGCTGACCCGCGGCAAGACGCTGCCGGACGTCGGCAATGATCCGGCGACGATGGGCAGGATACTGGCGCGTGGTCAGATGGACCACCCCTGCAAGTCCCTCGGCCTGAGCTGCCTGGAACAGTTCCAGCGCATGAGACCGGCTGTTGACGATCATCATGCCCTGCGGCACCGCCCCGAGCGCAGCGATCAGTGCGTCATTATCCATCTGGCCGCCGTCGAGGATGCGCGCGCGGCGCAATCGCCGGGCCAGACCCGTAGGATCGGGTGCCAGTTCGCGCCCCGCAAGCGGCAGGCCGCCCTGTTTAAGTTGGCTGCTGTCGAAAGCCGGTTGGGTCGCCGTGCAAAGAACAATGGTGCATCCGTAATGCACGGCAAGGGCGTCAAGCATCCGCAGCGCCGGCATCAGCAAGGGGCGGGGCAGGCTTTGCGCCTCGTCCAGGATGATAATGGACCCGGCGATGTTGTGCAGCTTGCGGCAACGCGATGGGCGGGCCGCGAACAGGCTTTCGAACAGTTGCACATTGGTGGTGACGACGATGGGCGCAGCCCAGTCTTCCATGGCAAGGCGCAGCTTGTCGCGTCCCTGCTGGCCGGGATGTTCCATGTCGATCGAGGAATGATGCTCCAGCACCAGATCGCCGATGTCGCGGAACAGGTCGCGGAACGCCGTGACGGTCTGGTCGATGATAGAAGTGTAAGGGATCGCGAATATGATCCGTCGATGCCCGTGCCGGGCGGCATGATCCAGGGCGAAACCCATGGATGCCAGCGTCTTGCCACCCCCTGTAGGAACAGTGAGGGTAAACAGGCCCGGGGCCAGCTTCGCCCCGGCTCGGATGCTGGACAGGATCTCTGCCCGCAACCGGTTCAGGTCGGAGTCAGGGACATAGCCTGACATCTTCTTGTCGAATGCCTCGCGCATTCTTGGCAGGGTTTCGGTCAGCGCAGGCCAGTCCCGATCATGCTTCCGCCCCTCCAGCCGATCATAATAATCTTCGGTATCCCGGAAATCGGCATCCACGAGACAGGAAAACACCATCCGTCCGAAAAGCGACAGATCGAAGCCGCTGTTCGCGCCCGGGCGGATCTTGGCAAGAAGTTCCGGCACCAGCCGTCCAAGATCCACCTCGGCTCCGGCGCTGATTTCAGGCGGGATGGGGTCGCGCTGGCGAAAATTCTCGATCCGGCGGATACGGGCGGCCTCCGAACCGGTGGCATCCGGCAGGCCAGCATGATGGCCCAGGATGGCATGGGCCAGCACCTCGGCCACCCAGGTCTGTGGGCCGGACCGGGCGCGCTGCAGCAGCAAGCTGGCTCCCGCAGTCGAGTGATCCACCGCCGTCTTGTCGCCCTTCAAGCGCCTTTGGAAGGCAGGGTCATATTTGCCAAAGTCGTGAAACCGAGCGGCCATGCAGGCACAGAGCGGCAGGCCAGCAGCATCAGCCGTACCCGCCGCACGCTGCGCAGTGTGGTATAAATGGTCTTCAAGATTTTGCCAATCGCTGCAGTCGTCTTGCTTTCCAGAGTGCGCAAAGCAGGCGTATGACACGTGTGACTGCATTCTCGATCCTGCTCTGAAGCTTCGTACACAGACTATCTTCAGGGAAGCTGAAAAGCATCAGGCACTTTGCTGGAGATGGCGATCGTCCTGAAGACCATGGCCTGCTTCGGCCCGGAGGTTCCTTCGCCGATCGGCAAGTTGCTACTGCTGTCCCGCTACCGCCAGGTCCCGGTCATACGCGCTGGGCCGTCCACTCCTCGGGAAAAGGCTCCAGCAGGCGGGGCGGCGTCAGTTCGGGTCCGTGCTTGGCATTGAGAATGTCCTCGATGACGTTAGGTGCAAGCAGCGTCACGCTGAGAGGTAGCGCAGGAATTCGGACCAGTCGCTAAGCTTTGGCGATTGACGGAGGAGTGATCCGCCTGACGAGACGGAAGGCTATTCGGCCGAGTTCAAGGCTAAGGTGGCGTTGGCGGCTATCCGCGAGGACCTGACGACGGCCGAGTTGGTCAAGAAATACGACATCCATCCCACCATGATCACGGGCTGGGAAAGAGCCGCGATTGAGAACATGGCCTCGGTCTTTGATGGCAAGAACGCTGCCGAGCCGGTGATTTCCATGGACGCGAGCTTCTGCGTCGAGGCCTTGAAGGAAGCACTGGGCGGTCGCTGAACCGAAGGTCTGCGCAGCGAAATACGGATGCGTCTACCTGAACGCCTTCCAGACCGGGTCCGAGGCCCACGGGGGGATCGGCGCCTGGATCAGCTATTACAACGAAAAACGCCCGCACTCATCGCATGGATTGCTGACGCCAGCCGATGCCTATGATACCGCCAACCAGAACCTGAAAGCCGCTGCCTGACATGACCCCCATGCCAGAGCTTAGCAAGGCGGCAAAATGGTCGGAAATCCCGGACCACCTCTCAGCACCTTAGTTGTGCTGCAGTGCCGGTTTCCCGGCGGCGCTCCTGCATGGGTCATAAACCATGGCGAGGTCATGGCTGCCGCGCAGAGTTTCCAGCCTCTCAATGCGGAAACGAGCCTCTACAAGGCATGCCAAGCAAGCTCTAGCGCATGGGGCAAAAGCCGGCATGGATCTATGCGGACGCCGCCTTGCTTGCCGCGCGACCCGTTTCGGTCAATGCGGCCTCTATTTCCTCCGCGACATGGCGCTGCAGAGCCCAGATGTAGTCGTCGTGGATACCGTGTTCGACAAGACCGCGGACCGTGCGCAAAAGATACTCTGCCCCAGATCCCGCGGACCCGGCGGCGTGGGCAAGCCGATGCGCCTGTTCCTTGATCGTCAGTTGGGCAATCTGGGTTCCCACCGGGTCCGCGTAGAAGGTCAGGGCCTCCTCGCGACCACGCTCGGTATCAACGGCGATCCAGCAGGCATTGGCTGCTAGTTCATGGGCCACAAGTTCGCGCTTGAGGATGGCGCGCAGGGACTCGGCCTCCGTCCCCTCGGCAATGTCCAGCACCAGACCTTCGCATTGCCCACCCGAAGCAAGGGCAAGCATGAGCCCCGGCCGTTCGGGCGAGCCGCGGAAGTGATCGAGCGAGATCGAGAAACTGCGATGCCACCCGACGGCTGTGGCGCGACGTCGTGCCTGCACGGCAAAGCCGGGGTTCCAGATCAGAGAGCCATAGGCAAAGATCGGAACTGGCCGCGGCCGTCCCCGGGTCAAATCTTCGGCCAGGCTGTCGAGATCGGCGTCGTCGAGCATCCGCCAGCGTGGATCGTGCAGGGGCCCCTCGACAGAAGGTATCCGGGCAACATGAGCGTCGGAAAGGACAATGGGGTAGGGCGTCGCCATCGAGTTCCTTGGGATACGGGCATGGTTTCGTGCAATGTGGGTGTTATCAAGACGAGGTCAATCGCAGAAGCCACGCCTTTTGCCATCTTAGTCCTCAGGCATGACTTCCGTTTCGCGGCTTTAATTCGGAAGCGTGAAAGGGTGCTGTTGCAGCTTCCCCGGGCAGTGGCCTCGCTCAGCTTGGGTGACAAGGCCTTAGCCAACCGCCCGTCCTGGTTGTAGCCATGGGCGCACGGCCCACAGCCGAAACAAGCGCGCCGTGTGATCCTTCTAGTCGTATACCGATTTCACCTTTTCGGCGGCACCTTGGCCGATCTTCTCATGCGCCTGCGCCGAGAGATGCACGCCATCTATGCCGTCCGTCTTGGCAAGAAGGCCGGCCATACAATCCAGCGAGCAAATGTGGTAGGGCAGCCCAAGAGGATACTGAACCCTGCTGTCGGCTCATCCATGGCCAATGCTTGAAGGGCTGCGGGCATTTTCAGTCTGCCGATCGGCCGGCTGTGTCTGACCCTTGGGTCCCGCCTGTCAGGTTTCCGTCGTCCGTGTCTTGCTCGGCCCAAATGCCTGTTCTAGAGGACGCAGCACAAGAAAACGCCGTGCGGGCCGATGGGCAGACGTGGCTCAAGCTTCAAGGCGGTGATGATGACTTCTTCCGACACCATGCAGGTGCAAGTGCGTTCGGCCAAGGACTGGGTCCGGATCCTGGCAAGGTATCGTGAGCCTTCGACCGCCCGCAGTATCCTTGAGCTTCTTGTCACGCTGGTGCCGTTCACGTTGCTTTGGGTGCTGGCCTGGGCCGCGATGTCGATCAGTTCCTGGCTGGCGGTCGGGATCGCGATCCTGAACGGCTTTTTCCTGGTGCGGTTGTTCTGCATCCAGCATGACTGCGGCCATGCCTCGTTCTTTCACAGCCGCAGGGTTCAGGATTGGGTGGGCCGCTGCCTGGGGGTGCTGACCCTGACGCCGTATGACGTCTGGCGCCGGACCCACTCCCTCCACCACGCCCAGCATGGCAACCTGGATCAGCGCGGCATCGGTGACGTGCTGACGCTGACAGTGGCCGAGTATCAGGCTCGCAGCCGTCTGGGCAGACTGATGTATCGCCTTTACCGTCACCCGGTCGTGCTGTTCGGAGTGGGCCCCGGCTATCTGTTCCTGCTGCAGAACCGTTTGCCCCTTGGCCTGATGGCCGCGGGAAGGCGCTATTGGGTTTCGGCCATGGGGACCAATGCCATGATCGCGCTTGTTCTTGCGGTGATGATCTGGCTGGGTGGGATGAAGCCGGTGCTGCTGATCTATCTTCCCACGGTCCTTGTGGCCGCCACCATCGGGATGTGGCTGTTCTATGTGCAGCATCAGTTCGAGGACACTCACTGGGCGAAAGGCGATGCGTGGCAGGTGCACGAAGCGGCGCTTGCGGGATCATCCCATTACGTCCTGCCCGCGCCCCTGCGTTGGCTGTCCGCCAACATCGGAATTCACCATGTCCACCATCTCTACAGCCGCATCCCGTTCTATCGGCTTCCGCAGATACTGGATGATCACGCCGAGCTTGCGGTCGCCCAGCGGCTGACGCTGCGCGAAAGTCTTCGGTCAGTGAACCTGCATCTGTGGGACGACAAACTGAACCGCCTGACCTCGTTCAGAGAGGCAAAGCGGCGATATGGTCCTGCATAGGTCCGGCGGGTGCAAGCAGGGCGACGGACGTGACGGCACAGGATTGCTCGTCTCACCCTAGAACTTCGATTGCCCCTGTGGTGCCGATCAACGGTGCCCTTTGTGGCGGTTCGGATGCCTGCAGTTCACTTCTTCTTCGTTCACAGGTTGCGCATGCACGCCTGCTGACGCTAGTTTTGCCCCGATCCGAGGGAGGGACCTGAAATATGAAGCATTTTGTTGCTGCCGCTTTGCTTGGCTCGGTATTTGCCGCGCCTGTCGCCGCGCAGGAGATCAAGATCGGTTATGCGCTGGCCGAAGACAGCCATTACGGCGCAGGCGCCCGCGCTTTCGAGGAGTCTCTGAAGGCCAGTCTGGGCGACCAGTTCAGCTTCCGTCACTTCCCGTCTTCGGGTCTTGGGGGTGAACGCGAGGTTCTGGAAGGGCTGCAACTGGGCACGGTCGAGATGACGATCGCCTCGGACGGGACGCTGTCGAACTTTGTGCCGGAAGTCGGCGTCCTGGGAATTCCGTTCCTGCTGCGTGACAAGGAACATGCTCGCGCCGTTCTCGACGGCGAGATCGGCGAGGAGATGCTTGCCAAGTTCGAGGACGCAGGGCTGCACGCCCTGGCTTGGGGAGAGCAGGGCTTCCGCCACATCACCAGCAATCGTGGGCCCATCGAAACCCCGGCCGATCTTGAGGGCCTGAAGATCCGGACCATGGAAAACCCGGTCCACATCGAGGCATTTCGCGCGCTTGGCGCAGCCCCTACGCCGATGGCTTGGCCCGAAGTGATCGGCGCGTTGCAGCAAGGCGCGATCGACGGGCAGGAAAACCCGCTTTCCGTCATCGTCTCGGCCAAGCTGAACGAGGTTCAGAAGAACCTGACGCTGGACGGTCATGTTTATTCGTCCACGATCATCCTCGTATCGCCGTCGCTTTGGGGCAGGCTGGATGATGATCAGAAGGCCGCGTTCGAGAAGGCCGCGGATGATGCCGTCGTGGCCATGCGCGCCTATGTGGACGAGGTGGACGCATCCGGTGTTGCCCAGATGCAGGAAGCGGGCATGACGGTGAACGAACTGTCGCCCGAGCAGAAAGCCGCCTTCCGCGACGCGCTGGCCGAGCCTTACAAGAACTATGAGGCGCAGTTCGGCAAGGACCTGATGGACCGCATCCAGGCGGTCGAGTGATCGCATGCGCCGCCTCGAGAATGCCTTCGTCACGTTGAACGGCTCCATCCTGGTGATGGGGCTGATGGCGATGGCGGTCATGCTGGGCTGGAATGTCCTGGGCCGCTATCTGACGGGCAATTCGTTGACCTGGGCAGACGAGGTGGCGCGCTATTCGATGATCTGGCTGACCTTTCTGGGCAGCGGGCTTGCCCTGCGCGAGGGGGCACATGCCGCAATCACCAACGCCCAGGAGGCCCTTCCCGGCCAGGGTCAGCGGGCTCTGCGGGCGCTGATCCTCCTGGTGCTGCTGGGCTTCTTCGCTTTCATGGTCTGGGTCGGGATCGACTACATGAATCGGATGGCGGTCCAGCGGTCCGCCGCCCTGCGTATCCCGATGAAGTGGGTCTATGCCGCAATGCCTGTGGGCTTTGCGCTGATGATCGTGCATCTGGTCCTGATCGCGCCACGCTATCTGCGCGCTGGCCTGCAACACCCGGAAGAGACCGCCCTTGGCTGAAATCCTGATCGTCGCCTTCCTGATCCTGATGGTCATGGGGGTCCCCGTCGCATTCAGCTTGGCCATGGCAACCTTCGCGGCCGTTGCCATCGACGGGCGCTATCCGATGGTCGTCGTCGTCAAGGAGATGTTCACCGGCCTCGACAGCTTTCCCCTGTTGGCGGTGCCATTCTTCATCCTGGCCGCGGAAATCATGTCCACGGGCGCGATATCGCGCATGCTCCTGCGCTTCGCCTCGCAGTTCGTCGGGCACCTGAGAGGCGGCCTTGGCTATGCCAATGTGCTGACAGGAACCCTGTTTGCGGGGATCTCGGGCTCGGCCCTGGCATCGGCCGCGGGACCGGGGGCGATGATGGCCCGGATGATGGAGCGCAGCGGCTATTCGAAATCCTATGCCGGGGCGCTGACCATTTCGGTCGCCGTTGTCGATCCGATCATTCCTCCGTCAATCACGATGATCATCTATGCCCTGCAGGACCGCAACGTCTCGGTCGGGTCTCTGTTCATGGCGGGCCTGCTGCCGGGATTGCTGATCTCTGCCCTCATCGCCGGAGTGAACTGGTGGATCAGCCGCAAGCGGGATTACCGCAGCCTTGAGCTGCGCCCACCCGCCTCGCAGATGCTGCGCAACACCATTGCCGCCCTGCCTGCGCTGCTGCTGATCGTCCTGATCGTCGGCGGCATCCGGGGCGGCCTGTTCACGCCGACCGAGGCATCGGTGGTGGCCGTCTTCTATGCCATCATCGCCAGCGCCGTCATCTATCGCGGCTTTACTTTCGCCGATCTGTGGGGCGCTTTCCTTCGGTCCGCCATCATGTCGGTCGCGGTGCTGATGATCCTGGCCGCGGCCCGCGCCTTCGCCTGGGTGCTGATCATCGAGGGTGTGCCCCAGGCCATGGCCGATGCGGTGATCGCGATGGATCTGTCGCCCATCGCCTTCCTGTTGATGGTCAACCTGCTGCTGCTGTTCTTCGGCATGTTCATGGATCCGCTGCCCGGCGTCATGATCCTGGTTCCGATCTTGGCGCCAATCGCCCACGGGCTTGGCATCGCGCCGGATCACTTCGCCATCATTGTCATTGTCAATCTGACGTTCGGGCTCATGACTCCGCCGGTAGGGGGGCTTATCTTCGTCGTGGCCTCGGCCACCAAGCAAAAGCCATCCGCGCTGGTGCGCGAGTTGCCGCCCTTCTTCCTTGCGGCAATCGCGTCGCTGCTGATCCTGACATTCGTGCCCGCGCTGTCGACCTGGCTGCCCGCGATCAGCGGTTTCGCCCGGTGACCATCCCCGCTTCGAGCATCACTTTGCAGGGCAGTTTCTTCAGCGGGCGTGTCAGCGAAACAGGCTGATCAAGGATGCTTTATCGCGGGCTTCGGATTGCGCCTGCCCATGGGGGCCACTTGACTATGTCGGCGCTTGACTCAACAGACCTCCAACCGCGAACTCCTATTGCACGAGGCCACCCTTGCCCAGATCCGCGCTGCCGCTTGTCATTCTTGCTGTCTTTCTTGGCGCCGTCACGCCGTCGGCTGCGGACCCGGTCGTAAAGGGCGCAGAGCACTGTGTCGTAAACGTCCGTGCTGATGACCGGCTGAACCTCCGGGCCGCGCCCAAGGCGGAAGCCGCGGTTCGCGAGCGTTTCGCCTATGGTTCATGCGGGATCATGGTGACTGCCGCTTGCAAGGGATCATGGTGTCCGGTCGAGGATGGACACCATTCGGGTTGGGTGCACCGGCACTACATCGCCGCGCTGCCTGACGTGGAGTTCTGCTTTACCGCTGCGGCGTCGCGCGAACTGCGGCTCCTCCGCGCCTGGCCGTCCTCCGGCTCGCGCATCGTGACCGAGTTGCCGGCCAAACAATGCGGGATCAGGCCGCTTCCCTACATCGTGGAGGGTTGGCAGAAGGCCCGCGTGGATGGATGGGAGGGCTGGCTGCCCCAGGCGGGACTGGCCCACACGGGAGACTGATGGCTGTCAGCAACGCCCGCGCCTGATCCGACATGTTGCCAGCATACGGGTGCTCCGATCCCGCCGGTGCCGCACCAAGAGGGCGTCGCTCTTCGACGGCCATTGGAACTGAGCACGTCCCCGAAACGCTGAAACAGCAGGATGGAGGACAGCCGCGGGAGAAGTGGGCAATGACGGTCACGGTCTTCGGTGAGGCGGACGCCGCAACGCTGGCGCAGGCAGAGCGTTGCGCCCTGGAGGCAGAGGCCATGTTGCTGATGGCTGATAATCACAAGGGCTATGGCATGCCTGTCGGCGGCGTCGCCGTCTACAAGGACAAGGTTCCACCCGCCGGCGTGGGCTTCGACATCGCCTGCGGGAACAAGGCTGTCCTGACGAACCTCAATCTGGGGGACATCGAAGGTCGGCTGTCGAGGCTTGCCGACGAGATCTTCGCAAGCCTTTCCTTCGGGATCGGACGAAAGAATGCCACGCCTGTCGTTCATCGTGTTTTCGACGATCCCGCCTGGGATGAGGTCGGATTTCTGAAAAGCCATCCCGATCTGAAGAAAAAGGCACTGGATCAGCTGGGGACGATCGGTTCCGGAAACCATTATGTCGATGTCTTTGCGGACGAGGCCGATCGCATCTGGGTGGGCGCGCATTTCGGCTCTCGCGGGCTGGGCCATGCCATCGCCACGCATTTCATGAAGCGCGCCGGCGACAACCCGAACATCGTGGATGAGACACCCAACACCCTTGAGGTCGGTAGCCGCCACGGGCGCGACTACATCAAGGCAATGCGGCTGGCCGGCGACTATGCCTATGCCGGTCGCGACTGGGTATGCGAGACGGTGGTGGGCATCCTGGGCGGCAAGATCATCGAGGAAGTTCACAACCACCATAACTTTGCGTGGCAGGAAACCCATGGCGGAGAGAGCTATTGGGTCGTCCGAAAGGGTGCCACGCCGGCCTTCCCCGGTCAGCGCAGCTTCATCGGATCGTCGATGGGCGATGTTTCGGTGATCGTCGAGGGAGTGGACAGCGATCTGTCGCGGGCAGCCTTCTATTCGACCATCCACGGGGCGGGCCGGATCATGTCGCGGACCAAGGCCGCCGGCAAGCGGCGCAAGCGCATTGTCGAGCAGAAGCAGGCGAACGGCAAGATGAAGAAGATCACCCAGTGGTACACCGAGGGCGGCGCGGTGGACTTTGACGCGGTGCGGCTCAGGATCGCGCAAGCGGGAACACATCTGCGTGGAGCCGGGGCTGATGAGGCGCCCGAAGTCTACAAGAAGCTTTCGGACGTTCTTGCCCACCATGGCAGCACCGTGAAAATCATCCACACGCTCAGGCCGCTGATCGTCTGTATGGCCGGAGGAGACGAGTTCGATCCCTATAAGGACTGATCGACGCGGCTTCGCTTATCGCCTGCTGCGTTGGTGCGATACAGTACCGCCATTCACGATGAAGGTGGCGACAGCAGGCCATTTCCCCGATCTGCTGGCGCCTGCTGCATCAGACAGCCGGTTTGCGGTGCCGCGTATGCTGTTCGTAGGCATAAGCCTGGTTCAGCAGTTCTGCCTCTGACCATTGCAGCCCAAGGAAGATCAGGCCAAAGGGCGCTCCTGAGGCGTAATAACCGGCAGGGACAGTGACACCTGGGATTCCGGCAATGTTCAGTTCGCCAACGGTGGTTTCGCGAAGCGCTTGGCCCGAGTGAAGTTCGGGAAGCTCATTCAGCATCTGGGGATAAACCAAGCTGTCCAGGCTGTGCTTTGCGAAAACAAGATCCAGCAGCTCCAAGTACCGGCGTTTCAGTTCTGTAAAGGCCGGCAGGGCAGGGGGCGTTTCGGGATCGGCAAGACATGGCGCGAAATCGGGAAGTTCTTGCAGATAGCCAAGGATCGCGCCCTTCCCAAGGACATTCTCGGACGCCGTGGCCGCGACAAACTCGTTCCAGGATTTAAGCGCGGGGTCGGGTCCAAGGCGACGCAGGTAGCAGGTCATGTCATAAGGCAGCGACTCAAGGCCGCGACCGTCGAAGAAGGGTGTTCCCGGTGTGACCTGGCGCAGGCTGGCGAAATCCGTTCCAGCAAAAGGATCCTCAATCAAGATCGCGCCCGCCGCCACCAGTTCGCGCTTTGCACGCTCGTAAAGCCGCGCGGCCTTGTCCGAGAGAAGATCCGGTCGCCAGCCCGGGCCATAAAGCCCCAGCCGCTTTCCTTGCAGCCCGTCATTTGACAACCGTGCTGCATAGCCGTCTGCTGGAACCTTTCCGACGGAGGCCAATGTCTTCGGATCCTCGGTGGTGAAGCCCGCCAGCGCCGTCAGGCATTCGGCGGCATCGGTCACCGTGCGCGCGACTGGTCCCACCACGTCGCGATTGGCTGACAGGGGCACCACGCCTGCATTGGGCACCAGCCCGATCGTTGGTTTGATGCCCACCAGATCTTGTGCCGAGGCGGGGTTCTGGATGGATCCGCCCGTTTCCTCGGCCAGCCCGATCACCGCCATGTGGGCGGCGACCGCCGCAGCCGAGCCGGCGCTGGATCCCCCCGGCACGCGGTCGGGTGCAGCGGGATTGATCGTCGGTCCGGCCCAACTGTCATTGGCATGGGTTCCGGTCCAACTGAGGATCGGGACATTGGTCTTGCCGATGATGACGGCATCGGCGGCACGCATGCGGGCCACCACCGGACTGTCGCGTTCGGGCATCAGATCGACGCCGCCCGCACCGGAATAAAGCAGCCGCCAGCCTGCGGTCGATGGAAAGCCCACCATGTCCATGGGATCCTTGACCACGATGGGAACACCCGCCAAGGCTCCTACCTTCTCGCCTGCGGCGATCCGGCGGTCGATGTCGCGGGCGGTGTCCAGTGCCGCGTCGTTTTCGAAGATCACCGCGTTATAAGTGCCGTTCGTCGCCTGCATCTGGGCGATTGCAGCCGATGTCACTGCCTCGGCGGTAAATGCGCCTCTGGCCAGGCCCTCGCGAATGCCGGCCACCGTCAACTCGCCCAAGGAAGAAAGCATGTCCTTCATCGGGCGATTCCAACGATGGATTTCAGGACCGAGGCGCCCACCGTGTATTTCGGATCCACCATGTTCCCCAGCCGGATCCGGCCGCACTGCGTCAGAAGCATATAGGCGTCGATCTCGTCAAAGCCGAAGTCGGCGGCCATCCAGCGGATCAGCTCGCGATAGGCGCCGCGGGCGGCGTCTTCCATCGGGCGCGAGGAACCGATGGTCATGTAGAATTTCTCGTTCTCGAGCCGCGGGGTCTTGATGGTCCAGCCCTTGATCAGATCGACACGGACGGTGGTGACGGTCGGGTGTTCGATCGCGACGCCGCACAATTCGCCGTCGCCTTGGGCGGCATGGCAGTCGCCCAGGAACAGGAACCCGCCTTCGGTCTGGACGGGCAGATAGACGACCGCGCCAGGCGCCACGTCCGGCAGGTCCATGTTGCCGCCATAATAGTCCGGCACCAGCGAGGAGATGGCCTCGATCTGCGGGGCGGTGCCGATCGTGCCGATGAAGGGCTCGTAAGGCAGGGTGATGCGGTCGTTCCAGACGGTGCCTTCCTCGGCGGTGACATGCAGCTTGCGCACGCGTTCGGGCAGGGGCGCCGTCAGCAATGCGGTGTCCGCCGTGGGCACCAAGCCGCCGAACTCGGGCATGATGACGGTGGTGCCGCGTGGCTGGGGACCACGTGGGACGATGCTGTCGATGTGGACAGCGATCGTATCACCCTTTTCCGCGCCGTTGATCCAGACCGGTCCGTTCTGCGGATTGAGGAACGGGAAGTTCAGCTTCTCGGTAGGCGTGTCGGATTCAGAGGTGATCGCCCCCTCGAAGGCGTCATGGGTTTCGCAGGTCAGGACCGTGCCAGGGTCAATCTTCAGGACCGGCGGGATGGCCGCGCTGTAGACGTAGTGATAGCTGCCCTGCTGCGCTTCGGTCAGCGATGCTTCGGCCCGCACTTCGCCCTTTGCGACACCCTTGCGGGCCATGATGGAGTCTTCGAACCAGCTCATGGGAATACCTTTCTTGGATGGGTCAGACGGACAGATAGCTGCGGATGAGGTCCTGATCGTCCAGGTCGGCGCGAGTCAGCGCGGCGGTGATGCGGCCCTTGTCCATGACATAGCAGCGTTGTGCCATGGCGCGGATCATGTCGATGTTCTGTTCGACAAAGACGACGCTGAGGCCGGTCTTGGCGTTCAGCTCCACCATGATCCGGGCGATTGACTGGACGATGTTGGGCTGGATGCCTTCTGAGGGTTCGTCCAGAAGGACCAGAGACGGCCCGCCCATCAGCACACGGCCGATGGCAAGCTGCTGCTGTTGGCCGCCCGACATTGTGCCTGCGCGCTGGTGGGCGCGTTCCTGCAGGATGGGGAAGTAGTGATAGACTTCCTCAAGCTTGCCATCCAGCTTGCGGCCGGAAATCGACTGGCCGACCATCAGGTTTTCCAGCACGGTCATGCGCGGAAAGACATCCCGACCCTGGGGGACATAGCCGATCCCAAGGCGCGCGCGGCGATGCGCCGAAAGGCCGTCGACCTGCCGGCCCTTCACCCGGATCTCTCCACGCTGGCTTGGCAGAAGCCCGATCAGCGTTTTCATCAGGGTGGACTTGCCCACGCCATTGCGACCGATGATGGCGACGATCTCGCCTTCCTTCACATCGATGTCGACGCCTTGCAGAACTGGCTTGCCGCCATATCCGCCGTTCAGTGCAGATGTTTGCAGAAGCGGTTCAGGCATGGACCTCTCCCAGATAGATCTTGGCGACCCGGGGGTCGGCGGTGATCTCGTTGATGCTGCCTTGGGCGAAAACCTTGCCCAGATGCAGCACGGTCACCCGATGGGCGATCTGGCGCACGAAGGCCATGTCGTGTTCCACTGCCAGCACGGTCATGCCCTCGGCATTCAGCCGGTGCAGCATCTCGCCCGTGGCGTGGGTCTCGTCGGGCGTCATTCCTGCAGTCGGCTCGTCAAGCAACAGCAGGCGCGGCTTCAAGGCGATCGCCATTCCGATTTCCAGCCACTGCTTTTGGCCGTGGCTGAGATTGCCGGCAAGTTGGGTGTGATCCTGCGACAGCTTCAGGAATTCCAGCAGCCGATCAACTTCCTCGGTCAGATCGCCGGCAGGAACATGGTGCTGCAGGGCGATGACAAGGTTCTGGCGGGTGCTGAGTTCCTTGAAGATGCCGGGAACCTGGAACTTGACGCTGATCCCCTTGCGGATGCGCTGAAACGGCTTGGCGCGGGTGATATCCTCATCCGCAAACAGGATTTGGCCGCTGTCAGGCTGATGTTCGCCCAGGATCAGGCGGAAGAAGGTGCTCTTGCCCGCACCGTTCGGGCCGATCAGGCAATGCATCTCTCCGGTTTGGAGGGTGAAATCCACGTTCCCGGTGACATGCAGGCCGCCAAAATGCTTGTTCAGCTTGCGGGTTTCCAGAATGGTCATCAGCGCGCCTCCTTCCGGCGGAACAGGCGGCGTGATGCGTCCACGATGCCCATCACAATGCCACGCGGAGCAACCAGCACCGTGACGACAAGCAGAACACCCATGACGATCAAGGCATACTGGCTGCCATAGATCGTCAGCATCTGGAACACGATCAGTACGGCCAAGGTGCCTACCAGCGTGGTGGTCAGGTCGCCGCGGCCGCCGACCGCCACCCAGACAATGGGCAAGGCAGCGGCCGTCATCCCCATCGAGGCGGGGGTGATGTAGTTGCCCCACGAGGTGTAAAGCACCCCCGACAGCCCGGCGAGGGACGAGCCGATGACAAATGCGCCCAACTGGAACTTGCGGATGTCATAGCCAAGCATCTCGGCGCGCTGGGGATTCTCGCGGATTGCGACCAGCACATTGCCGAAGCGCGAATTCACCAGCATCCGCAGGGCCAGATAGACGACCACCAGCAGCGCAAGGGTCAGGTAATACAGCGGCAGGTCAGGGAACAGGACGATGCTTCCGCCGGGCCAGGGGATCGTCAGGGACGGCATGCTGCCCATGCCGTTGAACCCGTTCAGCCGCGCCGAACCGATTGCCCACTGCGGTCCTGCGGTCTGAGCCATGAAGCGTTCCAGCACCAGGGTCACAGACAGGGACACGATGCCAAGGAACACGCCATTGATGCGGCCGAAGAACAGGAAGTAGCCTAGGACGGCCGCAAAGAATGCGCTGAAGCCCACGGCCATCACAAGCGACAGCAGCGTCAGTCCGTAGGCATCGCCCAGGTTGATTGTCAGCACCCCGTAGCAATAGCCCGCGATGCCGAAAAAGGCGGTCTGCCCGAAGCTCAACGATCCGCCATAGCCCCAGATCAGCGAGAGCCCCATGGCCATGAACAGCCAGTTGAAGAAGTAGACGTTGTTGCCAACGTCATAGCTGTCGGCAAACATCGGATAGGCGCAGGCACAGGCCAGGACAAGGGCGAAGCCCGCCCAGAACTTTGGCCCTCGGCCAAGAGTCTGCGGCCCCTCGACCAGGCGCAGGATGCCGCGCAGCCGGGATGTCTCGGCCATTCTCAGGCCCTTTCTTTCAGGATCTTGCCGCTGATCCCGCGTGGCAGGATGCGGATGACGATGATGACGGCGATCAAAAGGCCGATCTGCCCGGCAAGCTGGCCCTGCCAGCCCGTCAGCGCGGCCTTGATGATGCCGAGGATAGCGGCGGCAGGGGCCGTTCCCAGGAAGATGTCCGCCCCGCCGACAACGACGGTGACAAAGGCCTCGACCATGAAGGACGCCCCCATGGTGGGCACCAGCGTCATGGTCGGCGCGTAAAGCCCGCCCGCCAGTCCGGCCAGGGCCGCACCCAGGCCGAAGGTCAGGCTGTAGATCAGGTTGGTGTTGACGCCCATGGCCTCGGCCACATGGGGGACCTGGATCGTGGCGCGCGACAGAAGGCCGAACCGCGTGCGCGTGAACATCAGCCACAACAGGGCCAACGTGCCGATAGCGGCGATCATCAGGATGACCCTGTAGATGGAATAAGAATAGCCGCCCATCGTGAAGCTGCCGAAGGGGGTGCCCACGCCCTGCATGCTGGGACCAAGGACGATCAGCGTTCCCTGGGTCACGATCATGGAAATGCCCCAGGTCGCGACGATGGTGTCCAGCGGACGCTGATACAGCGGGCGGATCACGACCAGTTCGACGATCATGCCAGCGATGCCCGCGGCAACGGCGCCCGCGATGATCGCAAGCGGCAGAGGCAGGCCCGCATGGACCGCACTGGTCGAGACATAGGCCCCGCACATGATGAATTCGCCATGGGCAAGGTTGATGACGCCCATCATGCCGAAGATGACGGCCAGCCCGCAGGCGCTGAGGACCAGAAAGGCAAAGGCATCGCCAAACTGGTAAAGAAAGCTGAAGATCAGATTGAAGATGTCCACAAGGCGGCCCCTTTGGTGTGGTGGCGTCCGGGCGGGCGGGCCGCCCGGACAGGTCAGCCGTTGGCCGGGGGCGGGTTCGACGGCGTGTACTGTTCACTGGGGTCGCTGACGGTCAGATCGCAGCCCGCCTCGCCCAGCCAATAGGGTTGGATCGCGTCCCATTTGGTCGGAAACTCGACCGAGTGATCTTCGGTGACATGCGCCAGATGGATCGTGTGCGAGACGTGCTGGCTTTTCGGGTCGATGCACATCTGGCCACCGGGACCATCCACGCAGACATCCCCTTCGGCGATGACCTTGCGGATCTCGGCCAGGTCGGTCGATTTCGCGCGTTCGACCAATTGCTTGTAGAGATAGACGGCGGCGTAGGAGTTGCTGGCCTCCTGGTTGATATAGGGCTCGTCGGGGAACTTCGCGCGGAACTTCTCGACGAACTCCTTGCTGGCGGGGGTGTCGACTTCCTCGACATAGTTCACCGTCGCATACATGTCCTTGAGGCTGGGCGGCGTGAAGCGCTTGTGTTCATAGCCTTGGCCCACGTTCACCGAGGATGCCATCGGCAGGCCCAGGTTCGCGGCGCCCGCCTGTTCGTAGTAGGACGCCTGCGCCGTTCCAACCAGCAGCGTCACTACGAAATCGGGCTTTGCTGCCTGGATGTTCTGGATGGTCTGAGAGAACTGCGACACGCCCAGCGGGATGAATTCCTCGCCCACCATGGTGCCGCCATTTTCAGCGACGATGTTGCGCACCCATTCGGCCGAGATCTGGCCGAAGTTGTAGTCGGCCGCAATCGTATAGACGTTGGGCCCATAGTTCTCGATCATGTAGGGCAATAGTGTCGAGAACTGCTGTTCCGGAACGGCGCCCGTGACGATCATGTTCGCGTCGCAAACTCCGCCTTCATACTGGTTGTTGTAGAAGGCCAGCCCGTCGAACTGGTTGACGATGGGCCGATAAGCCTCGCGCGAGGCCGAGGAAAATCCCGCAAAGACGGCATCCACCTTGTCGCGCTGCAGCACCCTGCGCATGAATTCCTGGAAGCGGGTATTGTCGGATTGGGTGTCGTATTCGACCAGTTCCAGCGGGCGGCCGTCGATGCCGCCGGCGGCATTGATTTCTTCTGCCGCAAGCTGGATCGCGTGGACCTTGCCGATCGTGGCAAGGGCGAAATCGCCGGACTGGTCTTCCAGGACACCCAGCTTGATCGGTTCGGCATCCTGTCCGAACGCGGCACCGGCAAGCAACAGAACTCCGAGCGCCGAAGCGGCGCTTTTCGACGTGATCAACATTGACAACTCCTTGTTGGTTCTCGACGTGGGGATCAGGCCCAGCGTCGCCTTTCATCAGTCGCCGAGGCTTCTTCGTCCTCGTTATATCTTGAAGCTCGCAGACCCTCGCAGAAGTCCTCGACACTCTGCCGGGCGTGCATGGCACTGCGACGCAGGCGATCATAGGCCTGGTCAGGGCCGATGCCGTCACGAAGTACCATGTCGGTCACTGCGCGCAGGACATGGGCGCGGCCTTTTCGCCGCTGCTTCAGTTCCTCGATCTGGGCCTGCATCGCCATGCTGCGGGTAAGGGAATTGACCGCCAAAAAGAGGGCGGAATAGACCGATCCGCTGTGGATGGGCTTGGTCAGGAAGGCCTGTGCACCAAGGCTGACCAGCCCGCGCAGTCGGCTGGGTGCTTCTGACCCGACCAGACCAACAATGGCGCAATCAGCCGGTATGTCAGGTTCCTCGCCCGCTGCAGGCAGCGCCATGTCGCCGTCAATGAAGGCCACGCGGGGGCCAGCCGATGGCTCAAAGATCAAGCTCTGGTGGATTGCATCGACCGTCAATCCAAGGCGCGGCAGAACAATCTGCAATGTATTCGTGCTACGGCTGTCGGATGTGATGATCGAAGCTCGGAAATCGCGGAAGTTCTGCGTCACGCGGGGCTGTTTCATTTCACGATCCTCAGTTGCGAGGGCAGGGAAGACGGTTCTGTGGTGCGCGACCACTGCACCAGATACGGGTCCGGCCGCACCGGCCCCGGACTTTCGATCAACACGTCGAATTCGAAATCTGCGCGCGAGATACCGATATGCGGCGTCAGATAGGCGTGCATCGTTGCTGGATCGATCATCACCGGTCCTTGCGGCGCATCGAAGCGGCAGGCAGTCACAGCGGCACGAACCTTTGCAATGTCTTCGTCGCCTGCCCGCGCGACGGCGCGTGCCAGCAGGTGGATGGCAATATAGCTGGATTCTGCGTCCGCGCAGGCGGCCGGTCCATTCGGAAACGCACGGCGATATGCTGCGACAAAGTCAGCATTGCGTGCCGTTTGGATCGATGAGAAATAGACGCTGGAGGTGATCTGTCCATCCGCCGCCTCGGCGCCGATGGCGTGCAGTTCTGGTTCGGACAAGGTGCAGCTTGCCACCGGTATGCTCCGGGGCTGGTCAATCCCGGCAGCAGCGCTGGCGCGGCGCAGGCGCCGCAGGAACTCATAGGATGAAGACCCGATCAGGGAATTGAAGATGTAGTCGGGCCGAAGGTCCAGGATCTCGATGACATACTGGTCTAAGTCAGTTTCCCCGATGGGCACATAGCGTTCGGCTGCGATCCGTCCTCCCAGGCGCGTAATGCCTTCGCGGAAGACCCGGTTGCTTTCCCAGGCCCAGATGTAATTCGACCCAATGCAATAGCCCGTACTGCCGTATTCCTTGAACAGAAACCCAATAAGCGGCGTCAGATGCTGGTTTGGAGAGGAGCCGGTGTAGATCACGTTCTGCGAGGTTTCGAAGCCTTCGTAATGGCTGGGATACCACAGCAGCGCATCGTGCTTCTCGATGATTGGCAGCACCTCCTTGCGGCTGGAGGAGGTATAGCAACCGCAGATATGGACAATGCCCCGATCCAGCATCGACTGGACTCCGTCTCGGTAGTTGTCCAGTTGTCCCCGAGGGTTCACGTGCAGAGGCTCCAGCTGCAGGTGCAAGGATGGATCCTCGTTCACCTCCCGGCACGCCAGCATCGCCCCATTCAGAAGTGCTTGAGCAACCGTGGCGTAAGGCCCTTCGGTTGAGAACAGCAGACCGATCTGAAGTGAGGTGCGTTCCAAGTTCATGTCCACGTGAAAACAGCCCTGAGGCAGCGAGTGCCCAGGGCGGAATTGCCATTATGTCGATGTCGTCAGATCTGTGCGTAATGGCTCAGTTGCCTTGCACATGTCTCAAGCTAGGGCCGCAGGAACAGACCTGTCAATCAGCAAAGAGGATGAGGGGCGGCGCGTGCCTTGAATTTAAGCAGCACATCGGGAATTGGATGGAGGGTGCAAAAAAAAGGGTAAAGAGTATTCCCGGCGTTTGATGAAGTGTCGGAGCCTTTTCCCGACTGTATCATTGTGCGAGGGTCGAAGTGGAGAACCCCTTGCGGTGAACAAGATCATGCCGCTGATCACCCATCGATCATCGACGCGAGGCTTGTCACGGCTTTTGGAAAGAAGGGCTTTAAGCGCTCCATCTGCACTTCTATCAGTTGGAAAAGATCGCTCAGGGATCAGGTCTTCTTGCAGGGCCTGAACCATGCAAAGCGCTCGAAGACAGTGGGTCTGGAGCCTACATTGACGTGTCCTTATCCGCAGTAAATCGGTACGAACCGATCACTCTGGTTGTATAATAGCAGCAGATTAAACGCTAAGATGTTAAAATTGAAAATTTTTAGGGACAAGTGGCGGGCCGACAGAGATGAAAGTGAGAACTCGTATATAGTTGAAATCTCTGCGCCTTTTCCATGGCAAATGCGAAGGTCCCCCCAGATTTCTGCTTCTCGGCTGAAGGCAGAAGTGATCATCGCAGAGTTACTGCAGAAACGAGGAAGCCTTCCGCCTGTATCCTTGGTGACAGAATGTTTGATGGAGGCCACCGGTGCAAGCCGACGATCAGCTTATGTGACTGTTCGGAAAGCGCTCCAAACGTTCAGTCTGCGCGAGTGAGGCCCAGGAGAATAATCCTTGGAAACGGAAAACTTACAATCCCGATGGCCTCCCAAAGTGTTGACTCCGTCGCGATGGGCCCAAATTACGGCCTAAGGCCCGCCGGCGAGTGATCGGGAGCGATGCCGCCTATGAGGCGACCATCACCGTTGCGGTAACTGGGGCAGTACGGTGGATTGCAAGAACGCGACCAACATTGGTGCGAAACCCGATGACATAGTCTGTGGGGAGCTTGGCAGGTTGGCCATTGCGGGCAAGAAGATTCCGCTCCGCGTCGTTCGGGGAGAGAGTCATTCGGCGGCTTTCAAAACTTTGGTTTCTGGCTCCAGCGCCTCATGGAGAAGGGCTTCAAGGAGGCGGGATCGGGTGGAGTCGGCAGAGGTCAGGGCGGCCTCCAACTGGTCACAGAGAGCCATGAGGGCGTCGACTTTGGCGACGATGCGGTGTTGTTCGGGGAGGGGTGGAAGGGGGATTGGTAACCGCTCGGTCTTTGCTTTCCCGAGGGTCGGTACGCCGGTGTTCTGGTTCATCTCGTTCGTCAGCCATTCCACCACCTCATCGCGCCGAAGCAGCCAGAGTAGGTAAAACGGACAGAGTCCTGTCATCGGTTTGATGGAGAATAGCGTGTGGCTGAACGTGAATTTCTCGAAAGACGGAAGGAAACGTGGAAGTCCCAAGCGACCCTTTCGCGCGAAGATAATGTCACCTTGAGCGAAGTCGCAAATTTCCTTCTGAAATTCCCAGAACGCTTGTGTGGTAAGCTTCGCTGTTTCCGGGTTCCATCCTCCGTCTCCAGCGAACTCACGGGTAGAGAGAATGGGCACGGTCCCACCAGTGTAGTCGGGGTAGCGATGACTCGGGTTCGGATCGGTGATCAGCGTGATCTGCCCGAGTGCGCATAGCTCCCACGAAATGGGAAGATCAAAACCTTCAATTTCGGCTGACGGTGCCTTCGGGGGCGTTGCGCCCCTGATCTTTCGCCTCGCAATGGTTGACCTCCGTTCCTTTACCATCCGCGCGAGCAAATGCGATGCCGGTTCATCCGCCGGGTCCTGCTCAACCAGCTTGCCCCGGACGGCGAGGTTGAGGATGGTTTGGCGGAGGGTCTTAATCTGGTCGGGGCGCTTGGTGAGGGCGGGCAGCGCTTCGAGGGCGAAGGCGGCGTGGGCCGTGAGGTCCTTGGGGGTGGTGTCGGGGGCAGTCAGGCGGGCGAGGCTGGCGACGGTGAGCTTGTCACGCGTCTCCTCGCGGGTCTTCCGGGCCTCCTCCAGCCGATCACTTAGCGCCATGAGCGCATCGACCTTGGCGACAATCCGACGTTGTTCAGCGAGGGGTGGGAGCGGAACAAGAGTCGATTTGAGGTTAGACTGCGTGATTTGATTGATTGTCGTAGTATTTACTTCGTCGATAACCTGCCGAAAAACTGGCGATGCCAAGAATAAATTTAGATACGGGTTAAGTGGACTGCGGAACAATGCCATGAAGGCGCCAAACGCCATAGGTTCATGCAATTGATTTATAATTGCGGCCTTCCCGACGAGCGCACGACTTCCATTTCTGGCGCAGATCAAAAGGTCGCCCTCAGCAACCAAAACTGAATTTTTCGGATTAACATTGACCCTTAACAGATTCTTAAGGTCAATCTTGCCGTTCTGCACGTTGTTCGAGCGCAAGACGGGTATACCGATCTCACCAACGTCAGCAGGTGAGTATGTTAGGCCGATGTTGGTCTGGCCAAGTTCACCCATAGCAGCCCAAGTCCAGTTGGGGGGAACGGAGAAGGGTGGTTGTGAGACTATTCCGGCGGATTCTGAGCGTCGGCCTCTGCCTGAAGTCCTGTTGGCATTCTTGAACCCTTGCGAAAGTCGAAAATGAAGCTTCGAAGCAGGTTCATCCCCAGCAACCTGCTCCACCAACTTTCCACGCACTGCCAAATCCAACACGAACCGCCGCAGCCGCGCTATGGCGTCGGGGGCCTCGCTGATCTGCTCGTATACTTCCAAAAGACGATCGGCATTCATGGCCTGGCGAACTCCGCGAAGGATGGCCCGGCTTTAAGGCGAAACTCGACCTCATAGGACTTGAAAGACACGGCGGGAACGACGTCGAGCGCGTAGTGAAGCTGTGGATCGCCTTCGGTGGCCACGACGAGGCCCTCGACCGTTTCGCCATTTTCCACGAGGTGCCGCTGCACCCAGCCCATGTAACGGAGGACCTGTCCGACCACCGCATCGGAGGATTTTTCGCGTTTGAGTTCGATCACCAGCCAGCGCCGATCCCGCTTGTGCCGGGCCAGCAAGTCGATACGGCCGATCGGTGTTCGGAACTCGTAACCTGCTTCGGGTTCGCCATCGCGCGCGTAAATCTCCCAGTCGCGTGCGAGGTCCAGCATGTCCCAATTGTCGAATATGTAATCGTGCAGATGACGTTCTAACGCGAAGCGGGCGGTCCGGACGTTTGGAACCGCCGGGACGCCTTCAGCCACAGAGGGTATCGACGGCCCCACGTCGTCCTCTTCAGCGTTCAGAAACCACCAAATGGTATCGAGGGTCCAGAGATCGACCTCAAGAGCGTGGGAAAGTCCCACGAGGACGTCGTTTACGGCGGCATAGCGCGCGCCGAAGCTGGCACCACGCTCAGCTTGAGGGAACAGGCCGAGTTCCACCAGGCCATCGTTCGAGGTGTTGTTCCAGACGCCATATCTGTCTGGGTATGCGACATGCAGGATCGCTGTGATGATGCCTTTTCCCATACCTTTGATGTCGGTGGCGGACTTCATCCTTGCGGCGATGGGGCGCGATTCATCAACCAACTCGGCCAGGGCTGCGCGGGTGGCGGCCATGTCGGCGCAGACCCGGTTTACCTGACGGTTGAGACCCGACCAGTGGTGGTTGTTTTCGATGTAGAGAAAGGACCTCAGCACGTCCTCTTCTATGGCTTCGATCCGGCCAGGCTGGAAGGCCGGGCTGTAGCGCGCAAGAACTTCGTCTTGAGCCTCCAGGATCTTCTTTATCTCGCCATCCTCAATCATCGCGGCTTTCGCGGCACGAAGTTGGCCGAGTGCAAGGTCCGAAAAGCTATGAGCGTTCATCGGGCCAGCGCCTCAGCAAGAATTGACTTCAGCTCCGCGCGCAGGCTTTCGACCGAGGCCTCGGTCTTGGTAAGATCGTTGAGCAGCGTCTCCGGGTCGCCCCAGTCGTCCTCGACTACATGGGGATTCTTGATGTCGAGGTTGAAGCCACGCTCCCTAATTGTGTCGATGGAGACCTTCCAGGCGCGCTCGCTCTCCACGCGTCCCGCTCGCTTCGGCCCGCCCCACCAGGCGGTGCAGTTGTCCAGATGCTCCAGTCTGATCGGTTTCGTCATGGAGTAGGATTTCTGCGCCTCTGGGAGCCGGTGCTCCCAATACCAGACCTCCTCCGTCGGCGAGCCCTTCTCGAAGAACAGCAGGTTGGTGCCGATGGAGGCGTAAGGTTTGAAAACCGAGTTTGGTAGCCGGACAATGGTGTGCAGGTTGCACTCGGTCAGCAGGTGCTCCTTGAGACGAGTCTTGATCCCCTCGCCAAAGAGCGAGCCATCTGGGAGAACAACGGCCGCGCGGCCGTTCTTATTCAGCAGCCGGATGATGAGGGCGAGGAAAAGATCGGCGGTCTCGCGCGTCTTGAACTGCGGAAAGTTATTCTCGATCCCGTCCTCTTCCTTGCCACCGAAAGGTGGGTTGGAGAGGATGATGTCGACGCGCTCGCCCTTGGTCCAACTGATGAGGGGACGGGCCAGCGTGTTGTCGTGCTTTACCCAGGAGGGCTCTTCGATGTTGTGGAGCAGCATGTTCGTCGTGCAGAGCATGTGTGGCAGTGGCTTCTTTTCCACCGCGCGCAGCGAAGCCTGCATCTTCGCTTCATCCTCAGGGCGCTTTACGTAGTGTTCCCGCATATGGCGCAGGGCGCACGTCAGAAAGCCGCCCGTGCCGCAGGCTGGATCCATCAAGATCTCGCCCGGTTTTGGGTCTATCTGCTGGACCATGAAGGCGGTGACAGCGCGGGGAGTGTAGTATTCGCCGGCGTTGCCCGCGTTCTGGAGGTCGTTGAGCAACTGCTCGTAGATGTCGCCGAAATGCTGGCGCTCGGACAGGCTGTTGAAGTCGACCTCGGAGATCTTGTTGATCACTTGGCGCATAAGTTGGCCAGATTTCATGTAGTTGTAGGCATCCTCGAAGACGGAACGAACTACGCGAGCGCGGGGTGAGGTGGCCGGGAGCTCCTTCAAGGTTGGGAACAGTTGCGTGTTGACGAAGTCTTGTAATTCGTCGCCGGTAATACCCTCAGGATCCGCGGCCCAGTTCCTCCATTGCAAGTGAATGGGGATAGGCGAGACATAGTCGTCGCGCGTGAATTCGAGCGCCTCATCTTGGTCATCGATAATCTTGAGGAAGAACATCCAGACAAGCTGCGACAGGCGCTGCGCATCACCGTCGACGCCCACGTCTTTGCGCATAATGTCCTGGATGGATTTAACAAGGTTTCTCATACTCATGGTTGCGCACCAAGGTTGTGATTTATTTCATGCACAAGTTCGACGAACCTGTCATCGTTATTTGGATACAGGGCATCATGCGGCACGATCGGAAAAATCGGATCAGCCAAAAAGTCAGAAACGTTAAACTTGAACTTGCCAATTAAGCGCCTACCAAAATCAACTTCATGAGCGGAGTACATCTGCTTTTGCTCGTAGGCCTGAATGTCAGGAAATTCTCCGAGCAGGTAACCTTCTTGAATGTGGGGTCGTCGCGCGCGAGGAGGGCAGACATTTGCAAGCCTAATTGCCTGAAGTCCAGCATCAATACTGGTGGTAATGGCTCCCGCCAAGTGTGGAATACCTAAGACAAATACATATCCCTCATCTCTATTATTGTCAGACGCAAAAGACACAGCAATCCGCAATGAATGCGTAACGTCCAGAAGTGGGGTGGCGCATATCTCATAATGCTGAAGGATAGACCAGCGAAGGATTCGGTATCTCCTAATTTCTTCGCGTCTTTCGATCCGACGCCGTTGGTAGGCATCTACCAGAAGTCGCTCGGCATTTTGCAAGCGATCGAACAACGGCATCAGAATGTGGTCACGCACCTGCAAATCTGCGCCGCGAAAAATACTTGGTCGAAGAGTAGTTGCACCAGTTCCGTCTCTGTGGTCAAAGCGCTGGCCGCGAAACATCATCACGTATTGTGGATTAAGATATTGGAGCTCTGCTACTCGGTCTGCCAAATCGAGGTAGTTTTCCACATGAATAGCTTCACTCTTCCGAATGGTCCTATTGCACGCACGTTCAGTGTGCCCCGTTTCCGGATCGATATAGGTCAGCTTTTCTTCGCCAATTCTTTTCATCAAGCGCTTTCTTCGTATAGAGCTCCCTGCAAGTCATGAATCGCTCGCAGGTAGTCGGGCTTCTTGCCAAAGGCACGCATGAGTTCGACGGGCGTTCCCATGTTAGAAAACGGGTTTATCTGAAGGATGTTCGTGTCGTCGAGGGTCAGCACACCTTCGTCCGCGTACTTGTCAAGGAGAGCCTCAAGCACAGCCCGCGCCTGCTCACCATACCGGGTAAAGGCATCGCGCTTTTTGACGTTCTCCGCGCGCTCGCGACGGGTCAAAGGCTTGACGCCGAATGCAACGTGGCAGACGAGATCGAAGGGATCGAGACCCGCGTCGATTTCCCGGCCGATCAGCTCAAGGTCGAGGCCCTCCTCGGCCAGCTCATCGACAATGACCTGCTTGCGATCCTCTGCCCGCCATCGGCGCAAAAAATCGTCCATGGATGCAAACCGGCGCGTGAGGTGCTTCCGGGTAAAATCGCGCAAAGTCTCGGTGACGAGCTTTCCGTCCGCGTCCAAATATTCCACGCGCTCCTTGATAATAGTCGCGCCGATCCCGTCGACGTAGATCTTCCGTCGAGGCCTCTGATCCCCGCCGAGATCATCAGGGCCAGCAGGCTCTCCTGGCTGCCCTGGTGCGACTGGATCGATTACAATGGTTTCGGTGCCATTGACGTCCCTGCCTGTCGACGTTCCTCCATCGTCAGGCGGCATCACAGGATCATCTGGGCCAGGCTGGTAAATTTGAACCGGATCGCCGTCAAACTCGGGATCAGCGAAGTGCGACGTGGCGCCGCGGAAATCCATAAGTGTAAAGAAGTATTTTCCGGTGTCTTCGTGAATGCGCGTCCCACGACCGACGATCTGTTTGAACTCGGTCATCGAACCAATCTCTCGGTCAAGAACAATGAGACGGCAGGTCTGGGCGTCGACACCTGTGCTCAAGAGGCGCGATGTCGTGACGATGACGGGGTAGTCAGACTCCGGGTCGATAAAGTTCGCCAGCTCGTTCAGCCCGTCCTTGTCGTTCCCGGTGATCCGCATGACGTAGCGGGAGTCTTTGGTGACGAGATCCTGGTTCTCGTTGATTAGCGCCTGCCGCATGCGGCCGGCGTGTTCCTGATCCACGCAGAAGATGATCGTCTTCTGCATCCGATCGCCGCTTTCCTTCAGGAACTGGGTGACGCGCTGCGCAACGAGTTTGGTGCGGTCGTCGATGACGAGCGTTCGGTCAAAGTCCTTGATGTTGTAGATACGGTCCTCAACTTCGCTGCCGTTTCGGTCGAGTTGCCCCGGTTCCGGACGATAGCCTTCGACATCCCGATCCAAATGACACTTGATGACCTTGTAGGGCGCGAGAAAACCGTCCTTGATGCCTTCCTTCAAGGTATAAGAATAGACGGGCTCGCCGAAGTAGTTGATGTTGGACGCATATTCGGTTTCCTTCGGTGTCGCCGTGAGGCCAATCTGCGTCGCATCCGAAAAATGTTCGAGTATCTCCCGCCACGCCGAGTCCTCAGCCGCGCTGCCGCGATGGCACTCATCGATGATGATCAAATCAAAGAAGTCGGGGCTGAGCTCGCGGTAGATCTTCTGGCTTTCGTTCGGCCCTGTGAGCGCTTGGTAAAGACCGAGGTACACCTCGTAGGCGGTATTAATGCGTCGACGCCGGTCTATGGCCACGGCCAGCTTTTCGTGTGTGCCATTCGGGCGCTCGATGGTCTTTGAATGAGTTGACAGCTTCGCCATTGATCCGATGAATGGACGGAAGTCGTTCACCATCGTCTGGTCCACGAGAACATTCCTGTCTGCCAGAAACAGGACCCGCTTGTTCTTGCCTGACCTCCACAAGCGCCAGATGATCTGGAAGGCAGTAAATGTCTTCCCGGTGCCAGTCGCCATGACGAGCAACAGCCGCTTCCGACCCTTCGCGATCGCCTCCAAGGACGCATTGACAGCGTTCATTTGGTAGTAGCGAGGCTCTTTCCCGCTATCAAAATAAGGGTGGAGGACCGTACCTGCCTCTGCTTCAGTGAGTCCTTTCCACGCCAATAACTTCGCTCGAAGCTCGTCGGGAGATGGAAAGCTGTCGAGGCTGACTTCGGTTTCGGTCTGGTGAGATTGGCCGGTCGCGTCGTGGAAGACAAAGCTCTCTCCGTTCGAAGAGAACGCGAAAGGCACGCGCAGCATCTTGGAGTAGCTGAGGGCCTGCTGAATTCCGTCGCTCGCTGCATGGCGATTATCTTTTGCTTCAATGACGGCGATCGGAATACTCGGCTTCAGGTAAAGAACGAAGTCAGCCCTCTTCTTCTGGCCCCGCGCGACCAGCTTTCCACGCACCACGATGCGACCGGCGGTAAGCGTGCGTTCTTCAGCGATTTGAGTTTGCAGATCCCAGCCCGCGCTTACCAACGCCGGCAGGATATACTTGCTGCATATATCCCGCTCCGAAAGAAGCCGCTTTTCCATTTCGTCCGACCCTCGTTCCTCCTGCACACAGTAGAGATCGCGGCCACCAACACAAGCTTGGCTGCCAGCGCCGGATCTTAGGGTATTCCCCTTGCGGCCGAAGGATACGGAAGGAGAGGTGTCTCAATAAGACGGTCCAAGGGACGCCGATGAGGAGAACTGTTTCGCCAAGCCTCAGATCATACGCGTGCTGCACTTAGCCAAAGGCGGCTGCACGTGCCGGGCTTTGGCGCGAGCAGGGGATCAGCACGGCTGCCTTCAACGAGTGACGGACTATGAGCTACTCTGAATCACATAACGGTCCTACAGTCCCATTTACCGCCGCCGGACATACACTAAGACTGGAAATGAACCACCTCAGCGGGGAAGGCCGATCCATCACCGCGGGCAAAGTCAGTCCATCGGCGGTTTTGCAGTACAAGATGTCATATCTACTAAAGGAATGATGGGCTGGAATTTGCAGTAAAACGGAGTCTGAACCGCCCCGGGTTTACCGGAGAGTTTGTGGTTCAATGATTAGGCTGCTTTTTCGGCTGCGTTCAAGCTTGCGTAGAAGGCCTCCTCTGCTTCGTTCGGCG
>NZ_BMIV01000003.1 GCF_014642735.1 Paracoccus acridae
GGCTCTTTGGACTCTATTGCTTCACCTGATCACGGCGATCATCCGGGGCGAAAGGACCCATCACCGCCATGCAGTGGCCGCCTGAGGAGTTGTTCAGAGCCGACTTCTTACCATTTATCGATTCCCATTGCCCAAATGCGCGGTAGATAAGTTCTGGCAGACGTCACTCAGCCTCACTATAACGCAAAAGGGAAACTTTTTTCCCGCCATTTTTAATTAATTTTTGTTTATTAATGCATTATGTTTCAATTGATGAATATGTCTGCGGGTGACGGAGCATATCAATGGAACATATCCGCTTTGCGGATGTTGTCCGTGCTTCCTATCCTTGTTCCTTCTCGACAATTCCCCTCGTCGCCAAGCCCGGTGTCAGGCAGTCGATCCGGATCCCAACAGCCAGGACCCTGACCATGACTGAAAAACGCGACAGCAAGACTTCCGTTCTTCGGGGTCTGATGAACAAATGCCCCAATTGCGGCGAAGGCCGGTTGCTTCGGGGATATCTGGCAGTGCCCGCCCAGTGCGAGGTCTGCCATGCGCCACTGGGCCGCTATCCTGCGGCGGACGGTCCGGCCTTCTTTGCCATGACCATCATGCTGCTGCTGTTGATCCCGCTGATCGGGTTCACCTGGGTGCTGTTCCGGCCCAGCCCGGGGATGCTGCTGGTCATCACCGGCGTCATCACGACCGTGCTGACCCTGATCCTGCTGCGCTTCGTCAAGGGGGCGTTCATTGGCTATCTTTGGGCCAAGAACGAACAGGATCGCGGCGCCTAGAACAGCGACAGCTGGTCCCCGGCCTTGGGCGGCGGGCCGAAGCGGCTGCAATCCAGGGGCGCGGCGTCCCTGTGATAGCCCAGCCGCCTGCGTGCCAGCCGGAACCGCTGCAAGGCCAGGTCCGCGAAGGTCCCCTGACCCTGGAAGCGGTGGCCGAAGCGGGGATCGTTGTCCTTGCCGCCGCGCATGGCCTGAACCCGGTTCATCACATGCGCTGCCATGCCGGGGCGATGGCGATCCAACCAGTCGCGGAACAGGGGCGCGACCTCCAACGGCAGGCGCAGCGGGATCATGCTGGCGGTGGTGGCGCCTGCTTCGCGCGCGGCCGCCAGGATCGCCTCGATCTCGGGCTCGGTCAGAACGGGGATGACCGGGGCGACCATCACGCGCACCGGCACCCCTGCCCCGGCCAGTTCACGGATCATCCGCAGCCGCGTGGCAGGCGCGGGCGCGCGCGGCTCCATTGCGCGGGCCAGATCGGCGTCCAGCGTCGTGATGCTGATGCCGACCGCCGCCATCCGCTTGGCCGCCAGTTCAGCCCACAAGGCCAGGTCGCGCAGCACGACCTGTCCGCGCGTGACCAGCGTGACCGGATGGCTCCAGTCCGACAGCACCCGCAGGATCCCCGGCATGATCGCCAACTTCGCTTCGATGGGCTGGTAAGGGTCGGTATTGGTGCCAAGCGCGATCGGCGCGGGCCGATAGCCGGGCCGCCCCAATTCGCGGGCCAGCAAGGCGGCGGCATCGAGCTTGGCGGTGATCAGCGTCTCGAAATCCAGGCCCGGCGACAGGCCAAGATATGCATGGGTCGGCCGGGCATAGCAGTAGATGCAGCCATGTTCGCAGCCGCGATAGGGATTGATGGACCGGTCGAAGGAAATGTCGGGCGAGGTGTTGCGCGTGATGATGCTGCGCGGCCGTTCCATCGTGACCTGGGTGCGCAGCAACCGGCTTTCCTCGGGGATGTCCCAGCCGTCGGCTTCGCGGATCCTTTGATGCGGCTCGAACCGGCCGTCGGGGCGGGTATCCGTGCCTCGGGCTTTCAGGCGTTCGTCGGGATCGCGGGGCGGAAGCATGACCGCAAGACTAGAACATTACAGGAACATTTGCCAGCGTTTTTGGTGGTTGATGTTCCCCTTGGCCGCGCCCATCCTGCCCCCATCACAGACAGGAGGCCGTCATGACCGACGACTATACCCCGCCAAAGGTGTGGAGCCAGAAGGGCCAGAACGGAGGCCAGTTCGCCAGCATCAACAAGCCCACCGCCGGGGCGCAGTTCGACCGCGACCTGCCGGTGGGCAGGCATCCCCTGCAGCTTTATTCGCTGGCCACGCCCAACGGCCAGAAGGTCACGATCATGCTGGAGGAGTTGCTGGAGGCGGGCCATGACGCCGAATACGACGCCTGGCTGATCCGCATCGGCGACGGCGACCAGTTCGGCAGCGGCTTCGTGGCCGCAAATCCCAATTCCAAGATCCCCGCAATGATGGACCATTCCGTGACGCCGCCGCGCCGGGTCTTCGAATCCGGGTCCATCCTGGTCTATCTGGCCGAGAGGTTCGGCGCCTTCCTGCCCGCCGATCCCACCGCGCGGACCGAGGCGATGAACTGGCTGTTCTGGCAGATGGGCTCGGCCCCCTTCCTGGGGGGCGGATTCGGGCATTTCTATGCCTATGCGCCGGTCAAGATCGAATATGCCATCGACCGCTATACGATGGAGGCCAAGCGCCAGCTTGACGTGCTGAACCGCCACCTCGCCGACAACCGCTTCATGGCCGGGGAAGACTATTCCATCGCCGACATGGCGATCTGGCCCTGGTACGGGCAGGTCGTGGCAGGCAAGCTGTATGGCGACGCGGCGACCTTCCTGGATGCGGGCATCTATGGCAATGTCCGCCGCTGGCATGACGAGATCGCGGCCCGTCCCGCCGTGCAGCGCGGGATCATGGTCAACAAGACCTCGGGCGAGCCATCGGAACAGTTGTGGGAACGCCATGACGCATCCGATTTCCAGACCCGGACGCAGGACAAGATCGGCACGGATTGAAAAAGGGGGGGCGTTGCCCCCGTCCTTCGGACTCCCCCAGGATATTTTCCACAGAAGATAAGCCGGCCTCATCTTCTGTGTCCAAATATCCTCGGGGGTCTGGGGGCAGACAGCCCCCAGCCTCACTGACGGATCAGTTCCGCGCGCGGTCCACCATCTTGCCCTTGGAGATCCAGGGCATCATCTCGCGCAGCTTCGCGCCGACCTTCTCGATCTGGTGTTCGTCATTGGCGCGGCGCGAGGCCTTCAGCGTCGGCTGGCCCACGGCGTTTTCCAGCATGAAGTCGCGCACGAACTTGCCCTGCTGGATGTCCTGCAGCACCGCCTTCATGCGGGTCTTGGTTTCCTCATAGGGCAGGATGCGCGGGCCGGTGACATACTGGCCGTATTCCGCCGTGTTCGAGATCGAGTAGTCCATGTTGGCGATGCCGCCTTCATAGATCAGGTCCACGATCAGCTTCACCTCGTGCAGGCATTCGAAATAGGCCATCTCGGGCTCATAGCCCGCCTCGACCAAGGTTTCGAAACCGCAGCGGATCAGTTCCACCAAGCCGCCGCACAGGACCGCCTGTTCGCCGAACAGGTCGGTTTCGCATTCCTCGCGGAAGTTGGTCTCGATGATGCCCGAACGGCCGCCGCCGATGGCCGAGCAATAGGACAGCGCCACGTCAAGCGCCTTGCCCGTCGCGTCGTTGTGGACCGCCACCAGGCAGGGAACGCCACCGCCCTTGGTATATTCGCCGCGCACCGTGTGGCCGGGGCCCTTGGGGGCCATCATAATGACATCGACGCCGGGCTTCGGCTCGATCAGGCCGAAATGCACGTTCAGACCGTGAGCAAAGGCGATCGCCGCGCCTTCGCGCAGGTTGTCGTGGACATATTTCCTGTAGGTATCGGCCTGCAGTTCGTCCGGCATGGTGAACATGATCAGGTCGGCCCAGGCGGCCGCCTCGGCGATGCCCATGACCTTCAGGCCCTCGCCTTCGGCCTTCTTGGCCGAGGGGGAACCCTCGCGCAGCGCGACGACCAGGTTCTTGGCGCCCGAATCGCGCAGGTTCAGAGCATGGGCATGGCCTTGGCTGCCATAGCCCAGGATCGCGACCTTTTTGTCCTTGATCAGGTTAACGTCGCAATCGCGATCATAGTAAACGCGCATGGGGATGATCCTTTCATTCTGCTGGAGCCGTTCTAGCCCCCCCGACGCGATGATGCCTGCGCAGCGGATGCAGGGTCAGGCTGATCTTGCGAAAAGATCATGCCGTGATATGGCAATAATCATGAATTTCATGCCCGACAGCACCGACCGCCGCATCCTGCGGCATCTTCTGGCCGAGCCCGAGGCTGCCAATGCCACCCTGGCCGAACGCGCGGGTGTGACATCCGCCGCGCTGTGGCGGCGGCTGGAACGGATGCGCGAGGCGGGCGTCCTGAAGGCCGTGCAGGCGCGGATCGACTGGCGCGCGATGGGTTGGGCGGTCGAGGTGTCCTTGCGCTTCACCCTGGACAAGACCAACCCCCGCGCCTTCGACGAATTCCTGGCAGCCCTGCGCCAGGTGCCCGAAGTGATCGAGATCCAGTCCTTCCTGGGCAGCGTGGACTGGCGGGCATCCGTCATCGCGCGCGACATGGCCCATTGGCAGCAGGTCTATCGCGACCGCATCCTGACCCTGCCCCATATCGCCGAACTGGACGCGCTGATGCTGGTCGCCACCATCAAGGACAGCGGGGAACTGGCGCTGTGACCGATGTGGATGCGACCGACCTGGCGATCCTGCGCGTCCTGGCCACGGATGCCACGCGCAGCGCCGCCGATGTGGGCCGCGCGGTGGGCATCGGGCAGCCCGCCGCCTGGCGGCGCATCAAGCGGCTGACCGACCAGGGCGTGATCGCGGGACGGCGCGTGGTGCTGGACCAGGCGGCGCTTGGCTTTGGCGTCACGGTCTTTCTGGGCATCAAGCTGGCCGCCAAGGGCCGCACCGGCCTGGAGGACTTCGAGCGGGCCGTCACCGCCATCCCCGAGGTGCAGGTGGTCCAGCATGTCCTGGGCCAGTTCGACTATCGCCTGCGCATCACCGCCCGCGACATCAGCGATTTCGAACGCATCCTGCGCCGCCGCATCATGACCCTGCCCGGCGTGGGCCAGGTCGAGGCGAACGTGATGCTGTCCGAGGAACGCAGACCGGGACCCCTTGGCGCCTGAGGCGCGTTTCGTCTGGCCCCGCCCCTTATCCCGCGCTACAGATCCGCTCATGCAAAAGATCACCCTTCCCGAACGGTCCAACTGGCGCGACACCGCGCGCGAGGTGGGATTTACCTTCGCCGACATGCATGGCGAGCCTTATTGGGACGAAAGCTCGGCATACCGGTTCACGCTGCGCCAGATCGAGGACGACATCGAGGAACCCTCGACCGACCTGCACAATATGTGCCGCGACGCGGTGGCCGAGATCGTGCAAAGCCAGGAGATGATGGAGCGTCTGGGCATCCCCGACCAGCACCGCGACCTGGTGGCCGACAGCTGGCGCCGCAACGAGCCCGAGATTTATGGCCGGCTGGACCTGGCCTATGACGGGACGGGTCCGGCGAAGCTGCTGGAATACAACGCCGACACGCCGACCTCGCTTTACGAAAGCGCATCCTTCCAGTGGCAGTGGCTGGAAGACCAGTTGGCGGCAGGCGTGCTGCCGGAGGGCGCGGACCAGTTCAATGGCATCCACGAGGCGCTTGTGGAACGCTTCCGCGCCTTGTTCCCCAAGAACACCGACATCCACTTCACCGCGATGGCCGACAACCCCGAGGATTACGCCACCGTCGAGGCCATGGCCTGGGCCGCGCGCGAAGCCGGGATGGGCGCGCATTACAGCGACCTGGACAAGCTGGGCGTCAGCAAGCAGGGCCAGTTCGTCGATGCCGAGGATCGGGTGATCGGCACGCTGTTCAAGCTGTATCCCTGGGAAGACCTGCTGCGCGACGATTACGCGCGCCATATCGCAGGATCTGGCTGCCTGTTCCTGGAACCGGCCTGGAAGGCGCTTGTGTCGAACAAGGGCATCTTGCCCGTGCTGTGGCAGATGTTCGAGGGCCACCCAAACCTGCTGCCCGCTTTCTTCGCCGATGACGTGGCCGACGCGCTTGTGGCGGGGGGCCGCCCGGTGCCTGCAGTGGCGAGCGCCTTCGACAAGGTGGCGGAGCAGTTCAAGCGCGGCCATGTGGTCAAGCCGATCTTTTCGCGCGAAGGCGCGGGTGTCAGCATCGTCGAGGCTGGCGATGTGACCGAGGCGTCCCCAAATACCGATTATGACCAGCATCCGCGCATCGTGCAGGCCTATGCGCCCTTGCCCGACTTCGACGGCTTCAAGCCGATCGTCGGCGCCTGGATCGTGGGGGATGCCTGCGTGGGCATGGGCCTGCGAGAGGATCGGGCCCGCATCACGCAGGACCTGTCGCGCTTCAAGCCGCATTTCATCGCGGACTAAAGGGGGAAAGACATGAGGAAACGTTCCAGAGCCGTTGCCCTGACCATCCTTGGCGCCGCCAGCTTCGCCATCGCCGGCTGCCGCGAGGAACAGGTGGACGCGCAGGCCTTTCCCGACCTGAACGCCTGCCTTGCCGCTGCGGATGAAGGCGGGCTGTTCACCGCCGACGAATGCCGCCAGTCCTTTGCCGAAGCCGAACAGCTTCATGTCGAATCCGCGCCCCGATACGACAGCCTGCAGGTCTGCGAGGAACAGCACGGCGTCGGCAATTGCGGATCGGAAGACCAGCAGGTCTCGAACGGCGGGTCGGGCAGCATTTTCATGCCGCTGCTGGCGGGTTACCTGATCGGGTCGATGCTGGGGAGCGCGGGCATGTCGCGGTCCCAGCCGATGTATCGCACCCCCCAGGGCGGCTATACCAACGCCGCGCGGACCAGCACGTTTTCCAGCAATACCGGCCGGGCTGCGCTGAACAGCAACCAGTTCGCCCGCCCCGCCGCGACCGCAGGTCAGCCGCCGATGTCGCGGGCGACCGCCGCCTCGCGCGGGGGGTTCGGATCAAGCGCGGGCAGCCGGTCCTTTGGCGGTTGACCCATTGCGGATTTACGTGAACCTTGACCCATTCGGGGCGTTCGCCCCTGTTCCCATGTCAGGAGTTCCAGCATGTCCCGTCTTGCCCCGCTTGCCGTCACCCTGCTGATGGCGGCAACGCCGCTTGCCGCGCAGGATATCGTCGTATCCTCGAAGATCGACACCGAGGGCGGGCTGCTGGGCAACATGATCCTGCTGGCGCTGCGGGACGCGGGCCTGCCGGTCCAGGACCGGCTGCAACTGGGCGGCACGCCGATCATGCGCGACGCCATCGTGGCGGGTCAGATCGACATCTATCCCGAATACACCGCCAATGGCGCCTTCTTCTTCAACGAGGCCGACAGCCCGGTCTGGAAGGATGCGGCCCAGGGCTATGCCCGCGTGGCGGAACTGGACAAGGAACAGAACGACATCGTCTGGCTGACGCCCTCGCCGGCCAACAACACCTGGGCCATCGCCCTGCGCCAGGAAGTGGCCGAGGAAAACGGCCTGACCACCATGACCCAGATGGGCGAATGGATCGCCGGCGGGGGCCAGGTGAAACTGGCGGCTTCCAGCGAATTCGTGACCTCGCCCGCGGCCCTGCCGGCCTTCCAGGAAACCTATGGCTTCACCTTGACGCCCGACCAGCTTGTGCAGCTTGCGGGCGGCGACACGGCGGCGACCATCGCGGCGGCGGCGCAGCAGACGTCGGGCGTGAACGCGGCGATGGTCTATGGCACCGACGGCGCCATTGCCGAGGCCGGGCTGCTGGTGATGGAGGACGACAAGGCTGTCCAGCCGGTTTACCAGCCCGCCCCCATCGTCCGCGCGTCGGTGCTGGAGGCCCATCCCCAGATCGCCGAGGTGCTGGAACCGATCTTCACCTCCCTGACCCTGCAAACGCTGCAGACGCTGAACGGCCGCATCCAGATCGGCGGAGAGCCTGCGGCGGCAGTGGCCGAGGATTACCTGACCCAGGCGGGCTTCCTGGACTGATCCATGCCCCGGCTGTGGCCCCCGGCCGTCCTGTTCGCCATGATCGGGCTGGCGGGTCTGGCCCTGCCCCTGGTCCAGTTCAAGGCAAACCGCATCGTGCCGGGCGAAGGGGTGGGATTGGCCGCCCTGCCCCATGGTCCCTGGGTCATGCTGGGCCTTGGCGCCGCTCTGGTCCTGGCCTGCCCTGACCGCTGGCCTGCGGTGGCACGTCTGGCATCGGCGGTCGCGGGGCTGATCGCTGCAACGCTGATGCTGGGGATGGCGGCGTCCCATCTGCCGCCGGCGGGCAACAGCCTGGCGCGGGTCGCCCCGGCATCGGGCTTCTGGCTTCTGGTTCTTGCCTTCGGGCTGATGGTGGCCGATGCGGTGAACCGGCTTCGCCCTTCGCTGGCGCTGCGATGGGTGATGCTGGCGGGGGCGGTGGCGCTGGCGGCCGGGATCCTGGCATCCGGCCTGCTGGATGGCGTGTCGGTGATGCGCGAATACGCCACCCGCCGCGACCTGTTCGGGCGCGAGGCGCAGGCCCATCTGGCGCTTGCCTTCGGATCGCTTGGCCTTGCGCTGCTGGCGGGCATCCCCCTGGGCATCGCGATCTTTCAGGTGCGGCGCTGGCGCGGCCCGGTCCTGGGGGTGCTGAACATCCTGCAGACCATCCCGTCGCTGGCGCTGTTCGGGATGATGATCCCGGTCCTGGGCTGGGTTGCGGCCACCGTTCCCGGCGCGACGCAGGCGGGCGTGTCGGGCATCGGCACCTTCCCCGCATTGGTCGCGCTGTTTCTGTATTCGCTGCTGCCGGTGGTGTCGAACACGCTGGCCGGCCTGTCGGGCGTGCCGGCCCCCACCCGGGAAGCGGCGGTGGGCCTGGGCATGACCCGCGCGCAGGTCATGGCGCAGGTGCTGCTGCCGCTGGCCCTGCCGGTGCTGTTGGCCGCCGTGCGGATCGTGCTGGTCCAGAACATCGGCCTTGCGGTCATTGCGGGGCTGATCGGCGGGGGCGGCTTCGGCACCTTCGTCTTCCAGGGGCTTGGCCAGACCGCCATGGACCTGGTGCTGCTGGGCGCGCTGCCCACCATCGCCCTGGCACTGGTGGCGGGAATCGCGCTGGATCTGCTGGTGCAGGGAACGCGCCGGGGGGCAGCATGATCGAGATCCGGCACCTCACGCGGGTCTATGACGGGGTTCCGGTGGTTAACGACGTCAGCCTGACGATCGGGACGGGGGAACTTGCGGTGCTGGTCGGCACCTCGGGGTCGGGCAAGACAACGCTGCTGCGGATGATCAACCGGCTGGTCCAGCCAACGTCGGGCCAGGTTCTGGTCGAGGGCGTGGACACCGCCACCCTGCCCGCCCATCTGCTGCGCCGCCGCATCGGCTATGCCATCCAGGGCCACGGGCTGTTTCCGCACCGCACGGTCGCGCAGAACATCGCCACCGTGCCGCGCCTGCTGGGCTGGCCGCGCGCCCGGATCGACGCCCGCGTGGACGAATTGCTGGCCTTGTTCCAACTGGACCCGGCCACCTTCCGCAACCGGATGCCGCACCAGTTGTCGGGGGGTCAGGCACAGCGCGTGGGCGTGGCCCGCGCCCTTGCCGCCAAGCCGGATCTGCTGCTGATGGACGAGCCCTTCGGCGCGCTCGACCCGCTGATCCGCGCCAAGGCCCAGGCGGATCTGCGCGCGATCCAGCAAAAGCTGGGCACGACGCTGATCCTTGTCACCCACGACATGCAAGAGGCCGTGGATCTGGGCGACCGGATCGCCGTCATGGACGGGGGGCGGCTGCTGCAATACGACCACCCGGCCCGCATCCTGACCCAGCCGGCCGCGC
This sequence comes from Paracoccus acridae, assembly GCF_014642735.1. Classification (GTDB taxonomy): domain Bacteria; phylum Pseudomonadota; class Alphaproteobacteria; order Rhodobacterales; family Rhodobacteraceae; genus Paracoccus; species Paracoccus acridae. The sequence continues at coordinate 9,696 of NZ_BMIV01000003.1, forward strand.
CCTTCGTCCGCGACCTGATCGGCGCGACCGATCGGCCGCTGCGACTGCTGTCGCTGAAGACGGTCGGCGATCTGGCGCAGCCCGGCGATGCGGAAGGCCCCGCCATCCCGCCCGAGGCGACCTTGCACGATGCCCTTGCCGAATGCCTGTGGACCGGGCGCACCGCCCTGCCAGTCCAGGGGGGCGGGATCGTGACGCTGGACGCGCTGCGCGCCGAGGCAAGGCCGCGATGATCCGCCGCATCCTGCCGGCTTTGGCAGGCTTGGCGCTGCTGGCATTCTTGATCTCGCCCGGCAGCTTCGCCCCGCTTTTCCAGCCCTTCACCCGCAACAATGCGCCCGCCATCTATACCCAGACCAGCCTGCTGTCGCTGACCCTGTCGCATCTTGCGATCGTGGCCTTGGCGGTCGCGGCCTCGACCGTCGCGGGGCTGGTGCTGGCGATCCTGGTGACGCGCGGGGCGGGGCGCGAATTCCTGCCGCTCGCACGCACCGTCACCGCCGTGGGCCAGACCTTTCCTCCGGTCGCGGTGCTGGCGCTGGCAGTGCCGGTCCTGGGCTTCGGCACCGGCCCGACGCTGGTGGCGCTGTTTCTCTACGGGCTGCTGCCGGTCTTTGAAAACGCGCTTGCCGGGCTGTCGAACCAGCCCGCGCCCGTGGCCGAGGCGGCGCGGGCGATGGGCCTGACGCCCCGCCAGCGGCTGTGGCAGATCGACCTGCCGCTGGCCTTGCCGCTGCTTCTGGCCGGGATGCGCCTGACGGCGGTGATTTCCCTGGGAACGGCGACCATCGGATCGACGGTGGCGGCGCGCACCCTGGGCGAGGTGATCATCGCCGGGCTTTTGTCATCGAACACCGCCTTCGTGCTGCAGGGCGGGCTGGTCGTGGGCATCCTGGCGGTGCTGATCCATCACGCGTTCCAGGCGGCCGAGGTCCGGGCCAGGCGGCGGATGGGGCTGGACTAGCCCCCCGGGGACGGCTTCCGGCCGCGCGTCCCGATCCTGCCACCCGGCCGACTAGATCGCCACCGGCACGACATTCCAGATGTCGGCCATGTATCCCCGGATCGTGCGGTCGGATGAAAAGAAGCCCGACCGCGCGATGTTCAGGCAAGCCATCCGGTCCCAGGTTGCGCTGTCGCGATAGGCGGCGTCGATGCGGCGCTGCGTGGCGAAATAATCGTCAAAGTCGCTGGCCACCAGGAAGGGATCGTCGTTCCAGGTCCGGTCCAGCAGGCTGTAATAGGACTCGGCCCGGCCGAACCGGCCTTCCGATATCAGGTGCAGCGCATCCTTCAAGTCCTGGCTTCTCTCGATGGCGCGACGGGCATGGCCGGGCGTTGCGGCTTCTTGCGCGGCCTCGTCCGCCTTCAGGCCGAACAGGAAGAAGTTCTCGGCGCCGACAAGGTCGCGGATTTCCACATTCGCGCCGTCCAGCGTGCCGATGGTCAGCGCGCCGTTCATGGTGAACTTCATGTTGCCGGTGCCCGAGGCTTCCTTGCCTGCCGTGCTGATCTGTTCGGACAGGTCGGCCGCTGGGATCAGATCCTCAGCCATCGAGACGTTGTAGTTCGGCGGATAGGCGATCTGCAGATAGCGCCGGGTGACGGGGTCGTTGTTGATGGTCGCCGCCACGTCGTTGATCAGGTGGATGACCGACTTGGCCAGCCAGTATCCCGGCGCGGCCTTCCCGCCGAAGACCTTGACCCGAGGCGTCCAGTCGCCGTTCGGATCGTCGTGGATCCGCTTCCACAGGGCGATGGCTTCCAGGATGTTCAGAAGCTGGCGCTTGTATTCATGGATGCGCTTGACCTGGATGTCGAAGATCGCGTCCGGGTCGGCCTTGACGCCCAGATCGGCCAGAAGCCCGTCGGCCAGCCAGACCTTGTTGGCGCGCTTGACCTGTCCCAGGGCCTCGCGGAAGGCGCCGTCCCCGGCATGGGGTTCAAGCCCGCGCAACTGTTCCAGGTCGGTGGTCCAGCCGTCCCCGATCGTGTCGTCCAGAAGCCGGGCCAGGCCGGGGTTCGACATGCGCAGCCAGCGGCGCGGGGTGACGCCGTTGGTCTGGTTCACGATCCGGTCGGGATGCAGGCGGTGCAGGTCGGCAAAGACCGTGTCCTTGACCAGGTCGGTATGCAGCGCCGACACGCCGTTCACCTTGCTCGCCATGATGAAGGCCAGTTCCCCCATCCGCACCTGATCGTGCTGGACGATGCCGACATCCGCAGGCCGTCCGCTGGACGCACGGTGGTCGTCGTCGATCATCTGGATGATCTGCATGTGGCGCGGCAGCACGCCGCCCAAAAGCCAGGTGGACCAGCGTTCCAGCGCCTCGGGCATGAGGGTGTGGTTGGTATAGTTCAGCGTCCGGCGCGCCAGATCCTGCGCCTCGCCGAAGGGCAGGCCGTGGTCGTCCATCAGGATGCGGATCAGCTCCGGTCCGGCGATTGCCGGATGGGTGTCGTTCAACTGCATCGCGACCTTGTCGGGCAGCAGCCGCAGATCGCCATGTTCCTGCATGAAGCGCCGCAGGATATCCTGCAGAGAGGCCGAGGTCAGGAAATATTCCTGCTTCAGCCGCAGTTCCTTGCCCGCGTCGGTCGTGTCGTCGGGATAAAGCACGCGCGACAGGGTGCGCGCCAAGGCCTCGGGTTCCGCCGCCGCGGTGTGGTCGCCCGCATTGAAGCGGTGCAGGTCCAGAAGGGTCGTCGGATGCGACCCCCACAGGCGCAGCGTATTGGCCCAGGTGCCGCCCCATCCCACGACCGGCGTGTCATAGGCCCGTGCGATCACGCTTTCGCCCGGATGCCAGACGGCGCGGCCATCCACGGTTTCCACATGGCCCTTGAAGCCCACGGTATAGCTGTAGTCGATCTTGACGAATTCCCAGGGATGGGGCTGGTTCAGCCAATCCTCGGGCGTTTCGACCTGCTGGCCGCCTTCGAACCGCTGCCGGAACAGCCCGTGTTCATAGCGGATGCCATAGCCGAAGGCCGGGCAGTTGAGCGAGGAGAGCGATTCCATGAAGCAGGCGGCAAGCCGCCCCAGCCCGCCATTGCCAAGCGCCGCGTCCGGTTCGTTGTCCAGGATCTGCTGCTGGTCGAGGCCCAGCATCGCCAGCGCCTCCTCCATCGGTTTTTCCAGGCGCAGGTTGATGATCGCATCGCCCAGCATCCGCCCGATCAGGAATTCCATCGACAGATAGCAGACCCGCTTTGCCCCCTGGTCGCGCGCGGCGCGGAAGGCATCCACCCAGGTGCCCGCCGTCAGGTCGCGCACGGTATAGCTGACGGCCATCCGCCAGTCGAAGGTCGTGGCGAATTCCGCCCCGCGCCCCTGGCTGTGGGTCAGGTGATGAAGGATCTGGTCGCGCAGGGCCAGGGCCGTAGGTGGGTTTTTCAAGATCGAACCTCGCTGGGGAGGGGAAGGGAATCAGGTGTCGCGCCGCCGAAGGGCCAGAATACCGGGCAGGGGTTGATTTTCTGTTGCCAGCTTTCCGGCCGGTTGAAAAGGGTTTGGGGTGCGGACCGCCGCCCTGTGCACCCTATTGCCTGGAACATGGGCCCTGCTGTCACATCTGCATCAGGTCGCACAAGACAAAGGCCGCCACGCTTTCCGCAGCGATCCGTTCCACCTGCCCCGCCCGTTCATCCGGGGGACCGTTCCGAGCCGTATCCAGGCGTCTGCGCCAATGGCCGCCCTGGGTCGTATCGGGCAGGCGCACGGACGTGTCGGGGCCGTTGTTGAAGACCAGGAACACCGCCCCCGGCAGCGCGGCATAGGGGGGTGTCCCCGATGCCATGCGCATTTCCGCCGCCAGCAGGCACAGGTCCGGGTCGGACCAGTCCGCAAGCGTCATGGGCGCCCCGTCGGCGCGGCGCCAGAACAGGTCGGGCAGCCCGTCCTGTTCGCGCGGCTGGCTGTGCAGGAACCGCCGCTGGCGCAGGATCGGATGGGCCTTGCGAAAGGCGATGGCCTGGCGGCAGAAATCCAGGAAGGCCGGGTCCGCGCCTTCCCATCGGACCCAGCCGATCGGATTGTCCTGGCAATAGGCGTTGTTGTTGCCGTTCTGGGAATTGCCAAGCTCGTCCCCCGCCAGGATCATCGGCGTGCCCTGGCTCAGCATCAGGGTGGCCATCAGGTTGCGGCGGCGGCGGTCGCGGCGGGCAAGGATTTCGGGATCAAGGGTCGGGCCTTCGACGCCCATGTTGTCCGACATGTTGTGGTCGTGGCCGTCGCGGTTGCCCTCGCCATTGGCATCGTTGTGCTTGCGCATGAAGCTGACGGTATCCATCAGCGTGAACCCGTCATGCGCGGCCACGAAGTTGACCGAGGACGTGGCCGCCCGGCCGTCATGATCGAACCGCGCTGCCGACCCGGCAATGCGTTTCGCCAGCTTGCCGACCTTCCCCGCATCGCCGCGCCAGAAGCTGCGCACCTGGTCGCGGAACCGGTCGTTCCATTCGCAGAAGGGCGCGGGACAGGCGCCCAGCCGATAACCGTCCCGGCCCAGATCCCAGGGCTCGGCGATCAGCTTGACGCGATTCAGGACGGGATCCTGGCGCACCGCGCGAAAGAACGGCCCGTCGGGGTCAAACGCCCCGCGCGTCCGGCCCAGCACCGAACACAGGTCGAAGCGGAAGCCGTCCACATGCATCGTCTCGACCCAGTATCGCAGGCTGTCCATCACCAGCCGCAGCGCGAAGGGGTTGTCCAGGTCCAGCACATTGCCCGTCCCCGCGTCGTTCACATAGAAGCGGCGGTCCTCGGCCAGGCGGTAATAGGCGACGTTGTCGATGCCACGGAAGCACAGGGTGGGGCCAAGCTCGTCCCCCTCGGCCGTGTGGTTATAGACCACGTCCAGGATCACCTCGATCCCTGCCTGGTGGAACCGCGCCACCATCTGCTGGAATTCGGCGATGTCGCCCCCCTGCAGGTAACGCGGATCGGGCGCGAAGAAGCCATAGGACATATAGCCCCAGTAATTCGTCAGCCCCCGGTCGGTCAGGAAGCGGTCGTCCGCGAAGGCATGGACCGGCAGCAGTTCGATGGCGGTGACGCCCAGGCGGTTCAGGTGATCCAGGATCGGGTCCGAGGCCATGGCCGAGAAGCTGCCAGGCCGGTCGATGCCCGGATGCAGCATGGTCAGCCCCTTCACATGCGCCTCGTAGATCACGGTATCGGTCAGGGGGGTGCGCAGGGGGCGGTCCTCGCCCCAGCTGAAGGCCGGATCGACCACCACGCAGCGCGGCATGAAGGCGGCGCTGTCGCGGCGGTCGAAGGACAGATCCGCATCCGCGTGCCCGGCCCGGTATCCGAACAGCGCGTCATGGATGCGCGGCGGCTTGGTCAGGCTTTTGGCATAAGGGTCGATCAGCAGCTTGTTGGGGTTGAAGCGATGCCCGTCGCGGGGGCGATAGGGGCCGTGGACGCGGTATCCGTATCGCTGCCCCGGCAAAAGGCCGGCGATGTATCCGTGCCAGATGTGGCCTTCGCGTTCCGGCAGGGGGATGCGGGTTTCCCGGTCCTGGTCGTCGAACAGGCACAGGACGACCCGTTCGGCATGCTGGGAAAAGAGGGCGAAATTGACGCCGCCCCCATCGAAACTGGCGCCAAGCGGGAGCGGATGGCCCGCCGTGATCGAATGGGTCATCGGTTCGTCGCAAGCCTGGCGTAAAGGGCGCCATAGGCGCGGGCCGACTGGTCCCAGCCCACGGGATGCGACATCGCGTTCCGCTGAAGGCGGGCCCAGGTATCCCTGTCCCGGTAAAGCAGGCAAAGCCGGGTCAGCGCGCCGCGCAGGGCATCCGCCGTCACCGGGGAAAACTGCAGGCCCGTCGCCGCATCCCGCGCCAGGGCGGCAGGCGATGCGTTGATGACCGTGTCGGCCAGACCGCCCGTCAGCGCCACCACCGGGACGGTGCCATAGCGCAGCCCATACATCTGGGTCAGCCCGCAGGGCTCGAAGCGCGACGGAACCAGGATCGCGTCCCCCCCGGCGATCAGGCGGTGGGACAGCGCCTCGTCATAGCCGATGCGGACGGCGACATTGGCGTTCTGTTCGCCCAAGGCGCGAAAGGCCTGTTCCAGGCCGGGATCGCCCGACCCCAGCACCGCCAGTTGCCCGCCATGATCCAGCAGGGCGGGCAGCGCCCCCAGCACCAGATCCAGCCCCTTCTGATGCGTCATCCGCGACACGATCACGCACAGGGGGCCATCCGCATCGGGCAAACCCATCTCGGCCCGCAGGGCGGCCTTGTTGGCGGCCTTGCCCATGGGGCTGTCATAGGGCCGGATCGCCGGATCGGTCGCGGGGTTCCAGGCATCCGTGTCGATGCCGTTCAGGATGCCCGACAGGGCCTCGCGCCGGTATCGCATCACCCCGTCAAGACCCATGCCGAATTCGGGGGTCATCAGTTCCTCGGCATAGGTCGGCGACACCGTGGTCAGCGCATCGGCCCCCATCAGCCCCGCCTTCAGCGGCGAGATGCCGCCATAGAATTCATAGCCTTCCATGTGGAAGCGCCAGGGATCCAGGCGCAGCGACCCGATCCGGCCGGGATCGGTGGCGCCGGTGAAGGCGATGTTGTGGATGGTCAGCACCGTGGCAGGCCCGCCGCCCATCTGGCGCAGATATTCGGTGACAAAGCCCGCCTGCCAGTCATGGCCGTGCAGCACCTGCGGATGCCAGCCAAGCGCGCCATGCACCCCCAGATGCGCGCCGACCCAGGACAGCGCGGCAAAGCGTTCGGGATTGTCCGGCCAGTCGCGCCCGTCCGGGGCCATGTAGGGGTTGCCCGTCCGGGCAAACAGATGGGGTGCGTCGATCGCCAGCAGGTCCAGGCCCGCCGCCCGGCCGGCCATGACCCGTGCCGGGGCGCCGAACAGGTCGTGGAAGTAATAGACCTCGGACACGTCCTGCAATGCGTCCATCACGGCGGGATAGCCGGGCAGCAGGGTCCGCATCCCGACCCCTTCGGCGGCAAGCGCGGCGGGCAGCGCGCCCGCCACATCCGCCAGCCCGCCCGTCTTGACCAGCGGCGCGCATTCCGAGGCGATCGACAGCACCCGGATCACAGGCTTGCCGCCCGGTGGTCCAGCATGTCCTGGGTGATCAAGGTGATGCCTCCTTCGCTGACGCGGAACCACTTGGCGTCTTCCTGCGGATCCTCGCCCACGACAAGGCCCTCGGGAATGACCACGCCCCGGTCGATCACCGCGCGGGTCAGACGCGCACGCCGCTGCACCGTGACATAGGGCAGCACCACGACATGGTCCAGCGACGCATAGCTGTTGGTATGGACCTGCGTGAACAGCAGCGAATTGCGGATCTCCGTCCCCGAGATGATGCAGCCCCCCGACACCATGGACGACACGGCGATGCCCCGGCGGTCCTTTTCGTCATGGATGAACTTCGCCGGCGGCACGCTTTCGGAATAGGTCCAGATCGGCCAGTCGCGGTCCCACAGGTTCAGTTCGGGGGTGAAATCGGTCAGGTCGATATTGGCCTTCCAGAAGGCATCCACCGTGCCGACGTCCTTCCAGTATGCGGGCGCGCCCGGATCGCGCACGCAGGACACGTCGAAGCGGTGCGCCATGGCCTTGCCGTTCCTGACGATCTCGGGGATCAGGTCATGGCCGAAATCGTGGCTTGAATTGGGATCCTCGGCATCCTTCAGCAGAAGGTCGCGCAGGAAGGGCCAGTTGAAGACATAGATCCCCATCGATGCCAGCGCGCTGTCGGGATCGTCGGGCATCCCCGGCGGATCGGCGGGCTTTTCCAGGAACGAGGTGATGCGTCCGGTTTCATCCACCGCCATGACCCCGAAGGCGGTGGCGTCCATCCGCGGCACGGTCAGGCAGCCGATGGTCACGTCGGCGCGGCTTTCGCAATGCTCGCGCAGCATGATCTCGTAATCCATCTTGTAGATGTGGTCGCCCGCCAGGATGACGATGTAATCCACGTCGTAGCTGTCCACGATGTCGATGTTCTGGGTCACGGCATCGGCGGTGCCGCGATACCAGTGTTCTTCCGACATCCGCTGGCTGGCGGGCAGGATGTCCATGAATTCGTTGCGTTCGGCGCGAAAGAAGTTCCAGCCGCGCTGCACATGCCGGATCAGGCTGTGCGCCTTGTACTGCGTCGCGACCGCGATCTTGCGGATGCCCGAATTCATCGCGTTCGACAGCGCGAAGTCGATGATGCGGGTCTTGCCGCCGAAATAGACCGCCGGTTTCACCCGGCGGTCGGTCAACTCCCTCAGGCGGCTGCCCCGCCCGCCGGCCAGCACGAAAGCCATCGCGCGCCGGGTCAATCTTGCTTCGGACATCAGCTTTCCTCCCCCTCATCACCATTACCTGCAACAAAGATCACCACCGACAAGGGCGGCAGCGTGATCGCCATCGAGGCGGGCTGGCCGTCCTGGGGCGTGTCCGTGGCCTTTACCCCGCCAAGGTTGCCCATGCCGCTGCCGCCGTAATGGGACGCATCGGTGTTGATCGCCTCTCGCCAAGGGCCGGGCTGCGGCACGCCGATGCGGAAGCCGGGGCGCGGGACGGGCGTGAAATTGCAGGCGACGACCACCGGGGGATCGCCGGCCTCGCCCCGGCGGATCCAGACGAATGTGGACTGCGCCGGATCGGTCGCGACCCACTGGAAGCCCTCGGGGTCCGCATCCTTGCGGTAAAGCGCGGGGGTTTCGCGGTAAAGCCGGTTCAGGTCGCGCACCAGCGCCTGCACGCCCTGGTGGCGGGGTTGGGCGGCGGCGGTCCAGTTCAGTTCGCCATTGTGGTTCCATTCCTCGGGCTGGCCCCATTCGCATCCCATGAACAGCAGCTTCTTGCCCGGATGACCCCACATGAAGCCGTAAAAGGCGCGCAGGTTGGCGAATTGCTGCCATTCGTCGCCCGGCATCTTGCGCAGCATCGAGCCCTTGCCGTGGACCACCTCGTCATGGCTGATCGGCAGGATGAAGTTTTCGCTGAATGCATACATCAGCCCGAAGGTCATCAGGTCGTGGTGATACCGGCGATGCACCGGGTCGCGGCTCATGAAGCGCAGCGTGTCGTTCATCCAGCCCATGTTCCACTTGAAGCCGAAGCCAAGCCCGCCCGCATCCACCGGGGCGGACACCTGGGGAAAGGATGTGCTTTCCTCGGCCACGGTCATGATGCCAGGGCTTTCCGCATAGGCCGCGACGTTCATGGCCTTCAGGAAGTCAATGGCCTCCAGGTTCTCGCGCCCGCCATGCCTGTTGGGGATCCACTGCCCCTCGCGGCGGGAATAGTCCCGATACAGCATGGAGGCCACCGCATCCACGCGCAGCCCGTCGATGTGATATTCCTCCAGCCAGTACAGGGCGTTGGAGATCAGGTAATTGCGAACCTCGGTCCGGCCATAGTTGTAGATCAGCGTGTTCCAGTCCTGGTGGAACCCTTCGCGCGGGTCGGCATGTTCGTAAAGCGCGGTGCCGTCAAAGCGGGCCAGGCCATGCGCGTCGGTCGGGAAATGGCCGGGAACCCAGTCCAGCAGCACGCCCAGGCCCGCCTGGTGCGCGGCCTCGACCAGGTCGCGGAATTCGTGGGGCGGACCGAAGCGGATCGTGGGCGCATAAAGCCCGACGGGCTGGTATCCCCAGGATCCGTCAAAGGGAAATTCGCTGACCGGCAGCAGTTCCAGATGGGTGAAACCCATGTCCCTGGCATAAGCGACCAGATCGCGGGCCAGTTCCTTGTAGGACAGGGGCCGCCCGCCCTGGTCCAGGCGGCGGCGCCAGGACCCCAGATGCACCTCGTAGATGCTGATGGGCGCGCGGCGGTCCTGCGCCGTCGCGCGGCCTGCCATCCATTCCGCGTCCTTCCAGCCGTAACCGGAGATGTCGCGCACCACGCTGGCCTTTTCCGGTGGATGCTGGCTGCCGAAGCCGACCGGATCGGCCTTCATCAACAGCCCGCCATGGGCATCGAGGATTTCATACTTGTAAAGCGCCCCCTCGGCCACGCCGGGCAGAAAGATTTCCCACACGCCGCTGCCGCCGACGCGGCGCATCGGATGGCGCCGCCCGTCCCAGGCGTTGAACGGCCCCACCACCGACACGCGCCGGGCATTGGGCGCCCAGACGGCGAAATGCGTCCCCGCCACGCCTTCATGCACCATCACATGGGCGCCAAGCGCCTGCCACAGCCGGTGATGCGTCCCCTCGCCCAGCAGGTGCAGGTCGATGTCCCCCAGGACTGGACCGAAGCGATAGGGATCGTCGAACAGCCATTCGGTCCCATCCGCAGACCGGGCCTTCAGGCGATAGCTGCCGCTGACGCGTCCCCGGAACAGATCGCCGAAGACCCGTTCCAGCGGCAGGCTGCCCGCCTCGGTCACGGCATCCAGCGCGGCGATGTCGGGATGATGGACGGTCAGCCAGCCGTCATGCGGTCCCAGGATGTCGAACGGCCGGTCGCAACGCCCGCCGGACAGCGCGGCGATATCGTCATTCGTCAGCCCTGACACCTCTGGCACCTGTCCCATGCACCCACCTTAACCCGCCCCTGCGGCAGGGCAATCCGTCACCTAACGCCGAAACCGGCTTTCCGGTGTCACGTTGGTCGTGTTCTATCGCACCGAACCTTGCAGGAGACCCTTATGACCGAATGGTGGCGCGACGCGGTGATCTATCAGATCTATCCCCGCAGCTTTCAGGACAGCGACGGTAACGGCATCGGCGACCTGCCCGGCATCACGCGGCGGCTGGACCATGTCGCATCGCTTGGCGTGGACGCGATCTGGCTGTCGCCCATCTTCACCTCGCCCATGAAGGACATGGGCTATGACGTCAGCGACTATTGCGACATCGACCCGCTGTTCGGCACCTTGGCCGATTTCGACGCGCTTGTGGCGCGGGCGCATGACCTGGGGCTGAAGGTCATCATCGACCAGGTGATCAGCCATTCCAGCGACCGCCATCCCTGGTTCGCGGAAAGCCGCACCAGCCGCGACAACGACAAGGCCGACTGGTATGTCTGGGCCGATCCGAACCCCGACGGCACGCCGCCCAACAACTGGCCATCCGTCTTCGGCGGCCCGGCATGGGAATGGGAGCCGCAGCGGCGGCAGTATTACCTGCACAACTTCCTGATCGAGCAGCCCGACCTGAACCTGTGGAACCGCGAGGTGCAGGACGCGCTGCTGGGCACCATGCGCTTCTGGCTGGACCGGGGCGTGGACGGCTTCCGGCTGGACACGGTCAACTTCTATTTCCACGACACGCGGCTGCGGAACAACCCGCCCAATCCCGACAGCACGGCGCCCGACACCTATAACATGCAGCGCCACGTCTATTCGAAGAACCGGCCGGAAAACATCGCCTTCCTGAAGCGGATGCGCAGGCTGACCGACGAATACGACGCCCGCATGATGGTGGGCGAGGTGGGCGAAGGCGGCGACACCTCGATCCGCATCATGGCCGAATACACGGCCGGCACCGACCGGCTGCACATGTGCTACAGCTTCGAGATGCTGAGCCATGACTTCACCGCCCGGCATTTCCGCCACACGATCGAGGGCGTGCACAAGGGCGCACCCGACAGCCATGCCTGCTGGTCGTTTTCAAACCACGACGTGTTCCGCCATGTCACCCGCTGGCTGCCCCATGCCGAAAGCGCCGAAGCCCTGGCCCGGCAGGCGGCGGCGATGCTGCTCTCTTTCCCCGGCACCATCTGCCTGTATCAGGGCGAGGAACTGGGCCAGACGGAAACCGAACTGGTCTATGACGAACTGACCGATCCCCCCGCCCTGCGCTTCTGGCCCGAGATCAAGGGCCGCGACGGCTGCCGCACGCCGATGGTCTGGGACGAGAGCGAAAATGGGGGCTTTTCCGATGCGAAACCCTGGCTTCCGGTCAAGGAACCCCAGGCCGCGCGCCATGTGGCGGGCCAGCAGGGCGACAATGACAGCGTGCTGTCGGCCTATCGCGCGACGCTGGCCTTCCGCAAGGCGCAGATGCCGCTGCGGCGGGGCGAGACCTCTTTCATGGATCTCCCCGAACCGATCCTGGCCTTCCATCGCAGCATCGGGGGCGAGGCGCTGACCTGCGTCTTCAACCTGTCCAAGGAACCTGCGCGGCTGACCTTGTCGGACGACGCGGCGCTTGTCGGGCCGTCGCGGGCATCGTTGTCGGGCACGGTGCTGGACCTGCCGCCCAACGGCTTTGCCTGGCTGGACCGCGCCGTGGACCTGCTGGCCTGATCAGTCCGGCTTGCGCCGCACGAACAATTCAAAGGCCAGGTAAAGCCCGGCAGCCCCCGAGATCACAGCCCAGAAGGGGTTGCCGGTGTAAAGCTCGACCCCGGCCCAGGCCAGCGGCACGACCACGCAAAGGATCCGCACCCAAAGGTGGCGGAAGAAGGGGGCATTGGGGTCAACCAGCATGTCCTGCCTCGTGTCTTTCACTTTGGTTCAAATATCCCGGGGTCCGGGGCAGCGCCCCGGCCCTGCCTACAACCCCGCCAGCCAGGGCGGCTCTCCGGCGAAGGCGGTGGCGACATGGTCGATGAAGGCGCGGGTCTTGCGTGGCATCGGCCGGACCGGCGGCCAGACCAGGCTGACGGGCAGCGGATCCTGCGGCAGGTCGGGCAGCAGCCGCACCAGCCGCCCGTCGCGCAGCGCGTCATGGACGATGAACATCGGCAACAGCGCCAGCCCCAGCCCGCCGATGGCCATGTCGCGCATCGCTTCGCCGTTGTTGGCGGTGATGCGGCCCAGGGGCGGCTGCGCCACGCCCGCAAAGGGCCAGAGATCGCCCAACCGCGCGTTCAGATAGCCGATGGCGCTGTGGCGCGACAGGTCGGCCGGGCCGTCTATGTCACCATGCACCGCCAGATAGTCGGGGCTTGCCACAAGGGCGCGCGGATCGGCGCAAACCCGGCGGGCCATCAGGCTGCTGTCGCGCATCTGCCCGATCCGCAACCCCACGTCGAAGCCCGCCCGGCCCAGGTCGGTCAACTGGTCGTCGTAATCCAGCACCACCTCCAGCCCCGGATGGGCGCGGGCGAAGCCCGCGATCACCGGGCCAAGGTGACGGATGCCAAAGCTCATCGGCGCGGCGATGGCCAGACGCCCGCGCAGATCGGCCTGCCCGCCCAGGCTTTCGGTCGCGGCCACCAGTTCGGCCAGGGCGGGCCGCACGCGATCGGCCAGGGCCAGGGCGTTGTCGGTGGGGGCGATGCGACCCGCATGGCGCGTGAACAGGGCCACGCCCAGGGCCGCCTCGAAGTCGCTGATCCGCTTGCTGACCACGGATTTCGACAGATCGGCCCGCGCGGCGGCGGCGGATATGCTGCCCGCGTCCAGGACCGCCAGAAAGGTCCGAATGTCGCTGATCGACCAGTCCATCCGGGCAGCATAGCGCGCCGACCTTCGTTCGCAAGAACCGAACACCGCATTCCCTGCAAGACGGCTGCCACGAACGCCCCTGCTGCGCCATATTGGCATCAAGCCAAGACAGGAAACCGCATCATGCAACTGACCGGCATCCACCACCTGACCGCCATCACCGCCGACGCGGCGGGCAACAACCGTTTCTATACCGACACCCTGGGCCTGCGCCGGGTGAAGAAGACGGTGAACCAGGACGACACCTCGGCCTATCACCTGTTCTTCGCCGATGGCGCGGGCACGCCGGGCACGGACATCACCTTCTTCGACTGGCCCGCCCCACGCGAAAGGCGCGGCACCCGTTCGATCAGCCGCACCGGGCTGCGGGTCGCGGAAGACAGCCTGGACTGGTGGGCCGCGCGCCTGTCGGACAAGGGCCTGACCACCGGCAAGGTCACGATGCTGGACGGCCGCGCCAGCCTGGATGTCGAGGATCCCGAAGGCCAGCGGCTGCGCCTCGTGGCCGCCCCCGAACCCACGGGCCAGCCCTGGGACCAAAGCCCCGTCCCGGCTTCGCACCAGATCCAGGGCTTGGGTCCGATCACCATATCCGTCCCTGACCTGGGCCCGACCCAGGCGGTGCTGACCCAGGTGATGAACATGACGCTTGTGCGCGACTATCCCAGCCCCGACGGGCAGGGACAGGTCCATGTCTTCCATATGGGCGATGGCGGGGCGGCGGCCGAACTGCATGTCGCGGTCCAGCCGGGCCTGCCCATCGCAAGCCAGGGCGCGGGCGGCGTCCACCACGTCGCCTTCCGGGTTCCGGACACGGACGCGCTGACCGCATGGGCCGACCGGGTCCGGGGCTTCCGCGTGCCGAATTCCGGCGAGGTGGAACGGTATTACTTCCGTTCGCTTTATTTCCGCGAACCGGGCGGAAACCTGTTCGAACTGGCGACCGACGGCCCCGGCTTCGACGTGGACGAACCGCGCGAGACGATGGGCCAGGGCCTGTCCCTGCCGCCCTTCCTGGAAGGCAGGCGCGCCGCCATCGAGGCCGGGTTGAAGCCGCTGGACTGACCGCATGAAAGGACGACGCGCATGACCACCATCCTTGGCCTGTCGGGCAGCCTGCGCCGCGCCTCGCTGAACAGCGGCTTGCTGCGGGCGGCCCGCGACGTGGCGCCCGAGGGGACGCGGATCGTGATCGGCGACATCTCGGGCGTGCCGCTTTATGACGGCGATGACGAGGCCGCGAACGGCACGCCCCCTGCCGTCGCCGCGCTGAACCGCCAGCTTGCGCAGGCCGACGGGTTGCTGCTGGTGACGCCGGAATACAACAACGGCATTCCCGGCGTCTTCAAGAACGCCATCGACTGGATGTCGCGGGGCGAAGGCTTGCGGCTTTTCGCGGGCAAGCCGGTCGCGGTCATGGGCGCGTCCCCCGGCGGCTTCGGGACCACCCAGGCGCAGACCCATTGGTGGCCTGTGCTGCGGACGCTGAAGACCCGGCCCTGGTGGGACGGGCGGCTGATGGTGTCGCGCGCGGGCGGGCTGTTCGACGCCCAGGGCAACCTGACCGACGACAAGACCCGCCAGCAGCTTGCCGATTTCATCGCGGGCTTCGTGGCCAGCCTGACACCGGAAAGGACTGCATCATGACACCTGCCATCGACCATGTCGCGCTGACGGTGCGCGACCTGCCCGGCATGATGGCATTCTATCGCGACGCACTTGGCCTGGCCCAGTTGGGCGGCGAGGGCGAAACCGCGCGGCTTGGCGCCGGGGACAGCACCCTGCTGGAACTGCGCCGCGACAGCGCCGCACGGCCCCGCGACCCGCGCCAGGCAGGGCTGTTCCACACCGCCTTCCTGTTGCCCGACCGCGCCGATCTGGCCCGCTGGCTGCGCCATGCCGCCGAAAACGGCACGCGCCTGTCGGGCGCCAGCGACCACGGCGTCAGCGAGGCGCTGTATCTTGACGACCCCGAGGGCAACGGCATCGAAATCTATTGGGACCGTTCCCCCGACCAGTGGCAGCGCAGCGGCGACCGGATCGAGATGTTCACCCACCGCCTGGACCTGAACGACCTGCTGGCCCTGGCCGACACCTCCTGGCAGGGCGCGCCCCAGGGCAGCAGCGTGGGCCATGTGCATCTGCAGGTGGGCGACCTGGACCAGGCCGATGCCTTCCTGGCGGGCGACCTGGGCCTGACGCGGACCTTCGACGCCCCCGGCGGGGCCTGGTATGGCTGGAACGGCTATCACCACCACCTTGCCGGGAACACCTGGAACAGCCGCGGAGCGGGGATGCGCGACAAAGGAATGACGGGCCTGGCCGAGGTCGTGATCCGGGACCTTGGCCGGGCAAGCCAGACCATCACCGACCCGTGGGGAACGCCGTTCCGGTTCCTGTAGGGTGCGTGCTTGCACGCACCAAGCCGCCTACCAAGGTGCGTGCAGGCACGCACCCTACGGGCGTTCGACCGCGAAGGCGTCGGCCCAATCGGGGTTCTTCGCCAGCCGGTCCGCGACATAGGAACAGGCCGGGATGATCCGAAAGCCTTCCTTGCGCGCATCCGCCACCATGGCCTCCACCAGGGCCGCCGCCGCGCCGGTGCCGCGCAGGGCCTCCGGGGCGCCGGTATGGTCGGCGCTGACCTGGCCCTTGCCGCGCCGGGTGAAGGTCAGTTCGGCCTCGGCCTCGATGCCCGCGATCCGGGCGACATAGCGGCCGTGGCGGGCATCGGTATCCTCGCGGGTGATGGTCAGGTCAGGCATCGGTTTACCCTTTCATCCAGTCGGTCGCGGCCGCCAGGTCGTCGGCCACGACATCATGGCCCGCCTGCACGACGCGGGCGTCCAGCATCGCGCCCCGGGCCGCCAGCCAGTCGTTCAGGCGCGGCGCATGAACGCCATACGGATCGCGCGCGCCGGTCAGCGTCAGCACCGAAAGGCCGGTCAGATCCACCTGGGGCAGGTCGTCAAGAACGGCCATCGGGCGCATCAGGATCGCGCGGCGGATCAGGCCGGGATGCAGGCCCATCACCGCAGCCGCGAAATTCGCGCCGTTGCTGTATCCCATCACCGTGATCCGCGCCGGATCCAGGCCGTAAGCCGCCAGGGCGCCGGTCCAGAAGGCCGCGAAGGCCTCGGCCTCGGCCCGGATGTCGTCCTGGTCGAAGCTGGTCATCGCGGTGCGGCGGAAATACCGCGCCACGCCTTCCTCGGTCGAGCGGCCCCGCACGCCCAGCAGCGTGGCATGGGGCGCGATGCGATGGGCCAGCGGCATCAGGTCGGTTTCGGAACCGCCGGTGCCGTGCAGCAGCAGCATGGCCGATCCGTCCGGCTGGTCGGGCTGGCGCAGGCGGTGAACGAAGGGAAGCTCTCTCATCACGGTCCTTTCCTCGCCCGGACGGGCGAATTGCGGCAGGCGCAGGCGCAGGTTGTCAATGTTTCCGGCATGGGGCGGAAACATCAAGACCCGGCCCAAGGCATCGGCGGCTTCGTCCACCGCCATGCCCGGCCCGTCGGTCGCCAGTTCGATCAGCGTATCGCCCGGTTCGCGGACGTAAAGCGAGGTGAAATAAAGGCGGTCGTGAACCGTCACACCGCTGGCATTGCGGGCCTTCAAGGCATCGTGATGGCCCTGCAATGCCGCCAGATCGGGCACCCGCAGCGCCACATGGTCGATGACGCCGGTTCCCGGAATGCCCGGCACGAAGCCCGAAGCATCGCGGATGTCGATGGCATCGGTATCGGACACCAGCCGCGTCAGCCCGCCCTCGGCCCCGTGCTGGCGATAGCCGAAGGGACCAAGGAAGGCAGCGGTCTGTTCGGGCAGGGCCGACCAGATCGTCACCGCGCGGATCCGGGCGGGGGCGGCGGGCCAGTCCGCGTCGGGCGCCTCGGTGCCCACCAGCTTGACGATGATGCCATCGGGATCCCTCAGCCGCAGGACGGGTTCGCCCCATTCGCGCACCGGCCCCTCGACCCGCAATCCGCGCTGCATGGCCCGGGTCAGCCAGTCGCCGATCCGCGCGCGCGGAATGGCCAAGGCGATTTCCGCCACGCGGCCATGGCCCACCCGTCCCGGCGCGCCGTCCTGCCAGACCAGGAAGCTGACCGGCTGCCGGGGCTGCCCTGCGGGTCGCCATAAAACAGGTGCAACTGTTCGGCATCCTCGAAGCCTGCCGTCTGCTTGACCAGCGACAGGCCCAGAAAGCCCATCCAGAAATCGACATTCGCCTGAACGTCGCGGGTGATCGCCGTCACATGATGGATACCGCTGGTCATCGCGCACCTTTGCCGCAAGAAACATTCGCGCCGAAGATGCGGTTCCGGCAGGGCCCGCGCCAGTCGGGGCGGGGCCAATCCGGCGTTCGCGTCCGGCGAACGGCTTTCCGCTTCCCGTTCTGCCGCAGCGCACCTATCCTGATGCCTGACACAGGAGGAACCGACATGAGCTGGAATCCCGCCCTGACCCCCGGCTGCCCCGACGAGATCGGACCGGACGCCATCGAGACGCTGATCATCCCCCGCGCCCGCGACCTGGGCGGGTTCGAGGTGCGCCGCGCCTTGCCCGCGCCCAAGCGCCAGATGGTCGGCCCCTTCATCTTCTTCGACCAGATGGGTCCGGCCGAGTTCCTGACGAACCAGGGCATCGACGTGCGCCCCCATCCCCATATCGGGCTGGGCACCGTCACCTATCTCTATCGCGGCAGCTTCCAGCATCGCGACAGCACCGGGGCCGACCAGATCATCACGCCCGGCGCGCTGAACTGGATGATCGCGGGGCGCGGCGTGACCCATTCCGAACGCAGCCCCGAGGCCGCGCGCCAGGGGCCAAGCAGCCTTCTGGGCATCCAGACCTGGATCGCCCTGCCCGACAGCCACGAGGACATGGCCCCGACCTTCGAACATCACGGCAAGGATGCGCTGCCCGTGATCCGCGACGCGGGAATAACGGCGCGGCTGATCCTGGGCCGCGCCTATGGCGAAACCGCGCCCGCGACGATGTATTCGGACACCTTCTACCTGGACGTGACGCTGGATCCCCGCGCCCGCTTTCCCCTGCCCGCCGATCACGAGGATCGCGGCATCTATGTCACCGAAGGCTCCATCCGCATCGCCGGCCAGGACTTCGAGGCCGGGCAGATGATGGTCTTCCGCCCCGGCGACGCGATCACCGTGCAGGCGGGCGACCGGGGCGCGCGGCTGATGGCCCTGGGGGGAGAGACGCTGAACGGGCCGCGCCATATCTGGTGGAACTTCGTGGCCTCCTCGCGCGAGCGCATCGAGGAGGCGAAACGCCAATGGCGCGCGGAACGTTGGGGCGCGGGCCTCTTTGACCTGCCGCCCACGGACCGCGCCGAACACATCCCCCTGCCCGAAAGGACCTGAACCATGACGATCAAGACCGCCCAGGACGTGCTGGACTTCTGGTTCTCGCCGCAGATGGAGCCGATGTGGTTCGCGAAGTCCGACGACGTGGATGCCCAGATCCGTGACAAGTTTGCCGCCACCTACGAGGCCGCGCACCGTCGCGAACTGGACGACTGGGCCGCCACGGCCGAAGGCGCGCTTGCCCTGGTGATCGTGCTGGACCAGTTCCCGCGCAACATCTTCCGGGGCAGCGGCCGGGCCTTCGAATCGAACGACATCGCCCTGGAACATGCCCGCGCCTCGGTTGACGCGGGCCATGACCGGCAGGTCGATCCCAAGCGGCGGCAGTTCTTCTATCTGCCCTTCATGCACAGCGAGGATCTTCCCGACCAGACCCGCTCGGTCGAGCTTTACGAGGCCCTGGGCGACGACAACAGCCTGCGCTTCGCGATCGCGCATCGCGACATCGTCCAGCAGTTCGGCCGCTTTCCGCATCGCAACGCGGCCCTGGACCGGCCCAATACCCCGGATGAGGAGGAGTTCCTGAAAACCCACAGCGGCTTCTGACCGCGGCGGCTGGACGGTGCCGGGCGACTGGATTATCTACAATCCATGCCGCCCGAACCCCTTGCCCATCGCATCAGCCGCGAACTTGCCGCGCGCATCGTTTCCGGCCGGATTGCCCCCGGCGAACGGCTGCGACAGGACCACATCGCCGCCGAATTCGGCGCCAGCCATGTCCCCGTGCGCGAGGCGTTTCGCCACCTGGAAAGCCGCGGCCTTGCCGTCAGCGAACCCCGGCGCGGTTTCCGCGTCGCGGGCTTTTCCCTAGCCGAGGTGCGCGAGGTGGCGGAAATGCGCGCCGCGCTGGAGGTGCTGGCCCTGCGCCATGCCGCGCCCCACCTGACCCCCGCGATCCTGGATCGGGCCGAGGACGCGACGCGGGCGGGCGACCGCGCGGGCGATGTGGAAACCTGGGAGGAGGCAAACCGCCAGTTCCACCGCCTGATCCTGGATCCCTGCGGGATGCCGCGCCTGCTGAAATCCATCGCCGATCTGCACACCGCAAGCGCCCGCTTCCTGTTTTCCGGCTGGCGCGCGGAATGGGAGGCGCCGACCGACCGCGACCACCGCGCGATCCTGCACGCGCTGCGGTCGGGCGATTTGGACCGCGCCTGCGCCGTGCTTGCGCGGCATGTCCAGTTCAGCGGCCAGCGGCCCCGGACGCCGCGCTGACCGATCCCCTCTTGATCCGATAGATAATTCGTGGACTATCCTGGCACGACGAATCCATAATTATCTATAATTCAGGATAGGGACGACCAATGACGCCGACTCCAGCCTTCAGCCCCGTAAACCCGCACAGCCTGTCCCTGCCCCTCCGCCTGCTGGCGGTCGCCTTTGGCACGGTCCTGCTGGCCGTCTCCTCTCGGATCGAGGTGCCGATGGTCCCGGTGCCGGTCACCATGCAGACCTTCACCGTGGCGATGATCGGCGCGCTCTATGGCTGGCGGCTGGGCACGCTGACGGTGCTGGCCTGGCTGGGACAGGCGGCGCTGGGCCTGCCGGTGCTGGCGGGCGGCGCAGGGGGCCTTGCCCATTTCGCGGGACCGACCGGCGGCTATCTGGCGGCCTTCGCGGTGATGGCCGCACAGATCGGCTGGCTGGCCGAACGCGGCTGGAACGGCGACCGCGCGGGCCTGGCCTTCCTGTCGATGCTGGCGGGCAACCTGATCTGCCTGGCCATGGGCGCGGCCTGGCTGTCGCGCGGCATCGGCTGGGACGCGGCGATCACCCATGGCGTGCTGCCATTCCTGGTCGGCGCGGTGCTGAAATCCGCCGTGGGCGCGCTTGCGCTGCGCCAATTGGGCCGTCCGCGCCGCGCATGACGATCCGCCTTCGCGCGCATCACCTGCTTTGCCTGCTGACCTGGGCGGGCAAGGGCTACAGCCCCGCCTTCACGGCGGGGTTCACCGTTATCGCCACCCGCATCGCGGCGGGCGAGGCGGTGATGCTGGTGGACGGTCCCGACGATGTCTGCGCGCCGATGCTGGACGATCCCGGCTGTCATTGCCGGGGCGACAGCGTGGCGCGCCGCGACGCGCAAGCCGCCCGCGATCTGGCCGCGCTTCTGGGCCGCCCGCTTTCGTTTGGGCAGCGGCTGGTGCTGGACCCCGCGACCCTGGCCCGGATGCGCCGCGCCTTCGCGGGCGGCGCGATCCGGACGGCCTGCGCAGGCTGCGAATGGTCCGGCCTGTGCCGCGACATTGCCGATGACGGCTTTGCCAGGACGGTGCTGCCCGCCCCTCAGCCCGACAGGCTGCGGGCCTGATCGCGCAGCACGAATTTCTGGATCTTCCCGGTCGAGGTCTTGGGCAGCGGTCCGAAGACCACGGTCTTCGGCGCCTTGTAATGGGCCATGTGGTCGCGGCAGAAGGCGATGATATCGGCCTCGGACGCGTCCTTGCCCGGCCGCAGGTCCACGAAGGCGCAGGGAGTTTCGCCCCACTTGGCATCGGGACGTGCGACCACCGCCGCCTCGTTCACCGCCGGGTGGCGATACAGCACGTCCTCGATCTCCACCGAGGAGATGTTTTCCCCGCCCGAGATGATGATGTCCTTGCTGCGGTCCTTGATCTCCACATAGCCGTCGGGATGCATGACGCCCAGGTCGCCCGTGGCGAACCAGCCGCCGCGAAAGGCCTTGGCGGTGGCCTCGGGGTTCTTGAGGTAGCCGCGCATCACGTTGTTGCCGCGCATGAAGATCTCGCCCAGCGTCTGCCCGTCATGGGGGACGGGGGCCAGCGTCTGGGGATCGGCCACCATCAGCCCGCCCAAGGCCGCGTTGCGCACCCCCTGCCGGGCCTTCAGCCGCGCGCGTTGGTCGGGCGGCAGTTCGTTCCATTCCGGCTTCCAGACGCAGACGACCGAGGGGCCATAGACCTCGGTCAGGCCATAGACATGGGTGACCTCGACGCCCATGTCCTCCATCGCCTGGATCACCGCGGCGGGGGGCGATGCGCCGGCGGTCATCACCTTCACCGGGTGGTCGAAGCGTTTCAGATGCGCGTTCTGCGCCAGCATGTTCAGCACGATGGGCGCGCCGCAGAAATGCGTGACGCCTTCGCCCGCGATCAGGTCGAAGATCGGCTCGGCCCGAACCGCGCGCAGGCAGACCGAGGTTCCGGCATTTGCGGCCATGGCCCAGGGAAAGCACCAGCCGTTGCAGTGAAACATCGGCAGCGTCCACAGATAGACCGAATGCGCGGGCATCCCCCAGTCCTGCAGCTGAGAGATCGCGTTCAGCGCCGCCCCCCGGTGGTGATAGACCACACCCTTGGGATTGCCCGTCGTCCCCGAGGTATAGTTCAGCGCAATCGCATCCCATTCGTCGGCGGGCGGCCGCCATTCGAATGCGGGATCGCCTTCGTCCAGCAGGGCCTCGTAATCCAGGTGGCCTATGGGATCGCCATGGGTGATCGTGGGATCCAGGATGTCCACGACCAGCTTGATGTCGCACCCCTTCAGCGCCTCTTGCGCAAGGGGGGCGAATTCGCTGTCCACCAGCAGCGCCTTGGCCTCTCCATGCTGCAGGATGAAGCGCACGGTGTCCGCGTCCAGCCGGGTGTTGATCGCGTTCAGCACCGCGCCCAGCATGGGAATGCCGAAATGGGCCTCGTAAAGCTCGGGGATGTTGGGGGCGATCACCGCCACCGTGTCGCCGCGCCCGATCCCGCGCGCCGACAGCGCGCTTGCCAGCCGGCGGCAGCGGTCCTGGGTTTCCGCCCAGGTCCGGCGGATCGGGCCGTGGACCAGGGCCAGCCGGTCGGGATGGATCGCCGCCGTGCGGGCCAGGAAATCCAGCGGCGTCAGTTGCGCGAAATTGGCCGCGCAGGCGTCAAGGCCCTGGTCGTAGATGGTGTTGGTCATATCCCCCCTCCCCTGTTTCGCGATCAGCCGGCCCGGCCGATATGCTGGATCGCGGTGAAGCCTTCGAAGCGGGGACCGCCTTCGTAAAGCTTCTTCGTCTCGCCCGCCCGCGCATGGGCGTCGCGGAACTGCTGGCTGCGGGTCCAGCCGATGAAATGATCCTCGGACTCCCAGACCGTGTGCGAGGCATAAAGCCGCCGCCCATTCTCCTCGGGGCCCTTCAGCATGTGGAATTCGACAAAGCCCGGCAAGGTGTCCAGCTTGCTGTCGCGCGACAGCCAGATGGCCTCGAACTCGGCGGCGTTCTCGACGGGGACGGTGAAACGGTTCATGGCGATGAACATGGCGAAACTCCTCTTTGCCGGCGATCCTGCCGATCCTGCCGCCATGGATAAGCCCCGGCCCGCCCCCTGTCACGCGCTTGTGACGGAGGTTCGAGGCGTTCCGGGTTACGCTTCCCGCGATCTTTCCAGGGGACGACCATGCGCCTTGCCCTTGCCGCCGCCGTGATCGCCGTTCTGCCGCTGGCCGCGCAGGGACAGGAACGCAGGCCCAGCCATTGCATCGCCATCGCCGGCGGACCCGAACGCATCCAGCAGGCCGCCTGGTCCGACCCTGTGCCGGAACGGTCGGTCAGGCTGTCCTTTCTGGGACATGCGATGTTCCTGATCCAGACGCCGGGGGGCCTGGACATCGTCACCGACTTCAACGGCAACCTGCATCCCAACGCGCCGGTCCCCGACGTGGTGACGATGAACCGCGCCCATTCCAGCCACTGGACCGACCGGGTCGAGGGCATCCCCCATGTGCTGCGCGGCTGGTCGGACCAGTTCGGGGTCGCCGCCGACCATTACCTGACGCTGGACGACGCGCTGATCCGCAACGTGCCGACCGACATACGGTCCTTCGGCACGGTCGAGGAAAGCGGCAATTCCATCTTCGTCTTCGAGGCGGGCGGCCTCTGCATCGCGCATCTGGGCCACCTGCATCACGAACCCACGGACGAGGATTACGCCCGCCTGGGCCGGGTGGACGTGCTGCTGGTCCCCGTGGACGGCAGCTATACGATGGAGCAGGCGGCGATGATGCGGGTGGTCAGCCGGCTGAACAGTTCGGTGGTGATCCCCATGCATTGGTTCGGCCCCGCCCGGCTGGAAACCTTCCTGACCGGCATGTCGGGCCAGTTCGCCATCCAGCGGCCGGGGGGCAGCGAATACCTGGCGTCCTTGCGCGGGCTGCCGGACCGGCCGACGGTGGTGGTGCTGGAACCGGCATCCTCGGGGCGAAGCTGGCCTTGACGGGGACGGGGCGGCGCAACACTCTGCCCGCCGAACCAGCGAAGGCCCCTGTCCTCCATGTCCGATTTCGTCATCCCGCCCGCCGCCATCCCGTCCCTTCCCGTGGCAGGCGACAGCCGCCGCTTTCCCGTCCGCCGCATCTATTGCGTGGGGCGCAACTATGCCGACCACGCGCGAGAGATGGGGCACGACCCGGACCGCGAACCGCCCTTCTTCTTTTCCAAGCCCGCCGACACGCTGCTGGCGGGGGATGCCGACCTGCCCTATCCGCCGCAGACCGGGGATCTGCATTTCGAGGCCGAACTGGTCGTGGCCCTTGGCGCAGGCGGCACGGACATCGCCCCCACCGACGCGCAGGGACTGATCTGGGGCTATGCCACCGGCAATGACTTCACCCGGCGCGATTTGCAGGCGGCGGCGAAGAAGGCGGGGCGGCCCTGGGATCTGGCCAAGGGCTTCGACCTGTCGGCGGCCTGCGGGCTGCTGCATCCGGTCGGCCAGACCGGCGCGCTGAACGACGGGCGGATCGCGCTGTCGGTCGATGGCGCGTTGCGCCAAGAGTCGGATTTGTCGCAAATGATCTGGCCGGTGGCCGACGTTATCGCCCACCTGTCGCAATCCGTGCGGCTGGAACCAGGCGACCTGATCTTCACGGGAACCCCGGCAGGGGTCGGTGCGGTCACGCGGGGCCAGGTCGTGACCGTCGAGATCGAGGGACTGACGCCGCTGGTAACGCGGATCGTCTGATGGGGCGCAAGGTGCGTGCAAGCACGCACCCTACGGTCGTGGCGGCGTAGGGTGCGTGTTCACACGCACCATGCCTTACCGCGATCCTGCCCCCGTGGCGATCTGCAGCGTCGCCCATTCCTTTGCCGCGGCATTGCGGGCCTGTGCGGCAGCCAAGCGGGCGCTTGCGCGGGACCGGTCAGCCTCCAGCAGATCGACCAGTGCCAGGGCGCCTTCCTCGAAATTCTGGCGGGCCAGCGCATAGGCGCGGTCGTATGACGCCGCAGCCCCGTCCAGGGTCGCGGCCCGCTGGCGGAAGCGGCGCAGGTTCGACTGGGCGGTCTGCACATCCTCGACCGCCGCCGCGATGGCGGATTTCCAGGCAATCTCGGCCTGGCGGGCCTCGGACAGGCGGCGGGACCGGGTGGCCTGCAACGCGCCCTGGTTCAGGACCGGCAGCGACAGGCCGGGACCGAAACCCCAGGCGGTGGCCCCGCCCTGGTCCGTGACCCGCCCGGTCAGCGAAATCGCAGGCAGCAGGTCGGCCGTGGCCACCCCCACCGCCGCAAGCGCGGCCGCGTAATCGGCCTGGGCCACGCGGATGTCGGGGCGCGAGCGCAGCAGGTCGGCGGGAACCCCGGTGCCAGGCCCCGGCGGCGTGCGCAACTGGGCCGATCCGCCGCGCATCTGCCCCATCAGCGGAGCGGCCTGCAGGTTCAGCAGCGTGGACAGGCGATAGATCTGGGCGTTGAACTGCGCCTCGTAATTCGGCAGGTCGGCGCGGGCCGTTTGCAGCAGCGCCTCGGTCTGGGCCACGTCATATTCGGTGGCGATGCCCAAGGACTGGCTGTTGCGCGTCACGTCCAGCGTGCCTTCGCGCGTGCGGATCGTCTCGCGCGTCAGG
This sequence comes from Paracoccus acridae, assembly GCF_014642735.1. GTDB lineage: Bacteria > Pseudomonadota > Alphaproteobacteria > Rhodobacterales > Rhodobacteraceae > Paracoccus > Paracoccus acridae. Next base: position 35,305 of record NZ_BMIV01000003.1, read on the forward strand.
GCCAGAGCCTGCTGGAAGAAACGCGCGTCGGCATAGGCCGCGATCACCTCGGCCAGCCAGGCCAGGCGGACGGTCTGCGCCTGGGCCTGGGCCGATTGCAGGCCCGCCGCCGCGCCTTCGCGGGCGCGGCGGGCGCCGCCGAACAGGTCGAAGACGAAGCTGGCCGACAGGGCGGCGGTGTTGGCGGTGCCGGCGGCGATGCCGTCGCCGCCCGTGCGTTCCCGCCCGGCCGTGGTCGTGCCGCCGATCTGGGACGCCCAGGGCTGGGCCGCCTGCACATCGGCCTGGGCCGCGCGGATGCGTTCGTTGGCGGCCATGATGTCGAAGCTTTGGCCCATGCCCTGCCCGATCAGGCGGTTCAGGGTGGCGTCGTTGTAGCCCGACCAGAAGGCCGCCTGCGGGGGCGTGGCCGCCCCCTCGCCCTCGTCGATACCGGCGGGGACGGCGGGTGTGGGCAGGGCGTTCGGATCCGGGCCGACCGCCGCGCAGGCCCCAAGCGCCAGGACGGAACCAAGCATCGCGCGGCGGTGCATTCCAATCGTCATGCGAGTTTTCTCTTTCTTCTTGTCACAAGCTCGACCGCCTTCAGCACGGCCACATAGAAGGCCGGCACCAGGAAGATCCCGATCACGGCAGACGACGCCATGCCGCCCAGAACCCCGATCCCGATCGAGTTCTGCGCCCCCGCCCCCGCGCCGCTGGCAATCGCCAGGGGCAGCACGCCCAGCATGAAGGCGAAGGTGGTCATCAGGATCGGGCGCAGGCGCATCTTGGATGCCTCGGTCGCGGCTTCCAGAAGCGGACGTCCCTGGGCCACCAGCGATTGCGCGAATTCCACGATCAGGATGGCGTTCCGGGCCGCCAGGCCGATGGTCGTCAGCAGGCCCACCTTGAAGTAGACGTCGTTCGTCTGGTCGAAGAACAGCGCGGCGGCCAGCGCGCCCAGGATCCCCACCGGCACGGTCATCATGACCGCCAGGGGCACGGTCCAGCTTTCGTAAAGCGCGGCAAGCGCCAGGAACACGACCAAGGCCGACAGCGCGAACAGAAGCGGCGCCTGGTTGCCCGACAGCCGTTCCTGATAGGACAGGCCCGTCCAGGCCGTGCCGTATCCGCCGGGCATGTCGGCCACCATCTCCTCCATCGCGTCCATCGCCGCGCCGGACGACAGGCCCTGGGCCGCGGCACCAGACAGTTCCAGCGCGCGGGTGCCGCCGTAGCGGGCAAGGGCCTGCGGTTCCTGGTCCCAGACGCGGGTCGTGAAGGCGCCGAAGCTGACCATGTCGCCGTCGCGGTTGCGCGCGAACCAGCGGTCGATGTCTTCCGGCTGGGACCGGGCCTCGGCCTCGCCCTGGACGACCACGGGGCGCAGTTCCGTCCCAAGGGCGAAGTCGTTCACGTCGCGCCCCGAGAAGATCACCGACAGCATCGCGTTCACCTCGGATATCGACAGCCCGAAGGCCGCGGCCTTCTGCTGGTCGATGTCCAGGCGCAGGGACGTCTCGAAGGGGGCGTCGTTGCCGCGCAGGTTGGTGACGCGGCCGTCTTCCTGGGCGGTCGCGACAAGCTGGTCGGCGGCGGCCGTCAGCGCCTCTTGTCCCCGGCCCGACTGGTCCACGAGATACATCGAGAAGCCCGAGGACGCGCCCATGCCGGGGATCGCCGGCGGTTGCAGGAAATAGGCCTGGCCCGCGCGGTTGTTCATGAAGAAATAGCCATTGGCACGCGTGACCAGGGACGCCACGTCAAGGCCGGGCCGTTCCTCGTAGTCGCGCAGCTTGGCGAACAGCAGGGCCTGGTTCTGGCCCGCCCCCCCGAAGCTGAAGCCCAGGACCGAGAAGGTCGATTCCACCGTCTCGGCTTCCTGCACGCTCAGGTATTCCTCGACCCGTTCGACAAGCGCCTGGGTCTGGGCGGTGGTGGAACCCTCGGGCGTCTCGATCATCACCATCATCACGCCCTGATCCTCGTCCGGCAGGAAGGATCCGGGCAGCTTGCCGTAAAGCGCGGCGGCGCCGAAGCCGATCGCCACCAGCACGATCAGCATGCGGAACGGACGGCGCACCAGCCGGGCCACGGCATTGCCATAGCCGTTGGTGGCGCGGTCCAGGTTGCGGTTGAACCAGCGGGCGGGCGCGATCCCCTCGCCATGCTTGCGGGGCTTCAGAAGGCTTGCGCACATGGCGGGCGTCAGGATCACGGCAACGCCCAGGGACAGCACCATGGCCGTGATGATCGTCAGCGAGAACTGACGATAGATCACCCCCGTGGCGCCGCCCATGAAGGCCATGGGCAGGAACACCGCCGACAGCACCATGACGATGCCGACCAGGGCCGAGGTGATTTCCCCCATGCTCTTCTCGGTGGCCTCGACGGGGCCGAGGCCCTCTTCCTCCATCACGCGCTCGACGTTTTCGACGACGACGATGGCGTCATCGACCAGAAGGCCGATGGCCAGGACCAGGGCGAACATGGTCAGGGTGTTGATGGAAAAGCCCGCGGCCGCCAGCACCCCGAAGGTGCCCAGCAGCACGACCGGGATGGCGATCACCGGAATGATGGTCGCCCGCCAGCTTTGCAGGAAGGCCAGGATCACCAGGAAGACCAGCACCACGGCCTCGGCCAGGGTCTTGTAGACCTGGTGGATGGATTTTTCGACGAAGGGCGCGGTGTCATAGGGAAAGACCACCTCGACCCCCTGGGGCAGCGATGGCGCGATGCCCGCGATGACCTCGCGCACGGCATGGGCGGTGTCCACGGCATTGGCGCCGGTCGCCAGGTTCACGCCGAAGCCCGCCGCCGGGTTGCCGTTATAGCGGGCCGATGCGCCATAGCTTTCCTGGCCGATCTCGATCCGGGCCACGTCGCCCAGAAAGACCGTCGATCCGTCCGGGTCCACGCGCAGCAGGATCCGCTCGAATTCCTCGACGGATGAGAACTGCGACTGCGCCGACAGGGTCAGGGTCAGGCGCTGGCCCTCGGCGCTGGGTTCGGCGCCCAGGTCGCCCACGGTGACGTTGGTGTTCTGTTCGGACACGGCGGCCGTCACGTCGGCGGGCGTGACCTGGTATTGCGCCATCTTCATCGGATCCAGCCAGACGCGCATGGCATAGCCCGACCCGAAAGTGTCGATGGACCCCACGCCCGGCGTCCGCTTGACCGGATCCTCGATCATCTGGGACACCAGATCGCCCAGTTCCACGGTGGAATGGCTGCCATCCGTGCTGGTCAGCGCGCCCACCAGCAGGATCGACGAGGTCGAGCGCGACACGTTCACGCCCTGCTGCTGCACGATGTTGGGAAGCTGGCTGGTGACAAGCTGCAGCTTGTTCTGCACCTGGACCTGCGCGATGTCGGCATCGACCGTGTCGTCGAAGGTGAGCGAGATCGACGCCGACCCCGGCGTCGAGTTCGAGGTCATGTAGATCAGCCCGTCGATCCCCGTCATCGCGTCCTCGATCACCGTGGTGACCGAGTTTTCGACGATCTCGGCGGATGCGCCGGTATAGGTCGCGCTGATGCGGACGGTGGTGGGGGCGATCTGGGGATATTGCTCGATCGCAAGGGTTTGCAGGCCAAGGCCGCCGACCAGCATGGTCACGAAGGCCAGGACCCAGGCGAAGACGGGGCGGTGGATGAAGAAACGGGCCATGCGCGGTTACTCGGCAGCAGGGGCGGTTTCAGCCGCAGCCTCGGGGGCAGGCTGTTCGCGCACTACGCCGTTTTCGTCCAGCGTGACGGGAACGGTGGTCACGGTTGCGCCTTCGGAAAGCGCCGCGAAATTGTCCACGATCAGCGTATCGCCGGGTTCAAGGCCATCGGTCACGATCCAGTGGTTCTGCCAGGTGCCGTCGTCGGTCAGTTCCACCTGCGTGGCCTTGCCGTCGCGCACGACCCATGCCGTCAACTGGCCGATCTTGCTGCGGGTGGCGGCATTCTGGGTGACCAGGAAGGCCTCGGTCGTGCCCAGGTCGATCTGACCGCGCAGGAACATGCCGGGCAGGATCAGACGCCGCGGGTTGTCGAAGCGAAAGCGCGTGTCCACCGCCCCGGTCGAGGTCGAGACGGTGAAGCCCGGCGCGACCAGTTCGCCCGTCGCGGCATAGGTTTCGCCGGTTTCCAGCGTCAGCGTGGCCTGCAATGTCTCGTTCAGTTGCAACCGCCCGTCGCCGATGTCGTCGCGCAGGGCCAGCATCCGGGCCGAGGGTTCGTACATGTCCACGTCGATGGGATCCAGTTGCGTGACCGTCGCCAGCGGATCGGCCTGCCCCGCCGTCACCAGATCGCCCACCGACACCGCCGCGACGCTGGCCATGCCCGCGATCGGGCTGGTCACGGTGGTCCAGTCCAGTTCGGATTGCGCCAGGGTCAGCGCGGCCTCGGCCGATTGCAGCGCGGCCTCGGCCTGTTCCAGGGCCGCGCGGGATTCGTCCACCTGGGCCTGGGTCGTGCCCGATCCCAGCAGCCGTTCCGTCCGGCTGAACGAGGTGCGCGCCTGCGTCAGCGCCGCCTGGGCCGAGGTCACCTGCGCCTGGGCGCTTTTGAGGTTCGCCTCGTAGGTGGTGGGGTCGATGCGGAACATCGGCGCGCCGATCTCGAGCGCGGTGCCGGGTTCGTAAAGGATTTCCGTCACCAGGCCGGTGACGCGGGGGCGGATCGCGGCCTCGGATTCCGCCACGGCCCGGCCGGGCAGGGTCAGGATGCGCGGAACCGATTGGGGCTGCAGCGTGACCACGCCCACCGTCGGCGGGGGCATCTGTTCCTGCTGCGCCAAGGCGGGCAGGGACAGGAACCAGAGACCAAGAAATGCGGCGGCAACCACCGGGCGAAGACGAGACATCGGATGATTCCTATTGAGATGGCCGGCAGAACGGCGATGCTTGAGGGGGCTTGTTGCACAATAATGCATACTGTGCAATATTTGCCTGAACTGAATTCCGAGGGTGCGTCATGACGCCAAGATCAACGCTGCGTGACCGCAGGCGGCTCCAGACATCGCGCGACATTCAGCGCGCCGCGCTGACGCTGGCGCTGCGTCTGGGATATGATTCGGTGACGACAGAGCAGATCGCGGCCGAGGCGGGGATCAGCCCGCGGACCTTCTTCAACTATTACCTGAACAAGGACGCGGCGATCATCGGCACGGCGCCCAGCTTCGACGACGACACCGTGGCCTGGTTCCGGGCATCCTCGGGCCTGTTGCTGGGCGATCTGCTGAAGGCGCTGCGGCATCTGTTGTGCCATGCCGACCTGGACCGGGGCATGTCGCAGCTGATCAACCGGCTTTTGGACCAGTCGCCGGAACTGCTGCCGATCTTCTATGGGTCGCTGAAGCGGCTGGGCGACCAGATCGCCGACCTGGCCGTCACCCGCCTGGGAGAGGACGCGCGCCCGGACGCCGAACTGCTGGCGCAGGCGATCTCTCATGCGCTGGCGGACACGTTCCGCATCTGGGCCAATGACGACGCGATGTCCGAAAGCAGCATCGTCGATGTCATCGCGGCCAAGCTGAAGACCCTGCGCGGCTTTCTGGAACAGGCCTAGGGCACCGGCTGCGCGACCATCCGGCGGGCCAGGTCCGCAGCCTGGTTGCGGATGTCGGGGATCGCGGTGATTTCCCAGAAGGCCGCGCGCGATACCGGCCCGATGGCGAAGATCCGGTCCGACGGCCTGCCCTGGGCGTCGATGACCGCCGCGTCGGGGCCGATGTCCAGGCCCAGCCGCAACGGGTCGACGCGCGCCTTGCCGGCACCCAGAAGGCTGGCCACGACCGGCGTGGCATTCTGTTCCGGATCGCGCCGGATGCCCCGGCAGTCGATGACATGGGCGCATTTGACGCGCTGCTGCGTCCGCCCGCCCCGGCAACGGATGACCGCCCGCAAGGCCCCCTCGCCGTCCCGTTCCACCCCCAGGAAGCTGGCCGCCAGCAACCGCATCCGCCCGGTCCTGATGGCGGCCCGGATCGGGGCGGCGCTTTCGGGGGGCAGGCGATGGCGATGGATTTCCCACCAGGACGCCGCATGGCGCAGGAAGCGGGCGCGTTCGGCTTGGGGCAAGGCCTGCCAGATCGGGGTGATATGCGGACGCAGCCCGTCCAGGGCATCGCGCCAGGTGCCGCCCCCGGCCTCGGCCTGCCGGACAAGGCCGCGCAGCCAGGCCATCAGCCGGCTGACCGGCGCGCCCAGCGGCACATCGCCGATGTCGATGGACAGGAGCCGGGTGGCGGCATGGACGCGCGGCAACTGGGCGCGGCGCGACACCACCAGGATCTCGCCCCGATGGCCGCAGCGCAGAAGGCTGAGAACCTGGTCCACCATGGACAACCCCGAGCCCACGATCACCACCCGGTCGTCGCGGTCGGGCATCGGCCCCTGTTCCCATGATCCCTGCATCAGCCCCTCGGGATCGGGTTCGGGCAGCGCATGGCCGGTGGCAAGGACCGCCCGGTCGGCCCGCACCGCCCGCCCGTCGGCCAGATGCGCGACGACGCCGCAGCCGTCTTCGGCCAGGGCCACGCAGACCGCCCGCAGGCAGCGCAGCCGGCGCGGGCCGTCGCCATGGGACCAGGGCAGGGTCAGGCTGGCCATATAGGCGCCATAGGTGGAGCGGCTGACGAAGCCGTCGCCCTGGTCCGGCCCTGTGGCGATCCCCTGGGTGGCCAGCCAGTCGCGGAAATGGTCCGGCTGGTCGGGAAAGGCGCTCATGCTGCTGGCGCGGGTGTTCAGGAGATGGTCGGGATCGCTGGTGGAATAGGCGACCCCGCAGCCCAGCATGTTCCGGCCCTCGATGATCGTGACACGGGCCTGGCCCTGCGGGTCGCGCAGCAGATGGGCCGCCATCAGGACGCCGCTGGCGCCGCCGCCGATGATGACGACATGGGGACCGGCGCCATCCGCCATCGGTGCCAGGGGGGCGGTCGGAATGGGATCCAGGATCATGGCGGCACCCTTCAGGTCAGATCAGCACGGCGGCCAGCAGCGCCAGGGCCGACAGGTTCGCCACGATCAGGATGGCCCGGATGGTGCCGCTGTCGTCACCCTGTGGAGGGCGCCCCGTGCGGCGCAGATGCAGTTCGGTCTGGATGTCGAACATCGCGGGAACTCCGAAATCGACGATGGGAACAGGCTCAGCGGGCAGGGGTTCGGCGGGAACAGGTCCGGCACCGCGATGAAAGCTGCGGCCGGGCATCGTCACGCCCCCGTCAGACGCGGCCTGACAGCGGCTGCCTGGCCAAGCCACCGGCGCAGGACCGAAGGGCGTTCGGTCTGGTCCAGCAGGCGGTCGCGGATCACCTTGCCGCCGGGCCAGGGACCGAAACCGGAGGCCACGTTGACATGGCCCGCATGGCCCAGGTCAATCAGGTCGGCGCCAAGCGCCTCGGCCAGGTCGCGGCTGCGGTCGAAGGCCATCCAGGGGTCGTTGCGGCTGGCCACCAGCACCGTCGGCACGTCCAGGGCCATGTCGGGCAAGGGGCCGAAACGACGGATGCGCCGGCAGCCATCGGTCCCTGCCAGCGGGTCGGCGGGGGCGACCAGCATGGCGCCGCGCACCCGCAGCCCCGACCAGCGGGCCAGCATCTGCGCGATCAGCACCGAACCCAGCGAATGCCCGACCAGGATGCTGTTGGGATGGCGCAGGATCATCACCGCCAGGGCAGCCTCCCATGCCTCGCGCACGGGGCGGCGGGGATCGGGCAGATCGACGATCATTGCATTGGGATCGGTGCGCGCCCACCAGTCCTGCCAGTGTGGATTGGGCGATCCGTCAAGGCCGGGAACGATCATGGTCTTGGACATGGTGCGATTCCTTCCGTCTATCCACAATAACTCTACATAGTTTGTCGTGATTTAGTTCCCAAAGATCGCCCGCCAAAGAGAACAAGGATCTAGCGGTCGCGGGTGTTGACGGGATAGGCGGTGGTATGGCGCAATCGCTCCATCGCGAAATGCGAGGTCAGGTTCTTGATCGGCACGGCATCGGTCAGGCGGCGATAGAAATCGTCATAGGCCGCCATGTCGGACACCGCGACCTGCAGCAGGTAATCCATCTCTCCGGCCATGCGATAGGCTTCCATGACCTCGGGGAACTTCTCGACCGCGGCCAGAAAGGCGTCGCGCCAGGCGGCACCGTGGTCGGCGGCCTCGATCCCCACGAAGACGGTCAGGCCGAAGCCCAGCTTGGCCGGATCCGCCAAGGCCACGCGCCGGGTCAGAACGCCCGTCGATTCCAGCTTCTGGATCCGCTTCCAGCAGGGAGTCTGCGACAGTCCCACACGATCTGCGATCTGGGCGATGGGTTGCGTCGCGTCTTGCATCAGGGCGGCGACGATCTTGCGGTCGATCAGGTCCAGGCTGGTCATACGGGCCTCGGGGAAGCAGTTTTGCGGCCAGAGTGCCATAAAAACAGCAAATGTCTAGCGTCTTAATCGTATATTATGGAGAGATCGTCTCGTCTGCAAATCTCGACCTTGATACGGGTATTTCTTCGCCCTAGTGTGGGCCATGATCACGCAGAAGATGAAATACGCCTTGAAGGCGATGCTGGTTCTGGGGGACGAGGCCGCCCAGCCCGCGCCCGAGGCCTTGACCATCGAAAAGATCGCCCGCAGGTCCGACACGCCCAAGCGGTTCCTGGAACAGATCCTGCTGGAACTGCGCAATGCGGGCATGGTCAGCTCCATCCGCGGGCGGTCGGGCGGTTATCTTCTGATCAAGCGGCCCAGCGACATTTCCATTTCGGAACTGCTGCGGCTGATCGACGGGCCGATCGCCCCCCTGCCCTGCCTGTCACGCCGCGCCTATCAGCGCTGCGAGGATTGCCGGGACGAGGCGTCCTGCCGCATCCGCAAGGTCTTCGCCGAGATCTTCTGGTCCTATCTGATCCTGATCGAATCGCTGACGCTGGAAGACATGCTGCGGTCCGAACAGGTGGCCGAACAGGTGATCGGGGCCTAGAAGGGCGCGGGCTGGCTGAAGCTGACCTGCACGCCGCTGTCGGGATGGCGCAGGCGCAGGCTTTCGGCGTGCAGCATCAGGCGCGGATGATCGGCCGCCGCACCCGTCGCGTAAAGCGGATCGCCCAGGATCGGGTGGCCGGTTTCGGCCATGTGGACGCGCAACTGGTGACTGCGCCCGGTCAGCGGGAACAGCCGGACGCGGGTTTCGGCATCGCTCGCGCGGATCACCCGCCATTCGGTCAGCGCGGGCCGTCCCTGGTCGTGATCGACCTTCTGGCGCGGGCGGTTCGGCCAGTCCACGATCAGCGGCAGATCGACGGTGCCGGTCTTCGGCTCCAGCCGCCCGGACAGGCGCGCGACATAGGTTTTCTTGACCTTGCGTTCCTCGAACTGCTTGGCCAGGGTGCGTTGCGCATGGGGGGTCAGGCCGAAGACCATCACGCCCGAGGTGTCCTGGTCCAGCCGATGCACCAGCAGCACGGTCGGGAACGCCCCGCGCAGGCGGTTGATCAGGCAATCCTCCTTGCCCTCGCCCCGGCCGGGGACGGACAGAAGGCCCGCAGGCTTGCCCACCACCAGGATCTCGTGATCGGCATGGATCACCTGGGGCGCATCGGGCGGCGGGGCATAGGTGAAGGCGGTCACTTCGTGACCAGCCGGATGGCCAGGCCCGCGAACATCACGGCGGCGATCTTGTTGATCAGGCCCAGGCGCCGCCCGATCGCATGGCCCGCATAGCCCGCGACGATGCCGTAGCCCATCGTGACCAGCGTGCCGGTGAAGGCGAAGATCAGCCCCAGGCCCAGGATCTGCTGCCAGACCGGACCCCAGGCCGGGTTGGTGAACTGCGGCAGGAAGGCCAGCAGGAACAGCACGGGCTTGGGGTTCAGGGCATTGGACAGGAAGCCGCGCCGGATGATGTTCCAGGGCCTGACGCTGCCGCGCGCCGACGGATCGGCGGGACCGGCCCGCCAGCTTTTCCACGCCAGCCACAGCAGATAGGCCGCGCCCGCGTATTTCACGGCCAGCAACGCGCCGGGATGGGCGGCGACGATGGCGCCCAGGCCCACGGTCGCCAGCGTCACATGCATCAGCACGCCCAAACCGACCCCGAAGCCCGCAAGCGCGCCCGCGCGCGGCCCGCCCTGGATGCCGCAGGCGCTGGCGAAGAACACGTCCTGGCCGGGCGCGACGTTCAGCATCAGCCCGCCCGCGACGAAGGCGGTCAGCTGCGCCAGGGGGATGGCGGCGACGGTGTCCCAGATCATCCCTGCTGTTCCTGGGGCAGGCGGTCCGCGATGTCATAGTAATCGCCCTTGTCGGCCACGAAGATATGACCCTGCAACCGCTGCCCCGTCGGGTTGTCCACGGCGCCCGGCGCGACCTCGACCCCGCTGCCGTCCAGGCGGCGCCAGAACAGGCTGCTGCCGCATTCCGGGCAGAAGCCCCGCTCGGCCTGGTCCGAGGACCGGAACCATTTGACCGGCCCGTCCAGCGTCAGGCCCTCGGTCCCTGCGGCGGCCCAGACATGACCCGACCAGCGGCGGCACTGGCTGCAATGGCAGGCCCGCAGCGGATCGCCGCCCCAGGTGCCGCTGAAGGTGACGGCACCGCACAGGCAGCGCCCGGTGAAGTCAGACATGGCCGAAAACCTCCTCCAGAATGGCGGCCAGGCGGGTCGCGTCTTCGTCGGTGAAGGCGTCCGGCTGGTCGCTGTCGATGTCCAGAACGCCAATCAGGCGGCCACCGTTGCCAAAAACCGGCAGGACGATTTCCGACCGGGTGGAACTGGCGCAGGCGATATGGCCGGGAAATGCGTCCACGTCGGGGACAAGCTGGATCTGCCGCGTGCGCGCCGCAGCCCCGCAGACCCCGCGCGAGAACGGGATCACCAGGCAGCCGTGGCCGCCCTGATAGGGGCCGATCTTCAGCAATTCGGGCGCCACCACGCGGTAAAAGCCGGTCCAGTCGAAGCGGTCGTCCGAATGGTGGATTTCGCAGGCAAGCGTCGCCATCAATGCGACCTCGTCTGTCTCGCCATGAGCCAGGGCGCGGATGCGGGCGGAAAGGGCGTCATAATCTGTCATGGCGCCCTTCTATGCCGCGCGGGGCGGCACGAAAAGCCGCCATCTTTCCATTTACGCGACCCGGCCGGTCGGCCAATCTGCGCGCCATGAACCGGCTTTCCCTGACTCAGCGCATTCTTCTGGTGATCCTGGCGATGCAGGCCGCGCTGTTCGCGGCCCTGGCCGTGGCCAGCCTGGAAGGCGCGCGCCGCGACATCGTCTCGGAAACCCGGCTGGCCGTGGACACCGCCCGTGCCCTGGTGCTGGCCACCGTCGGCACCATGCACGGGGCCGTGCCGCCCGACCGCATCATGCAGCTTCTGCCCGAACGGCTGGTGGTGCCGCGCCATGTGACCCTGGGCACGGTCGATGTCATGGACGGCGTGGTGCGCCGGGCGCTGGCGCCTTCGGCCGCCCATGCCCAGGCACCCGCCTGGTTCGCCCGGCTTGTGGCCCCGGACCTGCTGGAAACCCGCTTGCCGGTGGTGATCCAGGGCCGCCCGCGCGGCTATGTCTTCATCGCCAGCGACCCGGCCGAGGAGATCGCCCTGGCCTGGCGCAACCTGTCGGCCTTCCTGGGGCTGGCCGCGCTTGCCTCGGTCGTCCAGGGCATCCTGATCCTGCTGGCGACCCGGCAGGCGCTGCGGCCCGTCGCCGACATCGCCCGGCGGCTGGCCGATTTGCGCCGGGGCGATCTGTCGGCGCGCGTGGGACCGGTGGCGCAGCGCGACCTGGCACCCATCGCCGCAGGCGTGGACGACCTGGCCCAGGCGTTGCAACGGGCCCAGGCGGACCGCGCGCGGCTGCAACGCCGCGTCGTCACCCGCGGCGACGAGGAGCGCAAGGCCATAGCCCGCGACCTGCATGACGAGATGGGGCCCTGCCTGTTCGGCCTGCGGGTCGAGGCCGATGCCCTGCACGAGGCCGCCCCGACCCCCGCCATTGCCGGCCATGCGGCCGCCATTTCCCAGATCGCCGAGGAGATCGCCCGCGTGAACCGCGCCCTGCTGGGCGATCTGCGCCCCGCCGCCATCGGGCAATTGCCGCTGGCGGCGGTGCTGTCGGATTACCTGTCCGATCTGGGGCGGCGTTTCCCGGACCTCGACATCGACCTGGATCTGGCACCCGGCCTGGCCGAACCCGACGAGGCGACCGCCCTGACCCTGTTCCGCATCGTGCAGGAGGGCACGACGAACGCGCTGCGCCATGCGGGGGCGTCGCGCGTGACGGTGCGGTTGTGGACCGATCCCGCCCATTGGCGGATCGAACTGTCGGACGACGGGCAAGGCATGGCGCCCGGCACGCGCGAAGGCACCGGCTTGACCGGGATGCGCGAACGCATCACCTTGCTGGGCGGCGATTTGTCCTTGTCCTCGGGGGCGGGGGGGACCACCATCAGCGCCAGCCTGCCCTTGCAGCAGTCCGAATGAAGGCCACAGATGAAATCCGCGCTTGTCATCGACGATCACCCGATCACCCATCTGGGCGCCAACCGCCTGCTGCGCGACCTGGGATACGAGCGGATCGGCCAGGCCATGTCGGGCGAGGATGCGCTGGCGCAACTGGCATCGGGCGAGGCGCCGGACCTGATCGTGCTGGACATCAGCCTGCCGGGCGCGGGCGGCCTTGACCTGGTGGCGCCGCTGCGAAATGTCGCCCCCGACGCGCGCATCCTGATCTTTTCGATGAACGACCAGACCGGCTTTGCCGCCCGCGCCCTGCAGGCGGGCGCGCAGGGATTCCTGTCGAAGAACGCGCCCCCCGCCGATTTCCGCGAGGCGGTGCGGGTGCTGGAAGCGGGCGAATTCTTTCTGTCGCCCAAGCACGCGATGGCCCTGGCGACGCTGCGGGCGGGGGCTTCGGCCGATCCGCTGGGGGCGCTGTCGGACCGCGAAAGGCAGGTGCTGGCGCTGATCGGCCGGGGTCTTGGCCTTCAGGCCATCGCCGACGAACTGGATGTCAGCTACAAGACGGCGGCGAACACATCCTCGGCCCTGAAGAAGAAGCTGGGCGTGGATGGCATCAACGGGTTGATGAAATTCGCCCTGGACAGCGGAGTATGAGACCGATGCTGGGATGGTTCAGCCTGGACGACGACGCCCCGCCGGGAGAGGCCGACCGCATCCTGGCGCGGCTGTGTTCCGGCCTGGCGGATGCGGGATTGCGGCTGGCGGGCGCCATTCAGCAGAACACCGACCGCGGCGCGGATTGCGCCTGCGACATGGACGTGCTGGTCCTGGGCGAGGAAGACATGCCGATCCGCATTTCCCAGTCGCTGGGCACGGGCTCCAGCGGCTGCCGCCTGGATCCCGGCGCCCTGGAGATGGCGGCGGCGCGGGTCTCAGCAAGGCTTGCCGGGGCGGAACTGCTGATCGTGCCGAAGTTCGGCCGGCAAGAGGCGATTGGCCGCGGCTTTCGCAGCGTGATCGCCCAGGCCATTGCCCAGGACGTGCCGGTCCTGCTGCATGTGCCCGCCGAACAGCGCGCGGCCTTTGCGGAATTCTGCGACGGCATGGGAGAGCCTGTCCCGCCGGGGGGCCTGATCGAATGGTGCCTGGACCAGGTCACGGGCGTGCAGTGACCCAGGCCCCGGTCATCGACGCGCGCGGGCTGCTGTGCCCGCTGCCGGTCCTGCGGCTGCGCAAGGTCCTGCTGGACCAGCCGGCAGGCGCGCGGGTGCGGCTGTGGGCGAGCGATGCCATGGCCCTGGTCGATGTGCCGCATTTCTGCGACGGCGCCGGGCATCGGCTGGTGGCGCAGCGCGACATCGGCGGCGGTGTCCATGAATTCACCGTCGAAAGGGGGCCTTCCGCCCCCTCGGCCGCCATGGCGGCCTTACCCCCCGAGGATATTTAGACACAGAAGATGGGATGCTGGCGGTCTTTCTGAAAACCCTGCCCTTCTTCGGGCTGATCGGCCTGGGCTGGCTGGCCGCGCGGACGCGGTTCTTTCCGCAGGAAGGCGCGGCATGGCTGACGAAGTTCGTCTTCTATTTCGCGTTGTCGGCCATGCTGTTCCGGTTTGCGGCAGGGCTGGATCTGGCGGCGCTGTTCGACGGGCGGTTCGTCCTGGCCTATCTTGGGGGATCGCTGGCCGTCTGGGTGATCGGCATGGCCGCGGCGCGGGCGCGCGGCCTGCCCGTGGCCGAGGCGGCGATGGAGGCGCAGTGCTGCATGATCGGCAACACGGGCTTTCTGGGCGTGCCGATGCTTGTGGTGCTGCTGGGCGAACAGGCCGTCGGGCCGGTGCTGATGGTGCTGACCATCGACATGCTGGTCTTTTCCACGCTGATCACCCTGATCATCCATGCGGGCCGCAGCGGCGGGCTTCGCCTGGCGACGGTCGTGCCGATCCTGCGCGGCATCGTCGCCAATCCGATGATCCTGTCGATGGTGGCGGGGCTGGCCTGGGCGCAGATGCGGCTGCCCCTGCCCGGTCCCCTGGACGAGTTCCTGGTGATGCTGGGGGCGGCCGCGACACCGGGGGCGCTGTTCGCCATCGGTGCCAGCCTGGCCGGGCGCCGGATCGGCAGGCTTGCGGCCTCTGGCTGGCTGAGCGCGGCCAAGCTGGTGCTGCATCCGCTGGCCGTCGGGCTGGCAGCCTGGGCCTTGCGGGTCGAGCCGGTGGCGGCGGGCGTCATGGTGGCCGCAGCCGCCCTGCCCGTGGCGGGCAATGTCTATATCCTGGCGCAGTATTTCGGCGTGGCCCAGCAGCGCGTATCGGCCGCGATCCTGATATCGACCGCCGCCAGCATCGTGACGATACCGGTGGTCATGCTGTTGATCGGGCAGGCGTAGAAGGGAGATCCGGGCATTGAAGTTCCGCCCCGCAATCTTCGTCAAGAGCGTGGGCGTCCGCAGCGCCATGATGGTGGACTTGCCCGCTGAACCGGCCGAACGGCTTGCCGAATTGGCCGGGGAGATCGAGGACATCCTGGCGGGTCGAGGCGTCCGGGGGATCTGCCGGGGAAGTGCGGTCCCTGCGGGCCCTGTCGGCGCCCCAACCCAAACCGACCCGCTGCCCGGTGATCAGCAATCTTGCCTCTGCAAGCGTCTGCGGCTAGCGTCCCTCCAAGCTCTGGAATAGACCCTCGATGCGCCGTGGGCGCTCACGTCTGACGACGTATGGCGGTCGAACCTGCGGACGGCCGAAAGCGGCTGTCGGCGCCGTTCAGGTGCAGGCCCAGTTTTATCACGGAGAATCGACATGCATCGCCTGATCGGCGGCGCGGTCGCAGCCCTCGGCCTTGTGCTCGGCGGCATTGCGGCAAGCGCCCAGACCCCGACCCTCTATTTCTCGGCCATCCCGGACGACGACGAGACCCGCCTGATGGAGAGGTTCGGCAAGGTCGCCGAATATCTGTCGGAGGAACTTGGCGTGGACGTGCAATATGTGCCAGTGAAAAGCTATGCCGCTTCGGTCACGGCCTTCCGCAACGACCAGATCCAGCTGGCCTGGTTCGGCGGCCTTTCGGGCGTGCAGGCGCGGCTGGCGGTGCCCGGCTCGCAGGCGCTGGCGCAGGGGACCGAGGACGGGGCCTTCGTGTCCTACTTCATCGCCCATGAAAGCACGGGGCTGGAGCCGTCCGAGGATTTCCCCCTGGACGCGGCAGGGATGAGCTTCACATTCGGGGCCCAGACCTCGACCTCGGGCCGGCTGATGCCGGAGTTCCACATCCGCGAGGAAACGGGCAAGGCGCCGGAGGAATTCTTCTCGCAGGTGGGCTTCTCGGGCGATCACGGGCAGACGCTGCGGCTCGTCTCGACCGGCGCCTATCAGGTGGGCGCGCTGAACTATACCGTCTATGACACGGCGGTGGCCGAAGGCGCCCCCGAGGTTGCGACCACCCGCGTCATCTGGAAGACGCCGCCCTATCCCGACTATAACTGGACCATCCGGGGCGATGCCGACGAACGCTTCGGCGCGGGCTTCACCGAGAAGGTGAAGCAGGCGCTGATCGGCATGGACGACCCCGAGCTTCTCGCCTCGTTCCCGCGCGAGGGGTTCGTCGAGGCCACCAACGACGACTATGCGCCGATCGAGGAAACGGGGCGGGCGCTGGGCATCCTGGACTGAAGCGCCCATGCTGAACTTCAGCGGAGAGGCGCTGTCCTATGGACGCACCACGGTTCTTTCGGACGTGGACTTCACCCTGCGTCCGGGGGAACGGGTCGTCCTGCTTGGCCGCAGCGGCGCAGGCAAGAGCACGCTGCTCAACGCCGCCTATGCCCGCATGGCCGAAAGCTTCCCCGACATCGCGCTGATCCCGCAGGAACACGGGCTGGTTCCGCAACTGTCGGTCTTTCACAACGTCTATATGGGCCGGCTCGACGCGCATGGGGCGGCCTACAACCTTGCCAACCTCGTCTGGCCCTTCCGGGCCGAGCGCCGCGCCATCGCGCCGGTGCTGGAAACGGTGGGGCTGGACGGCTTTGCGCGCGCGACCGTCGAGACCCTGTCGGGCGGTCAGAAGCAGCGGACGGCACTGGCCCGCGCCATCCATCGCGGCGGCCGCGTGCTGATCGGCGACGAGCCGGTGTCGGCGGTGGATGAACGTCACGCGGCCGCCCTGATCGACGAGTTGGGGCGGCGGTTCGGGACGATTCTTCTGGCCCTGCACGACGTGGCTCTGGCGCGGCGGATCGCCACCCGCCTTGTCGGTATCCGCGCGGGCCGGATATTCTTCGACCGGCCGACGGCCGACGTTTCGGACGGTGACATCCATGACCTCTACCGTGCCTGAACGCCGGCGGCGGCTGGGCCGGGTCGGCACGGCGCTTGTCTTCGTCGTGCTGGCGGCGATGCTGCTGCCCTTCGCGGACTTCCGGCTGGGCGGGCACGACCCCTGGGCCGAGTTGCAGCGGATGGCGTCGGGGCTTCTCTCGCCGGACTTCTCGTCGATCGAGGCGCTTGGCTGGGCGGCCGTGCTGACCGTGACCTTTGCCATGTGCGGGGTCGCGCTGGGGGCCTCGGCGGGCTTCGCGCTTGCACCATTCTACCGCTTCGTGCCGGTGCGGAACTTCTGCATCGCCGTTCGGTCGATCCATGAACTGTTCTGGGCGATCCTGTTGATGCAGATCACGGGGCTTTCGGCAACGACGGGGATCCTGGCCATCGCGATCCCCTATGCGGGCATCTTCGCCAAGGTCCTTGCCGAGTATCTGGACGAGGGCGACCCCCGGCCCGCCGCCGCCATGCCGCCGCGCGCCGACCTGATCTCGGTCCATTTCTTCGCCCGCCTGCCGCTGGCGCGGCGCGAATTCCGGACCTACCTGCTCTACCGGCTGGAATGCGGGCTGCGGTCCAGCGCGGTCCTGGGCTTCGTGGGCCTGCCGACGCTGGGCTTTTCGCTCGACACGTTCTTCAAGCAGGGGATGTATGGCGCGGTCGCCGCCGTGCTCATCATCTATTATGTGCTGATCGGGACGATGCGGCTGTGGATGCGCCGGCCGCTGGTGCCGGTCTACCTGACCGCCGCGATCCTTGTCATGGCCGCCATGCCCAATCCGCCGATGGCCCCCGGCGCGCTGGCCCGCTTTCTGACCCACGACATCCTGCCCGCGCCGCTGAGAAGCGGCGATCCCGGCGATCCGGGAACATGGGCGCATTTCGGCGACTGGCTGTGGACGCTGCTGGCCGGGCAGGCGCTGCCGGGGCTGGCGGCGACGCTGATCGTGGCGCAACTGGCGCTGGTGCTGGCCGGGCTTGTCGCGCTGCTGGGCTTTCCGCTGACCGTTCCGCCGGTCGCGGGAAGGCTGGGGGCGGCGCTCGGCCATGTGGCGCTGGTCATCGCCCGCTCGACCCCCGAATACATGCTGGCCTATATCGCCCTGCAGATCTTCGGCCCCTCGATGCTGCCTGCCGTGCTGGCGCTGGGGCTGCATAATGGCGCGATCATCGCCCATCTGCTGGGCCGGCAATCGGCGCATCTCCACCAGAACCTGCGGCCCGACGCCTCTCGCGGGATCGTGCTTTACGCCTATGAGCTGCTGCCGCGCATCTATGGCTCGTTCCTGGCGCTGTGCCTTTATCGGTGGGAGATCATCGTTCGCGAATCCGCGATCATCGGCCTGCTGGGCATCCCGACCCTGGGCTTCTACGTCGACCGCGCGATCCAGGAAATCCGCATCGACCGGGCGGTCGTGCTGCTGATCGTGACGATGCTGGCGACGGTGGCCATCGACTGGCTGTCCCGAAAGACGCGGGCGGCCATCGCGCCCAAGGACCTGCGGCAAGGCGCCGCGGCTGCATGAGGCCGCCTGAACACCGTTGAAGAGCATGTCAGGTCGGAAGGCCGCAGCGCAGTGCTGTCAGGCCGCTTCCCGCCAAAAGGGGTGCAAAAACTTTCGCAGGCAGCCCTGCCATTCGGCGCAGGCACCCATCAGCCCGGTTGTCGCCGCGCCGCCAGGCGGCCGTGATGCGGGACGAAAGAGCCAATTCGATGCGCCCACCTTGATGACTATTCCGCGCCCTCCTCCAGAAGCAGGTGGATCAGTTTGCGCGTGGCCTCGGCCCTGACAGGGTTGGGATAGTTCCGGTTCGCCAGCACCACCACGCCGATCTGCTCGGAAGGGATCATCGCGACATAGGAGCCGAACCCGTTGGTCGCGCCGGTCTTGTTGAGAAGGACCTTGCCGTCCAGGGCTATCGCTGCCCGTCGTGTCATCGGCTGCGGCGTCATCGCCATGTCAGCCGAGTTGCCGGCCGCGAGTTCGGAAGCATCCACCGGCCACGGATAGCCCTCCCAGACCATGGCCTGGGCATAGTGGGCGGTATCGAACTCTGACATCCGGGTCTTGGCCAGTGCCGCCGTCATCGCGTCATCAAGGGCGAGATTGCCAAGGTGGGCATCGAGAAAGCGGATCATGTCTGTGACCGTGGATTTGATGCCATAGGCTTCGGAATCCAGCATGCCGGGGCTTACCCGGACCGGGCTGTCGTCGGTCCGCGCGTATCCGAAGGCATAATGTCCCATCGCCGCCTTCGGCACCGTGACAAAGGTGCTGTTCAGGCCAAGCGCAGGCAGCAAATCCTCGTTGATGGCATCTTCATAGGACTTTCCGAACCGTTCGGCCGTGATCACGCCAAGCAGGCCGATGCTGACGTTCGAATAGGAACGGAGGGATTTGGTGTCTCCTTCGGGCTTCCAGGCGGCAAGATAGGTCATCAGCGCCTGATGATCGGCGATATCATCCGGGACCTGCAAAGGCAGGCCGCCGGTGGCATGGGCGGCCAGATCGTAAAGCGAGATCCCGTCGAAAGCCGTGCCAGCAAGCACGGGAAGCCCTGCCGAAACAGGGTCCTGCAATGACAGAAGACCCTTTTCTTCCGCCAGGGCGGCAAGCGCCACGTTGAACAGCTTGCTGTTCGATCCAAGCTCGAAAATGGTATCGGGCCCTATGGGACGAGACGCCGCGCGATCGGCCATGCCGTCGGTAAAGACGTAATGCCGCCCCTCCAGCGTGACGCCGACTGCGATACCTGGAATGTCAAACTCCTCGATGACCGGCCGGAAGACACTTTCGCTGATCGCCTGGAAGTCCTGCCGGGTCAGGTCCTGGGCATGGGCCGAAGCGGCGAGCATCGCGGTTGCGAAGCCGAGAAGTCGAACAATGATCATCATCTTTGCCTTGCGTTTGGCGGGGCGGACAGGGCCGCGTCCGAACCATGAGGAAAACTTACTGGATGGAGGTAAGGCGACCTGGCATCTGGCTTCAAATGATCGTTTCTTGCGGTAGAGGTGACGAAAACTAATAGGCCCGGCCATGGATCGACCGAACATCCCCCTTAACGCCCTTCGGGCCTTCGAGGCGGCTGCCCGCCACCTGACGCTGTCCAAGGCGGCGGTGGAACTTTGCGTCACCCAGGCGGCTCTCAGCCATCAGATCCGCAATCTTGAGGATCGCCTTGGCGTCGCGCTGTTCCGGAGGGTGCCGAGAGGCCTGGTCCTGACCGAGGAAGGTGCCGCCCTTGCGCCTGTGCTGACAAGATCCCTGGATGCGATCGGCAACACGCTCGACCGCTTCTCGGGAGGGCGCTATCACGAAGCTCTGCATGTGGGCGTGGTGGGGACCTTTGCGACAGGCTGGCTCATTCCGCGGCTGGCGGACTTCGAGGCAGCCCACCCGGAAGTCGACTTGCGGGTGTTCACCAACAACAATCGCGTCAGTATCCCGGCTGAAGGTCTTGATCTGGCGATCCGCTTTGGTGACGGATCCTGGCACGGCCTGGACGCCTGGCGGATCATGGACGCCCCCTTGACCCCGATGTGCGCGCCATCTCTTGCTCTCTCCGTCATTTCTCCACAGGATCTGAACAAACACCGCCTGCTGCGGTCCTATCGGGCAGGCGAATGGGAAGGGTGGTTCGCGGGCCTGGGACTGATCTGCCCGCCGTTGCGCGGACCGATCCTCGACAGTTCGGTCGCATTGGCCGACATGGCGTCACAGGGGCGCGGCGTCGCCCTTCTTCCCGCCGCACTGCTCACCCACTGGGAAAGGACAGGACGGCTTGTTCGGCCCTTCGATCATTCGGTTGCCATGGGAAGCTACTGGTTGACGCGGCTTCAGTCCCGACCAGAGACCGCAGGCATGCGGAGCTTTCGCCGGTGGCTCCAACAGGCGCTGTTCTGCGATGAAGGTACGGGAGGTTTGCCGGCCTAGGAGTTCAAACGGCCGAGTTGGCCCTGCTGCCGCGCGCCTGCCATCAACCGTGGCACTTCCCCCCGAGGTTCAGCGGTCCGGTTCAAATCACAAGCTGGGGGATACCCGAGGATGGGTCGCGCGATGCTCCTGCCCAACCACACGATGCTGCGGGACAGGGCCGGGACGGTGGGCCTTCAAGCGCGGCTAGATGCCCTCCTGCCGGGCCGCCAGCCCCTTGGCGAGGATCGCGCCGGTGGGCCGCCCCGTGGGCGAGCCGCCACGCGGTTCCAGCGTAATCTCGTAAAGCTGGCCATCGGCGGGTTCCGGCAAGCGGGGGGCGTCCAGGTCAGCCGTGCCGGTACCGGTCAGCAGGCCCAGGGAAATCGGTCCCATCTCTGCGGAAGGCAGCGTCCAAACCTGCATCTGCCGGTCCTGCGGAACCTCGACGCCGTTGACGAAGCGGATGCGGGCATCGGCACCGCCGTAATCCTCGACCACGGCCGTGGGGGCGCCGGCATTGTCCAGAAGCACGGCGATCACCACCGGCTCGGGCGCGAACCAGGATCCGCCCAGAACCGCGCCCGCCAGAATGCCGATGGCAGCGGCGATGCCCGAAGGAAGCATCCGGCCGGGGCGCCGGGGACTGTTGGCGGCTGTCGGAACCGGGTTGGGCGCCGGCAGCGGGATCGGCTGGGACGCAGCCAGGCGTGCGCGGATCCCTTCCCACAGGGCTTCCGCGCCAGGATGCTCTTCGGCCGTCATGTCCAACGGCAACAGCCTGTCGCGCGCCCGCGCGACAGCCGCGGCCCAGGTCGCGTCTGCAATCAGGGCAGCCTCGGCCTCGGCCTCTTGGGCATCGTCCAGCAAACCCAGAACAAAGGCGTCGGCGCGGGCGTCCAGGGTATCTTGCGTCATGACAGGCACCTCCGCAGCAGGTCCAGACCCCGGCGTATCCATGACTTCGCGGTGCCAAGCGGCACCGACTGGATCGCCGCGATCTCGCCATGGGTGAAACCGCCGACATAGGCCAGCAGGATAGCACGCCGAGATGCCGGTTCCAGGCCATGCAGGCAGTCCTTCAGCGCGACCTGGTCGCCAAGCGCATCCAGTCCCGCGCCCGCCGCCTGCAGGCGCGCGTCCTGCATTGCGGTCAGGTCGGTCGGAGCAAGGCTTTCCAGACGCCTGCCGTCGCGCAGGACGTTCAGGCACCGATTGCGCAGGATCGCGAAAATCCAGCCTCGGGCCGACCCGTCGCCTGCCCGGAACTGATGTGCCTTGCGCCAGATCTGGACCATGCAGTCCTGCACCGCCTCCTCGGCCAGATCGCGCCGCTGCAGCATCCGATGCGCCACACCCAGCAGCCGTCCACCTTCGGCATCGAGGATCTGGCGCAGGGCCTGCTGGTCCCCTGCGGCGCAGCGCTGCAGCGCGTCGGCCAGATCTTCCGATGCCGCAGCGGCGGGTGCGATCATGCGTGTGCCTCCCCTTGTCGCGAGACAGGGTTGCACGCCAGGGCGCGGGTGGTCCAGCCGTCGCGATGCGGTTTCCATGTCACCCCGACACATCGACCGCGCCGCCGGATGCGGTCCGAAAAAATAATCCGCCCGCTGCATCCAGAGGCGCGCCTTGCCGTGTCTTGAAGGAACGGGTGGCCCAGGTCGCCTGCAAACCGAAAGGATCGAGACATGACTGTATCTTGCACCGCACTTGCCGCCACCCTGGCGCTTGGCGTCACCGCCAGCATCGCCGCCGCTGCCCCCGTGATTGGCCTTGTCGATGGCACCACGCTTGCCATGTTCGATAGCGAAACCCCGGCCCAGGTATCGACGATGCCCATCACGGGCGTCGAGATGCTGGTCGGGATCGACTATCGTCCCGGCAATGGCACTCTGGTGGGCGTGACCAGCGACAACCGGATCGTCACCCTGGACGCGACAACCGGCGCCGCGACCGAGCTTTCAACCATGAACATGCCCCTGCCCGCCTCCGAGATGCCGGTGATCGTTGACTTCAATCCGATGGCCGACCGGCTGCGGCTGATGACTGGCACGACAAACCACCGCGTCAATGTCGAGACGGGCGAAGTCACGGTGGACGGCAGCCTGGCCTTCGAGGAAGGCGACATGCACGCGGGCGAGATGCCGATGATCGCGGCGGCAGCCTATACCAACAGCTTCGGCAAGCCCGAGGAAACGGCGATGTATGACATCGACACCACCATCGGCGCTCTTATCCGCCAAACCTCTCCCAATGACGGAACGCTGGCGGCCGTGGGCAAGCTGGGCATCGCCATGGACGACACGACCCCCGCCTTCGACATTCAGACTGCCGAAGACGGCATCAACACCGCATGGCTGGTCGCGGGGGGTACGATCTATACGATCGATCTGGAAACAGGTGCCGCAACCGAGGTCGGCAGGCTGCAGGGCATCACCGGCGACCTGACCGACATCGCGGTCATGCCCGCGATGTAGCGTCCCGTTCGGACTGGATGGTCCCCTGTTTCATGGCCGCCTTTTCCGCCGACTTCGAGGCAAGGCGGCCATGATGGGCACGGGCAGTTTTACGGACCGCTTCAAGGGCACCGTGTGTCTTGCAGGGATGCAAGGTGAGGTGCGCTTGTGTGGCCGGGCCTCGGGGCCGGTTCTCGGCCGGGGCGACGTGCCGCGTCCCGTGCATCCTGTCGCCAGCCGGGTTCAAGAGGATGAACATCTACGCCCCTCACCGCCAGGCGGCTCGACCCTATTCCGCAAAGCGGCAATGTGCTTTGGCAATGGACCGGTTTGATCTTCTTCGGCATTCCAAGGCATCTGGTCGCTTTGCCAAGCTTGATGCCAGGACGATCTCAGCCTGCTGCCAAAGGGAAAAACATCGGCGAGAAGCGTGGGCGTGATTCTTCGCGCCTTCCGTCAGCCTCGCTGCCTCGAAGAAGGAATGGTGACCATTCGAGGAAGACTTCAGTGGCAATCCATACGGGAAAACTGGTCGGAGCGAGAGGATTCGAACCTCCGACCCCCTGCTCCCGAAGCAGGTGCGCTACCAGGCTGCGCTACGCTCCGACCGTGACGGGGCAGGTAGCGCGGGGCGGGCGGGATTGCAAGCCCCGTCAGGGGCGCGGCGGCCATATTCTTTGCAGAAGCGACGTGCGCGGCGCCGTCACCGTTTCCGCCCGGATGCGAGAGGCGATCACCGGGCGGTTGGCGGAATTGCCGCCCCGGCCTTCGCGCCAGACGATATAGATGCCCGATGCGATGATGATCGTGGCGCCGGCGAAGGTCGGCAGGTCCAGAACTTCGTCGAAGAAGATCCAGCCATAGGCGGTGGCCCAGAGGATCTGCGAATACTGCATCGGCGCGACGATCGCGGCCTCTCCGGCACGATAGGCCAGGATCAGCAGGAAGCCCGCGACAAGGCCCAGGCAGGCGATCACCCCGGCAAGGGCCAAATGCGGCAGTTCCATCGGGCGATAGCCGATGGTCAGCGAGGCGCCGGTGGCCAGGAAGTTGCCCAGCATCGGCCACATCAACAGCACCAAAGGGCGTTCCGACCGGCCCAGCTTGCGCAGGATCACCGCCGTCGTGGCCGATGCGATGGCCGAGGCGAGCGCCGCGAGATGGCCCCATCCCAGCGACTGCGCGCCCGGCCGCAGCACGACCAGCACCCCGAGAAGGCCGATCACCACCGCCGCCCAGCGGTGCGGGCCGACCTTCTCGCCCAGAAGCGGGATCGACAGGATCGTGACCAGCAGCGGCGCCGCGAACAGGATCGAATAAACCTGCGCCAGGGGCAGTTGCGAAAAGGCGAAGAAGCTGCCCATCCCGGCGATCACCCCCACCACCGTGCGGACCGCGACCCAGCCGGGATTGGCGGGCCGCAGCGTGCCGGGCGTGGGATCGCGCATGATGATGACCATCACCAGCGGAAAGGACAGCAGCGACGAAAAGAACAGCACCTGGAGCGCAGGATACTGCGCCCCAAGCACCTTGATGACCGCGTCATGCGTCGCATAGATGCCCATCGCCAGCAGGGCGAGGGCCGCGCCACGGACGTTGGACGCGGCTTCCATCAGGCTTGCGACAGGGCCGCGACGATCCGGTCGCCCATCTCGGCGGTGGACACGGGCGTGCCGCCGTCGGGACCCATCAGGTCGGCCGTGCGCACGCCGTCCGCCAGCACCTTTTCCACCGCCCGTTCCAGGTCGGAGGCCGCCTGGCCTTCGTCGAAGGAATAGCGCAGCGCCATGGCGAAGGACAGGATGCAGGCGATCGGGTTGGCCTTGCCCTGCCCCGCGATGTCGGGCGCGCTGCCATGGACGGGTTCGTACATCGCCTTGGGCCGGCCATTCGCCATCGGCGCGCCCAAGGATGCCGAGGGCAGCATCCCCAGCGACCCGGTCAGCATCGCGGCGGCGTCCGACAGAAGGTCGCCGAACAGGTTGTCGGTCACGATCACGTCGAACTGGCGCGGGTTGCGCACCAGCTGCATCGCGCCGTTGTCGGCATACATGTGGGTCAGGTCCACGTCGGGATATTCGTTGTCATGGACCCACTGCACCTCCTCGCGCCAGAGGATGCCGGATTCCATCACATTGGCCTTCTCCATCGAGCAGACCTTGTTGTTGCGGCGGCGCGCAAGTTCGAAGGCGGACCGGGCCACGCGGCGGATCTCTCCGCTGGTGTAACGCTGGGTGTTGATGCCGACGCGGCCGCCCTCGTTGTCGGGGTTGTTGCCGTCGGCATGGATGCCACGCGGCTCGCCGAAATAGACGCCCGAGGTCAGTTCCCGCACGATCAGGATGTCGAGGCCCGCCACCACCTCGCGCTTGAGGCTGCTGAAATCGGCGAGCGCGTCAAAGCACTGCGCCGGGCGCAGGTTGGCGTAAAGATCCAATTCCTTGCGCAGGCGCAACAGGCCGCGCTCGGGTTTGACGCTGAAATCCAGCACGTCGTATTTGGGCCCGCCGACCGCACCCAGCAGGACCGCGTCCACGGCCTGAGCCTCAGCCATCGTTTCGTCCGTCAGGGGCGTGCCATGCGCGTCATAGGCGGCGCCGCCGACCAGTCCGTGCCGGATGTCGAAGGACATGCCGCGATTGGCCCCGAACCAGTCGATGACCTTCACGACCTCGGCCATGACCTCGGGGCCGATCCCGTCGCCGGGCAGGATAAGAAGCGAATAGCTGTCGGACATGCGGGCCTCCCTCTTGACGCGGGTTCCGGGTTAGACGGGCGCCGGGATGGGGTCAAGCGGGGGCGGGCGCGCCAAAGGTCTGGCCCGCGGAATTGCACGTCTTGCACCCGGCGCCGCGATGGCCCAGCCTGCGCGCGACGCCGCGAAGGGGAAGCACCGCGCATGCCAGCCATTTCCGTGGGCATCGTCAGCCTCGTGCTGGCCTATGTCCTCAGCCAGTTCTATCGCGCCTTCCTGGCGGTGCTGACGCCGGTCCTGGGGGTGGAACTGGGGGCCAGGCCGGGGGACCTGGCGCTGTCGTCCGGGCTGTGGTTCGCGGCCTTCGCCCTGATGCAGATCCCCGTGGGGCGGATGCTGGACCGGATCGGGCCGCGCCTGACGGTGGCCCTGCTGCTGGGCGGCGCGGGCGGCGCGGGGGCGGCGGCTTTCGCCCTGGCCCAGGCGCCCTGGCACCTGCATCTGGCGATGGCCCTGCTGGGCGTGGGCTGCGCGCCGGCGCTGATGGGGTCATACTACATCATCGCCCGCGAATATCCGTCTGCGGCCTTCGGGGGAATGGCGGGGATGATCGTGGGCTTCGGCTCGCTGGGCAATATCCTGGGGGCGACACCGCTGGTCTGGGCCATCGAGGCGCTTGGCTGGCGCGCGACCATGGCGGGCCTTGGGGTGGCGACCGTGGCGGTGGCGGTGCTGATCGCGGGCACCGTGCGCGATCCCGCCAGGCTGGGCGCGGACCAGCCGCAGGGTTCGCTGGCCGAGGTGCTGCGCATCCGCGCGCTGTGGTTCATCCTGCCCCTGTTCTTCGTGAACTACGCAGCCTCGGGCGCGATCCGGGGGCTGTGGGCCGCGCCCTATCTGGAACGCGTCTTCGAGGCCGATGCCGTGCTGATCGGCCGGGCGACGCTGGCGATGGGTCTGGCGATGATCGCGGGCAATTTCCTGGTGGCCCCGGCCGTGCGGCTGGTGGGCAGCCTGCGCCGGACGGTGCTGATCTTCACGGGCTGCACGCTGGCGGTGATGGGGTTCCTGGTCATGAACCCCGATCCGGGGCTGGCGGCGGCGGTCGTGCTGCTGGCGCTGATCGGCCTGTCGGGCGCCGGCTATGTGCTGCTGATGGCGCATGGGCGGTCATTTTTGCCCGATCACCTAGTGGGGCGGGGGGTGACCTTCCTCAACATGATCTCCATCGGCGGCGTCGGCGTGATGCAGTTTGCCTCGCGCCCGGTGTTCCAGGCGGCCGCCGCGGCCTATGCCCCGCCGCAGGCCTTCGCCATGCTGTTCGGGTTCTTCCTGATCCCGCTTGCCATCGGCTTCGCCCTGTATTTCCTGACGCCCGAGGCCCGGAATGCCTGAATCGCCGGCCGACCCGCTGGTCATCGCCCCCAACCTCAAGCGCCGCCTGTCGGGCGTCACCGCGACCGTGGTCCGGCTGATCCCGGTGCAGGCCCGCACCATCGCGATCCGCGCCACCGGCCCCGGCCTGCCGCCCGAGGTGCCGCATATCCCCCTGATCCGCGCGGCCCTGATGCCGCGCGACCGCTGGCGGGTCTGGCACGCGCGGCGCAACACGGAAATGGCGCTTGGCCTGATCCTGCGGCACCTGCTGCGGCGCAAGTACCGGCTGCTGTTCACATCCGCCGCGCAGCGCCGCCATACGGGATTCACCAAATGGCTGATCCGCCAACAGGACGCGCTTGTCGCGACATCGGACAAGGCGGCCCGCTATCTGGACCGGCCCGCGACGGTGGTGATGCACGGCGTTGATACCGACATTTTCCAACCACCCGCCGACAAGGCGACGCTGCGGCGCGAACTCGGCCTTGACCCCGATGCGGTGCTGATCGGCTGCTTCGGCCGGGTGCGCGCGCAGAAGGGCGTGGATCTTCTGGTCCGCGCGGGGCTGCGGCTGCTGCCGGACCGCCCGCGCGTGCAGATCGTCTTCACCGGACGCATCACGCCCGACAACCGCGCCTTCGCCGACGAATTGCTGGAGGAAATCCGGTCAGCAGGTCTGGAAGACCGCATCCGCTTCCTGGGCGAACTTCCCTGGGACCAGGTGGTGCGCCATTATCAGGCGCTCGACCTGTTCGCGGCCCCCGCCCGGTGGGAGGGCTTCGGCCTGACGCCGCTGGAGGCGATGGCCTGCGGCGTGCCCGCGGTCGCGGCCCGCGTCGGCGCCTATGAAACGCTGATCCGCGACGGCGTCACCGGCAGCCTCGTGCCGCCCGACGATCTGGATGCGCTGACCGAAGCCCTGCGCCACTGGCTGGACGATGACGCGGCCCGCGCCGCCGCAGGACGCGCGGCCCGCGACCACGTCGCCACCAACCACGCCATCGAAGGCGAGGCCCGCGCCTTGGTCGAAATCTACAACGAGTTGCTGGCCCGGCCATGAACAAGCTGTCCTTCTATTCCGCCCGCCTGATGCGCGATGAAACCGCGCTGCAGTCCCTGTCCGTCCCGCAAGGCAACCTGCTGGCGGACCTGGAAGGCAAACGCGTCGCGCTGATCGGCAATGCTCGGTCTCTGGCGCAAACCCGTCACGGCGCGGCCATCGACGCCGCCGACCTGGTGATCCGCATCAACCGGGCGCCGATGCCCAGCCCCGACAGCCACGGCACCCGCACCAACTGGCTGGCCCTGGCGGTCCGCCTGGCCGACGAGGATCGCGACCGCCTGAACCCGTCGCGTCTGTTGTGGATGTCGCCCAAGCGCAAGCGGCTGGGCTGGCGGGTCGCCAGCAGCTCCGGTTTCTATCTGCATCCCCTGCCCGACTATCACGCGCTGAAGGACCGCCTTGCCGCGCCGCCGACCACCGGGGCGATGCTGATCGACCTGCTGCTGCGGTCGCCGCTGGCAAGCCTGACCCTTTACGGCTTCGATTTCTTCGCCAGCCAAAGCCTGTCGGGCCGGCGCACCGCCGACCAGGTGCCCCACGACTTCGGCGCCGAAGCCGCCTGGGTCGCGGATCTGCGCCGCAGCGATGCCCGCCTGAGCCTGGCCTAGAGAAACCCGATCCAGCGGCCCGCCAGCAGCACCGACAGCCACAGCGCCGCCGAGATCGCGGCCAGCACCCGCGTGGCCCTGTCGGCGACCCCGGTGACCACGACCCTTTGCCAGCCCAGACGGTGCAGCAGGGCGACATTGCCAAGCGCCGCCGCCAGCAGCACCAGCTTCCACCGGAAGGCAGCATTGTCCAGGTATTCGGTCGCGCCGACCGACCACAGGCAGAACCCCGTCAGCACCGCCAGCCCCAGCCCCGCGCCCGCCATGCGCGACAGGAAGGGGCCGATCACGGCCAGGGACGGCCCGCGCAGCACGCCCAGGATCCGCAGATCCAGCGGCAGGATCGCGCCCAGCAGCAGCCCGATCCCCAGGATATGCGTGGCGTTCAGGACCATGTACAGGGTGCCCGACCCGCGCAGCACCCGCGCCAGGCTCGACGCCTCGATCCAGGCCGCAAGCTCCACCACCCGTCAGTCGGGCCGGATGCGTTCGGGATACATGTCATAGTTCCGGCCGTCGATGACGATGCGGACGGCCTTGATATGCGCCTCGGCCCGGTCGCGGTCGCGGTTGCCGATCACGGTGACGGCGTCGCCCACGGCGGCGGTGTCCGGCCCGAAGCCCGACCGCGTGGTCCGGCCCGGATTGCCCAGTTCGACGAACCAGACCGTGCCATCGGCCGCCCTGACCCGAAGGCTGGGATGGGGCGGCGCCATCGAGATGTCCTCGATCACGCCTTCCAGGCGCGACTGCTCGGCCTCGGCCCAGGACCAGCCGTGATGGGCCAGGGCGGGGGGCGCCACAGGGGCCAGGACCGCAAGGGCCAGAAGCGCGGGGCGAAGGATGCTGAACATGGGCCGGCCTTTCCCGTTTGGTTCGGTCAAGGATAGCGCGCCCGGCCCGGCCGGCGGATGACATTGGCGTGACCCATGCGCCGGTCGGGTGGCCGGGCCTTTCCCCTTCCCTTGCACCCCCCCATGCGCTAAACGCACCCGACCGCCAGAAAAGGAGTCCCAAGGAGATGGGGTACAAAGTCGTCGTCGCCGGCGCCACGGGGAATGTGGGCCGCGAAATGCTGAACATCCTGGAAGAACGCATGTTCCCGGTGGATGAGATTGCCGTGCTGGCCTCGCGCCGGTCGCAGGGCACCGAAGTCAGCTTCGGCGACAAGACCCTCAAGGTGAAGGACATCGAGCAGTTCGACTTCACCGGCTGGGACCTCGCGCTGTTCGCGATCGGATCGGACGCGACCAAGATCCACGCCCCCCGCGCCGCCCAGGCCGGCTGCGTGGTGATCGACAACTCGTCGCTCTATCGCTACGACCCGCAGATCCCGCTGATCGTGCCCGAGGTGAACCCCGAGGCGATCCACGACTACAAGAACAAGATGATCATCGCGAACCCCAACTGCTCGACCGCGCAGATGGTGGTGGCGCTGAAGCCGCTGCATGACCGTGCGCGCATCAAGCGCGTGGTGGTTTCGACCTATCAGTCGGTGTCGGGCGCCGGCAAGGACGGCATGGACGAGCTGTGGGACCAGACCAAGGGCATGTATGTGCCGGGTCAGGAAAAAGAGCCCAAGAAGTTCCAGAAGCAGATCGCCTTCAACGTGATCCCGCAGATCGACGTCTTCCTGGACAGCGGCGACACCAAGGAAGAATGGAAGATGGCGGCCGAGACGAAGAAGATCCTCGACCCCGCGATCAAGGTCACCGCGACCTGCGTGCGCGTCCCGGTCTTTGTCGGCCATTCGGAGTCCATCAACATCGAGTTCGAGGATTTCCTGGACGAGGACGAGGCCCGCGACATCCTGCGCGAGGCGCCGGGCATCCTGGTCGTGGACAAGCGTGAACCCGGCGGATACACCACGCCGGTCGAATGCGTGGGCGATTTCGCCACCTTCGTCAGCCGCATCCGCCAGGACGTGACCGTCGAAAACGGCCTGAACCTGTGGTGCGTCAGCGACAACCTGCGCAAGGGCGCGGCGCTGAACGCGGTGCAGATCGCCGAACTGCTGGGCAATCGCGTCCTGAAGAAGGGCTGACCGGGTGTTCGACTGGATCGCGGCTTTCCTTGACAGCGGCGGGGCCCTGGCTATCGCCGCGCTGATGCTGCTGGAAAACGTCTTTCCGCCGATCCCGTCGGAACTGATCATGCCGCTTGCAGGCTTCAACGCCGCGCGCGGCGGCACGCCCTTGTGGCTGGCCATCCTGGCCGGGGGGCTGGGATCGCTGGCGGGGGCTTGGCTGTGGTACCTGGTCGGGCACGCCTTCGGGGCGCACCGGCTGCGCCGCCTGATCGCCAGCCACGGCCGCTGGCTGACCCTGACCCTGTCGGAATTCGAAGCGGCCGAGGGCTGGTTCAACCGTTACGGCCGGGCCATCGTCTTCTTCGGCCGCTTCGTCCCCACCGTGCGCACGCTGATCTCGATCCCCGCAGGGATCGAACGGATGCCGCAGGGGCAGTTCCTGCTGTTCACCGCGCTTGGCAGCTTCATCTGGTCGGGCGGGCTGGCGGTTGCCGGTTATCTGCTGGAAGACCAGTACGAAAATGTCGAACACTGGATCGATCCGCTGTCCACGGCGGTCGTGATCGGGATCATCGCGCTTTATCTGTGGCGCGTGATCCGCTGGAAGCCCGACGCCTGAGGGGCGCCGGGCATCCCTTTATCCCGGATCAGACTTCCACCCAGCTGCGGCCGCCTTCGACGGCCTGGACCAGGGTGCCCTCGCTGATGTCGTGGACAAGGCCGTGGATCGACATCTGGCCCGATTCGACCGCCGCCTTGACGAAGGGGAAGGTCATCAGGTTCTCGATTGACACCAGCACCGCCTCGCGTTCCAGGGCCGCGACCTGCTGGTCCTCGGGCAGGTCCTTCACCCGATCATAGCCGGGGCGCAGGACATCCATCCAGCGGCCCACGAAGCTGGTCTTCTCCTCAAGCTCGGGGGCGCGGCCCGAACACATGGCATGACAGCCCGCGACACCGCCGCAGCTGGTATGGCCCACGATGATCAGATGGGCCACCTTCAGCGCCTGCACCGCATATTCCACCGCGGCCGAGGTGCCGTGCTGCAGCCCGTCCGGCGCATAGGGCGGCACCAGGTTGGCGATGTTGCGGTGGATGAAGAATTCGCCCGAATCCGCGCCGAAGATGCTGGTGACATGGACGCGGCTGTCGCAGCAGGAGATCACCATGGCGCGCGGACGCTGTCCATCGGTCGCCAGACGGCGATACCAGGCGCTGTTTTCGGAATAGGACGTGGCCCGCCAGCCGTGGAAACGGCCAACCAGATAGTGCGGCAGGGGGCGGATGTTGTGCATGTCTCACCTCTCTTGTCACGCTGCTTGATAGGCGGGGATTGAAACAAATTCGAGAGGTTTCTTTTGCCGCCATCAAGCCTTTCTTCATGGCAAGGCCCCATGTTGCGGGGACCGGACGTGCAAGAAGATGAAGGTAAGGCAGATGGCACAAATCATGGCGTTGGCCGTATCGGAACCCGTTCGGGTCGATTCCCGGCGCGTCGGCGACATCGTCACCGAACTGGGCGAAACGGCGGCCCAGAATGTCATCGGCCTGGCGCTTGAACAACTGGCGGGCGCGCTGACTGCGGCCGACCGTGCAGTCAGCGCGGAAGACCTGCCCGAGATCGCGCGCCAGTCGGACCTGCTGGCCCGGCTTGCCTGGCAGATCGGGCTGTTGTCGCTGGCAGGCGTGGCCATGGACCTGGGCGGCTGCGCGGAACGGCGCGACCCCATCGCCCTGCCCGCCGTCCATGCCCGGCTGATGCGGGTCGGCAACCGGTCCCTGACGGCCATCTGGGACAGGTCCGGGCTTGGCTAGGCTTGCGGGCCGGGGCGCAGGTTGTAATGTCGCGCCCGACAGACAAGGCCCGACAGACAAGGCCGACAGACAAGGATTGTCTCATGCTCCCAGATTTCGCCCCCGAATCCGCCGACGCCCTGCCGCTGTGGGCCGTCTGGAAGGGCGATCCGCTGGCGGACCAGGCCGGACCCTGGCCCGCCTCGGCCGGGTTTTCGGCGAAGCTGGGGGAAATCTGCCTGCTGCCCAATGCCTCGGGCGGGCTGGCGGGCGCCTTCCTGGGGCTGGGCGACCGGACCCGGGCAAACCGCACCCGTTTCGCGCTGGCCCATGCCACGGCCCTGCCGCCCGGCATCTGGCGCCCCGCCTTGCCCGAAGGACTGGACCCGGACGAGGCTGCCCTGGCGCTGCTGCTGGGACAGTACCGCTTCACCCGCTACAAGGGGGCGGCCCAGGACGGGCCGCAATTCATTTGCCCCGAAGGCGTCGATGCCGCCCGGATCCGCGCCCAGGCGGCCGGAGAGTTTCTGACGCGCGACCTGATCAACACCCCCGCCAACGACATGGGGCCGGACGATCTGGAAGCCGCGGCCCGCGCCCTGGCGGCTGAGGTCGGCGCATCCGTGACGGTCACGGCCGGCCCGGACCTGCTGGACGCGAACCTGCCGATGATCCACGCGGTCGGGCGCGCCGCCGAACAGGCCCCGCGCCTGATCGACATCCGCCTGGGCAACAACGGGCCGCGCCTGACGGTCGTGGGCAAGGGCGTGTGTTTCGACACTGGCGGGCTGGACATCAAGCCCTCGGCCTCGATGCTGCTGATGAAGAAGGACATGGGCGGGGCGGCGACCGCGCTTGGTCTGCTGAAGATGCTGGCGCTGACCGGCGCGGCCGACCGGATGCGGATCCGCGTCCTGCTGCCGGTGGTGGAGAACAGCGTTTCGGCGGCGTCCTTCCGCCCCGGCGACGTGCTGACCAGCCGCAAGGGCCTGACGGTCGAGGTGAACAACACCGATGCCGAAGGCCGCCTGATCCTGGCCGATGCGCTGACGCTGGGTGCCGAGGAATCGCCCGACCTGATGATCTCGCTGGCGACGCTGACGGGGGCGGCGCGGGTGGCGCTTGGCCCCGACCTGCCGCCCTTCTATTGCGACGACGATGCGACCGCCGATGCGCTGTCCCGCGCCGCGATGGCCGTGCGCGATCCCCTCTGGCGGATGCCCTTCTGGGATGGCTACGAATCGCAGATCGAGCCGCCGATCGCGGATCTGGACAACGCGCCCTCGGGCGGGATGGCGGGATCGGTCACGGCGGCGCTGTTCCTGCGCCGCTTTGCCCAAGGATGCGGGCGCTACGTCCACATGGACATCTATGGCTGGCAGCCGGTGCTGGCCCCAGGTCGCCCCAAGGGCGGCGTGGGCCAGGGGGCGCGGGCGATCCTCGCCGCGCTGCCGCAGATCCTGCCCGCGGACGCATCATGACGCTGGACCGGCGCCTGACCCCCGCCACGGATCGCGTCGCCCTGGAAAGCCTGGCGGGCGTGATCGAACGTCCCGCCTATACCCCCGGCCATCCCGCGCGGCTGACGGTGCCTCTGGCCGATCTGATGACCGCGCCGGACGGCCGCCGCGACCGGCAGGTCAATTTCGGCGCCGACGTGACGGTGATCGAGACGCGCGGCGACTGGTGCTTCGTTCAGGCCGCGCTTGACGGCTATTGCGGCTGGTTGCCCGCCGCCGCACTGGGCACGGATCTGCCACCCATCACCCACCGGGTGACGGCGCCCGCGACGCATGTCTATCCCGCGCCCGACATGAAGCAGCGAGAGACCGCCAGCCTGTCGATCGGCGCCCGCCTGTCTGTCGCGGGGATCGAGGGGCGGTTCGCCCGGCTGGCGACCGGCGGCTTCGTTCCCGTCCAGCATGTCGGCGACCGACCCGCACCGGATCCGGTGCCCGTCGCCGAAAGCCTGCTGGGAACCC
Organism: Paracoccus acridae; assembly: GCF_014642735.1. GTDB lineage: Bacteria > Pseudomonadota > Alphaproteobacteria > Rhodobacterales > Rhodobacteraceae > Paracoccus > Paracoccus acridae. Next base: position 69,972 of record NZ_BMIV01000003.1, read on the forward strand.
CTTATCTGTGGGGCGGCAACAGCCGCTGGGGCATCGACTGTTCCGGGCTGGTCCAGGCCGCGCTGACCGCCTGCGACATTCCCTGCCCCGGCGACAGCGATCTGCAACGCGTGGCCTTTCCGGCCGTGGACGACATCCGGCGCGGCGACCTGCTGTTCTGGCCGGGCCATGTGGCCCTGGCGATGGGACCGGACCGCATGATCCACGCGACGGCCTTTGCCATGGCCGTGATCGTCGAAGCCATCCCTGACGCGCTGGCGCGGATCGAGGCCGCGGGCGACGGTCCCTTCCTGGGCATCCGCCGCCCGGCTCTGGCGCAGCCTGCCGCTTTGGCCTAGACCCCCGCCAAAGGAGGCCCGGCCCATGTTCACCGTCTCGCTGATCGCATCGCCCCTGCGCGCCAACCTGACCGAGGATGTCGCGCAAGCCCTGGCCCATCGCTGGGGGGGCGGGCCGATCCGCTGGCTGAACCCCCGCGTCGCGGCCGAGTTCGACGTGCCAACCGAACCCGCCGATTTCCAGGACACCTGGGCGGAATTGCAGCAGCAGACGCTGGATCTGGCGATCCAGCCCGCCGCGGGGCGGCGCAAGGCGATCCTGCTTGCCGACATGGATTCGACCATGATCGGGCAGGAATGCATCGACGAACTGGCCGACATGGCGGGGGTGGGTCCCCGCGTGGCCGACATCACCGCCCGCGCCATGAACGGAGAGCTGGATTTCGACGGCGCCCTGACCGAACGGGTCGGCTTGCTGACCGGGTTGAAGGACAGCGTGATCGCCGATGTCCTGGCCTCGCGCATCACCATGGCTGCGGGCGGGGCGGAACTGGTGGCGACGATGCGCGCCAACGGGGCCTATACGGCGCTTGTGTCGGGCGGCTTCACCGCCTTTACCCAAGCCGTGGCCGACCGGCTGGGTTTCGACGAACACCGCGCCAACACCCTGCTGGCGGAAGGCGGGTTGCTGACCGGCCAGGTCGCGCTGCCGATCCTGGGGCGAGAGGCCAAGGTCGAGGCGCTGATCCAGATCGCCGCCGCGCGGGGGCTGACCCCCGCCGATGCGATCGCCGTGGGCGACGGCGCGAACGACCTGGGCATGATCCAGATGGCCGGAACGGGCGTGGCCCTGCACGCCAAACCCTCGGTGGCCGCGCAGGCCCCCATCCGCATCAATCACGGCGACCTGACGGCGCTGCTGTACCTGCAAGGCTATGGCGCGCGGGATTTCGTCACGGGCTGATCGCCCGCACCGTGTCCGCCGCAGGCCGCGCGATGCTGGCCGCCGCGCCCGTTCCCGCCCAGAACGCCCCGTATCCGGCGGTTCCCTGCGCCATGGCGGCGGCGTGCAGCGCCTTGCCGATGTCATAGGCCACCGGATAATCCGCCGCGCCCGTGTCGTCGATTGCGGTGAAATCATTGGCCAGGCAGCGTGCCGGACGGCCGGAAATCGCGCGGGTCATCACCGTCCGCCCGCCCGACAGCGCCGCCCGATGCGCAGGCGGGGTCGCGGCTTCGGGCGCGCGCAGAAAGGCGGTGCCGCATTGCACCGCAACCGCGCCCGCATCCATCGCCGCCCGCGCCGCCGCCCTGTCCATGATCGCACCCGCAGCCACGACCGGCAGGCCCAGCGGCATCAGCGCCCGCACAAGCGCCAGATGATCCAGCCGGCTGTCGGGACTGTCCGGGTCGAAGATGCCTCGATGACCCCCCGCCTCGTACCCTTGGGCCACGATCACGTCGAAACCTGCATCGCGAATCGCCTGCCCCTCGGCGACCGAGGTTGCCGTCGCCCACAGCTTGCACCCCGCCCCTTTCAGGGCGGCGATCTGTTCGGGCGTGGGAAGGCCGAAATGACACCCGACGATGGCCGGCCTCTCGGCCAGCAGCACCGACAGCATCGCGTCATTGCCGCGAAAGCTGGGATAGATTTCGGACAGGGTCATGGGCGGGCTGGCCCCGAACCGCTGGAAGACCGGGCGCAGGGTGTCGATCCATGCGGCCTCTTGCGCCGGGTCGCGACGGGCGGGCCTATGGCAGAACAGGTTCACCCCGAAGGCCCGGTCCGTTCCCCGCCGCACTGCCCGGATCGCCTTGCGCGCGCCCTCCGCATCCAGGGCGCCAAGCGCCACGAAGCCCAGTCCGCCCGCTTCGCAGACCGCCACGGCCAGTTCCGGGGTCGAGGTGCCCGCCATCGGCGCCTGCACCACACGGTGCGTCAGATCATCGAACATCGTCGTGCCCCCTTATCCTTGCCCGGACGGACATCCCAGGAGCCAAGCCCGGCGTCCAACCCCCGCCACCATGCGGCAGACTGGGGGCGTGCGAAACCCCCGACGCCCCCATCTTTACAATCACGGTCCAAAGGCGCATGGCGCCGTTCATGCTGGACCTTTCCCTTGAACTGCTGCTGATCCTTGCCGCTGCCGGCTTCGCGGCGGGCTTCATTGATTCGATTGCCGGGGGTGGCGGGCTGATCACCCTGCCCGTGCTGCTGCTGGCGGGAATTCCACCGGCCCAGGCGCTTGCCACGAACAAGGTTCAGGGGGCCTTCGGCGCCGCGACCGCCGCCATCAGCTATGCCGCGCGCGGTCTTGTCGATCTGCGCAGCCAATGGCGATCCGCGCTGATCGCCGGGGTGGCGGGGGCACTGGGTGCGGTTCTGGTCAGCTATCTGCCAACCGACAAGCTGCGGCTGGTCCTTCCGGTGATCCTGATCGGCATCGCGGTCTTCTTCGCGCTGAAACCCGGCCTGAACGATCTGGACCGGGTGCAGCGGGTGGCGCCGACGGCCTTTGCGCTGACGGCGGTGCCGCTAGTGGGTTTCTATGACGGGCTGATCGGGCCGGGGGCGGGATCGTTCTACATGATCGCCTTTGTCACCCTGGCGGGATACGGGGTGCTGAAGGCCACCGCGCATACCAAGCTGCTGAACTTCGCCTCGAACCTGGGCGGGCTTGGGGCATTCGCGCTGTTCGGCCAACCCTTGTGGCTGGTGGGGATCGTGATGGGCATGGCGCAGATCGCCGGGGCCATGCTGGGCGCGCGGCTGGCCAGCCGCATCGGCGCGCGGCTGATCAAGCCGCTGCTGGTCGTGACCTCGACCGCGCTGGCGCTGCGGCTGATCTGGCAGATGATCTAGGCCGGAAAGCCGGGGGCGGTCCGCATGTCCCCCGTGACCATGCCGCGCCAGTTGCGGATCGGGTCGGTCAGGAAGCGGCCGACCGCCGGGTCGTTTTCGGGCAGCACGCCCAGATGGACAAGCAGGGCGGTGATCGCGGCTTCCGCCGCGCGGGTCGCGCCATCCGTCACCTTCAAGGCCACGCCCAGCCCCTGATCGGGCAGGATGGCGACGAAGACCGCCTCGGCCCCCGTCTTGGCGGCGACGCGCCCGCCCATGGCCCGCATCAGGATCGTGCAGGCCCGCCCCTCGCCCGCGACCATCTCGGGATGCGCGCGCATCGCATCGACCAGCCGCCGCATCGCCCGGCCCCGCGTGTCGTCGGGGGGATCGGCGAAACCCGCCATCGCCCGGCCCAGCCCCGCCAGCGAGCAGGACCAGTTCGGGGCCGAGCAGCCGTCGATGCCATAGCCGGGGCTTGTCTCGGCCGTCACCTCCTCGAAGGCGGCCTTCACGGCCTGCTGCACGGGATGGTCGGGATCCACATATTCGGTGCCGCCGCCCAGGTGGCGGTTCAGCGTCAGAAAGCCCGCGTGCTTGCCGGAACAGTTGTTGTGAAGCTGGCAGGGGCTTTCGTCGCCGCAGGTCAGGCGGCGGTTTTCATCCGCATCGCGCGGCATGTGGCAGCCGCAGCGCAGGTCGGATTCCCCCATGCCGAGCCCGCGCAGCCACTGGTCCACGGCATCGACATGGATCCGCGCGCCGCTGTGGCTGGCGCAGGCCAGGGCCAGCTGGCGGTCGGTCAGGCCCGCCGCATCCGCCGCGCCGCTTTCGATCAGGGGCAGCGCCTGGATCATCTTGCAGGACGATCGGGGAAAGACGATCTGCTCGGGGCGGCCCCAGGCCTCGATGACGCCCTTGGTGTCGCAGATGACGGCATCGCCGCAATGGCTGCTTTCACGCTGTCCGCCGCGCCACAGCTCGATCAATTCCGCTGACCGCATCGCCTGCCTCCCCTGACAATTGCGCGATTTCCTGCCTTGCGCTCTTTCTCGCGCAATGATTTTGGCTATCGTGACCGGGGACGGTTGAAAAGACCACAGCAATCGGGAAAAACCCCCAAAAGATGTGGCGAGATATGGCAGGAGGCCAGAGCATGACCAATACCACGCTGCGCGGCATGACCGCCGCCCTTGTCCTGATGGCCGGACTGGGAACCGCCGCGGCGCAGGAATCCACCAATGTCGTCGCGACCGAGGGCGACTGGACCGTCTTCGCGGCGGAAAACCCCAAGGAATGCTGGGCCGTTTCCCCGCCCAAGGCGACGCAGAACACCGATGCGAACGGCGCGCCGCGCGAAGTGACGCGCGGTGACATCCGTCTGTACGTGGCCTATCGCCCCGGCCAGAACGGCGAGGTCAGTTTCACCGGCGGCTATCCCTTCGCCCCCGACAGCACGGTCGAGGTCGATATCGGCGGCAACAAGTTCAACCTGTTCACCGAAGGCGAAAGCGCCTGGACCGGCAGCGCGTCCGAGGATGAAAAGCTGATCGGCGCCCTGCGCGGCGGGTCGAACGCGGTCATCACCGGGCGGTCGTCGCGCGGCACCGTGACCAAGGACACCTTCAGCCTGGCGGGGATCACGGCGGCCACCAACACGGCGCGCTCGCGCTGCCAGTAAAAGCCGGGGGACTTCACGTCCCCCGGACCCCCGTGGGATATTTGAGCCAAAGTGAAAGGCAAGGCCGGTTGATTTTCGGCCCCGTTTCGCTTATCTGCGGGTCTTTCGCCCCAGATCGGTAATGCCATGAACGCGCCCATTACGCAGGATGTCCTGACCCTTCCCCGCAAGCTGCCCGACAGCGGGCGGGTGAACATCGTCGGGCTGACGCGCGACCAGTTGCGCCAGGCACTGATCGACGCGGGCACCCCGGAAAAGCAGGCCAAGATGCGTGTGGGCCAGGTCTGGCAGTGGGTCTATCACTGGGGTGTGCGCGATTTCGCGGGGATGTCGAACCTGGCCAAGGACTATCGCGCCCTGCTGGCCGAGAAGTTCGAGATCGCCCTGCCCGAGATCGTGACCCGGCAGGTCAGCGCCGACGGCACCCGCAAATACCTGGTCCGCATCGCCGGCGGGCACGAGGTCGAGACCGTTTATATCCCCGAGGAAGGGCGCGGCACGCTGTGTGTGTCCAGCCAGGTCGGCTGCACGCTGACCTGTTCCTTCTGCCATACCGGCACGCAGAAGCTGGTGCGCAACCTGACCGCAGGCGAGATCGTCGGCCAGTTGATGCTGGCCCGCGACGACCTGGGCGAATGGCCGGTTCCGGGCGCGCCCAAGGACGAAACCCGTCTGGTCAGCAACATCGTCCTGATGGGCATGGGCGAGCCGCTGTACAACTTCGACGCCGTGCGCGACGCGATGCGCGTTTGCATGGACAACGAGGGGCTATCGCTGTCGCGCCGTCGCATCACGCTCTCCACCAGCGGCGTGGTCCCCGAGATCGCCCGCACCGCCGAGGAGATCGGCTGCCAGCTTGCCGTCAGCTTCCACGCCACCACTGACGAGGTCCGCAACGTCCTGGTGCCGATCAACAGGCGCTGGAACATTTCCACGCTGCTTGACGCCTTGCGCGATTATCCGCGCCTGTCGAACAGCGAGCGGATCACCTTCGAATATGTGATGCTGGCCGGCGTGAACGACAGCGACGAGGACGCGCATCGCCTGGTCGAGTTGATCCGCGGCATCCCTGCCAAGATCAACCTGATCCCCTTCAACGAATGGCCCGGCGCGCCCTATAAACGCTCCAGCAACAACCGCATCCACGCCTTTGCCGACATCATCTACAAGGCGGGCTATGCCAGCCCGATCCGCACGCCCCGGGGCGAGGACATCATGGCCGCCTGCGGACAGTTGAAGTCGGCGACGGAACGGGGGCGGAAGTCACGGGCGGAGATTGCGGCGGAGGCGGCTGGTTAATCTGAAGTGGCCGTCGGCGCTTATTGAAAATTCTTCGGGTAGATCTTGGCGCAGTTAAGTACCTCAACAAACCATCATTGGTGGCCTGTAGGTTTACAGCGGTACTGGGCTGACGGACATGGGGATGTCTCTTGGGTTAGCCCAGACGGATCAATAAGAAAGAAACGCTATGCAAACCGCAAGATCGGTAGCAAGCGTCATGGCCATACGATGCTACGGGGCAGCACATGGGAGAGCAGCTTCGAAGCGGATTTTGGAATTGACAATGAGGTTCATAGTATAATCGCAGGCGTTCGAAAGCTGAAACCTTTCGGTTATAGCGTGTCCGATATTTTTCCAATAATAAAATTGCTTTTCAAGAAGGATCGGACGCTCAAGGATACGTGCAACTTCTTTCACCTTGAGGAGAAGCTGCACCGGAATTTGCTACTTCTCCTGCAATCTTTACTCATCAGAAGTCCGTCCGCCCGTTCGCGGTACTCTAGCTACCCCGAAATGATTGGCTTGCCCCACGATGAAGACGTAGGAAAAGCGAATATGGCACATAATTACAGAATTGCTCGTGATCGATGCCAGAAGGGAACGATATCAAATCAATTCTTTGTATTTCTTTATTCTCCTTTGGAGAAGTTCAACTTTGGGGACGGCAGTCTTGATTGGCTAACCTATAATCTAGCTGCCAATCGGATCAGCGGACGGGCTTTGGTGCCGTTGACGCCAGACATATGCGTTTATTTCTTCACTCCGCCTGCGATGCTCGCGACGCCGAATTGTGCTTCTCTCATAGCTGCTCCTTGGATGATTGACTCGGTAAACAAGGTCACTCAAATCTACTCCAAGGAAATGTTGTTCTTCAAAGGCGCCCCCCCGAAGATTATAGACGCCTTCCGCCAGAATAACTTTCTCGAACATAAAAAGAAATCCGACAGCTTGATCGACACCTTGGAAGGAATAGTCTGTTGCCCAAGACGTAGCCGTCCAAGCTGGAGTTTGAACGGCCTCTAGAGTGTTACTTTAAGGCAAGCTCTATACGGGCACCCGCTCGAATGCTAATCTACGGTTTCCCCCACCCATCAATGATCCCCACCGCCTCCTCGGCCGTCTCGACATAGCGGAACAGGCCCAGGTCCTCCTCGGAGATCGTGCCGGCCTCGGCCAGGGCCTTCCAGTTGATGATCCCCTCCCAGAATTCCCGCCCGAACATCAGGAAGGGGACGCGGGCCATGCGGCCGGTCTGGATCAGGGTCAGGGCCTCAAACAACTCGTCCAGGGTGCCGAAGCCGCCGGGGAAGATGGTGATCGCCCGCGCGCGCATCAGGAAATGCATCTTGCGGATCGCGAAATAGTGGAAGTTGAAGCACAATTCCGGCGTCACATAGACGTTCGGCGCCTGTTCGTGGGGCAGCACGATGCCCAGGCCGATGGACTTGCCGCCGACCTCGTGCGCGCCCAGGTTGCCCGCCTCCATCACGCCGGGGCCGCCGCCGGTGGTGATGACGAATTCGCGCCCGCCGGTTTCCAGGCTGCGGCGGGTCATCTCCTGCGCGAAGAGCCGTGCCTGTTCGTAATAGGCCGACAGCTTCGCCAGCGTCGGCGTGCGCGCAAGACCCGCGTTTTCGGGCGAAGGGATGCGCGCGCCGCCGAACATCACCACGGTCGATTCCACCCCGGCCTCGTCCAGCAGCATCTGCGGCTTCAGCAGTTCCAGTTGCAGGCGGACGGGGCGCAGTTCTTCGCGCAGCAGGAAGTCGCGGTCGGTGAAGGCCAGCTGATAGGCGGGCGAACGGGTCTGCGGCGTGTCGGGGATCTGTTCGGCGCGGACCGCATCCTCGTCGCTGTGGGGAAAGGGATGGGCGCGGTCTTCGGCGGTCTTGGTCGCGTCGTTCATCGGATCCTCGGATTGCACGGGCCTCGGATTGCATGGGCCTTGTCCCAGGCTTATAGCCCCGGTGAACCAGTTTCCACCCGCAGCAGCCATCCAGGAGAGGCCCATGACCCAAGCACTTGAGACCGCCATCGAGGCCGCGTGGGAGGCCCGCGCCGATATCGACGCCGGCACGACCGGCTTCGTGCGCGAGGCGGTGGAGGAAACCCTGGCGCAACTGGACAGCGGCGCGCTGCGCGTGGCCGAGAAGCGCGGCACCGACTGGCATGTGAACCAGTGGGCGAAAAAGGCCGTGCTGCTGTCCTTCCGCCTGAACGACATGGAGGAGATGTCGGGCGGCCCGCAGGGCGGCAACTGGTGGGACAAGGTGCCCTCGAAATTCGCGGGATGGGGCGACAGCCAGTGGCGCGCGGCCGGTTTCCGCGCGGTGCCCGGCGCCATCGTGCGGCGGTCGGCCTTCATCGGCAAGGGCGCGGTGCTGATGCCGTCTTTCGTCAACCTGGGCGCCCATGTGGGCGAAGGCACGATGGTCGATACCTGGGCCACGGTGGGCAGCTGCGCCCAGATCGGGAAAAACGTCCACCTGTCGGGCGGCGTGGGCATCGGCGGCGTGCTGGAACCGCTGCAGGCCGGGCCCACGATCATCGAGGACGACTGCTTCATCGGCGCCCGGTCCGAGGTGGTCGAGGGCTGCATCGTCCGCGAAGGCTCGGTCCTGGGGATGGGCGTCTTCATCGGCCAGTCCACCAAGATCGTGGACCGCGAGACGGGCGAGGTCATGTATGGCGAGGTTCCGGCCGGATCGGTCGTCGTCGCGGGTTCCATGCCATCCAAGAACGGCGTGAACCTGTATTGCGCGGTGATCGTCAAGCGGGTGGACGCCAGGACGCGCTCCAAGACCTCGATCAACGAATTGCTGCGCGACTGACGGGGGGCGGGGTGACCACGCTGTTCATCGACGCCGACGCCTGCCCGGTCAAGGTCGAGGCGGAGCGCGTGGCGACGCGCTTGAAGGTGCCGATGGTGCTGGTCTGCAATGGCGGGCTGCGGCCCCCGGCCAATCCGCTGGTCAGCCTGCGGATCGTGGCCGAGGGACCAGACGAGGCCGACAAGTGGATCGCCGACCAGTGCGGGCCGGGCGATGTCGTGGTCACCGCCGACCTGCCGCTGGCCGACCGCTGCCTCAAGGCCGGGGCGCGCGTCATCACCCATGACGGCGAGGTGCTGACCATCGCCAATATCGGCCCCCGGCTGGCGACGCGCGACCTGATGGCCGATCTGCGCGCCGCCGATCCCTTCTTGCAGGGCGGGGGTGCGGGTTTCTCCAAGGCCGACCGGTCGCGCTTCCTGCAGGTTCTGGACCGCGAACTGGGCGCCGCCCTGCGCGGCTGATCTTCCGGCCGAACCTTCCGCTGCCGGGATGCGTTGGCCCCGGCCATTGCAGGAAGGGGAAACGGTGCAGGACGAGGAAACGGTGCAGCCCCTGCTGGACGCGGCAGGCGCGGCCTCGGACGGCAAGAAGACCTCGGTCGGGCAGATCGTCGAGTCGCTGGGCGAGAATTCCCTGACCCCCAACCTGATCTTCGTGGCGCTTGCGGTCGTGTCGCCCTTGTCCGGCATCCCGCTGTTCTCGTCGGTCTGCGGCATCGCCATCGCGCTGATCTCGGGGCAGATGCTGGTGGGGCGCGATCATATCTGGCTGCCGGGCTTCGTGATGTCGCGCCAGATCGACAGCGACAAGCTGGATCGCGCACTGAAGATCATGCGCCGCCCTGCCCGCTGGCTGGACCGCGTCGCAAGGCCCAGGCTGGCTTTTCTGGTCCATGGCCCCTTGCGCAAGCTGACCCAGGCGCTGTGCATGGTCTGCGGCCTGGCGATGCCCTTTCTGGAACTGGTGCCCTTCACATCCTCGATCCTGGGAACCGTGGTCAGCCTTCTGGCCTTCGGGATGCTGGCACGCGACGGGTTGTTCACCCTTCTGGGATTTGCCATTCTGCTGTCCTTGGGCGGCGGCGTCCTGTGGTTCCTGCAATAAACGGGCAAAAAGCCCGTCGTCTTGCCTTGCGGTCCGACCGTGCATGGCTATAACCCCGGACGATTTATCAGCCGCAAGCCCCAGGGGACCCCCATGCCGAAAAGAACCGATATCAAGTCGATCCTGATCATCGGCGCAGGCCCCATCGTCATCGGCCAGGCCTGCGAATTCGACTATTCCGGCGCACAGGCCTGCAAGGCCCTGCGCGAGGAAGGATACCGGGTGATCCTGGTCAACTCGAACCCCGCGACGATCATGACCGACCCGGAAATGGCCGACGCGACCTATATCGAGCCGATCACCCCCGAGATCGTCGAAAAGATCATCGCCAAGGAACGTCCCGACGCGCTGCTGCCGACGATGGGCGGGCAGACCGGACTGAATACCGCGCTGGCGCTGGCGGACATGGGCGTGCTGAACCGCTATGGCGTGGAACTGATCGGCGCGCAGCGTGCCGCCATCGAAATGGCCGAGGATCGCAAGCTGTTCCGCGAGGCGATGGACCGGATCGGCCTGGAAAACCCCAAAGCCACCATCGTCGCCGCGCCCAAGCTGCCCAATGGCAAATACGACATCAACGCGGGCGTCCAGCAGGCGATGGACGCGTTGGAGGAGATCGGCCTGCCCGCGATCATCCGCCCCGCCTTCACCCTGGGCGGCACCGGCGGGGGCGTGGCCTATAACCGCGACGATTACGAACGGATCGTGCGCTCGGGGCTCGACGCCTCGCCGGTGGCGCAGGTGCTGGTCGATGAAAGCCTGCTGGGCTGGAAGGAATACGAGATGGAGGTCGTGCGGGATCGCAACGACAACGCCATCATCGTCTGTTCCATCGAGAACGTGGACCCGATGGGCGTCCACACGGGCGATTCGATCACCGTGGCCCCGGCCCTGACGCTGACGGACCGCGAATACCAGATCATGCGCAACGGCTCCATCGCCGTGCTGCGCGAGATCGGCGTGGAAACCGGCGGGTCCAACGTGCAATGGGCGATCAACCCGGCCGACGGCCGCATGGTTGTGATCGAGATGAACCCCCGCGTCAGCCGGTCCTCGGCGCTGGCGTCGAAGGCCACGGGCTTCCCCATCGCCAAGGTCGCCGCCAAGCTGGCCGTGGGCTATACGCTGGACGAACTGGACAACGACATCACCAAGGTCACGCCCGCGTCCTTCGAGCCGTCCATCGACTATGTCGTGACCAAGATCCCGCGCTTCGCCTTCGAGAAATTCCCCGGCAGCAAGCCCGAACTGACCACGGCGATGAAATCCGTGGGCGAGGTCATGGCCATCGGCCGCAGCTTCCACGAATCGCTGCAAAAGGCCCTGGCGTCCATGGAGAACGGCCTGACCGGCCTGGACGAGATCGCCATCGAAGGCGCGGCGGACCAGGGCAAGCCCGCCGTCATCGCGGCCCTGTCGCGCGCCACCCCCGACCGCATCCGCGTCATCGCCGAGGCGATGCGCTTTGGCATGACCAATGACGAAATCCAGCGTGTCACCAGCTTCGACCCGTGGTTCCTGGCGCGCATCCGCGAGATCGTGGATGCCGAACACAAGGTGCGGCACGAGGGCCTGCCCTCCGACCCGGAAGGCCTGCGCACGCTCAAGATGATGGGCTTCACCGACGCCCGGCTGGCCCATCTGACCGGCCGGGACGAGACTGATATCCGCCGCGCCCGCCGCAATGCCGGCATCCTGCCCGTCTTCAAGCGCATCGACACCTGCGCCGCCGAATTCGAGGCCCAGACCCCCTATATGTATTCCACCTACGAATCCCCCGCGATGGGCGACGTGGAATGCGAATCGCGCCCCAGCAATGCGAAGAAGGTGGTGATCCTGGGCGGCGGCCCGAACCGGATCGGCCAGGGGATCGAGTTCGACTATTGCTGCTGCCATGCCTGCTTCGCGCTGACGGATGCGGGCTATGAAACGATCATGATCAACTGCAACCCGGAAACGGTGTCCACCGATTACGACACCAGCGACCGGCTGTATTTCGAGCCGCTGACCCTGGAACACGTCCTGGAAATCCTGCGCGTGGAACAGGAAAACGGCACGCTGCACGGCGTCATCGTCCAGTTCGGCGGCCAGACGCCCCTGAAGCTTGCCAACGCGCTGGAGGCCGAGGGGATCCCGATCCTGGGCACCACCCCCGACGCCATCGACCTGGCCGAGGACCGCGAACGCTTCCAGAAGCTGCTGAACGACCTGGGCCTGCGCCAGCCGATCAACGGCATCGCCCATTCCGACGCCGAGGCGATCCAGATCGCCGAACGCATTGGCTTCCCGCTGGTGATCCGCCCCTCCTACGTGCTGGGCGGCCGCGCGATGGAGATCGTGCGCGACATGGACCACCTGCGCCGCTACATCACCGAGGCCGTCAGCGTGTCCGGCAAGAACCCGGTGCTGCTGGACAGCTATCTGTCCGGCGCGATCGAGGTCGATGTGGACGCCCTGTCGGACGGCGAGAATGTCCATGTCGCGGGCGTCATGGAGCATATCGAGGAAGCGGGCGTCCATTCGGGCGACAGCGCCTGCTGCCTGCCCCCGCACACCCTGGACGCCGCGACAATCGACGAACTGAAGCGCCAGACCGTCGCCATGGCCCGCGCCCTGCGGGTGAAGGGCCTGATGAACGTGCAATTCGCGATCAAGGACGGCGCGATCTATGTGCTGGAGGTGAACCCGCGCGCGTCCCGCACCGTGCCCTTCGTCGCCAAGGCCACCGACAGCGCCATCGCCTCCATCGCCGCGCGGCTGATGGCCGGGGAACCCATGTCGAACTTCCCCCTGCGCGATCCCTATCCCGCAGGCGTCGGCCCCGAGGACGACCTGCCCTTCGCCGACCCGCTGACCCTGGCCGACCCGATCACGCCCTGGTTCTCGGTCAAGGAGGCCGTGCTGCCCTTCGCCCGCTTCCCCGGCGTCGATACCCTGCTGGGGCCGGAAATGCGTTCGACCGGAGAGGTGATGGGCTGGGACCGCAACTTCGCCCGCGCCTTCCTCAAGGCGCAGATGGGCGCGGGCACGCATCTGCCGCAGGAAGGGCGCATCTTCCTGTCCGTCAAGGACGCCGACAAGACGCCTGCCCTTGCGGCGGCGGCGCGCGATCTTGTGTCCATGGGCTTCTCGCTGGTCGCCACCGCCGGCACCGCCGAGTTCCTGGCGGCCGAGGGCGTCGAATCCACCCGCGTCAACAAGGTCTATGAGGGCCGCCCGAACATCGTGGACCGCCTGAAGAACGACGACATCGCCATGGTCCTGAACACGACCGAGGGCGTCCAGGCCATCGCCGACAGCCGCGAAATCCGCGCGGTCGCGCTGTATGACAAGATCCCGTATTTCACCACGGCTGCGGGGAGCATCGCGGCGGTGGCGGCGATCAAGTCGCGCGAGGAGGGGGAAGTTGGGGTGAGGTCGCTGCAGGCTTAAATAGCAAATATCGAGGCCTTAAGTTCCTGATACGCCATAGTGTCCCGGGTAACTTGTGGCGCTAGTATGTTGAGAGCGAATTCTTTAGGACTTGAACCTGCTCCCTGCAGTTTCAAGTCTTTTACTATTTGAATTTTCAATGGCCCTGCAATCGCCTTGATGTCATCATGAGGTCGCCCGCGCTCGACAGCTTCTGCCATGTATCTATCAAAGGCCGCTTCGAGGTCAGGTATTTTTTCTGCGTACCCTCTAGATCTATATAGATTCTTGATTATATCGCGGTCGAATAGATAAGACTCGAGATTTCGTCTATTCAGCACTCGCACTCCACGCCCAAGATGCTCTTCAACTTCACTTTCACTTAAATCATCCCGATCACGAAGTCTCTGTATCTTGGCGCCAGGAACGAGAGTGCTTACAGCTTGATACAATCCGTGCCGGTCTGAGATTAGCTCACTCACAGACCCACCAGGAATAAAGCGAAGATCTGGGTATTCATTTTCAAAGATAAGGTCCAGTATTCTTCCGTCCATTCCAGCACTTGGTCCAACCGCACCATTTGGACTGCCTTCACAAATAATAATGTGTTTAGGAGAAACAAGCTCAGCGATATCGTCGAATGCGACCTGAAATGCCCTTTTCCAAAACTTCCTACTGGGCGTAGAGGGAGTGATAACCTGTGGATCATCGAAATTACGGTCCGAAAAATCTAAGAACACAACCTCACCAACTCGTTCGATACTAAGCTCAGAGGCCGCCCTCATCATTCCAGCAGAGTGAGTAGCTAGCCAAAGTTGGCTGGGCGGCTCCACGGCGCGAAAAAGCTCGTAAAGCAGCCCTTTGTGAAGCCTAGGATTTACATGAGCTTCCGGCTCATCAATGCAGAACGCTGTGTTGTTGAATTCTCGTCGCTTGATCAAAATATCTAGAATAAGGTCAAATGCTCCCTTTTCTCCGCCTGACATATTCTTGTAGTGTACTCTTTTTGATGTACCCTTCCGGAAAGTAAAAGTACCCTCTGAAAGTGGATTTCCCAAGCCATTTATAATCATATCTGGGAAGAGCCGAGAAACGCTGTCTCTTAGTTCGGAAATAACTTGCTCCCGAAATTCACGAATCGTCATAGCCTCATCGGCGTGCTCAAAAAGATCTTCCATTGCTTGACTTGCCAACCGCTGGTAGTTCCTTGCGACTGTAGCCTCCGTTGCAGTCAGAAACTTCGGTAGATACTCTTCTTTGATTGAGCCCACGCGAGAGAGTGACTGCATCGTAAAATCTGCGTCGTTTCGATACGCTGATCTGACGTAACTAAAAATGGAATAATCTGTGCTTTCAGGATCGTGAAGCTCAACGTCTATGTTGTTTTCAAAATGAGATGAGCGATGAGTAGTAAGGTCTTTAATAAAATACTCTTTGTCAAAGGAATAACCGCGGTTAGAACGCAGGAATGATATAGTGTTAATGGCCTCAAAAAAGGATGACTTTCCGCTCCCGTTTGGGCCGGCAATCATCACGAGCCGGGCTGTTTCAGGTATTCCTTCGATGACGGTGTTGCTAAACTTCTTGAAGTTATTGAGAGTAATTCTCTTAATTTTCATACTTAGTTGCCCATGCTGAGCGTCATCGGATGTTCAGATTATGCAGGACGTTGAAAGTTCACAACCCGTTTTACTATAACGACTCGTCACCCCCTATTAGCCACCTTGCCGATCCTACTTCTCCACGCGCAACCAACCCGCCCCCCCAGCGTTGAGCCAAACCCACCCCTCTGGATCCGCGCTCATGCCCAAGGACGGCCCCGTCATTCCCGACCCGCAGGACGCCGCGCGCGAGGCGGGGTTGGTCTATGTCAACGACGACATGCCGGGGATCACCCGCAAGCGGTCCGGCAAGGGGTTCAGCTATCGGGGTCCCGACGGCAAGGCCATCACCGACAAGGCGGAACGCAAGCGGCTGGCCTCGCTGGGGATCCCGCCCGCCTATACGGATGTCTGGATCTGCCCCGATCCGCGCGGCCATATCCAGGCCACGGGGCGCGATGCGAAGGGGCGCAAGCAATACCGCTATCACCCCGATTTCCGCGCGGTCCGCGACAGCGCCAAATACGAACACATGGTCGAATTCGCCCATGCCCTGCCCCATATCCGGGCCCAGGTCGACGAGGACATGTCGCGGCGCGGGATGCCTGCGGAAAAGGTCCTGGCGACGGTGGTCTATCTGCTGGAAAACACCATGATCCGGGTAGGCAATGCCGATTACGCCAGGCAGAACAAGTCCCACGGGCTGACCACGCTGCGCGACCGGCATGTGACCTTTGACGGCAACCAGGTGCGGTTCCGCTTCAAGGGCAAGTCCGGCAAGGAATGGGACCTGGGCCTGCGCGACCGCCGCGTGGCCCGGATCGTGCGCGCGGCCCAGGACATTCCCGGCCAGCACCTGTTCCAGTATCTGGACGAGAATGGCGAACGGCAGAAGGTCACCTCGACCGAGGTGAACGCCTATCTGCGCGAGATCTCGGGCCAGAACGTCACCGCCAAGGATTTCCGGACCTGGACCGGCACCGTCCTGGCCGCCCTGGCCCTGGCGGAATACGAGGCCTGCGACAGCGAGGCCGCCGCCAAGCGCAACATCCGCGAGGCGATCGAACGGGTGGCGGCCCGCCTGGGCAACACGCCGACCATCTGCCGGAAATGCTATGTCCATCCCCAGGTCATCGACGCCTATCTTGCCGACGAGTTGAAGCTGGAATTGCGCGAGGAAATCGACGACGATCTGCAACAACCCGGCCTGCGTCCCGAGGAACGGCAGGTGCTGGAATTCCTGAAGAAAAGGTTGAAGGCATGAGCACAGTCACAGCCACCCCCGCCGCCCTGGACCTGATCGCCGAAATCGTCGCCGACCACGGCCCCGTCCTGTTCCACCAGTCGGGCGGCTGCTGCGACGGTTCCTCGCCCATGTGCTATCCGCAGGGCGATTTCCGCGTCGGCGAACGCGACGTGAAGTTGGGCGAGATCGGCGGCGCGCCCTTCTATATCAGCGCCTCCCAGGCCGAGGCCTGGGCCCATACCGACCTGATCATCGACGTGGTGCCCGGCCGCGGGGGCATGTTCAGCCTGGACAACGGACGCGAGAAGCGGTTCCTGACCCGGTCGGAAATCTGCCGGATCTGATTGGCAGGACTGTTCCGGTTCCCTATAACCCTGCCACATTCTGCAGGGGATAGAACCATGGCATACAGCGTTTTCATCGATGGCGAGGCGGGCACCACGGGCCTGCAGATCCGCGAGCGGCTGGAAACGCGCGACGACATCCGCCTGGTCCAGATCGACCCCGACCGCCGCAAGGACGCCGGCGCCCGGCGCGAGGCGTTCCAGCAAGCCGACGTGGCGATCCTGTGCCTGCCAGACGATGCCGCGCGCGAGGCGGTGGAACTGGCGCGCGACCTGGATGTGCGGATCATCGACGCATCCACCGCGCATCGGGTGGACGAACGCTGGGCCTTCGGTTTTCCCGAACTGGGCGCGGGCGCGCGGGACCGGATTGCGGGGGCAAGGCTGGTCAGCAATCCCGGGTGCTATTCCACCGGCGCCATCGCCATCATCGCGCCCCTGGTCGCCGCAGGCCTGATCGAGCCGTCCGAGGCGCTGACGATCAACGCCGTCAGCGGCTATACCGGCGGCGGCAAGGCGCTGATCGCGGAATACGAGGACGGCGCGGCCCCCGCTCATTTCGTCTATGGCCTGACCCAGCGCCACAAGCATATCCCGGAAATCATGGTCCATGCCGGCCTGTCGCGGCAGCCGATCTTTGCCCCTTCGGTGGGCAACTTCGCGCAAGGCATGGCCGTGCAGGTGCCGCTGTTCCTGAACGACCGCCGGACACTGGAAAGCCTGACGCAGGCCCTGGCGGACCATTATGCCGGGCAGCGCTTCATCGAGGTCGCGCAGGGGACGGGTTCGCGCATCGTGCCCACGGATCTGAACGACACCAACCGCCTGCGCATCACCGTGCAGGGCGATGCCCAGAACGGCTGCGCGACACTGGTGGCGGTGCTGGACAACCTGGGCAAGGGCGCGTCGGGCGCGGCGGTCCAGAACCTCAACATCATGCTGGGCGTGGACGAGGCGGCCAGCCTCTAGAAAAAGGCACCGGCCGGGGTCGGTGCCTGCCGTCTTATTCCGCCGCCTCGGCATAGCTTTCCAAGGGCGGGCAGGTGCAGATCAGGTTGCGGTCGCCATAGGCGTTGTCCACCCGGCCCACCGGCGGCCAGTACTTGTCCACCCGGAAGGCACCCGCCGGGAAGCAGCCCTGTTCGCGCGAATAGGGGCGGTCCCAGTCGGCCACCAGATCCTCGACCGTGTGGGGCGCATGGCGCAGCGGGCTGTCGGCCGCGGCGATGCGTCCCTCGGCCACCTCCGTGATCTCGTCCCGGATCGCCAGCAGGGCGGTGATGAAGCGGTCGATCTCGGCCTTGGTTTCCGATTCCGTGGGTTCCACCATCAGCGTGCCCGCGACCGGCCAGCTCATGGTCGGGGCATGGAAGCCGTTGTCGATCAGGCGCTTGGCGATATCGTCCACCGTCACGCCGTGATCGGCAAAGGGCCGCATGTCGATGATGCATTCATGCGCGACGCGTCCCCGGTTGCCCATGAACAGGATCGGATAGGCCCCCGCCAGCCGCGACGCGATATAGTTCGCGTTCAGGATCGCCACGCGCGTGGCCTGGGTCAGCCCCGCCCCGCCCATCATCAGGCAATAGGCCCAGGAGATCAGCAGGATCGAGGCCGATCCGTAAGGCGCCGCCGACACCGCGCCCTCGCCCGTCTGCGGATCGCCCGGCAGGAAGGGCGCCAGATGCGCCTTGACGCCGATCGGCCCCATGCCCGGACCGCCGCCGCCATGCGGGATGGCGAAGGTCTTGTGCAGGTTCAGGTGGCTGACATCGCCGCCGATCTCGCCCGGCTTCACCAGGCCGACAAGCGCGTTCATGTTGGCCCCGTCGATATAGACCTGGCCGCCATGCCTGTGGGTGATGTCGCAGACCTCGCGCACGGTATCCTCGAAGACGCCGTGGGTGGAGGGATAGGTGATCATCACCGCCGCCAGCTTGTCGCCCGCCTTGGCCGCCTTGTCCGCGAAGTCCTCGAGGTCGATGTCGCCGTTGGGCGCGGATTTCACCACCACGACCTTCATCCCGCACATCTGTGCCGAGGCAGGGTTGGTGCCATGAGCCGACACGGGGATCAGGCAGATGTCGCGATCCTCGCCGCGCGACTTGTGATAGGCGGCAATGGTCAGCAGCCCCGCGTATTCCCCCTGCGCGCCGCTGTTTGGCTGCATGGAAAAGGCATCGTATCCGGTGATCCGGCACAGCTTGTCGGTCAGGTCGCCGATCGCCTCGGCATAGCCTGCGGCCTGGTCGGCGGGGGCAAAGGGATGCAGCGCGCCGAATTCAGGCCAGGTGATCGGCATCATCTCGGCGGCGGCGTTCAGCTTCATCGTGCAGGACCCCAGCGGGATCATCGCCCGGTCCAGCGCCAGGTCGCGGTCCGACAGCCGGCGCATATAGCGCATCATCTCGGATTCGGCGCGGTTCATGTGGAAGACCGGATGGGTCAGGTAATCGCTTTCGCGCAGCAGGGCTTCGGGGATCGCCGGACCTTCGGCGGGGGCAGCCGCATCGGTGATGCCGAAGGCGTCCAGCAGCCGTGCGATCACGCCCGCATCGGTCGTTTCATCCACGCTGATGCCCACGCGGTCGCGGCCCACCTTGCGCAGGTTGATGCCGCGATGGCGCGCGGCGGCCATGATGCCCGCCTGGCCCACGCCCACCTTGACGGTGATTGTGTCGAAGAACGCCTCCGGCGCGACCTCGGCCCCCGCAGCGCGCAGGGCGTTGGCAATCGTGACGGCGTGCAGATGCACCCGCTGCGCGATGGCGCGCAGGCCCACCGGGCCGTGGAAGACGGCATAGAAGGATGCCATCACCGCCAGCAGCGCCTGCGCCGTGCAGACGTTGGAGGTCGCCTTTTCGCGGCGGATATGCTGTTCGCGCGTCTGCAGCGCCAGGCGATAGGCCTTGTTGCCCTTGGCGTCGATGGAAACGCCGACGATGCGGCCGGGCATCGCGCGCTTCAACTCGTCCCGGCAGGACATGAAGCCTGCATGAGGGCCGCCATAGCCCATCGGCACGCCGAACCGCTGCGCCGATCCAACGGCGATGTCGGCGCCCATCGCGCCCGGTTCCTTCAGCAGGCACAGGGCCAGCAGGTCGGTCGCCACGACCGCAAGCGCGCCCGCCGCGTGCAAGGCCTCGATCTCGGGCGTCAGGTCGCGGATATGGCCATAGGTGCCGGGATACTGGAAGATCGCGCCGAAGACCTGATCCGCTTGCAGATCGTCGATGGAGGCCTTGACGATGCGGATGCCCAGGGGCGCGGCCCGTGTCTCGATCACGGAAATGGTTTGCGGATGCAGGTCATGGGCCACGAAGAAGGCGTCCGCCTTGGACTTCGACTGCCGGTGCGCCATGGCCATTGCCTCGGCCGCGGCCGTCGCCTCGTCCAGCAAGGACGCATTGGCGACAGGCAGCCCGGTCAGGTCGGCCACCATGGTCTGGAAGTTCAGCAGCGCCTCGAGCCGCCCTTGGGCGATTTCCGGCTGATACGGGGTATAGGCGGTGTACCAGGCCGGGTTTTCAAAGATGTTGCGCTGGATCGCCGGGGGCGTGACGGTGCCGTAATAGCCCTGGCCGATCAGGCTGGTCATCACGGTGTTCTTCGCCGCCACTTGCCGCATCCGGTCCAGCAGCGCGGCCTCGGACAGCGCAGGCCAGTCCAGGCTGCTGTCCTGCCGGATCGCCTGCGGCACGGTCTGGTCGATCAGCGCGTCCAGGCTTTCGGCGCCCACGACCTTCAGCATCGCCTCCATCTCGGCGGGCGAAGGGCCGATGTGGCGGCGGTTCGCGAAATCGTCGGGGTTATAGTCGGTCGGTTTCCAGCGGGTCATGCGCGCCACATCTTCTGTGCAAAAATATCCTCGGGGGTCCGGGGGCAGACAGCCCCCGGGCGACATCAGCCGATCAGCGCCTGATAGGCGGCCTCATCCATGAAGCCCTCGATGGCCTTCGGATCGGCGGGCTTGATGCGGAAGAACCAGGCGGCCTGGGGATCGTCGTTCACGCTGCCGGGCGCATCCGCCAAGGCCGCGTTCACCGCCGTGATCACGCCCGCGATCGGGGCCGAGATGTCGGATGCGGCCTTGACCGACTCGATCACCACGACCTCCTCGCCCGCCTCGACCTCGCGGCCCTCGTCGGGCAGTTCGATGAAGACGACATCGCCCAGCTGCTCGCTGGCATGGGGGGTGATGCCGACGACGACCTCGTCCCCTTCGGCGCGCAGCCATTCATGGTCTTCTGTGTATTTCAGCATGGGTCAGGATCCTCAGCGTTTATAGGACGGGGTGACGAAAGGCAGGGGAGTGATCGAGACGGGGATGCGCTTGCCGCGCAGTTCGGCATGAAGCGTCGCACCATCCACCAGGTCAGCAGGCAGCCGGGCCATGGCCATGGGACCGCCCACCGACGGCCCGAAGCCGCCCGAGGACACATGGCCGATCACCTTGCCGCCTTCGGCCTGGTCGAAGATCGCCACGCCTTCGCGGATGGGTGCGCGGCCCTCGGGGCGCAACCCGCGCCGCACCGAGGTCGCGCCATCGGCCAGTTCCGACAGGATGATCCCTGCCCCCGGAAAACCGCCCGCGCGCGCCCCGCCCGTCCGGCGAACCTTCGGGATCGACCAGCCCAGCGCGGCCTGCGCCGGGGTCACGGTGCCGTCCATGTCATGGCCGTAAAGCGGCATCCCCGCCTCCAGCCGCAAGCTGTCGCGCGCGCCAAGGCCAATGGGGGCGACTTCGGGCTGATCCAGCAGGGCTTTCGCGAAATCTGCCAGCCGAGCCTCGGGGATCGAGATTTCGAACCCGTCCTCGCCGGTATAACCCGACCGCGACACCCACAGGTCCACGCCATTCCAATCGAGGATCTGGCTGTCCATGAAACGCATCGCGGCAACCGCGGGGACCAGCCGCGCCAGAACCTCGGCCGCAAGCGGGCCTTGCAGGGCCAGCAATCCCCGGTCGGTGACAGGGGTGACCGTCACCCCTTCCAGCGTTTGCAGATGCGCGATGTCCTGATCCGTGCAACCGGCATTGACCACCAGCAGGAAGTGATCGCCCCGGTTGGCGAACATCAGGTCGTCCAGGATCCCGCCCGCATCATTGGTGAACAGCCCATACCGCTGCCGCCCCTGCGGCAGGCCCAGCACATCGGCCGGGATCAGGCTTTCCAGCGCCAGGGCCGCCGCTTCCATCCGCCCGTCGTCGGGGGTCACCAGCACCTGCCCCATGTGGCTGACATCGAACAGCCCTGCCTTTTCGCGGGTGTGCAGGTGTTCCGCCATCACGCCCATCGGGTACTGGACCGGCATTTCCCATCCGGCAAAGGGCACCATCCGGGCACCCAGCGACAGGTGCAGGTTGTGAAGCGGGATCCGGCGCGGGTCGTCGGTCATGTGACCTCCTTCTCTCAAGCAGCCGGACAGCCGGCATCGGTTGGCGGGCGGATGCCCGTTCGATGCCCCCTCTGTCCCTGCCCGCCCGGACCTGCCGGATTGGGCGCCTGAGATCGTTATCCCTTCGGCGGGCCGGAACGGCCACTCTCCAGAGCTTCTGACGGAAAACGGTCCTTCTGCCTGAGAGTTCGCCGGGGCGGCTGCTCCTTCGGCACTGGCACGGGCCAGCTTCTCCCGAGTTCCGATGGCTGACAGCTAGCCGGGCGGCAAGGCCAAGGCAAGCCTTTTGTCGTAGCCCAGCCGATTGACAGCCTGCCTGCATCGTCCCAAGGTCGCGCGGCATCGGGCGGGGGGCGGCGTGGCGCGAAAATTCTTCCAGATCGGCTTCAACAAATGCGGCACGACCTTTATCGCCAAGCTGTTCCAGATGAACGGCTATCCGGCCATCCACTGGGCCGAGGGCGCCCTGGCCGAGGATATCGCCTGGTCCAAGCTGACGGGCGTGAAGCCCTTGCAGCCCTGGGCCGACACGGTGGCCTTCACCGACATGGAATCGGTTCGCTATCTGAACATGCCCATCGTCGAGGCCTTCAAGGAGTTCCGCTTTCTTGACGAAAGCCATCCCGGTTCGGTCTTCCTGCTGAACACCCGCCGGATCGAGGATTGGGTCATCAGCCGCTACATGCATCGGGGCGGCAGCTATGCCCGTGCCTATGCCCAGATCCGGGGTGTCGCCGTCGCCGATCTGGCCGACCTGTGGGCGGCCGAATGGGAGGCCCATCTGGCCGATTGCCGCGCCTATTTCGCAGACCGGGCCGAGTTCGTGGAGATCGACATCGACCAGGCCACCCCCGGCGATTACCGCGATGCCCTGGCCCCCTGGTTCGACCTGCGGACCTGCCCGCCCCGCCCCGGCGCGGGCGCCCGGTCGCGCCGCGAAGGCTATCTGGCCGGGCTGTCGCGGATGCTGACGACGCCGCGAACCGTTGACGCGCCGGACAGCCGCGCGGTGAGCGCGGATATCGTCCGCAGCGCCCTTCCAACCCGCGTTTCACCGGAAGGAACAGCCCCGTCCGCCGGGTCCATCGTCGATCTGGACCGGGGCGAGGTCCGCGACGGCGGGGGCAAGATGCTGCCCGTCCGGCGCGCGCCCGACGGGTTCTTCTATGCCGCGCCCGGATCCCCCCGCCTGCTGCGCATCGCCACGATGGCCAACGACATGGCCCAGGCCGCCGATCGCGGCAGCTATGTCATCGAGACGCAGCCGGGATTTTCCGGCGGGACCGGCCCCGTCCTGGCCCCCAGCCGCCGGACGGGGGCCGCCAATGTGTTCCTGTGGCCGATGCCCTGGATCCATCGGCTGGGCAATTACGGCTATCTGGGCCGGCCCGACCGCCTTGACCCGCCCTGGGCCGAAAAGCTGGACCGCGCGGTCTTTCGCGGCGATCTGTCGGGCCATGTGATCACAAAGGACGGCCAGCCGCTGCGCCCGCTGCATCAGGTGGTGACGGATGTGCTGGCGGGCGGGCCGGCGGCGGATCTGAGGGATGCGACGCGCGTGGCCCTGGTGCTGCGCCACCAGGGATCGGCCGATATCGACGCCGGCCTGACGCCCGATGCGCGGGGTGCGCGTGCCCTGGACCGCGCAGGCCTGGCCCATCTGATCGCTGCGCGCAAGGGGGACGATTTCCTGCTGTCCCACCGCTATCTGATCTGCCCCGGCGCAACCTCGGGGGCCGAGGATTTCCTGCCGCTTGCCAACAGCAATTCGGTGGTGCTGCTTGAAGAAGACGGGTGGGAGATCTTTGCGCGCGGCGCCTTCCAGCCCTGGCAGCACTATATTCCGCTGCGCCCCGGCGCGGGCGATTTGCCCGACAGGCTGGCCTGGGCACGCGCCCACCCCGGCATCTGCCAGCAGATATCGGCCCGCGCCCGCGCGCTTTGCGCGGTGTTGGCAGATCCCAAGGCCCGCCGCGAACAGCTTGCCGCGATCCTGCGCGCCTATCGGTCCGGAACCCCGGCCACCTCCGCCGGATTGGCCCTGCAAAGGAGCGACGCATGAAATCCCATGACGAGATCTGGGGCGAATGGCAGGATCTGATCAACATGACCCCCGCCGAACTGCGCAAGTGGCTGGACGGCGAGAACAGCAAGTCCGTGGGCGATACGGGTGGCGAGGGCGAAAGCACGGGCCACAAGTCCGGCAGGCGCATCCTTCAGATCAAGGACAGGAAAAAGGCCGATCTGGACGATGACGACTGGGCGCACATGGCCAAGGTCGTGGGCTATATCAAGCGCCATGCTGCCCAAGGCGGGCCTCAGAACGACAAGCGGAACAGCCACTAGCGCTTTTCGCTGATGAACTGGGGCCACGACCCGCTGAAGTGACCGGCCCTAAACCGTGGCGTTCAGCGCGCCGCCGTCCAGAAGGATGTTCTGGCCCACGATGAAGCGCGCCTGCTGGCTGCACAGGAAGGCGCAGGTCGCCCCGAAATCGCCCGCATCGCCATAGGTACCCGTGGGAATCCCCGCTTGTCGCTGGCGTCGCGCATCCTCGATGCTGATGCCCTGCTTGTCCGCCACGCCCTTGTCCAGGCTGACGGCCCGGTCGGTCGCATGGATGCCGGGCAGGATGTTGTTGACGCAGACCCCATGCCCCGCCACCTGCCGCGACATGCCCGCCACGAACCCGGTCAGCCCGGTCCGCGCCGTGTTCGACAGACCCAGCACCGACACGGGCGAGCGGACCGAGGCCGAGGTGATGTTGACAACCCGGCCCCAGCCACGGTCCATCATGCCCGGCACAAGCGCCTGCATCAGCGCAATGGCCGACAGCATGTTGGCGTCGATGGCGCGGATGAAGTCGTCGCGGCTCCAGTCGCGCCAGTCGCCCGGCGGCGGGCCGCCCGCGTTCGTGACCAGGATATCGGCCTGGCCCACCGCCGCCAGCACCTTGGCGCGGCCTTCGTCGGTGGTGATGTCGGCGGCAATCGGGGTAACGCTGACGCCGTATTTTGCCGCGATCTCATCGGCGGTCCGGGTGATCTCGGATTCGGTCCGGCTGTTGATGACCAGATCCACGCCCGCCTCGGCCAAAGCTTCGGCGCAGCCGCGCCCCAAGCCTTTCGACGCCGCGCAGACCAGCCCGCGTTTTCCCCTGATACCCAGATCCATTGTCCCGTCCCTTCTGTGTGCCTTGGCGCAGGGAAGCGCGGGACAGGCGGATTGTCAAACCGCTTGGGCCAGCCCCCTCGCCGCATCGCGGATCGTGCGGATGTTGTTGCCATAGACCTGCGGCTGGCCGACGGATCCGCCCTTGAACACGGCCGATCCCGCAACCAGCACATCGGCCCCGGCTTTCGCCACGATGGGCGCGGTCTTCGGATCCACGCCGCCGTCCACCTGGATGTGGATGGGCCGGTCGCCGATCATGCCGCGTAGCTGGGCGATCTTGTCCACCTGGGAATGGATGAACTTCTGCCCCCCGAAGCCGGGATTCACGGTCATCACCAGCACCATGTCGGCCAGATCCAGCAGGTATTCCACCGCCTCGACCGGGGTGCCGGGGTTCAGCGCGATGCCGGCCTTCTTCCCCGTCGCGCGGATCGCCTGCAGGGTGCGATGGGGATGCGGCCCGGCTTCGACATGGGCGGTGATCATGTCGGCGCCGGCCTGGGCATAGGCCTCGATATAGGGGTCCACGGGTGCGATCATCAGGTGGACATCCATGAAGGTCTTCACATGCGGGCGGAAGGCCTTCACGGCGGGCGGGCCGAAGGTCAGGTTCGGCACGAAATGCCCGTCCATCACATCGACATGGACCCAGTCTGCGCCCTGATCCTCGATGGCGCGGATCTCTCGGCCGAAATCGGCGAAGTCGGCGGACAGGATGGACGGCGCGATCTTGATGCTGCGGTCGAAGGTCATAAACGGGTTCCCTATTCGGCGGCCTGCTGGATGGCCTGCCCGGTCCGGCGGCCCCCGTCAAGCCTGTCCACCGCAAGCCCGCCTCCGAAGACGCGGCTGGCGCGCAGGTCGGGTTCGGTGATGGTGGACAGGGTATCGGCGTCCAGCGGGCCTTTCGCCTGGTTGAACAGGCGGTTCGCCTGGCGCAGGCGGGCACGGTCCAGCGCGTTCCTGACCGAACGGGCATTGGCGAAATGCGGCTGGCGCCTGCGCGCGGCGATGTATTCGGCCATGGCCCCGCGCGCATCATCGTCGAGGCGATAGTTCTGCGCGGCCAGCATCTGTTCCGCGATATGGAGCAGTTCGGGGCCGCTGTAATCCGGGAATTCGATGTGATGGGCAATGCGCGACCGGAAACCGGGGTTCGAGGCGAAGAAGCGGTCCATCCGGTCGGCATAGCCCGCCAGGATCACGACCAGGTCGTCGCGGTTGTTTTCCATCACCTGCAACAGGATCTCGATGGCCTCCTGGCCATAGTCGCGTTCGTTTTCGGGGCGATACAGGTAATAGGCCTCGTCGATGAACAGCACGCCGCCCATGGCCTTCTTCAGGACCTCCTTGGTCTTGGGGGCGGTGTGGCCGATATACTGGCCGACCAGGTCGTCGCGCGTGACCGTCACCAGGTGGCCCTTGCGGACATAGCCCAGGCGGTGCAGCAGGTCGGCCATCTTCAGCGCCACGGTGGTCTTGCCAGTGCCGGGATTGCCGGTAAAGGACATGTGCAGCGTCGGCGTCTCGGTCGCCAGGCCCATCCGGCGGCGGGCCTTGTCCACCAGCAGCAGGGCGGCGGTCTCGCGGATGCGGGACTTGACGGGTTCCAGTCCGACCAGGCTGTCGTCCAGTTCGCGCAGCACGTCCTTGACGCCGCTTTCCTCGAAGGATTGGGCCAGATCGACATGGGTGGGGCGGGCGGCGGTGTCGGTGTCTTCGGTCATGATCGCGCCTTTCCAGCAGGTGGCATGAAAAGACCGGGCAGCGGGAGGGCACCGCCCGGCCGGGGCCGTCAGGCGTAGCGGAGGCCTTCGGGTTCGCGGGTGGCATAGCTTTCGATCGTATAGCGGACCACGCGGCCCTCGGCTTCCTGCCGGACAAGGCGGAAGCCGGGTTCGGTGGCGGGACGGTTCACGATGAAGCTCATGCGGATGGATTCCCATCCGGGGGATGCGTCAAAGGCGATGACGCGGATGTATTTGCCGCCATGTTCCTTGCGGCATTCGTTGACCTCGAAGACCACGGCGGCTGCATCCGGGTTGTCGAACATCGGATGGCCCCACATTTCCCAATAGGTGTTTCGGGGATGCGGGTCGTCGGAATATTCCACGGATACCGCCCAGCCATTGTCGATGGCGTATTGGGCCTGCACGCGAATGTCGTCATCCGAAAGATCGGGAAGAAAGCTGAACTGTCCTTGGCGCAGTTTCATGGAAATCTCCTGTAAGGGGGGCGGTGCGTGCAAGCACGCACCCTACGGGTCTGGTCGGCGATCGTGGGCTGCGTGTTCACACGCGCCCTGGCGGTCACATCGACACTTCGGGGGTGGGCGCGAAATCGGGCGCGTCGGTCGAGGCATAGTTGAAGGATACGTCCTTCCAGGTATCCAGCGCCTGCTGCAGCGGCGTGCAGGTCTTGGCCGCATCGCGCAGGATATCCTCGCCCTCGTTCCAGATGTCGCGGCCGGCGTTGCGGGCAAAGACCATCGCCTCCAGCGCCACGCGGTTGGCGGTCGCGCCCGCCTGGATGCCATGCGGGTGGCCGATGGTGCCGCCGCCGAACTGCAGGACCACATCCTCGCCCAGATATGTCAGAAGCTGGTGCATCTGGCCCGCATGGATGCCGCCCGAGGCGACAGGCATCATCTTGTTCAAGGACGCCCAGTCCTGGTCGAAGAAGATGCCGTTCTCCAGGGCCATCGGATTTCGCTCCTCGCGGAAGATGTCGTAATAGCCCTTGGTGGTGGCGGGATCGCCTTCCAACTTGCCCACCACGGTGCCCGCGTGCAGGTGGTCCACCCCGGCCAGCCGCATCCATTTGGCGATCACGCGGAAGCTGACGCCGTGGCTGCGCTGGCGGGTATAGGTGCTGTGCCCGGCGCGATGCAGGTGCAGGATCATGTCGTTGTCCCGCGCCCATTTCGCCATCGACTGGATCGCGGTGTAACCGATCACCAGGTCGATCATGACGATCACGCTGCCCAGGTCCTTGGCGAAATTGGCGCGCTCGTACATCTGCTCCATCGTGCCGGCGGTGACGTTCAGATAGGTGCCCTTCACCTCTCCGGTCGCCGCCGAGGCGCGGTTCACGGCCTCCATGCAATACAGGAACCGGTCCCGCCAATGCATGAAGGGCTGGCTGTTGATGTTCTCGTCGTCCTTGGTGAAATCGAGGCCCCCCTTCAGCGCCTCATAGACGACGCGGCCATAGTTGCGCCCCGACAGGCCCAGCTTGGGCTTCACGGTCGCGCCCAGCAGCGGGCGGCCATAGACGTTCAGCCGTTCGCGTTCCACGACGATGCCGGTGGCCGGGCCCTGGAAGGTCTTCACATAGGCCACGGGCAGGCGCATGTCCTCCAGCCGCAGGGCCTTCAGGGGCTTGAAGCCGAAGACGTTGCCGATGATCGACGCGGTCAGGTTGGCGATGGAGCCCGGCTCGAACAGGTCCAGGTCATAGGCGATATAGGCGAAGTATTCGCCCGAGGCGTTCGGCACCGGGTCCACGCGGTAAGCCTTGGCGCGGTACTTGTCGCAGGCCGTCAGCCGGTCGGTCCAGA
The DNA here is from genome assembly GCF_014642735.1 of Paracoccus acridae. GTDB lineage: Bacteria > Pseudomonadota > Alphaproteobacteria > Rhodobacterales > Rhodobacteraceae > Paracoccus > Paracoccus acridae. The sequence continues at coordinate 98,727 of NZ_BMIV01000003.1, forward strand.
CCACCGTCCAGGTCGCGGTCGAGCTTTCGCCCGCCACCGCCGCCGCGGCTTCGATGGCATCCACCCCGTCCTGCGGCGTGATGCGGAACAGCGCGATCACGTCGGTGTCCTTGGGGGTATAGTCGGGTTCCCAATACCCCATCTGCGCGTATTTCAGCACGCCTGCGGAATAGCGCTTCTTGGCATCCATCTTGGGGTTCGACATCTCGTTCATGGTCTTTCCTCCTCTCAGGCGGCGCGCGCGCCGGTAATGGCCGGGTCAAGCGCCCCCGACGCATAGCGTTCGGCCATCCCGTCCATCGCGATGACCTTGATCTTGTGGGCCTGTCCCGCCGTCCCGAAGCGTTCGAACCGGTCGCGGCACAGCGCGGTCAGTTCGGCCATGGCGGGGATCATGAACTTGCGGGGATCGAATTCATCGGGGCGGTCGCGGGCGACCTTGCGGAAATGCCCGGTCATGGCCATGCGACAGTCGGTGTCGATGTTGACCTTGCGCACGCCCATGCGGATGCCGCGCTCGATCTCCTCGACGGGGACGCCGTATGTCTGCGGCATCTCTCCGCCGGCGTCGTTGATGAGGTCCTGCAGGTGCTGGGGCACGCTGGACGATCCGTGCATCACCAGATGCGTGCCGGGCAGGCGGTCGTGGATCGCCTGGATGACGTGCATCGCCAGGATCTCGCCATCGGGCTTGCGAGTGAACTTGTAGGCGCCGTGGCTGGTCCCGCAGGCAATCGCAAGCGCATCGCAGCGGGTGCGCAGCACGAAATCGACGGCCTGGTCCGGGTCGGTCAGAAGCTGCGAATGATCCAGCTTGCCTTCCGCGCCCGAGCCGTCCTCGGCGGCGGCCTCTCCGGTTTCCAGGCTGCCCAGCACGCCCAACTCGCCTTCGACGGATGCGCCGACCGCGTGCGCCGCCTCGGCCACCCTGGCCGTCACCGCGACGTTGTAGTCATAGTCCGCCGGGGTCTTCATGTCCTCGTGCAGCGACCCGTCCATCATCACCGATGTGAACCCGTGGCGGATCGCGGACATGCAGGTCGCCAGGTTGTTGCCGTGGTCCTGGTGCAGGCAGATCGGGATGCCGGGGTTCATCTCGGCCAGGGCCTCGACCATGCGCCGCAGCATGATGTCGCCGGCATAGGACCGCGCGCCGCGGCTGGCCTGCAGGATCACCGGGGCATCGACGGCGGCTGCGGCCTTCAGGATCGCCAAGCCCTGTTCCATGTTGTTGATGTTGAAGGCGGGCACGCCATAGCCATGGTCGGCTGCGTGGTCCAGAAGCTGTCTCAGCGTAATCAACGCCATCAATCCTCTCCTCCGATGAGTTTCCGGGCCAAGACCGCGACGGCCTTGTGCGTGATGCCGAAATGGCGGTAAAGCGCGGGTGCGGGGCCCGATGCGCCAAAGCCCGTCATGCCGACGAAGCCGTCCTCGGGGCGCAGGAACAGATCCCATCCCTGGCGGATCGCGGCCTCGATCCCGATGCGGGGCGCGTCGCACAAGACGCCCTGCCGATAGGCGCGGTCCTGGGCCGCGAACAGCTCGAAGCAGGGGGCCGAGACGACGGCGGCGTTGATCCGCTCCGCCCGCAGCAGGTCGGCGGCGGCAAGGGCGATCTCGACCTCGGACCCGGTGGCGATCAGGGTCACGTCGCGCGGGGTGGGCGTGGCGCGCAGCACATAGGCGCCCCGGCGGCTGCGGTTCGTGTCCTCGTCCTCGATGCGGACGGCGGGCAGGTTCTGCCGCGACAGGGCCAGGACCGAGGGGCCTTGGCTGGTCAGGGCGATTTCCCAGGCTTCGGCGGTTTCCACCGCATCGGCGGGGCGGAACACCTGCAGGTTCGGGATGGCGCGCAGGGAGGCCAGATGCTCCACCGGCTGGTGGGTCGGGCCATCCTCGCCCAGGCCGATGCTGTCATGGGTCATGACATGGACGACCGGCACCCCCATCAGCGCGCCCAGCCGGATCGCAGGCCGCGAATAGTCGGCAAAGGCCAGGAAGGTCCCGCCATAGGGGATGAAGCCGCCATGCAGCGCGATGCCGTTCATCACGGCGGCCATCGCATGTTCGCGGATGCCATAATGGACATAGCGGCCGGCATAGTCGCCGGGGCGGATGGACCCCATCCCCGTGCTGCGGGTCAGGTTCGATCCGGTCAGATCCGCGCTTCCGCCGATGGTCTGAGGCAGGGTCGCGTTGATCACCTCCAAGGCCATCTCGCTGGCCTTGCGGGTCGCGACCTTTGGACGATCCTGGACAAGCCTTTGGCAGTGTTCGGCAATCGTCTTGCGCAGCGCGGGCGCATCGGTTGCGTCCTGGGCGGCAAGAAAGGCGGCACGATTGGCAGAGGTTCCCAGCCGTGCCGCCCAGTCGGCCCGAGCCTGCGCGCCGCGCGCGGCAATCGCGGCCCAGGCGGCGGTCACATCCTCGGGCAGGGTAAAGGGGTCATGCGGCCAGTCCAGCATCTTGCGCGCGGCGGCGATCTCATCCGCGCCCAAGGGTGCGCCATGGACATCGTGCCCGCCCTGCTTGTTCGGCGCACCGAAGCCGATGATGGTCCGGCAGGCGATCATGGACGGACGGCCATCGGCCCGCGCGGCCTCGATGGCGGCGGCCACCGCCTCGCGATCATGGCCATCCACGGCCTGCACATGCCATCCGGCGGCGGCAAAGCGCGCCTTCTGGTCGGTGCTGGTGGACAGATCCGTGCCACCGTCGATGGTGATGCCGTTGTCGTCCCACAGCACGATCAGCCGGCCAAGCCGCAGATGTCCTGCAAGGTCGATGGCCTCGTGGCTGATCCCCTCCATCAGGCAGCCATCGCCCGCGATCACATAGGTCCAGTGATCCGCCAGATCTGGCCAGCGGGCATGGGCCATGCGTTCGGCAAGCGCCATGCCGACGGCACTGGCGATGCCCTGACCCAGAGGGCCGGTCGTCACCTCGATCCCCTTGGCATGGCCGTATTCCGGGTGGCCCGCCGTGCGCGACCCCATCTGCCGGAAGGCGCGGATCTGGTCGGCGCCCATGTCGTCATAGCCCAGCAGGTGATGGATGGCATAGACCAGCATCGACCCATGCCCGGCCGACATCACGAAGCGGTCGCGGTCGGGCCATCGGGGGTCCGCCGGATCCACCCGCATGAAGCGGTGGAACAGCACGGTCGCCACATCCGCCATGCCCATCGGCGCACCGGGATGGCCGGATTTCGCGGCCTCGACCGCGTCCATGGCCAGGGCGCGGATGGCATTAGCCATCTTCGTCTCAAGCGCAGGGTCGATGCGGGTCATCTGGTTCATGGTGTGTCCCCCTCAGGCGCGTTTCGCGTCGTCGATCAGGCGCAGGATCATCGGCGTTAGGATCAGCTGCATGGCGAGGTCGGTCTTGGGACCGGGAATGACGATCGAATTGGCCCGTGTCATCCAGGACCCGTCGATCATCTGGGTGAGGTAGGAAAAGTCGATGCCACGCGGGTTGCGAAAGCGGATCACCACCAGGCTTTCGTCGGCCGTGGGGATCCAGCGCGCGATGAAGGGGTTCGAGGTATCGACCACCGGCACCCGCTGGAAGTTGATGTCGGTCTGGGTGAACTGCGGGCAGATGCAATGCACATAGGCGTGCATCCGGCGCAGGATCGTGTCGGTCACGGCTTCCGTCGAATAGCCCCGGCTGGCCTTGTCGCGGTGGATCTTCTGGATCCACTCCAGGTTGATGACGGGCACCACGCCGATCTTCAGGTCGGCCAGACCCGCCAGGTTGACGCTGTCATTGACCACAGCGCCGTGCAGCCCTTCGTAGAACAGCAGGTCCGAGCCTTCCTCGAATGGCGCCCAGTCGGTGAAGGTCCCGGGGGGCGTGCCCCAGCGTTCGGCCTCTCGGTCGTCATGGACGTAATGGCGCGTCTCGCCCCGGCCGGTTTCGCCATAGATGCGAAAGATCTCCTCCAGCTTTTCCAACTCGTTGGCGTCGAAGCTGAAATGGCTGAAGGTCTGGTCGCCCTCGGCCAGCCGTCGGGCCAGTTCGTCCTTCATGGCCTGGCGGTCGAAGCGGTGGAAGGCGTCGCCCTCGATGCTGACGGCGCGGATCCCTTCGCGGCGGAAGATCTGGTCGAAGGTGGTCTTGACGGTGGTCGTGCCAGCGCCGGAACTGCCGGTAACGGAAATGATGGGGTGCTTCTTGCTCATGATATCCTCAGGCCCGGAACAGGCCGCGATGGCCGAACAGGGCGGACACCTCGGCATCGGGCAGGTCGTGATAGGCGGCGACGCGGTCGACCTTTTCGGCCGATCCGAAAACCATGGGCGTGCGCCCGTGGAGGTCGGTGATAAGGGCGTCCAGGATCGGCAGCGCGCCGTCGGTCGCCCTGCCGCCCGCCTGTTCGATGACAAAGGCGATCGGCGCGCATTCGTACAGCATCCGCAGCCGGCCCTTTTCATAGCCTTTGCGGGCATCGGCCGGATACAGGAAGATCCCGCCCCGCATCAGGATCCGATGCGCCTCGGCCACCAGCGACGCGATCCAGCGCATGTTGAAGTTGCGTGCGCGCGGACCGTCGATCCCCGACAGGCAGTCGTCGATATAGGCGCGGATCGGGCGCGGCCAGTGGCGATAGTTGGAAGCGTTGATGGCGAATTCGAAGAAGCAGTCCGGCAGGGTGGCGCGGGGATCGGTCAGGTCGAAGCAGTCGGTGTCCGGGTTCAGCGTATAGATCTGCGTGCCGTCGCCAAAGCTGACCACCAGGCAGCAGCGCGGGCCATAGATGATGTATCCCCCGGCGATCAGGTCGCGGGCCGGGCGCAGGAAGCTGGCATCGGCCTGATCCGTGGCCGGATAGACCGCGAAGATCGTGCCGACCGAGACATTGGTGTCGATGTTGGACGATCCGTCCAGCGGGTCGATGGCAAGTGCAAAGGCGCCGTCCGGCTGCATCGCGATGGGGGCGTCCTGTTCCTCGCTGGCATACCAGCGCAGCCCGGCATCGCGCAGGACATCGCGGAACAGCGCATCGGCTTGCACATCAAGCCGCTTCTGCCCGTCGCCGTCGCTGTTGGTCCCGACCTCGGCCGACAGGCTGCCATCGCCGCGCCGGATGACGCCCGTCAGTGTCGCGCCACCACGGGCCAAGGCCAGCATCAGCGGCCGGAACTGCAGCGGTATATGCGTGGTGTCGATGCTGGGCGTCGTCATCAGCCCCTCCCTTGGCGTCTGGCAGGAGGAAGATTGACAGGCAGAGGTTTTCGAGGAAATTTAATAATCTGAAAGACAGATTAGATTTCAGCGAACATGAAGCTTGACGGGATCAGCCTGCGCCAGTTGCGCTGCCTGCGCGCGGTGACCGACAGCGGCAGCCTAACGGGCGCGGCCGGCCTGCTGGGCCTGACCACGCCCGCGATCCACAGCCAGTTGCGGGGTTTGGAGGATCTGGCGGGCTGTCCGCTGGTCCAAAGGGCCGAACATGGCGCCTTTCGCCCGACACCCGCGGGCATGGCGCTGTTGCTGGCCGAATCGCAGGTCGCCACCGCCCTGGCCCGTGCGGGACGCGAAATCGGCGCCCTGCAGCAAGGCTATGTGGGAAGCGTGGTTCTGGGCGTGGTGTCCACCGGCAAGTATTTCGCCCCCGGCCTCGTCGCCCGCCTTCTGCGACTTTTGCCCCAGATCGAGGTGACGCTGCGCATCGGCAATCGCGATGCGATCCTGGCCTCGTTGGCCGGGGACGACCTGGATCTGGTCATCATGGGGCGGCCGCCGCGCGAACCGGCGGTCATCGCCGACCCCATCGGCCCCCATCCGCATATCATCATCGCCGCCCCCGATCACCCGCTGGCCTATGCCGATCCAGTGATGCCGGGGGACCTGCTGGCCCAGACCTTCCTGTCGCGCGAGGAAGGGTCGGGCACCCGCATCCTGATGACCCGCTTCCTGGACCGCATCGGCGAGGGCGCGACCTGGCGCGCGGTGGAAATGGGCACGAACGAGACGATCAAGCAGGCGGTGATCGCGGGCCTGGGGGTGGCGCTGATTTCCCAGCACACCGTTACCGAGGAATTGCGGTCTGGCCGCCTGATCGCCCTTCGCGGCATCGGACTGCCCATTCAGCGAAGCTGGTATCTGCTGCGCCGCGCCGACCGAGAGATGAGCGCGGCGACCGCCCGGATCCGCGACGAAACCCTGGCGATGCGCGGCAGCTTCCTGCCGCAGCTTTAATCCGCGCCGCGCAGCGCTTCGATGTCGCTGGCAAGCGCCGATCCGCCGCCCTCGAAGATCAGCTCGATGCCTCGGTTGCCAAGCTCGGCTTCGGCCACGCGGACATAGGCGCCAACCGCGTCCTCCGAGATCACCTCGCCCGCGCGGCTGCTTTCGATCACGAAGGAATAACGCCCGTCGGCCAGCTTTTCACCACCATTGCCGCGGCCGAACCAGTCGATCTGCCCCTCGCCCGGGCCGATTTCCTCGCGCGAGACCTCGGATCCCGCTTCGTTCAGCACCACAAGCGTCACGCTGTCGGCCCGGCTGTCTGGCGCGATGTCCAGCGTCAGCGCCTTGTCCCCGAACCAGACGGGTTCGGTGGTGCGCACCTCTTTCCCGATCCAATCCGCCAGTTGTCCCAGGCTGCCGCCGGACTGCATCAGCATCATCTGCAGAAGCTTGTTGGTCTGCGCCTGCTGCTCGACACCCGAGAATGTCGCAAGCTGGACCGCAAAGTCGCTGCCCTCCATCGGGTTCAGCGGATCCTGGTTCTTCAACTGCGTTGTCAGCATTCTCAGGAAAGTATCGAAATTCGTCGATCCGGCTGCTGTCGCGCCTGCCGTCATGGGAGCGGCGCCCCCGGACGAGGGGATCGTGCTGGCGGTGATTGCGGAAACCAAGCGATTCTCCTTTCAGATGCGAATGTCCAGCCGGGCCGGAACCCCCAAAGGCGGCCAGACCAGCGGGACCGAAATCGATTCGGCCATGTCGAACCCCTGCTGGATACCGTCGGGCAGGGATTGCCTGCCCCCCGATCCATCCGAACCGTCGCCCTGGAATTCAAAGGACGCACCGGCCATGCCCGCATCGCCGAAACATTCCTGCAGGAACGTGGCATTACGGCGCAGCTGATCCAGCACTTCGGGTCGTTCGGCCCAGATCAGCACATGCGGATTGTGTTCGGGCCCGGACATGACCATGCGGATCCTGCCCAGTTCCTCGGGCGCCAGGACCACCTCGATCCGATCCTCGCGGGCGGTCACCACGGCTTCGGCAATCTGCTGCGAGATCGCGGCCACAGGGATTTTCGGCGATGAAGGATGCAAGGGGGCGGGCGCGATTTCTTTCCCTCTGACCGTGGCAGGCAGCGGCGAATCGGCCAGAAGGGCATCGACGACAGGGACATCAACCGGAAAGGCCTCGACGGGGCCGGCCCCGGCATCGGGCTGCACGACCCCCTCGGCGGCCGAGAAGAAATCCGGGGACGTGCCGGCAAGGATTCGCACATCCCCTCCGGGCATGTCAGGCACCTTCCGGGCCTGAGCAGTCGGCTCGGCTTCTGCCGGTGGGGATTCGCGCAGGGTGCTCGTGACTCCCGACAGGTCCTCGATCAGCATCTGCAACCGGTCCTGCGGCGGCATGTCGGCCGGCTGTGCATCCGGGGCAACCGGATCGGCGGCAAGCTCCTCCGACGAGGCTTCATCGACCGTGAAGGCGATGTCTGACGCGGGCTCCCCCTCGATCCCCGTTTCGATGGGTGTGGCAGATGCCGCAGGCACGGCGATCGGAAGAACCGCAGCAACGGGTAAAATGGAACACTCGGACATGGGTTGATCCCTGGACTGACCAGCCCAGAGATAAGGCCGAGTCCTTACGATTTATTTACTGCAAGAGGCTAGTCCTGAAAAATATCCGCAAATCAGGAAACTTCCCATGCAGGTAAACCAGGCTTCAACTTTCCCGGTCACCGTGCCGACACAACGCCCGCCATCGGAACAGCTGGAACAGGCTTTTCTGGAAGAAATGCTGAAATACTGCGGCCCGAAATCCAATACCGGCGCCTTTGGCGGCGGGATCGGAGAGGATCAGTTTTCCAGTTTCCTGATCCAGGAACAGGCGGCCGTTCTGGCAAGGCAGCTTGATTTCGGATTCGCAAAGGAGCTGGCGCAATGAAACCCAAGCATCGCCAGCTTCTGGACGGCGTGGAGCAGGCCATCATCCAGGGCAACGGGGCCCTGGCGCTTGACCGGATCGAAGCACTTGCCCGGCAACTGGAACGCGACGGCCTGGACGACGCATCCAAGGCGAAGATGGAGAAAACCTTGCAGCACCTGCTGCGCCTGGCCAAGGATTCGGCGCGCGGCACGCAACGGGCGATCGACCAGATCCGGGATATCGTGAAAAACGCCCGCAGCCTGCAAACCTATGACCAGACGGGCCAGCGCCACAATACGCCGACCCAAGCCATCCTGGCGCAACGGTTTTAAGTAAAATGCGCCGCTTTCAACCTTTGAGAGAGTGGAACAAATTCACTATCCATCAATCACCGGCTGCTAGCACTGCGGTCATGCCCAAAGTGGCACAGGGATAAACGCCCAAGGTCAGAAGGCCAGTCGTCACAATCACGGATGCAAAGCATCCATTATATCCGAGGATAAGATGTCCAGTATTCTGACCAACAACGGCGCCATCGTTGCCCTGCAGACCCTGAAGAACGTGAACTCCAGCCTCAACAAGGCGCAGTCCGAGATTTCGACCGGCAAGTCGATCAATTCGGCCAAGGACAACTCGGCCGTGTGGGCGATTTCCAAGATCATGGAAGCCGACCAATCTTCAGCCAAGGCCATTCAAAGTTCCTTGAACGTTGCCGGTGCGACGGTTCAGACGGCTGTCGATGGGGCTGATCTGGTTGTCAAAACCCTGACCGAGATGAAAGACTTGGCAGCCCGGGCCGGAACGGATGGTTACTCTTTTGCTAAGGTGCAGGCCGACATCACAGCAAAGACCGCAGTTATCACAGCGACGATTGCAGGGACGCAAATGAATGGTGTCAACCTGCTGAATACGAATGGTGTGAATGGTGGTGCGACCTATACGGTGCTGTCTTCGCTGAACCGCAGTGCTACTGCCCTAACTGCTGGAACTGGTGGCAACATCGCGGTTGCTTCGGTTGACTTTCAGGCAAATGTGCTTGCAGGTGCGAATGCTCTTACTGCCATTACAGACCGCGCTTCGGCTGAAGCAGCTGTGCTTAAGCTTGAGGACAACCTGCAAACTGCCGTGAACGGCTCGGCTGCTCTCGGCGCCAAGGCAAAGCAGATTGAAGAACAGTCGAACTTTATTGGCAAGCTGGCCGACTCTCTGAAAGCGGGCGTGGGCTCGCTGGTGGATGCCGACATGGAAGAAGCTTCGGCTCGCCTGCAAGCCCTACAGACCCAGCAGCAGTTGGGCATCCAAGCGCTTTCGATTGCCAACCAGGCGCCTTCGGCAATCCTGTCCCTGTTCCGCTGATTTTCAAGACTCGCAGGGGCGCCCCAGTGGCGCCCCGCTTCTGCTGAACCCTTAAGATCAGGATGATCAACCTTGAACGCGGTCCCGTCTTCTTCCGCCAATGGATATGGCAGCAACGTCGTCCGCACTGCGCGTGACGCCGAATACGATGTCTTCTCCCGCGTCACACGCATGTTGCTCCAGGCTGATGAAACCGGGTACGGCCCGGACCGGATCGCGGCAGTGGACAAGAACAACCAACTGTGGACCATTCTTGCCAGCGACCTTGCAGACCCCGGCAACACGCTGCCCGATCAGGTCCGTGCAGGGCTGCTGTCATTAGCGGGATTTTCATTGCGCCACGGTCACCAAGCCTTGGCCGGAAAAGTCAGCCTTGCCCCGCTGATCGACATCAACATGGCCATGATGCGCGGCCTGCGCCAGGAGGCCGTGGCATGAGCGGCCTTGTCCTGAAACTGGCCCCCAACGAACGGGTGCTGATCAACGGCGCCGTCATCGAGAACGGTGACCGCAGGTCCAAGATCGCGATCCGCACGCCGAATGCGCATGTCCTGCGGCTGAAGGACGCCATTCACCCTGACCGCGCCAACACCCCTGTCGGCCGGGCATGCTACATCGCCCAGCTGATCCTGTCGGGCGACGCCGAACTTGCCGAAGGCAAGCGCCAACTGCTTCTGGCAGTCACGCAACTTGCCGTGGTCTTCGAAGATGCCGACAGCCAGGCCATCCTGCACGAGGCGCGGGCCAATATCGAAGCCGGCGCCATCTATCCAGCTTTGCGCCGGTTGCGCGATCTGTTGCCCGAGGAAGACCGCCTTATCCAGATTCGCCGTCAGTGAGGGCGCCATGACTGCAATCACCGTGGGATTGGGCGGCCTGGCAGGGTGGCGGGTCTTGCAAAGGATGGAAGCCCGACAGGTCGAGGCAACGGCCAAGGATCCCGTGGTCCAGCGCGCGGCGGCCTATTTCAGGGACAATCTCTCCACCAAGACGACGACAGATGCCCTGGTGGGCGATTACAAGATGTTGCAGGTGGCGCTTGGCGCCTTCGGCCTGGACACGGACATTGCCAACAAGGCCTTCATCCGCAAGGTTCTGGATTCGGATCTGGGTGACCGTGCCTCTCTGGCAAACAGGCTGGGCGACAAGCGTTACCTGAAATTTGCCGAGGCATTCAAGAATATCGGCAACGCTGCCGCGACCGGCCAGGCGATCACGGATGCCTATGTGCAACGGCAATTCGAAAAGCGTGTGGGCGAAGGAAACGAAAGCTATCGGCTGGCCCTGAATGCGCGCAATGAAATGAAGGCATTTGCGGCGCGCACCTCTAGCGACAAGACGATGTGGTACGAGGTGTTGGGCAACAAGGCGCTTCGAACGGTTTTCGAGGGCGCCTTGGGGATGAACAGTTCAATCGCCAACTTGCCGATCGACCGGCAATTGGAAATGTTCGTCTCCGCGTCGGAACGTGTGCTTGGCAGCAGCAGCTTTTCCGAAATCGGCACAATCGAAAAGATCGACAAGCTGGTTACACGCTATCTTGCCTTGTCACAGATTCAGACCAACACGACCAGCACCCGTTACAGCGCCGCCCTCAGCCTGTTGTCGCAGCGCTGATCGTCGAAAGGGTTAAAGGAGAGGCAAACGAGAATGCGCAGCCGGGATGCCTTACCTGCGCCTCCAAGCTTGCTTCTGTGCCGCTCCGATCAGAAAATACGTGATTGTTCCCGGCCCAGTGCTTCAGGTTCTTCGAGCATTGGCGGCATGAATTGCAACCCGTGCAATCGAGAAGAAGTCGCCACAGTGGGCGCATGGCCTGCAAGGCGACATGCTGACCGCGTGCCACAACGTTGGACGTGAAGCGGGCCGGATGGCCCGCTTCACGTCATGCAATCAGAAGAAGCCCAACTTCTTCGGGCTGTAGCTGACCAGCATGTTCTTGGTCTGCTGGTAATGATCCAGCATCATCTTGTGGTTCTCGCGCCCGATGCCCGACTGCTTGTAGCCGCCAAAGGCCGCATGGGCCGGATAGGCGTGATAGCAGTTGGTCCAGACCCGGCCCGCCTTGATCGCGCGGCCGAAGCGATAGCAGGTATTGGCCTCGCGCGACCAGACACCCGCGCCCAGGCCGTACAGCGTGTCATTGGCGATCGACAGCGCCTCGTCCTGGTCCTTGAAGGTGGTCACCGACACGACCGGGCCGAAGATTTCCTCCTGGAAGATGCGCATCTTGTTGTTGCCGCGGAACACGGTCGGCTTGATGTAATAGCCGTTCGACAGTTCCCCGCCATGATCGGCCGCCTCGCCGCCGATCAGCACCTCGGCCCCCTCCTTCCGGCCGACGTCGAAGTAGGAGAGGATCTTCTCCTTCTGCTCGGACGATGCCTGGGCACCGACCATCGTGGCGCTGTCGCGCGGGTCGCCCAGCTTGATCGCCTCGACGCGCTTCAGCGCCCGTTCCATGAAGCGGTCATAGATCGATTCCTGGATCAGCACGCGCGACGGGCAGGTGCAGACCTCGCCCTGGTTCAGCGCGAACATCGCGAAGCCTTCCAGCGCCTTGTCGAAGAAGTCGTCGTCCTCGCGCACCACATCCTCGAAGAAGATGTTGGGGGACTTGCCGCCCAGTTCCAGCGTGACGGGGATCAGGTTTTCGGACGCGTATTGCATGATCAGCCGACCGGTAGTGGTTTCCCCGGTGAAGGCGATCTTGGCGATGCGCGGGTTCGAGGCCAGCGGCTTGCCGGCTTCCAGACCGAAGCCGTTGACGACGTTCAGCACGCCCGGCGGCAGCAGGTCGGCGATCAGGTCCACGAAGACCATGATGCTGGCGGGTGTCTGTTCGGCCGGCTTCAGCACCACGCAGTTCCCGGCGGCAAGCGCCGGTGCCAGCTTCCACACCGCCATCAGCAGCGGGAAGTTCCAGGGGATGATCTGGCCCACGACGCCCAGCGGCTCGTGGAAGTGATAGGCGATGGTGTCGTGGTCGATTTCCGAAATTCCGCCTTCCTGCGCGCGCAGTACGCCCGCAAAGTAACGGAAATGGTCGATGCCCAGCGGCAGGTCGGCGGCCATCGTCTCGCGGATGGGCTTGCCGTTGTCCCAGGTTTCCGCCGTCGCCAGCAGTTCCAGGTTCTGTTCCATCCGGTCGGCAATGCGCAGCAGCACCAGCGACCGTTCGGCGGCCGAGGTCTGGCCCCACTTGTCCTTGGCGGCATGGGCCGCATCAAGTGCCGCCTCGATGTCCTCGGCGCCCGACCGGGCAATCTCGCCGATTTCGGCGCCGGTGATGGGGGTGGTGTTGGTGAAGTACCTGCCCGATTTCGGCGCGGTCCACTGTCCGCCGATGAAGTTGTCGTAGCGCTTGGCAAAGGGCATCACGCCCACGCCACGAAATTCATGCGTCTGGTCGTTCGGCATTTCTTCCTCCTCTGGATATTGCCCGGAGTCTCTCCCTCTCCGGGTATGGGTGACAGCTTGGCGCAGGGACGATTCGTTGCAAGCGGCTATCCCATGCGGCAATGCGCAAGCTGTCTCAGGGGTGAGACAGTCAGCCGGTTTTTTCAGCCAAACCCAGGCGCGCCATCCGGCGATACATCGTGGCCCGCCCGATCCCCAAGGCACGGGCCGCAGCCGATACATTGCCATCGGCCCGCGCAAGCGCCCGGGCCACGGCAGCCCGTTCGGCCTTGTCGAACCCCTTCAGGTCGTCGTCGCGGCCCAGAAGGTCGGCGGCGGGGCGCGGGCGGATCGCGCCTTCGCGTTCCAGGCCCAGGGCGCGGCGGGCGGCGCGGGTCGCACCGATGGCCAGGTCGTTCCTGTCCACCGCCAGCAGGACCGCCGCATCGGCATTGTCGTCGGATGCCACGACGATGCGGGCGTCGGGAAAGCTGGCGCGGAAGAAGACCGCCTCGATGGCACGGGCGGTCTGGGCGACCTGGGCGGAAATCAGGCGGTTGTACCGCTCGGTCTGGTCGGCACGGGCGGAACTGACATCCAGGGCCGCCAGCAGCCGCCCGTCGGGCCCCCAGATCGGCGCGTCCATGCAGGACATGGCCGTGTTGCGGGTATGGAAATGTTCGTTGCGATGGATCGTGACCTGCCGTCCCTCGGCCAGGCAGGTGCCGATGCCGTTGGTGCCCTGGGCCGCCTCGGACCAGACCGTGCCCTGCCACAGGCCCCAGTCGCGGAACTGTTCGGCATCCGCCCCGCCGACCCGCTGGTCCATCACCACGCCCTCGGCATCGGTCAGCAGCACGTTGCAGCCGGACAGGCCGACCAGGTTGAACAACTGGTCCAGTTGCGGGCTGGCCAGGCGCAGGAACTGGTCCATGGCCTGGCGGCGGCGGGACAGTTCCTCAAGGGTCAGACGTTCCGGGCGCCGGATATCGGAGGGATCCAGCCCGTGCTTCAGAAGCGACCGCCGCCACGACGCCGCCAGGGCCGAGGTTGCGGAATTCGACTGCGACTGACTTGCGACATAGTCCGCGTGACGCATACCGGGCCGGCTCCTCCTCCGTCGTCGGTAGCGGACACTATAACACGCAGTCTGGCAATTCGACCAAGGGCTAATTGCCTCAGGCGGGGACGGGCGCCGAGACGCGGGGCTGATAGGGGGGCAGATCGACCCCCGCGCGATACAGAAGCGACTGCCCGTCATGGAACAGGTGCAGCGCCGCCGGGTCGGCGGTCAGCCGCACGCTGCGGCCGTTCAGGCCGGGGTGGATGCCCGGCAGCTTGGCGATGACCGGCACGCCTTCGCCGCGCGTGCCGAAATAGAGAAGGGTCACTTCCCCCAGGGCCTCGGTCAGATCGACGGTGCCTTCGAAGATCGCCTGCCCTTCGGTTTCGCGCATGTCCTCGGGGCGGACGCCCAGGTTGACGCGCATCCCTTCGTCGCCTGCGCGGGTGGGAATAGCGGCCTGGGCCACGCCGCCGCCGTCAAGCTGGACGGTGGTCATCGGGCCGGTGGCGGTGACGCGGCCGGGCAGCAGGTTCATGGCGGGGCTGCCAATGAACTGGGCCACGAATTCGTTGACCGGGCGTTCGTAAAGCTCCAGCGGCGCGCCGACCTGGGCGATGCCGCCGCCGGCCAGCACGACGATGCGGTCGGCCAGGGTCATCGCCTCGGTCTGGTCATGGGTGACATAGATCATCGTGCGGTCGGGCATGGCGGCCTTCAGTTGCGCGATCTCGATCCGGGTCGCCACGCGCAGCGCGGCGTCCAGGTTCGACAGGGGTTCGTCGAACAGATAGACCTTGGGGTCGCGCACGATGGCCCGGCCAATGGCGACCCGCTGGCGCTGCCCGCCCGACAGGGCCTTGGGCAGGCGGTCCAGATAAGGGGTCAGTTGCAGCATCCGCCCCGCGCGGTCGGTGGCCTCCTGCACCTCGGCCTTGGACTTGCCGGCAATCTTCAGCGCGAAGGCCATGTTGTCACGCACGGTCATATGCGGATAAAGCGCGTATGACTGGAACACCATCGCGATGCCCCGCTGGCTGGGCGGGATGTCGTTCATCACCTGCCCGTCGATTTCCAGCGTGCCGCCGCTGATCCGTTCCAGCCCCGCGATCATCCGCAGCAGCGTGGATTTGCCACAGCCCGAAGGGCCGACGAAGACGATGAACTCGCCCGACCGTATGTCGAGGTTGATGTCCCGAAGCACGTTCACCTCGCCATAGGACTTGGCGACATCGGTCAGTTTCAGATCGGCCATCGGCGTCCTCCCTGTTGAACCCTATCCCTCGATGATCTGGACCTGCCACGGCCGCAGGCCGCCCGCCTCGTCCGCCGACAGGTTCGCCTGGATCTGCAGCGATTGCCGGCTGTCGGCGCGGTTGAAGGTCAGGACCGGCCCTTCGGCATGAATGTCGGTCATGTCGCCGCCCCGCAGGGCCGAATGCTTGCGCCGCAACCCGATGGCCCAGCGGTAATGGTGCAGCATCGACTGGGCGTCGGCTTCCTGGCCCACGACGGTGCGTTGCAGATGGGCATGGGGCACGGGCAGCCAGGGCTTGGCCGTCGAAAAGCCGCCGTTCACGCCCATGTCCCAGACCATCGGCGTCCGGCAGCCGTCGCGGCCCTTGAACTCGGGCCAGAACTCCTTGCCGTAAGGGTCCTGCAGATCCTCATAGGAAATGTCTGCCTCGGGCAGGCCCAGTTCCTCGCCCTGATACAGGCAGACGGACCCCTTCAGGCACAAAAGCACCGTGGCATAGGCCTTGGCGGCCTGGTCGGTCAGGTTCCAGCGGCTGATATGGCGCACGACATCATGGTTCGACATCGCCCAGCAGGGCCAGGAATTGGGCGCCACCGCGTGCAGGCTGTCGAAGACCTCGCTGATGCGGGCCGCGGCCAGGTCGTTGCCGGACAGGAAGTCGAAGACATAGGACATCTGCATCCGGCCCGCGACGCCGGTATATTCCTCCAGCAGTTCCAGCGATCGTTCGCTGTCGCCGATCTCGCCGATGACGGCCGCGCCATATTGGCGCAGCAGCGCCGCGAAGCGTTCCAGGAAGGCGATGTTCTCGGGCTGCGACTTGTCGTATCTGTGGCTTTGGTGGTTGTAGGGATTGACCGCCGGTGCCGTGTCCGCCTTGCGCAATTCCCTGGGCAGGGGCGGGTTGTCGCGCAACTGCGCGTCGTGGAAATAGAAGTTGACCGTGTCCAGCCGGAAGCCGTCCACCCCCCGGTCCAGCCAGAACCGCGCCATCTCCAGCAGTTCGTCCTGAACGGCCGGGTTGTGGAAGTTGAGATCGGGCTGCGAGGCCAGGAAATTGTGCAGGTAATACTGTTCGCGCCGGGCCTCCCACTGCCAGGCGGGACCGCCGAAGATAGACAGCCAGTTGTTGGGCGGCGTGCCGTCCGGTTTCGGATCGGCCCAGACATACCAGTCGGCCTTGGGGTTGTCGCGGCTGGCGCGGCTTTCGACGAACCAGGGATGCTGGTCCGAGGAATGCGACATCACCAGGTCGATCATCACCTTCAGGCCCAGTTCATGGGCGCGGGCGATCAGGGCGTCGAAATCCTCCATGTCGCCGAACAGCGGGTCGATGCCGCGGTAATCGGACACGTCATAGCCGAAATCCTTCATCGGCGACGTGAAGAAGGGCGAGATCCAGACCGCATCCACGCCCAGCGACGCGACATAGGGCAGGCGCTGCGTGATGCCCGGCAGGTCGCCGATGCCATCGCCCGTCGTGTCCTGGAAACTGCGCGGATAGATCTGATAGATGACCCCACCCTTCCACCAGTCGATTGTCACGTCCGTCAAGTCTCATCCACCTTTCACGGACCCGGCCAGAAGGCCGCGGACCAGATATTTCTGCATCGCGAAGAACACGATCAGCGGCACCGCGATGGAGATGAAGGCCGAGGTGGCAAGGATTTCCCATTCCCCACCCTTGGACCCCATCAACTCGCGCAGCACGCCGGTCATGACCAGCTGTTCGCGCGTATTGCCAAGGAACACGGTGGCGACAAGCAGGTCGTTCCAGACCCACAGGAACTGGAAGATGGCAAAGCTGGCCAGGGCCGGGAAGGACAGCGGCAGGATGATCTTGCGAAAGATCTGGAACTCGGTCGCGCCGTCCACGCGGGCGCTTTCGATCACCTCTCGGGGCAGGCCGACCATGTAGTTGCGCAGCAGGTATATCGCCAAGGGCAGGCCGAAGCCGGTATGAGCCAGCCAGATCCCCAGGTATCCCTTGCCGATGCCCAGTTCGTTGTGCAGCCGCAACAGCGGGATCAGCGCCACCTGCAAGGGCACGACCAGCAGGCCCACCACGGCGGCGGTCAGCAGGGCGCGGCCGGGAAACTCCATCCAGGCCAGGGCATAGGCCGCGAAGGCCGCGATCAGGATCGGGATCACGGTGGCGGGGATGGTCACGGTCATGGTGTTCATGAAGGCGCGGCCCAGGCCTTCGGCGGTCAGCACGCGGTCATAGTTTTCGGTCGTCAGGCGGGCGGGCGCGCCGGTGGTGACGAAGATCCGTTCGCCCCGCCGCATCTCGAAGGGCGTATCCGAGGTCAGTCGATAGCTGCCGTCCTCGGCCACGGTCAGTTGCCAGCCGTCCTCGATCTCGGTCGTCTCGCCGGGCTGGAAGGCGGCCGGTTCGCGGGCGCGGATGCCCCAGCCGATCAGGTTCTGGCCTTCCTCCAGCACGGTGCCCTCGATGACATACTGGCCGTCCTCTTGAACCGCATCGTCGCCCGTGCCGGTGCGCACGAAGCCCGTGGCCTCTTGCGCGGAAAAGGACTGCCACCAGCCCGAGGTCAGGATCTGGTCGCGGTCGCGGAAGGACGACACCAGAAGTCCCAGCGTCGGGATCGTCCACAACAGCACCAGCAGGAAAGCGGCGATGTTGACCGCCCAGACCAGCGAGGATTTCTGTCCGGCCATGCCTTCCATCAGCGAACCTCTCGACGCGCGTTGACGATGTTCCAGATCATGATGGGGGTCACCAGCAGCATCAGGATGATGGCGATGGCCGATCCCCGCCCGTAATCGGGCGTGCCGCGGAACATCCAGTCATACATCAGGTTCGCCAGCACCTGCGTGCCCCATTGCCCGTTGGTCATCACGAAGACGATGTCGAAGACCTTCAGGACCACGATGGTGATGGTGGTCCAGACCACCGCGATGGTGCCCATGATCTGCGGCACCTTGATCTTGAAGAACACCTGCCAGGGGGATGCGCCGTCCAGGATCGCGGCCTCGATGGTTTCCTCGGGGATGCCGCGCAGGGCGGCGGACAGGATCACCATGGCGAACCCTGTCTGGATCCAGACCAGCACGATCATCAGGAACAGGTTGTTCCAGGGGATCAGCGTCAGCCACAGTTGCGGATCGCCGCCAAGCGCCTGGACGATGGCGTTCAGCAGGCCGATCTGGGTTTCGCCGGGCGCGCGGTATTCATAGATGAACTTCCAGATCACGCCCGCGCCCACGAAGCTGATCGCCATGGGCATGAAGATCAGCGACTTGCCGATATTGCCCCATTTCAGCCGGTCGGTCAGCTGCGCCGCGATCAGCCCGAACAGCGTGGACAGCGCCGGCACCACCAGCAGCCACAGCAGGTTGTTGCGCATGGATTCGCGGAACTTGCCGTCGCCCATGTGCCAGGCATAGTTCGACAGGCCCACGAACTCGCTTCCCCGCGCATTGTGCATGGACCGCCACAGGCTGTCGAAGATCGGATAGACTAGGTAAACGCCCAAAAACAGGATCGCAGGCCCCAGGAACAGCCAGGGCCGGATCTGGTTGGCCTTGCGGATATTGTCGCCCGCATTGGGACCGCGCGGGGGATAGATGCGGTCCAGGATCAGGTTCGATCCCCAGAACCACGCCACGCAGCCGAAGACGCCGATGGCGATCGTGCTGACGGCCAGCCAGAACAGTTCCATTCTTGAACCCCGAAATCAGGACAAGCGCGGCGGCTGGCCCGCCGCGCCACGGGCTTACTTCAGCGTGGCCCAGGTCTGCTGGATGCGGTCCGCAACGTCCTGCGCGGATGCGCCGCCCACGAAATCGACCATCGCCGTCCAGAAGACACCGGCGCCGACCGCGCCCGGCATCAGATCCGACCCGTCAAAGCGGAAGGTGGTCGCATCCAGCAGGATCTGGCCCATCTTGCGCTGGGTCTCGCTGGCATAGGCGTCCATGTTCACGCCGGTATGGGGCGTGGTGAAGCCCGACTGCGCCATCCACAATTCATGCGCGGCGGGCGTCTTCAGGAACTCGACAAAGGCCATGGCGACCGGGTTGTCGGTGAACACCCCGAACAGCGTGCCGCCGCCCAGCACCGGCTGGCCGACGCTGCCGTCAGCAGGCGCGGGGAAATAGAAGAAATCGTAATCCTCGCCCTCGACCGTGCCTTCGGGGAAGAACGAGGGGATGAAGCTGGCCTGCCGGTGCATGTAGCAGCCCGGAGGGCTTTCGAACAAACCGGCGGGGCTTTCGCGGAAATCATTGGACGCGACCGAGGCCGTGCCGCCCGCCACGAAATCGTCGTTCTTGGCGAACCAGCCGAAATCCTCGATGGCGGCGACGACCTTGGGATCGTTGAAGGGCAAGGCGTTGGTGGTCCAGGCGTCGTAATCCTCGGGGCTGTTCAGGCGCAGCATCAGATCCTCGACCCAGTCGGTCGCGGGCCAGCCGGTCGCCCCGCCCGATGCCAGGCCGATGCACCAGGGGGTTTCCCCGTCGGCGGCCATCTGTTCGGTCAGGGCCTTCAGATCCTCATAGGTTTCGGGGATCTCGTATTCCGCATCCTCGAAGTTTTCCGGGACATACCAGACCAGCGACTTCACATCGGCCTTATAGGGAAAGGCGAACATCCTTTCCGCCCCGTCCTGGCCCGCATAGGTGCTGAGCGCGACCCAGCTTTCGCCCGCCGCATAGTTGTCGCGCACCCATTGCGCGGTTTCCTCGCCCAGGTCGCGCAGATGGCCCTTGGCGGCCAGGTCGGCCGCAAGCCCCGGTTGCGGCAGCACCGCGATGTCGGGGGGCGAGCCGGCCTCGCTGTCGATGACGATCTGCTGTTCGAAGCTGGTCGAGCCGGAGTAATTGACCGTGGCGCCCGTCACATCCTCGAAATAGGCGGTGATCGAGGTGAACAATTCCTGGTCCGGTCCCAGCCAGGGGCCCAGGATCGTCACGCTCTGCCCCTCGATGTCAGAATGGGCCGCGCCGAAATCCTCCAGGCTTTGCCAGTTGATGCGGTCGTCGCTGCCTTTCTCGATCACAAGCTGGGCCTCTGCGGACCCCGCAAGCAACGCGGCCAAGGCCACGGTCGTGTGGAAAACTGCCTTCACGTATTCCCCCCTCCCCCTTGCCCGCAACCTGCGTGCGAGCCTTGATTGCAATGGTCGCCTGACAAGGCGCAATCTGTCAAATCCTTACTCCCATTCCAGTTCCTTGAAGGCTGCGGTGGCATCGCGTGCCGCCGAGTCCGGAAAGGAAGCCCATTCCCCGGCAAAGGGTTGCAAGGCCCCGACGATGGCGGGGACCGCCTGGGACATCGGCAGGCCGTCGCGGATCGTCTGGCGGGTGGCCTGGGCCAGGGTCGTCAGGAAATCCTGCTGGGCGGTGACGGCGTCCGGCCAGCTTGCGGCGACGGGGCCGTGGCCGGGCACCACCGGGCCGCCGGCCTGCGGCGCCGCCATCCAGTCCAGCCAGCCCGGCAGCGACCCGTCCACGATGGGCGTCAGCCCGCGAAACACAAGATCGCCCGCAAAGAAGGTCCCGGTCGCCCGGTCCAGCACCGTCAGGTCATTGTCGCTATGCGCCGTGGCCACGGCTTTCAGCGTCAGGACCCGATCCCCCAGGTCGATATCCAGGCTGTCCGCGACCGCGACATCCGGCAAGACGACCCGTGTGCCCGCCATGGCACCCGCACCGTAAAGCCGGACAAGATTGTCCAGATAGGTCGGCCCCCGCCCCTGCAAGGCGTCCGCCAGGCGCTGATGCCCGACGATCGTCGCGCCCGCTTCGCGAAAGACTTCGGCGCCGAAGGCGTGGTCGGGATGCATATGCGTGACGATCAGGTGGCTGATCGGCTTGTCGCTGATCCGGCGGATGGCCGCGAACAGCGCCTCGCCCTGTCGGCGCGAGGCGCCCGCGTCGATCACCGCGATGCTGTCCCGCCCGATCACGAAGCCCAGATTGGCGATCCAGCCGTCGGGGCTGTCCTCGAACTGGGCGATCTGGCCGACATGGACATGAACGCCGTCCGCGACGGGCTGGACCGGCATAACGGGAAGGCTGTCAAGCGGCGCGCATTCCAGGCGGTCGAGGGTCCAGCCGGATTGGCTTCCCAGCCAGTCCCGGGCGATTCGCGGCGCGGCGGCCTCGCATTCGGCCTGTGCGGCAAAAGCATGGCCGACGGGCGTCACCGTCCCGCAGGACCGGGAATCCGCCGCAAGACAAATGGTCAAAATGGCATAAAGCATTGCCGAATCTTCCCAACATGGACGCGAAGCGGCCAACTTTTCGTGACCTTGCGACCTTAGTCGTGTTGAAAGGCGTTGTCTCTCCTCTAACATAGAACGCAGTCGCCGTGATGGCGGCCGTGGATTTGGAGGAAATGCATGGCTTGGACGAAACCCACCCTGAAAGAAATCGCCTGCGGCATGGAAATCAACATGTACGCCCCGGCCGAGGACGAACCGGTCCTGTTCTGAGGCGTCGCGCTTCAGGCATCATGAACGGCCCCGTCCGACACCATCGGGCGGGGTCTTTTCGTCAGGGACATCATGAAGATCATAGTGCTGGGCGCCGCAGCCGGCGGGGGCCTGCCGCAATGGAACTGCGGCTGCGACAACTGCAATGCCGCACGGGCCGGGCGCATCCCGGCGATGACGCAAAGCTCGATCGCGGTCAGCGCGGACGGGCGGCACTGGGCGGTGCTGAACGCCTCGCCCGACATCCGGGTCCAACTTGCGGCCATGCCTGCGCTGCATCCGACGGGGCTGCGCGACATGCCGCTGCGCTCGGTGCTGGTCACGAATGGCGACATCGACCATGTGGCGGGCCTGCTGACGCTGCGGGAAAGCCAGCCCTTCACCCTGTTCGCGACGCCCGCGATACACGAGGTGCTGGCCCAGAACCCGATGCTGACGGCCCTGCGGGCCGATCTTGTGGCGCGGCAGCCGGTGGCCCTGGACCAAGGGATCGAGATCGCGCCCGGCCTGACGGCGACCCTGTTCGCGGTGCCCGGCAAGGTGCCGCTGTATCAGGAAGGCGCCGTGGTCGAGACCGGGCTGGTCGGCGAGACGACGGTGGGCGTCGAGTTGTCCGCGAAGGGGCGGCGCGCGCTGTATATCCCCGGCTGCGCGGAACTGCCCGGCTGGCTGGCCGACCGCATCGCGGGGGCCGATCTGCTGATGTTCGACGGCACGCTGTGGGATGATGACGAGATGATCCGCATGGGCCTGGGCCAGAAGACCGGCCGCCGCATGGGCCACATGCCCGTGGTGGAAACCATGGCCGCGATGCGCGACCTGCCGGTCGGCCGAAGGGTCTTCGTCCACATGAACAATTCCAACCCGCTGGTCGATCCGGCCAGCACCCAGACGCGCGAAGCGGAAGCCAGCGGCTGGCAGGTCGGCCGCGATGGAATGGAGATCACGCTGTGAAAGATGTGCAGGAACAGGCGCAATCGCGCGAGGATTTCGAGGCACGGCTGCGCGCCATCGGCGCCCAACGCTATCACGACCGTCACCCCTTCCACGAACGTCTGCATGGCGGCCATTGCACCCCGGACGAGGTTCGCGCCTGGGTCATCAACCGCTGGATGTACCAGTCCCGCATCCCCATGAAGGACGCGGCCTTCATGAGCCGGGTCGAGGATCCCGACCTGCGCCGCGCCTGGCGCAAGCGGATCGAGGATCACGACGGCGGCGTGACCGAAGGCGGCGGCATCCGCCGCTGGCTGGCCCTGGCGCATGCGGTGGGACTGGATCCGGATTACGTCGCCAGCGGCGTGGGCATCATGCCCGCGACGCGCTTTGCGGTGGATGCCTATGTCCGTTTCGTGCGCGACATGCCCCTGCTGGACGCGGTGGCGGCCAGCCTGACGGAACTGTTCGCGCCCAAGATCCACGCCCAGCGGATCGAAGGCCTGCTGGCCCATTACGATTTCG
Source organism: Paracoccus acridae (assembly GCF_014642735.1). Lineage (GTDB taxonomy): Bacteria > Pseudomonadota > Alphaproteobacteria > Rhodobacterales > Rhodobacteraceae > Paracoccus > Paracoccus acridae. The sequence goes on from NZ_BMIV01000003.1 coordinate 121,852, forward strand.
CGGACGACAGCAGCCTGTCCTATTTCAAGAAGCGCCTGACCGAAGCGCCCGAGGATGTGAAATTCGGCCTGGATTATGTTCTGACCAACGCCGACACCAAGGAAAAGCAGGACGCGGCGGCGGCGGCCCTGACCTTCAAGACCGACGTGCTCTGGGCGCAGCTCGACGCCCTGTGGCACGGCTATGTCGAGGGCAACATCCCGCCGGGCGCCTGGCGGCCGGGCGAGGGGATGGCCCCATGAACGCCCAGCCAGGCCCTATCCGCCCTGCGCCCCTGATCGGGCCGGACGACGTGCCCTATCTGCCGCGCGGGGTGCGCCTGCAGGATGACCGGGTGCGCGGCATCCGCGTGCTGCAGGCCCCCGAACGGGCCATGCAGCTGGACGCCATCGGCGACGCGATCCTGGGGGAACTGGACGGCAGCCGCAGCATGGCGGCCATCGTCAGCGGCCTTGCCGCGCGCTATAATGCGCCCGAAGACCAGATCGCGGGCGATGTGCGCGACTTCCTGACGGGGCTGATCGAACGCCGCATGGTCTTTGTGAGGAAGCCATGAAGGACCAGCAACACCAACCCCGCGACCTGGACGGAAACCCCGTCACCCCCGGCCTGCCGATGGCCATGCTGGCCGAGGTGACGCATCGCTGCCCGCTGGCCTGCCCCTATTGTTCGAATCCCGTGGAACTGACCCGCGCCGCGCAGGAACTGACGGCCGACGACTGGGGCCGGGTGTTCCGGCAGGCCGCCGATCTGGGCGTGTTGCAGGTCCACATTTCGGGCGGGGAACCCGGCGCGCGGCGCGATCTGGCGCAGATCGTGGCCCATGCCCGCGATGCGGGGCTGTATGTGAACCTCATCACCTCGGGGATCGGCATCACGCGCGACCGGCTGGAGGAACTGGACCGCGCGGGCGTGGATCACGTCCAGCTTTCGTTGCAGGGCATCCGCCCCGACATGGCCGACCGGATCAGCGGCCATCCGGGATCCTGGGACAAGAAGATGCACTTCGCCGAATGGGTGCAACAGATCGGCTTTCCCCTGACGATCAACGCCGTGGTCCACCGCCAGAACCTGGAACGCCTGCCCGACATGATCGAGCTGGCGGAAACCCTGGGTGCCCGGCGGATTGAGGTCGCGACCGTGCAGTTCCACGGCTGGGCGGACCTGAACCGCAAGGCCCTGATGCCCACGCGCGAACAGGCGGCATTCGCCCGCCAGGTGGTGAACGACGCGCGCATCCGCCTGCGGGGCCGCATGGTCATCGACTATGTCCCCGCTGACCATCACGCCGTCTTCCCCAAGGCCTGCATGGGCGGCTGGGGATCGACCGGCCTGAATGTCGCGCCCGACGGCACGGTCCTGCCCTGCCATGCCGCGCAGACGATCACCTGGATGCGCTTCGAAAACGTCCGCGACCGCGACTTGGGCGACATCTGGCAGAACTCGGACAGCTTCAACGCCTTTCGCGGCACCGGCTGGATGCCCGAACCCTGCCAGTCCTGCGACCGCAAGACCATCGACTTCGGGGGATGCCGCTGCCAGGCCATGGCGCTGGCGGGCGATGCGCGGGCGACCGATCCGGTCTGCTCACTGTCGCCCTTCCACGCCGAAGTGGTGGCCCGTGCCGAGGCCGATGCCGAGGCTGATACCGCCGACCTGATCTATCGCCGCATGAGGAAGGGAGACTAGCGATGAAGGCCCGCATCCTTGCCGCGCTGCTTCTGGCCACGCCCGTGGCGGCGCAGGACAATCCCCTGCAGAACACATCGACCTGGGACGATCTGCGCGATTCCGTCCTGGGCCTGTCGGCCGAGGTGCCGCTGGATCTGGCGGTGCTGGATCTGGAAGCGCCCGTGCGCGCCCACGAGGCCGCGATCGTGCCCATCCGCCTGACCCAGCCCGCCGATGCCCCGCCAGTGCAGGCGGTCACGCTGGTGATCGACGAAAATCCCGCGCCGGTGGCCGCCGAATACACCTTCGGTCCCGCCATGACGCCGCTGGACTTCGAATTCCGGGTGCGCGTGGACAGCTATTCCGACGTGCGCGCCATCGCCGATACCGGCAACGGCAACCGCGTGATGGCGGGCCGCTTCGTCAAGGCGTCGGGCGGCTGTTCCGCCCCCGCGGGCAAGAACATGGCCGAGGTCGAGGCGACCATGGGCCAGATGCGCTGGAAAAGCGACCAGCAGGACGGCCGCACCATCGGCACGCTGATGGTCCGGCATCCCAACTTTTCGGGCCTGCAACGCGACCAGGTGACGCTGCTCAACATCCCCGCCCATTTCATCGACCGGCTGGAGGTGCGGCAGGGCGACGAGGTGCTGTTCACCTTGCAGGCCGGCATCTCGATCAGCGAGGATCCGGTGTTCCGCTTTGCCTATCGGTCCGACGGCCAGCCCATCCGCGTCCATGTCGAGGATACGGACGGCAATAGCTGGGACCAGACCTTCGATGTTGTCAACGGATAAGGAAACCATCATGACCAGACGCGCCGCCATCGCCGTGGACATCCAGAACGACTATTTCCCCGACGGAAAATTCCCGCTGGAGGGTATGGAACAGGCTGCCGCCAAGGCCCGCGCCGTTCTGGACGCCGCCCGCGAACGCGGCGACCTGATCGTGCATGTCCGCCACGAATTCGCCGACGCCTCGGCCCCCTTCTTCCATCCCGGCAGCCCCGGCGCCGAGATCAACCCCGCCGCCGCGCCGCAAGGCGACGAAATCGTCGTGACCAAGAACAACGTCAACGCCTTCAAGGACACCGACCTGAAGCGCATCCTGGACGACAATGGCGTGACCGAAGTCGTGATCGTCGGCGCCATGAGCCATATGTGCATCGACGCCGCCACCCGCGCCGCATCCGACCTGGGCTACAAGACCACGGTGATCGCCGACGCCTGCGCGACGCGCGACCTGGAATTCCAGGGCACGACCGTTCCCGCCGCCCAGGTCCATGCCGCGATGATGAGTGGGCTGGCCTTCGGCTATGCGACCGTCACCGACGCCGGGGACTGGATCGCGGACCGGACCACGGCCTGACCATCCGCCGCCGACCGCGACCTTTGTCGCAGATGCGGGCTTGCTTTGCCGGGGCAGTGGCCTAAACTTGGATGGAGGATGCGGACGGGAGACCGCAGGACCATCCGAGGAGGGAACCACATGACAGCCGCAGCCATGCAGGCGCGATCGCCGCAGACGCCACGGCAAAGTGCCGATCAGGTGCGCGAAATCCTGATCGTCGATGACCATCCGTTGATGTGCGACGCGCTTGCACTGACGCTGAAGATCAGCTTCGGCCTGAAGAATGTCCGCACCGCCCGCAGCCTGGGCGCGGCCCTTGACGGGATCAAGGCGCAGGGCGCCCCCGATGCGGTGATCCTGGACCTGAACCTTCCCGACGCGCGGGGGGCCGAAGGCATTGTGACCCTGCGCCGGCAACTGCCCGACGTGCCGATCACGATGATTTCCGCAGACATGGACGGCGCCATGATCTCGGCCGCGATGGCGGCGGGGGCGCAAGGCTATATCAGCAAGTCCCTGGGACGCGAGGCCCTGGTGGACAGCCTGCGCCGCATGTGGGAAGGCGAATACGTCACGCCCGAAGGCTATGCCCCCGACCAGGCCGATGCCGATGACGCGGCCAAGGCCGAACTCGCCCGCCGCTTCGCCACCCTGACGCCCCAGCAGATGAAGATTCTGCGGCTGATCTGCCAGGGCAAGGCGAACAAGGAAATCAGCTATGACCTGTCCATCGCCGAGGCGACGGTGAAGACCCATATCACGGCGATCATGTCCAAGATCAACGCGCGCCGCCGCACCCAGGCCGTGCTGCTTGCCAATACGGTCCGGCTGTTCGAGGCGGGCTGATGGATACCGGCCCGGTCGCGAAGGAGGGCGCCATCGGGCCGGTGGCCGTGCAGGCCGACCGCGGAAAGGCCGACCCTGGCCGGATCCTGCTGGACGGCCTGCGCGGAGCCGATCCGGGCCTGGTGCTGGTCTTCGGCGCGGATGGCGCCGAACTGGCCGGGCTTGACGCGGTGTTGCGCGCGGGCCTGCCGGACGGCTGCCTGATTGCGGGATGTTCGTCCGCCGGTGAAATCGGCCCGTCGGGCTATGCCTCGGGCAGCATCGTGGCAATCGGCTTTCCCGCGGCCCATTTCCGGGCCTCGGCCCTGATCCTGCCGAACCTGGATGCCCTGCCCGTGTCGGACTGGATGGCGGCGTTGCGCCGGCTGCAGGCCGGTTTCGGGCCCGATCCGCAGCGGTCGCTGTTTGGGCTGTTGCTGGTTGACGGGCTGGCGGGTCAGGAAGACGTGCTTGTCGCCACCATCGACGCGGCCCTGCCATCCGTTCCCACCCTGGGCGGATCGGCGGGCGACGGGCTGTCCTTCAAGCAAACCTGGCTGCTGGCGCAGGGACAGGTCATCACCAATGCCGCCGTCTTCCTGCTGGTCGAAACCGACCTTGCCGTCAGCGAGGTGACCTTCGCCCATTTCAGCCCCACCGCGACCCGCGTCGTGGTGACGGCGGCGATCCCCGAAAAGCGCCGCATCCTGGAACTGAACGCCGAACCCGCCGCCGAGGAATATGCCCGCCTGACCGGCATCAGCCCCGATGCGCTGACGCCCAGCGAATTCGCCCGCCACCCCCTGCTGCTGCGGATGGGCCGCCACCACCATGTTCGCGCCATCAGCGCCCAGACCGCCGATGGCGGGCTGTCCCTGATGTCGGCCATCGACACCGGCACCGTCCTGACCCTTGGCCGGGCCGAGGACATGACCCAGGGTTTCGCCGAGGCCCTGGCGTCCCTGCCCCGCCCGCCGCTGATGGTGCTGGGCTTCGACTGCATCCTGCGCCGCCTGGCCCTGGAACGCGAAGGGCTGCACGACCAGATGTCCGAACTGCTGGCCCGATACCGCGTGGCGGGCTTCAATACCTATGGCGAACAGCACAGCGGGATGCATGTGAACCAGACCTTCGTGGGCCTGGCCTTCATGCCCAATACGGATGCGCCTGCCCATGCTTCGTGACGACGACGGGCCGGAACGCCGGATCGAGAAGCTGGCCCGGATCAACCAGGTGCTGATCGACCGCATCGACCGGTTGGAGGAATCGCGCGGTTCCGCCTGGTCGATGTTCCAGGCCGCCGTCGCCCTGGAACAAGAGGTGATGGTCCGCACCCGCGACCTGGAACGCGCCCTGGCCGATCTGTCGCAGCGCAACCGCGAGCTGGCGGTCGCGCGCGCATCGGCCGAGGAAGCGAACAGGTCCAAGACCCGCTTCCTGCGGGCGGCCAGCCACGACCTGCTGCAACCCTTGTCGGCGGCGCGGCTGTTTCTGGCGGCCTTGGCCGATACGCCCCTGAACGAACATCAGCGGGAACTGTCCGACCGGCTGTCGGGCGCCTTCGAATCGGTGGAACAGCTGATGCACGCGGTTCTCGACATCTCGCGCCTGGACAGCCAGCGGATCGAGTTCCACCGCCAGCCCGTGCCGCTGGACGAGTTGTTTCGAAAGCTGGCCATCGAATATGCCCCCCTGGCCGAGGCCAAGGCCCTGCGCCTGTCCTTCGTGCCGACCGATGCGGTCGTGGAAAGCGACCCTGTCTTTCTGCGCCGCATTGCGCAGAACCTGGTGTCGAACGCGATCAAGTATACCCATCGGGGCGGCGTGGTGGTGGGCGCGCGACGGCGCGGGCCTTTGTGCTGGCTTTGCGTCTATGACACGGGAGTGGGCATCCCGGCGGTGGACCGCAACCGGATATTCGACGAATTCCAGCGCCTTGGGAACGACGCGCGCACGCCGGGCATGGGGCTTGGGCTGTCCATCGTGCGGCGTGCCTGCGCCAAGCTGGACCATCCCATTCGCCTTGATTCCGAGGCGATGCGCGGCACCGTCTTTTGCGTGGGCCTGCCACTGGTCCAGCAGGCCGACCGCCCCGGTCCCGACCAGCCCGCCCGGTCCACCCTGCCCCTGCGCGGCCGCGTGGCTTTGGTGGTGGAAAACGACCACGGCATGCAGCGCGGATACGAGATGATCCTGCGCGACCGGCTGGGCATGGTGGCCCGCGTGACCGGCGGCACGGCCGAGGCCCTGGCCGCCATGGGCGACGAGCCGCCCGACGTGATCCTGGCCGATTACAACCTGGAAAACGGCGATACCGGCGTTCAGGCCATCACGGCGCTGCGCCAGTCGGCGGGCCAGGCCATACCGGCGGTGATGATCACGGCCCATCGCGATCCCCAGATCGCCCGCAGTTGCGCGGCGATGCATGTGCATCTGATGGAAAAGCCCGTCCGCCCCACCGAACTGGCCGAGATGCTGGGCGGGATCCTGGGGTGATCGGCACGATCTGCGACCAAAGGCCGAGGGATCGGGGGCCGGGCTTGTCCTTGGCCCCCGCCTTCGCAACTCTGACACCGGAAGTGGGAGGGATATCATGAGAAAAGCCATTGCCGCGGCCCTGTGGCTGGGCCTGTCCGCGCTGAGCGCGGGCCATGCCCTTGCGGGCGAGGCCGGGGATGCCGTCTTTGCCGAACGCGGCCCCTGGTCGCTGGGCGGGCAGGAACTGCAATGGTCCGTCCATGTCGAGGGGCCGGATGCGCCCGGCTTCCTGCGCATCGACGACGGCAGCGTGACCCTGGCCGAGGTCGTCGATCCGTCCGACCAGCAGCCGGTCCTGCAACTGACCCAGAAGACCGACAGCCGGACACGCCAGATCGGGCCTTTCCCGATTTCGGGGGGTGATCCGGTGCTGACCTTCTTTCTGGAACAGACCGCCCGCGACATGGCGGGACTGACCGGCGGCAGCCCGCATTACATCCGCAACCGCATCAAGGACGCGCTGTTCCGCGGCGGCCAGATCGCCCGCCAGGGCGAGGCATCGGTCGCCACCTTCACCCCCTTCGCCGAGGATCCGAATGCAGCCCGCATGAAGGGGTTCGAGACGCTGACCCTCACCTTCGTCCTGGACGATCCCAAGCAGCCGATCCGCGAATTGCGCGCCGAAACCCAGGGCGACATGCCCGGCTATGTGAACCGGATGGCCCTGCAATGAAGCTGCGTCTGATCGCGCTTGGCACGGCCCTGGTCGCCGCCCCCCCCTCGGCTCATGCGCAGGCGGTGAACGATTACCCGACCAACGCGCGGGCGGAATATGTCTTTGCCTGCATGGCCACGAACGGCCAGACCCGCGACATGCTGGACCGCTGTTCCTGCGCCATCGACCAGATCGCCGAGGTGTTGCCCTATGACGATTACGTCCAGGCCGAAACCGTCCTGCGAATGCAACAGACCACCGGCGAACGGTCCGGCATGTTCAAGAGCATGGCCCAGTTGACCGAGATCGTGGCCGGGCTGAAGCGCGCCGAGGCCGAGGCCGAGATCCTGTGCTTCTGAACCATCCCTTCGCGCGGTGAATCCAAGGGCCGGCGGACCGGCCCTTCAGACCAGCGCCACCCCCAGGGCCGCACCCGCCCCCAGCGCCAGCACCACCGCCAGCCAGACCGGCGCCCCGCGCCGGACCAGGATGGGCTGGACCGGGCGCGCGTCCTCGGGGTGGGCGCGTTCCCACAAGGCCTGTTCCACGATGCGCGGCAGCAGCGGGCCGTATCGCCCGACCGTTTGCGCCACGCGCGCCATGTCGCCCGCCAGCGCCTTGGGTCCGATGTTCGACCGGATGTAATCGGACACCACCGGCTTGGCCGCGTCCCAGATGTTCAGTTGCGGATCGACAGACCGGGCCACGCCCTCCACCACGACCATGGTGCGTTGCAGCAGGATCAGTTGCGTCTGCGTCTGCATCCCGAAGCGTTCCGTCACCTCGAACAGATAGGCCAGCAGGTTCGCCATGGAAATCCGGCTGGCATCGGCGCCGAAGATCGGCTCGCCCACGGCGCGCAGGGCGCGGGCGAACTGCGCCTCGTCCCGGTCGCGGGGGACATATCCCGCCTCGAAATGGACGCGGGCAACGCGGCGGTAATCGCGCTGGATGAAGCCATAGAGGATCTCGGCATAGATGCGGCGGGTATATTCGTCGATCTCGCCCATGATGCCGAAGTCATAGGCGATGACATCGCCATTGGCCCCGACCTTCAGGTTGCCGTGATGCATGTCGGCATGGAAGAAGCCGTCGCGCAGGGCATGTTGCAGGAAAAGCTGGATCACCCGCGCGGCGATCCGGCTGGTGTCGTGCCCCGCCGCCACCAGGGCCGCGCGATCGCCCATCGGCAGCCCTTCCGCCCAGTCCGAGGTCAGCACCCGGCGCGAGGACAGGTGCCAATGCGGCCGGGGAACGGCGAAGCCCGCATCGTCCTTGGTGTTTTCCGCGAATTCGGACGCATTGGCCGCTTCCAGCCGCATGTCCTGTTCGGCGGTGACAGTCGATTCGAAATGGCGCACCACGTCGCGCGGGCGCAACCGCCGGCTGCCGGGCGACAGGAATTCGATGATGCCCGCGGCAAAGTGAAAGGCGTCGATGTCGCGGCGGAAGGCGCCGGCGATGCCGGGGCGCAGCACCTTGACCGCGACCTCTTGCCCCGTTTCGCGGATCCGGGCGCGGTGGACCTGGGCGATGGACGCCGCCGCCACGGGTTCGGAAAATTCCGAAAACAGCAGATCGACCGGCTGGCGCAGGTCGGCCAGGATGATGTCCTTGGCAATCTCGGTCGGGAAAGGCGGCAGGCGGTCCTGCAGCATCCGCAACTGCTGGGCCATCTCGACGCCCACCACATCGGCGCGGGTGGACAGGATCTGGCCGAACTTGATGTAGGCAGGGCCAAGCGCGGTGATCGCCCGCGTGATCGGCGGCAGGTTCGGATCGCCCTTGTAGCCCAGCCAGCGGAAGGGCCAGCCCAGCACGCGGGCCGCGACGCGCAGCCGGGGCGGCGCTTCGACCGCATCCAGAACCGCGCGCATGGCGCCCGTGCGTTCGAAGGTGGCGCCCGTTCGGATCAGGCGCAAAAGGTTATGCGGACCCCTCACAGCTTCCAGCCCGAATGGAGTGCTGCAATCCCCATCGACAGGTTGCGGTATTGGACCCGGTCGAAGCCAGCGGCCCGGATCATGTCCGCGAAGCTGTCTTGGTCGGGAAACTTGCGGATCGATTCGACCAGGTATTGATAACTGTCGCGATCCCCCGTCACCGCCTGGCCCATCGCCGGGATGACGTTGAAGGAATAGCGGTCATAGGCCCATTGCATCGCGGGCACCGGGATCTGGCTGAACTCCAGCACCATCAGCCGCCCGCCGGGGCGCAGCACGCGATACGCCTCTGCCAGGGCGTCGGGGATGCGGGTGACGTTGCGGATGCCGAAGCTGATCGTATAGCGGTCGAAGCTGTTGTCTGCGAAAGGCAGCGCCATCGCATCGCCCGTGACCCAGGCCAGCCGGTCGCCCTTTTCCACGGCATCGGCGCGCTTGCGCCCCTCGACCAGCATGGATTCGGTCATGTCGCAGACCGTGACGCGCCCGCCCGGCGCGCGGTCCAGGAAGCGGAAGGCCACGTCGCCCGTGCCGCCCGCCACGTCAAGAAGGTGCTGGCCGTCGCGCGGGGCCAGCCAGTCCATCATCGCGTTCTTCCAGACGCGGTGGATGCCCGCGCTCATCAGGTCGTTCATCAGGTCGTATCGGGACGCGACGGATGAAAAGACCCCGTGGACCATCCCGGCCTTGGCATCCTCGTCCACGGTCTGGAAACCGAAATGGGTCTGCTTCTTGTCGCTCATACGCTTGCCGTTCACCTGTTTCATCGCCAGATAAGCCCGACGCGCCTTGCGCACAATGCAGCGAGAGGACTGTAATTGCCAGAACTGCCCGAAGTCGAAACCGTGCGCCGCGGTCTGTTGCCGCACCTGGAAGGCCAACGCATCGCGCGCGCCGAAGTTCGACGACCCGACCTGCGCTGGCCTATGCCGGTCGATCTGGTTCAGGTGCTGACCGGGGCCACGGTCACGGCGCTGCGGCGGCGGTCGAAATACCTGCTGGCGGATCTGGACCGGGGCGGCACGCTGTTGATGCATCTGGGCATGTCGGGGCGGATGCTGGTCCAGGGCGGCAGCCTTGGCGATTTCCACCGCGATCCGGCGATCCTGCCGCGTCACGACCATGTGGTGCTGGTGACGGAAGGCGGCAGCACAATCACCTTCAACGACGCCCGCCGCTTCGGCATGGTGGACCTGATCCGCGAGGGATCGGCCCATCCGCTGCTGGATCACCTGGGGCCCGAACCCTTCGACGACGGCTTCTCGCCCGCCTATCTGGCCGCGGCCTTCGCGGGGCGCAGGGTGCCGGTGAAGCAGGCGCTGCTGGACCAGCGGATCGTTGCGGGCTTGGGCAACATCTATGTGTCCGAGGCACTGCACCGCGCGGGCATCGACCCGCGCCGGGCGGCGGGGCGCATCGGGGCCGCGCGCATCGCGGCGCTTGTGGGCCATATCCGCGACGTGCTGACGGATGCCATCGCGGCAGGCGGGTCGTCCCTGCGCGACCACCGGCAGGCCAGCGGCGAACTGGGCTATTTCCAGCACAGCTTCCGCGTCTATGACCGCGAGGGCGCGCCCTGCCCCACCCCCGGCTGCGCGGGCACGGTCCGCCGGATCGTGCAGGGCGGGCGGTCCAGCTTCTTCTGCCCGGCCTGCCAGCGCTAGGCCGCTTGGCTTTCCCGCCGCGCATTTGATAGGGTCCGCCGCGAACGCATCGCAACGGGGACGCAGCCATGGCCTATGAAACCATCATCGTCGAGATCGAGGACAGCGTCGCCCTGATCCGGCTGAACCGCCCCGAGGCGCTGAACGCGCTGAACACCGCGCTGATCACCGAGCTGGGCCAGGCCCTGCTGGACGCCGACCGCAACGACAAGATCCGCTGCGTGGTGCTGACCGGCAGCGAAAAGGCCTTCGCCGCCGGCGCCGACATCAAGGAGATGTCCACCAAGACCTTCGTGGACGCCTATGACGAGGATCTGTTCGGCGCGAAGATCGACACCATCACCCGCATCCGCAAGCCGATCATCGCCGCTGTCAGCGGCTATGCCCTGGGGGGCGGCTGCGAACTGGCCATGATCTGCGACTTCATCATCGCATCCGACACAGCCAAGTTCGGCCAGCCCGAGATCAACCTGGGCGTCATCGCGGGCATCGGCGGCACGCAGCGCCTGACCCGCTTCGTGGGCAAGTCCAAGGCCATGGACATGCACCTGACCGGCCGCTTCATGGACGCGGCCGAGGCGGAACGGTCGGGCCTGGTCAGCCGCGTCGTGCCCGCAGCCAAGCTGATCCCCGAGGCCATGGCCGCCGCCCGCAAGATCGCCGAGAAATCCCAGATCTCGGTCAAGGCCGCGAAGGAGGCCGTGAACCGCGCCTATGAGACGACCATGACCGAAGGGATCCTGTTCGAGCGCCGCAACTTCCAGGCGCTGTTCTCGACCGAGGATCAGAAGGAAGGCATGGCCGCCTTCCTGGAAAAGCGCGAAGCCCAGTTCCGCGACCGCTGATTTCAGGCCTTCTTTTCGGGCTTTCCTTTTCGGGCGCCATGCCCTATACGCCCCGGCTTACATGCGCGTGGGCCCGCTTAGGCAAGAATCATGACCGCTTCCCCGTGAAGCGGTTCCTTGGGTCTTTTGCGCGAACGAAACGCTGAAAGACCGATAGGATCCAGAACCCATGGCCAATACGCCCCAGTCCAAGAAACGCGCCCGCCAGATCGAGCGTCGCACCGACATCAACAAGGCCCGCCGCTCGCGCATCCGCACCTTCATCCGCAAGGTGGAAGAAGCCATCGCATCCGGCAATGCCGACGCGGCCAAGGCGGCCCTGCAGGCGGCACAGCCCGAACTGATGCGCGGCGTGACCAAGGGCGTGGTCCACAAGAATACTGCATCGCGGAAAATCTCGCGCCTGGCGTCGCGCGTGAAGGCGCTGTCGGCGGTCTGATCCTTGCGCCCTTCAGGGGCGGAATCCGCTTGAAATCACGGCCCCGCAAAGGGCGATTCCAGACATCGGGTGCGGTTCCTTGCCGCGCCCGATTTTTCTTTGCCGCACCTGCGCAATGTGGCAAAAATGCCTACATATCAAGGCGTTCAAGATTCTTTCCTTTTGAGTCAAGGGTCTCGGAGATTCGATCCGGCAAAGGCTTTGTCAAGCGCAGAGTTCGGTTGCAGCCCCAGCGGCGCCATGGATAACCTGATGATGCGATTCACGTCGCTGTGTTGGGGACGGGCCTGTCGGGCGGCGGATTTTTCCGCATCGACAGGTCGGGCACCGGGGCATCAGGCGCCCCGCAAGCCCTCGAGATTCTTGCAGACGGCTGCCACTGGCTGCATGGAAACTCGTGTCTAGGATTTGAACTCGGGCGCAGGCCCCGTCATGTGACCCGTCTTGGGCCGCAGGATGGGGTGTTGTCTGCAGTTCAGCCATCCGACCCGCGTCGCGGATCCTGTTTCGCCGGAAGGTCCGGCGAAGGCTGGGGACAGGATAGATAGGGCAAGACCATGGACGAGATTTGGGGCCAGGCATGCGCCGCGCTTGAAACAAGCGTGGGACCGAACAACTTCAACCACTGGATCAAGCCGCTGCGCCTGACGGGCGTGGATGCGGGAATCGCGCATTTTGCAAGCCCGACGCGCTTCATCTCGGACTGGGTGAACCGCCACTTCGCCAAGGACATCCTTGGGGAACTCAGCCGCCACGGCCAGCCCGTCGAACGGCTTCGGTTCGATGTCGTCCCGCAGACCGCACCTGGCCGCGCCCGCCCCGCGCCTGCGCCGACCGCTGCCGCTGCCGCGCCTGCGAAGCCCATGCGGCCCGTCGCCTCGGCCGCGGCGCCCGCGACGGCGCGGGTGGGGCGCACCGACCTAGGGGCACCGCTCGATCCCCGCTATACCTTCGGCAATTTCATCGTCGGAAAGCCCAACGAACTGGCCCATGCCGCCGCGCGCCGCGTGGCCGAGGGCGGGCCCGTGGGCTTCAACCCGCTGTTCCTTTATGGCGGCGTGGGCCTGGGCAAGACCCACCTGATGCATGCCATCGCCCATGATTATCAGACGCGCCACCCGATGGCGCAGGTGCTGTATCTGTCGGCGGAACAGTTCATGTACCGCTTCGTGCAGGCGCTGCGCGAAAGCACCATCATGGATTTCAAGGGCATGTTCCGCAACGTGAACATGCTGATGGTCGACGACGTGCAGTTCATCGCCGGCAAGGACAGCACCCAGGAAGAATTCTTCCACACCTTCAACGCCCTGGTCGATCAGGGCAAGCAGATCGTGATTTCCGCCGACCGCGCCCCCGCCGAGATCAAGGGGCTTGAGGAACGCATCAAGTCGCGCCTGTCCTGCGGGCTGATCGTGGACCTGCATCCCACGACCTATGAGCTGCGCCTGGGCATCCTGCAATCCAAGACCGAAGGCTTCCGCGCCCAGCAGCCGGATCTGGAAATCGGCACCGGCGTGCTGGAATTCCTGGCAAACCGCATCACCACCAACGTCCGCGTCCTGGAAGGCGCGCTGCAGCGCCTGTTCGCCCATGCCAGCCTTCTGCGCCGAGAGATCACGCTGGAGGTGGCCCAGGAATGCCTGGCCGATATCCTGCGCACCAACGACCGCAAGATCTCGATCGACGACATCCAGCGCAAGGTGGCGGAACATTACAACATCCGCCTGGCCGACATGGTGGGCCCCAAGCGCGCCCGCAACGTGGCCCGGCCCCGCCAGATCGCGATGTATCTGGCGAAACAGCTGACCAGCCGGTCCTTGCCGGAAATCGGCCGCCGCTTCGGCGGGCGCGACCACACCACGATCATGCACGGGATCCGCAAGATCGAGGAACTGGTCACCGAGGATCACGCCCTGGCCGAGGATGTCGCCCTTCTCAAGCGCCTGCTGGAAGCATAAGCGACTTGTGAGGGCGCGTCGGTCTGGTTACAAATCAGGTCCGTTCACGGGCCGGATGGCCGAAGGCACAGGGAAAAGCGATGAAATTCTCGATCGAGCGTGCGGTTCTGGTCAAGGCCGTGTCTCAGGCCCAGTCGGTTGTGGAACGTCGCAACACCATTCCGATCCTGGCCAACGTCCTGATCGAGGCCACGCCCGATGGCGTCAGCTTCCGCGCCACCGACCTGGACACCGAGGTGGTGGACCAGGCCCCCGCCCAGGTCGAACGCCCCGGCGCCACCACCGTCAGCGCGGTGATGCTGAACGAGATCGCGCGCAAGCTGCCCGACGGCGCCCTGGTGCAGATCAGCACGGACGAGGCCGCGGGCCGGCTGTCGGTGCAGGCCGGGCGGTCCAACTTCAGCCTGGCGACCCTGCCGCGCGAGGATTTCCCGGTGATGGCGTCCTCGGAATACAGCGTCAACTTCAAGGCCAAGGCCGACCTGCTGCGCCGGCTGTTCGACAAGGCGAAATTCGCCATCTCGACCGAGGAGACGCGCTATTACCTCAACGGCGTCTACATGCATGTGGCGCAGGTTGACGGCCAGCCGATGCTGCGCTGCGTGGCGACCGACGGGCACCGCCTGGCGCGGATCGACGCGCCCCTGCCGGTCGGCGCGGACGAGATGCCGGGCGTGATCGTGCCGCGCAAGACGGTCGCGGAACTGCGCAAGCTTCTGGACGACGACGATACCGACATCGCGGTTTCGGTCAGCGAGACGAAGGTGCGCTTCGCCACGCCCACGCTGACGCTGACCTCCAAGGTCATCGACGGGACCTTCCCCGATTATTCGCGCGTGATCCCCCTGAACAACGCCCGCAAGCTGGAAGTGGACGCCACCGACTTCGCCCGCGCGGTGGACCGTGTGGCGACCGTCAGCAGCGAACGGTCCCGCGCGGTCAAGCTGGCGCTGGACCAGGACCGGCTGATCCTGTCGGTGAACGCCCCCGACGCGGGCGCGGCCGAGGAGGAGTTGATCGTGGCCTATGCCGACGATCCGCTGGAGATCGGCTTCAACGCCAAATACCTGCAGGAAATCGCGTCCCAGGTGGACCGCGACAATGCGGTGTTCCTGTTCAACGGCTCGGGCGATGCTGCGCTGATCCGTGAAGGCGGCGATCAAAGCGCCGTCTATGTCGTCATGCCGATGCGGGTGTGACGCTTACCCGTCTTTCACTTGCGCAATTCCGGTCCTGGTCCCGGCTTGACCTGGATCTGGACCACCGGCCCCTGGCGATCTTCGGCCCGAACGGATCGGGCAAGACCAATATCCTGGAAGCCGTGTCGATGCTGGCGCCGGGCCGCGGCCTGCGGGCCGTGCCCGCGCCCGACCAGGCCCGGCAGGGCAAGGATGCGGGCTGGCGGATCCGGGCCATGATCGACGGCCGCCCGGTCGAGACCGTGGCCCCGCCGGGCCAGCCGCGCGGCGTCAGCATCGACGACAAGCCGGTGGCGCAGACAGCCCTTGGACGCCTGCTGCGGATCATCTGGCTGGTACCCGCCATGGACCGGCTGTGGTCCGACCCGCCCGAGGCACGCCGCCGTTTCCTGGACCGCGTCACGCTGAGCCTGCATCCCGACCATGCCGACCTTGCCCTGACCTATGACCGGGCGATGCGGGAACGCAACCGCCTGCTGAAGGACCAGATCGGCGATCCCGCCTGGTATCGTGCGCTGGAGGCGCAGATGGCCGAGGCCGGGGCCGCCCTGACCCGCAATCGCCGCGACGCCCTGCGGGCGATCATGGCCGCGCAGGACGGCGGCGATTTCCCCGCCGCCGTCCTGGCCCTGCTGCCGGGCGAAGGACAGGCCGACGATCCCGACGAAGGCAGCATCGCCGACCGCCTGTCCGCCATGCGCCCGCGCGACATGGCGGCGGGCCGCACGCTGACCGGTCCGCATCGCGCCGATCTGGGCGCGCATTGGGGGCCGCAGGACATGCCCGCCGCGCTGTCGTCCACGGGGGAACAGAAGGCGCTTCTGCTGTCGCTGATCCTGGCCAATGCCCGTGCCCTGTCCGACCAGCCGGTCGTGCTGCTGCTGGACGAGGTCGCGGCCCATCTGGACGCCGACCGCCGCGCGGCGCTTTACGACCGCATCTGCGGCCTGCCCGCGCAAAGCCTGCTGACGGGCACCGGGGCCGAGCTTTTCGACAGCCTGGGACCGCGGGCGCGGCGCCTTTCGGTGACCAAGACGGAGGGGCGGTCGCAGGCCACCGAAACGACCGGCTGAACCCTGCCAAAAAGGCAGAAAAATCCCGTCTTTCCCGTGACTTTGGCTGCCGGAATGCTTATATCGGCGCTACAGGAACAGGACACATTCACCCATGACCGCAACAGCCGCGCAGACCGCCGAATACGGCGCCGATTCCATCAAGGTTCTCAAGGGATTGGAAGCCGTCCGGAAACGGCCCGGCATGTATATCGGCGACACCGACGACGGATCGGGCCTGCACCACATGGTGACCGAGGTCGTGGACAACGGCATCGACGAGGCCCTGGCCGGTCATGCCGACTATGTGAAGGTCAAGATCCACGCCGACAACAGCGTCAGCGTGCGCGACAACGGGCGCGGCATTCCCGTGGACATGCACCCGACCGAGGGTGTTTCCGCGGCCGAGGTCATCATGACCCAGCTTCACGCGGGCGGCAAGTTCGACAGCAACTCCTACAAGGTGTCGGGGGGCTTGCACGGCGTGGGCGTGTCGGTGGTGAACGCGCTGTCGGACTGGCTGGAACTGCGCATTTGGCGCAACGGCAAGGAACATTACGCCCGGTTCGAAAAGGGCGACACGGTCGAACCCCTGCGCGTGGTGGGCGATGCCGCGCCGGGCGAAAAGGGGACCGAGGTGCGGTTCCTGGCATCCGCCAAGACCACCCACCCGGACGGCACGTTCAGCAACCTGGAATATGTGTACAAGACGCTGGAAAACCGCCTGCGGGAACTGGCCTTCCTGAACAGCGGCGTCCGCATCATCCTGGAAGACGAACGCCATGCCGAGGTGCAGAAGACCGAGCTTTACTATGAAGGCGGCGTGCGGGAATTCGTGAAGTTCCTCGACCGGTCCAAGACCGCCGTCATGCCCGAGCCGATCTTCATGACCGGCGAGCGGAACGGCATCGGGGTCGAGGTCGCGATGTGGTGGAACGACAGCTATCATGAAACCGTGCTGCCCTTCACCAACAACATCCCCCAGCGGGACGGCGGCACCCATCTGGCGGGCTTCCGGGGCGCGCTGACGCGCGTCATCACCAAATACGCCCAGGACAGCGGCATCGCGAAAAAGGAAAAGGTGGATTTCACCGGCGACGACGCGCGCGAAGGCCTGACCTGCGTGCTGTCCGTCAAGGTGCCCGATCCCAAGTTCTCCAGCCAGACCAAGGACAAGCTGGTGTCCAGCGAGGTCCGCCCGGCGGTCGAGAACCTGGTGGGCGAAAAGCTGGCCGAGTGGTTCGAGGAAAACCCGGCCGAAGCGAAATCCATCGTCGGCAAGATCATCGAGGCCGCCCTGGCCCGAGAGGCTGCGCGCAAGGCCCGCGAACTGACGCGCCGCAAGACGGCCATGGACGTGGCCTCGCTGCCCGGCAAGCTGGCCGACTGCCAGGAAAAGGATCCGGCGCTGTCCGAACTGTTCATCGTCGAGGGTGACTCGGCGGGCGGGTCCGCCAAGCAGGGCCGGTCGCGCCAGAACCAGGCGGTGCTGCCCCTGCGGGGCAAGATCCTGAACGTGGAACGCGCGCGCTTCGACCGGATGCTGTCGTCGGAAATGATCGGCACGCTGATCACGGCGCTTGGCACGGGGATCGGGCGTGACGAATTCAACCTGTCCAAGCTGCGCTACCACAAGATCGTCATCATGACCGATGCCGACGTCGACGGCGCCCATATCCGCACGCTGCTTCTGACCTTCTTCTTCCGGCAGATGCCGGAACTGATCGACGCCGGTCACCTGTATATCGCGCAGCCGCCGCTTTATAAGGTGTCGCGCGGGCGGTCCGAGGTCTACCTCAAGGACGAGGCCGCGCTGGAGGATTACCTGATCCAGCAGGGCGTCGAGGGTGCGGTGCTGCGCCTTGCCTCGGGCGAGGAGATCGTGGGCGCGGACCTGGCCCGCGTCGTGGGCGAGGCGCGCATTGCCCGCCGCCTGCTGCGCGCCTATCCGACGCATTACCCCCCGCACATTACCGAACAGGCGGCCATTGCCGGTGCGCTTCTGCCGGGCCGCATCGACACGGATGCCCAGGGCGCGGCCGATGCCGTGGCGGCCCGCCTGGACATGATCGCCGAGGAATACGAACGCGGCTGGACCGGACGCCCCACGCAGGACGCAGGGATCCGCCTGACCCGCACCCTGCGCGGGGTCGAGGAAAGCCGCACCCTGGACGGGCAGATGCTGCGCAGCGCCGAAAGCCGCCGCCTGGGCGAAATGACCCAGGCCCTGCAGGACGTCTATGGCCAGGGCGCCCGTCTGGTGCGCAAGGACCGCGACCAGCCGATCTTCGGACCCCTGGGCCTGTTGCAGTCGATCTTCCTGGAAGGCGAAAAGGGCTTGTCGCTTCAACGCTACAAGGGTCTGGGCGAGATGAACCCAGAACAGTTGTGGGAAACCACGCTGGATCCCGGCGCGCGCACCATGCTGCAGGTCCGCATCGAGGACGTGGCCGAGGCCGAGGATCTGTTCACCAAGCTGATGGGCGATGTCGTCGAACCCCGCCGCGAATTCATCCAGCAGAACGCGCTGAGCGTCGAGAACCTGGACACCTGAGCCTGTTGCGAAAATGCCGCGCCTTTGTTCAAGGCGCGGGGTTCCGGTTTGAACGCATGGACTGTATGATCGCAGGACATACAAATCGCGCTTATTCTCGTGATCATTGCGAAACTTGCGCAATTGTTGAGATTTCCTCGAAGAAGGAGCTTTAGATGCGTTATTCCTCGTTCCTGGCGATTTCCGCCCTTGGCCTGATCTCAGGCGTATCTGGCGCCCTTGCCGGCGGCTATGTTGCCCCGGTCGCTGATCCGGTGGTGGCCGCACCCGTCATCGAAGCCGCACCTGCCAGCAACTGGGCTGGTGGTTATGCCGGCGGCTCGATCGGCTATGCCTTCGGCAGCGATGACGAGATCGGTTTGGACCTGCTCGAAGGCGGAGCGTTGATCGACCGTGCGAATGACCTGGGAAGTGTGGATCTCAAGGGTCTGAACGCGGGCCTTCACGCAGGCTATCGCTGGCAGCGCGGGAATTGGGTCTTCGGTCCCGAACTGTGGGTCGAGGGCGGCAGCATCGACGCCTCGGACCGCGTCAGCGTCGATGGCGTCAATTTCGACGTCGAATCCTCGGTGAACTACATCGCCGGCCTGCAGTTCAAGACGGGCTATACCGTCGATCCGCAGACCCTGGTCTATGGCACGGCGGGCGTCGTTCACGGCGACTTCGACTACAAGCTCGGCGGCTCGGACAACAGCATCACCGAAAGCTATTCCGAGACCGGCTACTCGCTGGGTCTTGGGGTCGAACGCAAGTTGCGCGACAACTTGTCGGTCTTTGCGGAATGGCAGTACCGCAACTTCGGCAAGACCGAGGTCAGCTATGACATCGGAGACGACCAGACGATCCTGACGCGCGCCACGCCCGAGCATCACAACGTCAAGGTCGGCGTGAACTTCAGCTTCTGATCCGATCCTGTCCACGAATGAAAGCCGGGCGCCTGCGGCGGCCCGGCTTTTTCACGACCTGCGGCGCGATGTGCCGCTGCGCATCGGATGGCCCACAGGCACCGCCAGGGCGCGGCTGCCGCAGGCGATGGCAATGCCTTGCGGGACCAGCGCTGTCAGCACCGGGCTGTCGATGGCAAGCCCGCCGGTATAGGCACCAAAGGCGGGCAGGATCAGATGGTCCTGTCCGACCAGGAAACAGCGTCGCCGGTCGCCCGCCAGCCGGACACAGGGGTGGAAATGTCCCGACACGTCCGGTCTCTGCCCCGCCTGATGGCGCAGGACCAGCCCGTCATCCAGTTCCCCCACCGTTTCGCCCGGAAGGCGCGGGCAGACCGGAGAGGGATCGTGGTTGCCGCTGACCCAGATCCAGCGGCGGCCACAGGCCATGTTCCGCAGCCGGTCGCACAGCGCATCCGGCAGTGCCAGGGCGGCGGCATCGTCGTCGAAGCCGTCGCCTAGGCTGACGACGGCGGCCGGGTCGGTGGCGGCGATCTCGGCTTCCAGCCGGTCCAGCGTCACCAGAACCTCATAGGGCGGCAGCAGGGATCCGCCCCGCCGGGCCATGCGCTCGGACTTGCCCAGGTGCAGGTCGGCCACGATCAGCCAGCGGCGTTCAGGCCAGTAAAGCGCGCCCGATGGCCGGGCCTGAAGCGCATGTCCCGCGAAGTCGAAGGCATGGCTCATGCCAGGCCCGCCTCGGCCATCAGGGCCTTAGCCTCGGCCTCGGCCAGGCGGTCGCGCCCGGCGCCGGTGATCGGCACGCGGCCGTATTCCAGCAGCAAGGGCGCGGCCAGGGGTGTCACGCGGCCCGTCATGCGATGGTCGTGATGGGGCAGATGGTCCAGCATCTCCTCGATCCGGTCGAAATCGACAAGGCCCCGGCGCGCCTCGTCCGCGGTGATGCGCAGCAGAAGGTGGTCGGGGTCATAGCGGCGCAAGGTATCGTAAAGGATGTCGCTGGAAAAGGTGGCCTGCTTGCCCGACTTGCGCTGTCCCGGCATGTTGCGCTGGATCAGGCCCGAGATCACCGCGACATTCTTAAAGGTCCGCTTCATCACCGCATTGCCCGCCAGCCAGTCGCCCAGGCCCGCGCGCAGGGCGTCGCGGTCCAGCAGCGGCGCGGGATCAACCACCGGGTCCAGCGACCAGATCAGCAGCGCGTAATCGGTGGCGATGAAGCCCAGGGGACCCAGGCCCGCATCCTCCATCGTCTTGGTCATCAACAGGCCCAGGGTCTGCAAGGCATTGCGCCCGGCAAAGCCATAAAGCGCGAAATGCCACTTGCCCTGAAAGGGAAAGCTTTCGCTCAGCAGGACGCCCGGCTGCGGCAGGGTGCTGATGCGGGCCTGCATGGCCAGCCAGTCGGCGGTGTCGGGGGGCAGAACCCAGTGGCGCGACCGGTCCCCGATCAGCGCCTGGACCCGGTGCGACAATTGCGTGGATGTCGCCAGCTTCATCCCGGAATAAAGCGCGATGCGCGGCTGTTTGGTGGGCTGCTTCGTGACCTCGACCACCATCTCGCGCAGGGCGTCGTACCTGACGGTCTGCCCGCCGATCAGGAAGGTGTCGCCGGGCACCAGGGTCGCGGCAAAGCCTTCCTCGACCTCGCCCAGCAGGCCGCCGCCGCGCCGGAACCGGACCTTCAGCATCTCGGCCTCGACGATGGTGCCCACGTTCATGCGCAGGTCGCGGGCCGCGCGCGGATCGCGCAGACGCCACGGCCCGTCGCGCTGCATCAGACGCTGCCAGCGGTCATAGGCGCGCAGGGCGTATCCCCCGGTCGCGGCGAAATCCAGGCAATCGTCGAACTGCGCCCGCGTCAGCCCGCGATAGGGGCCGGCGGTGCGCACCTCGGCCAGCAGCGCGTCGGCATCGAAGGGCCCCGCGCAGGCCGTCAGCAGGATATGCTGGCACAGCACATCCAAGGGGCCCGGGCCGCGCGGATCGCCGTCAAGGTCATGTTCGTGGACGGCTTCAAGGGCGGCGATGCATTCGACCACCTCGAAGCGGTTGGCGGGCACGATGCGCGCGCGCGAGGGCGCGTTATAGCGGTGGTTCGCCCGCCCGATCCGTTGGACCAGCCGCTTGACGTTCTTGGGCGCCCCCACCTGGATCACCAGATCGACCGCGCCCCAGTCGATGCCCAGATCCAGGCTGCCCGTCGCGACAACGGCGCGCAATTCGCCCGCGGCCATCGCCGCCTCGACCCTTTGGCGGGCCTCGCGGGCCAGGCTGCCGTGGTGCAACCCGATAGGCAGGTTCTCGTCATTGGCCGCCCACAGGGCTTGGAAGAACAGTTCGGCCTGGGCGCGGGTGTTGATGAAGATGATGGTGGTGCGGGCCTGCCTGATCTCGGCCAGAACCTCGGGGACGGCGTAATGGCCGCCGCCGCCGGACCAGGGCGCGGGACGGGCAGTGGCCAGCATGGCGATGTCGGGTTCTGGGCCGGGATCGGCATGGATGATCGCCGCGCCGCCCATGAAATCGGCCAAGGCGCGCGGATCCTCAACCGTGGCGGACAGGCCGGTGGCGACCAGGCCCGGCGCCAGCGTCCGCAGCCGCGCCAGGCACAGCATCAACTGGTCGCCCCGCTTGTTTTCCGCAAGCGCGTGCAATTCGTCCAGCACCACGCGGCGCAGGCTGCCGAAAATCTGCGGCGCCTGTTCATAGGACAGCATCAAGGCCAGCGATTCCGGCGTGGTCAGCAGGATCTGTGGCGGATCGACCCTTTGCCGCGCGCGTTGCGAGGATCGCGTGTCGCCGGTTCGATCCTCGACCCGGACGGGCAGGTTCAGTTCCGCCACCGGGCGCGCCAGGTTGCGCGCGATATCCGCCGTCAGCGCCTTCAGGGGCGAGACATAGAGCGTGTGCAGCCCCTTGTGTCCGTCCTTCAGCGCCACCAGCGAGGGCAGAAAACCCGCCAGCGTCTTGCCGCCCCCGGTCGGCGCGATCAGCAGCGTGTCGCTCTGCGCCGCCAGCAGATCCAGCTGATGCGGATGCGGCTGCCAGCCTTGGGCTGCGAACCAGTCCTGGAACTCGGGCGGAAGGGTCACGGGATCATGGCCTTCAGCGCGGACAGGTGATCGGCCTCGGACGCGGGCTTGTCCCAGCGGATGCGGCTGATGCGGGGAAAGCGCATGGCGACGCCCGACTTGTGGCGGCCGGATGCGTTCAGCCCCTCGAAGGCGACCTCAAGCACCAGCTTGGGGGCGATGGATCGCACGGGGCCGAAACGTTCGATGGTGTTGTTGCGCACGAAGCGGTCCAGTTCGCGCAGTTCCTCGTCCGTGAAGCCGAAATAGGCCTTGCCGACCGGGACAAGCTGGTCCGCGTCCCACAGGCCGAAGGTGAAATCGCTGTAGAAGCCCGACCGCTTGCCATGACCGCGCTGCGCATAAAGCAGCACGGCATCGACCACATGCGGGTCGCGCTTCCACTTGAACCAGGGCCCGCGCGGGCGGCCGCCGACATAGAGGCTGTCGCGGCGCTTGATCATCACGCCCTCGATCACCTGGGCCGGGGGATCGGCGCGCAAGGCCGCCAGATCGTCCCAGGTGGTGAAATCCAGCAGGGGCGACACGTCGATGCGGTCGCTGCCGAAATCCGCACCCTCCAGCACCGCGCGGCGGTCGATCAGCGGCAGATCCCGCAGGTCGCGGCCCTGCCAGATCAAGGCATCATAGACGCGCAAGCCCGCAGGGTGGCTTTCCAGCATCCCCTTGCCCACCTGCTTGCGGCCAAGCCGCTTTTGCAGGTCGCCGAAGACGGCGACATCCTCGCCCCGCCTGACCAGCAGTTCGCCATCCAGGGTGCCGTCGAAGTTCAGCGCCTCGATCAGGTCGGGAAAGCTGTTGCCGATGTCCTCTCCGGTGCGGGAATAGAGCCTGCGCACCCCGCCGTCGTTGATCGCCTGCACGCGGATGCCGTCCCATTTCCACTCGGCGACATAATCTGCGGGATCGAAGGCCCCAAGCTGGTCCAGATCGACGGGCGTGGACAGCATCACCGGGCGGAAGGGCGCGCGGGCGGCATGTTCGGGGCGCGTGCCCCCCGCGATCCAGTCGAACAAGGGCTGATAGGGCGGGGTCAGCCCGTGCCAGATCTCCTCGATCTGGGCCACGTCGGGGGCGCCCATATCCGCCAGGGCCATGCGCGCCATGCGGGCGGACAGGCCGATGCGCATGTTGCCGGTGGCAAGCTTCAGGAAGGCCAGCCGCTGCGACGGGCCCAGCCGGTCCAGCATCCCGGCGATGGCCGCGGGCAGGCCCGCCTTGCCGGTATCCGACAGCAGCGCCACGGCCTGATGCAGGGGCACGTCCTCGTCCCGGTCACTGTCCCACAGCAGCGCGATGGTTTCCGCCAGATCGCCCACGAAGTCATAGGACAGCGCGAACAGCTGTTCGTCCACGCGTTCGACCATCAGCCCGCGCAAAAGGCCGGGCGTCACCGTGCGCAGCTTCAGATCGCCCGTCAGCGCGGCCAGGGCGAAGCCGCGATCGGGGTCGGGCGTCTGTTCCAGGTAATGCCGCAGCAGCCGCAGCTTGGCGTTGCGCGCGGGCGTGAAGGCCAGGCGTTCCAGCAGGTTCGCGAAGGCCCTCATTCCGGCTCGTCCTCGTAACCGACCAGCCGCAGGGGGCGGGCGGGTATGCCCTGCAATTCGCACCAGCGCAGCAGCCCGTCCTCGGCCCCGTGGGTGATCCAGACCTCCTGCGGGGCCAGTTCGCGGATGGTCTGCGTGACCTGCGGCCAGTCCACATGGTCGCTGATCACCAGGGGCAGTTCGACACCCCTTTGCCGGGCACGCGCCCGCACCGCCATCCAGCCGGATGCAAAACCGACCACCGGGTCGCGGAACCGCTGCACCCAGGCGGATGCAAAGGCCGAGGGCGGCGCGATCACCAGTTGCGCGTCCACCTGTTTTGCGGTGGCAGGGACCAGGGGGCCAAGGTCGATGCCCTGTTCCACATGGTAATCGCACAACCGTTGCAGCGCGCCGTGGATGGCGATGGGACCGTCGATCCCCGCCTGCCGCGCCAGCATGATCAGCCGCTGCGCCTTGCCCAGGGCATAGGCGCCAATCAGGTGGTGGCGTTCGGGAAACTCGGCCATGCTGGCCAGCAGGCGGGTCATCTCGCCCGCAGGGTCGGGGTGCTTGAAGACCGGCAGGCCGAAGGTCGCCTCGGTCACGAAGATGTCGCAGGGCACGGGTTCATAAGGCGCGCTGACCGGGTTCGGGTGGCGGCAATAGTCGCCCGACACGACGATCCTGGGCCCATGATCCGGCTGCACGGCGATCTGCGCGGAACCCAAGATATGGCCCGCCGGGTGGAAGCTGACGGTGGTGTCTCCGATCCGCAGCGGCTCGTCCGCCGCCTGCCGCTGGCCCGCGAAATCCTCGCCATAGCGGATCGCCATGATCTCCAGCGTCTGGCGCGTGGCAAGGACCGCGCCGTGCCCCGATCGGGCATGGTCGCCATGGCCATGGGTGATCAGCGCGCGATGTACCGGGCGGACCGGGTCGATGTAGAAATCACCGGGAGGGCAGTAGAGACCGGCCGGCGTGGGGTGCAGGATCTGATCGGCGCGCATGGAAACCAAGATGGTGAACATTCCATGAAAATCAACGCCTCGCGGCTTGGACGTGTTCCCGGTGGGCATCGGCATAATCGCGCACCAGCGCCACGCGCCGGGGGCGGAAGCTGTCGCCGGTCAGGCTGGCTGCCGCGATGCGGTTGACGTGGAAGACGCGGTAATCCATGCGCAACCGGCAATGGGCCAGCAGCATCAGCGACTGGTCGGAATAGGACAGGCCCAGGGGCCAGATGACCCGGTGCGTCTTCGCGCCGTTCAGGTCCAGATAATCGATCAGCAGCGCCTGTTCGTCCCAGCAGGCCGCGCGGATCAGCGCCAGATCGACCTGCGGCGCGGCGCGGTCGGGGGCCTGCAGGAAACAGCGCATGATTGCGTGCATCGCCTGACGCGCCTGGCGTTCGGGCAGCGTCGCCACGATCCGCGCCAGGGCGTCGCGTCCCGCGCGGACTAGATCCTCGTCGCCGATCCCCGCCAGCGCTTCGACGGCCAGGCGCAACGCCTCGATCTCGAGGCGCGAAAAGCTTTGCGGCGGCAGGGCCGGATCCTCGGTCAGGGTATAGCCAAGGCCCGCCGCCCCGTCGATCAGCGCGCCGCCCGCGCGCAGGGTGGCGATGTCGCGGTAAAGCTGACGGGGCGACACGCCGGTTTCCTGGGCCAGACGTGCGGCGGTGACGGGGCCGGGCAGGCGGCGCAGCGCATCCATCAGGCGCATCAGGCGGTCGGTGCGGGCCATGCTGTCACTTTCTGTCAGGGCTTGCGCTATCCTGTCGCCACACCAACCTCGGAGACAAGCCCGTGCCCACGCTTTATCACGCCCCGGACAGCCGGTCCGACAGCATCGTCACCCTGATCGACCTGATGGGGATCCGCGACCGGATCGACATCGTCGAGGTGACGATCCCCCGCCAGGACGGCAGCGGCAGCCGCGACCCAAGGAACCCTCATCCCGAAGGCAAGGTGCCCTATCTGGTCGATGGGGACGACCATGTCCGCGAAAGAGGGGCGATCATCACCTGGCTGACCGACCGCTTTCCCGAAGGCGGTCTTGGCCGCCCCGTCGGCCATCCGCAACGCGGCGCCTTCGTGTCCTGGCTGTTCTATTACCAGGGCGTGATCGAGCCGGTGTCCCTGCTGCATTACCTGGGGATCGACCATCCCGCGCTGCAGGCGACCTTTCGCGACCACCACACGATGCTGGCGCGGATCGAAGAGGCCCTGGCGGACGGCCCCTTCCTGCTGGGGCAGGATTTCTCGGCCGCCGACCTGCTCTGCGCCTCGCCCTTTATCTTCTTTGGCGAAGCGATGCCGATGACGCCTGCGGTCAGGGAATGGGCGGATCGCTGCGCCGAACGGATGCGCGCATCTTAGGCAGGCGGTGCGGGCCTGACGGGAACCACGGGGGCCGGCGCCTTGGACAGCTGCACCGCCAGGATGCCGGCCATGATGACGCCGACGCCGATCACGTCGCCCATGGCAAGCCGTTCGCCCAGAAGGGCCGCGCCCGTGGCGACCCCGAAGAACGGCGTCAGGAAATGGAAGGTCGCCGCCCGCACCGCGCCGATCCGGCCGACCAGCTTGAACCAGACCCAGGTGGCGACAAGGCCCGGCACGATCACCGTGTAAAGGAAGGCCCAGACCAGCCTGGGATTGGGATCGACATGCCAATCCTCCAGGATGGGGGCGATGCACCACAGGGTCACCGATCCGACCAGCATCTGCAAGCCGACGATCATCATGACGTTGCCCCCCGAACTGGCCCCGCGCACCGTCAGCGTGGCGACGGCAAGCGCAAGGGCGGCGGCAAAGCACATCACGATGCCCACGGGATCGCTGCCCCCGCCCTGCAGCCGCGCGCCCATGATGATCGCCACCCCGGCAAGGCCCAGGACCAGGCCCGCGACCCCCATGGGCCGCAGCCGTTCGCCCATCAGCACCCAGCCCAGCGCGGCCACGATCAGCGGCATGGTGGCCGCGATGATCGAGGCCAGCCCCGCTTCGATCCACTGCATCGCCACCCAGTTCAGGCCCAGATACAGCGCATTCTGGCACAGCCCCAGGATCACCACCGCCCGCCATTGCGCCCGCGTCAGCGCGCGCCAGGTCTGGCCCATCAGCAAGGCGATGACCACCGCCATGACCCCCGACAGGGCAAAGCGCAAGGCCAGGGCGAACAGCGGCGGCACCTCGGTCACGATCATCCGGGTCGAGGTGAAGGCCGAGGCCCACATCACCGCAAAGAACACCCCCATGAGGATTGCGCGAATGTCCATGCCGGCCTCGTTTGCAGATGATGCAGAAGGGCTAGCAGGTCATGGCGGCGGCGGGAAGGGCCGATACCGAAATCCCGCGATCAAGGACCGTGTTAGTCGAACACATGCCTTCCCTAGGCATTTTGCTTGCATCCATCGCGGACCCTGCCGGGCCAACGAAAAAGGCCGCGCCCGGCGGCACGGCCCTGTCATCTGCGGCGTCGCAGGTATCAGCTGTTGACGCTGTCCTTCAGCGACTTGGCGACCGTCACCTTGACCTGCTTGTCGGCCGGCTTGGTCATCATTTCCTGGGTCTGCGGGTTGCGGACCTGGCGTTCCGGGCGGGCGCGGCAGGCGATCTTGCCGATGCCCGGGATCGTCACGGAACCGCCGGCGGCGACTTCGCGGGAAACAACGGCGGCGATCGCGTCCAGCGCGGCGGATGCCGATTTCTTGTCCGAACCCATTTCCTCGGCCAGGGTCGCAACCAGCTGGGTCTTGGTCATCGGTTTGTCAGCCATTGATCTGTCTCCTCTTGCCCGGTTCTGCGGGGCCTATGGATGGCGCCGTTTGCGGCATATCGCCTGCTACACACCGTTTTCCCCAACAGATCAAGCCTTTTTCGCCGTTTCCTGCCAAAGCGGAGGGCTTGTGACCGGTTGACGCAAGGTCAAAGGAAGGCCGTTTCGTTGAACGACCGCAGCTTGCGTGAATGGATCCGTTCCAGCGGCATCTCGCGCAGCTTTTCCATGGCGCGGATGCCGATCAGCAGGTGGTTGGCGACCTGGGTGCGGTAAAAGTCGGTGGCCATGCCCGGCAGCTTCAGTTCGCCATGCAGCGGCTTGTCGCTGACGCACAGAAGCGTGCCATAGGGCACCCGGAACCGGAACCCGTTGGCGGCGATGGTGGCGCTTTCCATGTCCAGCGCGACGGCCCGCGCCAGCGACAGCCGATGGATCGGCGTGTCGCGCAGTTCCCAGTTGCGGTTGTCGATGGTGGCCACCGTGCCGGTCCGCATGATCCGCTTGAGTTCGTAGCCTTCAAGCTGCGTCACCTCGGCCACGGCTTCCTGCAAGGCCACCTGCACCTCGGACAGGGTGGGAAGCGGGATCCAGACCGGCAGGTCGGCGTCCAGGACGTGATCCTCGCGCAGATAGGCATGGGCCAGCACGAAATCGCCCAGCCGCTGGCTATTGCGCAGCCCCGCGCAATGGCCGACCATCAGCCAGGCATGGGGCCGCAGAACCGCGATGTGGTCCGTCGCGGTCTTGGCGTTCGACGGCCCCACGCCGATATTGACCAGCGTGATCCCCTGCCCGTTCGCGCGCTTCAGGTGATAGGCGGGCATCTGCGGCAGCTTGGCCAGCGTGGCCAGGGGCGTGTCCGCATCGGTGATCACCTGGTTGCCCGGCGCCACGAAGCTGTCATAGCCCAGATCGGGGTTGCCCAGGACGCGGCGGGCAAAGGCTTCGAACTCGTCCACATAAAACTGGTAGTTGGTGAACAGCACGAAATTCTGGAAATGTTCCGCCGCCGTCGCCGTGTAATGCTGCAGCCGCGCCAGGGAATAGTCGATGCGCTGCGCCGTGAACGCCGCCAGATGCAGCGATCCGTCCGGCATCGGCCCGGCCACCCCGTTCACGATGTCGTCGTTCATGGTGTTCAGGTCGGGCACGTCGAAGACATCGCGCAGCGAAAAGTCCAGCACGCCTTCCTGCGGCACGGCCAGGTCGCTTTGCGCGGCGACTGCGAAATGGACGGGCATGGGCGTGTCGCTGACCCCCACGGTCACGGGGACACGGTGGTTGCGGATCAGCAATCCGATCTGTTCGCGCAGATAGTTGCCGAACAGGTCGGGGCGGGTGACCGTCGCGGAATAGCTGCCGGGCGCCACCACATGGCCGAAGGCCAAGCGCGAATCGACCGCCGGATGCGTGGTCACGGTCAGGCGCAGTTCGGGATAATAGGCGCGATACCGGGCGGTGGGCTTGTCGCCTTCCAGGGCCCTGGTGAAGCGGTTCAGCAGAAAGCCGGTCGCCTGCGCATAAAGCGCCTGCAGATGCGCGACGGCGGCGGCGGCATCGGTGAACTGCTGGCGGCCCGGCGTGTCGGGGGATTCGACCGGCAGGTAGCGGGGATCCGTATCCATTCTTGTTATCCTTCTTTGTTCCGACCCTGCCAGCCGGACCGGCCGCAGGCAAGCGTCTGGCGTCCCGGCTGCCGGACGGTTACCGTGCCGTCATGAAGATGCTTGTTTTCGGTCACGGCTATTCGGCGGGCTTCCTGACGCCCCTGCTTCGCGCGCGCGGCTGGCAGGTCACGGGCACCACCCGGAACGATCCCGACCGGGTGGCGGCGGCGGGCGCGCAACCGGTCCTGTGGCCGGGGGAGGAGGAACGGTTGCGGTCCGAGATCGCCTCGGCCGATGCGGTCCTGGTCTCCGCCGCACCCGGGCCGCAGGGCGATCCAGTCCTGGCTGCCTTCCGCGATGATCTGGCCCGGGCGCGGCCCTTCTGGCTGGGCTATCTTTCGACCACCGGGGTTTATGGCGACCGCAACGGCGGCTGGGTGGACGAGGACAGCGCCCTTGACGCCACCGGCCCGCGCGGGGCGGCCCGCATCCGCGCCGAGAGCGACTGGCGCGCCCTGGCCGATCAGGCTGGGCTGCCGCTGCACATCTTCCGGCTGGCGGGGATCTATGGTCCCGGCCGGGGGCCGTTCGAAAAGGTGCGAAACGGCACCGCCCGGCGGATCATCAAGCCGGGCCAGGTCTTTTCGCGCATCCATGCCGAGGATATCGCCCGGGTGCTGCTGGCCTCGATCGACCGGCCTGCGCCGGGGACCGCCTATAACCTCTGCGACGACGACCCGGCCCCGCCCCAGGAGGTGCTGGCCCATGCGGCGGCCCTTCTGGGCCTGCCCCCGCCGCCCGAGGTGCCTTTCGAGAAGGCCGAGATGACGCCGATGGCGCGGTCCTTCTATGCCGACAGCAAGCGGGTGTCGAACCGGCGCATCAAGGACGACCTGGGCATCAGGCTGCGTTATCCCGATTATCGCAGCGGCCTTGCCGCGATCCTGGCGGCCGAGGACGCATCGCCGCATGGACATCGCCCCGCACCCGTGCATGATCGCGGCGATGGAGCTTGATACCGATATCCTGATCGCCGGTGGCGGGCTGAACGGCCCTGCGCTGGCGCTTGCCCTGGCCCAGGCGGGGTTGCGCGTGGCGGTGGTCGATCCCCGGCCTGCGGACGACCGCGCGGGCGACAATTTCGACGGGCGCGCCTATGCGCTGGCGGTCGCCTCGCAACGGTTGCTGAAGGCGCTTGGGCTGTGGCAGGGGCTGGCGGACGACAGCCAGCCGATCCGCCAGGTCAAGGCATCCCAGGGCCGCCCCGGCGAAGGGGCCGCGCCCTTCTTCCTGCATTTCGACAGCGCCGAGATCGAGGAAGGCCCGGTCGGCTTCATGCTGGAGGATCGGTTCCTGTATCGCGCCCTTCTGGCGGCCATGCGGGATCGGGTGCAGCATCTGTCGGGCCTGTCGGTCGTGGACCAGCAGATCGGGCCTTGGGGGGTCGAGGCCGCGTTGTCGGACGGCCGGCGGCTGCGCGCCCGGCTTCTGGTGGGCGCCGACGGCCGCGGGTCGGGCGTGGCCGCGCGCGCGGGCATCCGGCGGCAGGGATGGGATTACGGCCAGACGGCGCTTGTCGCGGCCATTGCCCATGACCGCCCGCATGACGGCGTCGCGCAACAGTATTTCATGGCGACGGGTCCGCTGGCGATCCTGCCGCTGCCCGGCAACCGCAGCAGCGTCGTCTGGTCGGAAACCCATGACAATGCCCGCGCCATTGCGGCGCTGCCCGACGAGGCCTTCCTGGACGTGCTGCGCCCGCGTTTCGGCGATTACCTGGGCGACATCTCGCTGGCCGGGGCGCGCTTCACCTATCCGCTGAGCCTGTCGCTGGCCGATCGCTATGTCGCCGACCGCGTGGCCCTTGTGGGCGATGCGGCCCATGGGGTGCATCCGATCGCGGGCCAGGGGCTGAACCTGGGCCTGCGCGACGTGGCGGCCCTGGCCGAGGTGCTGGTGGATGCCGCCCGCCGGGGCGAGGATATCGGGTCCGACCTGGTGCTGGAACGATACCAGGGGTGGCGGCGGTTCGATGGCACCAGCCTCGCGCTTGGCATGGACGGGGTGAACAGGCTGTTCGCCAGCGACAATCCGGCGCTGTCGGTCGTGCGGGGGATCGGCATGGGGGTCGTCAGCGCCGTTCCCGGCCTGCGGCGCCGCTTCATGCGGCAGGCGGCGGGGCTGTCGGTCGATCCGATGCCGCGGCTTCTGACAGGACGGGCGTTGTAGGGGGGCTGCCGCCCCCGTCCGCCAAGGCGGACTCCCCCGCGGATATTTGAGCACAGAAGATGGGTATCAGGCCGCCATCAGCCGTGCCGCCTGCGACAGGTCAAGGGCGAACTGTTCGCGCGCCGTGGCGGCCGCACCGGGATCAAGGCGCAGGATCAGGCTGGGATGCCAGGTGATCAGCACCGGCCCGCCATCCAGCGTCGTTTCCACCCCGCCACGCCGGGGAGTCAGGGGCAAGCGGTTGCCGGTCAGGGCAAAGGCCGCCGTCGCGCCAAGCGCCACGGTCAGGCGCGGCGCGATCATCCGGCGTTCGATATCCAGCCACCATTTGCAATGCCGGATTTCGCCTGCATTGGGGTTCTGGTGGATGCGGCGCTTGCCGCGCGGGGTGAACTTGAAGTGCTTGACCGCATTGGTCATCCAGGCCTGCGCGGGATCAAGGCCGACCTGGTCCATGGTCTGGCGCAGAAGCTGCCCGGCCGGACCGACGAAGGGGCGGCCCTGCAGATCCTCGTGATCGCCCGGCGCCTCGCCCACGATCATCAGGGGGGCTGAGAGATCGCCCTCGCCCCAGACGGTCTGGGTCGCGGCATGGCAGAGATCGCAGCGGGTGCAGCGCAGGGCCTGGTCGCGCGCGCCCCCCAACGTCTCGGGCAGGCTGTCGTCGGGGATCTGGCGGATGCGGGCGGTCACGCGGGCGGCGAAGGCGGGGGCGTCGGTCGCCCCGGCGTCCCGCATCGCCTGCACGCGGCGGGGCGCATCGGCCAGCATCTGCGCGATCAAGTCGGTTTCGGGCAGGTTCTTCCAGTATTTGCGCGGCATTTCGGACAGCATGGCCTGGGTCTTGATCCGGGCGGGGTTGAAGATATTGGCGAAATAGGTCTGCCACAGGTCGTGGCTGGCGTCCGGGGGCAGGTTCGGGCGCGGTCCGGGCGGATCGAAATGCAAGCTGCCGTCGAACCGGGCCATGCCCTCGGGGGTGGCGATCAGCCAGTCCATGTCGGCGAAACGCCTGGCAAAGAACGGCGCGCCCGCTTCCAGGATCAGGTGTTCGGGTTCGAACCAGGCGCCGAAGCTGCGGCGCGGACCGTCCGAGGGCAGTTCATGGAAGCGCACGAAGGCGTGCATCTTGTGCAGGTCGCGGCGCACGGATTTCGCCATGCGCGACAACCGGCTGGTCAGCGGGTCGGCAGGATTGGCGATGAAGCTGCGGTCATCCTGCAATCGGATCAGCGCGCCGTAAAGCAAGGCCCAGCGTTCGGGATCGGAATGGCTGGCGACCGTTCGGGCCAGATCCAGGAAATCTTTGGTCGCGATCACGGGATGCGGACCGATGGGCGGGGGCGCATCGCCGCCGAACAGCCCCCCATCGCCCCAAGCCACGTCACCGGGCGTCACCCGGTTCGACGCCAGTTGCCGGGCCACGTCGCGCCAGGCGTCGAACCGGCCGAAGCGGGGCAGATCGACGCGGATCACAGCAGTTGCAGCTGTTCAGGCGGCGGTGCGAAACGCGCGCGAAGACCTGCGCTGTCGGTCAGCACGCCGGGATGCCAGTCGGGCAGCGTCACGAAGGGCTTGGCCTTGGACATGATCGCCCCCATGCGCAGCAGGTCGCCATATCGCACCGGCCCGTTGCGCCGTGCGGCCAGGATGCGCGTCACCGTCTTTGTGCCGAAACCGGGGACGCGCAGCAGCATCTCCTTGCTGGCGCGGGCGACATCGACGGGAAACTGCGCGCGGTTCGCAAGCGCCCAGGCCAGCTTGGGGTCGATCGCCAGATCCAGGAAGCCCGACGGATGGGCGGCGCCGATCTCCTCGGCCTCGAAGCCATAGAAGCGCATCAGCCAGTCGGCCTGATAAAGGCGGTGTTCGCGCATCAAGGGCGGCTTGACCAGCGGCAGAACGGCGGATGCGTCGGGGATCGGGCTGAAGGCGGAATAATAGACCCGCTTCAGGTCATAGCCGGAATACAGGTTCGCCGAGGTCTTCAGGATGTCGCGGTCGGTGGCCGCGTCCGCGCCGATGATCATCTGCGTGGACTGGCCGGCCGGGGCAAAGCGCGGCGGGCGCTTGCCGGTATGCGTCCGTTCCTTCGCGGCCTCGCGCGACAGGCGGACATCGGCCATGGCGGCGCGGATCGTCTCGGGGCGCTTTTCGGGGGCCAGTTCGCGGATGCTGGCATCCTGCGGCAGTTCGATGTTCACGGACAGCCGGTCCGCATGAAGCCCCGCCTCGGCCACCAGTTCGGGCGAGGCGTCGGGGATGGTTTTCAGATGGATATAACCCTTGAAGCCATGATCCACCCGCAGCATCCGCGCGATGCGGACCATGTCGCCCATCGTCTGGTCGGGGCTGCGGATGATGCCCGACGACAGGAACAACCCCTCGATCATGTTGCGGCGATAGAATTCCAGCGTCAGCGTCACGACCTCTTCGGGCGTGAAGCGGGCGCGTTCGACGTTGCTGCTGACGCGGTTGATGCAATAGGCACAGTCATAGATGCAGAAGTTCGTCATCAGGATCTTCAGCAGGCTGATGCAGCGCCCGTCGGGCGTATAGGCATGGCAGATGCCCATGCCTTCGGTCGATCCCAGCCCGCCGGAACGCGAGTCCCGCCGGGTCGTGCCGCTGGACGCGCAAGAGGCGTCGTATTTCGCCGCGTCCGACAGGATCGCAAGCTTCTGTTGCAATGTTCGCGCTGCCATGGGGCAGATATATGTTCGCGCTGTGTTCCGTTCAACCTTTGCCCCGCAGGAACCCTCACGCCGATGCGAGCGTTCGCCGCAACGCCATCCGCCAGACGTGATGTGCATCCCGCCACCGAAAGGATATGATCGCCCGCATGAACCTCAGATCCCTCGCGCTTGCGCCCGCCCTTGTTCTTGCCCTTGCCTTCCCGGCCCTGGCCGAGAAGATCCCGCTGAACGAACTGTCGCGTTATCTGAACCGGATGACGACAGCGACGGCCGAGTTCACGCAGGTCAATCCCGATGGCTCGATCTCGACCGGGACGGTCTATATCCAGCGGCCCGGGCGCGTCCGGTTCGAGTATAACAACGACAGCACGCTGGTCATGGCGTCGGGCGGGAACGTGGCGGTGTTCGATCCGAAATCCAGTGGGCCGCAGCAATATCCGCTGTCGCAGACGCCCTTGTCGATCATCCTGGATGCGAACGTGAACCTGGGGCGCGCGAACATGGTCACCGCGCACACGGAAGCGAAGAACGCCACCGTCGTCACCGCGCAGGATCCGCAGAACCCGCAATACGGCAATATCCAGATGGTCTTCACCGCAGGGCCCACGCAGTTGCGCCAATGGGTCGTAACCGACGACAGCGGGCAGAAGACCACCGTGATCCTGGGCGAGATGCGCGAGGGCGGTTCCATCCCCGCCTCCAAATTCTCGATCAACAACGAGATGGCGCGGCGGAACTGATCCTTCGGCGCGATCCCATCATCGCGGGTGATGGATCGCATCACGCCGACGGGGCTTGATCTTCGGGCCTGACGGGTTCAACGCTGGCCGCGACATATGGCCGCGCGGGTTCCGTCATGCCTTCCTCTCGTTTGTTCACGCCCATCCTGATCGGCGGATCGCTGATCCTGCTGATCAACTTCGCCCTGCGGGCCAGTTTCGGCGTCTTCCAGATCCCCATCGCCGCCGATTTCGGCTGGCCGCGCGCGGAATTTTCGCTGGCGATCGCCATCCAGAACCTGGCCTGGGGGATCGGGCAGCCGATCTTCGGCGCGCTTGCCGAACGCTGGGGCGACCGCTGGGCGATCATCCTGGGGGCGATCCTGTATTCGGCCGGCCTGATCCTGACCGCCTTCGCCACCTCGCCCGCGACGATGCAATTGCTGGAGGTGATGGTGGGCTTCGGCATCGCGGGCACGGGCTTCGGCGTGATCCTGGCCGTGGTCGGCCGTGCGGCCAGCGACGAGAACCGCAGCCTGGCCCTAGGTATCGCCACCGCCGCCGGATCGGCGGGCCAGGTCTTCGGCGCCCCCCTGGCCGAGGTTCTGCTGGGCTTTTATGCCTGGCCTACGGTGTTCATCATCTTCGGCGTGATCGTGCTGGCCTGCATGGCCTTCCTGCCGATGCTGGGCGACGGCAAGCCCGCCAGCCGCCACGAGCTTGAGGAAAGCCTGGGCAGCGTCCTAGGCCGCGCCTTCCGCGACCCGTCCTTCCTGATGATCTTCGTGGGCTTCTTTTCCTGCGGCTATCAGCTTGGCTTCATCACCGCCCATTTCCCCGCCATGGTGACGGAAATGTGCGGCCCCATCAGCCCCATGGGCACGCTGGCCAGCATCGGGATCACCACCACCTCGGCCCTGGGGGCGGCGGCGATCAGCCTGATCGGGCTTGCCAATATCGCGGGCTCGATCCTGTCGGGATGGCTGGGCAAGCGTTATACCAAGAAATACCTGCTGGCGGGGATCTATACGCTTCGCACCATCGCCGCCGCCACCTTCATCCTGATGCCGATCACGCCGGCCAGCGTCATCGTCTTTTCGCTGGTCATGGGGGCGCTCTGGCTGGCCACGGTGCCGCTGACCTCGGGGCTTGTCGCCTATATCTATGGGCTGCGCTATATGGGCACGCTTTACGGCTTCGTGTTCCTGTCCCACCAGATCGGATCCTTCCTGGGGGTCTGGCTGGGCGGCAAGCTGTATGACGCCTATGGCGATTATACCCTGGTCTGGTGGGTGGGCGTCGGCGTCGGCGCGATCAGCGCCCTGATCCACCTGCCGGTGCGCGAGGCGCCCTCGCGACTGCCCGCGACTGCCGCAGCGGTTTGACGAAGGCGGATGGCGGTCCTAGGGTCCGGCGCGCCAAGGACAGGATTCGCCATGACCACCCCGCCCCCCCGCCATCACCCGTCGGAACGCGCCATCGCGATCCGCTATCAGCAACGCTCGGCCGAGGTGAAGGCCCTGCAACGGCAATGCTATGCCCTGGCGACGCTGCGCCTGCGCGCGGCGGTGGAGGCGAACGGCACCGGCAAGGGCCTGGCCGTTGTCAGCGACATCGACGAGACGATCCTGGACAACACCGCCGTCATGGCCCACGCGATGGCCCTGGGCGAGCATCTGGACGGGTTCGAGACCTGGAAGCTGTGGGAACGCGAAGGCACGCCGCATCTGCTGCCCGGTGCGAGCGATTTCTTCCACCTGGCCGACAGCCTGGGCGTCACGATCTTCTATGTCTCGGACCGGTTCGAGGAAAACAAGCTGGCGACCATCGCCACCCTGTCGCGGCTTGGCCTGCCGCAGGTCCATGCAGACCAGGTGCTGCTGTTCGGGCCGCCCAAGGCCGAACGCCGCGCCGCCGTGGAAAGGAACCACCGCGTCATCCTGCACCTGGGCGACACGCTGCACGATTTCCACGGTTGCTTCGCGGGCGTGACGCTGGACGAACAGCACAAGCTGGCCGAGGATCACGCCGACCGCTTCGGCGAGGACTGGATTGTCTTCCCGAACGCCGCCCACGGCACCTGGATGGAGGCGGAACTGCGCCCCTGGAACCTGCCAGGGGCGACAAAGCCGCGCTGACGCACGCCCTCCGGCCCTGCCCTATTCGCCCAGGTGCGCCGCGATGGCCCGGCCCAGGGCAAAGGCGCGCTGTTCCAGGATCACCGGTGTTTCGCAGACATAGGTCAGCGATTGCTGCCGTTCGGTGAAGATGCGCTGATCCCAGTCCAGCGCCTCCTCGGCGGCGTCGATGGCGTCAAAGTCGGGATCGGCGGCGGCTTCAAGTTCCGCCATCTGCGCGCGGCGTTCCTCGATCCTCTGGGCCAGGGCCACCTGACTGCGGCCATAACGCGCGATCCCCTCGATCAGGGCGGACCGGTCCGGCTCGATCTTGCCCATGACCGCGACCATCAGCGCCGTCAGCCGGGCATCGTCGGCATCGGCCGCGAAGTCCGCGATGGCGGCCTCGGCTTCCTCCATCGGCAGGCGGCGCTGTTCCAGCCGGGCGGCCAGCGCGTCGATCCGGGGATCGCGGGCCAGTTCCGTCACGCGGTCGTCGGGGACCGGCCCGGCCCAGACCTGGCCCAGCGACAGATGCGGCTGCTTTCGCTGGATGCAGGGCCATTCGGGGTCGGTGCCGGCGGCCGACCATGCCGGCCCTGCGGCGATCGTCAATGCGAACAGGATGCGTTTCATCCCCTCTCCTTCCGTCTGGCCCACAGGCCCTTGGCGGGATCATACATGAAGACGGCTGCGCCGAAAAACGCCGCCAGGCAGCCCGCCACCATGGCAAAGGCCTGCCCGTTCCATTCAAGGTAAAGCGCAAAGCGGATCAGTTCCACCGCATAGGTGAACGGGTTGGCCGCGCAGATGTCGTGCAAAAGGGGCGAGCTTTCGTTCATCCGCCACAGCGGATAAAGCGCCGACGAGGCGAAGAACATCGGGAAGATCACGAAGTTCATCACGCCCGCGAAATTCTCCAGTTGCCGGATCGCCGACGACAGGAACAGCCCCAGCGCGCCCAGCATCAGCCCCGACAGGACCAGCGCAGGAAAGACGGCGACATAGCCCCAGGCGGGCGGGCGGATGTCCCAGAACCAGGCGATCAGCAAAAAGGCATAGGCCTGGATGATCGACACGATCACCCCCGCCATCAGCTTGGATCCCAACAGGAACCAGCGCGGGAACGGGCTGACCAGCAGCGTCCGCATGGCCCCGGTTTCCCGGTCATAGACCATCGACAGCGACGATTGCATCCCGTTGAACAGCTGGATCATCGCCACTAGGCCGGGGGTCACATAGACCTCGTACAGCACATAGGTCTGGTAGGGCGGCGTGATCGACAGGCCCAGCACGGCGCGGAAACCGGCGGCGAAGATGAACAGCCAGACCAGCGGGCGGACCAGCGCCGCCATGAAGCGGCCGCGCTGCTGGACGAAGCGCAGCGTCTCGCGCCAGGCGATGCCGCGAAAGGCGGTGGCCCAGGCGCGGACCGGAAAGCGGCGGGCGGTCATGCCGCCGCACCGGTCAGCGACAGGAAGGCCTGCGTCAATCCCGACGGCCCCGACACGGCCGCAGCCTTGCCGCTGTTCAGCACGCGTCCCTTGTGCAGGATCACCAGATCGTCGTCCGGCTGGATTTCGTCCAGGATATGGGTGGCCCATAATGCGGACACTCCTTCGGACGCGATCAGGCTGCGGGTCAGGGCCAGAACCTCGGCGCGGGATTTCACGTCCAGACCCACCGTGGCCTCGTCTAGAAGCAGAAGGTCGGGACGGTGGATCAGGGCACGGGCGATTTCCGCCCGGCGCTGCTGTCCCCCCGACAGGGCCGAGACCCTGTCCCCCGCCCGGCTGTCCAGCCCGACCTGGGCCAGCACCTGTTCGATGCGGTTTCTTGCATCCTTGCGGGATATCCCGTGCAGGGCCGCGTGATAGGCCAGGTTCTGCGCCACGCTCAGATCGGCATCCAGGGCGCGGCTTTGAAACACCACGCCCAGCCGCGCCATGGCCTGCGCAGGCTGGCGGCGGACGTCATGGCCCGCGACCTCGATGCTGCCGGTGACATTGCTGTAGAGCCTTGTCACCAGCGAGAACAGCGTGGTCTTGCCCGCGCCGTTCACGCCCAGCAGCGCGGTGAAGCTGCCGCGCGGGACCGTCAGCGACACATCCGACAGCGCCTTGACGCTGCCGAAGCTGTGGGACAGGCCGGTGATGCGAAGCGCGTCTGTGGACACGTCACTCCTATTGGATATTGAACACGGCCTGCTGGCTTTCGCCGGACGATCCCGGCACCGACAGTGTATAGCGTCCGGGCGTGACTGCAATGAAGCTGATCACCGCCGTGCCCGCATTGTCGAATTCGATGCTGTGGACGCCCATCGGGCGGATCTCGATGTCGTTGATGACGATCTCGTTGATCCAGATGTGGCGGAAGAAGTCGCCGCCCGACAGCGCAAGTTCCTGGCTGCCGTCGGCATTGATGGCGATGCGGTAGAAGCCGCCCGACTTCAGGGTGTATTCCCCGCCCGCGACCGGCTGTCCCGAGGCCAGCGTCAGCGGCGCCAGATCGGTGCGGTTGTCGCGCGCCATGATCCCCGAGAAGCCGTAGTCGAACTTGCCCTGCGCGTCGTAAACGGCGGCCTCGCCCTCCGCTTCGCCTTCGGCGTCGTCATCGTCGTCGTCGTCATCTTCCTCGGTCGCGGCGGCATCGGCAGGCGCGGCTTCGGTCGCGGCGGTCCCTTCGGCGGGTGTCGCGGCATCCTGGGCTGCGGCGGGAACGGTCAATCCGGCCATGATCATCAGAACGGTCAGCAAACGGGTCATGGGATGTGTCCTTCTTCAATGGATGGATGAAGTCGCGTCAGTTCGGCGCGACCACGACGCCCCAGGGCTGCTGGCCCACGGCGACGGATTTGATAACTTCCTCGGCGGCGACGTCGATCACCGACACGTCGTTGGAATTGCCGTTGGTGGTGAACAGGTATTTCTCGTCGGGGGTGAAGGCCATCTGCCAGACCCGCTGGCCGACCAGAAGGTAATCCTTGACCTCGTCCGTTTCGCCGTCGATCACGGCCACCCGGTTCGAGGGGCCAAGCGCCACGAAGACCTTTTTCCCGTCATTCGTCACGCGCACGCCGACGGGCTGGATCGCCTCGGGCAGGACGCCCGGAACCTCGAAGGTGATCTTCTTGGTGATTTCCTGCGTGGCGGGGTCGATCACGCTGACCGTGCCGCCGATCTCGGCGCTGACATACAGCTTGGTGCCGTCGTGATTGTATTCGGCAAAGCGCGGGCGCGAATCCACCAGGACGTTGGCCACGATCTCGAACGTGTCCGTGTCGATGAAATGCGCCATGTTCGTCGTTTCCGACGTGTTGATGACGATCTTTCCGTCCGGGCTGACGCCCATGCCCTCGGGCTCGACGCCCACGGGGATTTCGGCCAGCACCTGCTTGGTCTTCACATCGACCACGGTGACCAGGTTGTCGTCTTCGTTTGCGACATACAGCGGGTTGCCCGAGGGATGCAGCACGAACAGTTCCGGGTCGGGACCCGAGGGAAGCGTGTGCAATTCCTCCATCGTGTTGGGATCGAAGACCCGGACCAGGTTGTCGTCGGAGGCGCAGACGTAAAGTTCGGTCCCGTCCGGCGATATGGTGATGCCGCGCGGGCGGTTGCCGACCGGATAGGTGCCGATCACCTCCAGCGTGTCGCTGTCCAGGACGGTGACGTCGTTGCCCTTTTCATTGGTGACGAAGACGCGGTTGGCAAGCGCCGGTTCAGCCAGAAGGGCAAGGGCGGGGGCCAGGACCAGGATATGCTTCATGGAACCTCTCAAAAGGAACATTCGGTTTCGGGACGGTCGATGCCCAGGGTGTCCAGCGCACTGGTCTGGTGCAGATACTGGTCCTGCGGGCTGACCGAGGTGGTCAGGACGCCGGTGGTCAGCAGGATCGGCTGGCGGACCTGGTGGTCCCAGTCGCGCACGGTCAGCTTCTGGCCCTTGAAGCCCGCCACGTCGAACTGATCCGACAGGATGAATTCGCGCAGCGTGGCGGGGTCGGCCGACTGGGTCCGGGTCGCAGCCTCGCCGACGATGCGCAGGGCCAGCCAGGCCTGGTAATCCTCCTCGCGGATGGGGCGGTTGGCCAGTTTCTCGAACCGGTTCTGGTATTGCGTCCCGCCCCAGGCCTCCATGGCCGGATGCCAGCTTCGCGGCACCAGCCCGGCGGATCCCGCCACGGGCCGCGGATCCCAGGTCAGATAGGGCAGATAGGGGGCGAAGATGTCGCTTTCGTCCGCCGCGATCAGCACGTCATAGTCAGGCGCGCGCTGCGTAAAGACCGGCATCTTCGCCTGCACCTGGACATGGCCGGAATCGGTGCTGCGGGCGCCGCCTGTATCCTCGAAGACACGCTCCTCGACGATCTTGGCGCCGAACTTGGCCGCGGACCGGCGCCAGGCGCCGGCCAGGGCCTGATCCTCGGGGTGGCTGCCATGGACCAGAAGCCAGTCGGGCCAGTTCTTCCACATCAGGAATTGCGCCAGCGCATCGGTCAGCATGGCATGGCTGGGCGCGACATGGATGGTGTTGAACCGGCAATCGACCCCGCGCAGGCTGTCCGCCCGCGCCCGTGCGTTCAGCAGCATCGCGCGGTCGCCCGCCTGGTCGGCCAGGGCAAGCGTCGTCGCGTCGTCGGCCAGGACCACGACGAACTGGATGCCCTCGGCCAGGATCCTGTCCAGTTCGGCCGCGGCGGTGTCGGGCGTGGCGGTCACTTCCAGCGCCTCGAAGTCCTGGCCCATGAAGCGGCCGGTGGTGTCGTTGTCCTCGATCGCCAGGCGGGCGCCCGCGAATCCCAGATCCTCGACCGGCAGGTCCAGCCGGGAAATGGGTGGCAGTCTTTCCTCGTCCACGCGCAGAACGGCCGCGCGGATCTGCTGCATCTCGGGCTGGGGCTGCTGGGCCATGACAGGCCCGGCCAGCGCCACGCCAGCCAAAAGTCCTATGATTCCCTTGAACATTTCATCTCTCCCTGACGGCATGTTGGGTCGTGCAAGGCCTTGGGACAAGACGGTTTTTGTTCCCGTCCAGGCCGGGAAGATTTGGATCAGTCTTAGGTCTTATGGACTGACCGCCCGCTCCGGCGCATGGTCATGGCATTTGGAGGAAAGCGGACAGATGATGCAGAAGATCCTGGGCCTTGCCGTCGCCGCCACGCTGGCCATGACCCTGGGCGCGCAGGCGCATGGACCCGCGCGGCTGAAGACCGAGCAGTCGGTGGTTCTGGACGCCACCCCGGACGAGGTCTGGCAGGTCATCGGCAAGTTCGACGACATGAACTGGCACCCCGCCGTCTCCCGGACCGAGATCACCCCCGAAGGCGCCCCCATCGACGTCCCCGAGGAATCGACCCGGATCCTGCATCTGAAAGCGGAAAGCGGCGATCCGACCATCACCGAAAGGCTGATGTCCACCAATCCCGACAAGCGGCAATACAAGTACATGATTACCGATGTCGTGGTCGAGGTTCTGCCGGTCACGAACTATTCGTCCACGCTGCAGGTCAACGACAAGGATGGCCGCGCCGAGGTCGTCTGGAAGGCCGGCTTCTATCGTGGCTATCCGAACAACGATCCCCCTGCAGACCTGAACGACGACGCGGCGA
Source organism: Paracoccus acridae (assembly GCF_014642735.1). Lineage (GTDB taxonomy): Bacteria > Pseudomonadota > Alphaproteobacteria > Rhodobacterales > Rhodobacteraceae > Paracoccus > Paracoccus acridae. The sequence continues at coordinate 164,836 of NZ_BMIV01000003.1, forward strand.
TGGCGGCGGTCAACGGCATCTATCAGGCGGGCCTTGATGCCCTGGTCGAGCGATTCGGCAAGGCCGAGTGAGGCTTGCCGCCCTTCTTCTGATGCTGGCATCCCCCGCCCTGGCGGGGGATTTGGCATTCGTGACCAGCCAGAACGCGGACATGGTGACGCTTGTGGATACGGTGACGGGCACGGTGCTGGCCCGAACGCCGGTTCCGGGAAAGCCCGCGCCGGTCGCCTATGACCCGCCAGCGGGGCGTGCCTATGTGATCGCGGCGGATACCGGGCGCCTTTTCGTGCTGGATGAGCAGGGCGACATCACCGAAAGCCTCGATCTGGGCGAGGGGGCCTTTGGCCTGGCCGCTGCCCCGGGAGGCGGGCTGTTCGTCACCGACTGGTATGGGGCGCGGCTGATCCGTCTGGACAGCGACCTGCAGAAGATGTGGGAGGTTCCGACCGGCGCCGCCCCGGCGGGGGTCGCCGTCAGCGACGACGGGCAATGGGTGGCGACGGCGGATCGCGACGCGGATGCCGTCAGCATCTTTGACGCCCAAAGCGGCGCGCTGCTGCACCGGGTCGCGACGGCCGGGCCGCATCCCTTTGGCATCACCTGGCATGGCGGGCGGTTCTGGACGGCGGATGTGCAGGGGGACACGGTGTCGGTGATCGACCCGGTTGCCGGCAGCCTGGCAGGACAGGTCCCGACCGGCAGCCACCCCTATGCCGTTGCCTTCGCGGGGGGACGGGGGTTCGTCACCAATCAATATGCCGGCACGCTGACGGTGTTCGATCCGGCAAGCCTGGCGGTGCTGACAGAGATTCCGGTCGGCGATTACCCCGAGGGCATCAGTCCCCTGCCGGACGGCGCTGCCGTGGCGGTGGCGAATTGGGAATCGGACACGCTGACCGTGGTGGATGCCGAAAGCCTGGCCATCACGGCGGAAATCGACATGCCGTCCGGCCCGCGCGCCTTCGGACAGTTCACGGGTCGGCAGGTGTCGCCCTGACCAGGGGCGCCCCGCCTGCGGCCAGCCAGCCCTCAATCCCGCCGGGAAACCAGTGGATCCCGGTATAGCCCAGGGCGATCGCGCGGCGCGCGGCGTTCCAGCTCATCCAGCAGTCGCTGCGGCAGAAGATCACCAGGGGCGCGGCCCGGTCGCCCCCGCTGGCCTGTTCCAGCCCGCGTTCCAGGCGCGCTTGTTCGGCCGGGGCTAGGGCCTCCCAGCCGGTATCCCACAGCCAGATCGCGCCGGGGATCGTCTCGTGCGGGGGTTCGCGCCAGATCGTGCCTTCGGGCAGGCCCTCGGGTCGGGTCTTGCGGGGCAGCACGTCCAGGAAGGGAACGCCATCGGCGTGCAGGCGCATCGCCTGGGCCGCGTCGATGACCGTGGCGCCCTGCAGGGTTTCGGGCACCGGGGCGCGATACGGCTCGCCTCGATAGGTATCGGGTTCGGCAACCTGGGCGGTGGCCGGTCCCGCCAGCAGCAAGGCCAGCAGGACCGCGCGGATCATTGGATCAGCTCCTTGCCATAGTCATCGACCAGGGGCACGCCCGCATCGCGCAGGATGGCGTTGATCTCGGGCTGGTGGCGGCGGATCAGGCTGTTGAGTTCCCGTTTCCATTCCTGTTCCGGCAGCCGCACCCCCATGGTGATGCGATAGAACATCTTCGGGCCCGCGGTTTCCTTCAGCAATGGCGTGAATTGCAGATCCGGGTCGTCTTTGACGCGCGGCCCGGCCAGCGGGCCCCACAGCACGGCGGCGTCCAGCGTGCCGTCCTTGACGCCCGCGATCAGGTCGCCCACCGGATCCTTGACCCGGCGGTCCACGAACAGATCGACGCCGCGCATGTCCTTGGCAAGCCCCGCCCGCGCCATGATCGAGGCCGGCGGCGATCCCGCGACCACCCCGATGGGATGGTCCTTCAGCGCCGGATCCGACAGGTGATCCACCTGGGCCAACGCGCCGTCCTTGCGCGTCACGATGCCGAAGACCGAGGTATAGTAATGGTTCGTGTTCTGGACCAGTTCATCGCCCTGGGCGTAACCCATGACCACGTCGCATTCCCCGGCCCGCAAGGTCTTGGCGATGAAGCCCATGCCAGATGGAAACCAGGTATAGGTGACGGGCAGGCCCAGCCATTCCCCGAAGGCATCGGCCAGCTTGTTTTCGAAGCCCGTCCCGTCACGCGATGACATGGGGGCATTGGCCGGATCCGCGCAGACGCGGAACTGCGTGGTGGACCGCAGATCCGCGACCTGCGCCGCGGCGGGCACCGACCCAAGGGCCAGCGCCACCATCACCCAGCGGATGATGCCCATCTTACATCGACATGCAGGAATCTTCCTGCGCCGTGTATTCATCGGACTTGTCGGCCCGTTCGGCGGGACGGCCGCGCGGAATCTCTCCGGTCCCATGGGCCAGAAGATAGACATAGATGTCGTCGACATAGCACCAGACGTTCTTGTTGGTCCCGAAAGCCGGCATGACCGAGTTGGTCCCCTGCTTGCCCGAGGCCACGATTTCCTGGAATTCGTAATAGTCGATCCGCAGCACCGAGTTCTTCAGGGCGGGGGCATAGGTCGAACCCTCGCCATCGGGTCCGTGGCAGACATGGCATTCCGCATGATAGCGGCGGAAGCCGTTGAAGGTGGCGAAATCGACGACGCCATCCTCGATCTTGAAGGTCGGGATGCCCTCGGCGTTGTACCAGCGGCCGTTTTCCTGGGTTACGGGAGTGATGTCCATGCCGTTGGGAAGGGTGGTCGCGCCCTCGGCCATCTCGACAGGCGCATCGCTCCCCTCGGTTGGGGCGGCAGCTTCCGCCGCCGGTGCCGTGCCGGACGTGGCGGCTGCGGCACCTGCGCCGGCCTCCGCGGGCGGGGGGGTCTGGGTCGTCGCGTCCTGCGCCAGGGCAGCTGTCGCCACCGATGTGGCAAAGACCAGCGACGCAAGGCTGGTGATGGCTTTCATGCTGTCATTTCTCCCGAATTTCAATTTACCCGTCCTCCTCAGGTAAAACTCCCCCCGAAGATATCCTCGGGGGGAGCGTTGGATAGCGCAACTTTACGTTAGCGGGCCGAAAGTATTAGCCGCTGGTGCCGCCTTCGGCGGGTGCGGGTTCCGCCGCCGGGTCGGCCGCGGGTTCGGCTGCGGCCGAAGCCTCGCCCGGCAGTTCGAACACGGTCAACTGGCCGCCCAGTTCAGTGTAATCGGACAGCGCGGCATAGCCGCCCACGGCGCCCAGACCTTCGTTCGGGTTGGTCAGGCCCGCTGCCAGACCGATCCCGGCCCAACCGCCGACACCCGACAGGATGCCGATATACTGCTTGCCGCCGTGGATATAGGTCATCACGTTGCCGATGATGCCGGACGGGGTCTTGAACTTGTACAGTTCTTCGCCCGTGTCGGCGTCGATGGCCTTCAGATAGCCTTCAAGCGTGCCATAGAAGACCACGTCGCCAGCCGTCGCCAAGGCGCCGGACCAGACCGAGAACTGCTCGGGCAGCGACCACTTGATCTTGCCCTCGATGTTGTCCCAGGCGATGAAGTTGCCCATGCCGCCATGGCTGTCCGGGGCCGGATACATCGACAGCGTTGCGCCGACATAGGGCTGGCCCGCGGTATAGGCGACGCGGAACGGTTCATAGTCCATGCAGACGTGGTTGGTCGGCACGTAGAAGGTCTGGGTCTTGGGCGAATAGGCCGCCGGCTGCTGGTCCTTGGTGCCAAGGGCCGCGGGGCAGACGCCGGTGGTGTTCTCGTCCTCGCCGTTCTGCGACGTCGAGTATTCGGCCACGACCTGCGGGCGGCCATACTGGTCGCTGTTGGGGTCCATGACCACTTCGGTCGCCCAGTTCACGACCGGGTCGAACTTCTCGGCCACCAGCAATTCGCCGCTTTCGCGGTCCATCGTGTAGGCAAAGCCGTTGCGGTCGAAATGGGTCAAGAGCTTGCGCATCTGACCGTCGATTTCCTGGTCGGTCAGGATGTTCTCGTTGACGCCGTCATAGTCCCATTCGTCATGGGGCGTCATCTGATAGAACCACTTGGCCATGCCGGTATCGGCGTCGCGGGCCATGATGGTCATCGACCACTTGTTGTCGCCCGGCCGCTGGGACGGGTTCCAGGTCGAGGGGTTGCCGGTGCCGTAATAGACCAGGTTCAGCTCCGGATCATACGAGAACCAGCCCCAGACCGTGCCGCCGCCGATCTTCCACTGGTCGCCTTCCCAGCTGTTGAGGCTGCTGTCGGCACCGATGGGCTTGCCCAGATGGGTGGTCTTTTCCGGATCGACCAGCATTTCCTCGTCCGGGCCGGTGGAATAGGCTTTCCAGGCTTCGGAGCCGTCGGCCAGGTTCAGCGCGGTCACACGGCCGCGAACACCGTATTCACCGCCCGAGATGCCGACCATCAGCTTGTCCTTGGCGGGCATGGTGGACATCGTCAGGGTTTCGCCGATGGCCGGATCGCCGACCTTGGTGGACCACTTCACCTCGCCCGACTTGGCGTCCAGGGCAACCACGGTGGTGTCGGCCTGGGACAGGAAGATCATCCCATCGGCAAAGGACAGGCCGCGGTTGACGGTGTCGCAGCACATGACCGCGATCACTTCCGGATCCTGCTGCGGCTCATAGCGCCACAGGATCTTGCCGTCATTGTTCAGGTCCAGGGCATAGACGTTGTTCGGGAACGGGGTGTGGACATACATGATGTCGTCGATCACCAGGGGGCTGCCCTCGTGCCCGCGCAGCACGCCGGTCGAGAAGGTCCAGGCCACCCGCAGATCGCCCACGTTGTCGCGGTTGATCTGGTCCAGTTCGGAATAACGCGTGTTGGCATAGTCGCCGGTCTGGATCGCCCATTGTTCCGGCTTGGCCGTTTCGGCCAGCACGCTTTCGTTGGCCCAGCCCGCCGTGCCCGTCAGAAGCAGCACGGCTACCGTGCTGTTCAGCAATCTTTTCATGGAAGTTCCTCCGCTATTGGAAGCGAGCGACAGGTTCCCTCCTCCTGTCGCCGTCCTGGAGGTAGTCTTTGACGGACAATGCCTTGCGTCAATCTGGCGTTCTGGCAATTGCCCCTAAAGTCTTAGGGGCGAATTGCCAGAACAAGCGGGAAAGTTCGGCAAGGGTCACAGCAGCCGTTCGGCATGCCACATCACATGGTCGCCCATGAAGGACTGCACGAAGAAGTAGCTGTGGTCATAACCGGCCTGCATCCTGAACTGCCCCGGCTGCCGGCGCGCCATCATCGCCTGGGCCAGCGATTCGGGTTTCAGCTTGTCCAGGAACTGGTCCGCGCTGCCCTGGTCGATCAGCACCTCTCCGGGGTAGCCGCGTTCGGTCATCAGGATGGTCGCGTCATGGGCGCGCCAGGTGCTGCGGTCATTCCCCAGATAGGCGGACAGCTGCTTCTGGCCCCAGTCGGATTCGGTCGGGTTGGCGATGGGTGCGAAGGCCGACACCGACTTGTAGCGTTCGGGATGGGTCATGGCGATGGTCAGCGCGCCATGACCGCCCATCGAATGGCCGGTGATCCCCATCGCCTCGGCGTCGATGGCGAAATTGCCGGTCACCAGTTCGGGCAGTTCGTGGACGATGTAATCCCACATCCGGTAATGCCGCTTCCAGGGATCCTGCGTGGCGTTCACATAGAAGCCCGCGCCCTTGCCCAGGTCATAGGCCTCGTCGTCGGCCACGTCATCGCCGCGGGGCGAGGTGTCGGGAAAGACGATGGCGATGCCGGCCTCGGCGCACCATTGCTGCGCGGCGGCCTTGGTCATGGCGTTTTCATGGGTGCAGGTCAGGCCGGACAGATACCACAGCACCGGCACGCGTTCGTTCGCCACCAGTTCCGGCATGAAGACCGCAAAGGTCATGTCGGTGCCGGTCGATTGCGAGCGGTGGCGGTAAACGCCCTGCGTGCCGCCAAAGCTGCGGTTTTCGGAAAGGGTTTCAAGCGTCATCCGACATCCTCCAGGTTCTGAAACATGACCAGTCCATCGACCGGCCCAAGCCTGGGGTGAAGAAACGCCCCCGGCAGGCGGCCGACAATGGCAAATCCCGCCTTCTGCCACAAATGGACGGCATCGGCATTGGTGGCGACGACGAAATTGAACTGCATCGCCGCGAAGCCCTGCGCCCTGGCCCAGGCTTTCGCATGATCCACAAGCGCCCGCGCGATCCCCCTGCCCCGCGCGCCTGGATACGTGGCAAAGGAGGCGTTCGCCACATGCGATCCGCCGCCCGGCCGGTTCGCGCCGACATGGCTGGTGCCCAAGATCCGGCCGTCCAGTTCGGCGACGAAGGCGGTAAAGGGCTTGGCGTACCAATCCGCCAAGGCATCGTCGCGGGAAATGTCGCGCGGGATGCAATAGGTTTCCCCCGCGCGATAGACCGGTTCCAGGATCGCCCAGATGGCGTCGTGGTCGGCACTGGTGGCGGGGCGGATGGTGATGCCGCCCTGCCCCGTCATTTCAGTTCGTCAACGGACCGGATGACCTTGCCCAGCAGGCCATAGTCCAGCGCCTCTTGCGTGTTCAGCCAGAAGTCGCGCTGGGTGTCCTTCTCGATCCGCTCGACCGTCTGGCCGGTGGCGTCGGCGAAGATCTGGTTCAGGCGGTCGCGCATCAGGCGCACCTGTTCCGCCTGGATCATCATGTCCGACGACGTGCCGCCGATTCCGCCCGAGGGCTGGTGGATCAGGAAGCGCGTGTTGGGCAGGCAATAGCGGTTTTCCGTCTTCGCGGCCACGAAGATCAACGCGCCCGCCGATGCCACCCAGCCAGAGCCGATGGTGCGCACGGTGGGACGGATGAACTTGATCACGTCATGGATCATGTCGCCCGATTCCACATGCCCGCCGGGCGAGGAAATCAGCATGTTGATCGGCTTGTCGCTGTCCTCGGCCAGGGCCAGAAGATGGGCCACGGTGCGCTGCGCCAGCTTGTCGTTGATGGTGCCCGCGACGATCACCGTGCGCGACTTGAAATACAGCTTGCCGATCTTGTCGCCTTCGGGAAGGCCCAGGCCGCCGTCCTTCTCGCCCTCGTGGCGGCGGTCGTCTTCTTCCGGTTCGTCGTCGTCATCGTCCAGCCACTGGTGACGCATCGGCCTGCTCCTTTTTCTCATGGCGACGGCGGGACCATGGCCCCGCCGTTCTTTTACCTATGCAGCGATGAACGATCAGTAAAGGACGACCGAGCGGATCGACTCGCCCTTGTGCATCAGGTCGAAGCCCTTGTTGATGTCGTCCAGCGGCATGGTGTGGGTGATCATCGGGTCGATCTCGATCTTGCCCTCCATGTACCAGTCGACGATCTTCGGCACATCCGTGCGCCCACGCGCGCCGCCAAATGCGGTGCCTTTCCAGACCCGGCCGGTGACCAGCTGGAACGGACGCGTGCTGATTTCCGCGCCTGCGGCCGCCACGCCGATGATGACCGACTGTCCCCAGCCGCGATGGGTGCATTCCAGCGCGTCGCGCATCACCTTGGTGCTGCCGGTCGCATCGAAGGAATAATCCGCGCCGCCGATCTGGTCGAAGGGGGTCTTGGTCATCTCGACGATATGCTGGACGATGGAACCGTCGATTTCCTTGGGGTTGACGAAATGGGTCATGCCGAAGCGTTCGGCCATTTCCTTCTTGTCGTTGTTCAGGTCCACGCCGATGATCATGTCGGCGCCCGCCAGACGCAGGCCCTGGATCACGTTCAGCCCGATCCCGCCCAGGCCGAAGACCACCGCCTTGGCGCCGATCTCGACCTTGGCGGTGTTGATCACCGCGCCGATGCCGGTGGTGACGCCGCAGCCGATATAGCAGATCTTGTCGAAGGGCGCGTCCTCGCGCACCTTGGCCACCGCGATTTCCGGCAGCACGGTATAGTTCGAGAAGGTCGAGCAGCCCATGTAATGGTGGATGGGCGTGCCATCCAGCATGGAAAAGCGGCTGGTCCCGTCGGGCATCAGGCCCTGGCCCTGGGTCGCGCGGATCCGGGTGCACAGGTTCGTCTTGCCCGACAGGCAGGACGGGCATTCGCGGCATTCCGGCGTGTAAAGCGGGATGACATGATCGCCCGGCTTGACCGATTTCACGCCGGGGCCGACCTCGACCACCACGCCTGCGCCTTCATGGCCCAGGATCGCCGGGAACAGGCCTTCCGGATCGTCGCCCGAACGGGTGAATTCGTCGGTGTGGCAGATGCCGGTGGCCTTGATCTCGATCATCACCTCGCCCTCTTTCGGGCCGTCGAGGTTGACCTCCATCACTTCCAGCGGTCGGCCAGCCTCCAGGGCTACGGCGGCACGGGTTCTCATCGTCACTCTCCTATCCGTTCGGGCATTCCGTAAGGGCAAAAGGGGCCGCAAGCAGCCCCTGTGCAGCTGTGTTCATTCAGTCCAAGAGGTCAAGCCGCCAGCTTGCCCGACCGCTTGGCAACATGGGTGGCGATGGCGTCCATCAGCGGCGGGGACAGCGCGTCATAGGGTTCTAGCCCCAGTTCGCGCAGCCGCGCGCGGATGCCGTCCATGCGCGAGGGATCGACGCCCGATTCGATGATGCTGCTGACGAAGGCCGCGAATTCGGGTGCGGCCCATCCGTCTTCCTTCGACAATTCGGTATGGACGAAGTCCAGGCCATAGAAAGGATGGTCCTTGTTCTCGATCCGGCCATACATGTGTACGCCGCAGCCGGTGCAGGCATAGCGCTGGATCGGCGCGTCCTTGTTGACGATCTGCAGCTTGTCGCCGTTTTCCACAACCTCGATCGCGTCGCGCGACACAACCGCGACCTGGCTGAAGATCGCGCCCTCGGGCTTCCAGCACTTGGTGCAGCCGCAGACGTGGTTATGCGCCGTCTGCGCCCCGACCCGGACCTTGACCGGGTTTGTCGTGCATTTGCAGGTAAGCATGCCGCCCGAGAAGCTGGGATTTCCCTGCTTGATGCCATTGTCGACGGCGGGGTGTATCTTCACCCCATCAGTGCTGGCCATGGTTCTTCCCTCCCGATGAACCGAACGTTCTCCAAACGTCGCGCCATCGGGACATTTCGGCAAGTCAGATGAAGGTTGTAGCGCCCGCCTAGCTGGCGGGCGTGGACGACACCCCGACCTTGGCCGGGCGCAGCAGCCGGTCATGCAGGCGGAAGCCGTTGTCCATGATCTGGATGATCTCTCCGGCGATAGTGCCGGGGACGGCGGCCTCGAACATGGCTTCGTGTTCGCTGGGGTCGAACTTGTCGCCGGGCTTGGGGGTGATGACGGTGACGCCGTGCTTGGCAAAGACGTTGTTCAACTCGCGCAGGGTCAGTTCCACCCCCTCGATCAGGGCGGCGGCCGCAGCGCGCTGTTCCTCGCCCGCGGCGTCCAGGGCGCGGGTCAGGGCGTCGTGGACCGGCAGCAGGTCGCGGGCCAGGCGCGATCCGCCATATTGCTCGGCCTCGCGGCGGTCCTTGTCGGCGCGCTTGCGCGAGTTTTCGGCATCGGCCAGGGCGCGCATCCACTTGTCGCGCAGCTCGTCGCGCTCGGCGGTCAGGGCCGCGATCTCGTCCGTGGGATCGGCCAGCGGATCCGCCAGGATGTCGTCAAGGGGCTGTTCGTTCTGATCGTTCATCGTCTTTCATCCTTTCCGGCCGGACAGCACCCGCCCGACCAGCTGCGCGGTATAGTCGACAATCGGCACGATGCGGCCATAGTTCAGCCGCGTCGGTCCGATGACGCCAACCGCGCCTACAATCTTTCGGTCGGCATTCATATAGGGCGAAACCACCAGAGCGGAACCCGAAAGCGAAAAAAGCTTGTTTTCGGACCCGATGAAGATGCGGACCCCGTCGCCCTTTTCCGCCAGTTCCAGGAATTCCACGATGTCGCGCTTGCGTTCCAGGTCGTCGAACAGCACCCGGATGCGGTCCAGATCGGCGGCCTCCTGGTCCAGAAGGTTCGCGCGGCCCCGCACGATCAGGCGGGGATCGTGGGATTCGCCGTCCCACAGGGCCAGGCCCGATTGCACCAGTTCGGCGGCCAGCACGTCCAGTTCCTGCCGGCGCGCCGCGATCTCGCGGCCGATATGGCCGCGCAACTCGGACAGGGTCCTGCCCTCGGCCATGGCATTGAGGAAATTCCCCGCCTCGCGCATCGACGACGGGGTCTGGCCCACGGGCGGCGTGAACAGGCGGTTTTCCACATGGCCGTCGGCGAAGACCAGCACTACAAGCGCGCGGTCGGGGCCGAGACTGACGAATTCGATATGGCGGATCGGCGCCTCGTGCTTGGGCATCAAGACCAGGGACGCGCCGCGCGTGATCGCGGACAAGGCCGTGCTGACCCGGTCCAGCAGCACGCCCGTGTCGGGATCGTCGTTGCCCAGGGTCTGGTCGATGGCGGCGCGGTCGGGGGCGCTGACGGTATCGACCTCCATCATGCCGTCCACGAACAGGCGCAGCCCCTGTTGTGACGGCATCCGCCCGGCGGACACATGCGGGCTGTCCAGAAGCCCCATCAATTCCAGATCCTGCATGACGTTGCGGATGGTCGCCGCGCTGATCTTTTCGGACAGCGCACGGGTCAGGGTCCGCGACCCCACGGGTTCGCCGGTTTCCAGATAAATCTCGACCACGCGGCGGAAGATCTCGCGCGAGCGGTCGTTCATGTCCTGCAAGGGCGTCTTCTGGTCCATGTCCCTCGAAGGGTTGCGTGATGGGCCGCAGGGGCGGTATGGGGCGGGGATCTTCGCGAAAAGGAAAAACCATGCGCCCGTCTGGCCGGAATCTAAGCCAAATGCGTCCGATTTCAATCGAAACCGGCGTGATGGCCCATGCCGAAGGGTCGTGCCTGATCCGCGTCGGCAACACCCATGTTCTATGCACCGCCTCGCTGGAGGAAACGCCGCCGCGCTTCCTGAAGGGCACGGGCCTGGGCTGGGTCACGGCGGAATACGGGATGCTGCCGCGCGCCACCAACACCCGCAACCGGCGCGAGGCCGCAACGGGCAAGCAGTCGGGCCGCACCCAGGAAATCCAGCGCCTGATCGGCCGCAGCCTGCGGGCGGGCGTCGATCGCAGCGCCTTGGGGGAACGCCAGATCACCATCGACTGCGACGTGATCCAGGCCGATGGCGGCACGCGCTGCGCATCCATCACCGGCGGCTGGGTCGCGCTGCGGCTGGCGGTGAACAAGCTGCTGAAGGCGGGCGCGATTACCAGCGACTCGATCATCGACCATGTGGCGGCCGTGTCCTGCGGCATCTATGCGGGCCAGGCGGTGCTGGATCTGGATTACGCCGAAGACAGCGAGGCCGGGACCGACGGCAATTTCGTGCTGACCGGCAGCGGCCGCCTGATCGAGGTGCAGATGTCGGCCGAGGGCGCGACATTCAGCCGCGACCAGATGGGGCAGCTTCTGGATCTGGCCGAAGGCGGCATGGCCGAACTGGTCGCCGCGCAAAAGGCCGCCGTGGCATGAGGAAGTTCGACGGCAAGCGCCTGCTGATAGCCACCCATAACGCCGGCAAGCTGGACGAGATGCGCGCCCTGCTGGCCCCCTATGGCGTCGAGGTGATCGGCGCGGCGGATGCAGGCCTGCCCGAGCCCGAGGAAACCGAAAACAGCTTTGTCGGCAATGCCCGCATCAAGGCCCGCGCCGCCGTCCAGGCGACCGGCCTGCCGGCGCTCTCCGACGACAGCGGCATCTGCGTCGATGCGCTTGACGGCGCGCCGGGGGTCCACACCGCCGACTGGGCCGAAACCGGCAATGGTCGCGACTTCCGCATGGCGATGCAGCGCACCTGGGACGAACTGGAATCGCGCAACGCCCCCGCCCCGCGGACCGCGCAATTCCGCTGCACGCTGGTGCTGATGTGGCCCGACGGCCATGACGAGGTCTTCGAGGGCGTGCTGCCCGGTCAGGTCGTCTGGCCGCCGCGCGGGGTTGAAGGCCATGGCTATGACCCCATCTTCATGCCGGACGGGCATGACGTGACCCTTGGGGAGATGCCGCCCGAGATGAAGAACAGCCTCAGCCACCGGGCGCGGGCGGTGGAACGGATGATAAGGGGCAGCTTTGCATAGGATTTCAAGCGGATCCCCCTTCGAGGCGGCGATGGGCTACAGCCGCGCCGTGGTGAAGGGCGACTGGTGCTTCGTGTCGGGCACCACGGGTTACGATTACGCCACCATGACCATGCCCGACGATCCCTGCCAGCAGGCGCGCAACTGCTTTCGCACGATCTTCGCGGCCTTAAAGGAAGCGGGCTTCGCCCCCGCGGACATCGTGCGCGTGCAATACACCGTCACCGACGCATCCGTGATGGAGGCGATCGTCCCCGCCCTGTCCGAAGCCATGGGCGACATCCGCCCCGCCGCCACGATGGTGATCGCGGGCCTGATCCGGCCCGAGATGAAGGTCGAGGTCGAAGTCACGGCGATGCGCGGATGATGATGCCTGGGCCGGACAGCTTCGTGGAAGACTGGCGGGCGGGGGGCTTTGGCCTTTACATCCACTGGCCCTTCTGCGCGGCCAAGTGCCCTTATTGCGACTTCAACAGCCATGTGGTCGCAAGCGTGGACCAGGCCCGCTGGGCCGACGCGCTGTCGTCGGAAATCGCCCGGCTTGGTGCGGAACTGCCCGGCCGCCATCTGGGCAGCATCTTCTTCGGCGGCGGCACCCCATCGCTGATGCTGCCCGAAACCGTGGACACCGTGCTGCGCGCGGCCCGCGCCGCCTGGGGTTTCGCCAACGACATCGAGATCACGCTGGAAGCCAACCCCACCAGCGTGGAACGCGGGCGCTTCCAGGGCTTTGCCGATGCGGGCGTCAACCGCCTGTCCATGGGCATCCAGGCGCTGAACGACGCAGATCTGCGGCGCCTGGGCCGGATGCATTCCGTGGCCGAGGCCCGCGCGGCCTTCGAGGTGGCGCGGTCCTGCTTCGGCCGGGTCAGCTTCGACCTGATCTATGCCCGCCAGGGCCAGACGCGCGAGGCGTGGCGGGCGGAACTGGCGGAAGCCCTGGACATGGCGGTGGATCACCTGTCGCTTTACCAATTGACCATCGAGCCCGGCACGGCCTTCGGGGCGCGGGCCGCGGCGGGCAAGTTGCGCGATCTGCCCGACGACGACCTGGCTGCCGACATGTATCTGGAAACCCAGGACATCTGCGAGGCGGCGGGCATGGCGGGATACGAGACCTCGAACCACGCGCGCCCCGGGTCCGAAAGCCGGCACAACCTTGTCTATTGGCGCCAGGGCGATTGGGCCGCCGTCGGCCCCGGCGCGCACGGACGGATCACCCTGCCCGGCGGGCGCTTCGCCACCGAGGCGCATCGGGCGCCCGGCGCCTGGCTGGACGCGGTGGAACGGCAGGGAACGGGGGAATCGCTGCGCGAGTTGGTGCCCTTGGATGAACAGGCCACCGAATATCTGCTGATGTCGATGCGATTGACCGAAGGGCTGGATCTGGCCCGCCATGCCCGAATGGCGGGCACCCCCCTGGACGACGGTGCCGTTTCCCGGCTGGCCGACCTTGGCATGGTCGAACTGGCGGATGGCCGGTTGCGCACCACAGGCCAGGGCCGGCCGCTTCTGAACGCCATCCTGCGGGAACTGGCGGCATGAACATGCGACCCGTCTGGTATGCCATCGGCCTGGTCGCCTTGGGGTTGGGCATTGTCGGCATCGCCCTCCCGGTCGTGCCGACGGTGCCTTTTCTTCTGCTGGCGGCGGCGGCCTTTGCCCGCAGCAGCCCGCGTCTTGAACGGCGCATCATGAACCACCCGACCTATGGACCCCCTGTCCGCGCCTGGCGCGAACGTGGCGCGATCAGCCGTCTGGCCAAGACCTGGGCCGTTCTGGCCATGGCCTGCGGCGTGGGCTTCAGCCTGTTCGTCGGGATGCCGCCCTGGGTCGTGGGGATGCAGTTCATCCTGTGCATGGCGGTTGCCGCCTATGTCGTCACGCGGCCCGAAGCCTGACGGGCGGAACGACACCGGCCATCTTCGAGTTGTGCCGTTGCACAGACTTCGGAGGGACAGATGACCCAGGCCACCCTGACGCTTGACGGGATCGAACCGCTTCACGGCACGGTCGAGACCGGCGGGGACTATATCCGGTTCAGGACCGAAGGCAGCATGGATCCCGACCACCTGGCCCGTCTGACCGAAGGCCATATCGACATCGACGGCAGGTCCGAGAAGGTCATGATCAAGAACGTCCAGTCCCGGTCAGCGGAACAGGACGCGGAAAGCGGCCTGGAACTGACCCTGCAACGCTTCGCCCCGACCCCCTGATCCTCGGCCGGCTCGTCCGGCTTTGCGCCTCCAGGCGGGCCTCACAGAAAGATTGACAAAATACCGCCCTGCTTCATCATCGTCCCCGCCAGGGGGGCTTGTGTCGTGGGTGTTTGGTTTCTGGTCGCTTGGGCTGCTGTCGTTATGGCCGGGATGCCTGCCATGGCGCAGACCACCGATGAGGATCTGTCCCGCCAGGCCCATGCCCTGCGGCAGGTCATCTCGACCATGGAATCCGAGGCGGCGGAACTGGAACCCCGCCTGGAACGGGCGCGCGGCGAGCTTGCCGACCTGACACAGCAGATTGCCGAAGCAACGTCCCAACTGGAAAGCGCCCGAAGCGGTCTGGCCGGCCTGCAACAGGAAGAAACCCGGATTCGCGCCGCGATCACCGAGGGTCAGGCGGAACAGGACCGCCAGAAGGCCGCCGCCGATGCGGCCAGGGCGGAACTGGCCGACCTGACCAGGCAGATCGCAGATGCCCGCGACACCATCAGCCAAGACCAGAAGGAACAGGACGGGCAGAAGGCTGCCGCCGATGCAGCCAAGACGGAACTGACTAATCTCACCAAGCAGATCGCCGATGCCCGCGCCGAGATAGCCCAAAGCCAGGAAGAACGGGATCGCCAGAAGGCCGCCGCCGATGCGGCCAGGGCGGAACTGGCCGACCTGACCAGGCAGATCGCAGATGCCCGCGACACCATCAGCCAAGACCAGAAGGAACAGGACGGGCAGAAGGCTGCNCCATCAGCCAAGACCAGAAGGAACAGGACGGGCAGAAGGCTGCAACCGATGCAGCCAAAGCGGAACTGGCTAATCTCACCAAGCAGATCGCCGATCGCCGCGCCGAGATAGCCCAAAGCCAAGAGGAACAGGATCGGCAAAAGGCCGCAGCCGATGCGGCCAAGGCGGAACTGGCCGATCTGACAAGGCAGATCGCAGATGCCCGCGACACGTTCACCCAAAGCCAGGAAGAACGGGATCGCCAGAAGGCCGCAGCCGATGCGGCAAAGGCCGAACTGGCCGATCTGACTAGGCAGATCGCGGATGCCCGCGCCACGTTCACTCAAGGCCAAGAAGAACGGGATCGCCAGAAGGCCGCTGCCGATGCAGCCAAAGCGGAACTGGCCGACCTGACCAGGCAGATTGCAGATGCCCGCGCCACGTTCACCCAGGGCCAGGAAGAACGGGATCGCCAGAAGGCCGCTGCCGATGCGGCAAAGGCGGAACTGGACGCACTGACCGCGCAGGTCGCCGATGTCCGCGCCACCTTGGCCGGGCTGACGGAACAGGAAACCGCCTTGCAAGCCCGGCTGACCAGATCAGAGGAACTGGCTGCCCAGATTGCCGAACAGGAAAGCCGTTCGGCCGAACTGGCACAGCAGATCGCCGCGCAGACCGCCGAACTGACTGCCCTGACCCGTGTGCGCGATGCGGCCGCCCCGGCCCCGGAAGTGGCTGACGCAGGCGATGACGACATCCCCCAGCCCCCTGCTGCCCCCGAGGCGGCCATGGTGCGGCGCAATCCCGCCCAGGTCGATGCCGCCTTGGCCCTGGCCCCCGCGCTGCCCCCGGCCGGCGAACAGCGCACCCGGCTGCGCGACATGCTGATCCAGGGCCATTGCCCGACCGAGGCGCTTGCGCAGGTCCAGGATCCGATCAACCGCCAGACGCTGCTGGCTCTGGTAAGCAGGCTGGGGGGATGCCGAGGATCATGAGGAAAAGGGACAGGGCAATGCGACGTTTCAAATCGGTGCTGCATCTGGTCGTGGCGGTCCTGGGGATTCTGGGAACGCAGCCCGCGCAGGCCCAGGATGCCCAACTCAGCATCATGACCGGGGCATCGACCGGCACCTATCTTCAGATCGGGCGCGACTTGGGCAACCTGATGCAGCAATGCGGCCAGTCCCTGGACGTGGTGGAATCCGCCGGATCGCTGGAAAACTTCCTGGCCGTGCGGCAGCGGCCCAACACCCAGTTCGGAATCGTGCAAAGCGATGTCCTGGAATACATGCAGACCTTTGCCGGCAACGATCCGGCGGTGGCTCGCGCCATCACTGGCGTCCGCATCGCCTTCCCCCTCTATGAGGAGGAGGTTCACATCCTGGCGCGCCGCGACATCGCGGGACTGGCCGATCTGGCCGGCAAGCGCGTCGCCATCGGGGTCGAGAACAGCGGCACCTTTCTGACCGCATCGCTGATCCTGTCGCTGGCCGGGGTCGAGCCTGCCGAGAAGCTGCTGGTGGCGCCCGCCGATGCCCTGCCGCAGCTGAAGGCGGACCAGATCGACGCCTTCTTCTATGTCGCGGGCGCGCCTGCGTCCCTTTACACGGAAGGCGATATCGACCCCGACCGCTTTCACCTTGTCCCGATCCAGGATCCGACCTTGCAGGCGGTCTATTCACCCGCCACGCTGGCCGGGGGAACCTATGACTTCCAGCCCGATCCGGTCGAGCTGGTCGCGGTCAAGGCCGTGCTGATGACCTATGAATACGATCCGGCGCGCAATGCCTATCACCGGGCAAGCTGCAAGGGCGTGTCGGACATGGCGGCGCTGATCCTGACGCGCATCGAGACCCTGCGTGCGGAAGGCCATCCGAAGTGGCAATCGGTCGATCTGACCGACATTCCCCCAGGATGGGACGTCGGGACCTGCGTCAATCGCGGGCTGGATCCGGCCTATCAGCTCAGTTGCCCCGCCTCTGCCGCCCAGGCCGTTCCCGACAGCGAAGCGAACGAGGCTTATCGCCGCAGCATCTGCGCCGTGATCGGCTGCTGATCAGCGCGCGCCCGGATCAAGCCGCGACCAGCCCGAGGCAGGCCCATTGGTCCCGTCGGGCCGCAGGGCGATCACCCGCCACTGCGCGACCGGATAGGGAAGCAACAGCGCCGAAAGCGCCGTATCCACGCGGCGGGCCTGCCCATCGCCGCCAGCCGGCACAAGTTCGACCGTGAACCGGGGAACCGGCGCGGTGGCGGGGCCTTGCCACTGCAATTCCGTTTGTCCCTGCGCGGACAGTCCCTGGAAGACCGGAACGGGCGGGTCCGTCGGTTCCGGGTTCTGCAGGCGTGATGCGGCCTTCAGATCCGCAAGCCGCGCCGGGGCACCACCGATGTCGCCGGCCGCTTCATACCACGCTGCGGCACGATAGGGATCGGCTTCCAGCCCGATGCCCGTTTCGTAAAGCTGTCCCAGGTAATAGGCGGCCCTGGCGTTGCCCCAGGATGCGGCGCGGGTATAAAGCTGCGCCGCCCGGACCGGATCCGCACCCTCTACGGCCAAGGCTTCGCTGAGAAGGCGGTCGGGATCGGGCGGAGCGTCCACAGCCACCCGGCCTGGCAAGCCTCGGGCCGCGGGTTGCGGCGGGGCGACCTTGGCTGCGGGCGTGACCGGCAGCAAGGCCGCTGCGGTGATGGTGGTCTGCATCCGTCCGCTGGAATCACCGAAAGGCAGCAGAACCAGAAGCCCCGCCAGCCCCGCCGCCAGACCGGCATGATGCGGTCTGGCAAGACGCGGACCCGAGGCGGCGAGTGTCGCCGGGACAGGGATATCCTTCTGTGCCGGTCGGACGGCGACCATGGGTTGCGGAGGAACCGCCGGCGATCGCGCCACGGGCCTGGCGAAAACGGGAAGATTGCCGGGGGGATGGGCCTGCACGCCCTTGCTGGCAGGGCCGACCAGATGCGCCAGTCGCCCATCCTGGATCATGGAGGAAAGGCAGGCTTCGACAAAGGCCCCATCCACCTGCCGGTGGCCTGCCGCCGTCGCCTCGAACAGGCAGATCTGCACCAGGTGGTTGATGACCCTGGGAACGCCCCTGGACAGGGCATGCAGATGCCCGATACCCGCCGCGTCAAAGACCTTGATGCCAGCATGGCAGGCGCAGCCCGGGATGCGGAAACGATGCGCGACATAGTCCGAGGTTTCATCCTGCCCCAGCGGCGCAAGGCGGAAGCGCCCACCGATCCAGGCACGCAGCAGGCAATGGGCGGGGCTTGCCAAGCGGGCTTCAAGTTCGATTCCCCCGACCAGCAACAGACTGATCGACCACCCCTCGACGGCGGCGGCATCGATCAAGCCCGCCAGATAGTCCAGCCCGCTGCTCGGCATGCCCTGCGCCTCGTCCACGATCAGCAGGATGCGGTCCCCGGTATCGGCGCAGGCCCTTCCAAGGGCGCGCGGCCCGCTTTGGGGATGATCGAAAGCCGGGCTGCAGGACATGCCCAGTGCCTTGGGCACCTGATGGTGCAGGTCGATCAACTGGGCATGGCTTTGGCCGATATGCCCGACCCGTATGCCGTGGCAAAGACTGGCCATCTGCCTGGCCAGCGTGGTCTTTCCCGTGCCCGGTCCGCCGGTCAGGACCAGCACGGCCGGATCATGACCGATGCGGGCCAGAATATCGTCCTGAACCTGGCGATGGGATTTCGACAGATACAGGAACCCTGGGTCCGGCGCGAGCCGGAAGCTGGGACAAAACGGTGCCAAGGGGGATCGTTCCATGATCCTCTCCTCACCCGGCCAAACATTGGACACTGGTACGGACCAGGAAAGACTAAGCCGGTTGGCGTGCCATGTCCATCAGGACGTGCAGGACTTGCGGCAAGGTTGAAACATGGGATGCAACTCTGTCGGCATGGCATGAACCCCAGGCCTTGATGAAGCGTCGATCCGGCGGCGTCCCGCACCTGCCGCCGTGCAGCGCAAACCACCCAAAGGCCCGGAATCGGCTAGACCCCGAATGGCCAGGTGTCGGATGCGTCCTTGTGGTCTTCGCCGTCCTGGTCCTGACCATCATCCGATTCGACAAGCGCCCGGGTGCGGTCGAACCAGACCCAGGCATCGTATTGCCGCGCCGCGACGGCCTGCATGTAATGGCTGTAACGTTCGCTTTCGGGACGATAGATCACCCCGATGAAGCGTTGCAGCAGGGGCTTGGACAGATGCCGGGCCAGATCGGGATCGCCGCCCAGATCCAGCAGGAAGCGGTCGATGCCGGTGGCATGGCAATGGCCCTCGAGACTGTCGGGGCGTGACGGCCGCACGGTCATCACCTGCGCAGGGTCGTCCCAGTCGCTTGCCGCCGTGACGGTCCCCCGGTGGGTGCCGAAACCGATCAGGACGACCCCGTCGCCCCAGCGTTCGCGTGCCAACTGGCCCAGGTTATGTTCGCCCCGCGCCCGCCCCATCTCTGTCGCCGAGGCATCGCCGATATGGGAATTATGCGCCCATACGACGGCCTTGGCGTCCTTGCCCCCTGCCCGCAGCAGCAGAACCAGGGTTTCGACCATGTGGCTGTCGCGCAGATTCCAGGCCTCGGCCCCGCCGTGATACATGACCCGGTAATACCGCTCGGCCGAGGCGATCAGGCGGGCGTTCTGCGCGGCGTCCAGCAGATCGGCGTCCCTGACCGTGCTCGCCTGCGCCAGCAGATCCCGGCATTGCCGCACGACCGCCTGTTCGCAATCGCTGTCGCCCGATCCCGCCATCCGGCCATAGGCATCGGGATGGTCGGCCCAGGGTTCCAGGCAGCCATAGCGCTGTCGGGCCAGACTGGCCGCGTCGGGATCGGCGCTTTCCAGATAATCCAGGACCGCGCGGATCGAGGCGTTCAGGTTATACATGTCGAGGCCATAGAAGCCCGCCTGATCCTGCGCCGGCCTTCCCCGGTTCCAGTCGCGCATCCAGCGAAGAAGCCTGGCGATTTCGCCGTTGCGCCACATCCAGCGGGGAAAGCGGCGAAAAGCCTCGGACATTCGCTCGGGCAGGTCCAGGCCGCGGACATAGCGGTTCAGGATTGCCGCGTCGGGCCAGTCGGCCTCGACCGCGACGATCCTTGTGCCGTGATGTTCGATCATCCGGCGGGTAATGGCCGCGCGCGCGGCATAGAAATCTGCCGTGCCGTGGGATGCCTCGCCCAGCATCAGGACGCGGCGGTCGCCCCAGCGGTCGAAGGCCGGGGCGAAATCGTCATGCGACGGCAAGGCCAGGGATTCGCATCCCCCGGCGATGGCCCGGACCAGGCCGGGATCGTCGGCTTGGTCTAACGGGCGCGTCATTCCCGTTCTTCGTCCCCATCCTCTTTCCGGGCCTCGCGCCGGTCCGATGCCTTCAGGTCGGGGCGGGGATCGAAATCGGGATCGGCATTGGTCGTATCGACCTTTTTCTGGATGATCCGCTGCTGCTGATCGTGGGTCTTCTTGCCGACCATGATGGTCTCCTATCGGTTTGTACGGCCACGCTGGCTGGGATCGACGCCACCCTGCGGCGTCGTGTCATTCAGCACATCACCTTCGAAGGTATTGTCGCCATCCATTGTGGGATCGTTGCGATCCGCACCCTTGGATCGGCCGATCCCCGGATCGTCGCGCAGATCCTTGTCGGTCGGGGTGTCGGTCTTGGGATGCTTGCCCATGGCCTAGCCCTGCCCGTTGTCGAGATTGTCGTCATCGGCATCGTCGGCCTGACGGTTCGCCACATGGTCGTGATGCTGCTCGGTCTTCACATGACGGGAATCCAGCCCGCGCTGATCCGAATGACGCGACGTGTCGCGGTTCGACAGGATTTCCTGCCGGGGCAGTTCGTCCATCGTGTCGGGGGACATGCCCCCGGTGCCGTCGCCCTTGCCCTGGTCCTGCTGGCCCGCGCCGAATTTCTTGCTGCTTGCGTTCGCCATTCTCGATCCTCCTGTTCGTATCGGTGGTGGCCAGGCCAAACCGGCGGGCGGGGTGATTTGTTCCCCTTGCGGGAACCGCCCCCCGCAGGTGTCGTTACGAAGGCATGTCCCAGCACAGCGATCCCGAAGACCACCCCGCCCCCCAGACCGAGGGTCTGGAACGCATGGATGTCGAGGCTGCGGCAAGCGCTGCCCGGCACCGGCATCATCCGGTCGTCAAGGCCCTTGGCACCGCCAGCGAACTGGCCGACCAGATACCCTTGACGATGGTTTGCGGCACGGTCATCGCGGGCGGGCTGGTGACCGGGCGGCCGAATGTCGCGCGGACGGGAATGCGCATGATGGCCGCCCATGTGATCGCCAATGTGGTGAAGCGCAGGATCAAGAACCGCCTGCGCCGCACCCGCCCCGAGGAGATCGTCAAGCACCGCGATTACGAATTCGAGCCTGGGGAAAGCAAGGGGGGCAACGACACCTCGTTTCCGTCGGGTCACACGGCCGGGGCGGTGGCGGTGGCGGCCATCGTCGCCCGGGACATGCCGGGCCTGGCGCTTCCGGCAGCAGGCACCGCGGCCCTGATGGCCGGGGTGCAGATCCCGCGGGCCAAGCATTATCCGATGGATGTCCTGGCCGGGACCTTGCTGGGCCTTGCCGCCGCCCGGGCGGTCAACCTGCTGCTGCCTGGGGATAACGCCGATCCGGGACGGTAACCCCCGGACCGGGCAGCCGGTCCCTATTCGCCCGAGACGAACTTGTTGAAGCGGCTGGTGCCGCCATCGGCGGTCTTGTCCTGGTACAGGAAGTTCAGGTCGTTTTCATCGAAGATCTCGAAGAACTCATCCCACTCGATCCGGGTCAGGTTGTCTTCGGGTTCGCCGAAGTCGATGCGCAGGATCCCACCCTTGCCGCCGGTTTCGACCTTGGCGGGATGGCCGTCACGGGATTCGGCCCATTTGCGGATGGTGTCGTGATCGCGGGTGGTCTGGGACTGGGACATGGAACGCTCCGGTGTTTGTCACGCGGGGGGAACGCCCTTTGCGCATCCCCGTTCCGTCCGCGAAAGCGATGGCCCCAA
This sequence comes from Paracoccus acridae, assembly GCF_014642735.1. Taxonomy (GTDB): domain Bacteria; phylum Pseudomonadota; class Alphaproteobacteria; order Rhodobacterales; family Rhodobacteraceae; genus Paracoccus; species Paracoccus acridae. The sequence continues at coordinate 186,854 of NZ_BMIV01000003.1, forward strand.
GGGAACGCAGTGCCGGTCTGGCGGTTGAGGGCGTGCCACCAGCCAGCACCGATGCCAGCATCCGGGGGATCCATGCAGATCACACTTCACCTGAACGGCGCGACCCATGACCTTGATCTGGACCCGCGCACCACGCTTCTGGATGCCCTGCGCCACCATCTTGGGATGACCGGCACCAAGAAGGGCTGCGACCATGGCCAATGCGGCGCCTGCACCGTCCTGATGGGCGGCCGCCGGATCAATGCCTGCCTGACCCTGGCCTGCATGGCCCAGGACGCGCAGATCACCACCATCGAGGGCTTGGGCAGCCCGGAACGCCTGTCCCCCCTGCAACAGCAGTTCCTGGACCATGACGGCTTTCAGTGCGGCTATTGCACGCCGGGCCAGATCTGTTCCGCCACCGCCATGCTGGAGGAGATGGAGGCGGGCTGGCCCAGCCATGCCTCGGAAAACCTGGACGGTCCGTTCGAACTGTCCCATGCCGAGATCGCCGAAAGGATGAGCGGCAACCTGTGCCGGTGCGCGGCCTATGCCAACATCGTCGCGGCCATCCAGCAGGCCGCAGGGACGACCGACCATCGCGAGGACGCGGCATGAGGGAATTCACCTATCATCGCGCCGCATCGATCGCGGATCTGTCGCCGGACGCCACCATCATCGCAGGCGGCACCAACCTGCTGGATCTGATGAAGCTCGAGGTCATGGCGCCCCCTGCCCTGGTCGATATCACCCATCTGGACCTGGGCGGGGTCGAGCCGGAAGGCGAAGGGCTGCGGATCGGCGCGCTGGTCAGGAACAGCGACCTTGCCGCCCATCCGGTCATCCGCCGCGATTATCCCGTCCTGTCGCGGGCCCTGCTGGCGGGCGCCAGCGGGCAGTTGCGCAACATGGCGACAACGGGCGGCAACCTGATGCAGCGCACCCGCTGTCCTTATTTCTATGACCGCCGCATGGCCTGCAACAAGCGCGATCCCGGCGCGGGCTGCGCGGCCATTGGCGGCGTGACCCGAAACCACGCGATCCTGGGCGCATCGGACCACTGCATCGCCACCTATCCCGGCGACATGGCCGTGGCGCTGATGGCCCTGGACGCCGTGGTCGAGATCGACGGCCCCACCCCCCGCCGGGTGCCCTTGGCCGATTTCCACCTGCTGCCGGGCGATACCCCCCATCTGGAAACTGTCCTGGAACCCGGCGAGATCATCACGGCCGTGATCCTGCCTGCCCCGCCCGGGGGCCAGCACCGTTATCGCAAGGTGCGGGACCGGGCGTCCTATGCCTTTGCCCTGGTTTCCGTCGCTGCGGTGATCGCGACCGACGGTGGACGCATCAGCCACGCCGCCCTGGCCTTTGGCGGCGTTGCCACGAAACCGTGGCGGGACCCGGAGGTCGAAGCATTGCTGAAAGGCAGCGAGCCTTCGGACGCGTTGTTCAGGGAAGCGGCGGACATCCTGCTGCGCCCGGCGCGCGACTGGGGCGAAAACCAGTTCAAGATTCCCCTGCTGCGCCGCGCCCTGATCGCGACGCTGCGGGACGCAACCGGAATGGAGACGGCGGCATGACACGGCATCTGCGGGTCGATGGCCCGACCCACGACGACCGTCTGGACCACATGGCCCAGGGCATCCTGGGCCAGCCCCTGAACCGGCTGGAAGGCCCCTTGAAGGTGACCGGCTGGGCCGCCTATGCCGCCGAGGCGAGGCCCGCGAACATGGTCTATGGCGTCCTTGTGCAGGCGACCGTGCCCGCGGGAAAGGTGCTTGAGATCGGCGATGCACCCGGTGCCCTTGCGGTGATCCAGGACAAGCGCATGGTCCGCTATGCCGCGCAGGGCATGGACCAGAAGGGCCCTACCTCGGGGCCGGACCAGATCGAATACATGGGCCAGGCCATCGCCCTGGTCGTGGCCGAAAGCTTCGAGGCCGCGCGTCACGCCGCCCAGAACATCGCCGTTCGCTACAAGGTCAGCAGCGTGCCTGTGGAACCCGAGGCCGTGACGCCCGAACTGCCGCCGAAAAAGCAGTCGGCGGCAGGCGACGTGGACAAGGCCATGCGCGAAGCTGCCGTCACGCTGGACCAGGTGTGGCACACGCCATCGCAGATGTCGGCCGCGATGGAGCCCCATGCCGCGATCGCCGAATGGGACGGCGATCAGGTGACGATCCGCGCGGCGTTGCAGATGCTGTCGTCGAACCGCAAGCAGATGGCCGATGCCCTGGGGATCAAGGAACAGAACCTTCGCCTGCTGTCGCCCTATGTCGGCGGCGGCTTCGGATCGAAGCTCGGCATCAATGCCGAGGCTGTTTCCGCAGCCATTGCCGCCAAGGAGCTGGGGCGTCCGGTCATGGTCGCCATGACCCGACAGCAGGTCTTCGACCTTGCGCATCGCCGGTCCGAAACCCGCCAGCGTATCCGGCTGGCCTGCGATGCGGACGGCCGGCTGACGGGAATCGGGCACGAGGTTCTGGTGTCCAACCTGCCCAGCAGCGAATTCACCGAGCCCGTGGCCCAGGCAACACCCTTCACCTATCAGGCCGCGCATCGACAGGTGGTCCACGCCGTCGCGCGCATCCATCGCGGTTGTGCCGGATCCGTCCGCGCGCCCGGCGAGGCGGTGGGTGTCACCGTCTTCGAATGTGCCATGGACGAACTGGCCGAGGCTGCGGGAATCGATCCGGTCGAACTGCGCCTGCGCAACATCCCCGACGTCGAACCCACGACAGACCGCCCCTTCTCCAGCCACAAGCTGGCCGAGGCGCTGCGCGAGGGTGCCAGGCTGTTTGGCTGGTCGAACCGCAAGCCCACCGGGCAGCAGGTCGAAGGGGAATGGATGATCGGCATGGGCATGGCCGCCGCCGTGCGGGTCAACATGCTGGTCGAATCCCGTGCCCGCGTCACGCTGACCCAGGACGGCCAAGCCGTCGTGGAAACCGACATGACCGATATCGGCACCGGCACCTATACGATCCTGGGCCAGCTTGCCGCCGAAATGCTGGGACTGCCCATCGAACAGGTCGAGGTCAGGCTGGGCGACACGAATTTCCCGCCCGCCTCGGGTTCGGGCGGTTCTTTTGGGGCAGCGTCCAGCGGGAACTCCGTCTATCTCGCCTGCGAGGAAATCCGCGGCCAGATCGCCAAGGCGATGGACTGCGACGAAGCAGACCTGACCCTGCAGGACGGAATGGCACGGGCCGGCAACGTGGCCCGGCTGCTGTCGGACCTGATCGACGGCCAGATCAGCGGCGAAGGCCATCTGCAACCCGGTAAGACCGAAAAATCGCACCGCCAGGCAACCTGGGGCAGCCATTGGGCGGAAGTCGCGGTGAACCGCTGGACCGGCGAGGTGCGCGTGCGCCGCATGATGGGCGTCTTCGCCTGCGGGCGGGTCCTGAACGAGAAGACTGCGCGATCACAATGTCTGGGCGGCATGACCTTTGGCATCGGCATCGCCCTGACCGAGGCGATGGAACACGATTCCCGTGACGGTCATGCCGTCAGCCGTGATCTTGCCGAATATCATATCCCGACGCATGCCGATGTCCCCCCGCTCGAGGTGCATTTCCTGCCCGAACGCGACGCCTATGTCGGGCCGCTGCAAGCCAAAGGATTGGGAGAATTGGGAATTTGCGGCGCGGGTGCGGCCGTTCTGAATGCCATTCATAACGCCTGCGGCGTCCGCGTGCGGCACCTTCCTGCAACCCCCGACAAGATCGTCGCGGGACTGAAGGATTGATGCTTTCCGCGCGTTTCCTGGTGGTCAGGCAACGCCGGCACCAATGATCCGGGGCCACGACGATGGACTCTGCTGAGGCAACTTGCCGGTCAGATCAGGTCCTTAAAGTCGGCCCAACGTCGTGCATATGGAAGTTCGACGAGCAGTCGTGGTGCGGAATTGAACCATGGAAATGCGCAAGCGTCCTTGATGGAGTTGTCCCATCATCAGTTTGAACGCCCCAAAAGCTGGCATAGCCGATCCAGTTCCTCCAGATTTTTGTAGGTGATCGAAATCGTGCCACCCCCATGAGGGGCATGGTCGATCGCCACGGCCATTTTCAGCTGCGCGGAAAGGTCCCCTTCCAAGACCCGCGTATCGGCGTCCTTGTCACCCTTGCGGCGAGACTGCGACTTCTCACCAGAAGTTGTGTTCTTCCCTTGCCGACGCACAAGATCTTCGGTTTCCCGAACGGATAGGCCACCATCAATAACGCGCCGTGCCAGAGTGGCAGCGTTGTCCGCCGTGATCAAAGCCCGGGCATGTCCCGCTGTCAACCGGCCATCCTTGACATAATCCTGAACTGGATCAGGCAAGGTCAAGAGCCTCAAGAGATTGGCGATATGGCTGCGGCTCTTGTTCAGTGCCTCGGCCAATTTTTCCTGGGTATGGCCGAACCGGTCCATGAGCTGACGAAAGGATGCAGCCTCTTCGATGGCATTCAGATCGGCGCGCTGAATGTTTTCGATGATGGCAACTTCGAGAACCTCGGTGTCGGTCAGGTCCCGGATGATCACCGGAAGTTCATGCAACTGCGCCATCTGCGCCGCACGCCAGCGACGTTCGCCCGCGACGATCTGGTAAAGACCCTCATCCCTCGGATGCTTGCGGACGATCAAGGGTTGAAGAACGCCACGTTGACGAAGAGATTCTGCAAGTTCCTGCAAAGCCGCCGGATCGAAATGCCGCCGGGGCTGATCCGGATTGGCCGTGATCTGTTCGATGGGAACCATCGTCCGATCCTTGGTCGGCTTTGGTTCGCCCGGCGTATCAAGATCCAGATCCGCCATCAGCGCCGACAGGCCACGACCCAAGCCGCGTTTTGCAGATTTGCTGTCGGACATCAGGCAACCTCATTGGCAAGTTTAAGACGAGCCGCAAATTCGGCTGCGAACTGACGATAGGCAAGGCTGCCCTTGGACGCAGGATCGTACAGAAGAACAGGCTGCGCAAAGGAAGGTGCTTCCGACACACGGACGTTTCGAGGAATGACAGTTGTAAAAACCAGATCCCCCAGCGTCGCACGGGCATCAGCTTCAACCTGCTGAGACAGATTGTTGCGGTAATCAGACATCGTCAACAGAACGCCGTTTACGCGAAGATTGGGGTTCCCGCTTTGACGCACATGCTTCACCGTCGACAAAAGCTGCGACAAACCTTCGAGGGCATAGAATTCAGCCTGCAAGGGAACAAGGACCGCATCTGCAGCAACCATGGCATTCACGGTCAACAGCCCCAATGCAGGCGGGCAATCGATCAAGATCACGCTGTCGCAGGGAGCTTCATCCAGCTTGCGCCTTAAAAGACGAGTGCGATCCTTTACCTGGGCCAGATCAACATCGGCTGACGAAAGATCAGGGGTCGCTGGAACAACTGTGAGGTTCTCAATGTCTGTCTGGACTTGGCAGTCCTGCAGAGAGTCTGGCCCTGCCAGAAGATCATAGACCGTCTTATGACGTTGCTCGACTTCGATCCCCAAGCCCGTCGAAGCGTTTCCTTGCGGATCCAGGTCAATCAGGATTGTCTGATGGCCAGCCATGGCCAGTGCCGCACCCAGATTGATGGCAGTGGTCGTCTTCCCTACCCCGCCTTTCTGATTGGCAACGGCAATGACGCTAAGCTCCGCCATGTCTGACTCCAGTCACTTCCAGTATTGCTGCTCCAGCCTCAGTTCGGCTTGGATGCGCTATATAGTCAAAATTCCAGGTCTTCCGGGCATCTTGAACTTCCTGCCGCCAAAGAACGCCTTTCATCAGAAAGGCCTTCCCAGAAGGTGCCATGTGCAGCGCAAGATATGCCATGAGTTGCCTCAACGGGGCAAGAGCACGCGCGCTGACATAGTCAGCATTCTGAGGAGAAAGTGCCTCGATCCTCTCGTTCACAATGGTCACGTTGGTCAATGCAGTTTCTCGCACAACAGTGCGCAGGAAAGCTGCTTTACGTTTGTCGCTCTCGACCAACTTGAATTTGATATCAGTATCGCTGCTGGAAATGGCAAGGACCAAGCCAGGCAGGCCGCCACCGCTTCCAAGATCCACCCATAGACCAGATGTACCGCCAGCGATTTCACTTACCTGAAGACAGTCATCAAAATGCCTTTCCTGAAGATAGGGCAGAGTTGCCGGAGAAATAAGATTGATCTTGGAGTTCCATCGCCCAAGAAGATCGCCATAAATCGTCAATCTGTCCTTTGTTTCACGTGAAACAATCATGCCGTTAACTTTTTCTTAAACTTCGATGCGGCAAGCAGAAGCGTCAGAGCCGCAGGCGTCATACCTTCGATCTTGGCTGCCGCAGCAAGCGTTTCCGGACGAAGGGCGTTCAGCTTGGCTGCCAGTTCCTTGGACAAACCGGATAGCTGCGCATAGTTGAACTTTTCCGGCAACAAGACCGCCTCGTCCTGCTTCAACAACTCCACATCCCGGGCTTGCCGATCAATGTATTGATTATAGAGGGCGTCATTGCGCAGTTGCTCCAGCGTAGCTGGATTGATCTTGCGAATTTCCGGGTGGAGACCTTCAAGCTGGGCAAGTGAAATATCCTGCTGACCCATCAAGCCAAAGATGGACCGCCTCTGCCCATCTTGACGGACGGCAATGCCAGCCTTCGACAACATATACGGACTGAACGTCAGATTCTGCATATTTTGGAGTGCAGCTTCATAACGCGTCTGCCGATCTTCAAAGAACCTGCGACGCCGTTCACTGATGCAGCCGATCTTGATTCCCAATGGCGTTAGACGCTGATCAGCGTTGTCCGCACGCAAGGATAAACGAAACTCTGCCCGAGAGGTGAACATCCGGTATGGCTCAGAAACGCCGCGAGACGTCAGATCATCAATCATCACCCCGATATAGCTATCTGCGCGGCTGAAGGTGATACTTTCACGTCCTTGTGCAGCTGATGCCGCGTTCAACCCAGCAAGAAGGCCCTGCGCAGCTGCCTCTTCGTAGCCGGTTGTACCGTTTATCTGACCTGCCAGGTAAAGACCTTGTACATTCTTCAATTCCAGCGTGTTTTTCAAAGCGCGTGGATCAACATAGTCGTACTCGACTGCATAGCCAGGCTGCAGGATAACAGCTTGCTCCAGCCCCTTTATCGTTCGGACATACTCCAACTGAATGTCGGCTGGTAGCGACGTAGAAATTCCGTTTGGATAAACCGTATTGTCTTCCAGACCCTCTGGTTCCAAGAAGATTTGGTGAGAGTCCTTGTCACTAAAGCGCAAGATCTTGTCCTCAATCGAAGGACAATAACGGGGCCCGCGACCAGAGATATGACCACCATACATTGCGGATTGAGACAGATTGCCTCTGATAATCTCATGCGTATAAATGTTCGTATGAGTGATACCACATGAGATCTGACGTGCTTCAGCAGCACTACTCAGATAAGAGAACAGGACCGGCTGATCATCGCCAGGCTGTTTTTCGAGGACATCCCAATTGATCGTTCGACCGTCCAGTCGGGGAGGAGTGCCAGTCTTGAGGCGTCCCAAAGGAAGATCGTATCGGCTGATTGATTCGGCCAACTGATTGGAAGCACGATCCCCCCAGCGTCCAGCAGGACGACTTTGATCGCCGATATGGATCAAGCCGTTCAAGAATGTCCCGGTAGTCAGGACAACCGCGTTGGCGTGTAACGTCGTCCCTTCTGCAAGCTGTACTCCTGAAACAAGCTGGTCATCTCCCAGTAAGCGAGAGACTTCAGAAAAGATCAGATCGACATTTGAATAGCTGGATATGGCTTCAAAGGCATGCGCCCGATACAGGCTTCTGTCCATCTGGGCACGCGGTCCTTGGACTGCCGGACCTTTCTTGCGGTTCAATAATCTGAACTGAATACCGGCGCGGTCGGCAATATGGCCCATCAAGCCATCCAAGGCGTCGACTTCTCGAACCAGATGGCCTTTGCCCAGTCCCCCAATGGCGGGATTGCAAGACAAGGCTCCTATATCTTCGCGACGCATTGTTACCAAGGCAGTCTTTGCACCCATCCTGGCAGAAGCTGCAGCCGCTTCGAGACCCGCATGACCCGCGCCAACAACAATAACATCATATTGTTTCACGTGAAACACTCACTTTCCGATGCAGAAGGATGTGAAGATTACATCCAGATAATCTTCCGCACCGATTCTGCCAAGTAATCGATCCAAAGAAGAGGCCGTACGCCGAATGGTTTCGGCCAACAGTTCTGGTGGAAGGCCTTCTGCCCCCTCAAGGGCTTCGTATGCTTCGGATAAGGCTGAAAGTTGGCGCTGATGACTGACAAGCGCAGCATTGGCTGTTCTGGCACTTAATGCATCAAAAATTCGGTCTATCAGCTGATCCAACCCTTCTGACGTCAAGGACGATACCGGAAGACCCTCTACACTGTTAAACAAATCTGACTTCGTGGCGACCAGAATATCCCCATCTTGCCACAGTGTGTCGTCCTTCTTCCCTTCAGGAGAAAGGTGAAGGCGTAAATCCGCTTCGACCGCTCGCGTTCTTGCCCGTTCTATCCCCAAGCTTTCGACGATGTCTTCTGACGTGCGCAGACCTGCGGTATCCAGCAACGTAACCGCCAATCCTCGAATATCCAAACGCAGTTCGATGATATCGCGAGTTGTGCCGGCGACGTCGGATACCAAAGCCACTTCCCGGCGCGCGATCCGGTTGATCAGACTGGATTTTCCGGCGTTCGGAGGGCCGATGACCGCCACCTCGAAACCGTTTCGAATACGTTCCGCCGCGGCATAACCGGAAATCTGTTCGTGAAGATCGCGCCTCAGTTCAGACAGAAGATCGAAAACTTCGTCTGGAACATCATCCGGAACATCTTCATCGGCAAAATCAACACTGCTTTCCACCAGGGCGCCGGCGCGGATCAGCAGGGATCGCCAGTGGTCCGCCTTTCGGGCAAGTTCACCGCTGCTCATCCTCATGGCCAGACGTCGCTGGGATTCCGTTTCAGCAGCAAGAAGATCGCCCAAGCCTTCCACTTCGGACAGGTCCATGCGCCCATTCAGAAAGGCACGGCGGGTGAATTCTCCGGCTTCTGCCAGGCGCAGGCCCTGGTTCGTCAGCATCTGCCCCAAACGACGCACGATGACCGGTGCGCCATGCAGATGAATCTCAGCCAATTCCTCGCCTGTAAAGCTGTGGCCTTCTTCGAACCACATGACCAAGGCACGATCCAGGATGTTGTCGGCATCCCGGATATCTCGAAGATAGGCATGACGGGGGCGGGCCAACGGACCTGCCAAGCTTTCGGCTATACGTCGTGCCCCATCGCCGCTTATCCTGACAATGGAAACGCCACCCCGCCCAGGCGGGGTGGCTTCGGCATAGATCAAGTCCATTGCTGTCTCGTCAGGCGTTCATCGAGTCGAAAAACTCAGAATTCGACTTGGTTTGTTTCAGTTTCGAGATCAGGAATTCGATCGCATCCGTGGTGCCCATCGGGTTCAAGATACGTCGCAACAGATAGGTCTTTTGCAGGTCCTTGGAATCGACCAGCAGTTCTTCCTTCCGCGTTCCCGATTTCAGGATATCCATGGCCGGGAAGACCCGCTTGTCCGCCACCTTGCGGTCCAGCACGATCTCGCTGTTGCCGGTCCCTTTGAATTCCTCGAAGATCACTTCGTCCATCCGTGATCCGGTATCGATCAGGGCTGTGGCGATGATGGTCAGCGAACCGCCTTCCTCGATATTCCGGGCAGCACCGAAGAACCGCTTGGGCCGCTGCAATGCATTCGCATCGACGCCGCCCGTCAGGACCTTGCCAGAACTAGGGACCACAGTGTTGAACGCCCTACCAAGTCTCGTGATAGAATCCAGAAGAATCACAACATCTCGTTTATGTTCCACCAGACGTTTGGCCTTTTCGATCACCATCTCCGACACCGCGACATGTCGGCTGGCCGGTTCGTCGAAGGTCGAGGAGATCACCTCGCCCTTCACGGACCGCTGCATGTCCGTCACTTCCTCGGGGCGTTCGTCGATCAGCAGGACGATCAGATAGCATTCAGGGTGATTGCGTTCGATGGAATGGGCGATATTCTGCAGCAGCACGGTCTTGCCGGTGCGCGGGGGCGCCACGATCAGCGACCGTTGGCCCTTGCCGATGGGCGCAACAAGATCGATGATCCTGGCGGAGCGATCCCGGATGGTCGGATCCTCGATTTCCATCTTCAGCCTTTCGTTCGGATAAAGCGGCGTCAGGTTGTCGAAGGCGACCTTGTGGCGGGCCTTTTCCGGATCTTCGAAATTGATCCGCTCGACCTTGGTCAGCGCGAAATAACGTTCGTTTTCCCCCGGTGCCCGGATCACCCCCTCGACCGTGTCGCCGGTGCGCAGGCTGTGCTGGCGGATCATGTCGGGGCTGACATAGATGTCGTCGGGACCGGGCAGATAGTTCGCGGCCGTCGATCGCAGGAAGCCGAAGCCATCCTGCACGACCTCCAGCACGCCGTCGCCGCCGATGTCTATCCCTTCCTCGGCATGTTCCTTGAGGATCGAGAACATCATCTCGCCCTTGCGCATGGTCGAGGCGTTCTCGATCTCCCACTCCTCGGCCAAGGACAGCAGTTCCGCCGGGCTCTTGGCCTTGAGTTCGGAGAGGTTAAGACGTTCTTCGGACATGATATCACCGGGGTACCGCGCCTTGCCGCGCGGCTGGTCAGGTTATGGTTCGGGAATCCCCGTGCCGGACGGCCGGGCTTACGGGCCACATAGACATGACAGGGACCCGAGTCAATCCGCCCGGCCTAGAACTTGACGATCACCGACACCACGATCAGGGCCATCAACAGGGTCGGGATCTCGTTCATCATGCGATAGCGTCGTCCGGAAAGGCCCTGCCCGCCCAGCAGGTGCCGCCGCTGGCCCGCACACCACATGTGAAACCAGGTCATTCCCAGAACCCCGGCAGCCTTGGTCCAGGGCCAGATCATCGACCAGTCCACCATGCCCGGCGTCAGCACCAGGGACAGTCCGCTGATCCAGGTGGCGATCATCGCCGGGTTCATGATCAGGCGCAGCAGCTTGTCTTCCATGATGGTGAAGCTGGCTGCGGGTTCGCCCCCCTGCCCGCGTTCGGCATGATAGACGAACAAGCGTGGCAGATAGAACAGGCCTGCCATCCAGGAAATGACCGCCATGACGTGGAAAGCCTTGGCATAGGGATAGATCACCGAAAGACCGTCCAGCATCACCGTTCTTCTTCTTAAATATAAAGAAAAGATAAAGGATGATGTTGATGTAGGCCCTGTGGACAGTGGGATAAAGCAGAAATCCCGCGATTCACCCCCGGATCTTCCAAATGTGGATAATTCGGGGATGATCGGGCGAAAAATGAAATTTTCTCATTCGGATCAATTTCATGGATTGTGGATAAGTCTGTGGGAGATGGACAGGGCCGCCGATTCCCCCACAGATCCTGACAGGCGGACCCGGCAGTTATGCACTTGGGGACGCAACGCGGTTGGCCGGTGGTTGTTCCGGGCCGATCTGGGGACGCCTCGAAACCTGTTCGACCTGCCCTCATGATTCGACCCGATTCCCCCCGGATCTTATCCACAGGCGGTTCTGCCGGGGTGGACATGCCCTTGCAAAGAACGCTTTTTTCGGCGGCAGTCCCGGCTTAGGCTGGGTCCAAGCCAAGGAATCCCGCGATGATCGACGACCAAGCCAGCCCTCCTGCCCATGTGCCGCTTGCCGGTGTCATCGGAATGCCGATCGCTCATTCCAGGTCACCCCGCCTGCATGGCCATTGGCTGCGGCGATATGGCATCGCCGGGCATTACATTCCCATGCCCGTCATGCCCGAGCACCTGGCCGAGGTGCTGCGCGCCCTGCCCCGGCTGGGTTTCGTGGGCATCAACGTGACCATCCCGCACAAGGAGGCGGCCTTGACCCTGGCCGATGCGGTGACGGATCGCGCGGCATTGATCGGCGCGGCGAACACGCTGATCTTCCGGCCCGACGGCAAGATCCATGCCGACAATACCGATGGCTATGGGTTCATCGCCAACCTGCGTCAGAACGCGCCCGACTGGAATCCCGATGCCGGTCCCGCCGCGGTGATCGGCGCGGGTGGTGCCGCACGGGCGGTGGTTGCCTCGCTTCTGGACAGCGGCGTCAAGGAACTGCGGATCACCAACCGCACCCGGATCCGGTCCGAACAGATCAAGGCGGAATTCGGCGCACGGTTGATCGTCTATGACTGGGCGCAGGCCGGCAACATGCTGGACGGGGCGACCACCGTGGTCAATGCCACATCCCTGGGGATGGAAGGCAAGCAGCCCCTGCGCGTGCCGCTGGACGCCTTGTCCCCCGATGCGCTTGTGACGGATCTGGTCTATACCCCCTTGATGACGCCCTTCCTGTCCGAGGCGCAGGCCCGGGGATGCCGGGTGGTGGATGGGTTGGGAATGCTGCTGCACCAGGCGGCGCCGGGATTTGAACGCTGGTTCGGCCGCCGCCCCGAGGTGGACGAGGAAACACGCAGGGTCGTGCTGGAATGACCTTCCGGCTGGGCCTCACCGGCAGCATCGGCATGGGCAAGTCCACCACGGCGCAGATGTTTCGCGACCTGGGCCATCCCGTCTGGGACGCCGATCAGGCTGTTCACCGACTTTACGCGCCCGGCGGCGCGGCGGTGGCTCCGGTGGCGGCAGTCTTCCCAGGCGCCTTGCGGGACGGCGGCATCGACCGTGAGGCGTTGAAAGCGGCGATTGCCGGTGATCCCGCCGCCCTGGACCGTCTGTCGGCCATCGTCCATCCCATCGTCGCTGCCGACCGCGAAGCCTATATCGCCCGTCATCCCGCTGCCCTTCTGGTCGTCCTGGATATTCCGCTGCTTTACGAAAACGGATATGAAACCCAGATGGACGGGGTGGCGGTCGTGTCGGCCGACGCGGAAACCCAGCGGCGGCGTGTCTTGGCGCGGCCGGGCATGACGGCGGATCTGCTGGCCCTAATCCTGTCGCGCCAGATGCCCGATGCCCGGAAACGGGCGCGGGCGGACTGGATCATCCCGACGGACAGCATGGATGCCGCCCGCCAAGCCGTCGAAGACATCGTGAAGGAGATCAAGGCCTGTGCGTGAGATCGTGATGGACACTGAAACCACCGGCTTCGATGCGGACAAGGACGACCGCATCGTCGAGATCGGCGGGATCGAGCTGGTGAACCACCTGCCGACCGGGCGGACCTTTCACGTCTATATCAACCCCGAACGCCCGATGCCCAAGGACGCCTTCGAGGTGCATGGCCTGGGCGACGATTTCCTGCGCGACAAGCCGAAATTTGCCGAAATTGCCGGGGACTTCATCGACTTCATCGGCGACGATGCCCGACTGGTGATCCACAACGCCAGCTTCGACATGAAATTCCTGAATGCCGAACTGCGCCGCCTGGGCCGCCCTGCCCTGCCCTGGTCGCGTGCCTTGGACACCCTGGCGCTCGCGCGAGAGAAATTCCCCGGCGCGCCCGCATCGCTGGATGCGCTGTGCCGTCGCTTCGGCATCGACAATTCCAGCCGCCAGCGTCACGGGGCGCTGCTGGACAGCGAACTTCTGGCCGAGGTGTATCTGGAACTGATCGGCGGCAGGCAGCCCGATCTGGTGCTGGACCAGCCCGGGCGGTCCGGCGGTCCCGTGGCCGGTTCTCCGGACAGCGGTCCCCGTGCCCCGCGCCCGGCGCCCCTGCCGCCCCGCCTGACGCCGGCGGAAGCAGCGGCCCATGCCGAATTTGTCGCACGACTGGGTGAAAGCGCAATCTGGGCGCGCTATGGCGGTTGACAGATTCCACCGCCGGTGACGCCATGATCCGGGGCGGACCAGAGGGACGAAGGTGCCGATGCTGACCATGCTGCGCGAGATCTGGGCCTTCATGGCGGCGGTCCTGGAACGCATGGACAAGATCCACATGGGCCTGATCGCGGCGGGCGTGGCCTTCTATGCCATGTTCGCGGTCTTTCCGGGCCTTGCCGCCATCATCGCCCTGTGGAGCCTGTGGTTCGATCCGGCCGTCATCAACACCTATCTGGACGTGGCGCATGAATTCCTGCCCGAAGGCGCGGCGGATCTGATCGACGCCCAGATCCTGTCGCTGACCGCGGCCGGCAAGACATCCGTGGGCTGGGCATCCTTTGTGTCCTTCCTGGTGGCCACCATTGCCGCCCGCGCGGGGGTCGAGGCCGTCGTGGGGGGCCTCAACGCCGCCTATGGCGTGCGGTCCCATTCGACCGTCTTCAGCTTCATGCTGGCCTATGCGCTGACGCTGGCGATTGTGGGGATTTCCCTGGCGGGGCTTGCCACCATCGTGCTGGTGCCGATCCTTCTGAATTTCCAGGTCTTCGAACAGGTTCGCGGCTGGCTGGTCGCGGGCCTGCCCTGGGGGGCGATGTTCATGCTGGTGATCCTGGGAATCGGGATCCTGTACCGCTATGGCCCGAACGTGAAGACGCCGCGCACCCCGATCTTTACTTGGGGTGCGGTTTTCGCGGCCTTTCTGTGGGCGGCGGCATCGGTGGCCTTCTCGGCCTATCTCAGCAGCTTCAACAGCTATAACCGCATCTACGGATCCATCGGCACGGTGGTGGCGCTGCTGATGTGGTTCTATCTGGCGGGATTTTCCGTCCTGCTGGGCGCCCTGATCAATGTCGAGATCGCCCGCCGCCGCCGCGTCCGCGCCGCGCGCGAGGCCCGCGCCTCCCTGCTGGCGGATGTGAAAAAGGCGGCGGAATGACCCGCCGCCCCAAGTTGCGTGGACGCCGGCTCAGGCCGCGTCCAATCCTTCGGTGGATGAGAAGAACATCGCCTGGCTGACGGCGGACCGGACCTGTTCCTCGGTATAGGGCTTGGAAATCAGGAAGGCGGGTTCGGGCCGTTCGCCGGTCAGCAGGCGTTCGGGGAAGGCGGTGATGAAGATCACCGGAATATCGCCCAGATCGCGCAGCAGTTCGTTCACGGCGTCGATGCCGGACGATCCGTCGGCCAGCTGGATATCGGCCAGGATCAGGTCGGGGCGGTTCTGGCCCGCCAGTTCGATGGCCGCCGTGTGGGTGCGGGCCACGCCCGTCACGTCATGGCCCATGGCCTGGACGATGCCCTTCAGGTCCATGGCGATGATCATCTCGTCCTCGATCACCATGACCTTGCCGCGCAGCGACGCGCTCATCTCGGACAGGGCGATCTGGACCAGTTCCTCGGCCTCGGCCTGGTCGATCTGCATGACGCGGGCGATCTGGTCCGGGCGCAGTTCCTCGATCGTGCGCAGCAGCAGCGCTTCGCGCGAATTGGCGGTCAGGCCGCGCAGATGGTCCTGCGCACGCGATTCGCGTGCGGTGCGCTCGCCCTCGTCGATGGGCTGGCCCGAACTTTGCCAGATCGCATGGAAGGTGCGGAACAGCCCGATGCGGATATCGTCTTCCCCATCCAGAACGGAACGGTCGGACAGAATGGCTTCCAGCGTGGCTGCGGCATAATTGTCACCGGCACGCTGGCTTCCGGTCAGTGCACGCGCATAGCGCCGCAGATAGGGCAGCTCGCGCCCGATGGACTGGGCAAGATCGGCAGACGACATATTTCAAATCCTCGAATTCGGATATTGCGCGGAACCTATCCTAACCCCTACAGGTTGGATACCGTGCGCACAAGATTTCCGGGACTAACAAAGTAATGACATCGAAGCGAGATGATCGTCGCAAGGCGGCAGTCGAAAAACAGATCGACGAAAATCTTCGTCGCGCGTTTGAGCAGGATGCAACAGAGCAGGTTCCCGACCGCTTTCTTGCCCTTCTTGAACAACTGCGCGAGCAGAAGTGAGTTCCTTGCAAAACGCGACGATACGCGACGGTGGACGGTGACAGAATGAAAACTCCGGCTGCGGGCGACCCGCGCGACCAACTGGTTGACCACTTGCCTGCCCTGCGCGCCTTTGCCCTGTCCTTGACGCGCGAAGGGGCTGCCGCCGACGACCTGGTCCAGGACACGATCGTCAAGGCTTGGACCAACATGGACAAGTTCCAGGCCGGCACCAACCTGCGGGCATGGCTGTTCACCATCCTGCGCAACACCTTCTATTCGGCCCGCCGCAAGACCAAGCGCGAGGTCAGCGACACCGACGGCATCCACGCCGCGCGCCAGGCCACCCGGCCCGACCACGACGGGCGGCTGGCGTTGAAGGATTTCCGGCTGGCCTTCCAGCAACTGCCCGACGAACAGCGCGAAGCGCTGATCCTGGTGGGCGCGTCGGGCTTTTCCTATGAGGAAGCGGCAGACATGACGGGCGTCGCCATCGGCACCGTCAAGTCGCGGGCCAATCGCGGGCGGCGCAAGCTGGCGGAACTGCTGCATATGGAAAGCGGTGAGGATCTGGACATGACCGATCAGGCGACACTGGCCGTGATGGCGTCCAGCCACACCATCGCCCGCTAGGGTGGGCCGGTGCTCCGGCGGATCAGCGACCGGCTGGATTTCACGCGCAAGCTGGGCTTCCGGCTGGGCGCCCTTCTGTCGGTGGCGATCCTTCCGCTGGGCCTGATCTCGCTGATCCAGAACTTCAACCTGGTCCGAGAGGCCGAGCGCGGGGTCGAATTGGCGCTTCTGGGCCGCACATCCTCGGCCGCAGCGGGGGAACGGGCGTTGCTGCAAAGCGCGCTGGGTTCGGCCGATGCGCTTGGCCCGGCGGTGCTGGAATCGCTGGACCGCCCCCAGGTCTGCGCCGATCTGATGCGCAACTTCATACAGCGCAGCGCGACCTATGTCTTTGCGGGCTTCGTGCCGCTGGACGGGCAAAGCACATGCAATTCCGCCTGGCAGGACGAGCCGGTGGATTTCACCTCCTCCGCGGGATACCAGATTTTCAAGGAAGAACCAGGCACCCTGGTGACATCCGTCCAAAGCGGGGTCGTCAACAACCGGCCCCTGGTTCTGGTCCTGCAGCCCCTGTATCGCGACAGCCAGATGCTGGGCTATATCAGCCTGTCGCTGACCACCGAATTGCTGCGATCCACCCATAACATCACCTTCGGGACCGAAGGCGCACGCATCGTGACCTTCAACCATCGCGGGCAGATCCTGACATCGGATACCGATGCGCAGACCTCGACCCAGGACATCCTGCCCCAGAACGTCGATCTGCTCAGCCTGCTGTCGCGGACGGAAACCAATTTCAAGGCGCGTGCCGGAAACGGGCAGATGCGCATGTTCACCGTGGTTCCCGCCGTTCCCGGCCTTGTCTATGCCCTGGGCAGCTGGTCGCCCAAGACGGCCAATGTCGGGATGTTCCAGTTGTCCCGGCTGGGCGCGGTGACGATCCCCATGGCCTTGTGGCTGGTGTCGCTGGCCGTGGCCTATTTCGCGGTCTTCCGCATGGTGCTGCGCCATATCACCGTGCTGCGCGGCCAGATGCGCCGTTTCGCGATCGGCAACCGCAGCGAACCGCCCCCCGTCCTGACCGATGCGCCAACCGAAATCTGCGATGTCAGCCAGACCTTCCACAACATGGCCCGCATCCTGATCCGGGACGAGGAACAGATGGAGGAAGCGGTCGCCGAAAAGACCGTCCTGCTGAAAGAGGTCCATCACCGGGTCAAGAACAACCTGCAACTGATCGCGTCCATCATCAACATGCAAAGCCGGGTGATCGACGACCCCGACGCCAAGCGGGTGCTGCGTTCGGTCCAGGACCGGGTGGCCGCGCTGGCGACGATCTATCGCAACCTGTATCAGGCCGAACATCTTGACGCGGTCGAGGCGGGGCGGCTGATCTGCGATATCGTCAACCAGATGGTCAACGCCTCGGTCGGGCCGGGCAGCACCCTGCATGTGGAAACCCATATCGAGACGCTTGTCCTGCTGCCCGACCAGGCGGTGCCCCTGTCGCTGCTGGCGACCGAGGCCTTTACCAACGCCCTGAAATACGCAGGCGCGGCACCGGATGGGGGGACGCCCTGGGTCAGGATCAGCCTGACGACGCCCCGACCGGGGCTGGGCGTGCTGGAGATCGCCAATTCCGTCAATGAGACCGACAAGTCTGGCAGCACCGGCCTGGGCAGCCAGCTGATCGAGGCCTTCACGACCCAGCTGGAAGGCCAGGTGACGTCGGGGATGCAGGACGGCAGCTTTGTCCTGCGGCTGGAATTCGATGTCCAGACCGGCAATGTCACGCCCGAGGGGCGCAACGTGGTGCTGACCTCGGCCGCGCGGGCCGGGGCGCAGCACTGAACGCTTGCACGGGAAGGGCGGAATACTATCTTGTCAGGCATGGATGCGCAGGACAGCTTCGATCTGACCACCGGCAGGGGATTGATGGCCTGTCCCCGCTGCGATGCCCTGCATGTCGAGGAAGAGCTGGATCCCGGCGAAACGGCCACCTGCATCCGCTGCGGCGGTGTGCTGGCCAAGCCGCGCGGCGGGGCCTTCACGCAATTGATCGCCCTGTCCTTCACCACGGTCGTCCTGATGATGGGGGCGATCTTCTTTCCGTTCCTGGAAATCTCGCGCATGGGGTTCGGCAACGCCACCTCGCTTTTCGGGGTGGGGATGGCATTCGCGGATGGGGTGCTGCTGCCCCTGGTGCTGGCGGTGATGATGATGATCGTGGGCTTGCCGGTGCTGCGGGCCTTTCTGCTGGTCTATACGCTGACGCCCCTGGCGCAGGGCCGCGCGCCTTATCGCCACGCGGCGCGGGCCTTTCGCTGGTCCGAACTGCTGCGCCCCTGGTCCATGGCCGAGATCTTCGTGATCGGCACGGCGGTCGCCCTGGTCAAGGTGGCGGGGCTTGCGACCGTCCATCTTGGTCCCGCCTTCTGGGCCTTTTGCGCGCTGATCCTGGTCAACCTCGCCTCGCGCGGGTTCATGTGCCAGACGACCATCTGGGACGCCATCGAGGATGCGGGCCTGCATACCGACGGCCGCGAGATGGTCCAGGGCCGCGTTTCGTGACCCCGGACAGCGCCCCGATCCTGACCGCGCATCGTGCAGGCCTGCTGGGCTGTCGGTCCTGCGGGCGCGTCTGGCCCGAAGGCCAGGAAACCTGCGACCGCTGCGGCGCTGATCTGGTGCCGCCCGACCGGCGCGGCCTGCAGAAGGTCTGGGCCTGGTGGGCGGCCGGGCTGATCATGTATGTCCCGGCCAACCTGTTTCCGATGATGCGCACCCAGACCTTTGCCGGCCTGCAGGGCAGTTCCGAGGCCACGATCCTGGAAGGCGTGGTCGAACTGATGCATTACGGCAATTACGACATCGCCATCATCGTCTTTGTCGCCTCGGTGATCGTGCCGATGGCCAAGTTCCTGGCGATCGCCTGGCTGGCCAGGGTCGCCGGTCGCCCCGCGACGGTGGAACAGGCCCATACCCGGCTGAAGATCTATGAGGTGGTCGAATTCATCGGCCGCTGGTCGATGATCGACGTCTTCGTGGTGGCGATCCTGTCGGCGCTTGTGCAGCTGGGCTTCGTGGCCTCGATCCATCCCGGCCCCGCCGCGGTGTCCTTTGCGCTGTCTGTTGCCTTCACCATGCTTTCCGCGCAAAGCTTTGATCCAAGACTGATCTGGCGCGGCTTGCCGTTGCGAAGCCGGACAGGCACCGAGGGGCAGGACTGACACCGACATGACCGATACGCCGCCGCCCGTCAGACCGGCAAGCCCGGTGCGCAAGACTGCCGCGCGCGCCGCCCAGGCCGGGATCAACGTCATCTGGCTTGTGCCCATCGTCGCCCTGATCGTGACGCTGGGGATCGCCTGGAACGCCTATTCCACCCGCGGCGCGGTGATCGAGGTCGAGTTTGCCGATGCGACCGGCGTGACGCCCGGCGAAACCGCCCTGCGCTTCCGCGAGATCACCGTGGGACAGGTCGAATCCGTCAGCTTCACCCCGGATCTGGCGCGCGTGGTGGTGAAGATCCGCGTGGACAAGGACGTGGCGCCCTTCATCGATTCCGAGGCATCCTTCTGGATCGTCCGTCCGCAGGTGACGGCCCAGGGGGTGACGCGCCTGGACACGGTTCTGACCGGCGCCTTCATCGAAGGCTATTGGGACGCCAATGTCAGCGGCGAACAAACCCGCTTCACAGGCCAGGACCGCGCGCCCCTGATCCGCGAGGACACGCCCGGCACGATGGTCACGCTGGCCATGGAGAATGCCGACGGCATCAGCGAAGGCGCGCCGGTCCTGTATCGCGGCGTCCAGGTCGGCCGGATGGAGAATATCCGCCTTGCCGGAACGGAAGACCAGGTCATCGCCGACGCCTTCATCGAGGCGCCGCACGACAAGCGGCTGACGACCTCGACCGTGTTCTGGGATACCTCGGGCTTTTCGCTGTCGCTGGGCGCGTCGGGGGTGTCCTTCAACGTGAATTCGCTGTCCTCGGTCCTGCAGGGGGGGGTGGCCTTCGACACCCTGATCAGCGGCGGACGGCCCGTGGAAGCAGGCCATGTCTATGCCCTGCAACCGGACGAGGATACGGCCCGGAACGACATCCTGGCCAGCGACAGCGGCGAGCCGCTGCGCCTTGCCATGCTGATCGACGATTCGCTGCAAGGACTGGCCAAGGGGGCGGATGTGCAGTTCCAGGGCCTGCGCGTGGGCCAGGTCACGGATCTGGCGGTGACGCAGGATGAACCGCGCGGGGAAATCCGCCAGGTGGTGACAATGGCGATTTCCCCGGCGCGGCTGGGATTGCCCCAGGACGCCACGCCCGAGAACGCGCTTGCCTTCCTGGAGCAGGCCGTGTCCCAGGGCCTTCGCGCACGCGTGGCCAGTGCCGGGTTCCTGGGCACGTCGCTGATGGTCGAACTGGTCGAAATTCCCGGCGCCGAACCGGCCAGCATCAACACAGACGCCCAGCCCAATCCCATCATCCCGTCCGTGCCCGGCGATCTGGACGACTTCAGCGCCAATGCACAGAGCTTCCTGTCCCGCATCGGCAACCTGCCGCTGGAAGATGTGCTAAGGTCGGCGACCGACATGATGAACAGCATCACCGCCATTGCCAGTTCGGAAGATACCCGCGCCATTCCCGAAAGCCTGCGCGAGACCCTGGACCAGACCCGCAGCGCGGCCACCGACATCGGCGGCATGGCCCGCGACCTGCGCGACAGCGGCACGGCCGAGAACATCGCCCGCCTGGTCGATGAAGCCGCCGCCGCCGCCGAGGCCGTCAAGCTTGCGGCCGCCGACGTGCCGGACATGGTGGACCAGATCGATGCCGCCGCCACCGCGGTCGAGGAGTTCGAGTTTGCCGAGATCAGCGCCCAGGCCGAAGGGATCCTGGCCGACCTGCGCGCCATGCTGGGCAGCGAGGATGCCGAACAACTGCCGCGCAACCTGTCCAACACGCTCGAGGCCGCGTCGGGCCTGCTCAACGACCTGCGCGACGGCGACGCGGCGGGCAGCCTGAACAACGCGCTCGACAGCGCCAGCACGGCGGCGGACGAGATCGCCACCTCGGTCCAGCGGTTGCCGCAATTGATCCAGCGGTTGGAGGCGACGGCGGCGCGGGCGGATTCGGTGCTGGCTTCCTATGGCGAACGGTCGGCCTTCAACACCGAGGCCGTCAACATGCTGCGCGAACTGCGCCGCGCGACCGAGGCCTTCGGGTCGCTGGCCCGCCTGATCGAACGCAACCCCCGCGCCTTCATTCTGGGACGATGACATGACCCTGCGCCTGCCCGTGACCCTTGCCTGCCTTGGCCTTCTGGGGCTGTCGGCCTGTTCCGACCCGGAAAAGACCGCGCGTTTCATCATCGACCCGCCGGCGACCGGCGAACAGGTCCCCAACCGGCTGGGCAGCGCGGAACTGAAGGATGTGTCCCTGCCGGAATACGCATCCGGGCAAGAGGTCGCCTTCCAGACCGAAGACGGCGCGGTGCGGTCAAGCCCCGACAACCTGTGGGCCGACAATCCGCAGCGCGCCTTTACCCTGTCGCTGGCGCGGGCGATTTCGGACGCATCGGGCGCGACCGTGATCGGGGAACCCTGGCCCCTGGCCGAACCCCCGCAGCGCGTGCTGGAGGTGCGGGTGGAACGAGCCTTGGCGCAGGCCAATGGCGTTTATCGCCTGTCGGGCCGTTACTTCGTCGCGGATGAAGGCAGCGGGGCTGCGAACCACGCCCGCAGTTTCGACATCGCCGTGCCCCTGGGCGGCACCGGACCGGGGGCCTCGGCCGCGGCGGCATCGTCGGCCATCGCGATCCTGGCCCGGCAGATCGCCACGCTGTCGGGTCCGGGGCGCACCATCGCCACCACCGCGCCCGCCGATCCCTTTGCGCTGGATCCGCTGTTCTGAGCCAAATTTGGCGGATGGACCAAAAACCATCCGCCAAACCACCCGCGAGGGAAACAGGGAACCGTCAAACAGAGGAACTTCGCGGGTTGTCCCGATCCCGGTAATCGCCGGGACGGGTGGCTGGGTCGTCGTGCAGGTTCGCCCGTCCCATGACGCGGACGATGACCGGCAGGACGAAGTGATCGAAACATCCTCGATCGGGGGCGAAGGCACCGGGACGACCGACGCCTCCGCAATCCTCGCAATCCTCGATGCTGCCCCAGCAATTTGGACAGGCACCCAGGGCGCAGGCCAGCATCTCGACATGATCGACAAGAAGCTGGTTTTCCTGCTCGAGCCGGCGAAACGCGGCCCAGGTGGGACGGTCTGGTTCAGCGAGAGGAGCACCGAACCCTGACCGTCCCTGCATCTCCGCCAACAGGGTTTCGGGCGACTGGGCCGGCATATTCTGCACACCCCCCGGTCCATTGCCCAAAAGCTGAAGCGCGGCGATGACATTGTTGAAATTCGGAATTGTGTCACCCGGCATGTCCGTTTTTCCCTCCTGCTGCTGCCAAGCGAGGCGTCACCCCGTGCGACCGATGAACGGTATCAATGGAATCACTATCCATGGGGGGCGTGAAACGGGCGTGAATCGATCAGGGGAAAATCGCCCGGAAAGCGTGAAATATGCTTGGAACGTCTAGAATTCCGGAAATGGCGTGGGAAAATCCAGCATGGGCGTTGGGGCAGGGCGCGCGGACTGGTTTTCGGCCAGTTGGCGGATCGCCGCACGGCTGCCCGGCCGCTGACCGTCCGACAGTTGCCCGGCCAGCCATCGGGCCAGTTGCGGGGCAGACATCGACGTGCCCGAGGACAGTTCGAAACTGCCGCTGTCGCGCCCGCGCAGGATCATGCCGGGGCTGTTGATCGCCCGATCGACGGGGACCAGGCAGTCGCCCGGCTGGCCGTCGTCCAGAAGCGCGGCATAACCCGCGGTGGTCCCTTCGCGTCGATAGATCGCCCCGCCCCGCAGCGGACGTTCGCCCGTGGCATAGGCGTTGACCGTATCCGTGCGGATCACCGACGGATCGCCGCCGTTCTGCGCGTCGGTCAGGATCGGGAAGCCCGACGGTTCATGGCTGCGATAGGCCGGGTCGTGGAACCAGCTTTGCCGGGCACCCCGGCGGAATCCGCGGATCACCTCGTCGCGCTGCGCCGCCAGGTCATAGACCCCTTCGGGCGAGGCATCCGCGATCCGCACCCGCCATTCGCCCGGTGGGGCGAAAGCCTCGCCCAGGCGTTCGGGGCAGGTGGGGACCGCGATCACGGTGATGCCGTCGCGCCACTGCCCGTCGCGCGTCTGATGCGGGGTGTAATAGGCTCGCGCCAGGGGCCGCCCGTCGGGGCCGGACAGGATCGAATATTGCCAGGGCAGGGTGAATGCGGTGGTGGCGGGGGCCAGTCCCGGCACGGTCAGGGTGATCCGCAGATCGCCGCGCGGAAAATGGGCATGGGGCGGCCCCCAGATTTCGATGGCGTTGATGGTGCCGTCGTCGGCCGGCAGGCGCCAGGCGATGTGCTGGCCCGGTTTCAGCCGGGCGCGCAGACGGTCCTGGCGATGGTTGCCGACAGGCAGCACGAAATGGATCGGCCCCAGATCCGGGGCGGAAAAATCCGACACCGCATCCATGAAGCGTTCCAGCGGGGTGGATCCGTCGCGCGGACCGGCGGTCAGGCCCAGGCTGATGTTGATGACGACCGGCAGGCGGACCGATCCCGGCGCCAGGTTTCGCCGCCGTTCGATGAAGCGGCACAACCGCCGGGCGCGGTTGATGATGAACAGGATCCCCGCCAGGATCGGCACCGGCGCCAGGACGCCCATGGAATCCGCCGTGATCCGGGGCGGCAGGCAGACCGCGATCAGCGGATGGTTCCGGGCCTGGGGATCGGCCGGATCGAAGCCCGCAGCCAGGGGCGCCACCGCCGCGCCATGCCCCGACTCGAACGCGCCGGACGGTGTGGCGGGCCGGGTCAGATCGACCGCGCCGGTCATGCGATAGATCGTCTCCTCGCCCGCGATGGCGCCTGATGCGGCGCGGGCCAGCAGGTCCGACAGTTCCGCCCCCCGCCATTCCGCCCCGGTCGGCAGGTCGTCCCCCGGTTGCGGGCGGAATCGGGCATCCTGCAGCCAGACCGAGGCCGTGCGCGACAGGTTGCCCGGCAGGGTGAACCGCTGGTGGACGAAGGGGATGGCGTCGTCGATCACCCCGATGATGCAGCCGGTGCGGGGATCGGGCAGGGCGCCGTCCGACAGATAGGCAAGCGACGGATCGTCCAGATCCCTGTCATCTTCCCCCTCTCGCGGATCGGGGTTGCGGGAATCGTCGGACAGGATGCCCGCCGGATCGTCCAGGAAATCCTGGAAGGACGACAGGATGGCGAATGCCAGGGCCATCATTCGAAGGTCCGCCTGACCAGATCGCGCAATGCCCGTTCAAGCTGGCCCGGCAGGTCGGCGCCGTCGTCCGGCCCATGGGGTTCGCGGGGCGGCGCGTCGCCCCGTTCGGCCCGCAGGTCATAGTAGTAATGCAGATAGGGCGACAGGCCGGGGCGGAACCTGTCATGCGCCGCGCGGGGTTCGGACCATCGGGCGGGGGGCGGATCCTCCTTCAGCTCCATCGGTTGGTCCATTCCTGTTGCGCGCGCTGGCACAGCGATCGCCACAGCGGCGCCGGACGCGGTGCGGTCGCATCGTTCTTGAAGTCCGTCGCGGAATCCTGCCCCGTCACCATCCGGTCCAGGATGGCATAGTGGAAGTCGCGCGGACCCGCGGCCTCGCGGAACTGGCGACCGTCGAATTCCGCCGATCCCACATTCGTCTTCAGGCCTCGCGCCATCAGGTAACGCCCCAACTGGATGCCCAGCACCGCCCCGGCCGCGCTGTCCGCCGGGAAATGCACGCCTGCAACCGTCCGGTTGATGGCGATCCGGCAGGCCAAGCGATAGATCTGGCTGTCGGCCTTTACCCCTGCGGCCGGATTTTCCAGCAAGGCCAGCATCGTTGCCAGCGTGAAGATCTGGGTCGCATGACCGCTGGGCAGGGCCGGATGGGCCGGTTCGGGGATGATCGGCTGGATGCGGTTGCTGAACTGGTTCGGCCGGGGACAGCCAAGCGCCAGCTTGACGCGCATCACCACGGGCGTGACCAGATCCAGCCCGACCTCCAGCATCTCGGCCAGGGCAAGGTTGCGGACGGGGTCGATGGGCAGGATGCTGGCCAAAAAGGGGATCAGGTATTGCTGCTGGACGGTGATTTCCGCCAACCGGTCGCCGCGCAATTCGGCATAGGCCGCCACCAGCGGGGCGGCCTGGCTGAAATCCGCGACATCGGGGCGGGCGATCCGGACCAGGGGCAGATATTCCAGCGTCGCCCCCGTCTTGCGCCGCGACACGGTCATGGCGCGCGCCGTCTTGCCGGGCGGGGCATCGTCTTCGGTCTCGAAGGCCAGATCCTCCAGCAGTTCGGACATCAGGACGGCGTTGCGGTATTCCCGCGCCAAGCGGGGCAAGCGGGCGGCAAGGTCTAGGTTGCTCGGCTGTTCCGGCGAGGGGGTGATGATTTCAGTGCCGACGATGGCATCGCGAGTCCGCAACAGGGCTGCGGACAGCAGCCCCGCGTCGCCCGACAAGCTGCCGGCCTCCTGTCCATGTTGACCGTGCTGTCCATGTTGACCGTGCTGGCCGTGCTGCAAGGACATCGTCAGACCTCATTGACCAGGTGAATCGAAAACACTGTATCTTTGCCGCAAGGGAAAGCGTAACACGACATTGCATTTCGCCCATAGATTTTGTTCCCATGCTGCCGCTGACGCTTCGCCTGATGGGACCGGTCGAACTGATCGGGCCGGGAAACCTGCGCCTGACTCCGCGCGGGATGCGGGCGCGTGGGGCGCTGGCGGTGATGGGAAGCGCGACATCCATGCGGATCCTGCGCGCGCGCCTGCAGGATCTGCTGTTCAGCACCCGAGAGCCCGAGAACGCCAATGCCAGCTTGCGCCAGGTGCTGCGGGAAATCCGCATCAGCCTGGGCGATGCGCGTGACGCCCTGCTCAGCGGGCCGGGCTGGGTGGGTCTGGACGGCGGCGTCATCCGGCTGGACATGACCGCCCGGCCCGGCCCCGATGGGCAGATGCCGGAATTCGCGTCGGACCTGGACATTCCCGACCCAGAATTCGAGGACTGGCTGCGTGATGCGCGCATGCACGCGGAACAGGCCGTGACACCCTCGGCCCCGGAACCCTCTGTGCTGCCGGTCCTGCTGACAGCGGAACCGGTGTCGGGTGATACCGAAGCCGGTGTTATCGCGGCGATGATTCTGGGCGAGGCCGCAGGCCGGGTCTGCGACCTGGTGCCCGTGGTCGCGATGCCCGACCGCGCCGACCCGGGGCAATCGGCCATTGTCCTGTCTGCGGTTGCGAACCGTGCGGGCCACGGGGTTCATCTTCTGGTCAAGCTCACCCATCGTCCCAGCAGCCGGCTGTTCTGGTCGCACAAGTTCGTCCTGGACGCGGGCGACCTGACGGCGGCCATGGGCGATTGCACCGCCCAGATCTGCGTGGGCGTCATGCGCGTGCTGGAAGCCGTGCGCACCATAGACGCGGCGCTTGGGGTGTCCTTCGCCGATGTCTTCAGCTTCAACCAGGCCCGGCTGGACCGCGCCGAACAGGCGCTGGCGGGCATGAATGACGGGGTCAACGCATCCCTGACCATGGCGCTACGGGCCTGGGTGCGCACCACGCAGGTCTTCGAACGCCTGGTTCCCGATCCTCAAGGCAGCATCCGCGAGGCACAGGAACTTGCCATCAAGGCGCGCGAAGCCGACCCCTACAGCGCCACCGCCTTGGCCGTCGGATCGGTGGTCGAGGGATATCTGAACCACGGGCAGGTCAGCTTCTGGCTGGCGCAGCAGGCCGTGCAGATGGACGCAAGAAATCCGCTTGCGCGATATGCCTATTCCCAGGCCCTGACCGACGTGGGCCGCCACGAAGAGGCGCATAGTGAGGCCCAAGCCGGTCTGGCCGAGGCGTTGCCAGTCCTGAACCCCGCCACATGGCAGTTGCGCATGGGCATCGCCCTGACCCGGCTTGGCCGCTATGAGGAAGCCGAACAGCGGTTCGACGCGGTTCAGCAATTCGCGCCGGAAAACCGCCCCTCGCTGCGGTTTCTGGCCGCGTTGCGCTATCACCGCCGGGACGAGGAGGGCGCCCTGTCGGCCCTGCAGGCCCTGCGCCGGGTCGAGCCGGGCTTTACGCTGGAGGCGATGCGCAGCGACAGCTATCCGGTCGCAACGCTCCGGCAGGGCAGGCTGCTGGGGGTTACGCGCTCGGGCCTGATCTAGGTCGCCGGTCCTTCCTCGGCCAGGATCCGTTCCGCTTCCTCGACCATCGGGTTCCAGTCGAAGAGGGCGACGATGATGCCGTGGTCGTTGTATCCCAGCCGCTTCCGCTGGCTTTCGGTCGCGGTCAGGTGGTCGTTCAGCACGCGCATTTCCCGAAACGACCAGGACCGGATCGACGAATGGTCATAAAAGGAATCCGACACCATGATGTGGTCCAGCGACTCCATCTGGTTCTGGAAGATGTAGGTGTAATAGACGTGCCGGAAGGACCGAAGCTGTTGCAGCTTTTCCACCGTGTACAGCCCGGCATCCGACTTGCTGCCCGCCGTGCTTTTGGCAAAGAAGCGATAGCCGGGGTTCCCCGTCAGCAATTCGGTCGAAACCGAGGTGGTGGCGTCGTTCAGATCGCCCAGGACCACCACGGGCTTGTCGTTGCGGCGCATCGTGTCGTTCAGGATGGCCCGGAAGGCCCCGGCCTCGACCATGCGGCGGACATGGGACACCACAGTCTGCGCGATGAACTTGTGGCGGCGCAGCACCGGGTTGTCGTCGTCGCCCTGCAGCGCGGTCGGCCCCTTGGATTTCAGGTGGGCGACAAAGACGGTGATGTCGGGCGTCCCGTTCGCCTTGTTCACCGGCACGCGCAGCAGCGGGCGCGAAAACCTGCGGATGGTGACGCTGACCGATTCCTCGGCGTCGCGGGCCTCCTCCAGGTCGATGAAACGGGCGTCGTCCGGCAGGTCCGCGATCCATTCGGTCGGGCCTTGCAGCATCCCCTTGCGGACGGCCAAGGCGACCTGGATGCTTGGCGGATCGGTGGTGCGGGCCACCAGGTCATAGCGGCCGCGCAGCGCGGAGCGGTCGAAAATCTCGGCTAAGGCATCGGCGTGCCAGCATTCCTGGAAGCCGATGATGTCGGCGTCGATGTCGTCCAGGATGCGTTCGGTGAATGCGATCTTGGCGTCGTATTGGGCCTGGGTCCAGCCCGCGTCGTCATAGATCGGCTGGCCGGGCAGGTTGAGGTTCAGCAGGTTGAAATTGGCGATGCTGACGTCTTTGCGGGCCATCGGGATGCCTGGGAAAGCGAAGCGATGCCCGATCCTATCACGGAACCCGGATCAATCCCGCCGCAATCTGGGCGTGCAGGCGCGGACCGGCCACGATCATCCCGTCCACCATGGCGCGCGGGCTGTTGAATCGCATGGGCGCACCGTGGCGGTCGGTCGCCACCGCGCCCGCGCGTTCCGCAATCAGGCTGCCCGCGGCGATGTCCCATTCCCAGACATGGCGCACCGACAGGGCGGCGTCGAAGCGCCCTTCGGCCACCAGGCACAGCCGCCAAGCCAGGGACGGCCGGAATTCGCGGCGGAAGGGCGGTGACTTGCCATCCTTCCAGTGTTCTGGCTCGGTCGCGGATTTGTAGGTCAGCACGCGCGCGCCCTGGATTCCCGCCACGCTGGGGCTGATCGGCCGGCCGTTCAGCAGCGCCGGGCCGTCGGCATGGGCGGTAAAGGTCAGGTCCATCGCGGGCAGATGGACCACGGCCGCCACGATCCGGTCCCCTTCGGCAATCGCCAGCGAATGCGCGAAACCCGCCTGACCGGCGATAAAGGCGCGGGTGCCGTCGATGGGGTCGATGATGAAGCAATGCCGCGCATCCAGGCGGGACGCGTCGGCCTCGCTTTCCTCGGACAGCCAGCCATAGCCGGGGCGCGCCGTGGTCAGCATGTCGCGCAACGTGTCGTTGACGGCCAGATCCGCCTCGGTCACGGGACCGGCATCGCCGGGCTTGTCCCAGGCCTTCGGCTCGGCCTTCCAGAAGGACAGGGCGATCGGTCCCACCTTCCGCGCGGCCTGGGCCAGCAGGGCCAGGTCGTCCTCAGGCCCCGGCAACGGTCATCCCCCGGACCAGGATGCTGCCCGCCTCGATCCCCCGCCAGGGAAGGGCGTCATCCGCCGCCTCGATGGTCATCAGCATGTCGCGCAGATTGCCAGCGATGGTGCATTCGTTGACCGGATAGGCGATGCGGCCCCCTTCCACCCAGAAACCCGCGGCGCCCCGCGAATAATCCCCGGTGGTGCCGTTGATCGACGCACCCAGCATGGACGTGACGATCAGCCCGGTCCCCATCTTCGCGATCAGGTCTTCGGGCGTGGCCGTGCCCGGCGTCAGGATCACGTTGCTGTTCGTGGGCGAGGGGGCGGATGACAGGCCCCGCGCCGCCGATGCCGTGCTGTCCATCCCCAGCTTGCGGGCGGTCGCCAGATCCAGCGTCCAACCTTGCAAGACGCCGCCCTCCACGATCTTGCGGGCGCGGGTCGGCAAGCCTTCGGCGTCGAAGGGCCGGGACGAGGGATAGCGCGGGCGCAGCGGATCCTCGGTCAGGTCGAAGCCTTCGGGCAGCACCGGCTGGCCCAGATCCTTGCGCAGCCAGCTTGCGCCGCGCGCGACCGCGCTGCCGTTCACCGCCGACAGCAGGTGCCCGATCAGCGACGAGGCGACGCGCCGGTCGTAAAGGATCGGAAAGGCGCCGGTGGGCGGCTTTCTGGACCCCGCGCGGGCCAGCGTGCGTTCGGCGGCCAGGCGGCCGATGTCTTCGGGGGCGGGCAGATCCTCGGCCCAGACGCGGGATTCGCCGGCATAGTCGCGTTCCATCCCCAGCCCCTCGCCGGTGATGGCGACGGTGGATATCGCATGGGTCGTGCGGCCATAGCCCCCCGAAAACCCGTTCGAGGCCGCAAGCCACAGGAATCGACGGCTGAAGGAGGCATTGGCCGATTCCACCTGGGAAATCCCCGGCATGTCGCGTGCCGCTGCCTCGGCGCGCAGGGCCAGGTCCTGCAGGTGGTCGGGCGTGGGATCCGGCCGGTCGTCAGCGATCTGCAATCCGGCGGCGTCGCGGTGGCGGGCAAGCTGGTCGGGATCGGCCAGTCCAAGGTTGTCATCGACCGGCGCCTCGCGCGCCATGGCGACGGCGCGTTCGGCCATCTCGGCGATGGCGGCGGGGCTGTGGCTGGATGCGGACACGCTGGCCTGCCGTCCGCCGATCAGGACGCGCAGGCCGATTTCCACGCCTTCTGCCCGGTCGGCATGTTCCAGGGCGCCGCCGCGCATGTCGATGCTGATGGATTGCCCGCTTGCACTCAGCGCGTCGGCCTGGTCGGCGCCCGCCCGCCGCGCCGCATCGACCAGGGATTCGGCCAGCGACTGCAAATCCACGGATGACATCGCGATCCTCCTGTCCTGCGAATGGAAAAGGCCGGGACCATGGCCCCGGCCCCCGGCCCTGGGGCCTGCGTTCACTTGACCTGCTGGCCGTTGGCGAAGATCTGGCCGCCCTCGCGGAACTCGATCTCGGACGTCAGTTGGTCGGGATTGCCCTCGGCTGGCTTGGCGAACATCGCAAGCATCATGCGCATCCCCATCATCTGTTCCTGGGGAACGAAGCCCATGGCGACCAGCTTGTCCATCAAGCCGTTGACGCCTTCGAAACTGCCGTTCAGCTTGCCCACCGGCTCGTTGGGATTGTCGCCGAACTCCAGGCTGCCGGTGATGTCCGCCGTGGCGCCGACGGCATCCAGGGCGACCCGGTTGACGGTCAGGGTCCTGGGCATGAACGGAGCCTCTGGCATGGTGTCGGCCTGGGGCTCTGCGGGGGCGGGATCGAACAGATCCTGGGACACTACCGCATCGCCCGACAGATCGACGGTCAGGCTGGCCGGATCGCGGGGCAGTTGGCTGGTCGGGTCGAACAGGTTCCAGATCGCATCCGCGAAGGTCAGGCCTTCCAGGGCATAGACGAACTTGAAGGGCTGCGCGGCATCGCCTTGCGACACCGGGATCAGCATTTCCGCGGCGATGCCTTCGACCGCATAGCTGATCGGGAAGGGCAGGGTACCAAGCGTCATCTCGGCCTTGGCGTCGGCGGTCGCCGCCTTGTAGCCTAGGCCCTGTCCCGACATCTGGAAGGCGATATCGGTCGCCCCGGTGGAAAAGCTGCCCTTGCCGGACTGGTCCTGCCCGTCTTCGTCCTTGCCCGCGATGTCGAAACTGCCTTGCAGGGTGTCATAGATCAGGGTCGTGTCAAGCTCCAGCCCGGCGGCCAGGGCCTGGGTCATCTGGGTGCCCATGTCAAAGGACCCGCTGGGGGTCTTTCCCGTGCCCTGGCTGGCCAGGTTGGTCAGCGCCACCTGGAAGTTCACGGTGCCGCCGCCCACGCCCGCGTCGTCGGCGGGCATCCGGGCCTCGATCTGCATCGCGGCTTCGGCGGCCTTCATGTCGAAGGTCGTGTCCATGCCTTCCGCCGCCGCCACATTGCGCTGGGATCCGGCAAGGTCGGTCAGGCTTCCGGTGACCGGGATCGTCACGTCCCGACCCGGCTCGGTCGGCAGGGCGAAATCGAACTCCAGCGTGGGATAGGTGAATTCGTACAGCATGTCCTCGGGCGTGCCGGACACGACCATTTCATTGCCCGGCAGCCTGATCGTGCCGGTCATGGTCATCTCGACCATCTCGGGCGCGGCCTCGGCGGCCGGGGGATCGGCAGGCGCGTCGGCGCCCTCCTCGGGGTCGGCTTCGGGCGTTTCCTGGGGGACGGGCGCCATGAAGCGGCTGTCCACCGCCACGTCGCCCTCGATCGTCACGCGGACCCGCGCGTCGCCGGTTTCCTGGAAGGTCATCTTCGGAAGCGTGACCGTGCTGCTGTCACGCTCGCCCGGCATCGAGAAGACGGCATCGGTGACGGTCAGCGTGTTGCCCGCGTCCTCGACGGTGCCGGTGACCTGATATCCGTATTCGGTGCCGTATTCCTGCAGGTTTTCCCAGACCTGGGCGGGGGTGACATCCGCCAGCACGGGCGCGGCGCCAAGGATCAGCGCAAGGGCGGAGGTTGCGGTGAAGCGGAACATGCCAAAGACCTTTCGGAAAACCGGAGCTTGTGGGATTTGTGGCACAGCGGCCCGTCCGCGCCAAGGGAGCAATCGCGTGATCCGTTTCGTGAACCGGGATGGCCTGGCCATCGTCACCCTCGACCGGCCGGGCAAGGCCAATTCGCTGACGGCAGGGATGCTGGCCGACCTGGTGGCGGCTTTCGACCGGATCGCGGCGGCGGGCGATGTCCGCGCCGTCGTGCTGACCGGGGCGGGCAAGGTCTTTTCCGCAGGCGCCGACCTGGACGAGGCGAAGGCCGGGCTTGCGACATCGCCCGAATGGGAACGCCTGTCGGGACGCATCGGTGCCCTGCCCTGCCTGACGATCGCCGCGTTGAACGGCACGCTGGCGGGCGGAGCCTTCGGCATGGCGCTGGCCTGCGACCTGCGTATTGCCGTGCCCGAGGCGCGGTTCTTCTATCCGGTGATGCGGCTTGGCTTTCTGCCCCAGCCCTCCGATCCTCTGCGCCTTGCAGGTCTGGTCGGGCCCGCGCGGGCCAGGATGATCCTGATGGCCGGACAGCGGATCGGCGCGCCCGAGGCGCTGGCCTGGGGGCTGATCGACCGCATCGCGGAACCCGGCGACCTGATGGACGCGGCCCGCGCCCTGGCCGCCGATGCCCTGGGGGCTGCGCCCGGCCATGTCGCGGCGATCAAGGCGATGATCTGACCCAAAGGGGGGTGCCGGCTTGCCACGGAACATTGTTCCGGCCTGCCCGTTTCCCCCGCATCGCCTGTCCCAAGGCTGCGCTGCAGCCGCCCATCCTGTCCCTTTTTGCTGGCCGGGGCTTGCGGCCCGTCGTCGTCCGGCGCATCTCAAGGCCAAGTAGAATAAGGAGTTTTCGCCATGCGCAACCTGTTCCTGTCCGCCGTTCTGGCCATGACGACCGCCCTGCCCGCCACGGCCGAGACGATCCGCGTCGGCATGTCGGGGGGCTATTTCCCCTTTACCTTCACCCGCGCCGATGAATTGCAGGGCTTCGAGGTGGACCTGATGAACGCCATCGGCGAGATCACCGGCGACGAGATCGAATTCGTCACCATGTCCTTTTCCGGGCTGATCGGCGCGCTGGAATCGGGGCGCATCGACACGGTGGCGAACCAGATCACCATTACCCCCGAGCGCGAGGCGAAGTTCGCCTTTACCCAGCCTTATGTCTATGATGGCGCGCAGGTCGTGGTGAAGGCGGGCAACGAAGACGCCATCACCGGGCCGGACAGCCTGTCGGGCAAGTCGGTGGCCGTGAACCTGGGATCGAATTTCGAGGAACTGCTGCGTGGCCTGCCCAATGCGGCGGACATCGACATCCGCACCTATGAATCCAACATCGAACAGGACACCGCCCTTGGCCGGGTCGATGCCTTCGTGATGGACCGCGTTTCCTCGGCGCAGGTGATCAAGCAAAGCCCCCTGCCTCTGGCCTTGGCCGGTCAGCCCTTCAGCGAAATCCGCAATGCCCTGCCCTTCCGCAACGACGAGGCCGGGCAGGCGATGCGCGACAGGGTCGATGCCGCGATCACCACGCTGAAGGAAAACGGCACCCTGGCCGAGATCTCGCAGAAATGGCTGGACGCCGATGTCACGAAGCCCCTGGCCGACGCCGCTGAATGAGGCCGCTTGACACCGCCTACATGTGGGACCTGGTGCCGATCATCCTCGGCTATGTCCCGCTGACCCTGGGGATGGCGCTTGTCGCGATGGCGGCGGCGCTTGTCCTGGCGGCTGTCCTGGCGATCGTGCGCGTGCTGCGCGTTCCGGTCGCCGACAGCCTTGTGGCGGTGTTCATCAGCTTCTTTCGCGGCACGCCGTTGTTGGTGCAGCTGTTCCTGTTCTATTACGGGCTGCCGCAATTGCTGCCTGCCCTGACCAGCATCGACGGGATCACGGCGGCAGTGATCGGCCTGACGCTGCATTTCTCGGCCTATATGGCCGAAAGCATCCGCGGTGCGATCCTGGGCGTGGACCGCAGCCAGTGGGAGGCCGCGCAGTCCATCGGCATGACCCAGGGCCAGCTTCTGCGCCGGATCGTGCTGCCGCAGGCGTCCCGCGTGGCCGCGCCGACGCTGATGAACTATTTCATCGACCTGATCAAAAGCACGTCCCTGGCCTTCACCCTGGGCGTGACCGAGATGATGGGCGCGGCGCAGAAGGAAGCGGCCGGCAGCTTCCTGTATCTGGAAGCCTTCCTGGTCGTCGCCGTGATCTATTGGATCATGGTCGAGGTCCTGTCGGTGGGGCAACGCTGGATGGAAGGCCATCTGGGAAAGGCGGTGGCGCGATGAAATGCGAGATCGACATTGCCGGGCTGACCAAGCGGTTCGGCACGAACACCGTCCTGGACGGCATCGACCTGTGCCTGAAGCCGGGCGAGCGGGTGGCGATCATCGGTCCCTCGGGCACCGGTAAATCGACGCTGCTGCGGTGCCTGAACTGGCTGGATGCCCCCGATGCGGGACGGATCACGCTGGGCGACCTGTCGGTGGACGCGGCCCATGCCACGCGCGCGCAGATCCTGGCGCTGCGGCGGCGGACGGGTTTCGTGTTCCAGAACTATGCCCTGTTCGCCAACAAGACCGCCCGGCAGAACATCACCGAAGGGCTGACGACCGTGCGCGGCTGGTCGCAGGCCAAGGCCGCTGCCCGCGCGGACGAGATCCTGGCCCAGATCGGGCTGGCCGACCGGGGCGACAGCTATCCCTCCGCCATGTCGGGGGGGCAGCAACAGCGCGTGGGGATCGGTCGGGCCATGGCGCTGGATGCCGATCTGCTGCTGTTCGACGAACCCACCAGTGCGCTGGATCCCGAATGGGTGGGCGAGGTGCTGGATCTGATTCGCAGCATCGCCGATGGTCGTCAGACCATGCTGATCGTCACGCACGAGATGCAGTTTGCCCGCGAAATCGCCGACCGGATCGTCTTCATGGACGGCGGGCGGATCGTCGAACAAGGGCCGCCCGCCCAGATTTTCGGCGATCCCCAGGACGACCGCACCCGCGCCTTTCTGCGCCGGGTCGGCTGAGAGAAGAAAACCCCCCACCCGGCGAGATATTTGGAACGAAAAAACACGACTTATGCTATAGAGTATTAGTAATAATCGTGGAGATCGGTGATGGACGGATTCGCACCCTGCATTGATCATGTCCGTGGACGCCGCCATGCCGGTCTTGTCCCCGTGGAAGCAGCCTTGTGGCCCGCCCATGCCAGCCAGATCCTGGTCGAACGCCCGGTCCGCCCCCTGCCGCAGCTGCGCCGGGACGAAGGGATCAATCCCGGAAGCCTGGTGATCCCGGTCGTCCTGGCGTCCAACCTGGTCGTCTGGATCGGACTTCTTGCGCTGCTTTTCTAGCCGGGGCAGTCAGCGCAGCCCGGCGGTCTGATAATACACATCCACGTCGCGCGCCGTGTCATAGCCGATGCCCGACGCGATGATGCAGCTTGTGTCGTCCTTGCGCGGCACGACCAGGGTCCAGGTGCCCATCTGGTCGGACGCCCAAAGCTCGGTCGCGGCATGGCCGTCGCCGGGCACCGGGGTCTCGTTGAAGTCCTGCTGCAAGGTCTGGTGGATTTCGGCATCCGCGGCGCAATAGGGCTGGTCGCCCACGGCCATGTCGGATACGGGCAGATCCTGCGCCTGTTCCAGCAGGGTCGCGGTGTCGACGCCCGCCATGGCGGGCCAGGCCTGCACGGGCTGGTCCGGGCGCGTTGCGGAAGCGGCAGGTAGGGCCACCAGGGCCGCGACGCTGCCGGCCATCCCGAAGCGGGCGATGCGGATTGCGATGCGGGTCATGGTCAGGGCCTTTCATCCAGTGTTTGCTGGGGAAAAACGTGTGGCCGACGCAATGGGTTCCGATTTTTGGCGCGACGCGGCGTTGCGTCGGTCGCTGAAACCGGCAATTGTCCTGCGTTGTAAAGGGCTAAGGCGACAGGAAGGACGAACCCCGAATGGCGATACTTCTGGGCGATGTTGGGGGCACGAATGCCCGTTTGGCCCTTGCGCGGAACGGCAGCATCGACCGGCAGTCGGTGACCCGCTTTCGCGGCGACGATTATGCCAGCTTCGATGACGTGGTGCGCCAGTTCCTGCAGGAACAGGACCAGCCCCGCATCACCGCCGTCTGCGTCGCTGTGGCGGGTCCGGTCAGCAACGGCCAGGCGCGGCTGACCAACCGGCCTTGGGACTTTTCCGAGGATCGGCTGGCGCGGCTGACCGATGCGGACCAGGTCCGGCTGATCAACGACCTGACGGCGATGGGCTTTGCCACGCCCGTCCTGTCGGGCGATGGCCTTGCCACCTTGCGCAGCGCACCGGCCGGACGGCCCCGCAACGGGCAGTCGCTGGTCGTCAACCTGGGCACCGGCTTCAACGTCTGCGCGGTCCGCAGCCTGCCCGGCGGCGCCGTCGCCGCGCTCGAGGCCGAGGAAGGCCATACCAGCCTGCCCGCCAACATCTATCTTCGCCTGCTGGACGCCGTCGGCCCCGAGGCGATGGCGGGCTTCATCTCGACCGAGGAAGCCTTTGCCGGGCGCGGGTTGTCGCGCCTTCATGCCGCGCTGACGGGGACGACGCCGGTGCCGGGGGAACAGATCGACCGGGCGGCCGATGCGGGCGATCCGGTCGCCAATGCGACCTATGACCTGTTCACCGACTTGGTGGGCCTGCTGTGCCGGGAACTGGCGATGCGGTTCATGCCGCTGGAAGGGATGTTCCTGGCGGGCAGCGTCGGGCGCAGCATCTCGGACCGGATGGATCGGTTCGAGGCGTCCTTCCTGGCCGAGCCCTATATGCGCCACATCCCCGAAAATACGCCGATCTTCCTGATCCGCGACGACATGGCCGCCCTGTACGGCTGCCTGGCGGCGCTGGCCTGACGGCAACAGGCGGCGGAAACCCGTGCGCCTGCCCGATTTCCGTCGATGAATCGCTTGGCTTCATCCGGCCGTCCTGTTCATATGGTCCAAAACCAAGAACAGGCAGGGCGCGGGACGATGCGGGCATATCTTCGGGCGGCATTGGTGGCATCCACGGTGATGGCCTTCGGCGGAATGGCCTGGGCGCAATCCGCCTCATCACCCTTTTCCGGCCTGTTCGGCGGAAGCACGGACGAAGGTCCGGTCGATCTGCAATTCCGCGTCCAGGGCGCTGACGACCTGGACCGGCCGCTGCGCAACGCCTCGCTGATCTCGGGGGCGCTGTCCGAAGGCCGCACCACCGGCCAGGATGTCCTGGCCGCCGCCCGGGGCGATTACGCCCGCCTTTTGGGCAATCTTTATGACCGGGGATATTATTCGGCCATCATCAACATCACGCTGGACGGCGTTGAGGCGGCCGAGATCGCGCCCCTGGACGCGCCCGACATCGTGCGCCAGGTGGTCGTCAGCATCCAGGCCGGTCCCCGCTTCCGCTTTTCCCGCGCCGCCATCGCCCCCTTGGCCCCCCGCACCGACCTGCCCGCCGAATACCGCCAGGGCGAATTCGCGGGCACCGGCACGATCCGGGGCGCGGCCCGCGCGGGGGTGGAGGGCTGGCGCAATGTCGGCCATGCCAAGGCCGAGGTCGCGGACCAGGAGATCACCGCCGACCATGTGAACAACGTCGTGGACAGCCGGATCGGCCTTGCGCCCGGCCCCAGCGTCACTTTCGGCCAGTTGAACATGCGCGGCTATGACCGCCTGGATCCGCGCCGGCTGCGCAAGATCGCAGGCCTGCCCGAAGGCGCGCGCTTCGATCCCGACGAAGTCGAGGATGTCCGCAAGCGCCTGCGCCGGTCGGGCGTCTTTTCCGCCATCACCCTGGAAGAGGCGGAAACCCTGAACCCCGACGGTAGCATGGACATCAACCTGACCGTGGTGGAACAGAAACCCCGCCGCATCGGCGCGGGCTTCGAGATTTCCTCGACCGACGGGGCCATGGTCTCGGCCTACTGGATGCACCGCAACCTGCTGGGCGGGGGCGAGCGCCTGCGGATCGAGGGCGAGGTCAAGGACATCGGATCCGACACCAGCGGCAAGGACGAACAGATCACCCTGCGCATCGACCGTCCGGCGACGATCACGCCCGACACGACCGCCTATGTCCTGACCAGCCTGGCGCGGATGCGAGAGGAGGATTACGACGAGGACACCGGCATCATCGGCCTGGGCTTCAACCAGATCTTCAGCGACCGCTTCACCTTCGACACGGCCATCCAGTACCAGTTCTCGCGCGTTTACGACGACCTGGGCGAGACGGACTTCAAGGTTCTGGCCCTGCCCACCAGCGTCATGTGGGACGCGCGCGACAATGAAAACAACGCCAAGCGCGGCTATTACCTGCAAGGCGACGCAACGCCCTTCAAGGGTTTCGACGGCACCGACAGCGGCATCCGCCTGCTGGGCGAGGGGCGCGCCTTCTATTCCCTGGGGCCCGAGGACCGCTTCACGCTTGCGGGCCGCGCGCGTCTGGGCAGCGTCCTGGGCAGCGACATCCAGAACACCCCGCGCAACTATCTGTTCTTCTCGGGCGGGGGCGGCACCGTGCGCGGGCAGCCCTATCAGTCCTTGGGCGTCGAGGAGATCACCGGCCCCAACGGTCCCATCAAGACCGGCGGCATGAGCGTGGCGAACCTGTCGGCCGAGGTCCGCTGGCAGGTCCGCGAACGCATCGGCGTCGTGGCCTTCGCCGATTACGGCGAGGTCTGGGCGGAAGATGGCTGGAACGGCGGCAGCGAATGGCACTCGGGGGCGGGGATCGGCGTTAGGTACAACACGCCCATCGGGCCGCTGCGTTTCGACGTGGCCGGACCGACCGGAGGGGACACCGGAGAGGGC
The DNA here is from genome assembly GCF_014642735.1 of Paracoccus acridae. Lineage (GTDB taxonomy): Bacteria > Pseudomonadota > Alphaproteobacteria > Rhodobacterales > Rhodobacteraceae > Paracoccus > Paracoccus acridae. The sequence continues at coordinate 226,243 of NZ_BMIV01000003.1, forward strand.
GTGCAACTCTATCTTGGACTGGGGCAGGCTTTCTGATGCGCACACTCTGGCTGATCGTCTTCGCGATCCTTTTCCCGCTGTCGGTGATGGCGCAAAGCGCAGCCGAGATTTCCCAGCAGGAAAGCGACGACCGGGGTTTCCTGACCCGGCTTCTGGAACGCAACCTGTCGGGCGCGGGCCGCGCGGTGGTGATCGACGGCTTCCAGGGTGCCCTGTCGTCCCGCGCGACCTTTGACCGGATCAGCATCGCCGATGCGGATGGCGTCTGGCTGACGCTGAACGACGGCGCGATCCAGTGGAACCGGTCCGCCCTGCTGCGCGGCCGGATCGAGATCGCCGAACTGTCGGCCCGAGAGATCCTGCTGCCCCGCCTGCCCCAGGGCGAACAGCAGGACGGGACCGTCACCGCCGAGGCGCGGGAATTCGAATTCGCCCTGCCCGAACTGCCCGTGGCCATCAACATCGAGCAGATCCGCGCCGAGCGCGTGGACCTGGGCGAACCCGTGATCGGGATCGCCGCCGCGATTTCCGTGCAGGGCGGCCTGAGCCTGGAAGGCGGCGAAGGCCAGGCCAAGCTGGCCATCCAGCGGCTGGACGGCCCGCGCGGCAACTTCAACCTGGACGCCGCCTTTTCGAACCAGACCCAGATCCTGCGCGTCGATCTGACCCTGGACGAGGCCGAGGACGGGCTGCTGGTCAACCTGATCGACCTTTACGACAAGCCCTCGGTCGTGGCGGAAATCAGCGGCGAAGGCCAGATCCGCGACTTTGGCGTGGACATCAGGCTGGCGACCGACGGGCTGCCGCGCGTCACGGGCCGGGTCAGCGCATCGGGCGCCCCGGATCAGGCCGGCAATCCCGGCACGAACTTCGCCCTGCAACTGGGCGGCGACGTGGCGTCCCTGCTGGCCCCCGAAAACCGCAGCTTCTTCGGCAACCAGGTCCAGCTTCGTGCCGAAGGCTGGCGGGGCGAGGATGGGCGGCTGCAAATCCCCACCCTGAACCTTGTGACCGAGGCGCTGTCGCTGGACGGATCGCTGGCCGTGAACGCCCAAGGGGCGCCGCAGAATGCCGAATTGCTGATCGCGCTGGGTTCGGACGCGGGCGCGGAACAGGTTCCGGTCGCCCTGCCCTTCGCCGGGGACAATTCGACCGTGGAATCGGGGCGGCTGGAACTGCGCTATGACGCGGCCGAGGGCCAGGGCTGGACCTTGGACGGGCGCGTGGGCGCGCTGGATCTGGGCGATGTAAGCCTGGGCGAATTGCAGCTGAACGGGTCGGGCGCGGTGGTGCTGGACCAGGGCAGCCTTGGATCCCTGAACGGGGGCATCCGCTTTGCCTCGCGGCAGATGGTCTTTGCCGATGCGGGCCTGGCTCAGGCCATCGGCCCGGAGATCACCGGCAGCACCCGTTTCGACTTCACCCCCGGCAACGTGGTGGAATTCACCGACCTGACCGTCAGCGGTCCCGATTACGGCCTAGACGGGCTGGTCCTGCTGTCGGGGCTGCAAAGCGGCTTCGTGCTGTCGGTCGATGCCGATGCGCGATACGAGGATCTGGCCCGCATCTCGACCCTTGCCGGGCGGGACGTGCAGGGCAGGGCGGATGCCAGCCTGCGCGGCTATTACCGGTTCCTGAACCGCAGCTTCGACATCGACGCCAGCGTGACCGGCACCGACATCGCGGTGGACCAGCCGCAACTGGACCGGCTGCTGGAAGGTCGGTCCACCATCGCGCTGGATGCGCGGCGCGATGAAACCGGGATCGAGATCGAGGATCTGTCGATCAATGCCCAGCGGCTGACGGCCCAGGCGCAAGGCTATGTAAACAGCCTGTCCAGCGACGTGACCGCGACGATTTCCATGCCATCCCTGCAGGATGCCGATCCGAACTTCTCGGGCGCGTTGCAGGCCGATGCGAAGCTGTCGGGCGCGTCCGGGTCGCGCCAGTTGACCGTCAGCGGCGAGGCCGAGGATCTGCGCATCGGCATCGAGGCGCTGGACAACGCGCTTGAAGGCCAGACCACGCTGACCGTCCTTGCCGCCGAAAAGCCCCAGAGCTTCGAGGTCGAGGTGTTCCGCCTTGCCAACCCGCAGATCCGTGCCGAAGGCCGGGGCAGTTTCGCCCAAGGCGCGCTGGATGCGACGGTCGATCTGGCCGTGCCGGATCTGTCCGCCATCCGCGACGGCTGGACGGGCGGGTTCGACGCCACCGCGCGGCTGACCGAACAGGAGGGCACGCGCTTCATCGACCTGACGGGATCGGGGCAGAATCTGTCCTTCGGCGTCCAGAACGCGGATGCCGCCCTGACCGGCATGACCCGCCTGCGCGTCCAGGCCGAGGAGCGCGAGGGAACCGTCACCCTGCGCGATGTGGAATTGGTCAACGACCAGCTTAACGCGACTGCCCAGGGCACCTATGGCCCCGGCGTGACGGACATTTCCGCCGATGTCGCCGTGGCATCGCTGGCGCCCTTCGGCCCCGGCTGGCGCGGCGCGCTGGATCTGACCGGCAGCTTCCGCGAGGCGGGCGACGGCATCCGGCGGCTGGAGGTGTCGGGCACCGGACGCGACCTGTCTTTTGGGCAGGCGCAGGTCGATGGCGCGCTGGCGGGCGAAACGCGGCTGGCGGTCACCGGCACCGAACGAAACGGCATCTTCACCATCGAACAGGCCCGGATCGACAACCCGCGCCTGAACGCCACCGCAACCGGCACGGTCGGGGGCGACCAGACCGACGTGTCGGCCCAGGTCAACGCGCAGGATCTGCGTTTCCTGGGCAATGGCATCAGCGGTGCGCTGAACGCAGATGGCCAGTTGGTCCAGCAGGGCGGGGTCCGGCGCATCACCGCGACCGGGACCGGCAGCGGCCTGTCCCTGGGCCAGCCCCGGCTTGATCCGCTGCTGCGGGGCGAGACCAGCTTTGACGTCGCGGCCACCCAGTCGCAGGCGGGCCTGTCCTTCCAGCGGCTGGACGTGCAGAACCCCCAATTGCGCATCCAGGCCCAGGGCGACACCGCCAGCGGCATGACCATCGACGCGCGGCTGGCTGATCTGGGCCTGTTGCAGGCCGAGTTCCCGGGGGCCGTCCAGGTCAACGGCACCATCCGCGAGGACGGCGCCAATTTCGTGACGGATCTGTCCGCCACCGCGCCGGGCAATACGCAGATACAGGTGTCGGGCAGCGTGGCGCGCGACTTTTCGGTCATGGCTCTGTCGATCGACGGGACCAGCAACGCATCCATCGCCAACAGTTTCATCCGCACCCGCAGCATCGAAGGGCCCTTGTCCTTCGATCTGGCGGTCAACGGCCCGCCGTCCCTGCAATCCGTCAGCGGCCAGGTGCGGCTGGCGAACGGGCAGGTCGCCGATCCGGGCGTCGGCATCCGCCTGGAAGGCGTGAATGCCACCGCCAACCTCGCCGGGGGACGGATAAACCTGGACGCCTCGGCCGCCGTGTCCGCAGGCGGGCGCGTCACCGTGACCGGACCCATCGACCTGGGCGGCGGCACGCTGGATCTGGCGATCCTGCTGGACCAGGTGGTCGCGCGCGATCCGAACCTGTACGAGACCATCATCAGCGGCAATCTGCGGATGTCGGGACGCAATGCCGACGGGCCGCTGATTTCCGGCACCGTCAACCTGGGCGAGACCGAGATCCGCATCCCCTCGACAGGTCTTGGCGGGGCCAAGGCGATTCCCGACATCAACCACGTCGGCGACACCCGCCCGGTTCGGTCCACCCGCGCCAAGGCGGGGCTGGAACCCTATCCCAGCGAAGCCTCGCGCGAGGCGGGGCTGGCCGGGCCGCCCTCGGTCCCGCCATCCGCGCCGCCCCGGCTGGATCTGGTGATCAATGCCCCCAACCAGGTCTTCGTGCGCGGGCGGGGGGTCGATGCCGAACTGGGTGGGTCGCTGCAGGTGCAGGGCACCACGCGCAACGCGATCCCCATCGGCTTCCTGGAACTGATCCGGGGGCGGGTCGATCTGCTGGGCCGCCGGTTCGAATTGTCCGAAGGCCTGGTCGAACTGCAGGGCAGCCTGATCCCCGTGATCCGTCTGGTCGCCCAGACCGAACGCGACGGCATCACCACCCGCATCATCATCGACGGAGAGGTGCGCGACCCCGAGATCACCTTCGAGTCCTCGCCCGAACTGCCCGAGGAGGAGGTTCTGTCCCAACTGCTGTTCGGGCAGGGGCTGGACAATATCAGCCCCCTGCAGGCCGCCCAGCTTGCCAATGCCATCGCCGTCCTGGCGGGCCGCGGGGGTGAGGGGATCATCGGCAACCTGCGCAACCAGGTGGGCCTGGACGATCTGGACCTGGCCACCGACGACGACGGGAACGTGCAGGTGCGGGCAGGCAAATACCTGTCCGAGAACCTTTATACCGATGTCGCGGTGGGGGCGGACGGCAAGAGCACCCTCAACCTGAACCTGGACGTGACCGATTCGCTGACGGCGCGGGGATCGGTGGGGACCGAGGGCGACAGCACCCTGGGGATCTATTTCGAACGGGATTACTGACGCCGGGTTGACCTTCCGGCAGGGCGGCATGACACCCCGACAGACGTCAGGCCGCCCATGCCGTGCAGCGGGGCGGCCTGGTCCCTTCCCGGCAACCCTGTTCCAGGACCAGCCCTTCACGGCTTCCGAAGGCGATCTGCCGGTCCGGGCTGGATTTCGCGTCCATCATCGCCAAGCCCGTCAATGGATGCGGCGTGCCTGGCAAGGCGTTGCAGGACACCTGCCCGGATCGGCAACATCTCGCCTTTTAGGGATTTGCCTGCGGCCTTTTCGCATCCCTCACGTTATAGTTGTGCTTGGTAAAGACCATCACCCAAGGCGCGATCATGTCCTATGCCACCGCGAACGAACGCTATTTCGCCAGCCTGATCAACCAGTCCCGCAAGGCCGAGGGGCTGGCGCCGCTTGTCCTGGAAAAGCGGTTGAACGATTCGGCCCAGGCGCATAGCCGCTGGATGCTGGAAACGGATGTGTTTTCCCATAAGGGGCAGGGCGGGTCTTCGTCGCGGCAGCGCATCGAAAAGGCCGGTTTCGATCTGGCGGGACAATGGATGACCGCCGAAAACATCGCCTATGTCAGCATCCAGGGCGCCAGTGACCTTCAGGATGAAATCCGCCAATTGCACCGCAACCTGCTGGATAGCCCCGGCCATTACGCCAACATCATGGGCAAGGCGGCCTATGTCGGGATCGGGCTGGAGGTGGGGACCATCGCCGTCGGCGGCCGCAATTATCAGGTGCTGATGGCGACCCAGAACTTTGCCGATACGGATGGACAGGTCCGGCTGGATGGCGGCACCTTCCTGCGTGTGGCCCCGCCCACGGCAAGCAGCGCGGTGCAATCGCGTGCCGACTGGCTGGATGCCTTCAATGGCAAGGTTTTCACGACCTCCGCCATGGGCACCGCGATGAACGACGATTATCGTCTGACCGCCTTAAACGATACCGTTCAGGCGGGCGCAGGCAACGACTGGGTCGCGGGCTGGGCCGGGAACGACCGGTTGCATGGCCAACAGGGGGCGGACCGGCTGATAGGCGGGGCAGGGGCGGATGTGCTGAACGGCGGTCTTGGCAACGACACGCTTCAAGGCGGCACCGAAAACGATCAGCTTGCGGGCGAGGACGGCAACGACCTGCTGTTCGGCGATGCGGGCCAGGACAAGCTGTGGGGCGGGCTCGGTGCCGACCGCTTGTTCGGCGGCGACGGCGCGGACCTGCTGTCGGGTCAGGCGGGCAACGACTGGCTGCACGGGGGCGCGCAAAACGACACAATGGCGGGCGGCGACGGGAACGACACGCTGACGGGCGGGGCCGGCAACGACCTGCTGAACGGCGGCGCGGGCATTGACAGCTTCGTCTTCGTGAAGGGCGGCGGCACCGATACCATCCAGGATTTCCAGCAAGGCTTGGACCGCCTGCTGATCGCCAAGGCCCTGCTGGACCAAGATCCGGCGGTCTTCATGCGCGACCACATGACGAAGACCGCGACCGGGGTGGTCGTGGATCTGGGCGGCGGAGATCGCATCGTCCTGGCCGGAGCCCACCTGACCGTGACAGGGGTGGCCGACGACATCTTCGCCTACTGACGGCCTTTAGGACGGCAAAGGTCATCCTTTGGGTCGCGCAGACCACGGGCGCGGCGCCCTGTCGCCTGAACATGGTTGCCGCAGCATCAATCACACGCCAGGATCGCCCAAGCCATCATCATGCGAGGGTGCGGTGCGCGCTGCGCGAAGAAGCCGAGCTTGCCGGACGTGACGACCCTCCGCGCCGGGCTTGGCGCGAGAGATGGGCGCAGGGGTCGGTGAACCGTGCCAAGACGGTGCTGATGCCTCCGACCTGATCCCGGAACCCCTGATCCGCCCCGCCTTGATCGAGGATCTGAGCGGCCATGGCGACATCTCAAGGTGGTCGCCCCTGGCACCGTCACAAGCGCCGCGATCCGCGCGAAGGCGGCAGGGCATCGGGAACAGCATCCATCTTGGCCTTTCGCCTGATCGGTCAGGTCCAGACGCCGCCCCCTTTCGCCCCGGCGACGCCTTAGCCCGGATATCGGTGCCGCCGCCGCGATCCTGTTGGCCGAAACGCGGGGCACATCAGCCCGCATCACCTGCGCGCGCCCCCGGCCTGCGGCTGGTCATGAAACAGCCGGTGCTGCATGGCGGTGGCTTCGACCACCGCGTCTCGTTGTCGGACACGATCCGGTCATGGACAACCACATCGCGGCGGGCGGCGGTATCTGCACCATCCTGCACGCGGTCGAGGCCTGCGCATCCGACATAGATCCTGGCCTGGATTCTGATCGGTGAAGGGCCTGCCGCTGTCAGCGGAACGAAAATGCCCGCCGGACAAAAACGGCGGGCATACTGGTTACATTATTGCGGCACGGCAATCTACTACGGGCAATTAACGTCTGTTAACAAAGAAAGGTTCCCGGCGTTTTTGCAGTTTTTTCCAGGTGATTGCTTCTCCTGCGTCCCGGGAAGGGCAGGAAGATATCGCGTGTCCGGCTGAACTTGCCCATGGCAAGGAGCGCGGCCGGCGCAGCTTTCCGGGCTGTTCCGTGGTCTTGCAAGCCGCCCGGAACGACGAAGATGGCCGAACCGGATCCCCTGTCGCCGTGTGCCCTGCGTCCGGGGGAATACGCGGATCCTTGTCCGACGGGGGATCCTGAAGGCCGATGGCCCGCAGGCCATCGGCATCTGGTGACGCGGGCGATCAGCCTTGCGACAGGATCGCCTCGACCACGCGATCGGCGGCTTCCTCGGCCGTCAGGGCGACGGTATTGACCACCAGTTCGGCCTGTTCGGGCGCTTCGTAGGGGCTGTCGATGCCGGTGAAGTTCTTCAGCTGTCCCGACCGCGCCTTCTTGTAAAGGCCCTTCACGTCGCGCGCCTCGGCCACTTCCAGGGGGGTATCGACATAAACCTCGATGAACTCGCCGGCGGCCATCATGTCCCGGACCATCCGCCGTTCCGCCCGGAAGGGCGAGATGAAGGCGGTCAGCACGATCAGGCCCGCATCGGTCATCAGCTTCGCGACCTCGCCCACGCGGCGGACGTTTTCCACGCGGTCGGCATCGGTGAAGCCCAGGTCGCGGTTCAGCCCGTGGCGGACGTTGTCGCCGTCCAGCAGGAAGGTGTGCTTGCCCATCGCGTGCAGCTTGCGTTCGACGATGTTGGCGATCGTCGATTTTCCCGACCCCGACAGGCCGGTGAACCAGACAACGCGCGCGCGCTGGTTCTTCTGCGCGGCATGGGCCTCGCGGTTGATGTCGGTCGATTGCCAGTGGATGTTCTGCGACCGGCGCAGCGCGAAATGCAGCATCCCGGCGGCGATGGTGGCGTTCGTCATCCGGTCGATCAGGATGAAGCCGCCCAGGTCGGGGTTGTCCGCATAGGATTCGAACGGCACGGGCCGGTCGGTCGAGATGTTGACCACGCCGATGGCATTCAGGCCCAGCGTCTTGCTGGCCAGATGTTCCATCGTGTTGACGTTCACCTCGTATTTCGGCTCGGTGATGGTTGCGCTGACGGTCTGGGTGCCGATTTTCAGCAGATAGGGCCGGCCGGGCAGCATCTCGGCCTCTGACATCCAGACCAGGGTGGCCTCGAACTGGTCGGCGACCTCGCAAGGCGCGTCGGCGCGCACGATCACGTCGCCGCGCGAACAGTCGATCTCGTCCGCGAAGGTCAGGGTGACGGACTGGCCGGCGACCGCCTGGGGCAGGTCGCCGTCAAAGGTCACGATGGATTTCACGGTCGTGGTCTTGCCCGAGGGCAGCACCCGGATCGGATCGCCGGGATGGACGGCGCCCGCGCTGATCTGGCCCGCGAAGCCGCGGAAATCCAGGTGCGGGCGGTTCACCCATTGCACCGCCATGCGGAAGGGCGCGTCCTGCATCCGCGTGTCGCTGACCGGCGCTTCTTCCAGATGGCCCAGCAGGGTCGGACCCTGGTACCAGGGCATCTCGGGGCTTTTCGTGACGATGTTGTCGCCCTTCAGCCCGGAAATCGGGATGGGCAGGAAGCTGTCCATGCCGATCTGCTTGGCGAAATGCGAATAGTCGCTGACGATCTCGTAGAACCGCTCGGCCGAGTAATCGACCAAATCCATCTTGTTGACGGCCAGCACCACGTTGCGGATGCCCAGCAGGTTCACCAGATAGCTGTGCCGCCGCGTCTGCGTCAGCACGCCCTGGCGCGCGTCGATCAGGATCACGGCCAGATCGGCGGTCGATGCGCCGGTGACCATGTTGCGCGTGTATTGTTCATGGCCCGGCGTGTCGGCCACGATGAACTTGCGCTTGTCGGTCGCGAAGAAGCGATAGGCCACGTCGATGGTGATGCCCTGTTCGCGTTCGGCGGCCAGGCCATCGACCAGCAGGGCAAAGTCGATTTCCCCGCCTTGGGTGCCCGACACCTTGCTGTCGGCTTCCAGGGATGCAAGCTGATCCTCGAAGATCATCTTGCTGTCATATAGCAGCCGGCCGATCAGCGTCGATTTGCCGTCATCGACCGACCCGCAGGTGATGAAGCGCAGCATGGTCTTGTGCTGGTGGCGCAGCAGATAGGCGTCGATATCCTCGGCGATCAGGGCATCCGTGACGTAAACGGGATCTTGGGCGGTCATCTCAGAAATACCCTTCCTGCTTCTTCTTCTCCATGGAGGCGGCCTGGTCCTTGTCGATGGCGCGGCCCTGGCGTTCCGACGTGGTGGTCAGCAGCATCTCCTGGATCACCTCGGGCAGGGTGCGGGCGTTGGATTCCACGGCGCCGGTCAGGGGATAGCAGCCCAGCGTGCGGAAGCGGACCGACCGCATCTGCGGCTGTTCGCCGTCGCGCAAGGGGAAGCGGTGGTCGTCCACCATCAGCAGCAGGCCGTCGCGTTCCACCACCGGGCGCGGCTCGCTGAAATAGAGCGGCACGATCTCGATGTTTTCCAGGTGGATATACTGCCAGATGTCCAGCTCGGTCCAGTTCGACAAGGGGAAGACCCGGATCGATTCGTCCTTGGCCTTGCGGGTGTTATACAGCTTCCACAGTTCCGGCCGCTGGTTCTTCGGATCCCAGCGGTGGTTGGCGGACCGGAAGGAAAAGATGCGTTCCTTGGCGCGGGACTTTTCCTCGTCGCGGCGGGCGCCGCCGAAGGCCACGTCGAAATTGTACTGGGTCAGCGCCTGCTTCAGCCCCTCGGTCTTCCACATGTCGGTGTGCAGGGGACCGTGGTCGAAGGGGTTGATGCCCTGGGCCTTCGCCTCGGGGTTCTGGTGGACGATCAGGTCCATGCCCGCGTCCTTGGCGGCCCGGTCGCGCAATTCGTACATCGCCCGGAACTTCCAAGTCGTGTCCACATGCAGCAGCGGGAAGGGTGGTGGGGCAGGATAGAAGGCCTTGCGGGCCAGATGCAGCATGCAGGCCGAATCCTTGCCCACCGAATACAGCATCACCGGGTTTTCGGCATTGGCCACGACCTCTCGCAGGATGTGGATGCTTTCGGCTTCCAGCCGCTGCAAATGCGTCAGGGTCGCCGGAGTGATCGTGGTTTCGGCAAGGCTGTTCATGGGCATCGACTCTCGTTTCGTGATGCGGGCATTGTCGCTTGGGACGGCACGCTATCCGTCAGCAATGGACAAGTTGCAAGTTTGGAATACGGGAAAAACCCAAGTTTCCCGAGGTTCCGGTCTTGGCTGGAACACTATTCCGCCGCGGTCGCCAAAGCCAGACCATCGACCACGGCGGTGAATGCCTCGGAACGGTGCAGACATGCCCCGGGCATCATCCGCGCTGCCAGATTCGTGACCAGGTTCATCAGGCTCGACCCGCCCACCAGGACGATGTCGCCGATATCGCCGGCAGCAACACCCGCCCGCGCCAGCGTTTCCGCGACGGCCTGTTCCAGATCCGCGCGATGGTCCTGCAAGGCCCGGTCAAGCGAAGCCTGGCTGATCGGCGCGGCCAGGCGCGGCTGGACGAAGCCCATGCCGATCCGGGTGTCTTCGCCCCGATTGGCGGCGATCTTGCCGCGTTCGACGGCGAATGCCAGATCGTGGCCCAACTCGTCCGTCAGGACCGTGACCAGCCTTTCCAGCCGTTCCGGTTCCACTGCAAGCCGCGCCATCTGGACGGCCAGCCTGCGGTTTTCGGGCGTATAGACAAAGGGGATATGCGCCCAGGCCGCCAGATCGGCATAGATCGCGTTGGGCACGGGCAGAAGGCCCGGCCCCATCTCGCGGCGCAACTGGGTTCCGTGGCCCAGAAGCGGCATGGCATGGGTCAGCGAGACCGCCCCGTCGAAATCCGTCCCGCCCAGGCGGATGCCGTGGCTGCCGAGGATCCGCACCCCGCCCCCTTCGGTCCGATAGACCGAGAAATCCGAGGTGCCGCCGCCGATGTCCACGATCAGCCCGGTCCGGCCCGTGGCGCCCATGCCATGACAGGCCAGGGCCGCGGCCTCGGGTTCGGGCATGAAGCGAATGTGATCAAAGCCTGCCGCGTGGTAACAATCGCGAAGATCGGCCTCGGCCTGGGCGTCGCGGGCCGGATCGGCATGGAAACGCACCGGGCGGCCCGACAGGACGCGGGTCTGCGGCTGGCCGGTCGCGGCCTCGGCCCGCTGGCGCAGTTCAATCAGAAAGGCCGTGATCACATCCGCAAGCGTCCGGCGGCGTCCGGCGATCAGTCGCGATTCCCCCAGCAGGGACGTGCCCAGCACGCTTTTCAGCGCACGCATGTAGCGTCCGTCCTGCCCGTCGGTCAGCGCCCGATGCGCGGCATCGCCGATCCGCATCGCGCCGCCGCCCGCCGGAAAGAAGACCGCGGTGGGCAGCGTGTCCGATCCCGTCTCGACCGGCAGGCGGCGCACCGTCCCGCGGTCCAGGATCGCCACAGCCGTGTTCGAGGTTCCGAAGTCGATGGCAAGGGTCATGGCCAGCCTTGGTTGAAAGGGCCTTGATTGAAAGGGCAGGGGGCTATCGCAAACGGCCCGGCGCGGCAAGCAGGGTGCAAGTCCCGAAAGACGGGTTGACGCGGCGATCAACAATGCAACAGTCATGGGGCAAGGCGGCAATCCCCGGAAGGCAGGCGCGACGGAATGATCGACCCACAGCAGGCAACGCCACGGCCCCAGGCGCCGGTGCCCGAGGATCCGGCCACGCTGCCCTTTCCGCTGATCAGCGACATATCGGCCGCCCGCTGGCTTCTGGTCTTCATCATCGCGGCCGCGGCCTATTTCTTCCACGGCTTCCTGGTGCCGGTGCTGGCCGCCACTATTATCACCTTTGCAAGCTGGCCCCTGTCGCGCAGCGTCCAGCGGGGTCTGGGGATCGACCGGACCACCACGGCTGCGCTGTTCGTGCTGGTGATCGTGCTGTTTCTGGTCGTGCCGATCACGATGGCGCTGCTTTACGCGTTCCGCGAATTGCAGCAGTGGATCTATTGGGTGTTCGAGGTCAATGCCAATGGCGCGCCCGCGCCGCTGTGGATGGTGGACCTGCCGCGAATCGGCGACTGGATCGACGAACAATGGGCGCGTCATATCGGCCGGCCCGGCGCCATCGCCGAACTGGTGCAGCTGACCAGCGGCGAAACCATCGCCTCGATCTATCGCAGCATCCTGGCCGCCGGGAACGTGGCCTTCCACCTGGCGCTGAACCTGCTGTTCATGCTGATCGCGCTGTTCATCTTCTATCGCGACGGCGACAAGATCGCGGGCCAGATCGACGTCATCGGCGCGCGCATCCTGCCCCGCCGCTGGGAACGGCTGTCGCGCGTGGTGCCGCTGACGATCAGCGCCACGGTGACCGGCATGACCCTGATCGCCATGGGCGAGGGGGTGGTCCTGGGCATCGCCTACTGGATCGCGGGCGTGCCGTCCCCGGTCACGCTGGGGGTCATCACGGGGTTCATGGCGCTGATCCCCGGCGGGGCGCCGCTGTCCTTCACGCTGGTGTCGATCTATCTGGTGGCCAGCGGATCGCCCCTGGCGGGGGTGCTGCTGTTCGTCTGGGGTTCGGTCGAACTGTTCATCGTGGACAAGACCATCCGTCCCGTGCTGGTGGGCGGGCCGGTCAAGATGCCGTTCCTGCCGACGTTCTTCGGGCTGGTGGGGGGCGTCAAGACCATGGGCATCGTCGGCCTGTTCGTGGGTCCCGTGCTGATGGCCCTGCTGGTCGCGATCTGGCGCGAATGGCTGCGCGAAATCAGGGACCATCCGCAAGGGTCTTGATCACCGGCTTTCGGTGAATATTATCCGGGTCCATCATGGCGTGTGCTGCGTGCGCCCAGGGACGTCCCCTGAATACGGAGACTGGTGTAACCGTTTCTGACAAAGGGGGCTGTGCATGGCAGGCCGCATTCAAAACACGATCCGCAAGTTTCTGGACAATGGCACGGCCGGGGGGCTGCTGCTGATCGCGGCGGCGGTGCTGGCGCTTATCGTCGCCAATTCGCCCCTGGCCGATGCCTATTTCAGCGCGCTGCACGCCTATGTCGGGCCGCTGTCGGTCGCGCATTGGATCAACGATGCGCTGATGGCGCTGTTCTTCCTGATGGTGGGGCTGGAAATCAAGCGAGAGATGGTGGACGGCCACCTGTCGTCCTGGCCCCGGCGGATCCTGCCCGGGGTCGCGGCGGCGGCGGGGATGGCGGTCCCTGCGCTTGTCTATCTGTTCTTCACGGCGGGCACCGGGGCCACGCATGGCTGGGCGATCCCGTCGGCCACCGACATCGCCTTCGCGCTGGGGGCGATCTCGCTTCTGGGGTCGCGGGTTCCGACCTCGCTCAAGGTGTTCCTGGCGGCGCTTGCGATCATCGACGACCTGGGCGCGGTGGTGATCATCGGGCTGTTCTATACCACCGGCCTGTCGCCTGCCGATCTGGCGATCGCGGCGCTGATCGTGCTGGCCCTGGTGGGGCTGAACCAGTCCGGCGTGATGCGGCTGTGGCCCTATCTGCTGCTGGGGGCGATGCTGTGGTTCTTCGTCTGGCGGTCGGGCATTCATGCCACCATCGCGGGCGTGCTGCTGGCCCTGACGATCCCGCTGAAGCGCACCCCCGCCACGCCCGAGGCGCTGCCTTCGGAAAGCCCGCTGCACAGGATGGAACAGGCGCTGATGGTGCCCGTGTCCTTTGTCATCATCCCGATCTTCGGCTTTGCCAATGCGGGCGTCAGCTTTGCGGGCGTGGGCGCCGATGCGCTGCTGGCGCCCGTGACGATGGGCGTGGCCGCCGGCCTTGCGCTGGGCAAGGTGGTGGGCATCTTCGGCGCGGTGGCGATCCTGGTGCGTCTGGACTGGGCCAACCTGCCCGCCGGGGCAAGCTGGTTGCAGATGCTGGGCACGTCGCTGCTGTGCGGGATCGGCTTCACCATGAGCCTGTTCATCTCGCTTCTGGCCTTCTCGGAACCGTTGCTGCAGGACGAAGCCAAGATCGGCATCCTGGCAGGGTCGCTGATCTCGGGCATCCTGGGCTATACGGTGCTGCGCCTCGCCAAGCGGGAAGCGCCCCGCCGGATGCAGGCTGTCCGCTAAACAGGCCAGACCGTCAGGATCAGCGGCACCCCGGTCAGCACGACCAGGACCGACAAGGGCAGGCCAAGTCGGGGATAGTCGCTGAAACGGTATCCCCCCGGACCCATCACCAGCGTGTTGCACTGGTGCCCGATGGGCGTCAGGAAGTCGCAGCCCGCGCCGACCGCCACGGCCATCAGGAACGCTTCCGGGGCATATCCCAAGGTGCCCGCGAAGGTCACAGCGATGGGCGCCATCACCAGCACGGTCGCGGCATTGTTCAGGAAGGGCGTCACCGCCATGGCCGCCACCATGATCAGCGCGACCGCCCCCCAGACCGGCAGGCCGGTCGCCACGTCCGACAGCCAGGCACCGATCAGGTCGGTGCCGCCGGTCGTCTGCAAGGCGCTGCTGACGGGGATCAGCGCCCCCAGCATGATCAGCAGCGGCCATTCCACCGCATCATAGGCGCCTTCGGGGCTGATCGCGCCCGACAGGATCATCAGCACCGCCGCGCCGAAGAAGGCGATGGCGACGGGCAGGATCCCCGTGGCGGTCAGCCCCATCGCCGCCCCCAGGATCAGGATCGGCATCAGTTCCTTGCGCACGCTGCCGATGCGCAGGCTGCGTTCCGCCAGGGGCAGCAGGCCCAGGCTGCGGATGCGTTCGGGCAGCAGTTCGACCGGCCCCTGCAACAGCAGCACGTCGCCCGCCTGAAGACGGGTCTTGGACAGGCGTTCGGTCATGCGGTGGCCCGACCGCGACACGGCCAGCAGGCTGATCCCCTGTTCGTCGAACAGCCGGATGCTGCCCACGCTTTTGCCGACCAGGCTGGAGGTCACGGCCGTCACCGCCTCGATCACGCCGATCTTGCCGGCGGGCAGTTCCAGCCGGGACGCCGTGTCGTGCCGGGTCATGGCCAGCCCGCCCTGGGCCACCGCGCGTTCCAGCCCGTCGGGTTCGCCCCGCAACAGCAGGATGTCGCCTTCCTCGATCACGGTGTCGAACAGCACGACCTTGCGCCGTTCGCCGCCCCGGATCAGGCCGGTCACGGTGATTTCGCCATCCGCCATGCCGATCAGCGCCCCGATGGTGCGGCCCGCCGCCGGGGATTTTTCCGGCACCGCGGCTTCGGTGTTATAGTCGCTGATCTTCACCGCCTCGCCCAGGGATGCGGTCGCGCGGCGATCGGACGGCAGCAGCCGCCAGGCGAACATCAGAAAGGTGACCCCCACCGCCGACAGCCCCAGGCCCACGGGGGCAAAGTCGAACATGCGGAAGGGCTGGCCCGTCATTTCCTGCCTGACCCCCGACACGATGATGTTGGGCGAGGTGCCGACAAGGGTGATCAGCCCGCCCAGCAGCGATCCAAAGGACATGGGCATCAGGTAGAGCGACGGGGACTGCCCGGATTTCTTGGCCATCTTCAGCGCGGCAGGCATCATCATCGCAAGCGCCCCGATGTTCTTGACCAGCGACGACAGCAGCGTGACCGTGCCCACCAGCACCAGAAGCTGCACGCCCATCGTCGTCAGCTTGCGCACCAGCCAGCGCAGCACGGCCTCGATAAGGCCGGACCGCGACACGGCGGCGCTGACGACCAGGGCGCTGCCCACGATGATGACGATGTCGTCGGAAAAGCCCGTGAAGGCGTCGTCTGGCGACACGGTTCCCGCCAGAAGCGATGCCAGCAGCGCCAGCATCGCCACCACGTCATAGCGGAGCCTGCCCCATATGAACAACACCATCATCGCGCCCACGATGGCAAAGGCAAGCATCTGCTGTATTGTCATGATTGATCCCGTCCGGCGCGCCCTGGAAGGCGGCAGTTCCAGAACCGTCGCGCGGGGGAATTGGTTGCCACGAAAGGCGTGGCCTGCAGCAAGATTCTTCCTGCGGGATTTTCCGGCGGACAATGGCCAGCTTGCGGCCCATGCGGCCCGAGGTCAGCATCCTGGCCGCAGGCCTTGCGATGCGCCGCAATCGACCTGTCCAGGGCGGCACCACGCAGGGCCAGACCGACGTGAAAAGCTTCGACTGGATGGAGCCGATGGCCGATGTCTTCTGCACCTATCAGCACCGGAAGTTCAACGTGCCGGCCGAGGAACTGCTGGTGGGCGGCCTGCGGGCGCTTGACGAACGATTTCTTCGTCAACCTTCTGTCGATGGACACGGTCTGGAGGGCGCAAAACGACGACCGGATGGTCTTCGACGCCGACCGCTTCGACTCGCGCCGGCAGCTTGATCCGCAGTGATCGGGCTGGAAGGCCGGGGGTGACAGCCCGGCTTTCCGTCACGCCATCCGGTGCCGCCCGATGGGCAGCATCATCGGCCGTCCCGAGGTGGGGTCGGGAATGATCCGGCTGTCCAGCCCGAAGACCGCACGGACGTTTTCGGCAGTCAGCACGGCCTCCGGCGTGCCTTGCGCGTGCAGCCTGCCGCCCACCATGGCGACCAGATGATCGGCATAGCGGGCGGCCAGGTTCAGGTCGTGCAGCACCATCACCACCGTCGTGCCGCGCCGGTGGTTCAGGTCGGTCAGTAGGTCCAGCACCTCGACCTGGTGGCTGATGTCCAGGAAGGTCGTGGGTTCGTCCAGCAGCAGCAGGTCCGTCTGCTGCGCCAGCGCCATGGCGATCCAGACCCGCTGGCGCTGCCCGCCCGACAGTTCGTCCACCGCGCGTTCGGCCAGTTCGACGGTCCTGGTCGCCTCCAGCGCGGCGGCGACGGCGGCATCGTCGGCGGGCGACCAGCGGGACAGGATGCCGTGATGGGGGTGGCGTCCCCGGCTGACCAGGTCGGCCACGGTGATGCCTTCCGGCGCGGTGGGGGATTGCGGCAGAAGGCCCATGACCTGCGCGACCCGCCGGGGCGGCATCTTGTGGATCGCCTTGCCGTCCAGAAGCACCTGTCCAGCGCGCGGGGTCAACAGCCGCGACATGGACCGCAGCAGCGTGGATTTCCCGCAGGCATTGGCGCCGACGATGGCGGTGATCCGGCCCGGCAGCACGTCCAGATCCAGCCCGTGCAGGATCGTGCGGTCGCCGTAGCCTGCGACAAGGCCGTGGACGGAAAGGGAATGACGGCTCACAGCGATCCTCCGGCGCGGTTCACGCGCACGATCAGGTAAATCAGATAGGGCGCGCCCAAGGCGCCGGTGACAACCCCCACTGGAAAGCGCGTGGGCAGCAGGAACTGGCCCACATAATCGCCCGCCAGGACCAGAAGCGCCCCCACAAGCCCGGCCGGGATCAGCACCGATCCGTTCGGCCCCAGGATCCGCGCGGCGATGGGCCCGGCCAGAAAGGCCACAAAGGCCACTGGCCCGGTCACGGCGGTGGCCACCGCGATCAGGCCGACGGCGGCCACGATCACCAGCAGGCGCGTCCGGGCCACGTTTGTCCCCAATGCCGCGGCGGTGTCGTCGCCCAGGCGAAGCGATTCCAGGTCGCGGGCGCGGCTGACCAGCAGCCCGCCGAAGACCGCCAGCGACACCAGCAGGGGCAGGGCCAGGGACAGCTGCGCGCCGTTCACGCTGCCGGTCAGCCAGCGCATCGCCTCGATTAGATCCCAGGACGGTGCGCGGGACAGGGTATAGGCGATGAAGCTTTCCAGCATGGCCGAGACGCCGATCCCCACCAGGATCAGGCGCGTTCCCGACACACCGCCCCGATGCGACAGGCCATGGATCATGACGGCCACCCCCAGTGCGGCAAGGACGGCAAGAACCGACAGCATCGGCCCGTCGATGCCCAGAACGACGATCCCGAACACCGCCGCCGCACTGGCGCCGCGGCTGATGCCGATGATGTCGGGGCTGGCCAGCGGATTGCGCAGCATGATCTGGAAGGCCGCGCCCCCCAGCCCGAAGGACAGGCCCGCCAGCACCGACAAGGCGGCGCGCGGCAGGCGCAACTGTCCCACCGTGAAGGACGCGCCCGGCACGTCATGCCCCGCCAGCACCCGCAGCACGTCGCCGGGCGGCACGAAGGACTGGCCCTGCATCAGCGTCAGCGCGAAACCCGCCAGCAACAGGATCAGCGCGCCGCCGATGACCGCCATGCGGCGACGGGCGCGGCGCAGGCGGCCGGTTCGGATCAGAAGCGTGGCGGTCATAGGTCGCGCACCCGCGCGCGGCGCACGATCCAGATGAAGAAGGGCGCGCCGACAAAGGCGGTGACGATGCCCACGTCCAGTTCGGACGGGCGGGCGATCAGGCGGCCCGCGATGTCGGACACGATCAGCAGGCAGGCCCCGCCCAGGGCCGAGAAGGGCAGCAGCCAGCGGTGGTCCACTCCCACCAGCAGCCGCCCAAGATGTGGCACCATCAGGCCCACGAAGGCGATCGGCCCGCAGACAGCCGTGGTCGCCCCGCAAAGCAGGATCGCCCCCAGCGAAGCCAGGCCGCGCGCGACGGCCACCCGTTCGCCCAGGCCCGCCGCCAAGTCGTCCCCCAGGGCCAGCAGGTTCAGCTTGCGCGCCGATATCAGGCAAAGAGCGAAGCCCGCCGTCAGGAAAGGCAGCACATGGGCCATGCGCGCGAAGGTCGCGCCGCCCACTCCGCCGATCTGCCAAGCGTGCAGCCCGCCCGCGATGTCGCCCCGCGACAGCATCACCGCCGTGACCAGCGACACAAAGGCGACCGAGGTCGCCATACCCGCAAGCGCCAGCTTCAGGGGCGTCGGCCCGCCCCGGCCCAGCGATCCGATGGCATAGACGAAGACCGCCGTGGCCCCGGCCCCCAGCACCGCCACCCAGATATAGGCCTGGGCCGACGCGATGCCGAACCAGGCCACCCCGACCGCGACGGCCAGCGACGCGCCCAGGTTCACTCCCAGGATGCCGGGATCGGCCAGGGGATTGCGCGTCACGCCCTGCATGACCGTGCCTGCCACACCCAATGCGGCACCCGCCAGGGCCGCCAGGACGGTGCGCGGAATGCGTGCCGCCACCGCCGCCTGGCCGATGCTGTCCACCTGCCCCCGCAGGGCGGCGGCGATGTCCTCAAGCCCCACGGCCCGCGTGCCGATGGCCACCGACAGCGCGCAGAGCACCCCAAGGACAGCAAGCCACGCCACCAGCCACAGACCCCGGACGCCGCCGGGCTGCCGGGCCGGTCCGGAAATGGCGGGATCGGCCGTCACCGGGATTTCCGCGCGGCCTCGGCCAGCAGGGCGGTATAGTCTTCCAGGACATAGGGCAGCCCCAGCGGCGTCGGGTTTGCCGCATTGCCCATGGGGTCGTTCTTCAGCATGACGACGGCCTCGTGCGCGACGGCGGGCATATGCGCCATCAGCGGGTCGGCCCGCATCGCCGCCATCAGATCCGCCCCGCCATAGGTGACAAGAATGTCTACGTCCTCGAAGACGTCGATCCGTTCCGCGCTGACCGATCCGAAGAACTGCCCCGGCTGCGTCGCCTCGACGACGCTGGCGGGCATGGCAAGGCCCAGATCCTGGAAGAATTTCACCCGCGTGTCATGGGCGGAATAGAAGTTCACGACCGACAGGTTGGTGCTGTCCAGATGCGTCACGAACATCGCCGTCTTGCCGTCCAGTTCAGGATGGCGGGCGACCGCCTCGGCGATGGCGGCCTCCATCCGGGCGATCAGCGCCTCTCCCTCGGCCGCCATGCCCATGCCCGTGCTGTTCATGCGGATCATCTGCCGCCATTCGGTCGTCCAGGCCCCGTCGGGATAGGCCACGACCGGCGCGATCCGGGACAGCGTGTCATAGTCGGCCTGGGTGAGGCCCGAATAGGCCGCCAGGATCACGTCGGGCCGGGTCGCCGCGACCGCCTCGAAGTCGATGCCGTCGCCTTCGTCGAACAGGACGGGGGGTTCTGCGCCCAGTTCGCCCAGCCTTCCGGCCACCCAGGGCAGCAGGCCGTCGCCATCGTCATCGCCGTAATTCGCCGCAGCCATGCCCACCGGGACCACGCCAAGCGCCAGAGGGACCTCGTGGTTGCCGGACGCGACCGTCGCCACGCGCTGCGGCTTGGCAGAGATCACGGTCGTTCCGAAGGCATGGGGGATGCTGACGGGGAATTCCTGACCCAGAGCCATGCCTGCGCCGCATGTCCAGGCCAGAAGGACGGCGAACGAACGATGTTGGATCGGCATGGGATCTCCTTCGGCGGTGGATGCGGATTGCCTGCGACCGGCCTGTGCCGTCAAGCCGCAGCGGGCCACCATGCGGCGGTTTCCCATGCTTTCTGACAAAAACCGTAGGAATATACAAGACAAGGGCGGAAGGCTCCATTAAGAGGCGCCGCAACGTGATCCTGCGGTTGCCGCGGCCCGCCGCCGTGGGGCTGCCGCATGGGCGCCTTTCCTGCCAGCCACCGGGATGCCCGGACGCCAGCAGCAACAACAATGACAATGCGGAACCTTGACCATCATGGCACATGACCTTTCATCCGGCGCCTGCCGGACCCTGACGGCCCTTCTGCTGGGCTGCACGGCGCTGATCGCATCCCCGGCCCTGGCGCAGGACACCGGAACCGGCGAAGCCCCGTATCGCCTGTCGCCGATCCTGATCAATGCGGACGCCCAGGCCGATGACGACGCGAATTCCATCGTCGCCCAGGAGTTGTGGACCGGCGGCAAGGTCGCGACCAGCATCCTGGACACGCCCGCATCGGTGTCCGTCGTCACCGAAAAGGAAATCCGCGACCGCGACGCAGACACGCTGGAGGAGGTGCTGAGCTATTCCGCCGGCATCCATACCGATTACTATGGCACTGACGACCGCAACGACTATGTCCTGGTCCGCGGCTTCCAGGCCACCACCTATCGCGACGGCCTGACCCTGGGATCCATGCGCAGCGTGCGCGAGGAACCCTATGCCTTCGAGCGGACCGAGGTGATCCGGGGCGGCAACTCGACCCTGTTCGGGACGTCCGATCCGGGCGGGACGATCAACTTCGTGACCAAGCAGCCCCGCTTCGAACGGTTCGGCGAGGTTTACGGATCCCTCGGATCGCCCCGCAACGCCGAATACGGGTTCGACGCGGGCGATGTGCTGGACGCCGAAGGGACGCTCGCCTATCGCCTGACCGGCAAGGTCCAGGACGGCGAACGCGATTACGACCATTCCCGCAACGATTCGCGCTTTCTGATGGGCGGGTTGTCCTGGCAGCCGGGCGCCGCCACCACGCTGAGCGTGATCGCCGACTATCTCAAGCGCGAGAACACCCCGAACAGCGGCGGCTATCCGCTGGACCGCGAATACGACCGCAGCGATTTCTTCGGCGAGCCGGATTTCAACTATCAGAACGTCGAGCGCGCCAGCATCACCGGCCTTTTGGAACATGACTTCGAAAACGGCCTGAACCTGCGCGCGAACCTGCGCTACAGCGACCTGAAAAGCGACTTCGGCTATGTCTATCTGCTCGACAGCCTGCGGACCGGCAACTCGGTCGAGCGCGCCTATTTCGGCGGCGAAAACACTGCGGAGGAACTGATCGGCAACGTCATCCTGCAATATGACCGCAGCTTTGAGCGTTTCGACAGCAGCACCCTGGCCGGGCTGGAGTTTCGTAACGCCTCGACCAGCGGTTCGCCGTTCTACTTCGGGCCCATTTTTGATGACAACGGAAACCTCGTCGGTCGCGCGATTGACCCGATCGACATCGCTGACCCTGTCTATGCAGGCGCCCCTACCAACCTGACGCCCTATGAACTGCGCGACAACGAATACAGCACCCGATCACTGTTCGTGCAGCAGAACCTGTCCTTCGATGATCGCATCATCGCGACACTGGGCCTGCGCCACGACCGGCTGGACATCGAGGAAACGCTGAACGGCGTGCGGTCCGGCGACGATTTTGCGGAAACCTCGGTCCGGGGGGCGCTGACCTGGAAGATCAACAGTGAGATCTCGACCTATGTCAGCTATGTCGAATCCGTGGCGCCTCCGACCATCGGCGTGGAGCCGGAACGGGGCGAACAGGTCGAACTGGGCGCGAAATACCAGCCTGCCGGGACGAACGCGCTGATCTCGGCTTCGATCTATGATCTGCGCAAGAACAACGTCACCGTGGCCGTGGTCCAGCCCGGCGGGAACATCACCCGCGAACTGGTGGGCGAACAGCGCGTGCGCGGGTTCGACCTGGAAGGCAAGGCGGAACTGGCCGGCAATGTCGATGTGATCGCGTCCTATTCCTATATGGAATCCGAGGTGCTGCGGTCGGGTCCGATCCGGGGCGTGGACGTGGAAGGAAACGAGTTCAGCGACGTGCCGAACCACATGGCGTCGCTGTGGGTGAACTATACCCTGCCGGGCACCCAGACGCGCGGCGACATGACCTTCGGCCTGGGTGCGCGCTATGTCGGGTCGTATTACTTCGCGATCTCGAACGATACGGGCCGGGCCGATCCCTCGATCACGCTGGACGCGGCGTTCAATTACCAGGTGCAGGACAACACCAACCTGGCCGTCAATGTCAGCAACGTGCTGGACGAACAGCATGTCGTGGGGCGCGGCACGGCGGATTACTATAACCCCGGCCGGGAAGTCGCGGTGACCCTGCGCCACAGCTTCTAGGGCGTGTCAGCCTGCCAGCCGCATCCGCCGCCGCCAGGCGGCGGGTGTTTCCCCCGCCACCTGCCGGAAGGCGCGCGTCAGGTGCGCCTGATCGGAAAAGCCCAGCTGCGCCGCGACATCGGCCACGGTCAGGCTGCTTTCCGCCAGCAGGCGCTGCGCCTGGTCAATCCGCTGGCCCCGTTGCCATTGCAGCGGTGTCTGGCCCGTGGTCTGCTTGAAGACCGCCGCGAACCAGCTTTCCGACAGTCCCACTGTCGCCGCCATGTCGGCCACGGTCATGCGCCGGTCGGGCCGCGCCTTCAGGGCCGCCGCCAGCCTGCGCATCTGCGCGGGCGTCAGCCCGCCCGAGGCCGGGGCAGCGACGGCGGCGGGAATGTCCAGAAGCCCAGTCGCAATGCTGCCCACCAGGCTTTCCGCAAAGGCCCCATGGCGGCTGGGGCGGGTCACCTCGTCCACCAGCAGCCCCGCCAGCGTGGCCAGGGCGGGGGCGTCCTGCAGTTCGACCGGGCGGCGCAGGATGGACAGGGCATCCGATGCACCCAGCGACGGTGACAGGAAGCGCAGCAGGCGGTCGCGATGGACATGCAAGTCCAGATGCGCGAATCGATGGCTGCCCGTGAAGCCGGACCACAGCGGCTGGCCCGCCGGGACATAGATCGCGCGCAGCATCGGCCGACCCTGGGCCGGGGCCGTGCCCTCGCGGTCCGAGATCATGATATGGGACGACACGTCGTCCAGGAACAGCACGATGCGCGGATCCGGCGACAGGTAATAGCCCTTGGCGCCCGCCTGCCCCTCGGCCTGCCAGAAGACGCCGACCATGCCGTCAAGCGCGCGCCAGCGGACCGGGACGGTCGCCCGGATGCCTTCGGTCCGGCAGGTCATCCTGTGCAGAAAGCTCATGCGGGCGGACGGTTTCCATATTGTTGACTGAATTGGTTCAGTATAGGAAAAGCCCATCCTTGGAAAGGTCTGCTTCATGTCGCAACTGCGCAGCCACCGCAATTTCGGGACCATCCCCCGCGCATCCGGCGCAGCCGCGGCCGCGCTGAAGGCCCGCGCCGCCGCCTGGGAGGTGCCGCTGGTGGAAACGCCCGAGGCGCTGAGCATGTTCGTCTGGGGTTGCGAATTGCGGCTGGTGCCGGGCGGGGACGACCTGCGCGTCGAACTCAGCGCGCCCGAAAAGCGGCTGATCGGTTCGCTTCAGGACAGCGCCACCGAACTGTTCGCCGAAGCCGGGCTGGAGGTTGCCTGGGACCGCGTGGATGCGGGCGCGCTGGCGCCCGGCCTGTCCCTGATGCGCGTTCGGTCGGTGACGCGGCGGACCCCCGGCTTCATCCGGGTGCGGATAGCCGGGCCGGATGCGGCGCGGTTCGGCATGGGCAGCCTGCATTTCCGCCTGCTGTTGCCGCCCAGGGGCCGGGCGGCGGTCTGGCCGCGCATCGGCGCCTCGGGCCGGACCGAATGGCCCGAAGGACCCGATGCGCTTCACCGGCCGGTCTATACGGTGGCGGCCCAGGCCGAGGACTGGGTTGATTTCGACATCTTCCGCCATGCGGGCAGTCCGACCTGCGACTGGGCGCTGTCCGGGCCCGAGGGGGCAGAAGTCGGCATCATCGGCCCCGGCGGCGGCTGGTGCCCCGAGGCGGAGCGCCTGCACCTGTTCGGGGACGAAACCGCGCTGCCTGCCATCGCGCGGATGCTGGATCTGGCGCGGGGCGAGGTGACGGCCCATGTCCGCGCCGGTTATCCCGACCTTGGCCCGCTGGCCGCCGACCCGCGCGTGACGCGCTGCGACGACCTGCTGGCGGCCCTGGCTTCGGCCGATCCGGGGCAGGGGGACTTTGTCTGGTTCGCGGCCGAGGCCGGGCAGGCCCGCCAGGCCCGCAAGCACCTTCTGGCCCGCGGCATGGCCCGCAAGGCCTTCACTACGGCGGCCTATTGGGGCTAGGCCGCCAATGCGGCATAGATGCCGCCCCTGGCGATCAGGTCGGCATGGCTGCCGATTTCGGCGATCCGGCCCGCCTGCATGACGACGATGCGGTCGGCGTTGCGGATCGTGCCCAGGCGATGCGCGATCACCAGGGTCGTGCGCCCCACCGCAAGCGCATCCAGCGCCGTCTGGATTTCCCGTTCCGTCTGGCTGTCAAGCGCGCTTGTCGCCTCGTCCAGGATCAGGATCGGCGGGTTCTTCAGGAAGGCGCGGGCGATGGCCACGCGCTGCTTCTGCCCGCCCGACAGCATCACCCCGCGTTCGCCGACGATCGTGTCCAACCCGTCGGGCAGGCCTTCGATCATCTGGGTCAGTTGCGCCTGCGCCGCCGCCTGGCGGATATCGTCATCGGTGGCGCCCAGCCGGCCATAGCCGATGTTCTCGCGCAGGGTGCCGCCGAACAGGAACACGTCCTGGCTGACCAGCCCGATCTGACGGCGCAGGCTGTTCAGCCGCATGTCGGCAAGCGCCAGCCCGTCCACGGTGATCCGGCCCTGCGTCGGTTCATAGAAGCGGGGCAGCAGCGCCAGCAGCGTGGTCTTGCCCGCGCCCGACGGCCCCACGAAGGCCACGGTTTCGCCTGCGCGGACGGTCAGGTCGATGCCGTCCAGGATGGTGCGGCCTTCCTCATAGGCGAAGCCCACGTTCTCGAAACGGATGTCGCCGCGCAGGGCCGGGGCCTCGATGGCGTCCGGGGCGTCGGCGATCTCGGGGTCGGTCGCCAGCAGTTCCTGATAACGGCGGAACCCGGCGATGCCGCGCGGATAGGTCTCGATCACGGCGGCGATCTTTTCCAGCGGGCGATAGAAGACGCCGACCAGCAAAAGGAAGCCGACGAAGCCGCCGGTGGTCAGTTCGCCCGACAGCACGAAGCCCGCGCCCACCACCATGACGACCACCTGCACCAGCCGCAGCCCCATGTATTGCAGGGCGTTCGACGCCGCCATCACGCGATAGGCGTCCAGCTTGGCCTGGCGGTACCGGGCGTTGTCGGCGGCGAACAGGTGGTTCTCATGCGCCTCGTTGCCGAAGGCCTGGACCACGCGGACGCCGCCCAAGGCTTCCTCCAGCCGGACGTTGAAGTCGCCCACGCGGGAATAGATGTCGCGCCAGGTCTGCGTCATGCGCCCGCCATAGACGATCACGATGGCCAGCATCGCCGGCACGATCAGCGCCACGATCACCGCAAGCTGCGGGTTGACCCAGAACATCAGGGCGAAGGCGCCCACGAAGGTCATGATCGCGATGAAGGCGTCCTCGGGGCCGTGATGGGCGACTTCGCCGATTTCTTCCAGGTCGCGGGTCACGCGGGCGACCAGCTTGCCGGTCCGCGCCCGGTCGTACCACCGCCATGACAGCCGCGTCAGGTGATCGAAGGCGCGGGCCCGCATTTCGGTCTCGATGTTGATGCCCAGCTTGTGGCCCCAATAGATCACCACGGTCAGCAGGCCCGCGTTGACCGCATAAAGCACCAGCAATCCGACGGCGGCGGCGACCGTCAGCGTCCAGTCGCCCTGCGGCAGCAGGTGGTCGATGAAGGCCGTCACGGCAAGCGGGAAGGCCAGTTCCAGCAGGCCCGACAGCACCGCGCAGCCGAAATCCAGCCAGAACAGCCCCATGAAGGGACGGTAATAGGAAAAGAACTGGCGCAGCATCGGTTGTTTCCTTCAGGCGGGAATGGCAACCGGGCTGCCATCCGGGCGTGTCAGCACCTGCATGGGCAGGCCATAGATATCTTGCAGCGCGTCAGGCCGCATCAGGTCGGCGGGGCCGCCCTGCAAGGCCAGGCACCCGGCCTTCAGCGCGACGACATGGTCGCAGAACCGGGCGGCCATGTTGACCTCGTGCAGGACGATCACGGCGCTGCGGTTCGCCTCATGGCACATGCGGCGGACAAGCGCCAGAACCTCGACCTGGTGGGCGATGTCCAGCGCGCTGATCGGCTCGTCCAGAAGCAGGGTTCCCGCTTCTTGCGCGACCATCATCGCCAGCCAGGCACGCTGGCGTTCGCCGCCCGACAGGGTATCGACCAGGCGGTCGGCAAAGGGGGTCACGCCGCATTCGGCCATGGCGCGGGCGACGGCGGCGTGGTCATCGGGACCGAACCGGCCAAGCGCGCCGTGCCAGGGATAGCGGCCAAGGGCCACAAGCTCGCGCACGGTCATGCCCTCGGCGGCAGGGGGGTGCTGGGGCAGGAAGGCCAGGCGGCGGGCGTAATCGCGCGCGCGCCAGTCGGCCAGGGCCCTGCCTTCGAAGGCGACACGGCCGCCGCTGGCCGTCATCTGCCGGGCCAGCACCTTCAGCAGCGTGGATTTGCCCGATCCGTTATGGCCGATCAGCGCGATCATCCGGCCCGGCGGCAGGTCCAGCGTCAACCCGTGCAGCAACCGGCGGTCGGGGACATCGACGCTCAGGTCGGTGATGGAAAAAAGGCTCATCGCTGCGGTCTCATCATCAGCCAGATCAGCCAGGGCGCGCCGATCAGGGACGCGAACAGCCCCAGCGGCAGTTCATAGGGAAAGCCCGCCATCCGCGCCCCGAAATCGGCGGCCAGCATCAGCCCCGCCCCGATCAGCGCGGCACCCGTGACGTGATCGCCGGGTCGGGCAAGGCCCAGGCGACGGGCCATGTGCGGGGCCATCAGGCCCACGAAGGACAAGGGGCCGACCAGCACGGTCGCCGCGCCGGTGGCCATCCCGGCCAATGCGATCAGCACCATCCGCGCCGGTCGCAGCGGCAGGCCAAGCCCGCCCGCGACGCCGGCGCCAAGCGGCAGCACCGCCAGCCAGCGTCGCGCGGCAAGCGCCCCGGTCCACAGCACCGCCGCCACCGCCGCCAGCGCCAGCGCGCCCGGCATGGTGACGGCCGAGGAGGACCCCGACAGCCAGGCAAGGATCTGGAAGGACCGCGCATCGCCCACGGCCATCGCCGCCGACAGCAGCGCCGAGGCCAGAGCCGACACCGCAATCCCCGCCAGCAGCACGCGTTCGGCGGGCATGTCGCGGCGGCTGACGAAGGCCGCAATCAGGATCAAGGCCAGCGCGCCCCCGGCCATCGTGCCCGCCGTCAGCGCGGCAGCCGTGGGCGCCGCCACCAGATAGACCACGCCCGCATAGCCCATGGCCGCGCCGCCCGAAACGCCCAGCACCTCGGGCGAGGCCAGCGGGTTCGCCGTCAGCCGTTGCAGGATCGCGCCCGCGATCGCCAGGGCCGCACCGGCGGATGCCGCCGCGATCAGGCGCGGCAGGCGCATGGGCAGAAAGGCCGCGAAGCTTTGGGCGTCCAGCACCGCCCATCCGCCCGGCACCCGGCCGATCCAGACCAGCACAAGGGCGGCAACGACCAGCGACACCGCCAGCCCGATCAGCAGCGGCGCGGGTCGTTCGCGGCGCGGCGCGGGGCCTTCGGCGCGTTCGGTTCCGGGCGGGGTCGATCCGCGCAGGCGCGGCAACAGCCAGATCAGCAGCGGCCCGCCGATCAGGCCGGTCAGCGCGCCGGTCGGAAACATCTCGCCCACCTGGCCTGCCACCAGCAGCACCAGCCCGTCGCAAACCGACAGGATCAGCGCGCCGACCAGCGGCGACAGGGCCAGCAGGCGCGGGATCGACACAGCGCCCATCGATCGTGCCAAGGCGGGCGCGGCCAGGCCCACGAAGGCGACCAGCCCCAGTTCGGCGGACACGGCGGCGGCCAGGATCACCGCCACGCCGACGGCCAGAAGGCGCACCGCGGCCACGTTCAGGCCCAGGCCCTGCGCGCCCTCGGTGCCCAGCGACAGCACGCGCAGGGGACGCGCCAGCAGGGCCGCCGCTGCGGCGCCGAAGGCCAGCACCGCCGCTAGCGCCCGCACCCCCGACCAGTCCTGCTGGACCAGCGAACCGCCGTTCCAGATCACCAGCGACAGCAGGTATTCGCCCTGCGCCAGCGTCATGGCCGTGGCCACCGCGCTGGCGGTCATGCCGACCAGCATCCCCGCGATCACCATCGTCACCGGCGCAAAGGCCCGCCGCGCGCCGATCAGCAGGACCAGCCCGGCCGCCAGTCCCGCACCCGCCAGGGCCACCGGCCAGCGTCCTTCCTGCAACAGGCCAGAGGCCATGATCGTGGCCGTCACTAGCGCCAGTTGCGCCCCGGCCGAGATCCCCAGCGTGGTCGGGTCGGCCACGGGGTTGCGCAGGACGACCTGCAGCATCGCGCCCGACAGGCCCAGGGCCGCGCCTGCCAGCAGGGCGACGATGCCGCGCGGCATCAGCCCGAAACCCAGCAGGATCTGCGGAATGTCCATCCGTGCCGGATCCAGCGGCCAGGCGGGCCATTGGGCCAAGGGCAGCAGATGCAGCGCCGCCCACAGCCACAGGGCCGATGCCAGCAGGGCAAGGGGCAGCAACCGCGCGGTCATGCGATGGCCTTTGGCCCTGTTTCGAAGGCCTGTGCCAGCAGCGTGGCAAAGCGCAACGCGGCAGGAACGGCGCCGAAGGCGTTGACATCAGACAGCAGATGGGTCCGCCCCTGGGCCACCGGGGGCAGGGCGCGCCACAGGATGCTGCGCGACAGGGCGCGGTCGGCCGCAGGGGGCAGGGTGCCGATATTGACCAGCCGGGCATCGGGCATGTCCGCCAGACGCTCCAGCGGAACGGGGGCAAGGAAGCTGAAGGCGGTGTCGCCGGCCCAGGCATTGCGCAGGCCCAGCCGGTCCAGGGTGCTGCCGAACAGGCTGTCGAAACCGAAGACCCGCATGTGACGCCCGTCACCGATATTGACCAGGGCCACCGGCCTGTCGCGGAAGGGCGCCAGCCGCGCGGCAAGGCTGTCCAGGGTGGCCTCGGTTTCTGCCCTGGCACGCGCGCTCGCGGCCGGATCGCCGATAGCGTCTGCCAAGGCCGTCAGCGCGGCAAGGGCCTTGGGCAGGGGCGGTTCGCCAGGCACGAAGAAGGGCAGGGACAGGACCGGGGCGACCTGGCGCAGCCGATCCTCGTAATGGGTGTAGAAGGGCGAGGACAGGATCAGGTCCGGCCGGACCAGCTGCAGCAGCTCGAAGTTCGGGGCGCCGCGCAGGCCCAGGTCGGTTACATCTGGGGGAATCGCGGGCGTGATCACATCGGCGCGGAAGCGGACCAGTTCGGCGGCGGCGACCGGCATGTGGCCGATGGCCGTTGCCGTTTCCAGCATCGCCCAGTCGATGGCTGCCAGACGTGGCGCGGATGGGGCCGCCCGCAAAGGCAAACCCGCCGCCAGGAATGCCCCGGCGGCGGACAGGATCGCACGACGCGAGGGCATGATGCCCCCGCCCGTCACCATGTGTACTTGACCGTCGCCGACAGGGTGCGGCCTTCGCCGAAGAAACAGCCGAAATTGGAACAGCTTGCGACATAGGCCTTGTCGGTCAGGTTCGAGACGTTCAGCGCAGCCTCGACATTGCCGCGGGTATAGCTGGCGCCCAGATCCACCAGGGTCTGGCTGTCCAGTTCCAGGGCATTGGCCTCGTCCCCGAAGCGTTCGCCCACATGGCGGATGCCGCCGCCCGCGCGGATGCCGTTGCCGAAATCGCGCATCACCCACAGGCTGGCAAGGTGCTTGGGGGCGTTGGGCAGGGCATTGCCCTCGTTGTCGCCTTCAAGCTGTTCGGTGTCGTTATAGGCATAGCTGGCTTGCACGTCCCAGCCCTCGGCAACCGTGGCGATGGCCGACAGTTCCAGCCCGCGTGACCTGGCCTCGCCGATCTGGCGAAGGCCGCTGCGGATTTCGCCGCCGATCTGCTCGGACACCGGGCGGGTCAGGTTGGTCTGGCGCAGGTCGTAGATGGCGGCGGTGAACAGCCCGTCAAAGGCGGCGGGGCTGTATTTCAGGCCGACCTCCCACTGCTTGCCTTCAGTCGGTTGCAGGGCCGCGCCCTCGATGTCGGTGCCCGGCAGCGGCTCGAACGAGGTCGAATAGCTGGCATAGGGCAGAAGCCCGTTGGCGAAGGCATAGCCAAGGCCCAGCCGCCCCGTCACCTGGCTGTCGTCAAAGCTCGAATCCGACCCATAGGACAGGCCGTCCTGTTCCGCCCGGTCATAGCGGATGCCTGCCGATCCGCGCCAGTTGCCTAGAGACACCTCGTCCTGGGCGTAAAGGCCGATCTGCTTGAAGGTGATGTCGCGCCCGCCTGCGAAACCGTCCAGCGTCACGGCATCGGGATTGTACACCGGGTTCGACGGATCCAGCGGCGCCGCCGTGCCGAAGATGGTGAAGTCTTCCGAATCGTATTTCTGCACGTCCAGCCCAAGCAGCACCTGATGGGTGGCCGCGCCCGTCACGATCTCGCCCGACAGGCGGGTGTCGGCGCTGATGGTCCGGCTGTCCTCGCTCTGGCGGATGGTGGTGCGGTCGAAGGTGCCGTCCGCGTTCAACGGACAGAAGAAGGCGCAGGAGGTCGCGTCGTAGTTCCAGTCAAAGTCCTCGTAGCGCACGCCCTGTGACAGGGTCCAGCCATTCGCCAGTTCGTGGCTGACCTCGACCCCCAGGGTGAACAGCCTGCGATCGCTGTCGTCGAAGTCCGGCTCGCTTGCGTTGAGGTCGCGCAGGTCGTCCAGATCGCCCGATTGCGCCAGCGCATAGGGCACGCCCACCGGCGTGATCGGCGAATCCTTGGTGAAGGACGACAGGAAGTCGATCGTCGTCGCCTCGTCCGGGGTCCAGCGGACCGCACCCGCCAGATAGCCGCGCTTGTTGTCCAGGTCATCGACCTGGGTGCGGATGTCGCGTCCCGTCCCGGTCAGGCGCCAGGACAGATCCGCATTGGGGGCACGGTTCACATCGAAGAACAGCTGCTTGCCTTTGTCGCTGTCCAGGCCCAGCCCGATCTCGCCGAAATCGGTGGACTGGGCGCGCTTCTGGACCTGGTTGATGATCCCCGCGGGCGAGCCGGACCCATAAAGCGACGACGAGGGCCCGCGCAGAACCTCGACCTGCTGCATCCCGTAGGTTTCGTAATCGACGGCGCCGAACAGGCGGCCCTGGCGCAAGCCGTTCACATACTGCGCGCGTTCGCCGGGAAAGCCCCGCAGGGTCGGGTTGTTGAACCGCGGGTCGTTGCCGAAGGGCTGGCCCAGCACGCCGGTGGAATAGTTCAGCGCCTCGCCCAGGTTCTCGGAATCTTGCTCGGTGATCTGCTCCTCGGTCACGACGCTGATGGATTGCTGCGCCTCGCTGATCGGCAGCGCGGATTTGGTGGCCTGCGCGCCGTTGGCGAAATAGCCTGCGACGTCATCCACGGTCAGCGTGATGTCGCCCAGCACGAAAACCGAATCGTCGGCAGGTGCGGCGGCATCCTGCGCCAGGGCGGGACAGGCCAGAGCAAGCGCGCTGACGCTTGCCAGGAAAAGGGATCGGGACAGACCGGACATGGGGAACCTGCTGGAAGCCGCTGAGCGATTGTTGGACGGGTCAGCATTCACCCGATCCTGCGCTTCGCGTCAAGGATTCCCGACAGAAATTCTATACCATTATCCCGGCTGCAACATGTCCATGCCCTGCAAGGCCCGGGGCCGCGGACCGCCGGTGGCCCAGTCCAGCAGTTCGGCGGTATGGACGACCGGCACGCCCGTGCCCGACCCGATCTGCATCATGCAGCCAATGTTCCCGGCGCTGATGACCTGCGGGCGGATGGCCTCCAGCGTGGCGACCTTGCGGGCCTTCAACTCGGCGCTGATCGCGGGCTGCATCAGGTTATAGGTGCCCGCCGATCCGCAGCAAATATGGCTGTCCTTCGGTTCCAGCACGGTGAAGCCGGCATCGGCCAGCAATTCCTTGGGCGTGGCCTTGATCTGCTGTCCGTGCTGCAGCGAACAGGCGGCGTGATAGCCGACGCGCAGGGGTGCGGCATGGGTCGCGTCCGACAGGCCCAGGTCGGCCATGACCTCGGTGATGTCGCGGGCCAGACCGGCCACGCGCGCCGCGTCGGCTTCCAGCGGATCGCCCGCGAACATGTGGCCGTAATCCTTGACCGTGGTCCCGCAGCCCGAGGTATTGATGACCACTGCGTCCAGGCCGTCGCCCTTCACCTCGGCCATGACCGCGCGGATGTTGGCCGCGGCCATGGCATGGCTTTCGTCGGTGCGGCCCATGTGATGGGTCAGCGCGCCGCAGCAGCCGAGGCCCTTGGGGATCACCACCTCGCAGCCATGGCGGCGCAGCAGGCGGATGGTGGCGTCGTTGATGTCGGTGTTCAGCGCCCGCTGCGCGCAGCCCACCAGCAGCGCCACCCGCTTGCGGCGGGCGCCTTGGGCCGCGAAGACCTGCGGACGGTCGTTCAGGCTGGGCGGCGGGATGTCGCGGGGGGCCATGTCCAGCATCGCGCGCAGCCGGGGGTCGGGCAGCAGGCGGCGGAAGGGACGGCCCAGTTTCGCGCCACGCAGCGCCAGCCGGAAGCGGCCGGGATAGGGCAGGATCTTGGCCAGCATCCAGCGCAGCAGCCGGTCGGGCAGGGGGCGGCGATAGTTCGCCTCGATATATTCCCGCGCGTGATCGACCAGGTGCATGTAATGCACGCCCGACGGGCAGGTGGTCATGCAGGACAGGCAGGACAGGCAGCGGTCGATATGCTGGACGGTTTTGGCATCGGGCACGCGGCTGTTTTCCAGCATGTCCTTGATCAGATAGATCCGCCCGCGCGGGCTGTCCAATTCGTCCCCTAGCACCTTGTAGGTGGGGCAGGTCGCCGTGCAGAAACCGCAATGGACGCAGGTCCGCAGGATCTCGTTCGACCGCGCGGTCAGTGGATCGGCCAGTTGCTGGGCGGTAAAGGTCGTTTGCATCTTAAGCGTCCATCAGGCCGGGGTTGAGGATGCCCGCCGGGTCGAAGCTGCGGCGCAGCCCGTCCTGAAGCCGCGCGACGGCAGGGGGCAGCGGCGGGAAGGCCGGGCCTTCCGCGCCCTCGCGGCGGACCAGCGTGGCATAGGGGGCAAGGGCGCGCGGGTTGCCGGGGCCATGATACCAGATCAGGCCGCCCCCCCAGTCCAGCGAGCAGTCCCCGCCCATTCTCCGCAAGCGGTCGCAAAGGCCGGGCGCATCACTGGGCTTGCACAGGATCCGCCACAGCGGGCCGCCGCCGGCGAAATGCGCCACGTCGCGGATGGCTTGCCAAGGGGCCTCGTCCATCACCTCGGGGCGGTGGTCCGCCAGCAGGGCCAGCAGACGGTCGCGGCGATAGGCAAGCTGGCCATCCAGCCCCTCGATCCGCAGATAGGCCGCGCCGCCGACATGGGCCGCGCCCGACACCTCATAGGGGGTGGACAAAGCCGTCGTGAAGATGCGCAGGGCGATGTCCTCGGTCACGCCGGGAAAGGCCAGGGTCGTGCGGGCGGGCAGCAGCGGCAGGGTCTTCAGCACCACCTCGGTCAGGACGGCGAGGGTGCCGTGCGATCCGGCCAGCAGCTTGGACAGATCCAGGCCGGTGACGTTCTTCATCACCCGTCCGCCGTTCTTCAGGATGCGTCCGCGACCATCGACAAAACGCACCCCCAGCAGGTGATCGCGGCAGGCCCCGACCAGAAGGCGGCGCGGGCCGCTGGCATTGGCGGCGACGGTGCCGCCCAGGGTGGGCGTGCCGTTGCCCCCCAGGACGGGGCGCATGTCGGGCGGCTCGAAGGCCAGGGCCTGGCCTTCCGCGGCCAGCATCCGTTCGATCTCGGGCAATGGTGTGCCGGGACGGGCGATCAGCGTCATCTCGCCCGGGGAATAGGTCACGACGCCGGACAGGCGCGACAGCGACAGGGTTTCGCCGGCCGCGCGGTTTTCGACCCGCGTGCCGCCGCCCGTGAGGCGCAGGGGGGTGCGCCGGGCATGGCAATCGGCCAGGACTTCCGCGACTTCGGCCTCGGTCGCGGGGGCAAGATCCAGGGCGACGCTCATTCCGCAGCCCTCGCGCGGTGGGCGGCGCTGGCGTCCAGCGGAAAGACCTTGGCGGGGTTCAGAAGCCAGCCGGGGTCGAAGACATCCTTCACCTGCATCTGGATCGCCAGGTCGTCGGGCGCATACTGGTCCCCCATCAGGTCGCGCTTTTCCACGCCCACGCCATGTTCGCCGGTCAGGCAGCCGCCGACCTCGACGCACAGGCGCAGGATGTCGAAGCCGAAGGCCTCGGCCCGGGCCAGGTCGCCGGGCTTGTTGGCGTTGAACAGGATCAGAGGATGCATGTTGCCGTCGCCCGCGTGAAAGACATTCGCGACCTCCAGCCCGTGCTGGCGGGACAGTTCGCCGATTCGGCGCAGGGTATAGGGCAACTGGCCCACGGGAACGGTGCCGTCCAGGCAGATGTAGTCGCCCAAGCGCCCCATCGCGCCGAAGGCCGACTTGCGGCCCTTCCAGATCGCCAGCGCCTCGTCGGCATTGCGGCTTTCGCGGAACTCGACGGGGTTCAGGGCGTCGGCGATGGCGCGAATGCGGGCGATCTGGTCGTCGATCTCGGCCTTGGACCCCTCGACCTCGACGATCAGGACGGCGGGGCAATCGGGGTATCCGGCCTTGGCGAAGGCCTCGACCGCGCGCAGGCAGGGTTCGTCCATGTATTCGATGGCGACCGGCAGCACGCCGGACCGGATGATGTTGGCCACGCATTCGCCCGCGACCTCGGGGGAATCGAAGCCGATCAGCACGGGCCGCGCGCCTTCGGGGCGGGGCAGGATGCGCAGGGTCGCCTCGGTCACGACGCCAAGCTGGCCTTCGGACCCGCACAGCACGCCCAGCAGGTCCAGGCCCGCAGGGCCAAGTTCCGGCCCGCCCAGTTCCACGACCTCTCCGGTCGTCAGGACCACGGTCGCGCCCAGAAGGTTGTTGGTGGTGACCCCGTATTTCAGGCAATGCGCCCCGCCCGAGTTCATCGCGATATTGCCCGCAATGGTGCAGGCCAGTTGCGAGGACGGGTCGGGCGCATAGAAGAAGCCGTATGGTTCCAGTTCCGCGCTGACCGACAGGTTGGTCACGCCGGTCTGGACGCGGATGAAGCGGTTGTCCGTGTCGATCTCCAGCACCTCGCGCAGGCGCATGGTGCCCAGGATCACGCAATCTGCCGTGGGCAGCGCGCCCCCCGCAAGCGAGGTGCCCGCCCCGCGCGGGACCACCGGCACGCCCATCTGGCCGCAGATGCGCATGGCGGCCGCGACCTCGGCCGTGCTGCGCGGCAGGACCACGGCCAGCGGCGGGCAACGGTATGCCGTCAGCGCGTCGCATTCATAGGCGCGGGTTTCCTGGGGATCGTCGATCACCGCGTCCGGGGGCAGGACGGCGCGCAGGGCGGCGACGATCTGCGGACCCCGGGCGATGACCCCCGCATCGGGTGTCGGCATGGCGATGGACATGGCTTTGCCTCCGTGTTCGGGCCTTGGTAAAATAAATTGACCAAGCCTGTCAATTGCGATGAAATGGGCGCGACACTAGGGTTCTTGCCATGACCGACTTTTCCATCCGCCCCGAACGCGCGGCCGAGGCCGTGGCGCGGCATATCGAGACGCTGATCCTTGAAGGATCGCTGGCCCCCGACGAAGGGCTTCTGCCGGAACGCGATCTTGCGGCGCGGCTGAACGTGTCGCGTCCGACGCTGCGGGACGGGCTGCGGATCCTGCAGGATCGGGGGCTGCTGACGGGCGAAAAGGGACGCGGGTTGCGGGTGGCGGCCTTGGGCCGGGCGGCGATCACCGACCCGCTGATCGCGCTTCTGGCCGACCACCCCGAAGTCGAGGACGATTACCTGGATTTCCGGGACGTGGTCGAAAGCCACGCGGCGGGGCTGGCCGCGCTGCGGGCCACGGAACTGGATCGCGATCGCATTGCCGCAGCCCTTGACGCGATCGAGGCCGCCCATGCCGCCGCCAATCCCGCCGACGAGGCCGAGGCCGACGCCGCCCTGCACCAGGCGATCTATGAGGCGAGCCACAACCTTGTCCTTTTGCAGATCATGCGGGCGCTGTCGGGCAACCTGCGCAGCAACGTGGCGCGGAACAGGGGGCGGATGTTCACCTTGCACCGGATCCGCGACCATCTGCGCGACCAGCACCGCGCCATCGGCCTGGCGATCCTGTCGGGCGATCCCGATGCCGCCCGGAGCGCTGCCCATGCGCATCTGGCCTATGTCCGCAAGGCCGCCCGCGACATCGCCGAATCGCAGGCCCATGACGAAACCGCCCGCCGCCGTCAGTCCGGCGGGGGTTTGGGGCAAAGACGATGAACCCCGTGACCGATCCCGCCGCCTTCCTGCGCGGCCTGTTCGACCGCGCCGTCCAGGCCGCCGATCCCATGCGGATGCTGGCGGCCCATCTGCCGCCCAGGCCGTCCGGCCGGGTCGTGGTCGTCGGCGCGGGCAAGGCCAGCGCGCGCATGGCCGAGGCCGTGGAAGCCGCCTGGGGGCCCTGCGAAGGCCTGGTCATCACCCGCCATGGCCATGCCCGCCCTTGCCAGGGCATCGAGATCGTCGAGGCTTCCCATCCCGTCCCCGATGAGGCGGGCGCGCAGGCCACGCTGCGGATGCTGTCGCTGCTGGACGGCCTGGGGCAGGACGACTTTGTGCTGGCGCTGATCTCGGGCGGAGCCTCGGCGCTGCTGTGCGCCCCGGCCCAGGGCCTGACCCTGGCGGAAAAGCAGGCGGTGAATGCCGCGCTGTTGGCTTCGGGGGCGCCGATCGGGGCCATGAACACGGTGCGCAAGCATCTGTCCCGCGTGAAGGGCGGGCAACTGGCCGCCGCCGCATGGCCCGCGCGGATGCTGACGCTGATGATTTCCGACGTGCCGGGCGACGATCCGGGGGTGATCGGATCGGGGCCGACGGTCGGCGATCCGTCCACCCCTGCTGACGCCCGCGCGGTGCTGGATCGCTGGGGCATCCCGCAGTCGCCAAGCCTGGCCCGCGTTCTGGAAGGGGGCAGCGGGGTGGTCCCGCCCGGCGATCCGCGCCTGTCGCGGGTCGAAAACCGCATCATCGCCGCCCCCGCCCAATCGCTGCAAGCCGCCGCCGACCTGGCCCGCGACCTGGGCTGCGCGGTCGAAACCCTGGGCGATTCGCTGGAAGGCGAGGCGAGGGAGGTGGCGGCGGATCATGCCCGGCTGGCCCTGGCGCGACAGGCCGCGCGCCGGCCGGGCGATTCGCCCCTGGTGATCCTGTCGGGGGGTGAACTGACCGTGACCCGCCGGGGCGACGGCCTGGGCGGGCCGAATGCCGAATATTGCCTGGCCCTGGCCCTGGCCCTGGACGGCGCGCCGAATCTTCATGCCCTGGCCTGCGACACCGATGGGGTGGATGGCGCGGCGGATGTCGCGGGGGCGCTGATTTCGCCCCGGACCTTGACGTCGATCCCCCCCGCCCAAGCCAGGCTTGCGCTGGACCGGAACGATGCGCACGGGTTTTTCGCAGCCCTCGGGGCGCAGGTGGTGACCGGACCCACCTTGACCAATGTGAACGATTTCAGGGTCATGTTGATATTGTGACAAATGCGACGGGCATTGCCGCGCAAGTTTCCTGCACAACTGCGTTTTGAGGGCGGAAATGTCGTCTGGTTGACACTTCGTGCCAGACAAAAGGACTATCAGTCTAAGGGCGCAGTCGTGGTGCGCTGCAAGATTATGGTTGAGTGCGAGTTACGGCTATCCCGTTGCATCATGTTGATGCGGTGCCCCTTGGGGCCGGGATAGCCATTTTTACGTTCCATTCATGGTCCACTTTGGTTTACTGGCACTCAGCCCCGTTGCCGATGGACCTGTCCGCGATGATTGATCCGCACGATTTCGCCCATCTGTTCCAGGCCCCGATCCTGACAGGTCTGACACGGGACCAGAAATACGCGCTGCTGTCGGCCTGCACCTCTCGCCTCGTGAAGGCCTCGACCCCCATCCTGCGCCAGGGCGAGCCGACCACCGGCAGCTATTTCATCGCCTCGGGCCGGGTCGAGGTCTGCTATGTCGACAGTTCGGGCAATCAGGTGATCATCCACATCGCCACCGCGGGCGAGATGCTGGGCGAGGTCGAGGCCCTGTCGGGTCGGCCCTGCGCGGCCGGCTGCGTCACCCTGACCGATACGACGGTGCTGTTCTGTCCCGCCAAGGCGCTTTACACCCATGTCCCGCCGCAGATCCTGATCCCCAACCTGTGCACGCTGCTGCACGACCGGCTGATGCGGGAAAACCGCAACCGCACGGCGGATCATTACTATACCGCCGACCAGCGGATGCGGCTGTACCTGCGCCAGTTGACCGGCGATTCGGACGATGCGGTGCGCATCAGCCAGTCGCAGCTTGGCGTGGTCATCGGCTGTTCGCGCCAGACCGTCAACAAGATGCTGGGCGAATTGCGCGACGCCGGCATCATCGAAATGGGCCGCAGCGCCGTCCGCGTGCTGGACCGGACGCGGCTGGCGGACGGGGCGCCGGCGGTCGAATAATCATCGCAGGTCGGCGATGACCCGGCCGTCATTGGGCAGGCTGCCCGGCGCCACCACCTCGACCGAGCCTTTCAGGCGGGTGATCTCGGCCAGTCTTTCCGACAACGCGGCGGCGGCGCTGCTGTCGGGATGTTCCGCCAGCAGGTGCATCCGGTCCTGTTCGCCGCTGCGGCTGATTTCCAGGCGCAGGCGCCCGCAGCCCGGGACCGCGCGGCCGATGGCCGCGATCTGTTCGGGGCGCACGAACATGCCCTTGACCTTGGCCGCCTGGTCGGCGCGGCCCATCCAGCCCTTGATGCGGCGCGCGCCCGTCGCGCCGGGGATGATGGCCGACATGTCGCCCGTGGCGAAGCGCAGCAGGGGATAGTCGGCGTCAAGCCGCGTCACCACGATCTCGCCCACCTCGCCGTCGGGGACGGGATCGCCGGTGCCGGGGCGGACGATTTCCACGATCGCGCTGTCATTCAGCACCATGCCCGGCCCGCCATCCTCATAGGCCACGATGCCAAGGTCGGCGGTGCCGTAGCACTGGCTGACGGCCACGCCGCGCGACGAAAGTTCGGCACGCAGGCTGTCGGGCAGGGCCGCGCCCGTGACCATGCCCACCTGAAGGCAGGACCGGTCCACGCCCCCTTCATCCGCCTTGTCCAGGATGATCTTCAGGAAATCCGGCACGCCCACATAGACGCGCGGGCGGTATTGCCGGATCGCCACAAGTTGGTCGGCGGTGTTGCCGGGACCGGCCGGAATGACCGGGCAGCCCAGGGCCTCGGCCCCGGCCTCGAAGATGAAGGCGGCGGGCGTCAGGTGATAGGAGAAGGTGTTGAGGATCACGTCGCCCCCCTGCACCCCGGCGGCGGACAGCGCCGCCGCCGATCCCCACCAGTCCGGCCCGCGCCCTTCCGGGTCGAAGATCGGGCCGGGCGACACGAACAGCCGCCGCAACCCGGATACCGGACCGCCCGTCAGCCCGCCGAAGGGCGCATCCTTGCCCTGCAATTCGACCAGATCCGACTTGCGCAGCACCGGCAGGCGCGCGAGGTCGGCCAGGCTGTCCAACGGCATTGCAGGCAGGTCCGTCCAGAAGGCTTGGGTGTCGCGCATCCGCGCCAGTTGCGCGTTCAGGCGGGCAAGCGGGGTCCCCTCGCGCGTGTCGCGGGCGTGGTCAAGATCGACGGTCATGGGCTTTCCTCAGGCCAGCCAGCGCTTGCGCCGGCGATAGTGTTTGACGTTGCGGTAGTCGGTATGTTCCGCCCCGCCCAGATAGAAGTCCTGCACGTCGGGGTTCGACTTCAGCACCTCGGCCGCCCCCGACATCACCACCTGCCCCTGCTCGATCAGATAGGCGCGGGAAACGATGTCCAGGGTGGCGGCGGCATTCTGTTCGACCAGCAGCACCGACAGCCCCTCGCGCGCGTTGATTTCCCCGATGATGCCGAAGATTTCCTGCACCAGCAGGGGCGACAAGCCCAGTGACGGCTCGTCCAGCATGATGAGCCTCGGTTCCGTCATCAGCGCCCGGCCGATGGCCAGCATCTGCTGTTCCCCGCCCGACAGGTATCCGGCCTTGGACTTGATGCGTTCCCTGAGACGCGGGAAATAGGCATAAACCTGTTCGCGCAACTCGTTGAAGCGCGCGACGGAACGCCCGCGATAGGCGGCGACCAGGTTTTCGTCCGGGGTCAGGTGGCCGAAGATGCGCCGGCCTTCCAGCACATGCACCAGCCCGCCCGCCACGCGTTCGGGCGCCCCCATGTTCAGGATCGACCGGTCGCCCCAGCGGATTTCGCCCCGCGTGACCAGCCCACGCTCGGGGCCCAAGAGCCCCGAGATGGATTTCAGCGTCGTCGATTTGCCCGCGCCGTTCGATCCCAGCAGGGCGACCATCTCGCCCTCGCCAACCTCAAGCGAGACGCCCTTGATGGCAAGGAAGACCTTGTCATAGATCACCTCGACGTTTTCCAGAACAAGCGCGGGCATGGCGTCAGTGCTCGGCTGCGTATTTGGCGGCCGATTCCTCGATCACCTGGCGGATCAGCTCGGGATAGGCGGCGTGCCATTCGCTGACCGGCACCCATTT
Source organism: Paracoccus acridae (assembly GCF_014642735.1). Classification (GTDB taxonomy): domain Bacteria; phylum Pseudomonadota; class Alphaproteobacteria; order Rhodobacterales; family Rhodobacteraceae; genus Paracoccus; species Paracoccus acridae. The sequence goes on from NZ_BMIV01000003.1 coordinate 267,301, forward strand.
CTCGCCGTCCCATTCCGACACCCGGCCTGCGCCGCCGCCCTGGTGGTCCTCGGCGGTATAGGTGACGGGCGGCATCAGCCCTTCGGCGTCAAAGCCCGCGATCTTCTCGAAGCCTGCCTTCAGCGCGTCGCCGGTCAAGGGCTGGCCGCCTTCCATGCCCAGGCGCGCGGCCTCGACCGCGACGGCCATGGTGGCGACGCCCAGGTTGTAATAGCTGGTGCCGACATTGGCCTGGTCGCCCGAACCCTTGCCCGCGTCGATGACCTTTTCCTGGATGCGCTGGATGATCGGATGGTCGGTGCCCGAGGCCGTGGCCTCGAAGCGCTTCACGCCCTTCATCTGCGGGCCCACGTTGGCGGCATCGGTTTCGGCCAGCCAGATCACCGAATGGATCTGTTCGGGGCGGATGCCGTTCTGGATGGCGGTGCGGACCGACACGGCCTGACCGCCGCCCGCGCCCCAGATCAGGACATAATCGGGGCGGTAACGCCGAACCTCGGACCAGGCGGCGGATTGCTCGTTGCCGGGGCTGGCATAGGGGAAGGCCTGGAACTCGAACTTTTCCTGTTCGGAGAGGGCCTGCAGGATCGGGCCGGGTTCGCGGCCGAAGGGGCTGTCGATATGGACGATGGCGATCTTCTTGCCTTCCAGCCCGCCGGTTTCCTTCATGTGTTCGATCAGGGCCGCGGCCTGCGCCCAATAGGTCGCGAACATCGGAAAGACATAGGGGAAGACCGTGCCGTCGGAGGCGTCGCCGCGCCCGTGGGCGGGGGTGATGACCACGTTCTTGTCGGCCTGCGCCTGGTCCAGGATGGCGGCGGACACGGGCGTGGACAGGAAGTCGAACAGAACCGCGCCTTCCTCCTTGGCGCGGTTATAGGCCTCGATCCCGCGCTGCGGCTGGTTGCCGGTGTCGCGCACGATGGCGGTGACGGTATTGCCGTCGCCCAGCGTGCCTTCGGCGTTCACAAGGGCCAGGTAATCCTGCTGGCCCTGGTTATACTGGCCGGTCACAAAGGTATAAACCGCCGTGAAATCCTGAAGCAGGCCGAACTTTACGTCCTCGGCGGCCACGGGGGCGGACAGCCCGGCCACCAGGGCCGTCGTCAGCGCCAGCTTGCGCAGAAAGGTCATGTGTTTTCCTCCCATGTTATGCGTTCCCCCTCTCAGGGTCAGCTTCTGGCGTGGCGGAAGGGCCAGACCAGGAAATACTTGCGGATGTTGTCATAGATCTTGGCCAGGCCCAGCGGTTCCAGAAGCAGGAAGCCGATGATCATCGCGCCGTAGATCATCAGGGGCAGGTGCGACAGGAAGTTCTGGCTGACCGGCACCCAGCCGGATGCGGCAAGGCCCGATACCAGGTTGGTCAGGAAGATCGGCGCCAGCAGCACGAAGCCCGCGCCCAGCCAGGATCCGATCACCGATCCCAGGCCCCCCACCAGCACCATGGCGACAAGCTGGATGGACACGTTGAAGCCGAACTGTTCCGGCGTCACCGCGCGATAGAAGCAGAAGGCCAGGATCGCGCCCGTCACGCCGCCCATGAAGGACGAGGTGAAGAAGGCCATCAGCTTGGTCCTGAAGGGATCGACCCCGATCACGGCGGCGGCGAAATCCTTGTCACGAATCGCCACAAGGGCGCGCCCGAACGAAGTGCGCTTGACGTTCATGAAGAACACCGTCAGCAGCACCGCCCAGCCAAGCGCCAGCCAATAGCGCGCCGAAAGGCTTTCGATGGGAAAGAACAGGAAGCTGACCGCAGGCGTGCGCAGGGTCGCGTGCGCGCCCCCGGAAATCGCGGGCACGTTCACCACGACCCAATCGACCAGATATTGCATCGCCAGCGTGGCCATCACCAGGTAAAGCCCCTTCACCCGCAGCGCCGCGCCCCCGAAGATCGCGCCGATCACCGCCGAGATCAGCCCCGAGAGCAGCAGCGCCAGTTCGAAGGGCACGCCCGCCCGCACCAGGTGGATCGAGGCATAGGCCCCGATCGCCATCACGGCGGCAAAGCCGAAATGCAGCTGCCCCGCCAGGCCCATCAGCAGCGTCAGCGACAGCGCGGCCGCCGACCAGATCACCCAGGGCAGGACATAGCTGCCCAGATACAGCGGCGAGACATAGAGCGGCGCGAGAAGCGCCAGCACCAGAAGCCCGATCACCAGCCAGCGGTCCGTGGGGATCTTCCACAGCTTGCGGTCGGCCTGATAGCTGGTGTGATACGTCCCCGAGAGGCGATAGAACATGGCGTCAGATCCTCTCGATGTCTTCTCGGCCGAAGATGCCGAAGGGGCGGACCATGATGGTCAGCAGGATGATGAGCGAGGTGACGACATCGCGGGTCGAACCGCCCGCGAAGCTGTCCAGGTATCCGGGGATGACCGTGCCCAGGACGCCCACCAGGATGCCGCCCACCAGGACGCCGGGCACCGAATCGACGCCGCCCAGGATCACCACGGCGACCGCCGGAAACAGCAGCGCGGAGAGCGTCCAGTCAACGCCCTGCGAGGATCCCCACAGCGCCCCCGCGACCACGGCGGCGATGCCCGCCAGGCCCCAGGAAATGCCGATGGCGCGTTCCACGGAGATGCCCACGGCCCAGCTGGACACATGGTCGTCCGACACGGCGCGCAGCTTGGTGCCGGTCCGGGTACGGAAGAACAGAAGCGAGGCGCCGACCAGAGCCAAGGCGATGATGCCGCCGTAAAGCGAGGTGCGGTTGATGAAGACGTCGCCGATGATGATGGGGGCGAAGTCGATCCCCAGGTCGATGGGCTTGGGCGTCGATCCCAGGATGCCCGGCACCATGCCGCGCAGCAGGATCTCAAGCCCCAGGGTCAGCATCACCACCATGATGACCGGCTGGCCGACCATGCGGCGCAGCAGCAGCCGTTCCACCACAAGGCCGAAGCCGAACATGATCGCGGCCGCAAGCGGGATGGCGATCCAGACATGAAGGCCCCAGGCCATGACCAGCCAGACCGCATAGCCCGCCGTCATCACCAGGGCGCCCTGCGCCAGGTTCGGCACGCCCGCGGATTTATAGATCAGCACGAAGCCCAGGGCGACCAGCGAATACATCAGCCCGGTCAGCGCGCCCGAGATCAGCAGTTCCAGGAAATAAGCCATCACGCGGCCCCCTTCACGTCGGACAGCCGCAGCACCCGGTCCAGCGACCCGGTCTGGCCGTTTTCATAGGTGATCTGCGCCTTGAAGTCGATCTGGTCGTCGCCCCGGTTCAGCGCCTCGATGATCGGGCCGTATCGGTCGTCGATCACGTTGCGCTTGAGCTTGCGGGTCCGCGTGACCTCTCCGTCGTCGGGGTCGAATTCCTTGTGCAGGTTCACGAAGCGGTCGATGGACAGCCCATGCGGCAGATGGGCGTTCACGGCCGCGATCTCGCCCGAGATCAGGTCATAGATGCGGCTGGCCTGGGACAGTTCGGCATAGGAGGTATAGGCCACGCCATGTTCCTGCGCCCATTGGCCCACCGCCTGGAAGTCGATGCAGACGATCGCCACCAGCATGTCGCGGCCCTTGCCGATGACGGCGGCGTCCTTGATATAGGGGCTGAATTTCAGCCGGTTTTCCAGGTAGGTGGCGATGAAGCGGGTGCCGTCGCGTTTTTCCACCACCTCGGACACGCGGCCAAGGACGACCAACTGCCCGTCGGGTTCGATCTGGCCCGCATCGCCCGTGTGCAGCCAGCCGTCCTGCAGCGCCTCGGCGCTGGCTTTCGGGTTCTGGAAATAGCCGTCGAAGATGTTGTCGCCGCGCAGCAGGATCTCGCCATGCTCGTCGATCTTCATCTCCACGCCCGGGAAGGGGCGCCCGACCGTGGTCAGCGAGATGTCCTCGGGCTTTTGCGCAACCGCCAGGGCGCAGTTTTCCGTCTGACCATAGAACTGGCGCAGGTTCAGGCCGATGGCGCGGAACCACAAAAACACGTCCTCGCCGATGGCCTCTCCGGCAGTATAGGCGCGCTTCACGCGGCCCAGGCCAAGCTGGTCGCGGATCGGGCCATAGATCAGCCATTCGCCCAGGAATCGCGTCAGACCGCCGCCCGCGGGCTTGCCGTCCAGGCGGGCGCGTTCCGCCTCCATCGCGCGGGGCATGAAATAGTCGTAAAGCCAGCGCTTGATGCCGGTGGTTTCCGCAATCCCCACCTGCACGCGGGTCAGCATGGCCGACCATGCGCGGGGGGATGCGAAGTACAGCGTGGGCGCCATTTCCCGCAGGTCGTGCAGCGCGGTTTCGTTCGCCTCGGGGATGTTGACAGTGAAGCGCAATTCCATCGCCGCGCCGACCGAGAAGATGAAGTCGCCGACCCAGGCCATCGGCAGATAGGCCATGTGGACTTCGCCCTGCTGGAAATAGCCTGCGGCGGCGGCGTTGCGGACGCCCGACAGGACATGGCCGTGTTTCAGCGGGATGCCCTTGGGCGCGCCGGTGGTGCCGGACGAATGCATCAGCACCACGATGTCATGGATCGTGGACCGAGCGATCAGGTTCCTGGCAAGGTTCGGATCGGCCTTCAGCCGCGCAGCCCCTTCGGCGCGGATCGCGTCGAAGCCCGCCACGCCAGCCGGTTCGCGGCCCGCAAGCCCGCGCGGGTCGTCATAGATCACCAGATCCAGATGCGTCCAGCGGCCCTTGGCCTCCAGCATCTTGTCCACCTGTTCCTGGTCCTCGGCCACGGCGACGCGGATATCCTCGCGCTCCATCTGGGCGGCCAGTTCCTCGGTCGGGGCATCGGCATAGGCGGGCGACGGGATCGCCCGCAGGCAGGCCGCGCCCAGCATCGCGAAATACAGGTTCGGGCGGTTGTCGCCGATCACCATGACCACGTCGCCGGGCTTCACGCCGCGCGCCTCAAGGCCTGCGGCGAATTCCACCACGGCCCGCAGGTAGTCGGCCCAGGTATATTCCTGCCAGATGCCGTGGTCGCGTTCGCGCATGGCGACCTGGTTCGGCACCTCGGCCGCGTTCTGCGCCAGGCGCGCCAAGATCGTGTCGTCTTGGCGCCAGTTCGGATGCAGCGCCTGGGCCTGGGCGATGTTCACCGGATCATGCTGCATGGCGGGGCTTTCCGATATAGGCCTCGACCACGCGGGGATCGGCGATGGCTTCGCGTGCCGGGCCCTGGGCGATTTCCTGGCCGTTGTTCAGGACCAGAACCCGGTCGCAAAGCGCGGTCACGACATCCATGTGATGTTCGATGATCAGGACCGTCAGGCCCAGGGCCTCCTGCGCGTCCAGGATGAAACGGACCATGTATTCCTTTTCCTCCTGGTTCATGCCGGCCATCGGTTCGTCCAGGACCAGCAGGCGCGGTTCGGCGCACAGCGCGCGGGCCAGTTCGACCCGCTTCTGCAGGCCCAGGGGGATCACGTCGACATGTTCGTCGCGCGCAGGCGCCAGTTGCAGAAGGTCGATCACCTCCTCGACATGGCGGCGGTGGGCCACTTCTTCCTTTTGCGCCCACCAGGGATAAAAGAAGGAGGCCAGCGGATTGGGCTTCATGAAGATGTGCCGGCCCATCAGGATGTTGTCGAGGACCGACATGCCGTGGAACAGCGCCACGTTCTGGAAGGTGCGCGCCACCCCCATGGAGGCGATGCGAAACGGCTTCAGCCCGTTGATCTGCTGGCCGTCCAGCGTGATCGTGCCTTCCTGCGGCGGATAGAAGCCGGTGATGGCATTGACCAGCGTGGTCTTGCCGGAACCGTTCGGCCCGACCAGGCCGAAGATTTCCCCCCGGTTCACGGCCACGGATACGTTCTTCAGCGCGACGACGCCGCCGAAACGGCGCACGACATTGTCGCAGACAAGGGTATGATCGCTCATGCGGGCACAAGCCCGTTCAGTCCGCGCATAGCCTGTCCTCCCAAACAGTCTTGCCGGCCGGTTCCTCCTCCGACCGTGGATAAGGAAAGGCTAGCATCGGATGCGATTTTGGGTAAACCGAAAAGAATGGCAAAGTTCTTTCGGGATTTCTGAAATGCACCCGAACCTGGTCGATCACCTGCGCGCCTTCTGCGCCATCGCCGACACGGGCAGCCTGACGGCGGCGGCCAAGGAATTGCGGCGGCCGATCTCCTCGGTCAGCTATTCGCTGGCGCAATTGGAAAGCCAATGCGGCTTTCCCCTGCTGGGGCGCGGCACCAGCAGGGCGGAACTGACCGAACGCGGCCGGGTCCTGCTGGCCGAGGCGCGCAGCGTCGTGGAACGCGCCCGCAGCTTCACCACCCACGCCCAATCGCTGGAAAAGGGCGAGGAAACGCGGCTGCGCGTGCTGGTGGACGTGCTGTTTCCCCGCGCCGACCTGAACCGGGCGCTGCGGGCCTTTGCGGACGACCATCCCCATGCGCGCTTCCAGTTCTTCAATTCATCGCTGGCGACGCTGTGGGACGACCTGCGGGACGGCAATTTCGATTTCGCGTTGACGCTGGCCGCCGCGATCCCCTCGGACATCGCCGCACGCCACCTGGGGACCGAGACGCTGGGCCCGGTCTGCGCGGCGGGGCACCGGCTGGCCGGGTTGCCGCAGCCCCTTGCCATGCGCGCCTTCGACCGGGAACGGCAGATCTATTACGTCGGATCCCCGCAGATCGACATGGAACGGGTGGGGCGGCTGTTTTCGACGGATGTCTGGACGGTGAACGATGTGGAATCGATCAAGTCGATGGTCACGGCGGGCCTTGGCTGGTGCTTTTCCGCCAGCGGCACCTTTGCCCCCGAGATCGCGCGGGGCGAGGTCGTGCCGCTTGTCTGCGAGGACATGCAGTTCCACCCGGTCCGCACCGTGGTCGTGGCCTGGCCCGCGCATCGCAGGCCAGGTCCCCTGGGGCGGCAGATGGTCCAGACCCTGGCCGACCGGTTCGGCCAGGCAGAGACCGTCAGGCCAGCAACCCGGTAAAGCGCAGCATCGCCTTCAGGCTGTCGATGGGCTGCGAGGGCTGGAACAGGTGCGGCGACCAGCGGTGCCCGCCGATCTTCGCGTTCCAGTAGGAACCGGCGTCGTGGATCACCAGCCCCGCCAGCGTGTTGGCGACCAGATGGCTGCCCAGGGCGCCAAGGTGGTTGCCGCCGACCAGTTCCGCTTCTCGCAGGACATAGAACCACAAGGGCGTTGCCGCATCGAGGCCCGGTCCGGTCAGGAAATCGCGTCCCTCGGCCACCTGTTCGGGGGTCAGCACCGGGATCGGGCGGTAAAGGCCGGTCGCGTTGATCGCCTCGATCAGGCCCTGGGCCGACGGCATGTTCAGCCGATAACCGCGCCGCAGGTTGCGGCTGGCCAGGCGCCGCATCACGGCCGGGTTAGCGGGCTGGTTGATCATGTCGTCCAAGGGCGGGGCCAGATGCGTGTCGATCTTGCGGGCCGACCGCAGCGGGGTTTCGGCATGGACGAAGCGGTCCCATTCGATCACCCAGTTGCCGGGCAGGGATGTCTTGGGATCGGCCGTCAGGGGCGAGGGCATCTTGCCGCTGCCGGTGAACTGGAACAACTGGGTGAAGCTGGCGAATGGCGCAAGCTGCGTCGATCCCGCCACGGCCCGACCGAAGAAGCGGTTGTGGTCATAGCCGCCGCGCACCATCGAATGTCCGAAGCGGAAGCCCGCGACCGAAAATTCCAGCGGCATCGGCATCTTGGCCGGATCGGCGGGCGGATTGTCGGCCAGGAATTCGGCATAAAGCGGCGCGCCGGTGGCCAGAACCTCGTCCACGACGTCACCCGCGCAGACCGCGGGCAGGAAGGCGTTCAGCACCAGCCATTGGTAATGATAGCGGGTCAGGCGGCGGGCATCCTCGAAGTCGTGGCCCAGATCCACCATCCGGTTGTGCAGGCGCAGGAAGGCGACATGCAATTGCGCCACCAGCAGGTTTTCGTCGTTGCGCCCGTCGCCGATGATCGCGCGTGTGCGGATCGGGCCATCGGCATCGACGAAATTGGCGCGCAGATCCGGGGGCAGGGCATTCAGTTCCGCCACCGTGATGTCGCCGCGGTCCATCAGAAAGCCCAGCCGCAGCAGGTCGGCGGCAGGATCGGCGGGCAGGGGCGGGCGTCCGTCGCCGGAATCGGCGGTGACCCCCAGGCGCATCTTGTCGGTAAAGGTCGGATGGCGCATCAGCCCGGCCAGCTTGGCCGCAAAGGCCCCTTGGCCCGGGGAATCGCCGTAAAGGCTGTCCAGGGCCAGCGTTCCTTCGCGAAGGTTGTCCAGTTCACCCTCGACCTGGATGCGGTCCATGGGGGCGATGTCGCCCGCGATTTCCGACAGTCCCGCGACCTCCCGGTCGGTGTTGGCGGTGATGTCGTGGTCGATGAACTGTCCGAAATAGGTGAAGATCGGCGCGACCGAACCGTCGCCCGGCCCCGTCGTTTCCGTCGCCATGCTGTCGGCAAGCTGGTCAAGCGCCGCAAGCGTGGCGGGACCTTCCGGCAGGCCGGGCGCGTCGCGGAACAGATATCGGAAAGCCCCCGGCGCGGTGGACATGGACCGCAGGCTGCCGGCCTCGGGGGCGGGGGCGGTCGCGCCGTCCACCACGGCGGACAACGGCTTGAGGTCCAGACGTTCCATTTGGGCGGCGGGATTTTCCAGGACCGCCATTCCCCTGGTGAGGGCGGCATCGGTGGCGGGCTGCGGGACGGCGGTATCCTGGACGATCCGCGTTCCGTGGCTGAGAGAAAACAGCATCTTGAACTCCAGGCAATCGTGATCACACCGACGCAAAAGGGTTTTGCGCCGAACAAGGAATGGCCGCAGGGCTGCGGTTTTTCGGGATATTTCGGGCCTTCCTGTTTTCAGCCCAAATAAATGATTCCCATTTGAATGAATATCATTAACTAAAATGATAATCCACAATTAATGTAAAATAATATATCAGGCATCAGCCTGATATATTATCCATTGTTGTTAAGGTAATTCAAATGGTTCTATTTCGCCGCCGCTTCGCGCCGCAGGGCGGGCAGGCCGACGCCGGTCGCGTCGAATCCGCCGTCCACGGCCAGCGTCTGCCCGCTGATGAAGCTGGCCTTGTCCGAACACAGGAAGACGATGGCCTCGGCGATCTCGCGCGCTTCGCCATAGCGGTTCAGGGGGATCGCGTCGTAATAGGCGGCGATGATTTCGGGCGCGTGGACGGCCATGGCCAGCTTGGTCCTGACTGGGCCGGGGGCCACGCAGTTGACGCGGATGCCCTGTTCGCCCAGTTCGGCCGCGAATTGCTTGGTCAGGTGGATCACCGCGGCCTTGGACGTGCCATAGGCCACCCGCAGCGTCGATGCCCGCAGCCCGGAGATCGAGGCGATGTTGACGATGGCGCCGTTGGTTTTCGCCAGTTCCGGCACGGCGGCCTGGGTGCACAGGAACACGCCATCCAGGTTGACCGACATCACTTCGCGCCATTCCTCGAAGCTGGTCATGTCCGCGCGCGAAAACAGCGCCACGCCTGCGTTGTTGACCAGGGCATCGACGCGGCCGAACCGGGCGACCGTCTGGCGGATCATGCCGTCCACCGCCTGCGGATTCGACACGTCCGCCTCGACGGCCAGGACGTTTTCCATCGGGTCGCAGACCCGGTGCAGTTCCTCGGTGTCGCGGTCCACCACGGCGACGCGCCAGCCTTGTTCCAGGAAAATCTCGGTCGCGGCCAGGCCGATGCCTCGGCAACCCCCGGTCACGATTGCCACCTTGGCGTCCTGCGTCATGTGTCGGTCCTTTCAACGATCAGTTCCAGCGTCACGCCGACCGGATTCGCCCCGCGTTCCAGCGTGCCGCGCATGATGGTGCCACGGATGTCCACGACCTCGATCGGGACGGTGGCGCGGCCCTGGGCCAGGGTGGCCCCGTCCAGCCGCAATTCGGTGGCATGGCAGTCCATGCGGCTGCCATCCGTGAAGCGGATATGGTCGATGCTGCCCACGCCGTGCAGCCGGGCATCCGCGATGCCGTGGCGGACGCAAAGGGCTTCGATGGCGGTGACCACATCCTCTCCGGGCCCGATCCGGGCCAGCAGGCCGGTGCCGCTGCCGCCGCCCTGCGGGGTGAACAGGGTGAAGGCGGTTTCCGCATCCGGCAGCGCCTCGAACCAGGCATCCGGGGCGCCGATGCCGGTGACGCGCGCATCAGCCGCCAGCACCGTATCCAGCGGCAGCAGGTGGCCCATCGTCCCGCCCCAGGTGCCGTGGCAATGCAGGAAGGGCGCGCCGTCCTTCCAGCCGACCGTGGCCGTTGCCCGTTCGATGGTCACGGGGCCGTCGGGGGCATGGGTGTCGGAATACCAGGCGGCATGGACCCCGTCGGTCGAAGGCGCGGGCAGCACGAAGCGGATGGGATCGCAGGTCACGCCGTCCAGCCAGACCGCGCCGCCCTTGCAGCCCGCATCCGCGAACAGCCGCGCCACAGCCGTCATCACCGTCCGCCCCGCCGGCAGCACGCCCCCAATCCGCCGCAGGGATGCAGGCACCGCCACCGTGCGTTCCGCGGCGCGGGGGCCGGGATGGATCATCCGCTGCTTCATGCGATCATGCCGCGGGCTTCCAGTTCCTCGCGGATCATCTTCTTGGTGATCTTGCCATAGGCCGATTTCGGCAGGCTGTCCCAGAACAGGAAGCGCTTGGGCATCTTGTAGCGCGACAGCTTGCCGTCCAGGAAGGCGGCCAGGTCCTCCTCAGCCACGGGGGTGTTCGCCACGCAGACCGCCCAGCCGATCTCGCCCCACAAGGAGTCGGGGACGCCCAGCACCGCGACCTCGTTGATGGCGGGATGGGTGAGGATCTTTTCCTCGATCTCTCGCGGATAGACGTTGGACCCGCCCGAGATGAACATGTCCGACTGCCGCCCGGTGATATAGACGAAGCCCCCTTCGTCCATGTGGCCCAGATCGCCCGTGCGGAACCAGCCGTCGCGAAAGGATTTCGCATTGGCCTCGGGGTTGTTGTAATAGCCCGCGAAGACGGCGGGGCCGATGCAGCAGATTTCCCCGGTCTCGCCCGGCGCGACCTCATGGCCATTGTCGTCCTGGATCTGGATCTCGATCCCGGTGCGGGCATGGCCGCAGGTGCCGATGCGGGCCGTGGGGCCGTCCTCGGCCTGGTGCAGATGGGCGGGCAGGACGGTGATGTTGCCCGTGACCTCGCCCAGGCCGAAATACTGGACCAGTACCGGACCCAGGGTGTTCAGCGCCTTCTGCTGGTCCACCCGATACATCGGCGCGCCCGCATAGATGACATAGCGCAGCGAGGACGTGTCGGCCCCGGCGGTCGAGGGATGTTCGACCAGCAGCTTCAGGATCGTGGGCACGGTGAACATCGTCGAGACGCGCCATTCGCGCACCAGATCCCAGACCTGCGCCACGTCGAAGCGTTCCGTGGGCAGCAGGATCGTCTTCACCCCCCGCGCCACCTGGGTCAGCTGATGCACCCCCGCCCCATGCGACAAGGGCGCCACCACCAGCGAGGCGTCATCCGCCGTCAGCCCCGGCATCAGGTCGGCCAGGTGGTTCGTGACCACGAAGGCCATCTGGCCGTGCGTCAGCACCGAGGCCTTGGGCCGTCCCGTGGTGCCGGATGTGAAGAAGAACCAGCAGGGATCGTCGCGGTCCACCGGGGCCACTTGGGGGCGTCGGCCCATGTGGTCGGCGGTGATCGCCGCCACGTCCGGCCCGAAATCCGCCGCGCCAAAGGCCAGGGTCGTGACGCCGCAGGCCGCCGCGTGATCCGGGAAGCCCGCGTTGCAGAACATCAGCGTGGCGCCGGATGCCTGGGTCAGATAGGCGACCTCATCCGGCGTCTGGCGGAAGTTGGCGGGCACCCAGACGCCGCCCGCGCGCCAGACGGCGAACATCGCCTGCATCATCTCGGTGCAGTTCTGCGACTGGCACATCACCCGGTCGCCCTTTTGCAGGCCAAAGCGGGTTTGCAGCGCATGGGCCAGGGCGTCGGTGCGGGCATTCCATTCCGCCCAGGTCCAGCGGGCATCGCCCATGACCAGGGCTACCCCGTCGGGATCGCGCCGGGCGGTCTGGGCCAGGAAGGTGGCAAGGTTCATCACGCGGGTGGACACAGGGGCCAGCCCGCCAGCGGGATCGGTCATTTCTCTCGTTCCAGGATCGAGCAGTAGTTGGCGACGGCCGTGCCGCCCATGTTGAAGACCCCGGCCAGCGTGGCGCCCGGCACCTGCATCGCGCCCGCATCGCCGGTCAGCTGCATCGCCGCCATCACATGCTGGGACACGCCCGTCGCGCCGATGGGATGGCCGCGCGATTTCAGTCCGCCCGAGGGGTTCACGGGCAGCTTGCCATCCATGCGGGTCGTGCCTTCGCGGATGACGCGCCAGCCCTGGCCGCGCGGGGCAAGGCCCATCGCCTCGTATTCGATCATCTCGGCGGTGGTGAAGCAGTCATGGGTTTCCACCAGCGACAGGTCGGTGATCGCCAGTCCCGCATGGTCCAGGGCCTTGCCCCAGACGCGATGAGCGCCCGCGAATTCGGTCGGGTCGCGGCGCGACAGGGCCAGCATGTCGCCCACCTGCGCGCGGGCGCGGAAGCGGATGGCGCGGGTCAGCGTCTCGGCCACTTCGGGTGCGGCCAGAACGATGGCCGCCGCCCCGTCCGACACCAGCGAGCAGTCCGTGCGCCGCAGCGGCCCCGCAACCAGCGGGTTCTTGTCCGAGGGCGTGTTGCAGAAGGCCAGATCAAACGCCTTCTGCATATGCGCGTAAGGGTTGCGGGTGCCGTTGTCGTGGTTCTTGGCGGCGATCATGGCCAGTTCCTCGGACCGGTCGCCGTTCCGCTGGAAGTAGCTGTCGGTGATCCGCCCGAAGACGCCCGCGAAGCCGCCGGGCGTGTCGCCCTCCTCGGCTACGTAACTGGCCGACAGCAGCACGCCGCCCACATCGGCGATGGGAATGGCGGTCATCTTCTCGGCCCCGATCACCAGGGCCACCTTGCCGCGCCCGGACGCGATGAAGTCGGCTGCCGCATAAAGCGCCGCCGATCCAGTGGCGCAGGCGTTTTCCGTGCGCATGAAGGGCACGCCCGCCAGTTCCGGGCTGCCCATGGCGACCAATGCGCCCTGGAAGTCCTGGCGCTGGAAGCCGTTGTTGTAGACGCCGGTGAAGATGCCATCCACGGCATCGGGCGCGATGCCCGCGTGTTCCAGGGCGGGCAGGGCCACCTCGGCCATCAGGGCCATGGTGTCGGGCGCCTCGGCCTTGCCGAATTTGGTATGCGCCCAGCCGACGATCAGGGGATCGGTCATGCGGTAGTCCTTTCAAGTTCGGCAAGGCGGGCGGCGATGGCCCTGGCCTCGCGGTGCAGCGCGGCGGCAAGCTCGGCCTGCCGCGCCGGGGTCATGCGGTTCTCGATGGCGGCGATGGAGAGTGCCCCCGCAGGCCGCCCGTCGGGCCAGAGTATCGCAACCCCCAGGCCCCAGGAACCCGCCACGATGCGGCCGGGATTCAGGGCATGGCCCTGGGCGCGGGCATGGGCCAGATCCTCCTGCAGGCCGGCCATCCACTCGCCCACCAAGGGCGCCACGCGGTCCAGCAGCGCCGCCGCCTCGGCCTCGGGCAGGGCGGCAAGGATCGCCAAGGCGCCCGCGCCGACGCCCGCGGGCTTGCGGTCGCCGCGCATCAGCGCATGAGTCCGCACCGGGAAATCGCCCTCGATCCGTTCCAGGCACAGGGTATGGTCGTCCTGCGGCACCGTCAGCAGCAGCGTGTCGCCGGTCTCGGCCGCCAGCCGGACCATGCTGTCGCGGGCATGGTGCAGGATGCCGTGGCGTTCGGTCGCGAATCCCGCCAGCAGATAGGTTTCCGGCCCCAGGTGGTATCGGCGCGTCACGCGGTCCTGTTCGACCATCCGCGCCGCGCCCAGGGCCAGCAGCAGCCGCCGCACCGTGGGCCGCGCCAGGCCCGAGGCGGCGGCAAGCTGCGCCAGCCCCATGCCCTGCGCGCCGCCCCGCCCCACCAGCGACAGCAGCGACAGCGCACGCGCCACCGCCTGCGTGCCGCCGGTATCCAGGGGGGCGGCGCCGTCCTTCATCAGGCCAGCGTCCTGCCGATGGCGGCTTCCAGGATGGCCCAGGCCTCGTCTCCATAGGTGGTCTTCCATTCCTGATAGAAGCCCGCCTCGCGCAGCTTGTCCTCGAAGGCCTTGGGATCGACGTCGTTGAAGACGAAGCCCTGGGCTTCCAGGTCGGTCTTCAGCGTGGCGTTCATCTGGGCGATGTCCTCGCGCTGCTTCACGGCGGCGGCGTTGAAGTTGTCGGCCACGGCCTGCTGCACGTCCTCGGGCAGGGCGTTCCAGGCGCGGCGGTTGCCCAGCATCCAGAAGCCGTCCCACATGTGGTTGGTCATGGAACAGTATTTCTGCACCTCCCACAATTTTGCGACCTTCATGATCGCCAGCGGGTTTTCCTGCCCGTCCACGATGCCGGTCTGCAGCGCGGTATAGACCTCGGCGAAGTTGATGGAGGCCGGGGCCGATCCGAAGGCCGTGAACAGCGAGGTCCAGAGCGGCGAGACGGGAACGCGGATCTTGAAGCCTTCCAGGTCGGCGGGCGTCGTGATGGGCTTGGTGGAGGACGTGATCTGGCGGAAGCCGTTGTCCCAGATCTTTTCCATCACCACCAGGCCCGCGCCCTCGATCTGGCCGCGCGCATAGGCGCCCAACTCGCCGTCCATGGCCTTCCAGACGGTGTCGTAATCCGGGAAGGCGAAGCCCACGCCGTTGATCGAGGCATTGGGGACCAGCGTGGACAGGATCACCGGCGACAGCTGGAAGAACTCCACCCCGCCCGACCGCAGCTGGCCCAGCACGTCGGTATCCGCGCCCAACTGGTTCGACGGGAAGATCTGCAGGTCGAAGCGCCCGGACGTGGCTTCCAGGATCGCCTTCTGCGCCTCGGCCAGGCGGACGTTGCTGGGATGGTCCAGGGGCTGGTTGTTGGCCACCTTGTAGCTGAACTCGGCGGCCATGGCCGGGCGGACCCGGATGAACGGCGTGGCAAGCGCGCCTGCGGCGGCGCCCAGCAGGATGGTGCGGCGGGTGATGCTCATGAAACTCCTCCTCCCTGAGGTATCAGAAACGGTTACAGCAATGCGGTCGAGAACCAGGGCACGGCGGCGATGGCCAGCAGGCCCACCATCAGCGCGGCCAGATAGGGCCAGATCTTCGCCATGACCTGTTCGGCGGGGACATTGGCGATCTTGCAGGCGATATAGAAGCCGATGCCGATGGGCGGGGCCATCAGCCCGATGTTCATGGCCGTGACGATGACCATAGCGTAATGGATGTCGTGGATGCCCAGGCCGCGGGCGATGGGGAACATGATCGGCGCCAGCAGCACGATGGCGGGCAGGCCCTCCAGCACGCAGCCGAGGATCAGGAAGATCGCGATAGATGCCAGCATGAAGACGACCCAGCCGCCCGGCAGGCCGGTGACCAGGGTCATCAGGTCGCGCGCGAAGCCCGATTGCGTCAGCGCCCAGGCCATCGAAGACGCCGCCCCCAGGATCAGCAGGATCGCCCCAGACATGGCGGCGGTTTCAACCAGCATCGTGCCGGTGCGGCGCAGGGGGATGCCGCCATACAGAACCGCGCCAATGATGAAGGCATAAAGCGTGGCGATGGTCGAAACCTCGGTCGCGGTGGCGACGCCGCCGCCCACCAGGCTGCGGATCATGAAGGGCAGCACCAGGGCGGGCGCGGCGATCAGGGCTGTCTTGCCGATCACGGACAGGGGCGCGCGGCGCACGCCTTCCATCCGCTCGGCCCGCGCCTTCCAGCGGGCCAGCACGGCCAGGACCACCAGCAGCACCATGGCGATGGCGAAGCCGCTGGTGAACAGCCCGGCGATGGAGACGCCCGCGACCGAGCCCAGCACGATCAGCACGATGGATGGCGGCACGGTATCCGCCATCGCCGCCCCCGTCGCCAGCAGGGCGGTCATTTCCGGCGCGGAATGGCCCCGGCGGCGCATCTCGGGGAACAGGGCGGGGGCCACGGTCGCCATGTCCGACACCTTGGACCCGGAAATCCCGGACACCAGGAACATGGAGCCCAGCAACACATAGCTCATCCCCGCCTTCACATGGCCGAAGAGCGAGGCGAGAAAGCCCACGATGGCCCGGCCCATGCCGGTCGCGTCCAGGATGCAGCCCAGCAGCACGAAGACCGGCACCGACAGCAGGATCAGCGAGGACATGCCCTCGTCGATGCGGCCCATCATCACGAAGACCGGGGCATTGGTGGCGAAGGTCAGGTATCCCAGCGTCGCCAGCGCGAAGCAGAAGGCAATGGGCACGCCGATGATCAGCAGGAAACCCGCGAACAGGCCCAGAAACAGCGGCAGGTTCCAGTTGCCCAAGGACAGGACCGTCGGCTTGGCATACCACAGCAACGCCACCAGCAGCCCCGCCAAAACCAGCGTGCCCAGGATCACGCCCCATTCGCGCGTGCGGATCACCGACAGCACCATCAGCGCGGCCATCAGCCCGATCCCCGCAGGCAGGGCGGATGCGCGCCAGGACATGGGCAGTTGCAGCGCGGGCGAGGTGACGAAGGATTCCTCATAGGCGTATTCCAGCGCCACCGGGAACAGCCGGACCAGCAGCACGCAGACCAGCACGCTGCCCGCGATCTCGGCCACGCGGGCCAGGCGTTCGGGCAGCAGCGGCAGGAAGACGGTCAGGCGCATGTGTTCGTGCCGGTCCACGGCCAGGGCCGCGCCCAGCATCGCCATCCAGATGAAGCTGAGGGACGCGACCTCGTCCCCCCAGATCAAGGGCTTGGCCAGGACATAGCGGAAGAAGACGTTGGCAAGGACGGTGACGATCATCACCACCAAAAGGCCCGCCGCCGCGATTTCCACGGGGCGCATCCACGCCTCGGCGCGCTTCGGCTCGGCCAGTGCCTCGATCCCGCCAAGCGCCAGCTCGGCGTCCTGCACATCCGTGTGGTGCATCCTTTGTCCCCCGTCGGGGCAGCCCGGCCTCCCCGCCGGGTCCGTGTTCACCATGTGGACGCGGATTGCCCTTTGGAAAAGGGGATAGGGCCAAGGGATAGGGTCTGGCAATTGGAAATTCGCATCGCAAACGATTTTTCGGCAATCCGCCTGATCGACTGGCGCGGAAATCGTTCCGCAATATGGAATGAAAGCCCCGCAGAACCGGAAATTCGGCCTGCAAAGGTTGCCATCCCCCGCTTCGCCCGTCAAACCGGAAGGAACCTCAAGGAGACACAGATGACACAGCGACCCGACATTTCCCCGGCCGAGCCGAAATGGAACCTGGTCGGCCCCGGCCTTGTCGTGGCGGCGACGGGCGTGGGCGCGGCGGATCTGATCGCCACCACCGTGGCGGGCAGCAAATACGGCTATGCGCTGCTGTGGGCGGTGGTCGCGGGCTGCATCATGAAGGTGATCCTGGTCGAGGGGGCGGGCCGCTATAGCCTGGCGACCGGCAACACCATCTTCGAGGGCTGGTCCAGCCTGGGCCGGTGGACCCACTGGTATTTCGGCCCCTATATCGTGATCTGGGGCTTCGTCTATGGCGCGGCCGGGATGGCGGGCACGGGACTGGCGCTTTATTCGCTGCTGCCCTTCGGCAGCGTGGCGGCCTGGGGGATCGTTTCGGGCCTGCTGGGCATGGCGCTGGTCTGGTCCGGCCGCTATGACCTGTTCGAGAAGGTCCTGACGGCCATGGTGATCCTGATGTTCGTCACCATGGTTCTGGCGGCCGCGCTGACCCTGCCCAATCTTGGGGAAATCGCCGCGGGCCTGGTGCCCGTCATCCCCGAGGGCGCGATGATCAACGTGCTGTCGGTGGCGGGCGGCGTCGGCGGCACGATCACGCTGGCGGCCTACGGCTATTGGCTGCGCGAGAAGGGCTGGCACACGCCGCGCTTCATGAAGGTGATGCGGCTGGACAACGGCATCGCCTATCTTGTCACGGGCATCTTCGTGATCGCCACGCTGATCGTCGGGGCCGAGCTGCTGTTTTCCGCCCAGATCGCCATCGGCAGCGGCGATCAGGGGATGGTGGATCTGGCGGGCGTGCTGGCGGATCGCTATGGCGACTGGATGGGCAAGCTGTTCCTGGTGGGCTTCTGGGCGGCGTCCATGTCGTCGCTGGTGGGCGTCTGGAACGGCGTCAGCCTGATGTTCGCGGATTTCTTCGGCCATGTGCAGGGCAAGCCGCATGACCATCCCGACCGGCTGTCGGGCGGGCGCTATTACAAGTTCTATATCTTCTGGCTGACCTTTCCGCCGATGATCATGCTGTTCCTGGGCCAGCCGGTCTATCTGATCCTGGCCTATGGCGTGCTGGGCGCGCTGTTCATGCCCTTCATGTCGGTGACGCTGCTGTGGATCCTGAACACCGCCCGCACGCCCGCCGAATGGCGCAACGGGACGCTGACCAACATCATGATGGGGCTTTGCACGCTGGCCTTCGCCGCGCTGGCGGCGGACCAACTGCGCGGCGCCATCATGCGGGTACTGTAAAAGACCGGCACGGCGCGCGGCACCAACACCGCGCGCCGGTTTGCTCAGCCCTCGATCCGGGCCAGGGGGGCGCCAAAGCCCAGCACCTCGCCCGCCTTGGCGGTCTGGCTGATGCGGCCTGCGCGATGGGCCTCGACGCGGGTTTCCATCTTCATCGCCTCCATCACCGCGATCACCTGACCGGCCTCGACCTGGGCGCCGTCCTCGACCTGCCAGGCGGTCAGGGTGCCGGGAACGGGGGCGGTCACGGTGGCATCGTCCGCCTGTGGGGCGGCCTCGGGCGCGGGGGCGCTGGGGGCCATCGCCATCAGGTTCGCGGGCAGGCCCAGTTCGTGGCGCTTGCCGTCGATCTCGATGGCAAGGCGCAGCAGGGGCGGGCCGCCCGCCGGGGCCACGCGGGCATGGGGGGCGGTGGCCTGGGCCAGCCGGTCGGCGAAGTCGGTCTCGATCCAGCGGGTATGGACGCCGAAGCTGCCATCCTCGGCCCGGAATTCGGGCTGTTCCAGCACCGCGCGGTGGAAGGGCAGGACGCTTGCCACGCCTTCGATGCGGAATTCGGCCAGGGCACGGCGGGCGCGGGCGATGGCTTCGGTGCGCGTGCTGCCGGTCACGATCAGCTTGGCCATCATGGAATCGAAGCTGCCGGGGACCGTCGATCCCGCGACCACGCCGCTGTCCAGCCGGATGCCGGGCCCGGACGGGGCGGCGAATACGTCGATAGGGCCGGGCGTGGGCAGGAAGCCGCGGCCCACATCTTCGGCATTGATGCGGAATTCGATGGAATGGCCGCGCGGGGCGGGCACCGCGTCGTCGGCCAGCCTTGCGCCGCGCGCGACCGCGATCATGCCGCGCACCAGGTCGATGCCGGTCGTTTCCTCGGTCACCGGGTGTTCGACCTGAAGGCGCGTGTTCACCTCGAGGAAGGAAATCGTGCCATTGGCCGACAGCAGGTATTCCACCGTGCCTGCGCCGCTGTAGCCCGCATGGGCGCAGATCGCCCGCGCGCTGTCGTGGATGCGCTGGCGCTGTTCGTCGGTCAGGAAGGGCGCGGGCGCTTCCTCGACCAGCTTCTGGTTGCGGCGTTGCAGGGAACAGTCGCGGGTGCCGATCACCTTGACGGTGCCGTGGCGGTCGGCCAGCACCTGCGCCTCGATATGGCGGGGGCGGTCCAGGAACTGCTCGATGAAGCATTCGCCGCGCCCGAAGGCGGTCAGCGCCTCGCGGGTGGCGGATTGGAACAGCTCCTCGACCTCCTCCAGGCGCCAGGCGACCTTCATGCCGCGCCCGCCGCCGCCAAAGGCCGCCTTGATGGCGATGGGAAGGCCGTGCTGGCGGGCGAAGGCCAGGGCGTCGGCCGGCGTCTCGACCGGGCCGGGCGTGCCCGCGACCAGGGGGGCGCCGACGGCCTCGGCGATGCGGCGGGCCTCGATCTTGTCGCCAAGGGCGGTGATGACGGCGGGGTCGGGGCCGATCCAGATCAGGCCCGCGTCCTGCACAGCCTGCGCGAAAGCGGCGTTTTCGGACAGGAAGCCATAGCCCGGATGGATGGCATCGGCGCCCGCGCGCTGCGCAATGGCGATGATCTTGCCGCCGTCCAGATAGGTTTCAGCCGGCTTGTCGCCGCCAAGCGCGAAAGCCTGGTCGGCCATGGCCACGAAGGGCGCGTCGCGGTCGGCATCGGCATGGACGGCAACGGTTTCGATGCCCTCGTCGCGGCAGGCGCGGATGATGCGGACGGCGATCTCGCCCCGGTTGGCGATCAGCAGGCGGCGCAGGGGCAGGGTCGGGCCGGTGGCGAAAAGGGTCATGGCTGGACCTTCATGTCGTGAAAGGGGGCGGCGGCGGTAAAGCGGATGCGCGCGCCGGGCGGGATCTGGCCCGCCAGATCCAGCGCGGACGGCAGCAGGGTCGCGATCACCGGATAGCCGCCGGTCAGCGGATGGTCGGCCAGAAACAGCACCGGCTGGCCGGAATGGGGGATCTGGATGGCGCCGGTTTCCGTGCCCTCGGACGGCAGTTCGCGGGCATCGTCGCGCGTGATGGCATCGCCCTCCAGCCGGATGCCCACGCGCGAGGATTGCGGCGTCACCAGCCAGTCCTGTCCCAGGAACCGTGCGATCATGTCGTCCGTGAACCAGTCGGCACGGGGGCCAAGCGTCACGGGCAGTTCCACCACCTCGCCCGGTTTGGGCAGCGGGGGCTGATCCTCCGGCACGGCGATGGCCGTGGCGGGATTGTTCGCGGCGTAAAGGCGCGCGCCATTGGTCAGCGCCTGGGGTCCGACAAAGGCCAGCGTGTCGGTCGCGGCGGACCCCAGCACCGGGGCCACGTCGAAACCGCCTCGCAGCGCCAGATAGCTGCGCATCCCGGCAGGCGGGGGCGGGATCGTGACCTCATCGCCTGCATCGAGGGCAAAGGCGGCGGGCATCGCCTGCCCCTCCACCATCGCCCGTCCCGCGCCGGTCAGCGCCAGCGTCACCGGTTGGTCCGCCCGCAGCCGCACCGGGCCAAGGGTGATTTCCAGCACCGGCGCATCGGAGGGGTTGCCGACCGCACGGTTGGCCCGCCGCATTGCGGCAATGTCCAGCGCGCCGGATGCCGAGACACCCTGCCCGCCCTGGCCGGGACGGCCTTCGTCCTGGAAGACGATGGGAAAGGCGGTCTGGACCACGGTCAGCGCGGCCTGGCCCTGCGGTTGGGGGATCGCCGCCGAAGGATGAACCGTTGCCACGCCCTCCACGAAACGCGCCCGAACGCCGGGACGCAGCAGGGCAGGCGGGTCGCGGGACAGATCCCACATCGGCACCCTTGTCGTGCCGATCAACTGCCAACCACCTGGCGTGTCCTGCGGATAGATGCCGCAGAACCGCGCCGCAAGCGCCACCGATCCCGCCGGGATCCGCGTGCGCGGCGCGGGGCGGCGGGGCAGGTCAAAGCGCGGGTCGTCGCCCGTCATATAGGCGAAGCCCGGCGCGAAGCCGCAAAAAGCCACGGCCCAAGTTGCGGCCTGATGGGCGGCGATCACCTCGGCCACGGTCAGGTCCATGTGGGCCGCCACATCCGCCAGATCCTGGCCGTCATAGGCCATGGGGATCTCGACCGTTTCGACCTGGGTTTCCCGACGGACTGTCCCTGGCGCGGGCTGGCGCGCCATGATCTGCGCCGCAAGCGCGCCATCGGCGGCAAAGCCGGGGCCCACGCGGATCATCAGCGTGCGGGCGGCCGGGATGATCTCGGCCAGGCCGTCCACCGGATCGGCCAGCAGCGCGTCGAACAGCGCCAGCGTCGCGTCCAGATCGGCCAGTTCCACCAGCAGCGTGCGCGGGCCGACGGGAAGAAAGCGCATCGTCACAGCTGCCACCGGCTGTCGGGAATGTCGGTGACGAACATGTGGCCCGGCGCATGGGTGATCGCGAAGGGCGGCTTCGAGGCCATGACGGCGGCCTGGGGCGTCACACCGCAGGCCCAGAAGACCGGCACCTCGCCGTCGCGGATGTCCACCGGGTCGCCGAAATCGGGGCGCGACAGATCGGCGATGCCAAGCGCCTCGGGCGCGCCGATATGGACGGGGGCGCCATGGACCGCCGGGAAGCGGCCGGTGATCATCGCGGCCTCGGCCACACGGTCGGCAGGGATGGGGCGCATCGACACCACCATCTGCCCGTGCAGCCGTCCGGCGGGGCGGCAGGCGCGGTCCGTCAGGAACATCGGCACGTTGCAGCCCTGGGCGATGTGGCGCACCTCGATCCCGGCGGCCTGCAAGGGCGTCTCGAAGGTGAAGGAACAGCCGATGAGGAAGGTCACGAGGTCGGGATGTTCGGCCCAGGCCTGGGTCGCATCGGCGACCTCCTCGGCCAGGACCCCGTCGCGCCAGATCCGGTAGAGCGGAATGTCGGTCCGCAGGTCGGCGCCGGGCGCAAGCGCGGTTTCAAAGCTGCCGGGGTCGGTCACGTCCAGGACCGGGCAGGGCTTGGGATTGCGCTGCGCGAACAGCAGGAAATCCCAAGCCCAGTCGCGCGGCAGCGAGATCATGTTGCATTGGGTGAAGCCCGGCGCCATGCCCGCCGTCGGCGCGACCGTGCCGCGGCAGGCCAGCCGGGCGGCGCGGGCGGTTTCCACGTCCGGGCGCATCAGGCGGTCCCCGCAAAGGGGGCGATGGTCACGCCGCCCGAAACCAGTTCCTCGCGGATGCGGCGGGCCATCTCGACCGCGCCGGCGCTGTCGCCATGCACGCAGATGCTGTCTGCCTGCAGGCGCAGGACCGATCCGTCAATGGCCTCGATCACGCCTTCGGTGGCAAGCCGCAGCATCCGGGCAGCCACGGCATCGGCGTCATGCAGCACCGCGCCCTTTTCCCGGCGCGACACAAGCTGGCCATCGGGCGTATAGGCGCGGTCGCCGAAAGCCTCGGCCACGGTGGCAAGGCCCGCATCGGCGGCGCGGTCCAGGATCCGCGTCCCGGCAAGGCCCATCAGCACCAGCGAAGGGTCGATTTCCCGGATCGCCGCGATCACGGCATCCGCCTGGCGCGCGTCATTGGCGATGGTGTTGTACAGCGCGCCATGCGGTTTGACATAGGTGACGCGCGTGCCAGCCGCCTTCGCGATCCCCTGCAAGGCGCCGATCTGGTAGATGACATCGGCGGTCAGTTCCGCCGGGGTCACGTCCATGGGCCTGCGCCCGAACCCTACGCGGTCAGGGTATGACACATGCGCACCCACCGCCACGCCCCGCGCGGCCGCCCCGTCCACCGTCGCGCGGATGGTCAGCGGATCGCCCGCGTGAAAGCCGCAGGCGATGTTGGCGGAACTGACGATGCCCAGCATGGCGTCGTCGTCGCCCATGGTCCAGGCGCCATAGCCCTCGCCCAGGTCGCTGTTCAGGTCGATGGTGCGCATGTGTTTTCCCCTTTTACAGGCCCAGGAAGGCGAAGATCGGGCCGATGGAGCGATAGCCCATGTACCAGGTCAGCGCGCAGACGATCGCGCTGAGGATCAGCAGCGGCCGGTTGTAATGGTGGCCGCCCATCAGGTCGGAGCGCGCAAAGCCCACATAGGTGAAGATCGTCAGGCCGATGGGCAGGATCAAGCCGTTGAAGCCGCCCACGAAGACCAGAAGCGCGGCGGGCGCGGTGCCGATGGTGATGAAGACGGCCAGCGACACGGTGATGAAGATCACGGTGGCGATGTTGCGGCTGCGGTCGGTCATGGCCATGAAGGCCACCAGGAAGCTGACCGAGGTATAGGCCGCCCCGATGACCGAGGTGATGGCCGCGGCCCACAGCACCACGCCAAAGATCCGCATCCCCCAGTCGCCAAGCGCGAAGGCAAAGGCCTGCGCCGCCGGGTTCGCGGCCTGGCTGGACAGATCCAGGGTGACGCCGGAGGCGACCACGCCCAGGATCGCCAGGAACAGCACGAAGCGCATCACGCCCGTCACCGCGATCCCGGTCAGCGAGGCGCGGGTGACGGCGGCCAGGTGCTGTTCGCCGACCAGGCCCTTGTCCAGAAGCCGGTGGGCGCCCGAATAGGTGATGTATCCGCCGACCGTGCCGCCGACGATGGTGGTGATGGTCGGAAAGTCGATCACGTCCGGCAAGATCGTCTGGCGCAGCGCATCGCCCACCGGCGGGTTGGAGGTGACGGCCACGATCAGCGTCATCACGATCATCAGGATGCCCAGGCCGATCAGCGACCGGTCCAGCAGCAGGCCTGCGCGTTTCGACAGGAACACCCCGATCGCCAGCAGCGCCGAGATCGCCCCGCCGATCTTGGGATCAAGGCCGAACATGGCGTTCATGCCCAGGCCCGCGCCCGCGATATTGCCCACGTTGAAGGCCAGCCCGCCCACCATCACCAGCACCGCCAGCAGATAGCCCGCGCCGGGAATGGCGGCATTGGCGGTTTCCGAGGCATTGCGCCGGGTCAGCGCGGTGATGCGCCAGATGTTCAGCTGCACCACGAAGTCGATCAGGATCGAGGCCAGGATCGCAAAGGCGAAGGCCGCGCCCAGCTTGGCGGTGAAGGTGGCGGTCTGGGTGATGAAGCCCGGCCCGATGGCCGAAGTGGCCATCAGGAAGATCGCCGCCAGAAATCCGCCCCGCAGGGTGGCATTGGCGGCCGTGGCAGTGGGGGATGCGCTCATCCGTCATGCTCCTGCTGCAAGGGTGGTTGACGCTTTTCGAATGGTCGAAACGTGGCGGCAGGGCGACAACCTGTCAACGATTATTTGACACAAAGGCATTGATTGTTGAACAACAAGGGGATTGCAGCCGGATCATCTGCTGTTTTGACGGGCGGAAGGACGGGGGCTTGTCTGATCAACGGGCAGTTCTGAAGACCGATTCGCACCTGTCGGCTTGCCTCTGACCGGGGCCGGGGCCATTCTCCGGCGGCAAGACAAGGGCATCACATGGTCATCGAACCTCCGGGCCTGGCCGAGGAAACGGCATCGCGCCTGCGCAACGACATCATCGGCGGCAGCCTGCCGCCGGGGCATCGGCTGTCGGAAACCCGGCTGGCCGCCGATCTGGGCGTGTCGCGCAATACCCTGCGCGAGGTGTTCCGGTTGCTGACCCGCGAAGGGCTGCTGCGACACGAGCCGAACCGGGGGGTCTTCGTGGCCGTGCCCTCGATGGCGACGATCGTGGACATCTACCGCGTCCGCCGGCTGATCGAGGTGCCGGCCCTTGCCCATGCCTGGCCCCGGCACGAGGCGGTGACGCGGATGCAGGCGGCCGTGTCCAAGGCCCGTGCCGCGCGCGAGGAGCAGGACTGGCGCAGCGTCGGCAGCGCCAACATGGAATTTCACGCGGCCATCGTGGCCCTGACCGACAGCACGAGGCTGCAGGGCTTCTTTGCCCAGGTCATCGCGGAACTGCGGCTGGCCTTCGGGCTGCTGGACAGCCCCGAACGGCTGCACGAACCCTATATCGACCGCAACGGCGAGATCCTGGACCTTCTGGCGGCAGGCCAGCAGGCCAGGGCGGCAGAGGTTCTGGCGGCGTATCTGGACAATTCCGAACGGGTGGTGCTGGAGGCCTTTGCCCGGCTGGGCTGAGGGCTAGCCGGCGGCGTTCGCCAGCAGGGGCTGGTCCCCCGCCTGCGAAGGGCTGGCGGCATCGGGAAGGCGGAACCGGACCATCTGCCGGCCGGCCGGCAGCTTCGCCACGGCCCATCCCAGCAACTGCCCCTGCGGCCCGACCATCAGCCCGCTGTCGCGCAGTCCTTCACCGGGCTGGATCAGCCGGGCGGCAAGCGCCTCGACCCCGGGCCCGGCATCGGCATGGGCGTTCCAGCAGGCCATCGCATCGCCCAGGCTGTCGGCGCCGGGCCACAGGTCGCGATAGGCGCGGTTGGACATGACCACCTGCCCGCCGGGCGCAAAGACCGCCACCGCCTCGCCCAGGTTGTCCAGGATCGAATGGCCCAGCGTCAGTTCGGCCCGGAACTTGCGGGTCAGGGTCATTTCCGAGGTGATGTCCTCGAACAGGAAGGCCACGGCGCCGTCGGGATGGGGGCGGCCGGTGACGCGATAGGTCTGCCCGCCGGGCAGGGACCATTCCTCGACATGGTGTCCGGTGGCGGCCGAGCTTTCCAGATTGCTCATCTGCTGGCGCCAGCTTCGGAAATCCTTGGGTTCGGGGACCATCCGCAATTCGCGCAGCTTGTCCAGAAGGTCGAACAGCGTGGGCCGTGCGGTCAGGAAGCCTGTGGGCAGGTTGGTCAGGTCGATCAGCGCCGGATTGAACAGTTGCAGATGCCGCTGCCGGTCGAAGATCGCCAGGCCGATGGGCAGGTCGGCGAAGGTCTTGGTCAGGGTCTGGACGAATTCGCGCAAGGACCGTTCGGCCCGCACGGCGGCATCGGCGGGCAGGGCGAACATCATCACCTGGTCGCCGATCTGGTGGCTGTGACAGTCATACCAGAAGACCGCGCCGTTCTGGTTCAGCGAGGCGCGGCGCGTCCGGGTTCCGGCGCCCGGAACGGGGCGCGGCGAATCCAGCAGGCGCGGCAGCGGCCAGCCGATGGGTTCGTCGGCCTGCGCCTCGGCCTTGCGAAGATAGGCGGCGTTGGCCCAGGTCACGCGGTCCTCGGCGTCCTGGCGCCAGACCAGCATGGGCGTCTGGTCCAGTGACCGGCGCAGCAGGTCCAGTTCCTCCTCCATCGCCTGCTGGGACATCGAATCGACCACGATGCCCGCATGTTCCGCCTGCGGGTCGGTCAGGGTGATCCGCAGCAGGCCCGAATCGACCTGTTCGGCCAGCAGGCGCAAGGCGGCGCTGCCGGTGCCGGACTGGCCCAGGCATTCGAACCGGCCCGTGCGGTCGATGCGCGACATTCCTTCGATCGCGTCGGGAAAGCGCGGCCCGATCCATTGCAGCAGCCGCGCCCATTCGCCTTCGGGCGCGGAAATGCGGTCCAGCAAGGCCCGGGCCGAGGGTGTGGCGTCCACCAGGACCTGGTTGCGGAACAGCAGCACCATCGGCTTCAGGCTGCCGTCCACGCCCTGCGGCAGGCGCGGCCCGCGCCGTCCGGGACCGCGATCCCACCAGCGGATCAGCCCCACCGCCAGCAGGACCGAGAGGGTGCCCGTCAGGACCGCCAGCAAGACCAGGCCGATACCGTGGAGAGACATCCCAAGCTCCTTCGCGTTTGGACAACCATAGCGGGAGCAGGCTTAACGAACAGTTAAAACCTCAGAAACGGTGCTGGGGATTGGCGCCCAGTGGCGCGCGCGCGTCAGTGGCGATCCGGTCCAGCGGCCAGCGGACGGTCACGACCGCGCCCGGCCCGCCATTGTCAAAGCCCAGCCGCGCGCCCGACCGTTCCAGCAGGGTCTTGGCGATGAACAGCCCCAGTCCCATGCCGTCGTAACCGGCCCGTTGCGCGCCGCCGCGCTTGCTGGTCAGGTAGGGATCGCCGATCCGGGCCAGAAGGGCGGGGGGATAGCCGGGCCCGTCGTCGCGGATGGATACCGTCAGGCAGCTTTCATCAGTTTCCGCCTCGATCACCACGCGGCTGGCCGCGAAATCGACGGCATTCTGGATCAGGTTGCGCAGGGCATGGATGATGGCGGGATCGCGGCGGATATCGGGACCGTCCGCGCGGATCTCGACGGCGGGGCCGCGCCCGGCATGGGGTTCGGCCGCATCCTCCAGCACGGTGCGCAGCGGGGCCATGCGCAGGTGCAGGTCGTCCTTGCCCGCCCGGCCCATGCTGCGCAGGATTTCCGCGCAGCGCACCGCCGAATCGCGCAGGGCCATGGCATCGGCCTGCAATTCGGGGCGGTCGTCCAACTCGTCCGCCAGTTCCGCCGCGATCAGCTTGATGGTGGCCAGGGGGGTGCCCATCTCGTGGGCGGCGGCCGCGACCACGCCTCCCAGATGTTGCAGCCGCTGTTCGCGCGCCAGCGCCATCTGGGTCGCGAACAGTGCGTTCGATGTGGCCTGCAACTCGGCCGTGACTCGGTGCGCGTATCCCGCGAAGAACACCACGCCGATCATCAGCGCCGTCCAGTGTCCCAGCGTCAGGACCGGCGCCAGCGCCAGTTGCCGCCCCGTGCTGTCGTGCAGCGGCAGCCCGAACAGCGAGACAAGCGAGATCAGGATCATCGTCGCGGCACCCAGGGTCACCGTCTGCCGGGTGTCCAGCGATGTCGCGGCCACCGTCACCGGCGCCAGCACCAGCAGCGCAAAGGGATTGGCCAGCCCCCCCGTCAGCGCCATCAGGGCGGAAATCTGGATCACGTCGAAGGTCAGGTGCACCACCGCCATCCGCGCCGAGGTGCGGCGCATCGGCCCCAGGCCCTGCCACAGGTTCATGGCGATGGCCGCCGCGATCAGCGCCAGGACCGGTATGACCGGAAAGGCGATGCCCATCAGCTTGGCGACAACCACGGCGGCCAACTGGCCCGCGATGGCGAACCACCGCAACAGGACCAGCGTGCGCAGCCGGATCGGCTCGGCTGGGGTGGCGGGGGAAAGGAAGGGATCGGACATGGCCACCAGGGTGCGACGATGCGGACCTTGATACGCGGGGCGGGATGGGCGATCAATGCGCCGCCTTGCCGCAACGAAGGAGATCGATCATGGCCGACCGCAGGATCCTGCTGATTGGAAGCGTGGCAGCCCTGGCCCTTCTGGGGACGGGCGGGGCCTGGCTGGCGGCGCGCCAGTCCGGCGATCCCTTTGCCGAATGCCAGGGCAGCGCCGTTGCAGGCGGCATGGACAGCTTCGGCACCGATTTCACCCTGACCCGCCAGGACGGGCAGCGCGTCACGGCCGAGCAGGTCTTTGACAAGCCCTCCCTGCTTTATTTCGGCTATACCTTCTGCCCCGATGTCTGCCCCATGGACAGCGCCCGCAACGCCGAGGCCGCGACCCTGTTGCAGGAACAGGGCAAGGACGTGCAGACGGTCTTCGTCACCGTCGATCCCAAGCGCGACACGCCCGAGGTGGTGGCCGACTTCACCAGCCTGTTTTCCGACGACATGATCGGCCTGACCGGCTCCGAGGAGGAGATCGCCGCCGTCAACAAGGGCTGGCGAAACTATTACAAGGCCAATGACGAGGAAGACCAGGAATACTATCTGGTCGATCACATGACCAACACCTATCTGGTCATGCCCGGCAACCGGACGGTGGCCTTCTTCGGACGCGACACCCCGCCCGAGGTGATGGCCGAACGGGTCGGATGTTTCGTGGATGCCCTTGGCTGAGAAGTGATTGCCCCCGTTCCATCCTTGCGGCAGTGTTGCTGTTTACCCAAGGTGGGATACGCGCGTCATGGAAGACGATACCCTTTCCCGGATGAATCCCGGACCCGATCCGTCGCTGTTGCTGGTCGATGACGACGAGATCTTCGTGACCCGGCTGGCCCGCGCCATGGAAAAGCGCGGCTTTGCCGCCCGCACCGCCATCAGCGTGGCCGATGCCCTGGCCATGATCCGAGAGGCGCCGCCCGCCTATGCCGTGGTCGATCTGCGGCTGGAGGACGGCAACGGCCTTGATGTGGTCGAGGCGCTGCGCGAGCTTCGGGACGATGCCCGCATCATCGTGCTGACCGGCTATGGCGCCATCGCCACCGCCGTCGCCGCCGTGAAGATGGGCGCGACCGATTATCTGGCAAAGCCCGCAGATGCAAATGACGTAACGTCTGCGTTACTGTCCAGCCGGGAATCCCTTCCCCCGCCGTCCGACAATCCGATGTCCGCAGACCGCGTGAGATGGGAACATATTCAGCGTGTTTATGAACAATGCGACCGCAATGTCAGTGAAACGGCAAGACGGCTGCATATGCATCGCCGGACACTTCAGCGAATTCTCGCCAAAAGAGGACCGCGTTAACATATTCGAGCTATCTTGTAATTGGGATCGTCTTGTATCAAATTGCTAATTAGCAATTCAATGTGGATACAAAAGAAATGAACTTCGATCTCGACAAGATGACGCTCAAGGAACTGCGTGATCTTCGGGCAAAATTGGACCGGGCGATTAATTCCTATGAAGACCGGAAACGGCGCGAGGCCTTGGCTGCGATCGAGGAAGCGGCGCGTGAACATGGTTTCAACCTGACCGACCTGACTGGCGCCAAGCCGCGCAAGTCGGGTTCCGTCCCCCCAAAATACGCAAATCCCGAAGATCCGACGATGACCTGGACCGGACGGGGCCGCAAGCCTCGCTGGGTGCGGGAAAACCTGGAAGGCGGCAAGCAGTTGGACGATCTGCTGATCTGACCGCGTTTTTACGGAAAGGCCGTCCCCTGGGGCGGCCTTTTGTCAGGCCGTGCCGTCCGGGGAACGCATCAGCATCTGGAAACGGTCCAGAAAGGCCGCGCGTACCTGGGCAGGCGGCCGTAATTCAATATGCAATACAGACAAAATGGCGTTGTTCTGCATGGGAAACAGGCGCCTTGCCTCGGATTCCGTAAATCCCGCGATTTGAACGGCTTCCAGCCGGGCTGAAATCCGGTCCGCGACCTTGATTTTCGACTTGATCGCCGCCGGTAAAACAGCCGGCAGCCCGAAACGAAGATGGATCGCGGCGGTCAGGCGTTCGTCCATGCGGCCATATTCGGATCCAAGCGCCGCCTTGACGGGCGAAATCATGTCGCCGATCACATATTCCGGCGCATCGTGCAAAAGCGCGGCCAGCCGCCAGCGGATTTCGATGCCGGGATGAAGGCGGGTCAGGATATCTTCCACCAGCAAGGAATGCTCGGCCACGGAATAGGGCCAGTCCCCTTGGGTCTGGCCGTTCCACCGGGCCACGAAGGCCAGTCCATGGGCGATATCGGTGATCTCGATGTCCAGCGGCGTCGGATCCAGAAGATCCAGACGCCGGCCCGACAGCATCCGCTGCCAGGCGCGGCGCTGTCGGGCGGCCATGAGGTTTCAGGACAGCCGCTGATCCGCGGGTGCGCCCGCCTGCTGGGCCTGCGCGCGCCGCGCCAGTTCCTGGCGATACAGCGCCACGAAATCCACCGGATCCATGTTGAAGGGCGGGAAGCCCCCGTCGCGCGTCACGTCAGCGATGATGCGCCGCACGAAGGGAAACAGCATCCGCGGGCATTCGATCATCAGGAAGGCGTGCAACTGTTCTTCCGGCACGCCTTCGATCATGAAGACCCCGCCGTAATCCAGTTCCGCCAGAAACAGGGTCGAATTGTCGGCCTTGTTGGTCGAGGTGACACGAAATTTTGAAATCACCTCGTATTGATGATCGCCCGCGCGCTTGCGGGCATCCAGGCTGACCTGGACGGTGATCTCGGGCTGCACCTCGCCCTGCGGGGCGCCCTTGGTGGCGACGGCATTTTCAAAGGACAGGTCGCGGATATACTGCGCCAGGATTTGCATCCGCACCTGCGGGGCTGCGGGTGCCGTGCCGTTGGGGGTGGTTTCGTCGGCCATGGGTTTTCCTTGTCGGATCATCGTTTCGCCGGTTCTAGCAGGCGCGGGGCGGTGCCTCAATGGCGTGTCCAGCCGGAATTGCCGCGCCGGGCGGGGTCGTCCCCCAGATCCTCGGGCAGGTCCAGGGGCGGGCGGGCATTGCGCGCGGGGGGCACGTCCTCGACCACGTAATCCGCGTCGATCACCCCGTCGGCATAGGGCGGGCGATAGGTTTCGCGCCGGGCCGTGTTCATCTGCACGGTCCTGACCCCCATCCGGCGCACGGCACGCCGCATGATCAGGTCGCGCACCGGCGGGATCAGCAGCAGCAGGGCGACCATGTCGGTCAGGAAGCCGGGCACGATCAGCAGCGCGCCCGCCAGGATCTGCATCATGCCATGGGCCAGCGGCCGGGACGGATCGCGCAATTCGGCCAGGCTGCGCTGCGCCTGCATCCAGGCCTGCGTCCCCTGCGAACGGATCACCGCCACGCCCAGCACCGCGGCCAGGACCACCAGCCCCAGCGTGGCCCAGACCCCGATCAGCCCGCCGACCTGGATGAACAGCGCGATCTCGACGATCGGCAGCACGATGAACAGCCACAACAGCCGCATGGGGAATCCCTCCTTGCGGACCAGGGGATAACTGGACTTGCCCCGGTCCAATCCCTACATAATGGCCCAGATCGCAGATACCAGCCAAGTCGGATAAGAGGCCAAATCGCATGAACAACCCGCTGTTGCAGTTGCTTGTCCTGGCCGGGATCGCGATTTTCCTGATCCTGCGGCTGCGCAATGTCCTTGGGACGCGCGACGGCTACGAACCTCCGCAGGTCGAGGCTCCCAGCACCCCCCGTCCGCGCTTCGACGTGATCGAGGGCACGGCCGAGGAGGCCGATCACGACATCCTGGACCATGCCGAGGCCGGCAGCCCGACCGCCCATGCCCTGGCCGCGATGAAGTCGGCCGAGCCGTCCTTCGGCGTGATGGATTTCCTCAACGGTTCGAAATCGGCCTATGAGATGATCCTGATGGCCTTTGAGCGCGGCGACCTGTCCGATGTGCGGCCCTTCCTGTCCGAGCCGGTGGCCGAGGCGTTCCAGTCGGTGATCGACGCCCGCGCCGCCCATGGCCATACGGTCACGGCGCAGTATATCGGCACGCGCGAAACCGCGCTGGCAGGGGCGGAATACGATCCGGCCACAGGCATGGGCATGGTAACGGTCCGCTTCGTGGGCGAACTGATCGCGGCCACCCGCGATGCGGCGGGCAATGTGGTCGAAGGCGATCCCAAGGCCCCGCGCAAGCAGCGCGACACCTGGACCTTTGCCCGGCGCATGGGGCAGGACGATCCGAACTGGCAGCTGGTCGCGACCGGCTGATGGCCCGTCGCCGGGGTCTGACCCCTGAAGACAAGGATCTGTGGGCGCGCGTCGCCCGCAGCGCCGTGCCCCTGCACCCCGAACGGCCCAAGGCCGCCGATCCCGAAATGCGCCCGGCGCCCAAGCCCGCCCCACTGCGGGCGGCCGTGCCGGATTTCCAGATCGGCCAGATGGTCCCGTCGCGGCCCCTTTCCGTTTCCCATTCCCCCAGCCCTGCGCAGCGCCTGTCCCAGCAACCTCTGCGCATGGACCCCAAGACCCACCGCCGCATGGCCCAGGGCAAGCTGGTGCCCGAGGCGCGGCTGGATCTGCATGGGCTCACGCTGGCGGCCGCGCATCCCGAACTGATCGGCTTCATCCTGTCCTGCCACGCCCAGGGGCGGCGGCTGGTGCTGGTCATCACCGGCAAGGGCAAGGGGGATCACGGTCCCCTGCCCACGCGGTCCGGCGCGCTGCGCCATCAGGTGCCGCACTGGCTGCACATGCCGCCCTTGTCGGGCGTGGTCCAGCAGGTCACGGCCGCGCATTACCGCCACGGGGGCGAGGGGGCCTATTACGTCTATCTGCGCCGCAGGGGTTAGAAGACGCTGCCGCATCGCCGCTAGAAGGCCGGCGACAGCACCACCTGGACCGCCTGTTCCACCCGGCTGACCGCCCCGCCGATCAGGCCCGGCGCGACGCCGCCTTCCTGGGGCAGGATGTTGTCCAGATCCCCTGCACGGCGCAGGATCTGCTGCAAGGTGGGTGAATCGGCCAGGTTGAAATGGCCATATCCCGTGTCGAACGCGCCGGTATCCACCACGATCACGTCCAGATCGGCCACCGGGCGCGCGTCGGGGATGTTGCCCAGCCGCACCGGCTCGTCCGAGATCAGCGCCGCCAGCTGCAGCGCCCGGTCCCTGGGCGAGGTGAGGATCACGAAAGGCCGGGGCAGCGGCCCGATGGCGCGGACCTGCGACCGGAACAGCCGCAGATCCAGGTCCGGCGAGATCAGGACCACGCCGTCCACCTGCTCGATCAGGTCGCGCCGTCCCGACAGGGCCATCTGGCGCAATCCTTCCATCAGCAACTGGCTGCCCATCGAATGGGCCATCAGCACGATCTTGCCGCGGCCGCGCGTCCGGGCCAGCAGGTCGATCGTCTGCACCAATCCGTCGCGCGAATAAAGCGCGCCATCCCGATCGCCCGAATAGGCATAGGGCTTCATCCGCGAGGGCCAGGAGAAATGCGCGTGGACCCCCGGCAGGCGCAGGTCATGGGCCAGTTGCGCGGTGCGATAGACGCCTTCGGCGAAGCTGTAGTTGTATCCATGCACGAACAGGATGATGTCCCGGTCGTCGGGCGCGCGGCCGGCCAGGTCGGCTTCGATGGCGCGGCGAAAGGCGTCGGCGCCTGCCAGGCGCCCGCCGCCGCTGACCAGAAACTGCGCGGCGGGGTCGCCGTCGGGCCGGGGATAGGCCAGATCTCCGGCGGCCCGTTCGGGGGGAACCGAAACGTCGATGCGCGAGAACCACGGCTGCGGCACATGCTGCCCGTCAGGGGTGCGCTGGGATGCGATCCAGACGGTTTCCAGGATCGAAGGCCGGTATCCTTCGGGCGCCATGACAAGGGTGCCGCGCGGGGCGCAGGCAGCCAGGATCAGCACAAGACACAAAAGAAAACGCCGCAAGCGTCACCTTCAGGGAAACGGTTGCGGCGAACCTGTCAGAGAAACCGGCGTCAGGCCAGTCCCGGCATCATGCGGGACCGCCGTAATTCGCCTTCGGGCCCATGAAGTACCACAGGATCAACCCGACCACGGGCAGAATCGCGATCAGGGCGATCCACAGGATCTTGGTGCCCATGCTGACATTCGTGTTGATGACGGACGCGATGGCCCAGACATCCAGCACGAAGATGATGATTCCGAAAACGTAACCCATGCCAGTCCCCCTTTCGGTGCCAACCCCCAACCGCGCCGGGCGGTTCCTTACAGGACGTAACGCGACAGATCGGTGGACCGCGCCAGATCGCCCAGGTGGCGTTCGACATAGGCCGCATCGACCTCGACCGTCTCGCCGCCCTTGTCGGGGGCGCTGAAGGACAGTTCCTCGAAGACCCGCTCGATCACGGTGTAAAGGCGGCGGGCGCCGATGTTTTCGACCGATGCATTCACCTCGGCCGCGATGCGGGCCAGGGCGGCGATCCCGTCATCGGCAAAGCCCACGGTCACGCCCTCGGTCGCCATCAGGGCGGTGTATTGGCGCGTCAGGGCATTGTCGGTCTCGGTCAGGATGCGGATGAAGTCTTCCTCGGTCAGGGCGCGCAGTTCGACCCGGATCGGCAGTCGGCCCTGCAGTTCCGGCAACAGATCGCTGGGCTTGGCGACATGGAAGGCGCCCGAGGCGATGAACAGGATGTGATCGGTCTTCACCGGGCCGTATTTTGTGGAAACCGTCGTGCCCTCGATCAGCGGCAGCAGGTCGCGCTGCACGCCCTCGCGGCTGACATCGCCGCCGCGTGCATCGGCGCGCGCGCAGACCTTGTCGATCTCGTCGATGAAGACGATGCCGTTCTGCTGCACCGCGTCCAGGGCGGCGGCCTTGACGGCGTCGTCCTCCAGCAGCTTGTCGGCTTCTTCCGCAATCAGCAGGTCATAGCTTTCGGCGACCGTCAGCTTGCGCCGCACGCGACGTCCACCAAAGGCCTTCATCAGCCCCGACAGATCCATCATCCCGCCCAGGCTGGCGCCCGGCTGGCCCGGAATCTCCATCGTGCCCAGCGGGTTCGAATGGTCCTGCACCTCAAGCTCGATCACGGTGTCGTCCAGCTCGCCCCGCTTCAGCTTGTCGCGGAACATCTGCCGGGTGCCGTCGCGCGCGTCCTTGCCGGCCAGGGCCTCGATCACGCGATCCTCGGCCGACTTGTGGGCGCGGGCCTTGACCGCCTCGCGCATCCGTTCGCGGGTGTCGATCATCGCGGCATCGGTCAGGTCGCGGATGATCTGTTCCACGTCGCGGCCGACATAGCCCACCTCGGTGAACTTGGTCGCCTCGACCTTGATGAAGGGGGCGTTGGCAAGCTTGGCCAGGCGGCGGCTGATCTCGGTCTTGCCGACGCCGGTCGGCCCGATCATCAGGATGTTCTTGGGATACACCTCGTCGCGCAGGTCGTCGCCCAGTTGCTTGCGGCGCCAGCGGTTGCGCAGCGCCACCGCCACGGCGCGCTTGGCGTCCTTCTGGCCGATGATGAAGCGGTCCAGTTCGGACACGATTTCGCGCGGGGTCAGGTCGGTCATGGGTCTGCCTTTCGGTTTGAAGCGGCAGATATAGGCTTGGACACGCAATTTGAAGGGAGGGCGCCGACAGACTGTGCTTGATTGGCGGGTCCGCCCGTCGGCATGATGGCGATCATGACGCCGACGACCCCGCCCGCCTTGTCCTTCAGCCCCGTCACCGCCGCGGATCTTCCCCTGATCGCGCGCTGGATGGACCAGCCCCATTGGCGCGAATGGTGGAGCAGCGATGTCGAGACCGAGCTTGGCTATCTTCGCGACATCGTCGAAGGGCGCGACAGCACCCGGGCCTTCCTGTTCCGTCTGGACGGGCAGCCCACCGGCTATATCCAGGTCTGGCGGATCGCTGACGCGCGGGTGGAGCCCTGGTTGTCCGAGGCGCCCTGGGTGATGGACCTGCCCGACGATGCGGTGGGCGTCGATCTGTCCATCGGTCCGCCCGATCTTCTGTCGCGGGGCCTGGGGTCGCGTGTCTTGCGGGCCTTCGTGGCGCTGCTGCGGTCGGAAGGGCATGGCACCATCATCATAGACCCGGACGAGACGAACCTGCGGGCGATCCGGGCTTATTGGAAGGCCGGGTTTCGCCCCATCGCGGCCCTGGCCGGCCGGATGGGCGACTGTCTTCTGATGCGTCACGAGGAATCCTAGGCGCCATTGTCCCGGGGAACAATCGGCGGGGCGCCACGTTGCCCCCGGCACCCGAACACCGGAGGACAAGACATGCCTACGCCTGACGAACTGAAAGCCCGCCTGTGGAAGGCCCTTCGCTCTGACATGACCGTGATGCTGGGCCTGGTCGGCGGCGAACATGGCCATACCCGGCCCATGACCTCGCAGATCGAGGAAGGGGACAACGGGCCGCTGTGGTTCTTCACGTCGCGCGACAATGCCCTGGTGGAAAAGCTGGCGGGTGGCGCGCAGGACGCGGCGGCGCATTTCGTGTCCAAGGGCCACGATCTTTGGGCCTCGATCGAAGGGTCGCTGACCGAGGATACCGACCGGGCGGTGGTGGATCGGCTGTGGAACAGCCATGTCGCCGCCTGGTACGAGGAAGGCAAGGACGACCCCAAGCTGGTCCTGCTGCGCTTCGATCCGCAAAAAGCCGAGATTTGGCTGGATGCGTCAAGCATCGTCGCGGGCGCCATGGTGGCGCTTGGCATCAGCGATCCCAAGGAAAGCTACAAGGACAACGTGGCGACCGTGCGGTTGTGACATCCGCCTGAACGGCCCGCGCCAACCCGCAGAACCAAGACCGCGCTTCGGCGCGGTCTTTTGCCGTTCTGCCGCAGCCTAGCCCGCCAGGGTTTCGACCGTCAGCTTGCCGTTGGTATAGACGCAGATGTCCGCGGCGATCGCCATGGCCCGGCGGGCCACGTCTTCCGCATCCAGATCCGTTTCCATAAGCCCCCGCGCGGCGGCCAGGGCGAAGTTCCCGCCCGATCCGATGGCGGCCACGTCATGTTCGGGTTCCAGCACGTCGCCCGCGCCCGTCACGACATACAGGCCCTGCCCGTCGGTGACGATCAGCATGGCTTCCAGGTTGCGCAGGTATTTGTCCATGCGCCAGTCCTTGGCCAGATCGACGCAGGCGCGCTGCAACTGGCCCGGCGCGGATTCCAGCTTCTTTTCCAGCCGTTCCAGCAGGGTGAAGGCATCGGCGGTCGATCCGGCGAAGCCCACCACCACGTCGCGCCCGCCCGGCGACAGGCGACGCACCTTGCGGGCCGTGCCCTTCATCACCGTCTGTCCGACGCTGACCTGACCGTCGCCCGCGACCACCACCTTGCCGCCGCGCCGCACCGCCAGGATCGTGGTGCCGTGCCAGCCGGGAAACCTGTCATCCGCCATAAGAAGTTCCTTCCATTTCGGCTTGCAGATATGGGCAGGGCCACCGCCTTGCAACCCATGGCCCCATTGCCCTGCCTGCGACCGCTTCAAGCCATGAAAAAGGGCGGCGGCCCGCAGGCCGCCGCCCCTCGGCTGTCGGGACGCGATCAGATCGATTCGTCGATCCAGCTTTTCAGCGCAGCCTTGGGGGCGGCGCCCATGCGGTTCGACACGACCTCGCCGCCCTTGAACATGAACAGGGCCGGGATGCCGCGCACGCCAAGGGCTGCGGCCTGTTCCTGGTTCTCGTCGATGTTGACCTTCACGATCTTGACCTTGCCCGCATATTCCTCGGACAATTCCTCCAGCGCGGGGCCGATCTGCTTGCAGGGTCCGCACCATTCCGCCCAGAAATCCACGATCACGGGGGTATCGGACTGCCGGACTTCGGCGTCGAACTGGCTGTCGGTGACGGGCTGGGTGGCCATGGGAAACGCTCCTTCAGGGATGGCGCCGACGGGATGCGGCGAAAACTGTCACCCAACAGCTATGAAGCCATGGCCCCCCGGTCAAGGGCCGGGTCAAGCGCGGCCATCGTCCGGTCCAGCACCGGATCGGGGATCGCCATCAGGCTGCGCGCGGCGGTCCACAGGATCGCCAGCTCGACAGGGCGGTCCGGCCAGATCATCCGCAGCGCCGCGCGATAGGCCCCCATCTGCCGCAAAATGCCTTCGGGCGTGTCCTCGGGGCGATTGGGGACGACCGCGTTCGACTTGTAGTCCACGGCCAGGATCCGCGCATCGGTCACGATCAGCCGGTCGATGCTGCCGTGGACGGTGCCGATGCCCGGCAGGGGCGCGGTCAGTTCCACTTCGGACAAGACCTGCGCGGCAGGGTCGGGGGTCATGATCTCGGCCAGGTCGGGGGCGGTGATGACGCCCGCGGCCTCGGCCAGCAGGTCCGCCAGTTCGGCCGCGTCGGGCAGGCCCCCCTCGGCCCCGGCCAGCAGGGCGCGCGCAACACGCGGCCAGTCGGCGGCGGGATGGTGGGGCAGATGTTCCAGCAAAAGGTGCAGCCGCGTGCCGCGCAGCATGGCGGCATCGGGGTCGGCGCCGGGCGCGGGCGCGCCGATCACCTTGGCCCCGCCCAGGGCGGTGGCGGCGATCGCCAATTCGCGCGGCGGGGCCGGGGGGGCGCGGCGGCCCGCCCATTCCGGGGCCTGCGCGGTCGAGGCCAGCGTCACCTCGGACGCGACCGGCCCCTCGGGCCAGGTGCCGAAGGACAGCCGTTGCGCGCTGCCGATCCCGTCGATCTCGATCGTGCAGCGGTCCAGGGTGCAGCGTTCGACGCCGACCGAGATCATCGAGTGCCAGGATTCCAGCCCCGATCCGCAATCGCCCGCCGCCGCCACGATCAGCCAGCTTTCCGCCCGCGTCATCGCCACATAAAGCAGGCGGCGCCGTTCTTCTTCCTGCCGCTGCTCAAGATCGGCCACGGCCAGGGCCACGGGGTCGGGACGGTCCACGGACAGGCCGCGCCAGGCGGGAATGTCTCCCAGCCGGATCAGGGGCTGGCCCCGGCCCGGCCTGCGCTTGCGGGTTTCGGGCAGGATCACCACCGGGCTTTCCAGGCCCTTGGACCCATGCACGGTCATCACCCGGATCAGCCCGTTCGCGCCGCCCGGCATCTGCCGCTTGATCTGCACGTCGTCGCTGCCCAGCCAGACCAGGAAGCCCGTCAGCGACGGCGTTTCCACGCTGTCATAGGCAAGCGCCTGGGACAGAAGCTCGTCGATGCCGTCCTCGGCTTCCGGTCCCAGGCGGGCCAGCAGGGCGGCGCGCCCACCATGCCGCACCAGAAGCCGCGAGATCAGGTCATAGGGGCGCAGCACGTCGGCCTGGGTCAGCAGGTCGTTCAGAACTTCATAGGCCTCGCGGTGCCGCGAATTCCGCAGCCTTTGCCAAAGATGCTCTCGCCCCCGGCCCGCGGCGAGGCGGTAAAGATCATCCTCGGACAGCCCGAACAGGGGCGATTTCAGCACCGCCGCCAGGCACAGGTCGTCTTCGGGGGTCGAGGCGACCGACAGCGTCGCGGTGATGTCGCGCACCGCCAGTTCGGCGGCCAGCTTCAGCCGGTCGGCCCCCGCCACGGGCAGGCCCGCCGCCTTCAACTCGCGGATCAGGTCGTCGAACAGCCCCGCCCGCCGCTGGACGAGGATCTGGATGTCGCCCGGCCCGATGGCGCGGACCTGGCCTGTCCTGGCATCGGTGATGGGCGTGCCGATGATCGCCTTGACCTCGCGCGCCACGGCGCGGGCCAGTTGGGTATCGGCCGCGTTTTCCGCCGGGGCATCGACCGGCGTGGTCCAGTCGCCGTGGTCGGGCTTTTCGGGTTCGGGCAGGGGCGGCCAGACATCGACGCGGCCGGGCATCGCCGCGCGAAAGGCGATGTGGCGGGGCGGATCGCCCAGGCCCTGGGCCGCGTCGCCCTGGAACACCGTATCGACCAGCGACAGGATCGCGGGCGAGGACCGGAAGGAATGGGCCAGCCCGCGCTGCTGCATGGGCTGGCGCACGGCCTCGAAATCCTGGCGGAAGCTGTCGCGCACGGATTCGAAGACGGCGATGTCGGCCCCCTGGAAGGAATAGATCGACTGCTTGGGATCGCCCACCACGAACAGCGTGCGGGGCCGGTCATGCGCCCCTTGGCCGCTGGTGAATTCATCCGTCAGCCGCCGGATCACGCGCCATTGTTCGGGGCTGGTGTCCTGCGCCTCATCGACCAGGATGTGGTCGATGCCGCCGTCCAGCCGGTACAGGACCCATTGCGCCATGCTGGATTCGTCCAGCAGGTCGGCGGTGCGGCGGATCAGGTCGTCGAAATCCAGCCAGCCATGGGTGGCCTTCTCGATGGCAAGGCGGCGCGTGAAATCATGCGCGAAGCGGTGCAAGGCCAGCGTCTTTTCCGCCAAGGCCAGGCCCATGGACAGGGGCCGGGCATCGGCCACGCGGCTCATCAGCGCCTCGAGATCGGCCATGAAGGCCGCGCAGGGGCCTTCGCGAAGCGCCTTGGTGGGAATCGACCCGATCTTGGGACCGAAGGGCACGCGCGCGGTCGCGCCGAACAGCAGGCATTTGCACAACAGATGCAGATCGGGCAGGCCGGGGCTGCGCCAGTTGCAGCGCGCCAGCTGTTCGGCCAGCTTGGCATCCGTCGCCCCGCCGCCCCGCAGGATCGGCACCAGGGCCGTCACCAGATCGCCCTCGTCGCCCAGGAAGGTGCGCGACAGCAAGGTGGCCTGGTCCAGGTCGGGCGGCAGGCCCATCGACCGCCAGATCGGCGCGGCCTGGGGTTCGCGCGGGAAATCCGCTTCGGACAGGCCGGCCAGGAAGGCGTCCAGGTTGTCGCCCGTGACCAGGGCGGTCAGGTCGCGGATCGAGGGCGCGCCTTCGGCCGCCATTCCTTCGACGATATCGGCGCGCAGCGCGCGGGCGGACCGGTCGTCCAGTTCCATGAACCCCATGGGCACGCCTGCCTCCAGCGGAAAGCGGCGCAGAAGCGAGGCGCAGAAGCTGTGGATGGTCTGGACCTTCAGCCCGCCCGGCGTCTCGATGGCGCGGGCGAACAGGCGCCGCGCCTGGGCAAGATCCGGCCCCGGCCCGGAGGTCTCGTCCTCGCCCAGTTCGGCCAGTTCGCGCCGCAGGTCGGGTTCGGGCAGCATGGCCCATTGGCCCAGGCGGCGCAGAAGGCGGTTCTGCATCTCGGTCGCGGCGGCCTTGGTATAGGTCAGGCACAGGATGCGTTCGGGCGCGGTCCCCGCCAGCAGCAGGCGCGCCACCCGGTCGGTCAGCACGCGCGTCTTGCCCGATCCGGCATTGGCCGTCAGCCAGGTGGAGCGGGCGGGATCGGCCGCCGCGATCTGGTTGAGAGAGGCTTCATCCATGCCCATCGCCCACCTTCGTCAGATGCGGCGCGTCGGCCAGCGACCATTCGCCGTATCGCGCCAGATGATCGTAATCGCCCGCATAGCTGGTCTGTTCGGGCGCCCGCATGGAGGCAAATCCGATCCCCCCCGCCAGATAGGCCGCGACCAGGCGCAGGAAGCCGTCCCAGTTCTCGGCTTCAAGCTGGGGGGAATAGTCGCGGGGATGGGTCTCTCCCTCGCCGCCAAGCTGGATATAGCTGATGCCCGCCACATCCACCGGGCCAAGCGAATCGAAGCCGCCCCGCCGGGCCATCGCGGCCTCCAGGATCAGCTGCTTGTCGAAGGCCGCGATCTGCTTGTCCGTGGGCGGCTTGCCGGACTTGTAGTCATAGATCACCACCCGCCCGTCATGCAGAAGGTCGATCCGGTCGGGACGGGCGGTCAGGGTGAAATCCATCCCCGACAGCGTCACCCGGCCGCGCTTTTCCACCACGACCGGGCGCCCCTGGGACAGCCGGTCCAACTCGTCCGCGACGATCCGGTCGGCGATGCGTTCCATGCGCGCGGCCCAGAAGGCGCGGGCGGCGGGCCAGGGCACGTCGCGCGCCAGCACGGTTTCCGTCAGCCGCAGGAACTGAGCCTTCAAGACGGCATGCGGGGTATCGGGCGCGGGCTTCGCCTCAAGCAGGGCCTGGACGATGGAATGGAGCGTCTGGCCGCGCAGGGACGCGTCGGGTTCGGGGCGCAAGGGCGGCAGCGGGCGCAGGCCAAGGACGCGCTTGGCATAGACGGCATAAGGATCGCGGATCAGCAGCGACACGTCCGTGACCGGCAGTTCCCGGAACGGCAGCGCAGGCGGCACGGGCGAGGGGCGGGGCGCCGGCCTGACCGCGCCCGCGGGATGGGACACGGCGCGGGCACGCGCCAGCCACAGGTCGCCCCGCGCGCGCATTGCCGCCAGGGCTTGCGGGCCGCGCCGTTCGGGCAGGCCGCCCATCAGGTTCGTCAGCCGGTTCAGCCAGCGCGAGGGGATGGTCTCCGCCTCGGCATCGCGGCGGGCGCGGGTCAGGATCACCTGGGGCAGGCCCATCACCTGCTGGAAATCGTGGGCCGCCAGACCGATCAGGGTTTCCGGCAAGGGCAGGCCCGCCGCCGACCGCATCTGCCGCGACAGCCAGGGATCGGGCTTCAGCGCCTGCGGCCAGCCGCCCTCGTTCAGGCCGGACAGGATCACCAGGCCGTCGCCCACGATCCGCGCTTCGCGCGGGCCGCGGATATGCAGGTAATGGGCGTCGCCTTCGACGCGGACGGATTGTTGGCCCATCTCGTCCAGCAGCAGGGCGCAGAATTCGATGGCGCTCAGGCTTGGGCCGTGGCCCGCATGTTCGGCCAGGTGGTCGATGGTCGCCCGCAGAAGCGGCCCCCCCCGGTCGGTCCACAGCCGGGACGCCGCCGCATTCCCGTCCGGGCCCGCAGCCAGCGCATCGGCCAGCGACAGCAGGTCGCGCAGGCGGTCAGGCAGGGGGCGGGGCGCGCGGTCGCGGGCCAGGGGCGTGATGCGGTCCAGCAGATCGGCCAGCCATTCGGCCCAGACCTTGCGCAGCCCGTCGCCCCGGCTGGCCCAGTCGCGCAGGCATTTGCCGTCGGGAAAGGCCGGTCCGTTGTGGCGCAGTTCCAGTTCCAGTTGCCGCGCCAGCAGCCGCGCCTCGTTCACGCCGACCCTGGGAGATGCGGTGATCGTCATTGGATGCTTCAGCAGCACCAGCAGCCGGTCGATGGTCAGCGGTTGGCCGAACAGCGCCGCGACCTGACGCAGGAACAGGCCGGGCGCGGTCAGCGTCAGGGGCTGGCCCGCGCTTTCGTCGGGCCGCAGGTGCCAGCGGTCCAGGGCGGCGTTCACGCGCCGGATCAGGTTGCCGTCCGCCGCGATCAGGGTGGCCGCCTCGTGGCGTTCGGCCGCGTCGCGCAGGATCAGGGCGATCACCTCGGCCTCGGCCCCCGGCTGGTCGGCCTCGATCAGGGTCAGGCCTTCGGTGGGCGCCATCAGGTCGGGCAGGCGAGGGCCTTCGGCGATCCACTGGTCGGTCACCGGCGCGGGCCGCAGCGCCAGCGAGATCAGGCGGTTGCGCTGCGGCACCGGCGGGGTTGTGCCGGTCCATCGCGCCGGGCGGCCCAGGCTGCGGATCAGGGGCGCGAAGCGGGACTGGGGGTGATCCTCGGTCCCCTGGTCCAGGCTGTCCCAGACCGATTGCGGCTGTTCGAAATCGAAGCCGGGCAGCACCACCGCGCCTTCGGGCAGCCTTGCCACGGCCTCCATGAACAGGCGGGTGGCGCCGTGCGATCCGGTCGATCCGGCGACGATCACCGGGCCCGGGGGCAGGTTGATCCCCTGCGCCCAGTCCTGGGCG
This sequence comes from Paracoccus acridae, assembly GCF_014642735.1. Lineage (GTDB taxonomy): Bacteria > Pseudomonadota > Alphaproteobacteria > Rhodobacterales > Rhodobacteraceae > Paracoccus > Paracoccus acridae. The sequence continues at coordinate 311,512 of NZ_BMIV01000003.1, forward strand.
ATAAGTTCCGCCGCAAGCCTTTGGCGCGCCGCCCGGTCCACCGGCGCACCCTCCAGGTGGAACTGCGCGGCGATGCGCAGGAAGGCCAGGGCGTTCTGCCAGTGGCGCGCGTGATCGCCGGTGTCGATCCCTTCCAGCGCGTCAGGCCCCAGCCCCTCGTATTGCATTTCCTGCATCAAGCCGGCCAGCGACCGTGCCAGGCTGGCGATGGAATGGCCGGCCGCAAGATCGCGCCGCGCATCCAGAAGCCGGGCCACCAGCCGGGCCAGTTGCAACCGCCGGACCAGGGGCGCGGCCTCGGCCTGGCCCAGCATCGTGGGCGTTTCCAGGTTCGTGACCGGCAAAAGGCGCGGCAGCAGCAGGGGTCCGCGCTTGTCAAAGGCGCATTTCATCTCGGCCAGGGTGCGCGAGGCATTGGCATAGATGGTGACGCGGGCCATGGCCTCGGGCGGCTGGCCCGCCATGCGGTCCAGAAAGCCTTCCACGAATTCGCGGGCAAAGTCGGTGCCGGGCGGCAGGGCGTAAAGGCCGCGGAGGACGGGTTCAGCCATGCAGCATCCTTTCCGCCAGGGGGATGGCTTCGGGATAGCCCACGTCGCACCAGCCGCCTGCATGGACGATGCCGAAGGCGCGCCCTTCGGCAATCAGCAGATCCCACAAGCGGTTGAGGGAAAACACCCGGTCGGGGATCTCGGCCAGCCGATCGGGCCGGATGATCTGCGCCCCGCCATAGACGTAATCGCCCCGGCGGGCGATGCGGCCTTCCGCGTCCCGTGAGAAGTCCCCCGTCCCCTGCCGCGCCGCCGCGCGGTCCAGCGGCACCAGCATCAGCAGCGCGTCCATGTCGTCGCGCCATGCGGCATCCAGCGCAGCCAGCGGGTTCGGCCCGGTCCAGACCACGTCCGGGTTCAGCGTCATCACCGGCCCTGTTCCCAGCAGCGGCAGGGCCTGGCGCAGCCCGCCGCCTGTATCCAGGATCGTTTCCGGTTCGTCGCTGATCGCCACGTCCTGCCCGGCCAGGTGGTCGGCGATCTGGGGGCCCAGGTAATGCGTGTTCACCACAACCGGCCCCGCGCCCGCAGCCCGGCCCAGGTCAAGCGCGCGGTCCAGCAGGGTCCGGCCCGCGACCGGGATCAGCGGTTTCGGCAGGCTGTCCGTCAAGGGCCGCATCCGCGTGCCATGCCCCGCGGCAAAGATCATCAGCGGGCGCATCGGTCGCGGATCCTTTCGATGACGGCGGCATCGGGCGCAGGCAGGGCGGCGACCGCATCGGCCAGGGGCGCAAGCGCCGGATGGGCCAGGTTGCGCCGGACATATCCCCAGACGCGCGGCATGAAATCCAGGTATCGCGGCTTGCCGTCGCGGATGCACAGCCGGGTGAAGATGCCCAGGATCCGCAGGTTCCGCTGCGCCCCCAGCAGGGCATAGGCGGCGCGGAAGCGGGCCTCGTCCATGGCGGTGGCGGCCAGATAGCGCGCGATGCAGGCGGCTTCGATCGCCGGGTCCACGTCGCGGCGCGCGTCCTGCAGCGCGGACACGAGGTCATAGGCCGGATGGCAGGTTACCGCGTCCTGATAGTCGATCAGGCCCAAGGGGGCATCGCCCCGCCAGATCAGGTTTTCCGCATGGAAATCGCGCAGCGACAGGACCGGCGGCACATCGGCGGCAAGATCGGCGTGAAGGCGGGCGATCAGGGGGGCGATCTCCTCTCCGCCATTGGCACCCGCCGCCTGCGGATACCATTCGGCGAACAGGCCCACCTGCTGGGCCAGGGTCGGGCCGTCCAGCGGGGCCACGAAACCGGGCACCGGATGGCGGTGCAGGTCCACCAGCAGGTCGGTGATCCGGTCATAGATCGCGGGCGCCATGGCGGGATCGTGTTCCAGCACACGGGCCACAAGGTCGTCGCCCAGATCCTCGACCAGCAGCAGTCCCGCCGCCTGGTCCTGCGCCAGGATCGCGGGCGCGCCAAGGCCGTGGCCGCGCAGCCACTCCGTCATCGCCACGAAGGGCGCGCAGGCGCCCGAGGGATCGTCCATCAGCACCGCGCGGCCCTGCGGCCCGACCAACCGAAAATAGCGCCGGGCCGAGGCATCGCCCGCCAGCGGCAGCACCCGCGCATCCGCCCAACCCGCCCCCGCCACGAAAGCCGCGCGCTGAGCGATGCGGGGGCCGTCGGGGGCGATCAGGGCGATGTCGCGCAGGTCTGGATCGGCCTGAGGGGCAATCGCCAGCGTGATCGCGCCACCCGGCAGGCGGTCCAGCCGGTCGGGCCATTCGATCAGGCAGATGGCGTTCGCCAAGGCCTCGTCCAGGCCAAGCTCGTCCAGTTCCGAGGGATCGGTCAGGCGATACAGGTCGGCGTGCCAGATTTCCGACCCCAGCGGGTCGTCATAGGTCTGGACCAGGGTGAAGGTGGGGCTGGGCACGTCCTCGGCCGCATCGCCCTGGCGGGCGCGGATGAAGGCGCGGGCGAAATGGGTCTTGCCGGCGCCCACCGGCCCGTCCAGCAGGATCGTCTGGCCGGGCCGCGCCGTGGCGGCCAGCATCCGCGCCAAGGCGGCGGTCAGGTCTTGGTCTGCGGTCAGGCGCATGGTCATGGCTTCGTTCTAGCGGCTTCGGCGGGCGGGGGGAACCATCCGTGAACGGATGCGGTGGCATGTGGCGCCAAAGCCGCTAGACTGGGATGCAGGAGGATTGCCATGTTCCGCACAGCCCTTGCCCTGATCCTTGCCCTTGCCGGTCCCGCATCGGCCACGCAGGAATACATCCTGCCCACCCTGTTCGACGTGTCGGGGGTCGCGCCCGACGACGTGCTGAACATCCGGGCCGAGCCGAATGCCAGGGCCGCCATCATCGGCACCCTGGCCCCCGATGCCACCCGGATCGAGGTGGTCGAGGAACGCCGCGGCTGGGCGCGGGTCAATACGGGCGAAGGGACCGGCTGGGTCTCGGCGCGATACCTGTCCTATCGGGTCGATGTCTGGCAGCCGGGGCAACTGCCGCCCGCCTTCCGCTGCCTGGGGACCGAGCCCTTCTGGGACGCCAGGGTGGACGGCGGCGACCTGGTTCTGCGCAGTCCCGAAAACCAGGGTGGCGACCGTCGCGCGGTCCAGGCTGTGCTGGACACCGGCGTCTTCCGCGATCCGTCGCGCGTGGTCGTGGCGCAGGACATGACGCTGTTCTCGCATCCGCAGATCTGTTCGGACGGCATGTCGGACCGGCTGTTCGGGCTTTCGGCCATGCTGGTGCTGCATGGGGAACAGCCGTCGATGCTGTCGGGCTGCTGCACGATCCAGCCCTAGGGCCAGGGTTCGCGCCGCCACTGTCGGTCAGTTCAACCCCAGCACATCCTGCATGTCGTATTCGCCCGGCCCCTTGTCCTGGCCCCAGATCGCCGCGCGGATGGCGCCGCGCGCGAAGATCGCCCGGTCGGTGGCCAGGTGCCGCAGCACGATCCGTTCGCCCGCACCCGCGAAGATCACGTCATGTTCGCCCACCACGTCGCCGCCCCGGATCGCGGCAAAGCCGATGCTGCCGGGCTCGCGCGCGCCGGTGATGCCTTCGCGCGCGGGCGTGCGCAGTTCGGCAAGCGTCCTGCCGCGCCCTTCGGCGGCGGCCTCGCCCAGCATCAGCGCGGTGCCCGAGGGCGCATCGACCTTCATGCGGTGATGGGCCTCGACCACCTCGATGTCCCAATCCTCGCCCAAGGCGGCGGCGACCTTGCGGGTCAGGCCCGTCAGCAGGTTCACGCCCAGGCTCATGTTGCCGGCGCGGATGATGGGCGCGTGGCGGGCGGCGGCCTTGAGATAATCCAGATGCGCCTGTTCCAGGCCCGTGGTGCCGATCACATGGACCGCGCGGGCCTGAGCGGTCAGTTCGGCGAATGCCACGGTCGCGGCGGGGGCGGTGAAGTCGATCACCGCCTGCGCCTGCGCAATCACCGACACCGCGTCGTCGCTGACCGTCACGCCCAGACCCGCGCCGCCCATGGCTTCCCCCACGTCGCGGCCGATCCAGGGGTGTCCCGCCCGTTCCAACGCGCCCACCAGCCGCACCTCGGGGTTCTCGGCGATCAGCCGGACCAGCATCTGTCCCATCCGCCCCGAGGCGCCGGTGACCACGATCCCCGGCAGGACGGGAGTGTCGGTGTTCTGCAAGTCGCTCATGGGTGCCTCCGATGTTTTCCCGCCTCTTATCCCGTTGCGGCGCGCCTCGCGACCCCCTACATCGGGACGCATGGCACAGAACCGCTTTTCCCATGGCTCCGGTCCCTCGCAGCGCCAGCTTCGCGTGGGCGAACTGATCCGCCGCACCCTGTCCGACGTGCTGCTGCGCGCCGACGTGCATGACCCGGACCTGAACCGCCATTCCATCACCGTGGGCGAGGTGCGCACCTCGCCCGACCTGAAGGTGGCGACCGCCTATGTGCTGCCCCTGGGCGGCAACAACGCCGAGGAGGCCTTGGCCGCCCTGCGCCGCAATTCGGCCGAGCTGCGCCATCTGGTCGCCAAGGCCATGACGCTGAAATACGCGCCGCAACTGCGTTTCCAGCTGGACGAGACCTTCGACCGCCTGGACGACACCCGCCGCATGTTCGCCGACGAACGCGTCCGCCGCGACGTGGAAGGCGCGGATGACGATGAGGATTGACCTGCGCCCCCTGGGCGTGGCCCTGGGGATGCTGGTGGCGATGACCATCCCGGCTGCGGCGGATGGATGCAGCCGCATGAGCCATGACGGCCAGGGCTATGTCGTCTGCGAGGTTTCGGCCGACCGCGAAGCCGCGCTGCGGTTGTGGCAGGACGATGCGAACGGCCAGCCGCTGCGCAACTTCGCCAATGTCCGCGCCACGCTGGGAGCGGGCGAAAGCCTGGCCTTTGCCATGAACGCGGGCATGTATCACGCCGATTACCGGCCCGTCGGCCTTCTGGTCATCGACGGGGTGGAACTGCAGCCCATCGTGACCGGGGCCAGCCGCGACAATTTCGGGATGCTGCCGAACGGCGTCTTCTGCACCGGCGGGGCGCGTCCCTTCCAGGTGATCGAAAGCCGCGCCTTTGCGCAGGCGCGGCCCGATTGCCGCCTTGCCACGCAATCGGGGCCGATGCTGGTGATCGACGGCGACCTGCATCCGCGCTTCCTGGTCGATTCCGACAGCCGCTATGTCAGGAACGGCGTCGGCGTCTCGCCCGACGGGCAGACGGCCTGGTTCGCGATTTCCGACCGGGCGGTCACCTTCCACGAATTCGGGCGCCTGTTCCGCGACGGGCTGGGGGTGCGCGACGCGCTGTATTTCGACGGCTCGATCAGCCGGCTTTACGCGCCGGGCATGAACCGGGCGGATTTCGGGCGTTCGCTGGGGCCGATCATCGGACTGGTCGAAAGCGCCGGTTGACCTTGCGCGGGCGGCTGGCTATGCCGCCGCCTTCGATTTCAAGGGGGTTGCCGATGGCACGCAAGAAGGGCCGCGACGTCAATGGATGGCTGATCGTGGACAAGCCCGCGGGCGTCACCTCGACCGCCGTCGTCGCCAAGGTGCGCTGGGCGCTGGACGCCAGGAAGGCGGGCCATGCGGGCACGCTGGACCCCGACGCGACGGGCGTGCTGGCCGTGGCCCTGGGCGAGGCCACGAAGACCGTCGCCACCGTCACCGACGCGCTGAAATGCTATGACTTCACGGTCAACTGGGGGGCCGAGACGACGACCGACGATGCCTCGGGCGAGGTGGTGCGGACCTCGGACATTCGCCCGGACGCGGCCGCCATCCAGGCCGCGCTGCCCGCATTCACCGGCGACATCATGCAGGTTCCCCCGGCCTTTTCCGCCGTCAAGGTCGATGGCGAACGCGCCTATGACCTGGCGCGAGAGGGCGAGGAACTGGACTTGGCCGCCCGTCCCCTGTGGGTGGAAAGCCTGACGCTTCTGGACTGCGATGCCGGCACCGCCCGGCTGGAGATGGTCTGCGGCAAGGGCGGCTATGTCCGTTCCATCGCCCGCGACCTGGGCCGCGCGCTGGGCTGCCTGGGCCATGTGGCGCATCTGCGCCGTACCTGGTCCGGGCCGTTCGAGGCCGGCGAAGGCGTGGCCTTCGACAGGATCGACCGCGCGGCGCAGAACTGGCTGGATACGCAGCTTCTGCCGCTGGAGGTCGCGCTGGCCGACCTGCCCATGCTGCGCGCCACGCCCGAAGGCGCGGTCCGCATCCGCAATGGCAATCCCGGCCAGGTGACGGGCACGGCGGAATGGGGCGATCTGGTCTGGGTCGCGGATGCCACGGGACCGGTCTGCATCGGCCGTTACCAGGGCGGGCTGGTGCAGCCGGAACGGGTCTTCAACCTTCAGCCCAGATAGGCCCGCAGCCCCGGCGGCGGATTGTCCAGCAGCGGCCCGGTCGGCACCGGCGGATGGGCCACGCCGCCATCGACCAGGATTGTCCGGGGCGCGAAGCTGCGGGCGTCGTCGGGATCATGCGTGACCATCAGCACCGTGGCATCGGTCTGCTCGGCGATGCGGGCCAGCAGGGCCAGCATGTCCCCCTTCAAGGCGGGTCCAAGCGCGGCGAAGGGTTCGTCCAGCAGCAGCACGGGCCGCGCCCGCAGCAGGACGCGCGCCAGGGCCACGCGGCTTTGCTGGCCGCCCGACAGGTTGGCGGGGCGGCGGGTTTCCATCCCGTCCAGGCCGACCTCGGCCAGCACCTGGGTCACGCGGGCGCGCTGCGGGTCCGACAGGCGCAGGTCCGGGCGCAGGCCAAGCCCCACGTTCTGCGCGACGGTCAGGTGCGGGAACAGATTCTGGTCCTGGAACAGCATCGACACCGGCCGCTGGCCCGGCGGCAGGGCGGTGATGTCCTGCCCGCCCAGGCGGATGCGCCCCCGGTCCGGGGCCAGAAACCCCCCGACCAGCGACAGCAGCGTGGACTTGCCCGACCCCGAGGGCCCGATCACCGCCACCCGCGCGCCCTTGGGAACAGTCAGGTCGGCGGACAGGGTGAAGCTGCCGCGCGTGACATGGATGCCGTCGAATTCAAGCAAGGCGACCCCCACGGTCGAAAATCCAGAACAGGCCAAAGCTGATCGCCATCAGCAGCACCGCGCAGGCCGAGGCATCGTCCATGCGATAAGAGTTCATCAGCTGGAACAGTTGCAAGGGCAGGGTCGGCCGGTCGCTTGCAAACAATGTGATCACGCCCAAGTCCCCCATCGCCAGGGCCGCCGCCAGCCCGCCCGCAAAGCCCAGCGGCCGGGCCAGCCGGGGCAGGATCAGATAGCGCAGCCGGGCAAGCCCGTGCAGGTCCAGCGAATCGGCCAGCCGCCCGTAATCCCGATGCAGCGTCCGCGCGGCGGGGATCAGCGCCCGCAATCCGAAGGGCAGGGCCATCACCGCATTGATCGCCACCGTCACCGGCAGCGCCAGCGTCTGCGGCAGGAACCAGCCGCGCAGCAGGATGAACAGCCCCGTTCCCAGCACCAAGGGAGAGGCGATCAGCGGCAGCATCCCCGCCGTTTCCACCCAGCGCATCCGCCCGCGCGCCAGCGACAGGGCCAGGGTCAGCGACAAGGCCAGCGCCAGCAGGGCCGAGATCAGCGCCATGACCACCGACCGCCCTGCCGCCTGCCAGACCTCGGGCGGCAGGTCGGGGATCTGCGGCAGGCCGCGTGCGATCACGGCGGCCATGGGCCAGATCAGGACGCCCGCCGCCCCTGTGATCACAAGCGCGTCGCTGATCCGGTGCCATCCGCCGGGCGCGGCGGGCATGTGGTCCGCATCCAGACCGGCCCCAAAGGCGGCGGGGATGGCGATCCAGCGCGCCAGCGCCATCGCGGCCAGGCAAAGCCCGATCTGGATCAGCCCCAGGCTTGCCGCCCGGCCCAGGTCGAAGTCGAAGCGGAAGGCCTGATAGATCGCCAGTTCCACCGTGGTCGCGCGCGGGCCGCCGCCCAGCGCCAGGGCCACGGTGAAGCTGGTCAGGCAGACCAGGAATACCGCCAGCCAGACGCCGGGCAGCACCGCCCGCAGCATCGGTCGTTCCAGATGCCGCGCCACGTCGCGGGGGCCGAAGCCCAGCGATGCGGCCAGCCGGAAGCGTTCGGCGGGGATCGCCTGCCAGCCTTGCAGGATCAGCCGCACCGACAAGGGCAGGTTGAAGAACACATGCGCCAGGATCACGCCCTGCCAGCCATAGATGCTGACCTCGGGCAGGCCCGCCAGGCGCAGGGCGTCATTGACCGCGCCGTTGCGGCCAAAGACCGCGATCAGCCCCATGATCGCCACGATCACCGGCAGGATGAAGGGTGCCCCCAGCAGGGTGACCAGGGCCGCACGCCCCGGAAAGCGCCGCCGGGCCAGGGCACGGGCGACGGGCACCGCCAGCAGGGCCGACAGCGTGGCGGACAGCGCGGCCTGCCACAGCGTGAACCGGACGGCGCGCCAGTCCCAAGGGCCAAGCCCGGACAGGCCTTGGGCAACCCAGGCGACGGCCGCCAGCGTCCCCAGGATCAGCAGGGCCAGGCCGCCGGCGGCGATGGCCCCCCCGGCCTCGGCCCGCGTCAGCCGGAAAAGGCCCGCAGCCATTCGTCCAACGCGGGCTGACGCAGCGCCTCGGCCTCGGTCTCAGAATAGAACAGGGTCTTTTCGGGCCGGGGCAGGTCGCGCATGACCTGGGGCCAGTCGTCCTGCGGCAGCTTGGCAGGCAGCGACCAGTTGGCCAGCGGGATGGTGGCCTGGAACTCGGGCGTCAGGATCCAGTCCATGAAGGCTTGCGCCAGTTCCGGCTGGTCGGTGGTGCGAAGCTGGGCTGCGACCTCGGCCATCAGGTAATGGCCTTCTGGAAAGATCGCGGCCTTCTTGGTGGCGTCGCCCTCGGCCTCGATATGATAGGCGGGCGAGGTGGTGTAGGACAGGACCATGTCGGCCTCGCCCTCGGTGAACATCCCATAGGATTCCGACCAGCCCTTGGTCACGGTCAGCACCTTGGGCGCCAGCTTGGCCCAGGCGTCGGGCGCCTGGTCGCCATAGACCGACTTCACCCACAAGAGCAGCGCCAGGCCGCTGACGGACGAGCGCGGATCCTGGATCACGATCTTCAGGTCGTCGGGCGCCTCCAGCAGTTCGGCGAAGCTGGCGGGCGGGTTCTGCAGCCGGGTTTCGTCATAGACGAAGGCCGTCTCGCCCCAATTATAGGGCAGGAAGATGTCGTCGGTCCATTCGACCGGCAGCGACAAGCCGGACGTATCCTGCCCATGCGGCGCGAAAAGGCCGGATGCGCGGGCGCGGGCGGTCACGTCGGTGTTGAGGCCGAAGACGATGTCGGCCTCGGTCCGTTCGCCCTCCATCAGCACGCGGGACAACTCGTCCCCGGTGACGAAGCGCAGGTCGCAGTTGCAGAAGGCCTCGAACCCTTCCTCGATCTTGGGGCCCGGGCCCCATTCGCTGGTGATGGATTCGCCCGCATAGACGGTCAGGACGGGCTTGTCCTGCGCCATGGCGGGGGTGGCGGCCAGAAGGGCAAGCATCACGGGCAGTTTCATCGCTGTCTCCTTTCCACAAGTGGTTCGAAAGAAAGGACAGCGTCACCTTCCCTCCGCCGGTGTTAGCCGGATCAGGTTCAACGGGTCCGCTTTCGCGTCTCAGCCACATGGCCCCCCGAGGTGCCTTTGAATGTAGGGATTTCGCAGCAGCCCGCAAGCGGCTAGAAACGCCGCCATGACGAAGGACATGACCGATCAGCCCACGCCGATGATGGCGCAATACCTGGCGATCCGCGAGGCCAATCCCGGCGCCCTGCTGTTCTATCGCATGGGCGATTTCTACGAGATGTTCTTCGACGACGCCGTGGCCGCCGCAAGCGCCCTGGACATCGCGCTGACGAAGCGCGGCACCCATGGGGGCGAACCCATCCCGATGTGCGGCGTGCCCGTCCATGCCGCCGAGGGCTATCTGCTGACGCTGATCCGCAAGGGCTTCCGCGTCGCCATCGCCGAGCAGATGGAGGATCCGGCCGAGGCCAGGAAACGGGGGTCGAAATCCGTGGTCGCCCGCGACGTGGTGCGGCTGGTGACGCCCGGCACCCTGACCGAGGAGTCGCTGCTGGAAGCGCGGCGCCACAACTATCTGGCGGCATGGGCGCAGGTGCGGGATGATTGCGCGCTGGCCTGGGTGGATATCTCCACCGGCGCCTTCCAGGTGATGGAATGCCCGCTGCCGCGCCTTGCGCCCGAATTGGCGCGCCTTGCGCCCCGCGAATTGCTGGCCTGCGACGGATCGGGCCTGGGCGATCTGGCGGCGGATGCCGGGGCGGCGCTGACCGACCTGCACGCCAGTGCCTTTGACAGCGCGGCGGGGCAGCGGCGGCTTTGCGCGCTTTATGGCGTAGAGACGCTGGACGGCTTCGGGTCGTTCAGCCGCGCGGAACTGTCGGCCATGGGGGCCATCGTCGATTATCTGGACCTGACGCAGAAAGGGAAGCTGCCCCTGCTGCGCCCGCCGGTGCGCGAACGCGCGGGCGGGGCGATGGGGATCGACGCCGCCACCCGGCGCAACCTGGAATTGACCCAGGCCCTGTCGGGCGGGCGCGAGGGATCGCTGCTGTCGGCCATCGACCGGACGGTGACGGCGGCGGGCGCGCGGCTGCTGGAACGACGCATCGGCGCCCCATCGCGCGATCTGGCGCTGATCCACGCGCGCCATGACGCGGTGGCGATGCTGGTCGATGATCCCCGCCTGACGGGCGATCTGCGAACGGCGCTGTCGCGGGTGCCCGACATGGACCGGGCGCTGTCGCGGCTGGCGCTGGACCGAGGCGGGCCGCGCGATCTGGCCGCGATCCGGGCGGGACTGGCGCAGGGCGCGGCCATCGCGGCGCGGCTGCCCGTCGATGCCGCGCCGGTGCTGGCGGATGCCGCGCGCGACCTGACCGGCCATGACGCGCTGATCGGCCTGCTGGACGATGCGCTGGTGGCCGAACCCCCGCTGCTGGCCCGCGACGGCGGTTTCGTGGCGGCGGGCTTTGACGCGGATCTGGACCAGACCCGCCGGTTGCGCGACGAGGGTCGGGGCGTGATCGCCGGGATGCAGGCCGATTATGCGGCGCTTGCGGGCGTGCAAAGCCTGAAGATCAAGCACAACAACGTGCTGGGCTATTTCATCGAGACGACCGCCACCCATGCCGAACGCATGATGGCCCCGCCCCTGAACGCGACCTTCATCCACCGCCAGACCACGGCCAACCAGATCCGCTTCACCACGGTCGAACTGTCGGAACTGGAAACGCGCATCCTGAACGCCCGCGACCGCGCGCTGGAGATCGAGCGGGGCATCTTCGACCGCCTGCGCGCCGCCGTGCTGGACCGGGCTGCAGCCATCGCCCAGGCCGCCCGCGCCCTGGCCGAGATCGACCTGGCCGCCGCTTTCGCCGACATCGCCACGGGCGAGGGCTGGACGCGTCCGGTGGTCGATGACAGCCGCGCCTTTGTCATCGAGGGCGGCCGCCACCCGGTCGTGGAACGCGCGCTGAAGCGCAAGGCGGAAAGCTTTGTCGCCAATGACTGCGCGCTGACCGAGGGCCAGACCCCGGCGATCTGGCTGCTGACCGGCCCGAACATGGCGGGAAAGTCCACCTTCCTGCGCCAGAACGCGCTGATCGCCGTGCTGGCCCAGGCCGGGGCCTTCGTGCCCGCCCGCCGCGCCCATATCGGCCTGGTCAGCCAGTTGTTTTCCCGCGTGGGCGCCGCCGACGACCTGGCGCGGGGCCGGTCCACTTTCATGGTCGAGATGGTGGAAACCGCCGCGATCCTGAACCAGGCCGACGACCGCGCCCTGGTGATCCTGGACGAGATCGGGCGCGGCACCGCGACCTGGGATGGGCTGTCCATCGCCTGGGCGGTGATGGAGCATCTGCACGAGATGAACCGCTGCCGCGCGCTGTTCGCCACCCATTACCACGAAATGACGGCGCTTTCCGCCAAGCTGAACGGCGTGGAAAACGCCACCGTCGCGGTGCGCGAATGGGAAGGCGAGGTGATCTTCCTGCATGAGGTCAGGAAGGGCGCCGCCGACCGCAGCTATGGCGTGCAGGTGGCGCGGCTGGCGGGGCTGCCCGCATCCGTGGTCGAACGCGCCCGCGCCGTGCTGGACGCGCTGGAATCGGGCGAACGCGAGGGCGCGGCCCGCCCCGCCGCGCTGATCGACGACCTGCCCCTGTTCCGCGCCGTGCCGCCCGCGCCTGTTGCGCCAAGGCCCAAGGAAAGCCCGCTTGAGGCGCGGATGAAGGACATCCATCCCGACGCCCTGTCCCCGCGCGAGGCGCTGGACCTGATCTATGAACTGAAAGCCCTGAGCAAGGAAACCGCATGAGCTTCAACACCTTCGGCCGCGTGTTCCGGTTCACCACCTGGGGCGAAAGCCACGGACCCGCGCTTGGCGCCACCGTCGATGGCGTCCCGCCCAGCGTGGCCCTGGACGAGGGGTTTATCCAGCAATTCCTGGACCGCCGCCGTCCCGGCACCTCGAAGCACACCACCCAGCGGCGCGAACCCGACCAGGTCCGCATCCTGTCAGGCGTCTTCGAGGGCCGCACCACCGGCACGCCGATCCAGCTGATGATCGAGAACACCGACCAGCGGTCCAAGGATTACGGAGAGATCGCGCAGGCCTTCCGCCCCGGCCATGCCGACATCACCTATCACCTGAAATACGGCCATCGCGACTATCGCGGCGGCGGCAGGTCAAGCGCGCGCGAAACGGCGGCACGGGTTGCCGCCGGGGGCGTGGCGCAGGCGGTGCTGTGCGAGTTGCTGCCCGACCTGCGGATCACCGGATACATGGTGCAGATGGGCGCGCTGCATCTGGACCGCGCGAAATTCGACGTAACGGCGATCGACGACAACCCCTTCTTCCTGCCCGATGCGACGGCCGTGGACCAGTGGTCCGACTACCTCGACGGGATCCGCAAGGACCAGAACAGCGTCGGCGCCGCCATCGAGGTTCTGGTCGAAGGCTGCCCGCCGGGCCTCGGCGCGCCGATCTATGCGAAACTGGACACCGATCTTGCCGCCGCGATGATGTCGATCAACGCGGTGAAGGGCGTCGAGATCGGCGAGGGGATGGCGGCCGCCGCCCTGACCGGAACCGACAATGCCGACGAGATCCGCATGGGCCGGGACGGGCCGGTCTATCTGTCCAACCACGCGGGCGGCATCCTGGGCGGCATCAGCACCGGCCAGCCGATCGTGGTCCGCTTCTCGGTCAAGCCGACCAGTTCGATCACCACGCCGCGCCGCGCCATCGACCGTCACGGCAACGAAATCGACCTGATCACCAAGGGCCGCCACGACCCCTGCGTAGGGATTCGCGCGGTTCCCGTGGCCGAGGCGATGGCGGCCTGCGTGATCCTGGACCATCTGCTGATGGACCGGGCGCAGACCGGCGGACGGCGCGGCCGGATCGGCGAATTGCCGCAAAACTGACGCGAAAGGTTCAAAAAACCCCTGTCTGTCATAAAAGGGTCATGCTTCTTTCGCACAAGCGTCACCACGGGCGCTTAGGTCACGCACAGCCCCGCACTGGGCGTGAAGAAAACAGGAGAGATCCATGTCCACCGTGAAATTCACCGTCTCGGCCCTGGCCGTGATCGCCGCTTCGGCCACAACTGCGGCCGCCCGCGACCAGATCCAGGTGTCGGGTTCGTCCACCGTGCTGCCCTATTCCACCATCGTGGCCGAACTGTTCGGCGAGAACATGGACTTCCCCGTTCCGGTCGTGGAATCCGGCGGCACCGGCGGCGGGCTGCAGAAGTTCTGCGAGGGCGTGGGCGCGAACACCATCGACATCGCCAATGCCAGCCGCCCGATCCGCGACGGCGAACGCGAGACCTGCACCGCCAATGGCGTCACCGACATCATCGAGGTCCGCATCGGCTATGACGGGATCGTCTTCGCCAATTCCGCCAATGGCCCGGACTTCGCCTATACCCCCGCCGACTGGTTCAACGCCCTGTCCGCCAAGGTGGTCCGCGACGGCCAGGTCGTGGACAACACGGCCGCCAACTGGAACGAGGTGAACCCGGACCTGCCCGAGCAGGAAATCCTGGCCTTCGTGCCCGGCACCAAGCACGGCACCCGCGAGGTCTTCGAGGAGAAGGTCATCCTGGCCGGCTGCGAGGAATCGGGCGCCATGGAGGCCTTCGTCGCCTCGGGCATGGACGAGGACGCGGCCGAGCAGGCCTGCATGACGCTGCGCACCGATGGCCGCGCGGTCGATATCGACGGCGACTACACCGAAACGCTGGCCCGCATCGAATCCTCGCCCAACGGGATCGGCGTCTTCGGCCTGTCCTTTTATGAAAACAACACCGACAAGCTGAAGGTGGGCACCATCAGTGGCGTCACGCCCTCCACCGAGACCATCGCCTCGGGCGAATACCCGGTATCGCGCCCGCTGTTCTTCTATGTGAAGAAGGCCCATCTGGGCGAAATCCAGGGCCTGCAGGAATTCGTGGAATTCTTCGTGGCCGATGAGATCGCAGGTCCCGACGGTCCCTTGGCCGAATACGGGCTGGTGTCCGATCCCGAACTGGCCGCGACCCAGGAAGCCGTCGCCGCCGGCACCACGATGCAGTAATGCCGGGGGACGGTGCGCGTCTTGCGCCCCGTCCCGACCCTTTCGTTCTTCCCTGAAGGATTGCCCTTTATGCCGCTGTCATGGGCGTTGTTTGCAAATTTCCTGTTGGCCGCGGCCGGTTACATCGTCGGCCGCAGCCGCGCCTTCGCCACGGCCGGCCCCGATGTCCGCAAGCTGCACAGCCGCCCCGCCTATCACGGGGCCAGCGTCGGGCTGGCGGCCTTGCTGCCCGCGCTGGCGGTGTTGGCTGCGGGGGCGATCCTGCGCCTGGCCGGCGTCCTGTCAAGCGACACCGGCCCGATCATCGGCATCGTCGCCCTGATCGCGGCCATCGCGGGGCTGGGCTTCGGCGTGATGCGCATCGGCCGGGAATACCAGGCCCGCAACGTGGTCGAACACATGGTGCTGGGCCTGCTGATGCTGTGTTCGCTGATCGCCATCGTGACGACCGCCGGGATCGTGCTGTCCCTGGTCTTCGAGACGGGGCATTTCTTCCGGGTCTATGACTGGAAGACCTTCTTCTTCGGCACCGAATGGACGCCGCGCTTCCAGGGCAATTCGCAACTGGGGATCGTGCCGCTGCTGTGGGGCACGATGTATGTGTCGGCCATCGCGCTTCTGGTGGCGGTGCCCATCGGGCTGTTCGCCGCCGTCTATATGTCGGAATACGCGTCGCGCCGGGTGCGCGGCTTCGTCAAGCCCGCGATCGAGGTTCTGGCCGGCATCCCCACCATCGTCTATGGCCTGTTCGCCCTGATCACCGTGGGACCGCTTTTGCGCGATTACTTTGCGCAGCCGCTGGGCCTGGGCAATTCGGGCACCTCGGTCCTGACCGCCGGGCTGGTCATGGGGATCATGCTGATCCCCTTTGTCAGTTCGCTGTCGGACGACATCATCAACGCCGTGCCGCAAAGCTTGCGCGACGGCGCCCTGGGCCTGGGATCGACGCCTTCGGAAACCGTGCGCCAGGTGGTCCTGCCCGCGGCCCTGCCGGGGATCGTGGGCGCGGTCCTGCTGGCCGCCAGCCGCGCCATCGGCGAGACGATGATCGTGGTGCTGGGCGCGGGCGCTGCGGCCCAGATGAGCCTCAACCCGCTGGAGGCGATGACCACCATCACCGTCAAGATCGTCAGCCAGCTGACCGGCGACAGCGACTTCAATTCGCCCGAAACGCTGGTGGCCTTTGCCCTGGGGCTGACGCTGTTCGTCATCACCCTGGCCCTGAACGTGGTCGCGCTCTACATCGTGCGCAAATATCGCGAGCAATACGAATGACCGATATGCCGCTGTCCTCGTCGGCCGCCCTGCCGGACCGCAAGCCAGCCTCGCTTCTGGAACAGGATGCGCGCACCAAGGCCCGCAACGCCGCCGAGAAGCGTTTTCGCCTGTATGGCGTCGCCGCCATCGCGATTTCCATGATCGCGCTTGTGGTGCTGCTGGCGACGATCCTGACGGGCGGGGCGGGCGCCTTTCGCCAGACCTATCTGAACATCCCCGTGACGCTTGACGCCGCCGTGCTGGACCCCAAGGGCAACCGCGACCCGGCCGAGATGGCCAAGGTGCTGACCCTGTCCTATGGCCGGGTCCTGGACGCCGCAGTCGAGGCGACGGTCGCCCGCCACGGCATCCAGATCGAGGGCTTGACGGAAAAGGACATCGACGGCCTGATCTCGAAGGAGGCCTCGGCCCAGGTGCGCGACCGCGTGCTGGCCAACCCGGATCTGGTCGGCCAGACGGTCGAATTCGACGTGCTGACCGGCGGGCGCATCGACGGATACTTCAAGGGCCGCGTGACGATGGAAAGCGCGGAACGCGACAGCAACACCTCGCCCCAGCAGCTTCTTCTTGCGCAGGAACTGGCGGATCGCGGGGAGATGGTCACCCGCTTCAACTGGAACTTCCTGACCAACGCCGACGCATCCGATCAGCGCCCCGAGGCGGCGGGCGTGGGCGTGGCGATCCTGGGGTCGTTCTACATGATGCTGGTGGTGCTGGCGCTTGCGGTGCCCATCGGCATCGCTGCCAGCATCTATCTTGAGGAATTCGCCCCCAAGAACCGCATCACCGACATCATCGAGGTCAATATCTCGAACCTGGCCGCCGTGCCGTCGATCGTCTTCGGCATCCTGGGGCTGGCAGCCTTCATCAACTTCGCGGGTCTGCCGCAATCGGCGCCCATCGTGGGCGGGCTGGTGCTGACCCTGATGACGCTGCCGCGCATCATCATTCCCACCCGCGCCGCGCTGAAGGCCGTGCCGCCGTCGATCCGCGACGCGGCCCTGGGCGTGGGCGCGTCCAAGATGCAGTCGGTCTTTCACCATGTCCTGCCACTGGCGACCCCCGGCATCCTGACCGGGGTGATCCTGGGTCTGGCCCAGGCCCTGGGGGAAACGGCGCCGCTTCTGCTGATCGGCATGGTGGCCTTTATCCGCGACCACCCCGACGGGCTGCCCGGCGGCCTGTTCGACCCGGCCTCTGCCCTGCCGGTACAGGTCTATAACTGGACGCAGCGGTCGGACCCGGCCTTCATCGAACGGGCCTCGGGCGCGATCATCGTGCTGCTGATCTTCCTGCTCTGCATGAACGTGCTGGCCATCTGGCTGCGCCGCAAGTTCGAACGCCGTTGGTAATCGGTCCGTTGGAGGCCAATATGTACGATATGAACCGCCCGGAGAAAGCCGTGTCCCAGACAGAGACCAAGATTTCCGCCCGCAAGGTGCAGGTCTATTACGGCGACAAGCACGCCCTGAAGGATGTGGACGTGGACATCCTGGACAAGACCGTGACCGCCTTCATCGGCCCGTCGGGCTGCGGCAAGTCCACCTTCCTGCGCTGCATCAACCGCATGAACGACACCATCCCCATCGCCCGGGTCGAAGGTCAGATCCTGCTGGACAACGAGGACGTCTATGACCGCCGCGTCGATCCGGTGCAGCTTCGCGCCAAGGTGGGCATGGTCTTCCAGAAGCCGAACCCCTTCCCGAAGTCGATCTATGACAACGTGGCTTACGGTCCCCGCATCCACGGGCTTGCCCGCAACCGCGCCGAACTGGACGGCATCGTCGAAAAGGCCCTGCGCGGCGCGGCGCTGTGGAACGAGGTCAAGGACCGGCTGTCCGAACCCGGCACGGGCCTGTCGGGCGGCCAGCAGCAGCGGCTGTGCATCGCCCGCGCGGTGGCCACCAGTCCCGAGGTCCTGCTGATGGACGAACCCTGTTCGGCGCTTGACCCCATCGCCACCGCCCAGGTCGAGGAACTGATCGAAGAACTGCGCAGCCAGTTCTCGGTGGTGATCGTCACCCATTCGATGCAGCAGGCCGCGCGCGTCAGCCAGAAGACCGCCTTCTTCCACCTGGGCAACCTGGTCGAATACGGCGACACCGACGACATCTTCACCAGGCCGAGGGACAGCCGGACCGAGGCCTATATCTCGGGCCGGATCGGCTGACAGGACAAGGGCAGGAATGATGAACCGCGAAAAGCATATCTCGTCGGCCTTCGACCGCGATCTGGAAACGATCCAGGCCCTGGCCGTCAAGATGGGCGGCATGGTCGAGGCCGCCATCTCGGATGCCGCCACCGCCCTGGAAACCAGCGACGTGGAACTGGCCGAACAGGTGCGCCGCCGCGACAAGGCCATCGACGCGCTGGAGATGCAGATCAACGAGGACGCGGCCCGCCTGATCGCGCTGCGCGCGCCCACGGCCACCGACCTGCGCATGGTGCTCGCGGTGATGAAGATCGCCCATTCGCTGGAACGAGTGGGCGATTACGCCAAGAACATGGCCAAGCGCACCCATGTGCTGTCGCAGATGCCGCCCATCGACGGCGCGGGCCTGGCCCTGCGCCGGATGAGCACGGCGGTGGGCAAGATGGTCCAGGACGCGCTTGACAGCTATATCCGCCGGGACGCCGGCCTGGCCGAGGATGTGCGCCAGCGCGACCTGGAGGTGGACCAGATGTACAACGCGCTGTTCCGCGAGTTCCTGACGCACATGATGGAAGACCCGCGCAACATCACCGCCTGCATGCACCTGCATTTCATCGCCAAGAACGTCGAACGGATGGGCGATCTTGCCACCGCCGTCGCCGAACAGGTGATCTATCTTGTGACCGGAGAGATGCCCGAGGAAAGCCGCCCCAAGGACAACAACGTGCCGGGCCTGGGTTCCGGCGCGGCAGAGGCCTGACGGCGATGGCGCGGCAATCCCCCTGCGTCCTGGTGGTCGAGGACGAGGGCGCGCAGCGCGAGGTGCTGCAATACAACCTGGAGGCCGAGGGCTTCGCCGTCGTGGTGGCCGACAATGGCGAGGACGCGCTGCTGCTGGTCCAGGAAGAACAGCCGGACCTGATGGTGCTGGACTGGATGCTGCCCAAGGTCTCGGGGATCGAGGTCTGCCGCCAGGTCAAGGCGGACCCCGCCACCCGGTCGATCCCCATCATCATGCTGTCCGCCCGCAGCGAGGAAAGCGACCGCGTGCGGGGCCTGGAAACCGGGGCCGATGATTATGTCGTGAAGCCCTATTCCGTGGTCGAGCTGATGGCCCGGCTGCGCACGCAGTTGCGCCGCACCCGGCCCGCCAGCATGGGCGAACGGCTGTCCTTCGGCGACATCATTCTGGACGCCGCCGAACATCGCGTGTTCCGCGCGGGCCAGCCGCTGCATCTGGGCCCGACCGAATTCCGGCTGTTGTCCACGCTGATGGAAAAGCCGGGCCGGGTCTGGACGCGCGAACAGCTGCTGGACCGGGTCTGGGGGCGCGACATCTATGTCGATACGCGCACCATCGACGTGCATGTGGGCCGGTTGCGCAAGGCGCTGATGCAGAACGGCGGCGACAACCCGGTGCGCACGGTGCGCGGCACGGGATATTCGCTGGGCTAGGCCCGGTTGGCGATGAAGGAGATCACCTCCTCGATCCCGGGAATGGCATCGCCCGCACCGGGGATCGTCACCTTCAGCGCCGCCGCGCCCGCCGCCAGGCGCAGTGCCGCAGGGATCGTGTCGCCCCGATCCAGGGCGGCGGCGAAATAGCCCGTGAAGGTGTCGCCCGCCCCGGTCGTATCGACCGGATTGACCGGGAACGCGGCCTGGCGGTGAACCTCGCCCGTCATCAGATCCCGGTATTCCGCGCCGTCGCCCCCGCGCGTGATCAGCAGGCCTTGGACCGGCAGGTTCCCCGGCATGGCCGCGAACAGGGCCTCGGCCTCGCCCGCGTTCATGGCCAGGATCGTCGCATGGGGCAGCATCGGCCGAACCGCCTCGATATCGAAGGGCGCCGCGGAATAGACGACACGCGCGCCCACCCGCCGCGCGATCCGGGCCGCCTCGGTCTGGCCCGAGGTTTCGTTCTGGATCAGCAGCGTATCCTGCACCTTCATGGCCGATAGCGGCTTTTCCAGCATCGCCGGGGTGATCGCCCGGTTGGCGCCGGGATGGATGACGATGGAATTCTCGGCCTCTTGGTCCAGCAGGATGATGGCATGGCCCGTCGCCTGGCCGGACAGGCGCAGGATATCGGCGGTGCAGACGCCCCGGTCGCGCAGGCGGGCGATCACCCAGTCGTCGCCGGTGCCCATGGCCCCGACATGGTGGGTGATCGCGCCCGCACGCGCGGCCGCGATCGACTGGTTCGCGCCTTTGCCGCCCAGACCCTGCGCATAGCTGCGGGAGGCCAGCGTTTCGCCCGGCCTGGGCAGGTGATCCAGCCGATAAACGTGGTCGATATTGATCGACCCCAGGTTCCAGATCGCCATGAGCTTCCTTTCGATATGCCTTCTGGACATGGTGGCGGGCGCGCGGGGATTGTCCAGTAACGAAAAACGCGCCCCGCAGGGGGGCGCGCCAAGATCGTGGGATCGTGGATCAGTGCTTCTTGTGAAGCTTCCGCTTGTGCGGCGCCCACAGCCGCTTGTTCGTCAGATACAGCAGCGAGGTCAGCACGATCAAGAACAGCACCGACACCAGGCCGACCTGCTTGCGGTCGGTCAGCTTGGGTTCGGCGGTCCACATCAGGAAGGCCGAAACGTCGCGGGCCATCTGGTCGACCGTGGCGGGGGTGCCGTCCTCATAGGTGACCAGATCGTCCGACAGGGGCGGCGGCATGGCGATGTTGCCGCTGGCGAAGGCGGTGTTTTCGTAGAGCACCGTGCCCGCCTGTTCGACTTCCTCGCCGGTATAGCTGACCAGAAGCGCATGGATGTATTCCGGGCCGCCGATGCCGTTGACCAGCTGGCTGATGCCCGTCCCGTAGGGGCCGTGGAACGCCGCGCGGGCCTTGGCCATCAACGACAGATCCGGTCCCATGCCGTCACCCGTGACCGTGGGGAAGTGGTCCGTCGGAAGACGGGCACGTTCCTCGCCGGTTTCGGGGTCCAGGATCGGGGTCAGGTTCGCGGCATAGGCGCGGACCTGGTCCTCGGGCAGGCCGGGGCCGCCGTCGTCATGCAGCGTGCGGATCGGCACGAACTTCAGGCCGTGGCAGGCCGCGCAGACCTCGGTATAGACCTGAAGGCCGCGCTGAAGCTGGAACTGGTCGAACTTGCCGAAGGGACCCTCGAAGCTGAAGGCGATGTCCTCGATATGGACGGCGCCGTGGCTGTCGGCATGCTCTTCCTCGCCCTCGATCGCGGTGTGACCCTCGGCTTCGCTGGCGTCATCCTCGGGCGTGCCCTCGATGTCGTCATGGCCTTCCTCGGCCACCACCGTGCCGGTGGTTTCCGCCGGGGCGGCGGCTTCGTCGCCTTCCGTGACCTGGACCGCGTCCGCAGCCGGTTCGCCAGCATCGCTGGCGCCTTCGGCGGGCGCGTCGGTGGCGGGTTCCGCCGCAGCCGGTTCCGCCGCATCTTCGGCGGGCGCGGCAGCGGGTTCCTCGGCAGCGGGTTCCGCCGCAGGCTCGGCCGGGGCGGCGGGCTGTTCAGCCGCGTCCTCTGCCTGGGGTTCCGCCGGGGTTTCGCCGTCCGTCGCGGTCACCGAAGGCGTTTCCGGTGCCTCCATCGGCGTCTGCTCGGCCCCGGCGGGGGCTGTTGACGGCTCGGACGACTGGGCCGGCGCGGTTGCGCTTTCCCCAGCCGGGGTTTCTCCTGATCCGGCCTCGACCGGGGCGGCGGGCGCCTCGGCAGGGGTTTCCGCCGGTGTGGCGGCGGGTTCGGACGACTGCTGCGCACCGGTTCCCCCCTGGGGGGCGGGAACCGGAGTGGCCGCATCCTGCGCAAGGGCGACGCCGCCCGCAGAGATGGCCAGGGCCAGCGCGGCCGTGAGCGTCTTGGTTCTCAGGGTCATCGTCTGGCTCTCCTTACTCGGCCATGCGCGTGGGCGATTCGTAATGCGCAAGGTAGTCTTCCTCGATCGTGGCGGGCATCGGCTCGGGCTTCTCGATCACGCCCAGCAGCGGCAGGATGACCAGGAAATAGGCGAACCAATAGGCCGAGGCGATCAGCGAGATCGTGGCATAGGGTTCCTCGGCCGGCATGGCGCCGCACCACATCAGCAGCACGAAGTCCAGGGCCAGAAGCCAGTACCACCACTTGAACTGCGGGCGATAGCGGCCCGAGCGTACCCGGCTGGTGTCCAGCCACGGCACAAGCGCCATGACCAGGATCGCGCCGAACATCGCCAGCACGCCGAAGAACTTGGCGTCGATGATGCCGAAGGACAGGAACTGGACGATCTGCACGATCCAGACATCGGCCGTGAAGGCGCGCAGGATCGCGTAGAAGGGCAGGAAGTACCATTCCGGCACGATATGGGCCGGGGTCACCAGCGGGTTCGCCTCGATATAGTTGTCGGGGTGGCCCAGATAGTTCGGCATGAAGCCCACGACCGCGAAGAACACGACCAGCACGACGCCAAGCGCGAACAGGTCCTTCATCACGAAATAGGGCCAGAAGGGCAGGGTGTCCTTCTGCGCGTCTTCCTTGCTGGTGCGGCGCACCTCGACCCCGGTGGGGTTGTTGTTGCCGGTGGTGTGGAAGGCCCAGATATGGACGATCACAAGGCCCAGGATGACGAAGGGCAGCAGGTAGTGCAGCGAGAAGAAGCGGTTCAGCGTGGCATTATCCACGGCCGGTCCGCCCAGCAGCCATTGCTGGATCGCGCCGCCGACGCCCGGGACCGCGCCGAACAGGCCGGTGATCACGGTCGCGCCCCAGAAGGACATCTGGCCCCAGGGCAGCACATAGCCCATGAAGGCGGTGGCCATCATCAGGATATAGATCAGCATCCCGATGATATAGGTCACCTCGCGCGGGGCCTTGTAGTTGCCGTAGTAAAGGTTGCGGAACATGTGCAGATACACGGCCACGAAGAACAGCGAGGCGCCGTTCGCGTGCAGATAGCGCAGCATGTAGCCGCCGTTCACGTTGCGCATGATGTGTTCGACCGATGCGAAGGCCATGTCCACATGCGGCGTGTAATGCATCACCAGGACGATGCCGGTGACGATCTGCAGGACCAGGCAGAACATCAAGACGATGCCCCAGATCCACATCCAGTTCAGGTTCTTCGGCGTGGGGATCATGATCGTGTCATAGATCACGCCTGCGATCGGCAAGCGGCGGTAAAGCCACTTTTCAAAGCCCGTCTTGGGCTCGTAATGGTCGTGCGGAATTCCGGCCATCGAGATCCCTCCTCAGCCCAGCTTGATGGTGGTGTCGTCGAGGAATTCGGCGACGGGAATGTGCAGGTTCTGCGGCGCGGGGCCGCGGCGGATGCGTCCGGCGGTGTCATAATGCGAACCGTGGCAGGGGCAGAACCAGCCGCCGAAATCGCCCGCGCCGTCCCCGATGGGAACGCAGCCCAGGTGGGTGCAGACGCCGATCTGGACCAGCCATTCGCCGGCCTCGTCCAGGGTGCGGTTCTCGTCCGTGGCGGGGGCGGTGGGGTCGTTTGCGTTCTGCGCGCTGGGGTCGATCAGTTCGCTGACATCGACCGCGCGGGCGGCCTCGATCTCCTCGGCGGTGCGGCGGCGGATGAACACGGGCTTGCCCAGCCACTTGACGGTCAGCTGGGTGCCTTCCGCGACCCCGCTGACATCGACCTGGATCGAGGCGAGCGCCTGGACATCGGCCGAGGGGTTCATCTGGTTCACAAGCGTCCAGGCGGCGGCACCGGCGGCCACCGTGCCTGCGCCCGCCGTGGCATAATAGAGGAAATCCCTCCGGGTGCCTACGTGGTCATCTGCGTGGGACACGGGTCATTCTCCAATTCGGGCCGGGGACCGGCCGATACGACAATCCGGGCCGCGCATTGTCGCAGCCTTCGCGGGGGCGGTTCTAGCCTTCAATTATCTGTCAGTCCAGCGGGTAAGCCTCTGCAGGCGGCCCGGATGCCCAGCCGATGTTGGAAATTTGTCGCGGGCATTTCGTCGCAGGTTCTGGGGCAAGGGCCGGGCAAGACAGGGGGCTTTCAGCCCCCTTGGCCGCAAGCGGCCTTCACCCCCGAGGATATGTGAAGGAAGAAGAATCTCACAAAAGGCCCTGGCTGCGGAAGCTGAGTTCGCGCGACTTGCCGATGATCAGGTGGTCGTGGATGGTGATTCCCATGCTGTCGGCGGCCTGGGCGATCCGGGCCGTCATGGTGATGTCGGCATCCGAGGGCGTGGGATCGCCCGAAGGGTGGTTGTGGACCAGGATCAGGGCCGAGGCATTCAGTTCCAGGGCCCGCCGGATGATTTCGCGCGGATAGACGGGGACATGATCGACGGTGCCGCGCGCCTGTTCCTCGTCCGCGATCAGGACGTTCTTGCGGTCGAGATAGAGGACGCGGAACTGTTCGATCTCGCGATGCGCCATGGCGGTGTGGCAATAATCCAGAAGCGCGTCCCATCCTGACAGCACGGGGCGGTGCATGACCTTGGCCCGCGCCATGCGCTGCGCCGCAGCCTCGACGATCTTGAGTTCGGTGACAACGGCCGGGCCGACGCCCGCAACCTGTTCCAGCCGGGTAGCGGGGGCCGTCAGCACGCGGTTGAAGTCGCCGAAGGTCTCGATCAGGCGGCGGGCGAGGGGTTTCACGTCCTGGCGGGGAATGGCGCGGAACAGGACCAGTTCCAGCATCTCGTAATCCGGCATGGCGCTGGCGCCGCCCTTCATGAAGCGGTCGCGCAGCCGGGCGCGGTGATCGGCCAGATAGGACAGCGCCTTGCCGCCGGGAACCGCGATCAGGGCCGCCTCGTCGGGGGCGGGCTGGAACAAGGGCGGGGGCATTTCGCCAAAGGTGCGATTCGGGTCCATGGCGCCAGCATGGACCCGCAGCGGTGAAGGAAAGGTTAACGCGCGGGATCAGCCGCGCATCCCCTCCCAGAAGTTCTTGACCTTGTTGAAGAAGCTGTCGGATTGCGGGCTGTTGTCGGCCTGTTCGGCCTCGAACTCGCGCAGCAATTCGCGCTGGCGGGCGGTCAGGTTCACGGGGGTTTCCACGACCAGTTCGATCAGCATGTCCCCTGGCTCGCCCGCGGCGCCAGGGCCGTGGCGCAGGGGCGGCATCCCCTTGCCGCGCAGGCGCATCTGCCGGCCCGACTGGCTGCCGGCCGGAACCTTGACGCGGGCGCGGCCGCCGTCGATGGTCGGCACCTCGACCTCTCCGCCCAGGGCGGCGGTGGCCATGCTGACCGGCACCTGGCAGGCCAGGACCTTGCCGTCGCGCAGGAAGATCGCGTGGTCCTGCACCTCGATGAAGATATAAAGATCGCCCGCCGGGCCGCCGCGCAGGCCTGCCTCGCCCTCGCCGGCCAGGCGGATGCGGGTGCCGGTTTCCACGCCGGCGGGGATGTTCACCGACAGCGTGCGTTCGCGTTCGATGCGGCCCGCGCCATGGCAGGCCTTGCAGGGGTTCTTGACGATCTGGCCCTGGCCGCCACAGGTGGGGCAGGTGCGTTCGACGGTGAAGAAGCCCTGCTGAGCCCGGACCTTGCCCATGCCCGCGCAGGTCGGGCAGGCGGCGGGCTGGGTCGCGCCTTCGGCGCCGGTGCCCTGGCATTCCTCGCAGGCGATGGAGCCGGGAACGGTGATCGACTTCTTCAGCCCGGCATAGGCGTCTTCCAGGCTGACCCGCAAGTTATAGCGCAGATCCTGGCCCCGTTGTGCCCGCGAACGGCCCCCGCCGCCGCCCCGGCGGCCCATCATGTCGCCGAACAGATCCTCGAACACATCGGCGAAGGCGCTGCCGAAATCGCCCGGATGCGCGCCGCGTCCGTTGAAGCCGCCCATGCCGCCGTCAAAGGCCGCATGGCCGAAGCGGTCATAGGCCGCCTTCTTCTGGTCGTCCTTGAGGCAGTCATACGCCTCGTTGGCTTCCTTGAAATGGGCTTCGGCCTGAGGGTTGTCCTTGTTGCGGTCGGGATGAAGTTCCTTCGCCTTCTGGCGATAGGCCTTCTTGATTTCCTCGGCCGATGCCCCGCGCGTCACGCCCAGAACCTCGTAATAGCAACGCTTGGCCATCTTTTGTCCTGTCTGGTTCCCCAACGAAACGGCCGGCCCGCGTCATCCCGCGGACCGGCCCCGAAAGGGTGCGGCCCGGATCAGCCGCGCTTCTTGTCTTCGCCGAGATCCTCGAAATCGGCATCCACGATGTCGTCGTCCACGTTGCGCGCGCGGTCGCCGTCGTCGTCACCGGCATCCGGCGACGCCTGCTGCGACTTGTAGATCGCCTCGCCCAGCTTCATGGACGCATCCATCACGTTCTGGATGCCGCCGCGGATCTTGCCCGCGTCGTCCGACTTGACCGCTTCTTCCAGGGCGCCCACGGCCAGCTCGATCGCCTCGACGGTCGAGCCATCGACCTTGTCGCCGTGTTCTTCCAGCGACTTCCTGGTCGAATGGATCAGGCTTTCGGCCTGGTTCTTGGCCTCGACCAGTTCGCGGCGCTGCTTGTCGGCATCGGCATTGGCTTCCGCGTCCTTCACCATCCGCTCGATATCCTCGTCGGTCAGGCCGCCCGAGGCCTGGATGGTGATGTTCTGCGTCTTGCCGGTGCCCTTGTCCTTGGCGCTGACGGACACGATGCCGTTGGCGTCGATGTCGAAGGTCACCTCGATCTGCGGCAACCCGCGCGGCGCGGGCGGGATGTCCTCAAGGTTGAACTGGCCCAGAAGCTTGTTGTCCGCGGCCATTTCGCGTTCGCCCTGGAACACCCGGATCGTCACGGCGTTCTGGTTGTCCTCGGCGGTCGAGAAGATCTGCGACTTCTTGGTCGGGATCGTGGTGTTGCGGTCGATCAGGCGCGTGAACACGCCGCCCAGGGTTTCGATGCCCAGCGACAGCGGCGTCACGTCCAGCAGGACCACGTCCTTGACGTCGCCTTGCAGCACGCCGGCCTGGATGGCCGCGCCCAGGGCCACGACCTCGTCGGGGTTGACGCCCTTGTGGGGCTCCTTGCCGAAGAACTCGGTCACGGCCTCGATCACCTTGGGCATCCGGGTCATGCCGCCGACCAGGACGATCTCGTCGATGTCGGATTTCGACACGCCCGCGTCCTTGATGGCGTCGGCCACCGGCTTCATGGTGCGCTTGATGAGGTCGCCCACCAGGCTTTCCAGCTTGGCGCGCGTCAGCTTGATGACCAGGTGCAGCGGGGTGCCGCTGTTCTTGTCCATGCTGATGAACGGCTGGTTGATTTCCGTCTGGCTGGCCGAGGACAGTTCGATCTTGGCCTTCTCGGCGGCTTCCTTCAGGCGCTGAAGGGCCATCTTGTCCTTGGTCAGATCGACGCCGTGTTCCTTTTTGAACTCGTCCGCCAGATAGTTGACGATGCGCATGTCGAAGTCTTCGCCGCCCAGGAACGTGTCCCCGTTGGTCGATTTCACCTCGAACAACCCGTCGTCGATTTCCAGGATGGTGATGTCGAAGGTACCGCCGCCAAGGTCATAGACCGCGATGGTCTTGCTGTCCTTCTTGTCCAGGCCATAGGCCAGGGCGGCCGCGGTCGGCTCGTTGATGATGCGCAGGACTTCCAGGCCCGCGATCTTGCCCGCGTCCTTGGTCGCCTGACGCTGCGCGTCGTTGAAATAGGCGGGAACCGTGATGACGGCCTGCGTCACCGTCTCGCCCAGATAGGATTCGGCGGTTTCCTTCATCTTCTGAAGGATCATCGCGCTGACCTGGGCGGGGGAATACTTCTCGCCCCGCACCTCGACCCAGGCGTCGCCGTTGCCGGCATCCACGATGTTGTAGGGGACAAGCTTCTTGTCTTTTTCAACCGCCTCGTCGCCGATGCGGCGGCCGATCAGGCGCTTGACGGCAAAGACGGTGTTGGTGGGGTTCGTGACCGCCTGGCGCTTGGCAGGCTGGCCAACCAGACGCTCGCTTTCCGTGAAGCCCACGATCGAGGGCGTGGTGCGCGCGCCTTCGCTGTTCTCGATGACCTTGGGCTGGCTGCCGTCCATGATCGCGACGCAGCTGTTCGTGGTGCCGAGGTCGATGCCGATGACTTTTGACATGCTTGTTTCCTTCTTGCGGCGATTACACTGGACTTCGGGTCCGTTACGGCCCCCGAGGCCCGATCCCAAAAACACTCTTCAGGTCCGGGAACCCGGACGCTTCGGGGGTGTATATAGGGATGGTTTGAAGCCCCGCAAGCGCCGGATGCGGGCAATTTGCGCCTGCTCAATCAGCCGCGCTCCAGCTGATGGATTCGTATTTGCGGGTGGTGAAGTTGATCAGCAGCCCGATCATCATGGCCGCCAGCGAGAACCAGAGCGCGTAAAGCGGATCGGTCTTCAGGGGCGTGTAGTTGATGAACAGAAAGCCGCGCTGCTGGTCGATGATGTGGAACAGCGGGTTCCAGATGAACCAGGGCAGCAGGGCATTGGGCACCAGGTTGCCCACGAACATCTTGCCCGAGGCGAACATGTTGATCCGCTGATAGGCTGTGGTGAGCAGCTTGGACCCGCGCGGCGACCAGGGCCGGATCCCTAGGAACACCAGTCCGATGCAGGCCCCCGAAAACCACGACAGCAGATACATTCCCAGGGATCCCGGCCAGAAGTCGAACCGGATCGGCGCGATCACCACATGATACAGCCACAGGATCGCGATGCAGCTGACCGTCTGGCGGTAAAGCACCGCCAGGGCCGCCGAGGCGATCAGGATCGCAGGGTTGAGCGGTTCGTGCTTGACCAGCCCGCCCGAGACCGAATGGCTGCCCGCCACCGCGCCCGAGGCCTGGACATGGACCATGAACATGAAGATGCCCGACATCAGATACAGCATGAAATCGCCGCGAATGGGCGAGTTGCGCACCCCCATGACCAGGTAGATCAGCAGGAACGCCATCATGAAGATCGCGGATTGCAGGATCGTCAGCAGCAGGCCCATGACCGCGTTGCGATGATCGTTGCGCAGGTTGTAGACGGTCTGGTGATAGATCAGGCCAAGCGTCGTTCCGCCCGCCTGGATGATCGTGCTGTTCTTTCGCTGGTTGAACAAAGTCCCTGCCCGCCTGCTGCCTTGTCCGACGGGCGCTTGCCCAAGCCGTCCGCCGCGATCATAAGAGTGTCCGGCCCTCCTCACAATCGACAGGGCCGTGCCGAAAGGGCCGTCAGGGAAGGAAACTAGATGGAATTTGAACGACTGACCGCCCTGATGCGGACACTGGCCCTGCAGGCGGGGGCACGGATCATGGAAATCTATCAGGCCGATGATTTCGAAATCCGGGCGAAATCCGACGATTCGCCCGTCACCGCCGCGGACGAGGCCGCCGATGCGCTGATCTCGGCCGGGCTGCGCGAGGCCTTCCCGGACATCCCCCTGATCACCGAGGAGCAGGCCGCGAGCCATGGCCAGGCCGCGCAAACCTTCCTGATCGTCGATCCGCTGGACGGCACCAAGGAATTCGTGCAGCGGCGCGGCGATTTCACGGTCAACATCGCCTATGTCCAGGACGGGGTGCCGCTGCATGGCGTGGTCTATGCCCCGGCCAAGGGACGGCTGTTCTATACCACCGCCGACGGGCGCTCGGTCGAGGAGCACGGCCCCTTCGGCGAGGTTCCGGGCGAAACCGTTCCCATCGGCGTGAACCCGATCCCCGACAACCGCGGGTTGATGGTGGTGGCGTCGAAATCCCATCGCGACGCCGCGACCGACGACTATATCGCCCAATACGCGGTGCGCGACATGACCAGTGCCGGGTCGTCGCTGAAGTTCTGCCTTGTGGCGACGGGCGAGGCCGATCTTTACCCCCGGCTGGGGCGCACGATGGAATGGGACACGGCGGCGGGCGATGCCGTGCTGCGTGGCGCCGGCGGCGAAGTGGTCCGGTTCGACGACCATACCCCCCTGACCTATGGCAAGCCGGGGTTCGAAAACCCGTTCTTCATCGCCTTCGCGCCGGGCGTGCTGCTGGTTCGGGCCTGACATGTCGGTCGTGATCGTCATTCCCGCCCGCCATGCCTCGACCCGCTATCCGGGCAAGCCGCTGGTCGATCTGCGCGGCGCGTCGGGCCAGGCGCGAAGCCTGATCCGGCGCAGCTGGGACGCGGCCATGGCGGTCTCGGGCGTGGAGCGGGTGGTGGTGGCCACCGACGACGACCGGATCCGCGAGCACGCGGAAGGGTTCGGGGCCGAGGTGGTGATGACCTCGGCCTTGTGCCGCAATGGCACCGAACGCTGCGCCGAGGCGGTGGCGAACCTGGGCCTGACGCCCGAGATCGTGGTGAACCTGCAGGGCGACGCGCCCCTGACCCCTGCCTGGTTCGTCGAGGATCTGGTGGCGGGCCTGCGCGCCGGCCCCGGCTTCGACGTGGCGACGCCGGTCCTGCGCTGCACGGGCCGGATGCGCGCGGATCTTGTCGCGGACCGCCATGCAGGCCGCGTGGGCGGCACCACGGCGGTCTTCGGTCATGACGGACAGGCGCTGTATTTTTCCAAGGAAGTCATCCCCTTCGCTGCGGGCGATTTCGGCAATGAAGACCCCAGCCCGGTCTTTCATCATGTGGGCGTCTATGCCTATCGCCCCGGGGCGCTTGCGGATTATGCGACCTGGGGCGAAGGCCGCCTGGAAGGGCTGGAAGGGCTTGAACAGTTGCGGTTCCTGGAACGCGGCCGCCGCATCCTGTGCGTCGAGGTCGAGTCGCGCGGCCGACTGTTCTGGGAACTGAACAACCCCCAGGATGTGCCCCGACTGGAGGAGATGATGCGGGCCATGAACCTGGACTGAAGTCTCCGCAACCGCCGATAAAGAGCATTTGCCGAAAATCGGGCGTGTTTTTCTGCAATTGCATTGGCGCCAAACTGCCGAGGACGCTATGATTGCGCTTGAACAATGCAGCCTTTGCGGGTGACTTTGCGTTAAGCTGCGTTCGGCCCTCGATGGCCCCGAAAGATCGAAAAAGGTGTCAGCACATGACTCGTAAAGTAACCAAGGCCATCTTCCCCGTAGCTGGTCTGGGGACACGCTTTCTTCCCGCCACGAAAAGCATCCCGAAAGAGATCATGACGCTGGTTGACCGGCCCCTGATCCAATACGCCATCGACGAGGCGCGGGCGGCGGGCATCACCGAATTCATCTTCGTCACCTCGCGCGGCAAGGGTGCCTTGGAAGATTATTTCGACCATGCGCATGAACTGGAAAGCAGCCTGAAGAAATCCGGCAAGAACGACCTGCTGGAAGTCCTGCGCACCACCAACATGGAATCCGGCGCCATCGCCTATATCCGCCAGCACAAGGCCCTGGGCCTGGGTCACGCGGTCTGGTGCGCGCGCCGCCTGGTGGCCGATGACGAACCTTTTGCGGTGGTGCTGACGGACGACGTGATCATGGGCGACCCGCCCTGCCTGCAGCAGATGATCGAGGCTTATGGCGAAACCGGCGGCAGCATGGTCGCCACCATGGAGGTCGCGCCCGAAAAGGCCCAGGCCTATGGCGTGCTGGACGTGGCCGAGGACATGGGCGCCATCGTCAAGGTGCGCGGCATGGTCGAAAAGCCCCCGCTGGGCACGGCACCGTCGAACCTGGCGGTGATCGGGCGCTATATCCTGGCGCCGACGGTCATGCAGAACCTCAACAAGCTGAAAGCCGGGTCGGGCGGGGAAATCCAGCTGACCGACGCCATCGCCGACGACATCGCCGCAGGGCGCGACGTCTTCGGCCTGCGCTTCCGCGGCCAGCGGTTCGACTGCGGATCGAAGGCCGGCTTCCTGCAGGCGACGGTGGCCTTCGGCCTGGAACGCGACGAGTTGAAGGAAGAATTCGCCGAATACCTGCACGACATCATGTCGATGCGCCGGGCGGCCGAATAATCCATGTCCCGGACGGTATTGGTGACGGGGGGTGCGGGCTATATCGGCTCGCACGCCTGCAAGGCCCTGGGTGCGGCTGGCTATGTGCCGGTGACGCTGGACAACCTTTCGACAGGCTGGCGCGATGCGGTGAAGTTCGGGCCCTTCGTGCAGGCCGACCTTCTGGACCGGGCGGCCCTGGATGCGGCATTCGCCGAACACCGACCCGCCGCCGTGCTGCATTTCGCCGCGCTGAGCCAGGTGGGCGAGGCGATGGCCGAACCCGGCAAATACTGGCGCAACAATGTCAGCGGATCGCTGAACCTGATCGAGGCCGCCATCGACGCGGGCTGCCTGGATTTCGTCTTCAGTTCCACCTGCGCGACCTATGGCGACCGTGACGGAGAGGTTCTGGACGAGGACACCCCCCAGGCGCCTTTGAACGCCTATGGCGCCTCCAAGCGCGCGATCGAGGACATGCTGGTCGATTTCGGCGCCTCGCACGGGCTGCGCTCGGTCATCTTCCGCTATTTCAACGTGGCAGGCGCTGATCCAGAAGGCGAGGTCGGCGAACATCACCGCCCCGAAACCCATCTGATCCCGCTGATCCTGGATGCGGTCGATGGCAAGCGCGCGGCGCTGACGGTTCACGGGACCGACTATCCCACCCCCGACGGCACCTGCATTCGCGATTACGTCCATGTCATGGATCTTGTCGATGCGCATGTGAGGGGCCTTGAATGGCTGCGTGCCGGCAAGGGCAGCCGGGTCTTCTGCCTGGGCACCGGCGACGGCTTTTCGGTGCGCGAGGTGGTGGACGCGACCCGCCATGTCACCAACCGCCCGGTGCCGATGGTCGATGGCCCGCGCCGGGGGGGCGATGCGGTCAAGCTGGTCTGCGGCAGCACGCGGGCCAAGGCCGAACTGGGCTGGCAACCCCTGCGGTCCACCATGCAGCAGATGATCGGGGATGCCTGGCGGTGGCATCAGAACGGATCCTATCAGGCGTGACTGCCGACAGGCCCCCCGCATGGCGCCGGGCCTGGTCGGCCTGGCGGCTGCGCTGGAAGCGGCGAAAGCTGTTGTGGCGCTGCCTGCGTGCCGCGCGCGACCTGACCCCGCTGTCCGACCGCACGGCAGCGATCCGGCCGGGGGACATCCTGTGCCTTGCCACTGTCCGCAATGAAATGCTGCGCCTGCCGCAGTTTCTGGACCATTACCGCCGCCTGGGCGTCACGGCCTTCCTGATCGTGGACAATGCCAGCACCGACGGCACCGACGGCTTCCTGAGGGATCAGCCGGACGTGTCTGTGTGGCGTGCGGCAGGCGGTTATCGGGCGGCGCGGTTCGGCATGACCTGGCTGGGCGCGCTGCTTTTCCGGTATGGGCATGGGCACTGGTGCCTGACAGTCGATGCCGATGAACTGCTGGTCTATCCCGACTGGGACCGCCGCCCGCTGCCGGAACTGACGGCCCACCTGGACGCGGTCGGGCGCCCTGCGATGGGTGCGATGATGCTGGATCTGTATCCGCGCGGGCCGCTGGATCGAGCCGATGCGGGTCCGCAGGCGACCTTGACCGAACGGCTGCCCTGGTTCGATCCGTCCCCTTATCGCTGCCGCGTGGTCGCCCCGAAACGCAACCGCATCCTGCATGGCGGCGTCCGGGAACGGGTCTTCTTTCCCCACGACCCCGACCGGGGTCCGACGCTGAACAAGCTGCCGCTGGTGCGCTGGAACCGGCGATACGTTTATGTCAATTCGACCCATTCGCTGCTGCCCCCCAGGCTGAACGACGAATATGACGGTCCCGGCGACCCCCGCCTGTCCGGAGTGCTGCTTCATGGCAAGTTCCTGCCCGACAGCCCCGCCCGTGCGTCCGAGGAATTGGTCCGGCGCCAACATTTCGTTGCCCCACAGGAGTATCGCGGTTATCACGCGGCCATCGCCGAGGCCCCGACCCTCTGGCACGAAGGTTCGGTCAGGTACGAGGGATGGGGGCAACTTCTTGGCCTCGGGCTGATGGGGCGGGACAATGGCTCCCCGGTGACGGTTGAATTGTTAATGGTGTTTTTACCAGGGGCGTGTATCCGGCCCGGCAATGTATTTTTGATCTGCAGGCATTACAGGTGGTGACAGGGGCGGGGATTCGAAGAAGGCTGGGGGCGCTTCCGATCATCGGTCGCCTGCGCCGGCGCGCGGAACGGCAGCGCCTGATCGCGCGGGGCCTGCGCAGCCGCACCGCCTTGCGCGCGATCTCCGACCGCACGCGCCGGATCGAACGCGGCGATATCCTGTGTTTCGTCACCCTGCGGGACGAAAGGGCGCGGCTGCCCTGGTTCCTGTCCTATTATCGGGCCATGGGGGTGCGGCATTTCCTGATCGTGGACAATGCCAGCCAAGACGGCAGCGGCGATTATCTGTGTGCCCAGCCGGATGTGTCGCTGTGGTGGACCGATCACGGCTACAAGGCTGCGCGTTTCGGGATGGACTGGATCAACTGGCTGTTGCTGAGGCATGGCCGGGGGCACTGGTGCCTGACCGTCGATCCCGACGAGTTCCTGGTCTATCCGCATCATGACCAGCGTCCCCTGGCGGCGCTGACCAGCTGGCTGGATGCGATCGGGCGCCGGTCCTTTCCGGCGATGCTTCTGGACATGTATCCCAAGGGCGCGATCGAGGATGCGGTCTGCGCCGAAGGCCAGGATCCTTTCGACGTGGCCCGCTGGTTCGACCCCGCCAACTACTCGATCCAGAAGAACGAGTATTTCGGCAACCTGTGGATCCAGGGCGGGCCGCGAACGCGGGCTTTCTTTACCCACGATCCCCTGGCGGGACCGGCGCTGAACAAGATCCCGCTGGTGAAGTGGAGCGCGCGCTATGCCTATGTCAGTTCCACGCACATGCTGCTGCCGCGCGGGCTGAACCTTGTCTATGACGAGGATGGGGGCGAACTGATCTCGGGCTGTCTGCTGCATGCCAAGTTCCTGTCCAGCTTTTCCGCCAAGTCGGCCGAGGAGTTGGACCGCCGACAGCATTACGGCGGCAGCCAGGAATACCGCGCCTATCACGCCGGCCTGCATCGCGGCGTCCAGTTGTGGTGCAGCGAATCGCGCGAATAGCGCGACTGGCAACAGCTCGAGGATCTGGGCCTGATTTCCCGGGGGAACTGGGCATGAAGGCGGCGGTGCGCCTTGGCGTGGTGCTGCTTTGCCATGGCGATCTGGATCTGGTGGCGCGGCTGGCGCGGATCTGGACAAGCGGCGGGGCGCGGGTGGCGCTTCATGTCGATGCCAAGGTGTCGGCTGCCAAGGTCGCCGGGCTTCGCCGGTCGTTGCAGGATTGCGACCAGATCATCTTCAGCAGGCGCCACCGCTGTTCCTGGGGGCGCTTCAGCCTGGTCCGCGCGACCCAGGATGCCGCCGCCGAACTGTTGCAACGGTTCCCCGACACCACCCATGTCTATCTCGCCTCGGGGGCATGCCTGCCGCTGCGGCCCATATCGGACCTGACCGCCTATCTGGCGGCCGATCCCGATCGCGATCATATCGAAAGCGTCAGCACCCACGACGTGGGCTGGACCGTCGGCGGTCTGAACCACGAACGCTTCACCCTGTTCTTTCCCTTCGACTGGAAACGGCACCGCTGGCTGTTCGACCGCTTCGTCGCCTGGCAGCGCAGGCGCGGCATCCGCCGCCGGATGCCGGCCGGGCTGTCCCCGCATCTTGGGTCGCAATGGTGGTGCCTGACCGCGCGGACCCTGCGCGCGATCCTGGAGGATCCGCGGCGGGCAGAGTTCGACCGGTTCTTCCGCCTTGTCTGGATACCCGACGAAAGCTATTTCCAGACCCTGGTGCGGCTGCATTCGACAACGGTGGAAAGCTGGTCGCTGACCATGGCCAAGTTCGACCATGCCGGCCGGCCTTATTGCCTTTACGACGACCATGTCGCCATGCTGGCCGAATCGCGCTGCTTCGTCGCACGCAAGGTCTGGCCAGGCGCCGCGCATCTGCTGTCGCATTTTCCCCTGCCCGACGAAGGGCGCCCGCAGGTCGATCCGCCCCAGCCGGCGCGGATTTCCCGCATCATCAACCAAACCGTGCGCCGGCGCGTCCTGGGAAGGCCGGGGCTTTACATGCAAAGCCGCTTTCCCCGCAAGGATGCGGAGAACGGCAAGACCTCGGCCCCCTATGCGGTGATCCAGGGGCTGACCGACATCTTTCCCGGCTTCGAGGACTGGCTGCGGGGGCATCTGTCCTGCCATGTCCATGGCCACCTGTTCAGCCCCGAGGGAGCCGAATTCGCCGGGCGCCCGCGCGTCGGGCCGGGGGCGATCTCGTCTGATCCGCTGATCCGCGACCGCGACCCGCAGGGCTTCCTGACATCCCTGATCCGCATTGCGGACCCGATGCAGGTGTTCCAGTTCAGCCCGCGCGACAATCAGGCTTTGAACTGGTTCATGGCGACCGATCCCCATGCGCATATGCTGGTCGTGTCCGGCGCGTGGAAGTTGCCCTTGCTGCATTCCGGGATGCCCTTCGACGACGTGCGCCGCATCTTCGCGCAATTGCAGCGGATCGAACTGGAACAGCTGGACGTGCTGAATTCCCTTTGGGTCCGGGCCAGGCTGCACCACCACGACCTGGGTGAATTCCTGCTGAACCCCCGGACGATCCTTCAGGATTTCCTGTTGCAGATCGACCCTCATTCCCTGCCCATCACCACGCTGCCCGCCATGCGCGACCTGACCGGGCTGGACGGGATGCTGCGGCGGCTGCGCAATTCCGGCCTGCGCCCGCGCCTGACGGGCGAGGATCTGCCCCCTGTCGAGCTTCTGACCACCGAAAGGGAGGCCGCCGAATGACCGAAGGATTCCGCAGCTTCGTG
The DNA here is from genome assembly GCF_014642735.1 of Paracoccus acridae. Taxonomy (GTDB): domain Bacteria; phylum Pseudomonadota; class Alphaproteobacteria; order Rhodobacterales; family Rhodobacteraceae; genus Paracoccus; species Paracoccus acridae. The sequence continues at coordinate 348,231 of NZ_BMIV01000003.1, forward strand.
ATCTTCGCCGAGATGCGCACCGGGTCCAACCTGCTGGAAGCGACGCTGAACGCCGTCAAGGGCGTCACCTGCTTTGGCGAGGCGTTCAACCCCTATATGATGGGCTGGCCCGACAAGGACGAGATGCTGGGCGTCACGCGCGAGGCGCGCGAGGCCGACCCCCTGCCGCTGCTGGCCAAGCTGACCGACCGGCCGGGGCATCTGCCGGGCTTTCGCTATTTCCACGACCACGATCCGCGGGTGCTGGAGCCGATCATCCAGGACCGCCGCTGCGCCAAGATCATCCTGACGCGCAATCCGCTGGACAGCTATGTCTCGACCCGGCTGGCCTGGGAAACGAACCAGTGGAAGCTGAACGAGACGGAAACGCCGATCCCCGCCCGCATCACCTATGACGGGGCCGAGTTCCGGCAGATGCTGTCGGCCATGGCCGAATTCCGCAGCCATGTCGTCGGCCGCCTGCAGGCGACGGGCCAGGTGGCCTTTCACCTGGACTATGACGACCTGCGCGATGCCGCCGTGATGACCGGGCTGCTGCACTGGCTGGGCCGCAGCGATCTGGACCGGGTGGAACCCGCCCGCGACCAAGTGCCCCAGAACCCGCAGGAACTGGCGCGAAAGGTCGCGAATTTCGATGCCATGCAGGCCGATCTGCAGGACATTGACCCGTTCCTGCTGCATCGCCTGCCGCTGTTCGAACCCCGGCGCGGACCGGCGGTGCCAAGCTTCGTCGCGGCGGACGGGGGGCGGGGGCTGCTGTTCATGCCGGTCAGGGGCGGATCGGAACGGACCGTGCGGGACTGGCTGGGCAGGTTGGGGGCGACCCAGGGGGATTTCACCCAATCGACCCTGCGCCAGTGGAAGCGTGCCAGGCCGGGCCACCGCAGCTTTACCGTCCTGCGCCATCCGTTGCTGCGGGCCTGGACAGCCTTCGACATCCTTCTGACACGCGGCAATTCCGAGCAGAGAGAGGTCCTGCGCCGCCTGCACCGGGTCGCCCTGCCGCCCGAGGACGCGCTGCCCGGTCTGGCGGGGGACGCGCGCATCGCCGTCTTTGCCGATTTCCTGGCCTTCCTGCGCCGGAACCTGAATGGGCAGACATCGCTGCCCACCCAGCCTGCCTGGGCCAGCCAGAACGAGGTTCTGGCGGGCTTTGCCCGTTTTGCCCTGCCAGACATGGTGGTGCGAGAGGATCGGCTGGCCGAGGATCTGGACCATCTTGCCCGCGCGGCGGGGGTCAAGAACGCCCGTCTGGACGGGGTTCAGCCACCGCAGGTGCCCGACGCCTTGCGCGACCCCGGTCTGGCCGAGGCCGCGCAGGCGGCATACGGGCGCGACTATGTCACCTTCGGCTTCGACCTGATGCCCTAGGCTTGCAGCAGGGCGGCCAGTTCCGCCTGCTTTTCGCGGACCAGGGCCATATCGCCATCCGCTTCCAGGTTCAGCCGCACCACCGGTTCGGTGTTCGACTTGCGCAGGTTGAAGCGCCAGTTCCCGAAATCCAGCGACACCCCGTCCAGGTCGTCGCGGCCGTGCGCCTGGGGTTCGTATTTCTCGATCAGCCGGGCGATCGCCGCATCGGGGTCGTCGATGTGATAGTTCGTCTCGCCCGAGGACGGGTAGAGCCGCATCCGTTCCTCCAGCAGTTCGGCAAGGGTCTTGCCCTTGCGCGACAGCAATTCGATCATCAGCAGCCAGGGGATCATGCCGCTGTCGCAGTAATAGAAGTCGCGGAAGTAATGATGCGCCGACATCTCGCCGCCATAGATCGCGCCCACGTCGCGCATCTTGCGCTTGATGAAGGCATGGCCGGTCTTGCTGACCACAGGCTCTCCTCCGGCTTCCTGGATCATGGCGCGGGTGTTCATGATGACGCGGGGGTCGTGGACGATCTTCTCGCCCGGCGATTTTTCCAGGAAGGCCGCGCCCAGCAGGCCCACGATGTATTCGCCGGGGATGAAGCGGCCGTTTTCGTCGAAGAAGAAGCAGCGGTCGAAATCGCCGTCCCAGGCCACGCCCAGATCGGCATCCTCGGCCTTGACCTTTTCCACGGTGGGGGGCTGGTTCTCGTCCAGAAGCGGGTTGGGGATGCCGTTGGGGAAACTGCTGTCCACGTCGTGGTGCATCCGCACGAAGGTCAGCGGCGCGCCGCGCTTTTCCAGTTCGGCGGCGATGGCGTCGAAGGTCGGGCCGGCGGTGCCGTTGCCGGCGTTCACCACGATCTTCATCGGCTTCAGGACCGACACGTCCACGAAATCCGCCATGGCACGCGCGTAATCCGCACGGGCACCGCTGAAATCGGTGACGCTGCCCTTGGTCGCGGGCGCAAAGCTGCCGCCGGTCGCCAGTTCCACGATGGGCGGCAGTTCGGTCGCCGGATCCAGCGGGGCCGACCCGCGCCCCACGATCTTCATGCCGTTGTAGTTGATGGGGTTGTGGGATGCCGTGACCTCGATCCCGCCATCGGTGTCGTGGAAGCCGGTGTGGAAATAAACCTCCTCGGTCCCGGCCAGGCCCAGGTCCAGCACGTCGGCGCCGCCATCCGTCAGCCCCTCGATCAGCGCGGCGGCCAGTTCGGGCGAGGATTCGCGGCTGTCGCGGCCCACGACCACGCGCTTGGCCTGGCGGGCCTGGGCAAAGGCGCGGCCGATGCGATAGGCGACATCCGCGTCCAGGTTCTTGCCCAGTTCGCCGCGAACGTCATAGGCCTTGAAGCAGGTGATGTCGCGATGGCCGAGATTGCCTTTGTCGCTCATGGGCATGATCCTTGCTGAACAGTCGAATTGACCAAGCGCTAACAGGACGCCTTGGAAATTCAAGGCGCATCTGGTCCCTCTGGTCTAGGTGACGCGCAACGCGAAGGGCGATAGAACGTTCCCGACGAAGGAGATGCCCATGGACACCAAGACCCTGATCGCCGCCTATTACGACGCCTTCAACGCGGGCCGCACCGACGAGATGCTGGCCCTGCTGCATGACGAGGTGGAGCATCACGTCAACGAAGGCGGCATCCGCAAGGGCAAGGCGCTGTTTGCCGACTTCAACCGGCACATGACGGAAAGCTACAAGGAAACGCTGACCGACATGGTGATCTTCGCCAATGAAGCGGGTGACCGCGCGGCAGCGGAATTCGTGGTGAACGGCACCTATTTGAAGACCGACGAAGGCCTGCCCGAGGCGAAGGACCAGACCTATCGCCTGCCCGCCGGCACCTTCTTCACCATCCGCGACGGCAAGATCGCGCGCGTCACCACCTATTACAACCTGGCCGACTGGACGCGGCAGGTCAGCCAATGAGTGTCACGACGCGCGTCCTGACCGGAGAGGCGCTGGCCGCCGCGCTGGAAGACGTCGCGCGTCTGCGGATCCGGGTCTTCCGAGATTTCCCCTATCTTTACGATGGGGATGCCGATTACGAACGCGATTACCTGCGCGCCTATCAGTCGCCCGGCGCGGTGGTCGTGGCGGCGCTTGACGGCACGGCGGTCGTGGGGGCGGCGACCGGCGCGCCCATGGCCGACCATGCCGCCGATTTCGCCGCCGCCTTCGAAGGCAGGCCCGAACCGCTGGACCAGATCTTCTATTGCGCGGAATCGGTCCTGCTGCCGGAATATCGCGGCCAGGGCATCGGTCATGCCTTCTTCGACGCGCGCGAATCCCATGCCCGCGATCTTGGCCTGACCTTCAGCGCCTTTTGCAGCGTGATCCGCCCTGCCGACCACCCCGCGCGGCCTGCGGGTTACCGTCCGCTGGACGATTTCTGGCGCAAGCGGGGATACCAGCCGCTGCCCGGCGTCGTCGCGCAGTTTTCCTGGAAGGATCTGGGCGACAAGGCCGAGACCGAAAAAGACCTGCAATTCTGGATGCGAAGCCTGTGAAGATCGCCGCCGCCGCCTATCCGATCGATTGGTTCGACAGCTTCGCCGATTACGAGGCCAAGCTTGACCGATGGGTCGCCGACGCCCAGGGCGCCGACCTGCTGGTGTTCCCCGAATATGGCGCGATGGAGCTTGCCTCGCTGGGCGGGCGCGACGCCGCGGGCGATCTGGAGGCGTCACTGCACGAGGTCGCGCGGCACTGGCCGCAGATCCAGGCCGTGCATCAGCGCCTGGCGGCAAGGCATGGCTGCCACATCCTTGGCGCCTCCGGTCCCGTCTTCGACGGGCGGCGCCCGGTCAATCGCGCGATCCTCTATGGTCCCCAGGGCATCATCGGCCACCAGGACAAGCAGATCATGACCCGGTTCGAGCGCGAGGACTGGAACGTGATCGGTGCCCCCGGCTTGCGGGTCTTCGATACGGCCCTGGGCCGGATCGGCATCCTGATCTGCTATGACAGCGAATTTCCCCTGCTTGGCCGGGTACTGGCGCGCGCCGGGGTGGAACTGCTGCTGGTGCCAAGCTGCACCGACACCGTGGCGGGGTTCAACCGCGTGCGCATCGGCGCCATGGCCCGCGCGCTGGAAAGCCAATGCGTCGTGGTCCAGTCGCCCACCGTCGGCGCCTGCGACTGGATGCCCGCCCTGGACGAGAACCGGGGCCGGGCGGCGATCTATGGCCCGCCCGACGGGTTCTGGCCGGAAACCGGGATCATCGCCGAAGGCACGATGGACCAGCCCGGCTGGGTCATGGCCGAGGTCGATCTGTCCCGCGTCGCGGACAGCCGCCGGAACGGCGCGGTGCTGCCCTTTGCCCATTGGCCGGAAAGCGAAGGCGCAGAAACCATTTCCTGAGCGCCTGCGTTTTATGGACGACAAAGGCTGTTCGCGGCCTCATTCCGTGCCATATCCTGCGGCCATGCTGCATATCAACGACACCATCACCATCGAGGAGTGGGAACTGACCGAACAGTTCACCAGATCCCAGGGGCCGGGCGGGCAGAACGTCAACAAGGTCGAAACCGCGGTCGAACTGCGGTTCGAAGCCGCGCGGTCCCCGAACCTGCCCGATGCCGTGAAGCGTCGCCTGGAACGGCTGGCGGGGCGGCGCTGGACCCGCGACGGCGCGGTGGTGATCCTGGCCCAGGAAACCCGCAGCCAGGCCCGCAACCGGGAAATCGCGCGCGAACGGCTGGCCGAATTGATCGGCCGTGCCGCCGAACCCGTCAAGCGTCGGGTCGCCACCAAGCCGACCTGGGGCAGCCAGTTGCGCCGCCTGAAGGCCAAGACCGTTCGGGGCGAGGTCAAGGCGATGCGCGGCAAGGTGGGGGAAGGCGAATGACCGCCCTGCTGCGTTCCCTGGGCATGCTGTTCGGGCGCCGTCCCCCAGCCATGCAGGTCGGCGCCGTCTGTCGCTGCGTCAGGACGGGCGAGGTGGTCCTGATCACCAGCCGGGGCACGGGCCGCTGGGTGATCCCGAAAGGCTGGCCGATGGAGGGCAAGACCCTGCCCGCCGCCGCCGCGACCGAAGCCTGGGAGGAGGCGGGCGTCGAGGGGCGGATGCATGAAGCCGAACTGGGCCGCTATCGCTATGACAAGGAACAGGACCGAGGCTATTCCGTCCCGGTCGAGGTCCGGGTCTTCCTGATGGATGCGGACCGCGAACGAGCCGATTTCCCTGAATCCAGGCAGCGCCGGCGCCGCTGGTTCGCGCCCCAGGATGCCGCGCGCCTTGTGGCCGAACCGGGGTTGCGGGAAATCCTGCTTGCATTGCCCGAGGTGTCCGGCTGACATCGGGGGCATGACGCCACCCGACCGCCAATACGACGTTCTGGACAAGGATTTGCGGCGGATCACCGTTGCGGAATCCGCCCAGTTCCATGCCATACGTCCCGTCCTGCGGCTGGGTGCCGCGATCCTTCTGGGGGTCGCGCTGATCTTTCTGGCCCTGGGTGTCACCGGACAACAGCCCGGCCTGATCGCCACCGGCGTGGGCTTCGTGGTGGCGGGCTGGCTGGGCCTGTCGATCGGGGCGAACGACATCGCCAACTCGCTTGGTCCGGCCGTGGGGGCGGGGGCCATCGCCATCGGGCCGGGCCTGATCCTGATCGGATTGGCCGAAATCGCCGGGGCGGCGCTTGCAGGCCACGCGGTCACGCATCGGCTGGCCGACGGCATCGTCCATGTCGCCGTCCTGGAAAACGGGGTGCGGGGCCAGGTCATGATGCTGGCCGCGCTGATCGGGGCGGCGGCCTGGATCACCGTCGCCACCGGTGCCAGCCTGCCGGTCTCGACCTCTCATTCCATCGTGGGGGCGATCGCGGGGGCGGGGCTGGTCGCGGCGGGGGCATCGGCCCTGTCCTGGGGCGGGATCCTGGCCATGGCGCTTGCCTGGGTCGTCACGCCCTTTGCGGCGGCGGTGCTGGCAGGCGCCCTTCTGGCCCTGCTGCGCATCCGCGTGGCCGAGGCGCCGGACCGCGCGCGTGCCGCGAAGGCATGGCTGCCGCCGCTGATCGGCATAATGGTCGGTCTGTTCGTCGCCTATGTCGCGACCCTGCTGCCCGGCCTGTCCCTGCGCCTGCCCCTGGCGCTGCTGCCCGGCGTGGGGGCGGGTCTTGCCGTGGCGCTGATGATGCGCCGCCGCTTGATCCAGACCCTGGTCGAGGCGGGCGAAAAGCCCGGCATGAAGCGGATCCTGCGCCAGCCCCTGCTGTTTGCCGCGGTGATGATGGGCTTTGCCCATGGCGCGGGCGATGCGGGCAATGTCGCCGGGCCGCTGCTGGTGATCCTGACGCCGTCGCAGGAGGGGGCGTTGCAGGTGCCGCTGCTGATGCTGGCCGTCGCGGGGGCGACGATCGCGCTTGGCGCGCTGCTGTTCGGCCGCCGCCTGGTCGGCATGGTCAGCGAGGGGATCACCCGGCTGAACGCGGTGCGGGCCTTCTGCATCACGCTGGCTACCGCGATGATCGTGCTGTTCGCGTCGGGCCTGGGCTTGCCGGTGTCATCGACCCATGTGGCCGTGGGCGGCGTCTTCGGCGTGGGCTTCGTGCGCGAGATGCTGGACCGGCGCAGCAACGCCCGGCGCGCCGCCCCCCTTCCGCCCGAGGAACGCCGCCGCCGGATGCTGATCCGCCGCAGCCATGTGGCCACGATCACGGTGGCCTGGGTGGTCACGGTGCCGATCACAGCCGCCCTGGGGGCGCTGTGCTGCCTGGGGATGCTGTGGGTGACGGGGGTGTAAGGCCCTCAGACCACCACATCCATCCGGGATTGCTGGCCCACGTCGAAGACCCGGCGATAGCGCGCGATCTCATCGGCCGGACCGGTCGCCTTGGCGGGGTTGTCGGACAGCTTGACCGTGGGACGGCCATCGGCCGAGACGGCCTTGCAGACCAGGCTGAAGGGCGCCAGCCCGTCGCCTGCGACAAGCCCGCGGAAATCGTTGGTCAGCAATGTGCCCCAGCCGAAGCTGACCTTGATGCGCCCGTGGAACTGGTGATGCAGTTCCACGATCTTCTGGACGTCCAGCCCGTCCGAAAAGATCACCAGCTTCTTCTTCGGATCCTCGCCCCGGTCCTGCCACCAGCGGATCGCGGTCTCGGCCCCCCGGGCGGGGTCGCCGCTGTCGATGCGGATGCCGGTCCAGCCCGCCAGCCAGTCGGGCGCGCCTTTCAGGAAGACGTCCGTGCCATAGGTGTCGGGCAGGATCATGCGCAGGTTGCCGTCATGTTCCTCGTGCCAGTCGGCCAGAACCTCGTAGGGGGCCTCGCGCAGTTCCTTGTCCGTATTCGCCAGCGCGGCATAGACCATCGGCAGTTCATGAGCATTGGTGCCGATGGCCTCGATGTCGCGCCGCATGGCGATCAGGCAGTTCGAGGTGCCGGTGAAGCGTTCGCCCAAGCCCTCGATCATGGCCTGGACGGCCCAATCCTGCCACAGGAAGCTGTGGCGGCGGCGCGTGCCGAAATCGGCGATCAGCAGGTCGGGCAGGGTGCGCAGAACCTCGATCTTTTCCCACAGGCGGGTCATGGCGCGGGCGTAAAGAACCTGCAGTTCGAACCGCCCCAGGGTTTCCAGAACGGCGCGCGACCGCAGTTCCATCAGGATCGCCAGCGCCGGAATTTCCCACAGCATCACCTCGGGCCACTTGCCCTCGAAGGTCAGTTCGTACTGTCCGTCGCGCTTTTCCAGGTGATAGGGAGGCAGGCGCAGGTTCTCCAGGAACTCCATGAAATCGGGGCGGAACATCTGGCGCTTGCCATAGAAGGTGTTGCCGCGCAGCCAGGTGGATTCGCCGCGCGTCAGCCGCAGTCCCCGCACATGGTCCAGCTGTTCGCGCAATTCGCCTTCGTCGATCAGGTCGGCCAGCCGGATGTCGGTCGAACGGTTGATCAACTGGAACTGGACCAGCGTGTCGGGCCGGTTGCGAAAGATCGACTGGCACATCAACAGCTTGTAGAAGTCGGTGTCGATCAGGGACCGGACGATCGGGTCGATCTTCCACTTGTGGTTGTAAACGCGGGTGGCGATATCGACCATCGGCCCTTACTCCTGGTTGACGCCGGCGGCGTGCATGTCGGCGCGGGCGCGATCCAGACTGCCGTCCAGGTCGATGGCGCGGGTCGCGGACTGGACCACGGTGGCGGTGAAGCCCAGGGTCGCGGCGTCGATCGCGCTCCAGGCGACGCAGAAGTCATGGGCCAGGCCCACGAAGGTCAGGTCCGAAAGCCCCCGGTCGCGCAGGTATCCGGCAAGGCCGGTGGGCGTCCGACGGTCGTTCTCGAAGAACGCGGAATAGCTGTCGATCTGCGGGCGGAAGCCCTTGCGGATCACCAGGTCGGCGCAGGACAGATCAAGGCCGGGATGGAAATCCGCCCCCGGCGTGCCGATGACGCAATGGCTGGGCCACAACACCTGCGGGCCATAAGGCATCCGGGTCAGGCTGAAGGGTTCCGCCCCCGGATGGTTGGCGGCAAAGCTGGCATGATCGGCGGGATGCCAGTCCTGGGTCAGCACCACCGCGTCGAAGTCGCGCATCATGGCATTGATCGGTCCCACGATCCCGTCGCCCCCCGCCACGGCCAAGGCGCCGCCGGGACAGAAATCGGCCTGCATGTCGATGACGATCAGGGCGCGCGGCATCGTTTTCCTCCCCCTCCAAGGATAGTCATGCCTAGAAACTGCGGCGCGCCGGGTCAATGGCTTGCAAGACCGGGCATTGGTGGCTAAGGCCGCCGCCATGCTGACCGTCGCCGCGCTGTATCACTTTACCCGCTTTGCCGATCCCGCCGCGCTGAAAGCGCCGCTAGCCAGGTTGGCTTGCGCCCATGGCGTGCGCGGCACGCTGTTGCTTGCGCCCGAGGGGATCAACGGCACCATCGCCGGCACGCGCCAGGGCATCGACGCGGTGCTGGCCCATATCCGGTCCCTGCCGGGGTGCGACGGGCTGGAATGGAAGGAAAGCCCGGCCGAGACGATGCCCTTCGGCAAGATGAAGGTGCGGCTGAAGCGGGAAATCGTCACCATGGGCCAGCCCGATGTCGATCCGACCGCTTCCGTCGGCCATTACGTCGAACCGGGCGACTGGAACGCGCTGATCAGCGCCCCCGACGTGGCCGTGATCGACACCCGCAACGATTACGAGGTTGCCATCGGCAGCTTTGCCGGCGCGGTCGATCCCGGCACGCGCAGCTTTCGCGATTTCCCCGGCTGGTGGCAGGCCAATGCCCACCGCTTCGCGGGCAAGCGGGTGGCGATGTTCTGCACCGGCGGCATCCGCTGCGAGAAATCGACGAACTGGCTGCTGTCCCAGGGCGTCAGCGATGTGTTCCACCTGAAGGGCGGCATCCTGAAATACCTTGAGGATGTTCCCGAAAGCGACAGCCTGTGGCAGGGCGAATGCTTCGTCTTCGACGGCCGCGTCAGCCTGACCCATGGCCTGCAGCCCGGCCGCCACGGCCTTTGCCACGCCTGCCGCCGCCCCCTGGCGCCCGAGGATCGCGACCGCCCCGAATACGAGGAAGGCGTCAGTTGCCACCGCTGCCTCGGCGAATATGACGAGGCCGACCGCAACCGCTTCCGCGAACGCCAGCGGCAGATCGCGGCCGGAGAGCTAAAATTCGAAGGAAATTCACCCTCGTCAGAAGGGTGACCCCGACGTAACCAGGGACCGATATGTCAATCCGAGTCCACAATGGCGATTATCTACAACGGCACTGCGGCGGCTGACCGGCTGACCGCTAAAAGCGTCTTTCCCTATCGCGACGTCGTCCAGATGCAGGGTCATGGGGGGCATGACGAACTGTCGGGCGGCTTTCTCAACCCGAACCGGATTTTCGGCGGGGCGGGGGATGATACGCTTCATGGCGGCGCGGACACCAACCTGCTGGACGGCGGGGACGGAAACGACGTCCTGAATGCATGGCAGGGGGATCATTCGATCCTGCGCGGCGGTGCCGGAAACGACAGGATCACCGCGGGATGGGGCGGCGCGGTTCTGGATGGCGGGACCGGGGCGGACAGCATGACCGGCGGCGATGGCGGCGACATCTATGTCGTCGATCATCGGCGCGACGTGATCGTGGAACATTATCGGCCCCGTTATCACAACGATCCCAATCCCGTCGATCAGGTCAAGACGACGGTGGACTGGATCCTGGGCGCGAATCTGGAACATCTGGTCCTGATGGGAAGCGCATCGATCAACGGCGCCGGGAACGCGCTGTCCAATGCGATCATCGGCAATGGGGGCAACAACATCCTGAAAGGCGGCGGGGGCGCGGACACGCTGGACGGCGGGTTGGGCAATGACATCCTGGACGGGGGCGAGGGGGTGGACACGGCAAGGTTCACCACCAACACCGCGATTTCCGTCAACCTGGGAACGGTTCTGGCGCAGAACACCGGTGCGGGCACAGACATCATCCGCCATGTGGAAAACGTGGTCACGGGCGCGGGGAACGACCGCATCCTGGGAAATGCCTTCGTCAACGTCCTGGTCGCGGGTTCGGGCAATGACGTGCTGTCCGCAATGGCGGGCAATGACCGACTGTCAGGGCAGGCGGGCAACGACCGCCTGCAAGGCGGGGCAGGGAACGATGTTCTGACCGGCGGGGACGGGGCCGATCAGTTCCTGTTCTCCAAGGGCGGCGGCACTGACAGGATCATGGATTTCACCGATCGCATCGACCGTATCGTGATCGACAGCGGGGCCGAGACATTTGCCCAGGTCAGGATCGCCGACCTGGGTGCGGATGCCCGCATCACCTTCGGCGACGTGACTGTCATCCTGTCCAATGTCGATCACGCCCTTCTGGGGGTCGCGGATTTCATCTTCGTATAAGGACCCTCAGCGGGCGTTCCCCAGCCCGCCGGCGGAAATCGCCGCCATGTTCAGGATGTCGTTCACCGTCGAGGTGGTCGAGCAGATCTGGATCGCTTGCGGCACGCCGGTCAGGATCGGGCCGATCACCGTGGCCCCCGCCATTTCCTGCAGCAGCTTGACGCTGATGGATGCCGAATGCCGCGCAGGCACGACCAGGACGTTGGCGGGCCCGGTCAGCCGGCTGAAGGGATAGCGGGCGGCCGATTCGGGATTCAGCGCCACGTCCACGGTCATCTCTCCCTCGTATTCGAAATCGACGCCCCGCCGGTCCAGGACCTCGGTGGCCTTCGCCATCTTCACGGCCCGTTCGCTGACCGGATAGCCGAAGTTCGAGAAGGACAGAAAGGCCACGCGGGGTTCAAGCCCCAGGCCGCGCGCCACGCCCGCGCCGCGTGTGGCGATGTCGGCCAGATCCTCGGCCTCGGGCCATTCATGGACCAGCGTGTCGCCGATCAGCACGATCCGGCCCTTGTGCAGCACGGCGGTGATGCCCACGGCCCCGTCCTGCGGGCGCAGGTCGAAGACCTTGCCAAGCTGCGCCAGGACCGGGGCGTTCTTGCGGGTCGCACCCGTCACCAGCCCGTCGCCATGACCATGGGCCAGCATCAGCGCGGCGAAGACATGGCGGTCGCGGTTGGCAAGCTTGTGCGCGTCCTCGCGGTCCACGCCCCGGCGCTGCAGGCGGGCATAGAGAAACTCGTGATAGGTTTCCAGATGCCGGGAATTGGCGGCGTTGACGACCGTCAGCTCGCGCACGGCGTCGCCCAGGCCCGTGGCTTCCAGCTTTTCCTTCACATCGGCCTCGCGGCCTACGACCAGGGCCTGGCCCATGCCGCCGCGCTGCCAGGCGACGGCCGCGCGCAGCACGCGGGGGTCGTCGCCCTCGGCGAAGATCATGCGGGCCTGGCTCTGGCGGGCGCGGGCATGGATGCCTTGCAGGATCGCGGCGGTCGGGTCCATGCGGTTCTTCAGCGACTGGACGTAACCCTCCATGTCGATGATCGGACGGCGGGCGACGCCGGTGTCCATGCCCGCGCGGGCCACGGCAGGGGGCACGACATGGATCAGGCGCGGGTCGAAGGGCGTGGGGATGATATAGTCGCGCCCGAACTGCAGCTTGCGGCCATAGGCCACGGCGACCTCGTCCGGGACATCCTCGCGCGCCAGTTTCGCAAGCGCCTCGGCGCAGGCGATCTTCATCTCGTCATTGATGGCGCGGGCGTGGATGTCCAGCGCGCCGCGGAACAGATAGGGAAAGCCCAGAACGTTGTTCACCTGATTGGGATAGTCGCTGCGCCCCGTGGCAACGATGGCGTCGGGACGGACGGCATGGGCATCCTCGGGGGTGATCTCGGGATCGGGGTTGGCCATGGCGAAGATGACCGGGTTGTCGGCCATGCTTTCGACCATCGCCTGCGTCACCGCGCCCTTGGCGCTGACGCCCAGGAAGACGTCGGCGCCGCGCATCGCCTCCTCCAGCGTGCGGGCATCGGTCGCGACCGCATGGGCCGATTTCCACTGGTTCATCCCCTCGGTCCGGCCCTGGTAGATGACGCCCTTGGTGTCGGCCATGATGCAGTTTTCATGCCGCGCGCCCATGGCCTTCAGCAGTTCCAGGCAGGCGATCCCGGCGGCGCCCGCGCCGTTCAGGACGATCTTCACGTCCTCGATGCGCTTGCCCGACAGTTCCAGCGCGTTCAGCAGCCCCGCGGCGCAGATCACCGCCGTGCCGTGCTGGTCGTCGTGAAAGACCGGGATGTCCATCATTTCCTTCAAGCGCTGCTCGATGATGAAGCATTCGGGCGCCTTGATGTCCTCCAGGTTGATGCCGCCGAAGGTCGGCCCCATCAGCTTGACGGCATTGATGAATTCGTCCGCATCCTCGGTATCCAGTTCGATGTCGATGGCGTTCACGTCGGCGAAGCGCTTGAACAGCACCGCCTTGCCCTCCATCACCGGCTTGGATGCCAGGGCGCCCAGGTTGCCCATCCCCAGGATGGCCGTGCCGTTGGTGATCACGGCCACCATGTTGCCCTTGGTGGTATAGTCGTAGGCGGTTTCCGGGCGGTCGGCGATGGCCTGCACGGGGACCGCGACGCCCGGCGAATAGGCCAGCGACAGGTCGCGCTGCGTCGTCATGGGGGTGGAGGCGACGATATCGAATTTCCCCGGACGCGGCTCCATGTGATAGGCCAGCGCCTCCTCGGGGGTGATGCGGGCGCGGGTGCTGGTCTTTTCGCTCATGGGATCCTCCGGGGGTGGTGGTCCCGTTTAACGTTACGTCACGTCCGGCTCAACATGGATCAGCGACAAATCTGTGTTGCGGCAGGGTGCGGAATTCAGATCGTGACCCTGACGAAGCTGTCGCGCAGGGCGGCGGACCAGGCCGCGCTCATCCGGGCGAAATCGGCGTCGCCTTCCTCGATCCGGCGGCGATGCGTGACGGCGCAGGCGCCTTCCTCGATGATCGCCAGATCCAGCGGCATGCCGACCGACAGGTTCGACCGCAGGGTCGAATCCATCGACAGCAGCACGGCCTTCTGCGCATCGGCCAGGCTGGTGTCCGGCGTCACCACGCGGTCCAGGATCGGCTTGCCGTATTTGTGTTCGCCGATCTGCAGGAAAGGGGTGTCGTCGGTCGCCTGGATGAAATTGCCTTCGGGATAGATCAGGTACATGCGCATGTCGCCGCCCTGCCGCTGGCCCGCGACGATCATGCTGGCGGATGCCTGCTGGCGCAGGTCGCGGCATTGTTCGGCGATCTCGCGGCGCGTGCGCGACAGCGTGTCGCCGATGATCGTGGCGACCTGCAGCATCGTCTGGGCCTTCATGATCGAGGTCGTCTCGTCCGCCATTTCGTCATGGATGGCCTCGTTCAGGCGGGCCAGCGTGGTCTGCGTGACCGACAGCGACCCGGCGGTCATCACCACGATGGCGCGTTCGCCCGGTTCCTCGAAGAAGAACATCTTGCGATAGCAGGCGATGTTGTCCAGCCCGGCATTGGTGCGCGTGTCCGACAGCAGCACAAGTCCGGCATTCAGCTTCAAGCCGACGCAATAGGTCATGGCTGCGTCTTCCCCGTCATGATGGCCGCAATCTAAAGGCGACGGGGTAAGGCCGCAATCGGCCTTTCCATTCACTTTGGCTCAAATATCCGCCGGGGTGAATTGGCCAAAGGCCAAGAGGGGTCGGCAGACCCCTAGCTTTTCGTCTGGCTTTGGCTCTGGTTCTGGAAGCGTTCCACCTCCTCGACATTCACGGCGACATCCAGGGTCTCGATCCCCTGGCCCGCCGCGATCCCCCGGATCGGGGCCGCGTCCGACGCGTCCAGTCCCGATCCCAGCCGGACATAGCGTTCGTCCGGGCAGCAGCGGTTGGCGGGGTCGAAGCCGACCCAGCCCAGGCCCTGCACGTGAATCTCGGCCCAGGCATGGGCTGCCTCGTGCGGCTCTCCCTCCGTGGTGCTGCGCAGATAGCCCGAGACATAGCGGGCGGGCAGGTCGCGCAACCGTGCCGCGGCGATCAGCGCATGGGCATGGTCCTGGCAGACGCCTTGCCCCTGCGCCAGCGCCTCGGCGGCGGTGGTATGGAATTCCGTCTGGCCTGGGGCATAGGCGATCGCGTCCGACACGCTGGCCGACAGCCGATGCGCCAAGGCCAGGGGATCGGCCGCGTCCGTCACCGAACCCGCCAGATCGCGCAGCCCTTCCTCCGGTTCCGTCGCCACGGTGTCGCGCAGATAGGCAAGCGGATGGATCAGTTCGCGATGTCCGCGCAGGACGCCCGCCGTGTCGCGCGTCTCGATCCGGCCGGTGACGGTGACGGTCACCTCCTCGGTCGGGCCGCGCACGGTCCAGCCTTCGATCCAGTCGCCCGCCCCGTCGCGGAAACCGGGGCCGCGGGTGCCCCCCGACACGGTGATCGCCCAGTCATGCGTGCGCTGCCCTTCGAACACCGAAGGCGTCAGGCGCAGGCTTTGCACCAGGTTTCGGACCGGCCGGTCATAGCGATAGACGGTCTGATGAAATATCCGCAGCTTCATCACGATCCCCCCAGCAGGTAATCCTCATGGACCAGGGTCGAGATCGTGCCGATTTCCCCGATGAACCAGGTCAGGAATTCGTGCAGCCCCTCGTCGAAGACCATGTCGATGTCATGGGCCTGCAAACGGCTCAGGACCTCGCGCGCCTTGTCGCGGGCATTGGTCGGCACCGTTTCGCCATATCGCTTGGCAAGCCCTTCCAGGTTCCACACCGCCTCGTAAAGCGAGGTGATCAGCGACCGCGGGCTTTCCCCGTTCAGGATCAGGAAATCCGCGACCCGTCCCGCCGTGATGTCGCCCCCATAGGCCCAGTGATAGGCCCGGTGCGCCGACAGCGCCCGCAGGATCACCTGCCATTGATAGGTGTCCAGGCCCGATCCCACGAATTCGATCCGGGGCAGCAGGACATAGTATTTCACGTCCAAAAGCCGCGCCGTCGCGTCCGCCCGTTCCAGCCCATAGCCCAGGTTCATGAAATGCCAGCCGTCGTTGCGAAGCTGGGTCGCATTGATCGCGCCCCTGACGGTCGAGGTGTGGCTGGTCGTCACATCGGTCAGCGCCGCGGTGTCGATCTTGTCGCGCGGCATCTTCTGGATCCGGCGCAGATCCTGATAGGCCATGTTCAGCGCGTCCCAGACCTGGCTGGTCAACGCGGTGCGCACGATCCGGCCCGACTCTCGTGCGCGTTCGATGCAGGACATGACGGATGACGGGTTGTCCCGGTCGAAGAAGATGAATTCCTCGATGTTCTCCTGGCTGATCTCGCCGTATTTGTCGGCGAACAGGCTGGCCGTGCCCGAGGCCTGCAGCAGGGAATTCCATTCGTTCTGATAGCCCGAGGCGGTATTGGGCAAGAGCGTGATCCGCTGGCCCACGTCCAGCAGGCGCGCGGCGGTGTCGGCGCGTTCCAGGTGGCGGCCCATCCAGAACAGGTTCGCGGCGGTGCGGCTGAGCATATGCGTCCCTTCCCTATTCCGACAGGACCCAGGTGTCCTTGACGCCCCCGCCCTGCGACGAGTTCACGACAAGGCTGCCCTCGCGCAGCGCCACGCGGGTCAGCCCGCCCGGCACCAGTTCGATCCGGTCGCCGCACAGGCAATAGGGGCGCAGGTCCACATGGCGCGGCGCCAGTCCCTCGGCGACGAAGGTGGGGCAGGTGGACAGGGCCAGCGTCGGCTGGGCGATATAGTTGCCGGGATCGGCCTCGATCTTCTTGCGGAAGATCTCGATCTCCTCTTTCGTGGACTTCGGGCCGACCAGCATCCCATAGCCGCCCGATCCATGGACTTCCTTCACCACCAGGTCCGGCAGGTTTTCCATGACGTATCGGTAATCGTCGTCCTTCCACAGCGTCCAGGTCTGGACGTTCTGCAACATCGGTTCCTCGCCCAGATAGAAGCGGACCATTTCCGGCACGAAGGTATAGATCGCCTTGTCGTCCGCCACGCCCGCGCCCGGCGCCGAACAGATCGACACGCCCCCCGACCGATAGACATCCATTAGCCCCGGCACGCCCAGCATCGAATCCGGGCGGAAGCACAGCGGATCCAGGAACGGGTCGTCGATCCGGCGATAGATGACATCGACGCGCTTCGGTCCCTGGGTCGTGCGCATGAAGACGAATTCGCCGTCCACGAACAGATCGGCCCCCTCGACCAGTTCGACGCCCATCAGGTTGGCCAGGAAGCTGTGCTCGTAATAGGCGCTGTTGAAATGGCCCGGCGTCAGGACCACGCAGGTCGGCCGGTCGTTGCACTTGGCGGGGGCGACGGATTCCAGCGTGCGGCGCAGAAGGTCGGGATACTGGTCCACCGGCTCGATCCGGTTGCCGCGAAACAGGCCGGGGAACATCCGCATCATGATCTCGCGGTTTTCCAGCATGTAGCTGACGCCTGACGGGGTGCGGCAGTTGTCCTCCAGCACGAAGAACTCGTCCTTGGAGGTGCGCACCAGGTCGATGCCGATGATATGGGAATAAACCCCGCGCGGGGGCACGACGCCCACCACGGCCTTCTCATAGGCGTCGTTCTGGTACACCAGCCGGGCGGGAATGCGGCCCGCACGCACGATCTCGGCCCGGCCATAGACGTCGCGCAAAAAGGCGTTCAGGGCGCGGGCCCGCTGCTTGATGCCGCGTTCCAGCTTGCGCCATTCGGATTGTTCGAAGACGCGGGGCATCATGTCGAAGGGGATCAGCCGGTCGGGGTCGCCGCCTTCGCCATAAACGGCGAAGGTGATGCCGATTCGCCGGAACAGGGCCTCGGCCTCGGCCTGCTTCATCTGCCGGAAATCGGCGGGCATCGTCTCGACCCATTGGCTGAGCCGGGCATAGGGTTCGCGGACCCGCGATCCTTCGTACATCTCGTTGTAATAGCTCATTCGTCCACCCGCTGACCCCGGACCCTTCGCAGGCCTTCTTCCGCTGATGATCGGAGACGGTTTTTTCCAAGTCCACAGAGGAATAGCGGTCGTTGCGCGAAAGTTCCGCAGGCGAGGGCCGTGTTTTGGGCAACAGGGCATCCGCCACGCGGCCGCTGCCGTGATTTCGGGCAATGTGAAGGCGCCGGCCCCGTCCTTCGGGATATGTCGTGGCGCTTACCGGATCGTAACCTTTTGCCCTTAAGGCTGGTTTCAGGAAGCGCAGGGGAACGACATGCCGACATT
Source organism: Paracoccus acridae (assembly GCF_014642735.1). GTDB lineage: Bacteria > Pseudomonadota > Alphaproteobacteria > Rhodobacterales > Rhodobacteraceae > Paracoccus > Paracoccus acridae. The sequence continues at coordinate 366,198 of NZ_BMIV01000003.1, forward strand.
GATCGTCAACGAAACCGAAACCCAGTTGATCGTGGTCGTGGAGGAAGCGCGCATCGATGCCGCCATCGCCACGCGGTTCAAGGACCGGTTGCGGGAAATCGTGCTGCGCGGTCGCAAGCCTGTCCGCCTGGACATGCGGCGTGTCGATTTCATGGACAGTTCGGGCCTTGGCGCGATGATCGCGGTGCGAAAGGCCCTGCCCGAAGCCCTTCCGCTGGTCCTGGAAGGGCTGACCCCCAACGTGGAACGCGTCTTCAGGCTGACGCGGATGGACAGCGTCTTCGACATACGACCGGCCACCACCTTACAGGAGTAGTTGTTTCATGAGTTCCAGCGAACGGCAGAATGCCGGACCCAAGCCCCGTCCAGCGATCCGGACGCAGCCGATGTTTCACCGCGTGCTGCAGGCCGAACCCCAGGACGTGCGGCAGACGTTGGAGGATTTGCGCATCCGCTTCGCCAAGGAGGTGAGCGCCGATGCGATGGGGCGGCTGGAACTGGTTCTGGCCGAGGTGATGAACAACGTGGCCGAACATGCAAGCGCTACGGCAATGCCCGCGGCGGACGCCCGGTCGATGCATCTGTGCGTGGTCATGCACGACAACGGGTTGTCCTGCGCCATCACCGACGATGGCGGCAAGCTGCCCGCCGACTGCCTGCTGCCGCGCACCCTGCCGGCGCTTGATCCGCTCGACTTGCCGGAAGGGGGGTTTGGCTGGTGCCTGATCCAGGGGCTGACGCAATCGCTGTGCTATTACCGCGAAGGCCAGCGCAACTGCCTGGCATTCACGGTGCCCTATCACGCCTAGTTCAGCGGACCCATCAGGGGATAGCGCCCGTCTTCGAAGTCGCCGAACATCTCGAACATGTCGGGGTGGTCCAGGGGTTCGCCGGACTGGTCCGGCACCAGGTTCTGTTCCGAGACATAGGCGACGTAATAGGTTGCCTCTGTTTCGGCATACAGATGATAGAAGGGCTGATTCTTGGCAGGGCGCGCGTCTTCAGGAATGGAGTCGTACCATTCCTGGGTGTTGGCGAATTCGGGATCCACATCGAAGATCACGCCGCGAAACGGACGGTTCCGATGGCGGACGACCTGACCCAGGCTGAATTTGGCAATTCGATTGTTCAGCTGCATGAATGTTCCATTGCTTCGGGCCTGCCGGCTGTTTTAATCCCGCAGCGCGATTCTGTCCACCAGATCACCAGCATTTGCACGATTTCCGCGGCTGCCGCGCTTCGGCGGCGACTGGAAGCGGATCCTAATTCGCCCCTGGCCCGCCGAGGGCGTCGGGCGGCAGGGCCACCGTGGACATCGACATCTTGGCGGACCCCTCGCTCAACTCGCTGGCATGGGCCAGATAGATCAGCACCCGGTTCTTGTCGTCATAGATCCGCTTGACGCGCAAGGACTTGAACAGCAGCGACCGGCCCTCGCTGAACACGTCCTCGGGGCGGCCGGGCCGCAGCGTGCCGACATCGACCGGGCCGGTCATCGCGCATTGGATGGCGCTGTTCGAGGGATCCTCGAACCAGTTGCCCTGGCTGAGACGGTCCAGAACGGAGCGCTCGAAATAGGCCAGGTGGCAGGTGACGCCGCCCACGACCGGATCGGCGACCGCCTCGATGACGATGTCGTTGCCGATCCAATCGACACCGACCTGGGCGATCTCCTCGGCCCCGGCCAGGGTGGGCAGCATCAGCAGGGCAAGGGTGGTCAGCCGCATGGCAGGTTCTCCGGTTCCAGGGGCAGGCGGCCGTCGTCGGTCAGCAGATGCACGCTATTCCGTTCGATCACGACCGCGCAAAGGGGGCGCCCATAGGCCGCACCGCCATCGACATTCAGGCGGTTGCCGTAATGGGTGGCAGTCTGGATCGCGGTATGGCCATGGACGACCAGCGGACCGTGATCCAGGGGGCTGTTCAGGAAATCCTGCCGGATCCAGACCAGATCCTCCTCGGCCTGGTCTTGCAGATCGACGCCCGGCCGGACGCCCGCATGAACGACCAGGGCCAGCGGATGCAGGAAATACAGCGGCAGCGATGCCAAATAGGCCACATGGGCGCCCGGCACCGCGCGCTTGGCCTCGGCCAGCATCCGATCCGGGGCCAGGGTGGGATCGACGCCATAGGACCGCAGCGTCTCGGGCGCACCCAATGCGGTATGCAATGTCCAGTGCAGCCTGGAACTGAGGCCCGGATCGACCCAGTCGGGCTGCATCACATATTGCGGCAGAAAGCGGTCGTGATTGCCCCGCGTCACCGTCCAGGGCCGCCCCTGGGCCTGGCCGGTCATCAGGTATTCGACGACACCGCGCGAATCCGGTCCCCGGTCGATCAGGTCGCCCACATGGGCGATGACCGCATCCCGGCCACCATCGCGAAAGACGCGGTCATGCGCGGCCTTCAGCTTGTCCAGATGCCCATGGACATCGCCAATGACGTAAAGCCGCATCACCGCCCCGCTGCATGAAAAGCCGCGCCCCCTGCGTAAGGGGACGCGGCGGGATCGTCAAACCTCGAACTGCAGGCGGCGGGCCTGCAGGAACTTGCCGGTCTTCTGCAGCGTGGCCAAGGCCTCGTCGCTGATCGGCTCGTCCAGGTACAGGATCGCGATGGCGTCGTTCCCCTGTGCCGACCGGCCTAGGGTGAAGTTCGCGATGTTCACGCCCAGATCGCCCAGCGTCATGCCAAGCGCCCCGATCACGCCGGGCACGTCCTTGTTGCGGGTGTAGAGCATGTGCTGCCCGACCTCGGCATCGATGTTGATGCCGCGGATCTGGATGAAGCGCGGCTTGCCGTCGCTGAAGACGGTGCCTGCGATGGACCGTTCGCGCGTGTCGGTGACAACGGTCAGCTTGATATAGCCCTCGAAGACGCCGGCCTTGTCCTGGGTGGTGGTGGCCACCTGCACGCCGCGTTCCTTGGCCATCACCGGGGCGGACACCATGTTCACGTCCGGGTTGGTGGCCTTCATCACGCCCGCGATCACCGCCGCGTTCAACGCGTTCAGGTTCATGGTCGCGGCAACGCCGTCATACAGCACGTTGATCGCCTTGATCGGCTCGTCCGTCATCTGGCCCACGAAGGCGCCCAGATGGCCGGCCAGCTTGATCCACGGCCCCATGACCGCAGCCTCCTCGGCCGTGACCGAAGGCATGTTCAGCGCGTTCTGCACCGCGCCCGTCAGCAGGTAATCCGACATCTGCTCGGCCACCTGCAGGGCCACGTTCTCCTGCGCCTCGGTGGTCGATGCGCCCAGATGCGGGGTGACGACCACGTTGGGCAGGTTGAACAGTGGGCTTTCGGTGGCGGGTTCGACCGCGAAGACGTCAAAGGCGGCGCCCGCGACGCGGCCTTCCTTCAGCGCCTCGGCCAAGGCTTCCTCATCGACCAGCCCACCGCGGGCGCAGTTGATGATGCGCACGCCCGGTTTCAGCTTGGCGATGGCCTCGCGCGACAGGATGTTCTTCGTCTTCTCGGTCAGGGGCACGTGGAAGGTGATGAAATCCGCGCGGCCCAGCAGCTCGTCCAGTTCCACCTTGGTGACGCCGATCTCCTTGGCACGCTCGGGCGACAGGAAGGGATCATAGGCCAGCACCTTCATGTGCAGCCCCAGGGCGCGGTCGATCACGATCGACCCGATATTGCCCGCGCCGATCACGCCCAGGGTCTTGTTGAACAGTTCGACCCCCATGAAGCGGTTCTTTTCCCACTTCCCAGCATGGGTGGATGCACTGGCCTCGGGCAGCTGGCGCGCCACGGCGAACATCATGGCGATGGCATGTTCGGCGGTGGTCACGCTGTTGCCGAAGGGCGTGTTCATCACGATCACGCCCTTTTTCGACGCGGCCGGAATGTCCACGTTGTCCACCCCGATCCCGGCCCGGCCGATCACCTTGAGGTTGGCGGCATTCTGCAGCAGCTTTTCGGTGACCTTGGTCGCGGACCGGATCGCCAGGCCGTCATATTGCCCGATCACGGCGGCCAGCTTGTCCTTGTCCTTGCCCAGATCGGGCAAGTAATCGACCTCAACCCCGCGGTCGCGGAAGATCTGGACGGCGGTTTCCGACAGCTTGTCGGACACGAGAACCTTCGGCATGTCAGTTCATCCTTCTCATGCGGCACCCTTCACCCCAGGGCGCTGTTCATCTTCTGTGTGGAAATATCCTGCAGGGGGTCCGGGGGACGCAAAGTCCCCTGGCTTCTCTTACGCCTGCGCGGCCAGTTCGGCGCGATAGGCCCATTCGATCCAGGGCATCAGCGCCGCGACATCGCTGGTCTCGACAGTCGATCCGCACCAGATCCGCAGACCCGCCGGGGCATCGCGATAGGCGCCGGCATCCAGGGCCACGCCCTCTTTCTCCAGCCGCTTGGCAACGGCCTTGGCAAAGGCCGCACCGTCCTTGATGGCCGGATCGGTGAAGCGCAGGCAGACACTGGTGTTCGATGCCGTGGCCGGATCCTCGGCCAGGTCGGCAATCCAGTCCTTGTCGGCGATGAAGTCCCGCACGGCCTTGGCATTGGCATCGGCCCGCGCGATCAGCGCCTTCACGCCGCCCAGCGACCGCGCCCATTTCAGCGCGACCAGATAATCCTCGACCGCCAGCATCGAGGGGGTGTTGATCGTCTCGCCCTTGAAGATGCCCTCGATCAGCTTGCCGCCCTTGGTCAGACGGAAGATCTTGGGTAGGGGCCAGCCGGGGGTGTAGCTCTCAAGCCGTTCGACCGCGCGCGGCGACAGGATCAGCATCCCATGCGCGCCCTCGCCGCCCAGCACCTTCTGCCAGCTGAAGGTCACCACATCCAGCTTGTCCCAAGGCAGGTCCATCGCAAAGGCGGCGCTGGTCGCGTCGCAGATGGTCAGGCCCGCGCGACCGGCCGGGATCGCGTTGCCATTCGGGACGCGCACGCCGCTGGTGGTGCCGTTCCAGGTGAAGACGACATCCTTGTCGAAATCGACCTGCGCGAAATCCACGATCCTGCCGTATTCGGCCTTGCGGACGGTCGCGTCCAGCTTCAGCTGCTTCACGGCATCGGTGACCCAGCCTTCGCCAAAGCTTTCCCAGGCCAGCATCTCGACCGGGCGGGCACCCAGCAGGGACCACATCGCCATCTCGACCGCGCCGGTGTCGGAACCGGGGACGATGCCGATGCGGTAGTCGGCAGGAACGCCCAGGACCTCGCGCGTGAGGTCAATGGCTTCCGCCAGCTTCGCCTTGCCGATGGCGGCACGATGCGAGCGGCCCAGCGGGGCGTCCGACAGCAGGTCCAGAGTGTAATGGGGGATCTTGGCGCAGGGGCCAGAGGAGAAGCGCGGATTGACCGGGCGCGCAGCCGGGATCGTCAGATCCTTCATGTCAGCCTTCCAGCTAATAGCCCTTCGTTGGGGAAGGGTGTCCCGCCGCCGGATATACGCGGGACACTTGCATCTCGCAAGACGAAATCAGCCGTAGTCGCGCGCGCCGAAGATGGCGGAACCGACGCGGACATGGGTGGCGCCCTCGGCAATGGCAGTTTCGAAATCCGCGCTCATCCCCATAGACAGGTTCGGCAACCCGTGATCGGCGGCTAAGTCGCGCAGCAGGCGGAAATGGGGCAGGGGATCCTGATCTTCGGGAGGGATGCACATCAATCCCTGGGGCGACAGGCCAAGGTCGCGGCAGGATGACAGGAAGACCGGCAGTTCGTCGGCCAGGATGCCTGCCTTCTGCGGCTCGTCCCCGGTGTTGACCTGGATGAACAGCTGCGGACTGCGGCCCTGCTGTTCGATCTGCTGGGCCAGCTTGCGGGCCAGGGTCATGCGGTCCAGCGTGTGGATGGCGTCGAACAGTTCGACCGCGGCGCGGGCCTTGTTAGATTGAAGCGGCCCGATCATGTGCAGATCCACGCCGGGCCAGCGGCTGCGCCAGCCGGGCCATTTGCCCTGCGCTTCCTGCACGTAGTTTTCGCCAAAGACGCGGTGCGCTGCGTCCAGCACGGCGGTCACGCGGTCTTCCGGCTGCACCTTGCTGACCGCGATCAGCGTGACGCTGCCGGGTGCGCGCCCTGCCTTTTCTTCTGCCGCGCTGATGCGGCGCTTGATGTCATCCAGTCCCATGAGGCGACAAGACAAAAAGAAAAGAGCGGGCGCAAGGCCCGCTCTCAAGTTTGACTGCTGATCCGGGGATCAGAAGTCGAAGCGCACGCCCATGTCGGCGGTCACGCGCTCGTCGTTGCCGCGCTGCAGCGAGGCACCCAGACGGGCACCGCCCAGGTCGTAGTTGACGCCAATACCGAACGCGTTGTCGGTTTCGTTGTCGTCGTCGTTGTTGTTGGCAACATAGGCTTCGATGTTGGTCAGCCCATCGGCCAAAGTATAGTCACCATACAGGGTGATGGTATCACCAACGTCAGCGGCGCTGTCGTTGCTAGCATTCAGATAGTTCAGGCCGATGCGAGCGTTCTCCATGACGGCATAGCGGGCGCCGATAAAGAAGATGTCGTTGTCTTCGATTGCGCCCCCGTCCATGACGTAAGCCGCAGCCAGTTCCAGACGCTCGTTCCAGGTGTAGTCGACCGAGAAACCGAGTTCTTCGTCGTCAGAAGTCAGGCCAGACTGGTCGGGGTCAATATAAGAGACGCGAGCTTTCAGGCCTTCAATCGCGTAGGTGGCCGCGATGCCGTTGTAGGTCGACAGCTCTTCAAGGTCGTCCCCGTCAACGTCGCCGTCACCGTCCACATCTACGTCCGCCTGGACAAACTGGCCAGCCAGCCGGTCAGAGTCATAGGCAAAGAAGGCGCCTCGACGAACGAGGTCACGGTCATACGACCCCAGTTCCGAACCGTAAAGCAGGTTGACCGAGTCGAAAGCGGTGTCGACGTTGCCAACCTCGACGGTCAGGCCGCTGCTGGTGACATACAGCTTGCCGGCGTTCAGTTCGCCCTGGTTGCCACGAGTGGCGCTGTTCTGGTCCCACTGCAACCGGAATCGAGCGCCGAAGTCCACACCCTGTTCGGAAGAGGTGCTGGCGTCGAGGTTCATACGCAGGCGCGAGATGATCTGCGTTTCGTTCAAGCCAGCCGCATCTTGCGCGTCGGTGTTTTCAAAGTATTGGATGCCGGTCCGGCCGTAACCCGAGATGGTCACGTCGGCAGCAGCGGCACCGGCCGTCAGGACCAGTGCGGTGGAGGCGATAAGAGCCTTTTTCATGTCAAGTTCCCTCTTGTCTCTCTGATGCCCAAACCGGCATTACCGCCTTGGGTATGCTGCTTGTTTCCCCTGTCCTTCCCTATGATGCAACGGAATCGCGCGCCTGCTCTGGCTACGGCGCTTTCTGTGATGCACAAGGGCCACACCTTTACGTGATCCCCTGAACGCGGCCCGGGCCGGATCCGGCCCAAGGCGCTTGTGGGGCGGGGGTGATCCGGGCTAAAGCTGGCCCCGACGCGAAAAACGAGGGACCGCATGAAAACCGCACACGCCGCGCGCCTGGTGATCGCAGGGGTTCTTTGCGGGGGATTAGCTGCCTGTGGGGGTGGCGGACCAAATGCCGGACCGCAAGAGAGCGCCGACATGCGCCCCGAGGTGCGGCGCACGACGATCTGGGATGTCTTTGAAGGATCCGAGAACCCGAACACCACCGTCGGCGTGAACAAGTACCTGTGGAACGCCAGCTTGGAAGTGCTGAACTTCCTGCCGGTGCAGACGGTCGATCCCTTTACCGGCGTGATCCAGACCGGATATGGCACGCCGCCGGGCGGCGGGCGGTCCTATCGCGCGACAATCAAGATCGCCGATCCGGCACTGGACGCGCGCAGCCTGAAGCTGTCGCTGCAAGGCCCCGGCGGCGCGGCAATCGAGCCGGGCACCGTGCGGGCCGTAGAAGACGCGATCCTGACCCGCGCACGTCAGCTGCGAATCCAGGACGGGCGGCTGTAGGGGCCGGGCAGCGCCCACTGGACCCGCCAAGTCGCGCCGTATAAACCCGGCGGCGACGAATGACGCCAAAGGTCCGCACCATGCCCTATGATCCCTCTAGCAGCGAATCCCGGTGGCAGCAGGCCTGGGCCGACGCCGGCAGCTTCACCGCGACCCGCGACGAGCGGCCAAAATACTATGTGCTGGAAATGTTCCCCTATCCATCGGGGCGCATCCACATGGGCCATGTGCGCAACTACACGATGGGCGACGTGGTGGCGCGCTTTAAGCGTGCGCAGGGGTTCAGCGTCCTGCATCCGATGGGCTGGGACGCCTTCGGGATGCCTGCCGAGAACGCGGCGATGGAACAGGGCGGCCATCCGCGCGACTGGACCTATGCCAATATCGCCACCATGCGCGAGCAGCTGAAGCCGCTGGGCCTGTCCATCGACTGGTCCCGCGAATTCGCGACCTGCGACGACGACTATGTCCACCAGCAGCAGGCGATGTTCCTGGACATGCTGTCTGCGGGCCTCATCACCCGCAAGTCGGCCCAGGTGAACTGGGACCCGGTGGACATGACGGTGCTTGCCAATGAACAGGTCATCGACGGTAAGGGCTGGCGGTCGGGCGCCGCGGTCGAACGGCGCGAGCTGACACAATGGTTCTTCCGCATCTCGGATTATTCCGAGGAGTTGCTTTCGGCGCTGGACGGGCTGACCGGCTGGCCCGAGAAGGTGCGGCTGATGCAGTCGAACTGGATCGGCAAGTCGCGCGGGCTGCAGTTCCGGTTCGAAACCGTGGATGCCCCCGAGGAATTTGCCGCGATCGAGGTCTATACCACCCGCCCCGACACGCTGATGGGCGCAAGCTTCGTGGCGCTGTCGCCCGATCACCCGCTGATCAAGGATCTGGCCGCCGCCGATCCCAGGGTCGCCGCCTTTGTCGAGGAATGCCGCCGCATCGGCACGACCGAGGAAGCCATCGAGACCGCGCCCAAGCTGGGTTTCGACACGGGCCTGACCGTGAAGCATCCGCTGGACGAAGGTTGGCACCTGCCGATCTGGATCGCCAATTTCGTGCTGATGGACTATGGCACCGGCGCGATCTTCGGCAGCCCGGCCCATGACGAGCGCGACCACGAATTCGCCACGAAATACGGGCTGCCGATCCGCGCGACCTTTGGCGAACACGGCATGTCGCTGGAACAGGCCGATGCCATGGTCGCCCAGGCGCCCTATGTGCCGCTGAAATCCGAGACCGTCACCTATGTCCGCGGCTTCAGCGGCGCGGCGGACCAGACCGGAGAGGCCGCCGTGGACGCCGCCATCGCCCATGCCGAGGCCAATGGCTATGGCGAGGGCGTGACCAAGTTCCGCCTGCGCGACTGGGGCATCTCGCGCCAGCGCTATTGGGGCTGCCCGATCCCGGTCCTGCATTGCGACACCTGCGGCACCGTCCCCGAGGCCAAGGAAAACCTGCCTGTCCTGCTGCCCCAGGACGTGACCTTCGACGTGCCGGGCAACCCGCTGGACCGCCACCCGACCTGGCGGCAGGCGACCTGCCCCCAATGCGGCGGCGCGGCGCGGCGCGAGACGGACACGATGGACACATTCGTCGATTCGTCCTGGTATTACGCGCGCTTCACCAGCCCCCATGCGCCGACGCCCACCGACCGGGCCGACGCCGATTACTGGATGAATGTGGACCAGTATATCGGCGGGATCGAGCACGCGATCCTGCACCTGCTTTATTCGCGCTTCTTCGCCCGCGCGATGGTCAAGACGGGGCACCTGCCGGAAAGCGCCAAGGAACCCTTCGACGCGCTGTTCACGCAGGGTATGGTGACGCACGAGATCTACAAGACCACCGACGACCGGGGCCGCCCGGTCTATCACCTGCCCGAGGACGTGACCGACGGCAGGTTGGCCGACGGCACCGAGGTCGAGGTCATCCCCTCGGCCAAGATGTCGAAGTCCAAGAAGAACGTCGTCGATCCGGTCAATATTGTGCAGTCCTTCGGCGCCGATACCGCGCGCTGGTTCATGCTGTCCGACAGCCCGCCCGAACGCGACGTGGAATGGACCTCGGCCGGGGCCGAGGCCGCGAACAAGTTCCTGGCCCGCGTCTGGCGCCTGGCCGAGGAAGCGGGCGCGGACGCAGACGATCCCGACCTGACCCGCGCGGCGCATCGCGCGATCAATGATGTCACCAAGGCCATCGAGGGTTTCGCCTTCAACAAGGCGGTCGCCAAGATCTATGAACTGGCGAATGCCGTGGGCAAGTCGAAGGCCGGGGGCGAAGCGCGCAGGGCGGTGCTGCGGATCATGGCGCAGCTGATGGGGCCGATGGTGCCGCACCTGGCCGAGGATGTCTGGTCCATGGCGGGCGGGCAGGGCCTTCTGGTCGATGCGCCCTGGCCCAAGGCAGATCCGGCCATGCTGGAGGATGACACCGTCACCCTGCCCATCCAGATCAACGGCAAGCGCCGGGCTGAGATCAGCGTGGCCAAGGACACGCCCAAGGACCAGATCGAGGCCCTGGTGCTGGCGGACGAGACCGTGCAGCGTTTCCTGGAAGGCGCAGCCCCCCGGAAGCTGATCGTCGTGCCGGGGCGGATCGTCAATGTGGTCGCCTGACCCCCTTTCCCGCCGGGCGTCCCTTCTGGGGCTGCTGGCGCTGGGGGCTTGCGGGCTGACGCCGGTCTATGGCCCGAACGGCGCGGGCCGGCGGCTGTTCGGCAAGGTCCGCCCGCGCGATCCCCGGACCTATCAGGATTTCGCCTTCAACCGCCGGCTTGGCGAACGCCTGGGCGGCGAGGGGACGGATTACGATCTGGACTATCGCATCAATGTGGGCGTCGTCCCCCAGGCGATCACCACGGACGAGGTCACGAACCGCTATTCCCTGAACGGCACCGCCGATTTCGTGCTGACCGACCGGGCGGGCCGGGTGCTGGCGCAGGGGCGGGTCAGCAACTTCACCTCCTATTCGACCACGGGCACCACCATCGCCACGCTGGCCGCCGAGGGCGATGCCCGGACCCGTCTGGCCGAGATGCTGGCCGATCAGGTCGTCACCCGGCTGCTGGCGGCGTCAAGCCAACTGCCCGGATGATCCTGCCATGATTCTCAAGGGCGCGGAAATCGCGCGCTATCTGGCGCGGCCCGATCCCTCGCGCCCGGCGCTGCTGATCTATGGGCAGGATGCCATGCGCGTGGCGATGAAGCGGGCCGAGGCCGTGAAGGCCCTGGTGGGCGAAAAGGCCGACGAGGAGATGCGCCTGACCCGCCTGTCGGGCGCAGGGCTGCGCAAGGATCCCGCGCAACTGCTGGACGCGGTCAAGGAGGTCGGCTTCTTTCCCGGCCAGCGGGTCGTGCTGGTCGAGGATGCGCCCGACACGGCGGCCGATGCCATCCGTGCCGCGCTGGCCGAATGGCGGCCAGGCGATGCGGCGATGGTGGTGACGGCGGGCGCGCTGGGCAAGGCATCCGCGCTGCGCAAGCTGTTCGAGCCGCATCCGAGCGCCGTGACCGCGCCCATCTATGATGACCCGCCGGGCGAGGACGAGGTTGCGCGCTGGCTGGCCGAGGCCGGGCTGCGCCAAGTCCCGCCGCCCGCGATGCGCGAGATGATGGTCCTGGCCCGCGCCCTGGATCCGGGCGACCTGCGCCAGACGATCGAGAAGATCGGCCTTTACAAGCACGGCGACGACACGCCCCTGACCGGCGACGAGATCGCGCTGATGGCCCCTGCCACGATCGAGGCCGACCTGGACGAGTTGATCCACATCGTCGCCGAACGCCGCGAAGCCGAATTCGGCGCCATGATGCGCCGGATCGAAGGGCAGGGGGTCAGCCCTGTCACGCTGTGCATTGCCGCGCTGCGCCATTTCCGCGCCCTCCACCTGGCTGCCGCCGATCCCGCCGGGCCGGGCGTGGCCCTGTCGCGGATGCGCCCCCCGGTCTTCGGTCCCCGGCGCGACCGCATGGCGCGGCAGGCGCAGGCCTGGGGCATGGGCCCGCTGGAGGAAGCCGTCCGCGCGCTGCTGGATTGCGACCTGAACCTGCGCAGTTCTACCCGCGCGCCGCAGATGGCGCTGGTCGAACGCGCGCTGATCCGCCTGGCGATGACGCGGGGACGGCGGTGAGCGAGGCCGTCGAGGCCTTGGTCATCGGCGCAGGCCCGGCCGGGCTGATGGCGGCCGAGGCGCTGATGGCGCCGGGGCGCAGGGTCGTGGTGGCCGAGGCGATGCCCACGCCTGCGCGCAAGTTCCTGATGGCGGGCAAGTCGGGGTTGAACCTGACCAAGGACGAGCCGTTCGAGGCCTTTGCGCAAAGGTTCAGCCTTGGGACCGGGGCGCTGCCCCGGACCCCGGGGTATTTGGGCAACAGAGAAGCGGCCTTTGGTCCTGCCGAGGTCATGGCCTGGGCGCGGGGCTTGGGGATCAAGTTGTTCACGGGATCCACAGGGAGGGTGTTTCCGGTGGGCATGAAGGCCTCTCCGCTGCTGCGAGCCTGGCTGGCGCGGTTGCGCGCGGGCGGGGTCGAGTTGCGGACCCGCTGGCGGTGGACCGGCGAGAGGTTCCGGTTCGAGACCCCCGAAGGACCGCGCGAGATCCGGCCAGGCGTCACGGTTCTTGCGCTTGGCGGGGCAAGCTGGCCGCGCCTGGGATCGGATGCGGCCTGGGTTCCGTGGCTTGAAGGCGCGGGCGTCGGCGTCGCGCCGTTCCGGCCTGCGAATATGGGGTTTCGCGTGGCTTGGTCGACGCAGATGTCCCGGCATTTCGGCGCGGCGGTCAAGGGCACCGCGTTGCGGGCGGGGGATCTGACCAGCCGGGGCGAATGGATCATCGGCCGCCACGGGATCGAGGGCGGCGGGGTTTACGAGATCTCGGCCCCGCTGCGGGACGGCGCGGCAGGCCATGTCGATCTGGCGCCGGATCTGGATCGCAGTGCCCTGGCGGGACGATTCGCAAGGCCCAAGGGCAAGCTGTCGCTTGGCAATTGGCTGCGCCGCGTGCTGGACGATCCGGTCAAGGTGGCCTTGCTGCTGGAATGGGGCAGGCCGCTGCCCATGGATGCAGCAGGCTGGGCAGCATTGGCGAAGGCGCTGCCCCTGCGCCACCAGGGACCGATGGGGATCGCGACGGCGATCTCCTCGGCCGGGGGGGTGACCTGGGATTCGCTGACTGGGGCGCAGGAACTGCAAGCGATACCGGGTGTTTTCGTCGCCGGAGAGATGCTGGATTGGGAGGCGCCGACCGGCGGTTATCTTCTGACCGCCTGTCTGGGCAGCGGGCTGCATGCCGGGCGGGCAGCGGCTGCGCGGCTGGCCGCGATGTCGGCAGGTTGACCCCTCGGGCGCTGGATGGCCAAGGGCGCCTGATCCATGCTGGCGGAGGGGGGAAGCCACGCGTTGCCATGGAAAGGGTTTCCGATGGCCTATACGATCACCCATTTCGCGCCCGAGACGCGCGACCGCATCGACGCCTTCTTCAATCGCGGTGGCCAAGGCGTGAGCGCCTGCCTTGAAGCGCGGGCGCGATCCGCGCAGATCGAGGCGCTGGGGGCAAGGGCCGAGGCCGAACTGACTGGCATGGGCCTGATCCGTGACCGGACCATGGTGCCCGGGTTCCGCGACACCCCCTGGATCTGACCGGGCCTAGTCCTTCCAGTCGATCACCACCTGCGTCTGCGTGACGATGGCCGCGGCCTTGCCGTCGCCACGGGTGATCGTGGTCTGCCAGATCTGCGTCGTCCGCCCGATATGCAGGGGCAGGCTGACCGCGCGGGCCACGTCGCCCAGGCGGATCGGGCGCAGGAAGTTGGTCTTGCTTTCCAGCGTGGTGGTGGTCTTGCCCTGGGGCAGGTTCAGGAAGGTGCCCGTGCCGCCGGCATTGTCGGCCAGGCCCATGATGGCGCCGCCATGCAGCACGCCGTTGCGGTTGGCCAGGGCCTGGGTGACCGGCATTTCGAATTCGACCCGTTCAGGCGTGGCGCTGACCAGCCGGGCGCCGATATGGATGGCGAATTCGGGTTGGTCGTCAGCCTCGCGCCTGATGTGTTCGTCCATGGGATGTCCTTCCGCTGCCCGGCCATATCAACCAGGCAGGGGGGCAAGGGCAAGCGTCATGCCTTGCGGCAGGACACCAGTTGCGCGCGATACATCTGCGCCCGCTGGCCGACCTGGTTGGCGACCCGGACCAGCCAGGGCTTGCCCAGATAGGATTGCCGCGCGAATCCCGACCGGCCTTCGTGATAGGCCAGGTATTGCCCTGTCGCGTCCCATTTCGAGATGCCCAGGCGGCGCGAGGAATTGTGCATGTACCAGCCCATGAAATCCGTCGCATGGCGGATGTTGTCGCGCTTGGCGCGGCGGTTGCCGGTTTCCTTCTGGTATTCCTCCCATGTGCCGTCGAGCGCCTGGGAATAGCCATAGGCGCTGGACTGGCGGCCGATGGGGATCACCCCAAGCGCGTATTGATGGGGTGTGCGCGCATCGCCGATGAACTTCGATTCCTGGTGGATCGCGGCCATCTGCACATGGATCGGGATGCCCCACTTGCGCTCCGACGCCTTCATCGCCCGGTAATAGGCCGGTCGTTCCGCCACGATGGCGCAGGCGTTGTCCAGTTGCCGGGGTGCGGAATAATTGCCGCCGCCGCATGACGCGACCAGCCCGACAATCGCGAGTTTCAGAAGCCTGCTCATCCTGCCCTCTTGTCGTTTTCGGGCGATCTTACGGAAAATCACGGCCGGGTGAAATCACAAAGCCGGAAGATCAGACCGACAGGACCGCCTGGACCGCCCTTTGCCAAGCGGAATAACGCCGGTCGCGGTCCTTGTCGGACATCGCGGGTTCGAAGCGCCGGTCAAGCTGCCAGGCGCGGGCATATTCGTCGGGCGCGGGACAAAGACCGGCGCGATAGCCTGCCAGCCAGGCCGCGCCCTGGGCCGTCGTTTCCGTGTTCTTCGGCCTGTCCACGGGGGCGCCCAGGATGTCGGACAGGAACTGCATCGCCGGTTCGCTGGCGGTCATGCCGCCATCCACGCGCAGCACCGCATCGCCCGCCTGCGGCCAATCGGCCCGCATGGCCTCCAGCAGGTCGCGGGTCTGGAAACCCACGCTTTCCAGCGCGGCGCGGGCGAATTCGGCGGGGCCGGTGTTGCGGGTCAGGCCGAAGACCGCGCCCCGGGCATTGGGCGACCAATGGGGCGCGCCAAGGCCGGTGAAGGCCGGGACCATGACGACCTGCTGGCTGTCATCGGCCTGTTCGGACAGGGCCTGGGTTTCCTTCGCCTCTCGGATCAGCTTCAGCCCGTCGCGCAGCCATTGCACCACGGCGCCTGCGATGAAGATCGACCCTTCCAGGGCATAGGTGGTCTTGCCGTCCAACCTGTAGGCAATGGTGGTCAGCAGCCGGTTCTGCGACCGCACCGCCTGGTCGCCCGTGTTCAGCAGCGCGAAGCAGCCGGTGCCATAGGTGGATTTCATCATGCCCGGCTGGAAGCAGGCCTGGCCCACGGTCGCGGCCTGCTGGTCGCCTGCCACGCCCAGGATCGGGATTTCCCGGCCGAACAGATCCGCGCGGGTGGTGCCGAAATCGTCGGCGCTGTCCCTGACCTCGGGCAGCAGTTCGCGGGGCACGCCGAACAGGCGGCACATGTCGTCCGACCATTCGCCCTTGCGGATGTCGTAAAGCAGGGTGCGGCTGGCATTGGTGGCATCCGTCACATGCGACCGTCCGCCGGTCAGCTTCCAGATCAGGAAGCTGTCGATGGTGCCGAAGGCCAGCTCGCCCGCCCGCGCACGGTCCCGCGCGCCGTCCACATGATTCAGCAGCCAGCCGATCTTGGTGGCGCTGAAATAGGGGTCCAGCAGCAGGCCCGTGGTGTCGGTGACCTGATCCTCGACCCCTTCGTCGCGCAGGCGGTCGCAGATCTCGGCGGTGCGGCGGTCCTGCCAGACGATGGCGCGGTGGATCGGCTCGCCGGTGTTGCGGTCCCAGATCACCACAGTCTCGCGCTGATTGGTGATGCCGATGGCGTCGATGCGGGGGGCGCCGGCCTTTTCGATGGCGGCGCGGGCGGTTCCGGCGCTGCTGGTCCAGATGTCGCCCGGTTCGTGTTCCACCCAGCCCGAGCGCGGGAAATGCTGCGGGAATTCGTGCTGGGCCGTGGCCTGCACCGTCAGGTCGTCGCGAAAGACAAGCGCGCGGGACGAGGTCGTCCCCTGATCCATCGCCAGTATCGTCATGGTTCCTCCGTTTTCATCAGGGCGCCGATGGCAGCCAGGTCCGCCGCGCCCTTGTCGGTCAGCAGCCGTTCCAGCGATTCGTAATGGCGCAGCACCGCAAGGCCGGTGGGCGTGACCGTCGCGCCGCCGCCGCCCGCCCCGCCCCGGCTGCTGTCCACCAGGGGCGCGACAAAGGCCGCGTTCATTTCCTCGACCAGGGACCAGGCGCGCTTGTAGCTCATCCCCATCTGCCGCCCTGCGGCCGAGATCGAGCCGTGCTGCCCGATCAGCCGCAGAAGCTGCGCCTTGCCCGGACCCAGCACCAGCGGCGCGTCGTATTCCAGCCGCAGCTTGATCCGGGGTCCGTCCCTGTTCATCCGATTCGGTTCCTGTCTTTGCAGCAGGTTAGCCGCAGCATCCGCGCGACGCCACGGCGCGCTTGGCCGAAGGGGCGGGCCGGGCCTATGCTGTCCGGGCAACCAAGGGGAAGGGTTCGTCATGTCCACCGATATCGTCATCCTGTCCGGCGCGCGCACCGCGATCGGCACCTTCGGCGGCAGCCTGGCCGCCATTCCGCCGATCCAGCTTGCCGCCACCGTGACCCGCGCCGCGATGGAACGGGCGGGCGTCGCCCCCGAGAAGATCGGGCAGGTGGTCTTCGGCCATGTCATCAACACCGAACCCCGGGACATGTATCTGTCGCGCGTGGCGATGCTGGATGCTGGCATTCCCGACACCACGCCCGCGATGAACGTGAACCGGCTTTGCGGCTCGGGCGCGCAGGCCATCGTGTCGGCCGCGCAGGCGCTGATGCTGGGGGATGCCGATTTCGCCGTGGCGGGCGGCGCCGAAAGCATGAGCCGTTCGCCCTATGCCGTCAGCTCGGCCCGGTTCGGCGCCAAGATGGGCGACCAGAAGATGATGGACATGATGACCGGCGCGCTGACCTGCCCGATGGGAACCGGCCACATGGGCGTCACGGCGGAAAACGTCGCCGCCGAACATGACATCGGCAGGCAGGCGCAGGACGAATTCGCGATGGAATCGCAGCGCCGCGCGGCGGCGGCCATCGCGGCCGGGTATTTTCGCGACCAGATCGTTCCGGTCGAAGTAAAGGGCCGCAAGGGGCCGGTCACCTTTGACACGGACGAACATCCCAAGGAAACCAGCCTGGACAAGCTGGCGGGGCTGAAGGCGGTCTTCAAGAAGGAGGGCAGCGTCACGGCGGGCAATGCCAGCGGCATCAACGACGGCGCGGCGGCCCTGGTGCTGGCGCGGGCGGATGCGGCGCAGGCGGCGGGCCTGACGCCCCGCGCGCGGATCCTGGGCTGGGCCGTGGCGGGCGTGCGGCCCGAGGTGATGGGCATCGGCCCGATCCCGGCGGTGCAGAAGCTGCTGGAAAGGACCGGCCTGTCGGCGGGCGACTTCGACGTGATCGAATCGAACGAGGCCTTTGCGGCCCAGGCGCTGGCGGTGAACAAGGGGCTTGGGCTGGACCCCGCGAAGGTCAATCCCAACGGCGGCGCCATCGCGCTGGGCCATCCGGTCGGCGCGACCGGCGCGATCATCACCGTCAAGGCGCTGTATGAACTGGAGCGCATCGGCGGCAAGCGCGGGCTGGTGACCATGTGCATCGGCGGCGGCCAGGGGATCGCCCTTGCGATCGAATTGATGTGACCTAGGCCGGCTGCACTGTCGCGGGTTGCCGCGACAGGCGCAGGGCGGCGATTCCGGCCAGGATGATCACGGCGCTGCCGATGATCGTCCAGCGGTCGGGGTTTTCGCCGAACAGCGCGATCCCCGCCACCATCGCGAAGATCAGCCGGGTATAGCGGAAGGGCGTCACCGCGCCGACCTGGCCCGTCCGCATCGCCACCGTCAGGAAGGTATAGGCGCAGACCCCCGTGACGGAGGCCGCCGCAAGGCCCGCCCAGGTGGCGGCATCCGGCGCGACCGGCGGGCCGCCGAAAGGCAGGACGATCAGCCCGGCCACGATCAGCATGGAAAAGCCCGCGACGCCCAGTTGCCGGAAGGACAGCGACACGGGCGCGGCGCGGGTCGCCAGGTCCCGCCCGGCAAAGCCCAGCATCGCCATGATCGCCAGCAGCGACAGCGGCCCGAAGCCTTCGGTCCCCGGCCGCAGGATCAGCAGCACGCCCCCGAAACCCAATACAACGGCCAGCCAGCGACGGGGCCCGATCCGTTCCCCGAACAGCATCGCCGCGCCCACCATCACCACCAGCGGCGTCGCCTGCAGGATGGCCGAGGCCGTGGACAGCGGCGTCAGCGCGATGGCCAGCATGTAGAACAGCCGGCCCGTCACCTCGGACAGCGACCGCAGCACCATGGCGCGGCCCAGCATGGCGCGGGTGACGGGCGGCTCTCCTGCCAGGACCGACAGGGCGGCAAAGGTTGCCGTGCCCAGGATGCCGAAGGTGATCAGCACCTGCCCCGGCGGCAGGCTGACGGCCGCAAGCTTCAGCAGCGAATCCTCGACGGCGAAACCGGCCATGGACAGCACCATGAAGACGGCGCCCCGCAGGTTGTAGGCAGGCCCGAGGCGGGAATGGCGATGGGGCATGGGGAGGGACCTTGTCTGCGGCGAACCGGCCAAGCAGTCCCCCATCGGCACCGCCAAGGCAAGCCGAGGCGGCAGGAGGTCATCAAAAGGAACGGGCCGCCCCAGATCAAGGCGGCCCGCGAGATCCACGGAGATGGTCCGGTTAGGGATGGGTAAGCATCCGGTCCCAACCAGGGTTTACGACCCTTGGGGCTGCCCTCAGGCCACGGCCCCCCTGACTGTTCCGACACCTCTCTCCAATATCACTCTCGACACTGGACCACCTCCTTTCAATTGGTTGCCGTATAAGGAAAGCGTGCCACAGATCGGGGGCGAGTCAATCAGATTGTTCGTTCACTTCGCAACAAATTGCGCACGATGATGCGGAAGGGCACAAGGGTCAGTATGGCCAGGCCCATCTTGACCATCCAGTCGGCAGTTGCCAAGGAAACCCACAGGGCAGTGACCGGCCCCTGACCAAGAAGCGGAACGGCCTCGTTCGCCCAGCCGGTATTGGCGTCATGGGGCAGGGCCGCGGTAAAGGCGACCGTGAAGAAGATGGCGGTGTCCAGGACCGATCCGACCGATGACGAGGTCAGCGGCGCCACCCACCAGCGGCGTTTGCGCAACAGGTTGAAGACGACGATGTCGACAAGCTGCGCGACTAGGAAGGCCGCGCCCGACGCCACCGCGATTCGCAGCGTGGTCTTGTCCAGGCCGGCGGCCACGACCGAACACAGCACGCCCACCACGAAGCCCGCCAGCACCACCCGGCGGGCGGCGGCGGGACCATAGACGCGGTTCATCACCTCGGTGACAAGGAAGGCGAAGGGATAGGTGAAGGCACCCCAGGTCAGCCAGAGGCCTACCGTGAATTGCACAAGGATGTTCGAGGCCACGACGATGATGGCCATGGCAAGGATGCCGGGCAGATAGCGGGTCATTTATGCTTTTTCCGTTTTACAAGGTCGCGGAACAACTCGGCCCCGCGCCTTGCGGGACAGCGCGGGCCTTAGGCGCAGCCTTGGGGGCTTGTCAATCGCGCAGCCGGTATTCGACCAGTTCGGTGCGCTGCAAGGCCAGGAAATTGTCGTCCGAGATCATGGTCAGCCGGATCCCCTGCCCATCGTGCCAGACCGCCAGCCCTTCCAGGTTGTCGTATTGCAGGGCGCGGGTGGTCAGCAGGATTTCCTCGTTCACGGGGCCGTCGTCGGTCAACTGCATCCGCCGCACGCGCGAGGCGAAACCCAGGATGCCGCGAAAGTCGCGTTCCAGAAGATAGAACCAGCCGTCCGGCCCGAAATCAGCCCCGACCGCCAGCCAGCGCGGGTCGCGCCGGATTTCCCCGGCCTGTCCCCACTGGTTGTCGCGGAAGGTCAGGATCGGGAAGGGATCGCCTTCCTGTCCGGATTGCTCGGGCACGGCGAAAACCGTGTCGCCGCGGATCGCGATGGCCTCCATCCCGGAATTGAGCCGCATCCAGGGCAGTTCGGGCGGCAGGCGCCTGCGGCTGGGCACCGCATCGGGGTCTTCGTAAAGCGCGATGCGGTTCAGCCCTTCGAAGCTGATCCAGATCCGGCCGTCTTCGCCGATGGCCAGCCCCTCGCTGTCGCCGTGATAGCCGGGCTGGAGGGGAACGCCCTGGCGATCCTTCAGATGCGCCCGCCCGCCGATGTTCATGGCGCGGATCACGCCCTGCGAATCGCGGTCGATGCTGCCCCAGTAAAGATGGGCGCGGTCGGTCAGGGCGTGAAAGCCCGTGCCGTCGGGGCTGATCTCGATTCCCGAAAAGCCGCCGAAGCTGTCGTCGTCGCCGGTCCAGACGAAGGTGCCGACATATTCCAGCGACGCGGCCGGCGCAGGGGCGCCGGCCGCGATCAGCAACAGCGATAACAGCCCGCCTAGGGCGCGCCGGCGACGGTTCGGCATTGGCTGGGCAATTCGGAAAGACGGAAGGTCCGGGGATGGCGATAGTCCGGGTCGGGCGGCGTCGGCTGGACCCGGCTGGGGTCGATGCGGTTCTTGATCCATTCGGCGGCCTCGGCGCAGCCGTCGCCGGGGGGCGGCGGATCCTGGCGGTCGCAGATCGACCCGCGCGGGCAGGCCATCCGGACGTGGAAGTGATAGTTATGGGCATTGATGGGCCGCACTTTGCGCAGCCAGGACCGGTCTCCGCGCTCCATCTGGCACATGGCGACCTTGGCGACCGGATCGACGAAAATGCGTTCCACGCGCGGATCACGGGCGGCGGCCCGCATGATCGACATGTGCCCGCCGTTCCAGACATTCGTCAGCCCCACGCCCCGCCGGTCGGTGATGGACACCGACGAGATGCTTTCGCGCTGCGCGGGCGACAGATTCAGCGACGAGGGGGGCAGCATCCAGATATCGGCGTCCAGCCCCAGCTGGTGGCTGGCATGTCCCGATGTCATCGGCCCGCCGCGCGGCTGGCTCATGTCGCCGATGTAAAGCCCGCGCCAGCCTGCCTGCTGGGCGGCCTGCGACAGGCCGATCAGGAAATTCACCAGGTCAGGGTGGCCCCAGTTGCGATTGCGCGACAGGCGCATGGCCTGCCAGCTTGGCCCGCTTTCGGGCAATTGCACGAATCCCTGGCCGCAGCCTTTGGAATAGAAGCCGATCGACACGGCCGGCCCCTGCGAGGCGCTGCGGAAGCTGCCGAAGACGTCCTTGGCCAGCGGGTCGGCCGATGCGGGCATGACAAGGCCGGCCACGATGGCGGCGGCGGTCAGGAACTTGCGGATCACTGCTCTACCTCTCCCTCGGGTTTGACCCAGACTAGCAGAACAAGCGACAGGATAAACAGCACGATCAGCGGAGAGATGCCCAAACGCTGGTTCCCGCTGATGTCAGTGACGACGGCGATCAGCAGGGGCGCCAGGAAGGCGGTGGCCTTGCCGGACAGGGCGTAAAGGCCGAAGCCTTCGGTCGCGCGGGCCTCGGTCGTGTGGCGGACCATCATCGTGCGGCTGGCGGCCTGCAGCGCGCCGCCCGCGCCGCCGATCAGCGCGCCGCATCCGAAGAAGACCAAGTCCGGGACATAGAATCGCCCGAAGACAGGGTTCGAGGGAACCGCCAGGCCGAACAGGGTCTGGCGGTCCATGCCGACCACCACGATGCAGACGCCGGTCAGGATCAGGATGGTGCCGATGATGACGGGCTTGGGACCCCAGGCGCGGTCGGCCTGCCCGCCCGCCCAGCTGACGATGGCCGCCGCGATGGCGCTGACCACGCCGAAGACGCCCGCCAGGAACACGGGCCAGCCCAGCACGGTCGCCGCATAAACCCCGCCAAAGCCGTAAAGCGCGTTCAGCGCGTCGCGCGACAGCATCGACGATGCCAGCCAGGCCGCCAGGCTGTGGCGGTGGCGCAGGCTGCGGATCAGCGTCCACAAATCCGCCATCGCGGCGCCGATGCGGACCGGCTGTCGCGGCCCGCGCGGTTCGCGGACCCAAAGGAAGAAGGGGATCATGAACAGGGCATACCAGATCGCCACGAAGGGACCGACGAAGCGGGTTCCCTCGCGTTGCGCGGGGTCCAGGCCGAACAGCGGGTTGATTCCGATCAGCGTCCTGCCGCCCGGCGTTTCCTGGAACAGCGCCAGCATCACGGCCAGCGACAGTACGCCCCCCAGATATCCGAAGGCATAGCCCGATCCCGACAGGCGTCCGATCTCATCCCGCGGGGCAAGGCCGGGCAGAAGGGCGTTGGTGAAGATCGTCGCGAACTCGACCCCGATCAGGCCGATGCCGAACAGCACCACCGCCTGCACCAGGGCCGGCTGCTGCGGCATCAGGAACCACAGCCCGGCGGAGCCTGCGACATAAAGGATCGAGAAGACCCAGATCCAGGGCATCCGCCGCCCCGAGGTGTCGGCGACGGCCCCCAGGACCGGCGCGCAGATCGCGATGATGATGCCGGTGACGGAAAGCCCGTATCCCCACAGCGCCTGCGCCTGCGCCCCCGCCACCCGCAGGTCGCCGCTGATGTGCAGGAAATGGCGCTGCGCGACCTCGGCGAAATAGACCGAGAAGACGAAGGTCAGCAGAAGCGTATGAAAAGGCTGGCTGGCCCAGTCGAAAAACCACCAGCCCCAGATCCGTTTGCGATCCATCCCCCCTCGCGCGCGCCGTTCGCGGCCATAAGGCCGAAGCGGCGTCAGGCTGGCAAGTGGGCTTTTGCGTCAGGGGGAAGCACGGGCGGCCAGGGCCGCTGTCCGTCAGCCTCGATCCAGGCGCCGATCCAGTCGGGCAGGGGCGGGCTTTCGGACGGGGCGCCAAGCGCGGCCATGACCTCGGCCGGGGGCACGATCCCCTGGGCCGATGTGATGGCCGAACGGATCAGGACCTGGTTGCAGCAGTCGCCGCCCTTCCACATCGACTGGTCCATGTAGATGAAGCGGCTGTCCCAGCCCACCACGCGAGAGATCATCGTGAAGCGTTCGAAGGCGCGGATCCGGCGGCGATAGCGCACCGAACTGCCCGCCACGGTGATGCCCCATTTGCGGTCGCGCAGGATCGGGATCAGCCCGCTGCGCTGCGCCATCGGAATGCGGCCCAGGTCGAACAGCGTGAGGGTGCGGCCGTTGTTCAGCTCGATCCACGGGTCCAGATCCCAGGGCCAGCAGACATGGGTCGAGACATGCGTCCCCGTCACCCCAAGCTTCGGGGCGTTGCGGAACTTGACCATCTCCTTGGCGAAGCGGAACAGGGGATACATCGCGGATCCTTCGGGTTGCCTTGGGCCATGGGCGTGGCCCCGGCCCACGCGATCGTCAACCGGGAACGCTGCGGCAACTTGCTTGCGAAGCACCGCCCGCATCCCCATAACAAGCCCGAACACGAAAAGAGGGACGTGATGGGAACGCTTTACGAGGCCTTGCAACTGATCCTGCAGGTGGTGTGGTTCGTGATGATCGTCCATATCATCATGTCCTGGCTGATCAATTTCCAGGTGCTGAACCTGCGCCAGCCGCTTGTCGCGCAACTGTGGGACGGCCTGAACCGCCTTCTGGAACCCATCTATCGCCCGATCCGGGGCGTGCTGCCGAACACCGGCGGGCTGGATCTCGCGCCCCTGGTCCTGTTCATCATCATCATCATCCTGCAGCGCGCCCTGGCGAACAACGCGGGCTTCTTCTACGGATTCTGATGACCGCCCCTGATCCATCTGGCGACCTGCTGCGACAGGTCTGGGGCTTCGACGGCTTCCGCCCCGGCCAGCAAGAGATCGTCGAGGCGGTGGCCCAGGGCCGCGACGTGCTGGCGATCATGCCCACGGGCGGCGGCAAGTCGCTGTGCTTCCAGTTGCCCGCGCTGATGCGCGAGGGTGTGACGGTGGTGATTTCCCCGCTGATCGCGCTGATGCGCGATCAGGTCCGCGCCCTGCGCGAGGCGGGCGTGGCGGCGGGCGCGCTGACCAGCGGCAACACGGACGAGGAAACGGATACGGTTTTCCAGGCCCTGTCGCGGGGAGAGTTGAAGCTGCTGTATATGGCGCCGGAACGGCTGGCTTCGGGCGGGACGCTGTCCCTGCTGCGGCGCGCGGGCGTGACCGCCATCGCGGTGGACGAGGCGCATTGCGTCAGCCAATGGGGCCACGACTTCCGCCCGGATTACCTGCGCATCGGCGACCTGAAGCGCGCGTTGGACGTGCCGCTGGCGGCCTTCACCGCGACGGCGGATGTCGAGACGCGGGCCGAGATCGTGGCGCGCCTGTTCGACGGGCGGGAACCGGTCACCTTCCTGCGCGGCTTCGACCGCCCGAACATCCGCCTGGCCTTCCAGCCCAAGGACAGCCCGCGCCGGCAGGTGCTGGCCTATGTCGCCGCGCGGCGCGGCCAGTCCGGCATCGTCTATTGCGGCGCCCGCGCCCGGACCGAGACCCTGGCCCAGGCGCTGCGCGAGGCGGGCCATCCCGCCATCGCCTATCACGCGGGCCTTGATCCCGACGCCCGGCGCGAGGCCGAGGCCCGCTTCCAGCGAGAGGACGGGCTGATCGTCGTGGCCACCGTGGCCTTCGGCATGGGCATCGACAAGCCCGACATCCGCTGGGTGCTGCATGCCGACCTGCCCAAGACCATCGAGGGCTATTACCAGGAAATCGGCCGCGCCGGCCGCGACGGCGATCCCGCCGACACGCTGACGCTTTACGGCCCCGACGACATCCGCCTGCGCCGCACCCAGATCGACGAGGGTCTGGCCGAGCCTGCCCGCAAGGCCGCCGACCACGCCCGGCTGAACGCGCTTCTGGGCCTGGCCGAGGCGACCGGCTGCCGCCGCCGCAAGCTTCTGGCCTATTTCGGCGAGGATCTGGCCGAGGATTGCGGGAACTGCGACCTGTGCCAGGTGCCGCCGAAGCTGTTCGACGCCACCCAGGCGGTGCGCAAGGCGCTGTCGGCCATCGTGCGAACCGGCGAATGGTTCGGCGCCACGCATCTGATCGACATCCTGACCGGCAATACCACCGAAAAGGTGCGTGAACGCGGCCATGACAACCTGCCGACCTTCGGCGTGGGTCGTGACCACAGCCGCGCGCAATGGCAGGCGATCTTCCGGCAGATGATGGGCCGCGACCTCTGCCGACCCGATCCCGAACGCCACGGCGCCCTGCACCTGACCGAGGCCGCCCATCCCGTCCTGCGCGGCGAGGAAAGCGTGACCCTGCGCCAGGACACCACCGCGTCGAAGCCCGCCACCGTCCTGCGCACCCAGGTCAGCGAGGAGGACGAGCCGCTGCTGTCCGCGTTGAAGGCCAAGCGCCGGGCGCTTGCCGAGGCCGCGCGCGTGCCCGCCTATGTCATCTTCCCGGACCGCACCCTGATCGAGATGGCCGAAAAGCGCCCTCAGACTTTGGACCAGATGGCCCAGGTCGGCGGGGTGGGCGCGAAGAAGCTGGAAAGCTATGGCCGCGACTTCCTGGCGGTGATCGCGGGCGAGGTGCCCGACATGCACCCGCAGCGCCGCAAGCTGGCGGGCCGCCCGGAAGGTGCGCTCTTCGACCGGCTGGTCGCGGTGCAGGCGGACCTTCTGCGCGGGCCGGACGGGACGGAAAAGCCGCTGTCCTGTTCCACCGCCCAGATCCGCCGCATCGCCGAGGCCAGGCCCTTGGACCAGGCCGGTCTGGCGCGGCATCTGGATCAGGCGCGCCTGGACCGTTTCGGCGCGGCCTTCCTGCGCGAAATCGCAGCGGCTTGATGGAATTGTCAGTGTAAAGTGAACGTGATGCCCTGCCCGGGGCGTTTCTGCGTCACTATCCTGATGCGGCATCCTTGGGAGAGAGTCATGAAACTTCGCTGGTCCGACGTCACCCCGAAAGCCGACTACCTCAACCGCCGGACCTTCATCGCGGCAGGCGCCGTGGCGATGGCCTCGCCCGCCTGGGCCCTGACCGGCAAGCCATCGGCCTATTCCACCGTGGAAAAGCCGAACACGCTGGAAGAGATCACCAACTACAACAACTTCTACGAATTCGGCCTGGACAAGACCGATCCCGCGCGTCACGCGGGTGCCATGACCACCGATCCCTGGTCGGTCGAGATCGGCGGCATGGTGGACCGCCCCGGCAGCTATGGCGTCGATGATCTGGCCCCCGCCAATGCGCTGGAAGAACGCATCTATCGCCTGCGCTGCGTCGAGGCCTGGTCCATGGTGATCCCCTGGATCGGCGTGCCGCTGGCAGGCGTGCTGGACAAGGCCGGGGTGCAGCCCGGCGCGAAATTCGTGGCTTTCGAGACCCTCTATCGCCCGGAAGAAATGCGCGGCCAGTCGCGTCCGCTTCTGGACTGGCCCTACAAGGAAGGTCTGCGCATCGACGAGGCGATGCATCCGCTGACGATCCTGGCGACGGGCCTTTACGGCGACGTGCTGCCCAACCAGAACGGCGCGCCGATCCGGCTGGTCGTGCCGTGGAAATATGGCTTCAAGTCGATCAAGTCGATCGTCAAGATCACGCTGACCGACAAGCAGCCGGTTTCGACCTGGCAGGCGATGCAGCCGTCGGAATACGGCTTCTATGCGAACGTGAACCCCCAGGTGGACCATCCCCGCTGGTCCCAGGCCACCGAACGCCGCATCGGCGCGGGCCTGTTCGGCGGACGAGAGGAAACGCAGATGTTCAACGGCTATGGCGACCAGGTGGCGTCGCTTTATGCCGGGATGGATCTGGCAAGGGATTACTGATGCGGGCCGCCGTGAACGGATGGCTGCGAGGCATCCCGGTCTGGGCGCTGTGGCTGGGCGGGCTGGTGCCGCTGGCGCTGCTGGTCTGGGACACGCTGAACGGCGGCCTGGGAATCGACCCGATCCGCGACATCGAACACCGGCTGGGACGCACCGCGCTGTACTTCCTGGTCGCCAGCCTTGCCGTGACGCCGGTCCTGCGCATCACGGGGATCAGCTTCATGCGGTTCCGCCGCGCTCTCGGGTTGTTGTGCTTCACCTATGCGGGGCTGCATGTGCTGTCCTGGGTGGTGATGGACATGGCGCTGCTGTGGGGGGCGATGGCGCGCGACGTGGTCAAGCGGCCCTATCTCGTCTTCGGCATGGCGGCCTTCCTGATGCTGCTGGCGCTTGCGGTCACTTCGAACAACGCCTCGATCCGCGGGATGGGCGGGGCGGCGTGGCGCAGGCTGCACAAGCTGGCCTATGTCGCAGCCCCTCTGGTGACGCTGCACTGGATCTGGGCGCTGAAGACCTTCCCCCTGGAGCCGGTCCTGTGGCTGTCGGCGATTCTGGTTCTTCTGGGCCTGCGAGTCGCCGTGCCTCGGCCGATCCGCTGGGGCCAAGCCGCGGTGGTGAAATAATTATCTTTTAAAAGCAGAAGGTTGCATAAAATATGACCGTTCTGCGAAAAAACTTCGCCCGACCCTCTTGCCCTCCCCCTCTCTCCTTCGTAAATACCGCTTCACCGAAGGCGGGAACGCTGGAGGGGGCGGAACGGGAAGCGGGATCGCGGAAGGTTCCGGAGACA